>CAZJQQ010000026.1:0-95194 GCA_964548075.1 uncultured Clostridia bacterium | reverse complement strand
CAAACGGCGGATCGATGCAAAGTGCCCAGGTCGTGACTCTGAAATCTGGACAACAAAACGCTTCCTCGGTTGACTCAAAATCGCCAAGGCACTCATTTGAGCTTCGTACAAGCTCAACACTACCGCGTTGCTCTCGAGCACGAGAGCCGCGGCGGCCGCAAGCGGCCACACCACTGCCTCCACCGTGTCGCGCCCCAGTTGTTCGAGCGCCGCAATCCGCTTATAGCCGTCAATAACCAGAGGCCTTTATGGGCCGCTTCCAGATTTATCCTTTTCAAAAGGACAATAATCCGCTATTTTATCCGCCAGAAAAGGATAAATGAGAGAGGTCATCCAACAAAAGATTGTGGACTCCCTGGCGTCGCCTGTTCCGGTTTTGACTTCTGACTGAGTCACACTATCGATTCCAAGTATGGCCTCATGACCTGGGAAACGCGGCACACCTTCGCGTAGTGCCAGGTCGTCCGCGGTCGCTCGTTTCTTGCGCCAGCAGTCGCGGAGGGCTTCGATCGCGACGTCAAGGCCGATCTTGTTCCTGTACTTGAAACAATCCGCAATTGTTTTGGCAGTATTGTAGACTCTTACCTTCACACCTTCGATTGAGTGTGACTCAACTCCAGCCGTCAAAGCCTTGCCTGAAAACCTGACGATGCGCAGGGGAATGATGGCTTCCTTTGGAGAGCGCGCTTTTCCATCGATCGCCATCCAGACTTCGAACGGCGATTGCGTAGTGAGATCATGAAAGCGCAGAACCGAAAGCAGGCATACCACGCCGTGGGGCAGGCGCATAGCCGCCTGGACAACCGTTTGATGCTCGCTGAGAGCAGCGCCGGGAATGGCATACATTCCTCGTCCGACCTTTTCGAGCTTGTCCTTTTTATGTAGTCGCCAAAGATAGTCCGTCGGAAGGCCCTTACTCTGGAGGTCTCGCGGACGCAGGATGACCCCTTTGCGGGCGAGGTCGAGTACCTTCATTTTCTGCCGAAGCGCTCATTGGTCTATTTGCTTTCCTCTTCAATAGAGCGTCGGTAGATATGCACAACTACCGACGTTTCATTGATAGCATCATTCTAGACTATTATTTTCGTCGGAGTTAAACAAGCAAGTCGACGGAAGTTTGGGTAGTATTCGGCCTCCCACAAGAAATCCACCATATTTCTAATTGGGGCCACAAGGGGCCAAAGGGGCCATTACACTAGGAATGCGACAAAAACGCGCCAAATGCCCCAGCAAATGTCTCATAACCATCATCGAGTCCTGGGAAATGCGAAGCGTGCGAAAACTTGCAAATTGCTATGAGCCGGGTGAAACATGCAAGGTGGTCGAGAGGAAGAATGGCCAAGAGCAAAGGTGGACAGAGTGAAGCGCACAAATGGGAGTTCAAGGCGCGCATCCGGCGTCACTCCTTCGGCTGGAGGTCGCAACCCGCAATCCAACGAATAAAGCAAGCCGTGAGCGAGATCAAGAAGGTCGCTCGCAAAAACCGGGTGATTGGAGCGGAAGGAGCTGTCAGCCTTCTCGAACGCATCTCGCCTGCGCTTGAAAATGTCGACAGCTCGTCGGGAGCGATCGGCGCTACCGTCAACAAAGTCATCGCCGAGCTTGCGCCGATCGTCGCGAACGCGCCGGCGGATGCCAAGACCCGCGATGCATGGCTTGAGCGGTTGTGGGCAGCGCACGAGGCGGACCAAATACCGTACATCGAGCAGCTCGCTGACCACTGGGGGGATCTCTGCGCATCAAAGGAACTGGCCTCGGCGTGGGCCGACGGTCTGCTGAACACTACGCGTATGGCCCTGAGCCCGGAGAAGAATCTCCGCGGCCACTTTCACGGATCGTCGGCTTGCCTGAGTTCACTCTATCGCGCAGAGCGCTACGACGAGATCGTCAAGCTGCTCGATGTGGACACGATCTGGCCATACAAGCGCTGGGCTGTTAAGGCGCTCTTCGCCAGTGGCAAGAAGGCCGAAGCAGTCCGCTACGCCGAGGCGTGCCGCGACCCATGGGCCAGCGATCTCGACATCGATGCAATGTGCGAGGAGATCCTCATGTCATCCGGCCTGGTAGACGAAGCGTATGAGCGCTACGGCCTGCGCGCCAACCGAGCTGGCACGTACGTCGCAACCTTTCGCGCGGTCGCCAAAAAGTATCCTCATAAGCGCGCCGGCAAGATCCTTGAGGATCTGGTGAAGACCACACCTGGAGAGGCAGGAAAGTGGTTTGCCGCCGCGAAGGACGCTGGGCTTTACGACGCAGCGCTGGCCTTGGCGGCTCTGACACCGTGTGACCCGAAGACGCTGGCTCGCGCCGCACGCGATTCTGCTGACGATCGGCCGGCGTTCGCTGTGGATGCTGGCCTACTTGCGCTGCACTGGCTGGTGCAGGGCTACGGCTATGAGATCACCAGCGATGACGTGTGGATGGCATTCGAAGCTACGATAAACGCGGCTGAGAAGCTCGGCGCCGTCGCCGAGACCCGGGGCCGCGTCAGGACTATGATCACCGCAAGTGCGCTCGGCGGGGACTTTGTAAAAAAGATACTTGGCCGGGAGCTTGATCTCTTGTGACCTGTGGGCCTGGCCCGAGTGATTGGTGTTTCATAGCCCACGGGAAACTTTTACTATGGATATCTGTATTAAAAGTTTGCTGGCTAACTTTTAATAAGTCAGGTCCGTATGAGAGCTTGCTGTAGGCGGGGAACGGTATTATAACAGGCCGCACGCGTTCCTAATCGACGAGGTCCGGGCTGCGGATAGTCTGGGAAGACCGCCGGGAGGAAGGGGGGCTCGTGCCAAAGATGAGCAAGATGCCCGACCCGAAAATGCAGGCGTGGATCGACGCGAGGAAAAGGCTACCACTTGTCGCATGCTCAAGTGCAGATGGCGCGGGAGCTGGGAATGAACCCAGCAAAGCTGGGCAAGCTTGACAACCACAAGCAGGAGCCGTGGAAGCTGCCTCTGACGCAGTTCATCGAAGAGCTTTACCTCAAGCAATTCGGTAAGACCGCACCTGACACCGTGATGTCAATCGAGGAGCGAGTTCGCGTGGCGCATGAAGGGAAGGAAGCCAGACGCGCGGCCAAGCAGCAGAGCTCCAGTGAGGCGTGATGAGCGAATACCAATATTACGAGTTCCAAGCCATTGACCGGCCTCTCAGCGCCAAGGAGATGACTGATGAGTTGATGGTGACCGCGCTCGATATCTAGCCCAAGGTGTTCGCCGTAAAGACGCTGGAAGATGCAGTAGGTTGCACCGGTGTCGATCTTAGCGTTCAATGCGACCGAGGCCCCTCCAGCGCGTAACGTGACGGGGACGGTTATGCCGGACTTGGCCGGGTCGTAGTTATGCAAGGAATGAAACTTTAAGTGGTAGGGCATCCTCACCATCCGCCGAATGGCAACTCGTCTGGTGCATCGACTCGCACTACGAACGGAACAACCACGCCGGCTCGTCGTGCCTCGGACAGGACAACTCGACCATCAGTTCCGTAGGACAACAAACAATCGCCATCGAGAGCCACCCATTGGCCTGCATATTCTGCGCCGTGCTGAGACAACCACTGCTGTTCAAGTCGGCGCTCCGGGTCCACTGCATTCGCATCGACACTGGCCCTGATTGTATCGGATCCGTTTGGTAAGCTCTTCCCTGTTCGGTCCACGAGGTGAGTAGCCAGGCGCATCTTTTCTTCCTCGGTGAGGGCCTCGGCCCGCCGCATCAATTCGTTCAGCGTTTCGGTTGACATAGCTGATTCTCCAGAGTTCCCCAACAACTCAATGGACAGGCGAAACTCAGTTGCATTATACACGGAGTCGCGTAGGGCCTTGAAACTTCTCTCATTGAGTGCCGCCACGGCCCATCGAGCCGATATTAGCCCGCATCACTTCACGCTGCATCATTTTTTCTTTTCGGGCGGCCGGGTTGCCGCAGATGTCTGCGCGCGCTTATTCGCCCGCCAACGAGTTTTGATCCCTGGACCATCGCAAGTGCTTGGCTGGCTGATTCGAGTAATTTGGAAGAGTCTTTGTCCGTCATCATGCGTTCGCATTTGGTCAGCCGCTGCGCGCAGATGCAGGCCGCTTCACTTTTGTCTGGCCCTTCATTTGATTACTCCCTGTTTCCTTTTAACATCGCCCTGAGAGCTGTGCCTACTTCGCTTTCGTAGAGTTTCCCACCTTGCCGGATGAACATCCGGCAAGGTGGGTTAGCCTCAATCGAGGAATACCAGGTTACGCATTGCCGGCGCCTCGTTCTCTGTGTTCATAAATACCCGGTGCCAGCAGTCGAGATGGATCGACTTGTGATCCGGATGTCATACCCGACCACGCGCCTAAACCTGCATATCGCGCCTCATCACTCGCCAGCCCCAATTCCTCGCGCGAGGATTTGCGGCGATCAGCTTATGATACTGCGCTTCGGTTATACCGTTCGGACGTTCGCGGCTAACATAAACAGTCTGCCCGCCGTTGCGGTAGATGTACTCACACATGTGCGGCTTGCTTCCCGCGCCACGGCTTAGTGGCTCGTTTCGCATTACGAGAAGCCCATCGAGTGCGAGTTCCGGCGCAGGCACAAAGAACCACTCGCCCTGGCGAACGAATGCATTGTTTCTGCGACGGAAGCGATCCTTGGTGCGAATACGCTTTCTTGCTTCCTCCCGACGCACGGCCGCGGGCTTTAAAGCTACCAACGCCGTGTTGACGTTGGAAGCATTGCTGCCAGGAACCGCTGCGACAAACCAATGGCGCTCGTCGTGTCCACAAAGGAACTTCCCGCCGGGAGCCATAAGCAAGAGGTGACGCATCTCGGGGCGAACATCCAGTACGTTCATCTCAACCTGCTGGCTTTCGAGCAAGCGGATGTCGAAGTACTCGCCCTTCTTGTCAGATCGCACGTCTACGGTGAACCGGGCGTCTGTGCGTGAGAGACGCGCTTGCGGCGCGATCTTCACGCGCGCGCCCATGAGCCCGAACTTGCGCTGAAGTAACTGCATGTCCATAGAGTTTCCTCTCTAATGACTAGAAATCCCTCACTCCGAGTCCGCTTTCCTGCGGAGCATCTCGAGGTGTCTGCGAGCAACCCGGTCATCATCGGGCAGCACCGCGACACCGTCTCGAAGCATTTGCTCGCGCGTTTCCTCGCGAGTGCTGGCTGAAAGCGCGGCGGTCTTCACCAATCTGCCCTTTCGGAAATCCAATTCGTACTCGACCCAGATTCGGCGATCGGACACGCGACCGCCAAAGGATGATGCGCTCTCGTAGACAACCGGATCGCAGTCCTTGCAATGCGTGTAGACTACGACCTCTCCCGTGTGTGCAAAGCGAAAGGCATCGCGTTCGAACCGAAGCTTAAGCCTCCCGGCCTCCATTTCACGCGGTTTCACGATGCGTTCCTCAGCCGCCCGCGTAGTGCGATAAAGAACGCGCTCGTAAACGTAGTAGACATCCAGCAAACGCTCGAGGCTTTTCGTCTGGAGGTCCTCTTGCACATGTCCATGCGCACATCGAACAAGGCCCGCGCCTTTGCCAAGCAAAATCACGTTGTCGAACATTCCCATTGGTGTCACCTCCTTTCGAAACGCAACTTCTCTTACTCCAACCAGAGCGCAGCCTAAACCGACCATGTGTTCGGAAGCGGCTTCGCTCCTAAATTCTCGCTAGTGATTCCTGGTTGAGATTTGGGAGCGGGAGAGCCGCTCCCGCTGGATTAATGCATGCTTCGGCGATGATCGGAGAACGTTTGCTCTGCCGATTTCGTGCCGCTTGTGTCATTCGCGCCGATAACCTGCATGCCTAATTGCGATGAAGGCGTATTCGGGCAGGCGTTTAGCCCAAAGGACGCGAGCGCACAGGGCCGGAACTCCACTTGTTGGTGGCCGACCATCGCGACTTTGATGTGTCCTCTGAGCATCATTGCTAAAGTCTCCCGACGAGAGTCGAAAAAGAAATCGCAATTCTCCGGATTCCGCTTGAGCATGTCAAGAAGTTTTTTAAAAAGGTTTTTGAAGCGTGTTTTGAAGGCGCGCCCGTCTCGCAATCCCTCTCTAACCTCCAGCGCTAGTTAAGCACTCGGAACAGTCTTCTAACCGGAGCTCGTCCGACAGCGACCGCCTATAGGAGAACGGGGTTTCGGTTTCGTGCTTGAATGCGTTCGATGGAACACTGCAGCAGTCAAGGAATCGGATCAGTCCGACCGCTATAGTTTTATTGTCGATGTAGCCGCGAAACGACTTCAGACCTTTTCTTCATACCAACCCCACGAAAGCGGTAATGAACTGCTTGGTGCTCAAAGGAGAGCCCAAGAATCACATCAAGAAGCGCCGGAAAGGGTTCCTTTGTCGATTTGTCTGTCGGGTTTGTCCGTAGATGTCTGGTTGTACCTGTAGATGAAACTGTAGATGAAAGAAAGGGCTACCAATTCGGTAGCCTTAAGTGTTAGATTCTAAAGTGAGCCGTGCAGGGCTCGAACCTGCGACCCGCTGATTAAGAGTCAGCTGCTCTACCAACTGAGCTAACGGCCCGTGAGATTTTGAATTCTACTGAGTGCCGTATTTTATTGTCAATGCGTTGAGCTTTTACCAGGCCGCCTCACGGCTCAAAAATAATTCCCCGAGCAGCTTCACCCACGCGGCTTCTTCTCTTGCGGGATCGAATAGCGGAATCAACCGGTTGCAGTGCGTGCTCAGTTGGGCTACGAACGACTGGTCAGTCTCGGCTCGAGTCATCAGCCGCGCAAGCCCCCTCGTGTCTCCCACCTCAAAGTAACCCGGATACTCGTCGCCAAGAATGCCGACCGAACCCGGAATGCGAGACGCCAGGACCGGAGTCCCCGCTACTATAGCTTCGCCCAGCGCGTTGGCGCCTCCTTCCATCCGCGACGACAGCACAAAAAGATTGCTCCGCTCCAGAATGCGTCGCACCCGCCACGCCGGCAGCTCCCCTAACCAGCGGTATCGCGGGTTGGTCTTCATCTCCGCGCGCGCCCGAACGGCCGCTTGCTCAGTCATCGCGCCGCCAACTTGAGTTACGCGAACTCGAGACGAAGCCGGCATCAGGCGAGACGCCATCGCCGCGCGGAACGGGTCCTTCACCCACCGCAGATGACCAATCACACACACGTCAAACGTGCGCGGCGCTAGTGATGAGAGCAAGCGAGCACGATGCGAAGACGAACCCAACCGAGCATCCGGCGATGAGCCGCGCGCTTTTTCGTTACGAGCTTTGTTGGTTACCGCCGCGACGGACTGGTGGATAACACGGGTCTTCTCGCGCAACAGGGGACGCAACACATCAAGAGCTTTCGGCTGAAGCGCTACGATCCGCGTCGCCAACTCCAAAGACTCGTGAGCGCGAGAGCTGCGCACCAGGTCACCGTAGAGATCAGTACCTGTGAGCGCGACTATTATCGCCTTATCTGGATGTTCGCGATGAAACCGTATGATCGAAGCAGCGCTGCGGTGGGAGTGTAGAGCGATCAACAAGTCAAAGGGTTCACCTTCGTACGCTTGCTTGACGCTGACCAGGTGTCCGAGCCTTCTCAGAATGTGAGCCCATCTCAGCGCTGTGACGCGATTGCCGTATCGCGACCTTGGAGGCGCCGGCGTGACGATGCCGATTTTCATGTTAATTGCGGAGGAACCATAACGTACGAGTTCTGAGGCCGTCGCCTCATTTTCTATTTTCCATTTTCCATTTGTCATTTGTCATTTTCCATTTGTCTTCTGGTGACCCATCAGTCGATCAATGACCGATCACAAATGGAAAATAGGGAAATTAGCAAATGGCAAATGACAAATGACAAATGACAAATGGAAAATGGCAAATGGAAAATGAAATCGATCACGGGCTCTTTGGAAGCTTGCGAATTCTACGGCGCGCAGGTACGAAATCCTGCCCAAACGTCTCGACGGTCCGGTGTGTAGAAGTTGCGATACGCGCTTCGAATCATCGATGAACGTGTCGCCCAACACCCGCCGCGCAGGACCTTGTGATCGCCAAACCACGGCTCGGAGTATTCCTTGTAGGGCCCCGTGACAAACCCCGGATAAGCGCCAAACGCCGTGCTCGTCCACTCCCACGCGTTGCCAATCATCTGGCGGCATCCGAACGCGCTGTCGCCCGCAGACAGAGCGTCAACTTCGATGCAACCCATCGCCCGCCAGTCCAGATTTGCGCGATCAGCGGTTGGCTGTTCGTCGCCCCACGGATATCGACGTTTATGATCCGAGATCGAGCGGCCATCACGCGAAGGCTCGCAGCTCGCCGCCACCTCCCACTCACCTTCAGTGGGCAAGCGCCGCCCGGCCCAGCGGCAATACGCGTCAGCTTCATGCCAGTTGACGTGAATCAGCGCGACCCGGTCTTGCAGCTCTACCCACTTATCGAAGTCGCGCCGGAGCCATCGTCCGCTCGATTCCCGCTGCCAGTAGACCGGGCTCTCAGCGGCGGCGTTTCGCTTCCACTGCCATCCTTCATCGCTCCACAACACGCGCCGTGTGTAGCCGCCGTCTTCAACAAAGGCTGCGAACTCGCCGTTGGTAACGGCCGTCTTGGAGATTGAAAACGGCTTGACCTCAACCTCGTGCGGCTGCAGCTCGTTGTCGAACACAAATGTCTCACCGGGCGAGGCGCCGAGCGCGCTCTTGCCGCCGGGGATATAGGCATCGCCTGAAACCTGCCCGGTTACATTGCTAACACTCTCAGCGGCGATACTCAGTCGAGGCCGCGCGTAGCACAAGGTCTGCCGCGTGTAGGCAATCGCTTCGGCGTGCATTTGCTCGTGAAACAGAACGAGGTGAAAGAAGTAGGTCTCGTTGTAGCCGTCGATCGGAGCTCGATCTCTGCGATCGCTCGAATCGCAAACCCGATCGAGAACTTGTTCCATGAAAGCCAGCGTTTTCGCTCGCGACGGCAGCAGCAGATCCCACCGCGTATCGTGCGCGACGCGCGCTGAATCGTAGAGGCTGTCTCCGTTGCTTAGGATCGGGGGCAGACCGCCAAGGTGGCGCAGAATCCAGAATTCCTGAAACCAGGCGACGTGTCCGATCTCCCAATGCAGCGGATTGACTATGCGTAGGCGAGGTCCCCTCAATTGCTGATCGCTCAAATCTTCGATCAGCTCAAGCGTGCGCCGGCGCGCCTCCGGCAGAGCTTCCATCAGATCGAGCGTTGATGCCGATGAGGGTTTGAAGCTGGTCGTCATACGTTGATCAGATTGTCTTCGCGCAGCGAAAGCCGGAGATCATCCATCGTTCGTTTGGATGAAAGAAATTCCTGTAGGTCGAGCGAATGTGATACTGAGGTGTCGCGTACGAACCGCCTCGGAGGACTTTCTGCCCGACGAACCACTTGTCGTTGTATTCATCGAACTCGGGTTTGAATCCTGGATAGGGAACGTAGTCCGACGTAGTCCACTCCCAAACATCGCCGATCATCTGATAGCAGCCATGCGCGCTTCGGCCTTCGGGGAACGAGCCTACAGGCGTGACACCCCACAGTTCGTTCTCAAATAGATTCGCTCTCGAAAGCGCCGGGCTGTCGTCACCCCACGGGAAGCTCAACTGACTTGTCTGCTTAGGTGGAACGCGGGCGGCCCTCTCCCATTCGGCTTCAGTGGGCAAGCGTTTGCCCGCCCACTTGGCGAACGCCGAGGCCTCGTAGAAGCTGACGTGCGTGACCGGTTCGTCAGCCTTATCGTCGACTCTGTGAACGCCAGAGAAGTCTCTGATCACCCACTTGCCGCCGTGCAGCTCCCAATACAACGGCGCTTGCCACCCCTCCCGGTGAATGCAATCCCATGCCTCGGCAAACCACCAGCGAGAATCCGTGTACCCGCCGTCGCGAATGAACTCGAGATACTCGCCGCTGGTGACGGGCAAACGGTCGATCGCGAAATCCTGAACAAACACTCGGTGTGCAGGCTTCTCGTTGTCGAAAGCGAACTCATCGCCCGCATGCCCAAGCAAAAACAGACCGCCTTCGACGTCCGCCATCCCGCTCACTGTGTCGCGCGAGGGAAGGGCGCCTCGCGACGTTGGTTCATAGAGATCGCAAAGCAGGTGCTTGATGTCATATACCAGCAATTCCTGATGCTGCATCTCGTGCTCGAGGCCAAGCCTTACAAGTATCGGAAGCTCGCCGGCTTTCGGATTGTCCTGAGCGCTGCCCAGAAGCTCGAGCATCGCTTCATCGATGCGTCTCCTGTAGGCGAGAGTGGCCTTCACCGTCGGGCGCGAACGTGTGCCTCGCTTGTCGCGATCGATGCGAGTGCCGAAGCGCTCGTAATATGAGTTGAAGTAAAAAAGATACTCTTCCGAATAGACTTCGTAACCCGGCAGATGATCCTTCAGCAGAAGCTCAAAGAACCACGAGGTATGGCCGATGTGCCATCGAGGCGGACTCATGTATGGAGCGGTCTGGACAACGTAGTCTTCGATCTCCAGCGGCTCGACGATGCGCATGGTTCGCGCTCGAACCTCCTGAAAAAGACCGGTCATGTCGCTCGCAAGCGTCGCTCTTTCAAATTCGTTCTTTGTCTGCATACGGTTTCCGCCTTTCCACGGGAGCCGTCAATCTACCGTTAATCTACTGGGCATCCATTGCGCTAAACAGATTGTTCATCGACTCGGCCATCGTCGGGTGAGCGAAGATCGCTTCCTTCAATTCCGTGTATGCGAGCCGGCCCATCATCGCTATTTGAAACATCGCCATCAACTCGCCGCCTTCGACCCCCAGCACCGCGCAACCAAGTATCTGATTGGTGTCCGCGTCAACGACCGCCTTGATGAAGCCGCGGGTCTCGCTCATCTCAATCGCACGAGCTACGTGAGCCATCGGCAGCTTAGCCACGCGGATGTTCAAGCCACGCGCGCGCGCTTCTGTCTCGGTCAACCCAACCCGGCCGAGTTGCGGATCCATGAAAACAGTGTACGGCACAAGCCGATCGCTCGTGGTCGCGGCGCCGCTTTCGATCAGGTTTGTTCTGATGATTCGGAAATCGTCGTAAGAGACGTGCGTGAACTGCGGCCCGCCATCCACATCGCCGAGCGCATAGACGCCCGGCGCGCTGGTTTCGAGCCGAGCGTTGACCTTTACCGAGCCGCGCTCGTTCGTGTCGACTCCCGCAGCGTGAAGGTTGAGCCGTTTAGTGTTGGGAGTTCGCCCGACTGCGACGAGCAGGTGCGAGCCCGTGAGAGTCCGCTCGCCCGGCGGAGTCCGCGCTGTCAGGTGGATGACACCGTCTGCGCGGTTGATGCGCCTAGCCTCCGAGTTCAACAGCAAGGTAATTCCGTCCGCGCGCAGAATCTCCGCTATCTCATCCGCAACGTCCGGATCCTCGTGCGCAAGCAACCGGTCGCCCCGATGCACGATCGTTACCTGGCTGCCGTACCGGCGAAACATCTGGCCGAATTCGAGTCCAATGTAGCCGCCGCCCATCACCAGCAGGTGCTCCGGCAACTGATCAAGTTCCATAATCGAAGTCGAATCGAGATAAGGGACGGTGTGCAGCCCTTCAACTTCAGGAGTCGACGGCCGGCCTCCCGTGTTGATGAAGATCTTACCGGCAGTCAGGAACTGCTTGCCGCCGTCGTTCATTTGAACTTCAATCGAATGCGGACCAGTGAAACTGGCTTCGCCCTCCAACAGATCGAGGCCGGGTGTCTTTTCGATCGCTCTGAGCCCGCCGTCGCGAAAGCTATCGACGACACCTTGTTTGCGCGCGCGGACTTCGCTCATGTTCACCGTGACCGGGCCGGTGTGAACTCCATACTCAGCGGATCGCCGAGCGAGATAGGCTACTCGCGCACTATTGAACATCGTTTTCGTCGGCGTGCATCCGACGTTGACACAGGTGCCTCCGATGTACTCGCGCTCGACGATTGCGGTCCTCCATAGGGCGTTGGCCAAAGCTTTCGCGAGTGGCGTGCCTCCCTGACCCGAGCCAATTACTACCGCGTCGTATTCTCTTGCTTCTGGCATGGTTTGAGCTCCAAAGACCAAAGCGGACACGAACAGTGTATTCAAAATAGCCTGTTGCTTAAGTCACGATGAGCGAATGGGGACCGCGTTCAAGCACTCGGCCGACGGTCGTAGCGTGAGGATAACTCTCACGAAGCCTCGCAAGCAACGCGTCCGCGCGCTCGGCCGGGATGGCTATCAGCAGCCCGCCCGCAGTCTGCGGATCATAGAGCAGGTTGCCCGTTTCTTTGCTCACGCTTCGGGCGATCTCGATGTCTTCGCCGACGTATTCGCGATTCGTCTTGTCGCCGCTCGTGAGCAGCCCCGCGCTTGCGAGATCGAGGGCGCCGGGCAAGAGCGGGACACGCGACGAGTCGATCTCGATTGTCACCCGGCTCGCGCGCGCAAGCTCCCACCCGTGCCCCAGCAGCGCAAAGCCGGTTACGTCCGTTGCTCCCTTGACGCCAAACTCGCGCATCGCCTCAGCGGCGGCCCTTCCGGAGGTCAACATCGTTTCGAGCGAGGCGGACGCTACGTCAGGCGGGGTCTTGGCGAACTTGATTCCAGTCGAGATGACGCCGGTTCCGATTGGCTTGGTCAGGATGATGACGTCGCCGGGACGCGCTCCGGCATTCGTCGCAACCTTGTTCGGATCGATCACGCCCGTCACCGAGTAGCCGAACATTATCTGCTGATTGTCTACGCTGTGACCTCCGAGCAGCGCGACTCCGTTTTGAGTCAGGACCTCAAGCCCGCCTCGCATGATCTCGGCTAGTATCGAAAAGTCGACGCCCTTTTTCGGAAAGCATGTAATCGCCAGCGCGGTGATTGGAGTTCCAGCCATCGCCCAGACGTCGTTGATCGAGTTGAGCGCCGCTATGCGGCCGTAATCAAACGGGTCGTCTACTATCGGCGTGAAAAAGTCGAGCGTCTGCACGATCGCCAGGTCGTCGCGCAGACGGTAAACTCCCGCATCGTCGGCGAGATCGAAGCCGACAATCACATTCGGGTCGTATGGTTGTTTCGGTAGCCCGCTCAGCACCTGAGCGAGCGCGCTCGGCGCAAGTTTAGCCGCTCAACCAGCGCACGAAACCATCTCGGTCAATCGCATTGCATTTGCTCCTCGACGCTAATATAGCGAAAACGCCATCTACTAACCAATGCTAGAGGGTGCGCGTCAGATTTTCGCGCAACACCTCGGACTCTGTCAGAGGCGGGTCGGCGCGAAAATCTGACGCGCACCCAATGCTAGACAATGCCGAGCGCGGCAGCGTAGCTTACGAATATGCCGCGCGTGCTTCTGCTCTTGCCGACGACGACCTATCGCACGAAAGCTTTCGTCGATGCCGCTCTGAAACTCGACGTTGACGTAGTGGCTGCGTCGGAACAGCCAAGCACTCTCGCAAGCACGAATCCAGAGGGACTGCTGGAACTCGACTTCTCAGAACCCGAGCGCGCCGCGTGTCAGGCCAGCGATTTTGCGGCTCAGTTTCCAATCGATGCGGTCATACCTGTCGATGAAGACACCGCCGTCGTCGCCGCTTCCGTCGCTCACGGACTAGAGCTCCCGCACAACTCCGTTGACTCCGCGATCACAGCTAAGAACAAGCATCGCATGCGCGAAGTGCTCAGCCGCAGCGGTGTGCAAGTGCCTCGGTATTGGCATTTTTCTTTGGACGAGGACTCTCGTGAAATCGCCGCTCGCGTCACTTACCCGTGCGTAGTCAAGCCGGTGTTCCTTTCGACAAGCCGAGGCGTGATGCGAGCCGACAACGAAGAGCAGTTCGCGGGAGTCGTGCGGCGGCTGGATCAAATCGTGGGCGACCCGAAGCTCGCACGCCGCGGAGGCGTTCTCGCGCGCGAAGCGCTTGTTGAGGAATTCATCCCGGGCTTCGAGGTTGCAGTCGAAGGGCTGGTCACCAACGGCGAGTTTCGAATGCTGGCGATATTCGACAAGCCTGATCCGCTCGATGGGCCTTTCTTCGAGGAGACGATCTACGTGACGCCGTCGCGGCTCTCGCGAGATGTCCAAGAGCAGATCGTCGAGACGACTGCAGCCGCGATTCGCGCGATGGGTCTGACCAAAGGACCCGTGCATGCTGAGCTGCGAGTGAACGAGCAAGGCCCGTGGGTGATCGAAGTAGCCGCTCGCGCGATCGGCGGGCTCTGTTCGCGGGCGTTGAGATTCGACAAAGGTATGTCGCTCGAAGAGTTGATCATTCGCCACGCGCTTGGAGAAGGCGTTGGGCATGTCGAACGCGAAGATCAGGCGGCGGGCGTGATGATGATCCCGATTCCTCGAGCTGGAATCTTGAGAGAGGTGTTCGGCGTGGAAGGCGCGAAGGCTGTGGCTGACATTGAAGACCTGATCATCACCGCGCACATTACTCAAGAAATCCTGCCTCCGCCTGAGGGAGCGAGTTATCTGGGTTTTATCTTCAGTCGCGCGGCGACTCCTGATCGAGCTGAGGCCGCGCTTCGCGAGGCGCACGCGAGGCTTGAGTTCATTATTGAATGAATTTGAGCCGGGACTTCTTGTTCGTAGTTCGACCTTTAGGCGGAAGCTTGTAGGGTAAATCTAAGCGAGAAGGGCTTACAAACTTCCGCCTAAAGGCCGAACTACGAACATCCTCCTTTGCGCCGCGCTAACCTAACGCATAACATGCCATCGATGGGAAAGAGGCTCGAACGATCGTCTGTTCTACTTGTCTCGTGCTACGAGCTGGGTCATCAGCCTGCGGGCATCGCCGTGCCGATGGGTCTGTTGCGCCGCGCTGGTTATGAAGCCGAAACCATGGACGTTTCGGTCGAAGGCTTCGACGCGGACAAAGTCAAGCGCGCACGCTTCATTGGGATATCGGTTCCAATGCACACCGCACTGCGGCTTGGCTTGCGGGTCGCGCAAGAGATTCGCAAACTCAACCCCGAAAGTCACATCTGTTTCTATGGTCTCTACGCATCGCTCAACTCGGATTACTTGCTCGGCGGTGTCGCCGACTCGGTGATCGGCGGCGAGTTTGAAGAAGCACTCGTCAAACTTATAAGAGCGGTTCAGTCCGGCACGGCGATCGACATCAAGGAAGTGAGCACTCGAGGCCGCGTATCGAAGCCCGTGCTGGCGCGGCTCAACTTCGCCGCGCCCGCCCGCGGAGCGCTTGTGCCGCTCGAGCATTACGCGAAGCTCGAATACAACGGCGAGCAACGGCTCGTGGGTTATGTCGAAGCGAGCCGAGGGTGCTTGCACCACTGCACGCATTGCCCGATCCCACCGGTGTACAACGGCCGCTTCTTCGTAGTGCCTGAGGACATTGTGCTCGATGACATTCGCGGGCTCGTGGCTTCGGGCGCTCGGCACATCACGTTTGGCGATCCGGATTTCCTGAATGGACCCGGTCACTCGCTTCGCATCACGCGTACGTTGCACGAAGAGTTTCCGGACATCACTTTTGATTTCACGGCCAAGGTCGAGCACGTCCTCAAGCACCGGGAGCTGATTCCCGAGTTCGCGCAGACTGGGTGCATTTTTGTTGTGTCGGCGGTTGAGTCGTTGAGCAACACGGTGCTTGAGCATCTGGATAAAGGTCACACCCGAGACGACGTTATTGAAGCGCTTCGGATTCTGCGGGGCGCCGGAATCGTTTTGAGGCCGACATTCGTTTCGTTCACGCCTTGGGCGACGATCGACGACTACATAGACGTTCTCGAGTTTGTAGAATCCCAGAACTTGATCGATCACGTTGACCCGGTTCAGTACAGCATTCGCTTGCTTGTTCCACCGGGCTCGCTGCTGTTGTCGCAGCCAGACAGTCATCAGTGGCTTGGGCGGTTGGTTCAAGAGTCTTTCAGCTATGAGTGGGCGCATCCCGACCCGCTAATGGACGAGTTGCACAGACGAGTGAGCGCGCTCGTTGAAGAGGGGGCTGGCCCAAACAAAGACCCGGCCGAGACGTTCCATACGATTCTGGAAATGGCTCACGCAGCTCGAGGGGACTCACCTGCGGGTCGATTAGGGCCGCCGGTTGATCCCGCTCGTTTGCGCCCGCCGCGATTGACTGAAGCGTGGTTCTGCTGAGCGGAGCCCACGCGGGACCAGTTTGGTCCCCTTGAAAAAAGGGCGGGGATGTGAGGCGCAAGAGAACAATCTGTATTGAAGCCGAGGGGCTCAGGCCCAGATTGTTCGACCCGGGATGGATATCTCTTCAAGGAATCGTCTATAATCAAGCGCGAACGAAAAGACCAAGACAGGAGCAACTATATGAGTTCACCCTTTGCGATTCAAATCAAAGCCGAAGTAGATCAGCAAGACATTCACGTTTGCCGCTTCACGGTCGATCGGCCCGTGCACGATGGGTCCGTCGTCTTCTACACCGCTGAAGAAGCGAAGGACAACGACCTGGCCGATAAGCTGCTCAAGACTCCAGGCATCATGAAGGTCGAGATCAACAATAACCTGGTCGACGTCACCCAGGGAGGCGCGGAGGATTGGCGCCAATTGGGTAAACGAGTCGGCACAGCGATCCGAGCCTTTCTTAATCCACCGCCGGAGATCCCTGAAGGCGACCGGCTGCCTCCAGAGCATGTAAGGCTGAGGGTACAGCAAGTGCTCGACGAGATGATCAATCCGGGAGTTGCTTCTCACGGCGGGTTCGTCGAGTTGTTGGATGTTCAGGACGACAACATATTCATACGAATGGGCGGCGGATGTCAGGGCTGTGGCGCTGCGGATGTGACTTTAAAGATGGGCATTGAGCGATTGATTCGCGAGCAGGTACCTCAGGTCCGCGAGATCCTCGACACGACCGATCACGGTTCGGGCACGAATCCGTATTACGCTCCGTCGAAGTAAGAGCATGGAGTTCAGGCTTTAGCCTGCGTGTTTGGTCGGTCGAGAAACATGCAGGCTAAAGCCTGAACTCCATGCTCTTCTCCTATCCAAAAATATCTTTGACTTTATCGACAATCCCCCGGTCGTGATGGCTGTCGGCTTCGACGTTGGCAAGTTCTTCAAGCAGCCGGCGCTGTTCCTTTGAGAGATTCGTTGGTGTGACGACGTTGACTGCTACGTAAAGGTCGCCGCGTCCGCGCCCGCCCAGCACCGGCATTCCTTTCCCTTTGAGCTTGAACATGCTGCTGCTCTGCGTGCCCTCGGCGATTCGCAGATTCTGTTCGCCTT
Organism: uncultured Clostridia bacterium; assembly: GCA_964548075.1. GTDB lineage: Bacteria > Acidobacteriota > Blastocatellia > UBA7656 > UBA7656 > Onstottus_A. Next base: position 78,068 of record CAZJQQ010000026.1, on the reverse strand, counting down.
CAAGGGTTCGCACAGTAACGTCCGCCCCGAGCGCGGCTTGGGCGAATGACACTGGAATCGAGCAATACAAGTTTGCGTCGCGCCGCTCAAAAAAGTTGTGCCCCGTGACGTGTACGATCACATAGAGGTCGCCGCGCGGGGCTCCTAGTTCGCCGGCCTCGCCCTCGGCTGCGATTCGCAAGCGCGAGCCGGTATCGACGCCTGCCGGAATCTTGATTTCGAGCATCTTCTCTCGCTCGACGCGGCCTTCGCCGCGGCACCCGCGGCACACGTCTCTGATCACCCTCCCGGCGCCACGACACGTGGAGCAGGTGCGGCTGACCGAAAAGAATCCTTGCTGATACCGGACCTGTCCGCTTCCGGCGCACGCGGAGCAGCGCACGGGCTGTGAACCTTCGGCCGCGCCAGTTCCGCGACAGACTTCGCACGCTTCCAGCCTCGGCACGCGAATCTTCGTCTTCAGTCCGGTGGCGGCTTCTTCCAATGTGAGTTCTATATCGTATCTGAGGTCTGACCCGCGGCGTGGCCCGGCTCGCCGGGTGTTTCGGCCGCCGAAGATGTCACCCATACCGAACATGTCGAAGAGATCTTCGAACCCTGGGAACCCCTGGCCAAAGCCCGCGCCCGCTGCGGCGCCCGCGCCAACACCAGCATGGCCGAAGCGGTCGTAGCGCTCGCGAAGCTCCGCCTGCGAGAGCACCTGATACGCTTCGTTCAACTCCTTGAAGCGCTCCTCGGCCTGGTGGTCGCCGGGATTCTTATCGGGATGGTATTTGAGCGCGAGGCGCCGGTATGCCTGTTTCAGCTCTTGATCGTTCGCCTCGCGGCGAACTTCCAGCACCTCGTAGTAGTCGCGTTTGCCGCTCAAATGTAGTTCCTGGTTTCTGGTTGCTAGTTCCTGGTTTCCGGTATCGAATTCCGGCAAACAGCCAGAAACTTAAGACCAGCAACCAGAAACCGAGAACGGATTATAGCAAACTCTACAACACCTCGGACAACGGCGCGGTGTCTTCTTCCTTTGCCTTTTCCGAAGAACCCGATGCAAGGCCCGTCGGCCGGAACATCGCGTCGGTGATCAGGCGGGCAGCTCTTTCGAGTTGCTCCAACGTGTAACGCACCTCGGTCGAGTCTTCCGACGCGAAGGTGTTCCGCGCGTGTTCGACCGTGTCACGTACGAACTCCTGGTCGTCGGACGTGAGCATCCACCCGAACTCGCCGAATGAACGCACGGTGTTCTGAAGCAAGCCTTCCAGGCGGTTTCGCGCGATGATGATCTCCCTCATCCGGCGGTCCGACTCGACGTTACGATTAGCCTCTTCTATCAGGTCGTATATCTCAGAGGCGGAAAGTCCCGACGACGGTGTTATTCGCATCGCCTGTTCGAGTCCGGTCATCTTGTCGCGCGCCGAGACAGAAACGATACCGTCGGCGTCTACCTCGAAAGTGACTTCGACCTGAGGCAAGCCGCGAGGCGCGGGCGGTATGCCTACAAGCTCGAAGCGCGCGAGGCTGCGGTTGCCGGCAGCGATGTCGCGCTCGCCCTGCAGAACGTGCACTTCGACAACTTGCTGATTGTCGGCGACCGTCGTAAAGACGAGGCTCTTTTTGGTTGGGATGGTCGAGTTGCGATCCAGAAGCTTAGTGAACAGTCCGCCGCGCGTTTCGATGCCCAGCGACAGCGGGATCACGTCGAGTAGTATCAAGTCCTTCACATCGCCCGCTAGCACGCCGACTTGAATAGCCGCGCCGATAGCGACGACTTCGTCGGGGTTGATCTCGATCGAAGGCTCGCGCCTGAAGATGTCGCGCACGCGATTGATGATGATCGGCGAGCGAGTCTGGCCGCCCACCAGCAGCACCTTCGTGATCTGTTCCGGAGTGAGCTTGGCGTCTGCAATCGCTTTCTGGCAAGGCTCGATTGTGCGCTCGACGAGGTCTACGACAAGCTCTTCAAACTTCTCTCGACTGAGCGTCTTGTTGAAGTGCTTCGGACCGGTTGGATCCGCTGCGATGAACGGCAGATTCAATTGAGACTCAGTTGTAGTGGAAAGCTCGCACTTGGCGCGCTCGGCCGCTTCCTTCAGCCTTTGAAGCGCGAGCCTGTCGGGACGAAGGTCGATCCCGGTTTCCTCTTTGAAGGTCTCGATCATCCAGTCGACTATGCGCTGGTCGAAATCCTCACCGCCGAGAAACGAATCGCCACAAGTCGAGAGCACTTCGAAGACACCGTCGGCCATCTCCATTATCGAGATATCAAACGTGCCGCCCCCCAGATCGTACACGGCTATCCGCTCGTTCTCGCGTTTGCCGAGCCCGTAAGCAAGCGCGGCGGCCGTAGGCTCGTTGATGATGCGTTGAACGGTCAACCCTGCAATCTTTCCCGCGTCCTTTGTAGCTTGCCGCTGAATGTCGTCGAAGTAAGCAGGCACGGTTATGATTGCTTCGGTGACTTCATCACCAAGGAATTCTTCGGCAGCCAGTTTCAGCCGCTGAAGCAGGATAGCGGAAATCTCGGGTGGCGAATAATCCCTTCCGCGCACTCGAACGCGGCAGTCCCCGTTTGCCGCGTCGGTGATTTCGTACGAGCAGACCTGGCAAGCTCGCTGAACCTCAGCCGAGTCGAACTTGCGGCCCATCAACCGCTTGACTGCGTAGATCGTATTAGCTGAGTTTGTTATGGCCTGGCGCTTGGCGATCTGGCCTATCAATCGCTCGCCCTTCTCAGTGAAAGCGACTACCGACGGCGTGGTTCGCCCACCTTCTTTGTTTGGAACTATCTGTGTAACGCCGCCTTCCAGTATCGCCACGCACGAGTTCGTTGTGCCGAGGTCTATTCCGATGACTTTGCCCATGAGAGGTACCTCCGATCTCCTATCCAGTCAAAACCGAGAAGGTAAAAGGGGTCTGATTAATCGATAGGGGGCGGGATTAACGGTTCCGGCTTCAGGTCTCCTGGTTCTGAGCTGTCGATCCAGAATCCGAACCCGGAACTCGGAACTCGGAACCGTGAACTCTAAACCACCTACTTCTCGAGGCTGGAGGCGACCTTCACTTTGGCGGGACGCAGCAACCGGTCACCGATTCTGTATCCTCGCTGAAATTCCTGGATCACAGTGTTCTCTTTGTGTTTGTCGGTCGCCTCTGTCGTCACCGCTTCGTGAACGTTTGGATCGAACGTCTGTCCCACTGCATCGACAGCCTCGAGACCAAACTTCGACAGCGCGTCCTTGAATTGCTTGTGTATCAATTCGACGCCGTGCCGCAACGCTTCGGCGTCGCCCTCGCTTGTCTCCAGGCTGGACAGAGCGCGCTCGAAGTTGTCGACGACAGGGAGAAACTGCAGCAGCACGTCGTCACGCCCGTGCTGATAGAGTTCGCCGCGTTCGCGCTCTACCCGCCTGCGGTAATTCTCAAACTCCGCCTGCCGCCTGAGCAGTTTGTCATATAACGAAGCCTTCTCAGCATTAAGCGCATCGATCTGGGCTTGTAGCTGAGCAACGGGGTCCTCCGGAGCGTCGGCCTGATCAGCAGGGTCTTCAGCTTCTTCTTCCGATGCTCCGACGCTTTGCGGCTGATCGCTCGGGCCGGCCGCCACCTCTATTTCACGGGGCAAGTCAGATCCCTCTTCTGCGCTTGATCCGAGACTCTCGTCGCCATCAAAAGTAATCGGTATTTCCCTTGGCTCGTTCTTCTTGTCTCTCATTTCCTTTTTTTGCTTCTTTCCCAATCGTCGTTTCCATTGCCGAAGACTCACAGCATCCTGGCCGAGGCCCCGCCGAGGGCGCGCTCGAACAACTTCGCAATGTAGTCCACTACAGCGATCAGCCGGTCGTATTCGAGCCTCGTCGGTCCCACTACGCCTATGCTGCCAACGGCAGCGCCTCCCGGATAAATGCACGGCGAAGCGATCACCGTGCAGCCGCGCAGATCTGCAAAACGATTCTCACTGCCAATGCGCACGGCTACCGCCTCGCGACTCGCGCTCTCGATGCACTCATTCAAGATCTTCACGATGCGGCTCTTTTGCTCAAACATCTTGAACAACGCCCGCATACGCTCGGTGTCCGCAAAGTCAGGCTTCGATATTATGTTCGACGCCCCCTCTATGAAAACGTCAGGCTGGTCGCCTTCCTGCAAGCTCTGGCTGCACAAAAGCACCGCGTTGCGCAGGAACTGATCGTAGAGAGCCTTCTCTTCGCTCATCCGAAGCAGTAACTCGTCGCGGATCTCAGCCAGCGTCCAGCCGTGAAAGTTTTCGATCAAATACCGCGAAGTCGCATTCAGCTCGTCCTGTGTGAAATCGCCCTCAATGCGAATCACACGATCCTGCACACGGCCCGCGCTCGATACAGTGATGGCTAGTATCCGCGAGTCTGGCAGCCTGACGAACTCGATGTGCTGAAGGATGTCCCTCGAGCTCGAGGGCGACACTACTATGCCGACGTTATCGGACAATTGCGACAGCAGCCGGCTGGTGCGCTCCATCAGCAGTTCCGGGTTCGCCAGCGACTGCTCATCCAGCAACCGCTCGTTTATCAGCGCCGCCTCCGACCGCGACAGCTTCGTCGAGCCTATAAAATTGTCAACATAAAACCTGTAACCCCTATCAGTTGGCAGTCGCCCCGCAGACGTATGGGGGTGCGTCAAATAACCTTCGTCTTCCAGCTCCGCGCAGATGTTGCGGATCGTAGCGGACGACAAGTTCTCGCGCGACTGACGGGCGAGCGCGAACGATCCGACGGGCTGGCCCGTGGCGATGTGATCTTTCACGATCGTCGCGAATATCTCCCGCTTGCGGTCGTCGAACCTGTTACCGCTTCTTTTTGTCATATGTTCTTAACAGGGGGGCACGACTGAGTGGATTTTCGAGGTCAACTTAACATCGCTGCCACACCCTGTCAATAATAATGCCCCGCAAGGGTAGGTATGCGCAAGCTTCGACTTTGCGGCGGATTCAAAACAATTAGCGTTGGTCGCGCACTTCCAGTAATAGCCACTGAATCCCCGGCCCGGCGAGCCTGGTTAGCGCGCGTTTGCGCTTTGAGCAAGCTTGACAACCACTACCTGTTTCTATAGGTTTAATCTTTTCTGTAGAGACGTTTTTCGAGGAGCGTAGAAACATGAAGAGGACCTTTCAGCCCAACAACCGCCGTCGCGCAAAAACACACGGTTTTCGTGTGCGCATGAGCACAAAGGGCGGGCAACTAGTGCTTAAGCGGCGCCGCGCGAAGGGCCGCAAGCGGCTGACACCTGCGCACTACTAAGAACGGTCAGTAGTCCGTAGTCCGTAGTCAGTAGTTTGGCCCGGCAACCTAAACCGTCGGCCTCTGACTACGGACTACTGACCACGGACTACGGACAATGACCGAGGTATCCGAAAAGTTTCCCAAGACTGACAGGATCCTGAAGCGCGACGTTTTCCGTCGCGTGTACGAGGAAGGCCGCAAAATACAATTCAGATACTTCACGGCGTTTGTGCTCACGAAGCAAAACGACAGGGCACGCATTGGCATCACCACGACGCGAAAGATGGGAAACTCCGTTGAGCGCAATCGCGCTCGTCGCCTGGTGCGCGAAGCGTTCAGAAGAAACAAATGGCTAGTCCCACAAGGAGTTGATATAGTCATCAACGCGAAGCGGTCTCTGGTGGAGGCCGCTTATCGCGACTTTGAGAGCGAATTCATTACATTTCTACAGAGGGCGGGCCAGAAGTGAAGGTTGTTCTGATTTTTTTTATTCGCGCCTACAGGCTGCTTATCTCGCCGCTACTCCCGCCGTCGTGCAGATTCACGCCCACTTGTTCTGAGTACGCAATGCAGGCGATCGAGAAGTATGGCGCGTTGCGAGGCGTTTACCTCGCAGCTCGGCGGCTCCTTCGATGCCACCCGTTTCACTCAGGCGGATATGACCCTGTGAGGTAGCAAAGGACGGGCGGATACCCGCCTGATGTGATTTGATGGATCGAAATCGTTTGATAATGGCATTGGCCCTTTCGTTGGTCGTGCTGATGTCGTGGCCTCTGGTCATGCGCTACCTGACCCCACGCGCGATTGAAGAGCCGATTCAGCTCGAAGCAACGCCGCCTCAACGGGCTCCGGAGAATCAGCCGCAGGCGCCCGTTTCCACAACAAAGAAAGCTTCACCACCAGCGCCTACAGCCCCTCAGCCCCGCGCGCAAGTTCAGACGACTCAAGCCGCGCCTCGCGAGATCACGATCAGGAGTGCCTCCTGGAGCGCCAAGCTGTCCAATCGCGGTGCAGTGGCGACATCGTGGATACTCGCCAAGTACAAAGAGGACGGTCTGGAGCGCAACATAACCGGGGCAGATGGCCAAGAGCTTCAACTGATCCCGCAACACATACCCGAACCGCTGAGCGCTCCGTTGAGCCTGCGCACTCCCTGGTCACCCGAAGTCGCTATTCAATTGAACCAGGTCAACTTCCAGATCGAAGGAGTAGATCCCAACGAAACTGACGTCACGCTGGGTACGGATGAGTCGCGGACGATCACTTTCAGGTACACTTCGCCCTTGATCACCGCGACCAAATCTTTCATCTTTCGTGGCGGCAGCTTCGTGTTCGACGTGACGGCAGAAGTGAAATCGGGCGGCGGCGAACAGCTAACGGAAATCGTTCTCGGCCCGCGATTCGGAGATCAGAGCGATAAGCAAACTGGAAGCTACAGCACTCCGCCTCAAGTCGTCGCTTACACGCGAGACGGCCAGCGCCAACAGATTCTCGGGGCCGCGATAACGCCGCCGTTCGCGACGATCACTGTGGTCGATCATGATTCGAATCAAATCGAGCTGGATAAGCCGCTCGCGGATGGCGTAGCCCAGGTCAAGCTGACCGCCGACAAGGGCGCGACGTTAATCGGGTATGCGCGAGTGACGAACCGCGAAGCAAACGGCCAGCGGCTTACACTCGACTCGTTGCCGCCGGGCACATCGATGGGCGCCGGGGTGGCGCAGGGCGTAGACACGCTAAGGCACCTTTACGGATGGGCAGGAGTTGCTGACCATTACTTCGCTATGCTCGCGGTACCCGATCCGAATCAGGCGATTCCAGAGATCACTCTGACCAGCATTCAGGTAAAGGACGCGGAAAGGCCACTCGATTACCCGTCGGCCGCCATCCCGGTTAGCTCGACTTCACGCACTCATATCTTCGTCGGGCCAAAGGACCGAGAACTGTTGGCGACGGTCGGACAAGAACTCGGGGCGAACCTCAACGCATTGATTGACTACGGGCTGTTTTCATTTGCAGTCAAACCTCTTGTACCAGCGCTGGCGTGGGCACTCAACGGGTTCCGAAGGCTGTTCGGCAATTACGGGTGGGCGATCGTCGCGGTGACGGTGATGATCAACCTGGCGCTATCGCCACTCAGGTTTTACAGCTCGAAGAAGATGAAGAAGGCGGCCAAGCACCAGCCGCGAATGAAAGAGCTTCAGGAGAGGATGAAGAAGCTCAAGGAGAATCCGAAGAAATACGAACGGGAGTTAAAGGAACTTCAGGAAGAGCAACTAGCTCTGATGAAGGAGGCGAACCCGTTGGGCGGGTGCATGCCCCTCTTACTTCAGATGCCGATCTTCTGGGCGGTGTATTTGTATCTCGGATCTTCGCTGGATGTGCGTCACGCGCCGTGGATCTTTTGGTTAAGGGACCTCTCTACACCCGACCCACTTAAGATCTTGCCGATAGTCATGTGCGTGACGATGATTGCTTCGACCAAGCTGACGCCGCAGCCTGCGTCCGCTGACCCGTCGATGAAGATGCAGCGCATAATGATGACCTGGCTGATGCCGATTATGCTGACGTGGCTGTTCTTCTTTTCGGCGCCCAGCGGGCTGGTTCTCTACTGGATGGTCAGCAACATGGTCGGCGTCTTGATTCAGTTGTGGATCAATCGCAAGACCGCTGACCTCACGGCTGAAGTAGCCGCCGCCGCAGCGGGATCTGGTGGCGCCAGCAAGGGCGGCCCGCGTGCCGACGAAAAACCAGGCGCGCAAAAGCGCCCAAAGGACAAGAGCGGCAAGCGAAGACAAGAACGGCGGGGTGGCGCCGAAGAAGTAGCGTAGACTTTACTCTCGGTGGAGTATCAATTGATGTCAGAAGAAGATGTCAATCTGGTTGTTGAGTTCACGAATCACGTTCTTGGTTCATCGGGGCTCGATCTTAAGGCTGGCGCGGATCACACCGAAGACGCCTTGAAGATTCAGGTGCGCGGAGACGACGTTGCCCTGCTGTTAGGGCACAATGCTGAATTGCTGGACGCGCTCGAATATCTTGGCAATCGCGTCCTCGCGCGCGCATCCGGCGACGAAGCAAGACTGGTATTCGATTCAGGCGGCTACCGCGCGCGCCGCGAAAAGGAATTGCGATTGATGGCTGAGAAAGCCGCTGAGAGAGTGCGGCTGTCGCGCATACCTTTCAGCTTCGATCCGATGACTCCCAACGAACGGCGCATAATCCACCTGGCCCTGGCCAACGATGCTTCGGTTGCGACCGAAAGCCAGGGCAACGGCGAGAATCGCAAGGTTACCATTCTACCCGCAAAATGAGTTTCCGGTTTCTGGTTTCCAGTTTCTAGTTCCGGAGCGAACTAGAAACCAGCAACCGCAAACCAGAAACAGCATGTATTCCGACGACACCATAGCCGCCATTTCAACGCCACCGGGACGCGGCGGCATCGGAGTAGTGCGACTCAGCGGACCCGATTCCCTCGAGATAGCAACATCATTCTTTCGCTCTGAATCAGCGGCAGAGCCTGGAGTTCCAAACCGCGCGCAATTCGGGCGCCTTATCGACCCTGCCGCCGGCGAACTCGTGGACGAAGTCATCCTCACTTACTTCAAGGCGCTGCGTTCTTACACCGGAGAAGACGTCGTCGAGATCAGTTGCCACGGAAGCCCGATCATCCTCGCGCGCGTGCTTCAGATGGCCATCGAGAGAGGAGCGCGGGTCGCCGAGCCAGGCGAGTTCACCTTCCGCGCCTTCTTCAACAAGCGCATCGACCTCGCGCAGGCTCAGGCGGTTCGCGATGTGATCAATGCCCAGACGCAATATCAAGCGCGAGTCGCAACCAAACAGCTAGGGGGCGAGTTGTCTGCGCGGATCACGCCTCTCAAGGACTTGCTCGTCGAGGTCATCGTTCACCTCGAGTCTTCGGTTGAGTTCGTCGAGGATGACATTTCACCGGAGGCCGCCTCGACGCTTCTCGCCAAGGTAGGCGGCGTGATCGATGCGTTGACCGCGATAGCCAACAGCTTCACGTTCGGACGCTACGTGAAAGAGGGATTCGATCTGGCGATCGTCGGCCGGCCAAACGTCGGGAAGTCATCGGTGTTCAACCGGCTGATCGGCGCGGACCGAGCGATAGTGACCGAGCTGCCCGGGACGACAAGAGACGCGCTGTATGAAAGCACGTCGATTTCTGGCGTTCCTGTCAGGCTGATCGACACTGCAGGCATTCGCGACACCACTGATCTTGTCGAAAGCATCGGAATCAGCCGGAGCCGAAGCGCGATAGCGGACGCCGACATTTCGCTTCTCGTGCTCGACGCGTCTTCCGCGCTTCTAAAAGATGATATTGAACTGCTCGACAGTGTGCCGGAGGCGAGCCGCATAATCGCATTGAACAAGACTGACTTGCCGAACCTCCTGGACGAGGAACTGTACGATCAGACCGGCGCCCATCTCGCCGAATTACACGGCAACGTGGTGAGCATTTCAGCGCTCACCGGGAGCGGGTTTGAGGAATTGACCGCGAGGATCTTCGAGCGGCTGTCGGGTGACGCCGCATTCGAGCGCGATGACATAATGCTCACCGATGCCCGCCAGCACGCGGCTGTTCAAAAAGCAATCGAGCTGCTACGAGTTGCGCGCGAGCTGATGATTCAAAGGGAGCTTGAGGAAATCATCCTGCTGAGATTGCACGGCGCTCTCGCTTCCCTGGGCGAGATCACCGGTGAGACTTTGACCGAAGACATACTCGGTCAGATATTCTCGACTTTTTGTATAGGAAAATAGAACGGTTTATCACTACCGCTTAAGACCCGGTCATCGTGTATAATGGCAACCCGAGTAAGGTGAACCCATGAGTACTACGCTAACATCTGCTCAGGCTGAAGCACTGGCCAGTCTGCCAGGAATGGTTGTGCGTCTCGGCCCACTGCGGTCCCGGCTGACCGATGAAGAGTTCGAGAAGTTCTGCGCGCAGAATCCAGAGCTGCGCATTGAGATGACCAGCGAGGGCACCATGATCATTATGTTGCCAGTCACTCCTGAGGGAAGCAGCCGCAATTTCAAACTGACCACGCGCTTTGGAGCTTGGGCAGAAGCTGACGGGACAGGCGTCGGGTTCGAATCCTCGGCCGGGTTCACGCTGCCCAACGGCGCCAAACGCTCACCGGATGTTTCCTGGATGCGCAAGCAGCGGTGGGACGCCCTTACTCCCGAGCAGCGAAATGAATTCACTCACATATGCCCTGACTTTGTCGTCGAGCTTCGGTCGAAGACGGACCGTCTGCGTACTCTGCAAAACAAAATGAAAGAGTACATGACAAACGGCGCGCAGCTTGGCTGGCTGATCGATCCGATCCGCCATCAAGTCCACGTCTATCACGCCGATTCCTCAGTCGAAACGCTCGATCATCCGCAAGTGATCTCCGGTGAGCACCTGCTGCCGGGGTTTGTTCTCAAGCTCGATGGTATCATTGATTGATCAGCGTTCTACTGGGCAAGTGGGTTTCGGAGACGGGTCTGGAAATCCACTCCCGCACTCTCGACTGGAAGCCGTAATGGTTCTTGACACTCAGTTCGACGTAATCGTAATCGGGGCAGGCCATGCCGGGTGCGAAGCCGCTTATATCGCGGCGCGCATCGGCGCCCGCACTGCGCTGGTCACGCTCGATACGAACTCGATCGGGCAGATGAGCTGCAATCCGGCGATCGGGGGAATCGCCAAGGGACATCTCGTCCGCGAAGTCGACGCACTCGGCGGACTCATGGGTGAAGTTATCGACGCCACCGGAATTCAGTTTCGCTTGCTCAATCGCAGCCGCGGGCCAGCGGTCCAATCTCCTCGCGCCCAGGCCGATCGCAATCTCTACCGCACAGAGATGCGGCGGCGGCTTTCAAACACCGAGAATCTGTCGATCATTGAAGGCGAAGTCGCCGAGATCAAGTTCACCGGCGATCGAGTCACCGGCGTCGAACTCGCTGATGGAACGACTATCGAAGGCCGCGCGGTTGTGCTAACGACCGGGACCTTTTTGAACGGCCTGATTCACGTCGGCAAGAAGACGTTTCAAGCGGGACGCAGCGGCGAGCCCGCTTCGATCAAGCTTGCCAACTGCATTCGCGGAATCGGATTCAAGACCGGAAGACTCAAGACCGGGACGCCGCCACGCCTCGACGGGCGCACGATCGATTACTCGAAGTTCGAGCGGCAGCCCGGTGACACGCAGCCTGTGCCCTTCTCATTCAAGACCGACGCGATAAATCGCCGGCAGATTGAATGCTCGATCGGCTACACCAACGAAGAAGTGCACGACGTGATTCGCCGCAACCTCGACAAGTCGCCGCTGTACAGCGGGGACATCCAGGGCATAGGTCCGCGTTACTGCCCGTCGATCGAAGACAAGGTCGTGAAGTTTTCTGAGAAGCTTCGGCATCAGATCTTCCTCGAGCCTGAGGGCTATGACACGTACGAGGTTTATCCAAACGGCATCTCGACGAGCATGGCCGAAGAAGTGCAGCACGAGTTCGTCCGACGGATCCCAGGGCTTGAGAACGTGAAACTACTTCGGCCGGGCTACGCCGTCGAATACGACTTCGTCGACCCGCGCGAGTTGTTCGCTACGCTCGAGACGAAGCGGATCAACGGGTTGTTTCACGCCGGGCAAATCAACGGAACGTCTGGCTACGAGGAAGCGGCCGGGCAGGGAATCGTCGCCGGAATGAACGCAGCGCTTGCGACGCTCGGTCGCGAACCGGTTGTGTTCGACCGGGGGGCGAGCTACATCGGCGTGATGATCGATGACCTTGTGACCAAGGGTGCAGACGAGCCCTATCGAATGTTCACCTCGCGAGCCGAGATGCGGCTGTCGCTGCGGTATGACAACGCCGACCAGAGGCTAACTCCGCTCGCGCACGAGATCGGTTCGATTGACGACGCAGACTACGGCGCGTTTGAGAAACGGCAGCACAACGTTGAGAAGGTGAGAGAGTTTCTGTCCAACACGAAGGTCACCGATCTAGGCGGTGAGTTGCTGGATGAGCTTCAGCTTGAGGGATCGCCCGACAGTTATCGCGGCCGGAAGCTTGACTATCTTGCGCGCCGGCCGGATTGCAGCGCCGAGAAATTGATCGAGATCGTCACGGCGGCAATCGGCGACGAGACAGGACGCAAAGAGATCGTCGTCGCGTTGAATGACATTCGCTACTCAGGCTATTTGAAGGACCAGGACGCGCTGGCTCGCCGGCGCGGTCGCTACGAAGACCTTGAAATACCCGGTGGCGTAGACTTCTCGAGCATCTCGGGTCTGTCGAACGAGGTAGTTCAGAAACTCGGCAACGTTCGGCCTCGCACAATTGGCCAGGCCGCCCGCATCCCGGGTATTACGCCGGCAGCGGTTTCGATACTGCTAGTCGAAATGCTCCGAAGCTGAGGCCGGCCGGTCACCAGAGCTGAAAGCCTCCGTCCCCTCTTTTTCGATGTTGCGGTACTTGAACCGTCTAGGTAAAATTACTTTGGCAGCACAAGAACTGCCATCTCTTCTCCAAGAGTGAGCGGAATGGTAGAGGGCGAGACGATGTGCAACGGCTCGCCCTCATTTTTTGCCTGCGATTGTCGGACCGAATCACCGCTGGAAAGATCTTCTCGAGGAACTCATTTATGAAATTCAACAAGCTTCTTAGCGCTCTCTTCATCGCCCTGTTTGCGACTTCTGGCTTCACTCTGGTGCGCGCCGACGAAGGCATGTGGACCTTCAATAATGTGCCCAGGGCCGAGATCAAAAAGAAGTATGGCTTCGAAGTCACCGATGCCTGGCTCAAGAAGGTGCAGCTGGCTTCGGTGCGTTTCAACAGCGGCGGGTCGGGTTCGTTCGTATCAGCGGACGGGCTTGTGCTCACCAACCATCACATCGCGTCTGATGTGCTGGCGAAGATCAGCACCGCGGAGAACGACTACAATAAGGAAGGGTTTTATGCCCGCACGCGCGAGCAGGAGGTCAAGGCGCCCGACCTCGAGCTGAACCAGTTGTTCAGCATAGAAGACGTGACCGAGCGCGTCACTTCAGCGGTTAAGACGGGCGCCTCTCCCGCTGAAGCTAACGCCGGTCGCCGCGCCGCTATCGCCAACATTGAAAAAGAGTCGACTGAGAAGACCGGCTTGCGCAGCGATGTGGTTACGCTTTATCAAGGCGGGCAGTACAATCTTTACCGCTACAAAAAATACACCGACGTAAGGCTCGTATTCGCGCCGGAATTTGCGATCGCGTTCTTCGGCGGCGATCCCGATAACTTCATGTTTCCGCGCTACGACCTTGATATGGCGCTCTTCCGCGTCTATGAAAATGACAAGCCTCTCAAGGTCGAGAACTACTTCAAGTGGTCAAAGGAAGGCGCGAAGGAAGGCGAGCTGGTCTTCGTGCCCGGCCATCCCGGCTCGACTGCGCGTTTGAATACGGTGGCGCATCTCGAGTTTCTTCGCGACAGCGGCCTTCCGTTCGTAGTCAAGCTGCTCAACCGCGAGCGCGACCTATTGAGCAGGTACAGATCGCAGGGAGAGGAGCAGGCGCGCAGAGCGCAGGAAGACTTCTTCAGCATCGAGAATAGCCTGAAGTCGCTGAGCGGAGAGCTCGACGGTTTGCGGGACAAGACATTAATCGCAAAGAAGGCGAAAGCGGAAGAAGCGCTTCGCCACACGGTCGCCGCCGACCCGAAGAAGCAGAAGGAATACGGCGACGCCTGGGATAACATCGCGAAAGGCCGCGCCGGTCTCAAAAGCTACTTCCGGCAGTTCTCGTTGATTGGAAACGGAGCCGCCTTCAATTCAGACCTTTTCGCTAAGGCCCGGACGCTGGTTCGGCTTACTGCTGAAAGCGCCAAGCCGAATGCCGAACGGCTGCCCGAATACACGGATGCGCGTCGAGCCTCGCTCGAGCTCGGCCTTTATTCGCCCGCCCCGATTTTTGACGACTTCGAGAAAGTGAAACTCGCGGACTCCCTCGCGCTCATGCGCGACGAGTTAGGCGCAGATGACCCAAGCGTCAAGAGCGTGCTTGGAGGGAAGTCACCTGAAGCGCGAGCCGCGGAGTTGATCGACGGAACGAAGCTGAAGGACGTCGCCTATCGCAAACAACTCGGGGCAGGAGGAGTGAAGGCAACCGAAGAATCGACCGACCCGATGATCGTGCTCGCGCGTTCGATTGACGGCGAGGCGCGCACATTGCGGAAGCGCTACGAAACCGAAGTTCAAGCGAATGAGCGCGCAAACTACGCCAAAGTCTCGCGGGCGCTGTTCGATGTCGAGGGCACGAAGCTCTACCCCGACGCGACCTTCACGCTGCGGCTCTCATATGGCGCAGTGAAGGGATACCAGGAGAACGGCAAGCACGTGCCTCCGTTCACCAACTTCGCGGGACTTTATAAGAGGTCTGTCGAGCACGCCAACACGTTTCCATTTGAGCTGCCCCGTCGTTGGATAGACAAGAAATCGGCGTTGAGCATGAACACGCCGTTCAACTTCGTTTCGACCAACGACGTCATTGGCGGGAACTCGGGCTCTCCGGTGATCAACAAGAACGGCGAGCTGGTCGGATTGATCTTCGATGGCAACATCCAATCTTTGGTTGGGAACTTCGTTTACGACGAGACGCAGAATCGCGCGGTGTCGGTTGATACGCGCGCGATGATGGAAGCGCTGCGCAAGCTCTACGGCGCGACGGAAGCGGCAGACGAGTTGATGAAGTAGACTGTAAGAAGGAGAGAAGTCCAATGATGATCTCAACGGTTGCGCGGCGTTCTGTTCTTTCCGCCGCATTTGTAATCGCGTGCTGCGCGGTTGGGCTCGCGCAAGACTCCGGACAAGTGCTGCGCGTTTCGGTCGGTTACGGAACCATGAAGAACACGCCGGCTGTCATGGCCAAGCTTACGCCGGAAGCGCGCGCCGAAGTAGACCGCCTTGGCGAGATGGCGCGGGCGGCGAACGGCGAAGGCAAGTACGGCGATGCGCTCAAGCACCTGTATCACGCGATGGCGCTGATGCGCGGCGCTGAATGGACGCCGGCCCGCGCGCTTGGGTCCGCGCTTACCGTTAAGCTCGACCGGGCGATGTTAGATCCCGGCGATAAGGTCGCAATTCGAATCGGCCAGATGTTCGCTCTTGACGAGAAGCTGAGTGCAAAGCTCGGCGGCTCGATTTCGCTGCTCAAGTTGAGGGGCGACGAGACAGTAAAGGTCCTGAAAGCGCTTGACTCGATCGATCCTGACCTTATTGCGCATCCCCTCTCCGCCGAGGTGATAGTTCCCGACGTCGAAGCTGGAAACTACCGCATCGCTGTTCGTGTTGAGATCGCGGGCGGCGAACCGATCGTCAAGTACTCGACGGTCCGCATCGAACGCGGGCTCGCGGCGGATTTTGCAACGGCCAAAGCGCGTGCCGCGAAGATACAAGAGACGCTCAAGACAAAGCATCGAGATGCCCTGGTCGCGGCAGTACCCTCCGCCGAGTACCGCATATCGCTCTTCGAGCTTGCCAACGCGGGCGAGATCAACTTCGACAGGATTGATTTTCGCGCGACGCTTAAAGAGGCAACGACGATGCTTGACGCCCTCGACGCGGGGAACGATCCGTTCGCCGCTCGTCGCGGAGAATTCAAGAAGGCCTACCGCTCGAAAGTCGATAGCACGCTTCAGCCTTATCAAGTGTTCGTGCCCGCGGCCTACGACAAATCGAAGACGTTTCCGCTGGTGATCGCGCTTCATGGTATGGGCGGTGACGAGAACAGCTACTTTCAAGGTTACGCGCAAGGCGCGTTCAAGCTTGAGGCCGAAAAGCACGGCTATATCGTCGCTTGTCCGAAAGGCCGCAAGCCTGCTTCGATGTACATCGGCGACGCCGAGAAGGACGTGATGGATGTGATCGCCGAAATGAGACGCGACTACAACATCGATCCTGATCGAATCTATCTGACAGGGCACTCGATGGGAGGATATGGCACGTGGTCAGTGGCGATGAACCATCCGGATGTGTTCGCTGCTCTGGCCCCAATCTCGGGGGGCGCCAACGTTCCGGCGGCGATGTCGAAGATCGCGCACATCCCGCAGCTTGTAGTTCACGGCAACACCGATCCAACCGTTTCAGTCGAACGATCTCGTGTGATGGTTGCGGCGGGAAAGAAGCTTGGGGCGGAGATCAAGTACATCGAAGTGCCCGGCGGCGACCACGGCAGCGTCGTAGCGCCGAACTTCCCGGCGGTGTTTGAGTGGTTTGATACTCACAAACGCAAGAGCGGAGCGGCCGCCGCCGCTGCGACCGGCTCGAAAAACAAGTGATAGATCAGCGTTCGTCTTCAGGCTGGCGAGTTTAAGCTCGAGTCTGGACCAGGCCACGGAATTAGCTCGCGGAGCCAATTCCGTGGCTTCCGACGTTTTGGTATCGAAGCTAAGGCTGAAGCGGGTGCTCGGAACCCCCTCCCCCTGACAGTCCGTCAACTTGACTGAACTTTCACTCAGAGACCATTTCTTCGCCGTCAGTCTGACCTTCCCCACAATGCGTACAAATACCCCAATCTCAGCAATTTTGCCATACTTCCGAGGGAAGCGCGCCTGGCACAAGCATTGCGAAATTGCGCAGGTGGGTTTTAGCCCGAACACTATGGGTTGAAGTCCAAGTTTGCTGGACAAGAGGTCGAGATGAACAGGATAACACGTTCCTTCCTAGCTCAGTTTAGTTCATTTGCGCTTCTCGTTTGCTTCTGTGCTGGCCCAATCCTGACCGGCAATGCGCACGCACAGGATGGTCGCAGAGCGGCTCAACTCGAGAGCATACCGGGTGACAGTCAATCTACTGACCTGTGGACCGAGGACTGGACTCAAGGAGAGAAAATATCTCCCGACCTGCAAACACAGATAGACGATGCATCCGCTAGGAAGGACTTCAGCACGCTTGCAAGCAAAGAAAAGACGGTGAGAGCCGTTGTCCAGCTCAAGCAGCCGCCGAGCCCCGCGCTCAGCAATCTCTTGTCGAGTGCGGCTGTTGTCGAGAAAGGTCGCTATCTGAATTTCAACGCCCGGCTGATCGAGATGCCTTTGAGCATGATTAACCAACTGGCCAGCTTCAAGGAGGTGTACTACGTCTCCTTGGATCGCGACATTGAAATGCATGGCCACGTCGAGAACACTGCCGGC
Organism: uncultured Clostridia bacterium; assembly: GCA_964548075.1. GTDB lineage: Bacteria > Acidobacteriota > Blastocatellia > UBA7656 > UBA7656 > Onstottus_A. The sequence goes on along the minus strand of CAZJQQ010000026.1, from coordinate 60,651 downwards.
GCGGCGACCATGCGCCAGCAGTCGGGCAACAGCGGACTCGATGGCAGCGGCATCGGCATCGCCGTGCTGGACTCCGGTATTTTCAGGGACCACAGGTCATTCGGGAGGGATGATCATTGCCGCATAGTTGCCAAAGTAGACTTCACGGGTCAGGGAATAACGACGAATGACCCATACGGTCACGGCACTCACGTAGCTGCGCTGGCCGCGGGTGGCGATGGAGACGGAATCTCAAGCGCTTACAGGGGTATTGCGCCCAACGCGAAGGTCATAAACCTGCGCGTGCTGGATGCGGTGGGCAGGGGCTCGACCTCAGCCGTTCTGAGTGCACTGGATTGGGTGATGACTAATCGCGCCGCCTACAATATTCGCGTAGTCAACATGAGCCTCGGCGCGCTGTCGATTGATTCTTACGTAACGGATCCGCTGTGCCGCGCCGTGCGTCGCCTGGTCGATGCTGGCATCGTGTGTGTGGCTGCGGCCGGCAACAACGGCAAGGACAGCAACGGCAATAAGGTTTACGGACTGATTCACTCGCCCGGCAACGAACCATCGGCGATCACTGTTGGCGCAACCAATACGTTCGCAACCGACGCTCGCAGCGACGATATCATAGCGAGCTACAGTTCACGCGGTCCGACACGCAGCTACCGGACGGATACGCAGGGCTTCAAGCACTACGACAACCTGGTTAAGCCGGACCTCGTTGCGCCTGGCAATAAGCTCTATTCTGCCGAGGCTGATGATAACTACCTGGTTACCAGCCATCCAGAGCTAGACAATCCAAACATTGGCAATGACGAGAAGGATATGATGAGGCTGAGCGGCACTTCGATGGCGACGCCTGTCGTATCGGGAGCGGCTGCTCTGTTGCTGCAAGCCAATCCAAGCCTGACTCCGAACATGGTCAAGGCGATCCTGATGTATACGGCGCAGCCGCTTGCCGGTGCCAACATGTTCGAGCAGGGCGCGGGTGAGTTGAACATCGAAGGTGCGGTGCGATTGGCCAAGCTGGTTCGCACCACTCTGACGAACAACACGCCCCTGGGCTCGCCCCTGTTGACCTCGAGTACGCCACCAACTCCTCAATCAACTATTGCCGGGGAGACGTTCATTTGGGGGCAAGGGATGATAGCCCGGTACACCTATATCACCGGCAGCAATCTGATCACTCAGTACCAGAGAATCTACGGCTTGGGGATTTTGTTGGGTGACAGCATCATCGTCAGCGACGGCATGCTCGTGGGAGACGGTATTTTGCTGGGTAACGGCATACTGCTGGGAAACAACATCCTGATCAGCAGCGGAATACTGCTCGGTGACGGCTTGCCGTTCCTCTCGTGCGGAATGCTACTTGGCGACGGGATGTTGCTAGGTGACGGGATTCTATTGGGCGACGGAATCCTGTTGGGCGACGGAATCCTGTTGGGCGACGGTATGTTGCTTGGTGACTGCATCTCGCAATCCAACAATGCGCAGATAAATGGCGACAAAGGGGCGGAAATGCCCCCAGAACCATAGGTGGACTGAGTACGATCAGAGCAGAGGCCCACACCTTATTGGCGTCTGCGAAGCTGCGATGAGGTGAACTGATAGCGTCAGAAACATAAGGAGCAACTTCATGTTGTCAGCGGCTGATAGACAAGAGGTCCCAGCAATGGCGTTCGAGCCGCTTTCGGGAACTGCCAGCTCATTGACAATCCAACCGCTCAGAGCTGAGCACCAAGCTGAAGTTCTTGCTTTTCTCGCTGCGCGTGCTGTTCACACCGTTTTCATGGCTGGTTTCATCCGCGATAATGGCCTGGTGAGCGATTTCAATCGCGGCACGTTTTACGCTTGCCGTGACGCGAAGGGCCGGTTGGAAGGCGTCGCCCTGATAGGGCATGCCACGTTCGTGGAAGCGCACAGTGATGGCGCCCTCGCGGCCTTTGCCCAGTTTGCACAGTACTGTCCCTCCGCTTACATGATTTTGGGCGAACATGAAAAGGTCGAGCGCTTTTGGAGTTACTATGCACGTAGCGGGCAAACGCCGCGTCGAGCCTGCCGCGAGTTATTGTTCGAACAGCGTCAACCATTAGAGGTTCGCAAGACGGTGCGTGACCTGCGCCTGGCTACGCCAGAGGATCTAGACATCGTATTGCCTGAGTATGCCCACATGGTTGTTGCCGAAGGCGGAGTCGACCCGCTCGCGGTCGACTCCTCAGGCTTTCAACAGCGATGGCTGCGCCGCATCGAGCAGGGCCGTGTCTGGGTATGGATAGAAGACGGCCGGTTGATCTTCAACGCCGACATCATGTCCGACACCCCCGATTGCATCTATCTGGAAGGCATCTACGTCGACCCTGATGAGCGCGGCAAAGGCCACGGCTTGCGCTGTCTTTCTCAGTTGAGCCACAACCTCCTACAACGGGCGAAGTCATTGTGCCTCCTCGTGAATGAGCAGCATCAGCAAGCGCACGCCTTCTACTACAAGGCTGGTTTCAATCTTGGCGCTTACTACGACACGATCTTCTTGCACCTGAAGAACTGAAGAAGGACTATCTGACTGCCATGATGGCTAAGGAGCGAACAAAACGGAATAGCGACGTTTATCAGATCGGGATAAGCGTTGCGGGTATGGCCCTGTGGGTGATTTCCGCAGCACGGATTATTACTGTCTACGGATGGCGCGAACAATTGATGTTTGGCGCGCTTGTGCCGGCGATTATCGCACTCGGCAGGTTCGTACAGCACTTCCGATTACCGCTGGGCTTAAAGTTCACGAGAGAGAGGATAACATTCACGCTTACGGACACCCTCGTCCTCCTGGTGGCGTGCTGGTTTGGACTCATCCCGGCGGTTTTTCTCGCAGGCATTGACGGCTTTACGTCATCTCGGCACACCGTGCGTCGTCTGTCCAGCAACGTTTTTTCCTCCGCCATGATGTCGCTTGGAGCTGGCGCCGCTACCATCAGCCTCGGCGCCGTGCTGCGCTATGGCTTTGGCGAAGGGACGGGAACTGGTCCCAATCACACTCTGCTTGCCGCGGCCGTCGCGCTGCTGGTCGGGAGCATTGTTCAGATTGCCGCTAACATAGCGCTGTTTTCTACATTAATTGCATTACGCAAGGACAATCCAGCCGCGGATGTATTGAAGGGGTTTCTCTGGACCGTGCCGATGTTCCTTCCCAACAGCGCCGCTGCAACTCTGATGTACTACGCGCTTCAACACGATCTAAAGATAACCGTCGTGATAGGCGCGCCTCTGTTCCTGGCAGCATATTTCGGCCAGCGCCAGTATCGAGACGGCGTCCAAAAACGGATAGCTGTAATGGAGAAGGCGCACCGCGAAACGATCGAAGCGCTGGCAGTTGCAATCAATGCAAAGGATGCGGTGACTCACGAGCACGTCCGTCGGGTGCAAATCTATGCCGCGGGCGTCGCGCGCATTCTTGGATGCTCGCCCGACGAGATCGAAGCCCTCAAGGCCGGAGCGTTATTACACGACATTGGCAAGATAGCTGTCCCCGACTACATACTCAACAAGCCCGGCAAGCTCACTGCGGCTGAGTTCGAGAGAGTCAAGATCCATACAATCGCGGGCACCCAGATTCTGAGCCGGGTCGAGTTCCCCTACCCGATTGTCCCCGTCGTCCGGCATCATCACGAAAGGTGGGATGGCAAGGGCTACCCCGATGGCTTGTGCGGTGAAGATATCCCGCTCACCGCGCGCATACTGACAGTCGTGGACTGCTTCGATGCGGTGCGCGAAGACCGACAGTACCGCAAAGGCATGACACGTGAAGAAGCAATAGACCTTGTCGTGCGAGGCAGCGGTACGCAGTATGATCCGCGCGTGGTTGGCACCTTCATCGCGTACCTCCATGAATTCGAAGCGGAGATTAGCGCGCATCGCGGCTCACCGCTGCCGACATTCGGTATTGAGCCGTCTGAGCAGCTTTCAGAAGCGGCTCGTCGCGTACTTCCGGGCGCAGGCCTGGCAGAGGAACAGGGAGACAAATCATCTGCCGAAAAGGGCCCCGACGAGATGAAGGCCATGTGCGATCTGGCAAGAGCGGTGATAAGCGCCGTCGGCAAAGACGAAATAGTCGCAGCATTCACTGAGACGTTGAACTCGGTGATTCCCTATTGCACGTGCGCGATTACGCTCATAGACCCAGTGACAGGGAATAGCACCGTAACGAATGCGGTCGGGCAACACTGGCGGTTCTTACGGGGCCGCACTATCGCGTCCGGCGAAGGTGTCACAGGCTGGGTGCTCGCCAATCGCAAACCCTTTTGTAACACAGATCCGAGGCTCGATCTTCCGCCGTCGGTCATTGAGCGGTCCCCTGACTTCCGCACCCTCGCAGCCTTCCCGATCATCACCGACTCTGTTACGTATGGGGCCGTGACGGTGTATTCGTCGGCGTTGGCGGAATACACGCAAGCTCACCAGAAGCTGATGGGGGAAGCGGTGGCGCTGATGGCGACCGCGCTTGCAGCCACCACCCAGAGTGACGCGCTGGAGAAGGGGCCGTCGGCTGATGACGATGTCCTATCGCCCCTTGCCGAGGTTGGCTCATCATTGGGCCTTGCAGAGACGGTGCTGGAGTACGAACTCACCCACTGAAGGAGCATAGACTTCAGTCTGTGTCTCGTGAGTCCCGTAAAAGGGGACGCCGAGACACAGACTAAAGTCCATGCTACATCGTCACCAACGCGGCGAAGATTTCAATTCCATCCCACAGATTCTGAATCCGCAGGTTCTCATTTGAGCTGTGTTGATTGTTGTCGTGATTGACGATCGGCACTCCCACTTGAGGAGCTTTTGTCGCGACATCGATCGCCCACAACGGGCCACTGCCGCCCATCGTCGGAAGCATCACCGGCCTCTTGCCTATCGCCAGCTCGACTGCGCCGATTATCTTCTTCACGATCGGGAGATTCATCGAGGTGCGCACCGCAGGATAACCTTCCTCGCTAACAACGCGCGCGATGAGCGGATGCTTCAATCGAGTTTCGAGATCCGGTTCGCCGCTCACAACGAAGTAGCCTTGCTTCTTGATGTGCGCGATCAATCGTTCGACCTGACGGCGCGGCTCGATCCCTTTGACCAGCCGCAGATCAACGGTTGCGGTCGCTTCAGCGGGAATGATCGTTCGCGATTGGCGGCCGACGTCTTCGCTTCGGAGCCCATCTATGTTGAGCGAAGGCTCGTTGATCAACTCAGCGAGCGGCCGACCCGCGCCGTCGGTCGCAGCCAACCCGTATTCTCGCATCAGCTCGGAGTCCGTGGCAGGCATTTCGCTCAACGCCTTTTTCTCTTCCGCTCCCAGAGGCGACGCGCCATCGTAGAAGCCGTCGATCAACACTCGACCGCTTTCGTGCTTCATGCCTGCCAGCAGCTTCGCCAATCGCATCGCAGGATTCGGCGACCAGTTGCCATAGTGCCCGCTGTGCAGCGCGCGATTGGCGCCGTAGACCGTGACGTCGACTTTCACAATCCCCCGCACGCCGAAATAGAGTTGCTGCCGGCGTGATTGATGCACGGGTCCGTCTGCGCATATCCACACGTCCGCTCCAAGCAGCGCGGCGTTGCGAGTCACGATGTCGCCCAGATGAGGCGAGCCCGCCTCTTCCTCACCGTCGAAAAGGAATTTGAGATTCGCGGTAGGATTCGCCTTCGAGGCTTTCAACGCATCGAGCGCCGCCAACATCGCGACGATCGGTGCCTTGTCGTCCGAAGCAGACCGCGCGTAGAGACGCCATTCGGGATCAAACTTCTCCCCGGATTTTGGAAAAGGTATGACTCGCCCGCCGGCTTCAAGCGGCTTATCACGCAGCGTTGGTTTGAAAGGATCGCTCGCCCACTTCGATGGTTCTACCGGCTGGCCATCGTAGTGTGCATAGAAGCCGATCGTGCGAGTCGCCCCGGGTGTTTTCATCTCGCCAAAGATCGCGGGCGGGCCGTCGCCTTCCAGCAGTCGCGCCTGAATGCCGCGGCGGCCCATCATCTCGATCAGCTTCGCAGCGTTGCGCCTGATGTTCACCGTGTCCGATGCGACGTTGGGAATCGATAGGGCGTCTACAAGCTCGCCGATGATCTCCGCCTCGTGTGCGGATCGATAAGCGCGAACGGTGGTAACCGGGGTCTGCGCACTGACGACAAGGCGCATCTGGCTCGTTACTAGCGAGACAATCAAGGTCGATAATAAGGCGGTTCGCTTCATCTATGACTCCTGCGTTTGGATTCGCGGAAGGATATCACCGCTGAATGGGCTTTGCTACAGCAGCCTGTCCCAGTTGAGGTGCGGACCCGATTGGTCACTGCGTCTTTGCGTGAACTAGCTCTAGCGCGGAGTCGCAAAGACGTAAAGGCGCAAAAAGCGAAAGAAAGGCTCACACTCCTTTTGCAGGGCCTTCTCGAACTACCCTGCTGTAGAGGTCTTCGTACTGCGGAATGATCTTCTCGGTTGTGAAACGGGAAACGGCAATCTCTCGGCCTCTCCTACCCAGCCGTTCACGCTCCGCACTATCGCTGAGCACTCGCACCGACGCCGCGGCCATTCCATCCACGTCGCCGATCTCAAACAGGTAGCCGCACCCCTTGTCCTCCACCAGCTCAGGGATACCGCCCACGCGCGTCGCGATGACGGGCACCTCGCAGGCCATCGCCTCGAGCGCCGTAAGACCGAAGGATTCGGACTGGCTGGGAAGTAACAACAAGTCGGCGACAGAAAGGTAGTCGCGCACTTGCCATTGAGGCTGCTTGCCGACGAACTTGACCGATCCGGCGACCCCCAACCTCGCGGCGAGCGCTTCGGCATCGGCGCGTTCCGGGCCGTCACCGCACATCACCAGCATCACGCCGGACTGGCTACCAGAGCCGATTTCAAGGCTTTTGATTCTGGCGACTATCTCAATGCAATCAGTGATTCTCTTGATAGGCCTGAACGTCGAGACGTGAAGAATGATCTTCTCGCCGTTCGGCGCCAGGGTCTTGCGCACTTCTTCGCTCGGCTCGCGGCGATAGTAGGCCGAGTCGATGAAGTTGTAGATGACTTCGATGTCGCAGTCGGGGCAAAAGGCCTTGTGCGTGGCGTCGCGCAAATATTTGGAGATTGCGGTCACTGCATCGGACTGCTCTATGCCGAACCGGGTGATCGGCAGGAAAGAAGGGTCGCGACCGACAAGCGTGATGTCTGTCCCGTGAAGCGTCGTCACTACGGGCAGATGACGAATAGGCTTGAGCATCTCGCGCGCGAGGTACGCACTCACCGCGTGCGGAATTGCGTAGTGGACGTGCAGTAGATCGAGCCGCTCAGCCGCAGCCACTTGGAAGAGCTTTGATGCGAGCGCGTCAGTGTAAGGAGGGTACTCGAACAGCGGGTAGCTCAACATATCGACCGGATGAAAGTGGATTCGCTCGCGAGACTGCCCGCCGTCCAATCGCATCGGCGGAGCATAGCTTATGAAGTGGATCGAGTGCCCGCGCTTGGCGAGCTCCAACCCCAGCTCGGCGCCGACCACGCCGCTCCCGCCGTAAGATGGATAGCAAGTGATGCCGATGTTCATTGAGAGTCCGTGGTCCGTAGTCCGTAGTCCGTAGTCCGTAGCAAGTAGTTGGCTGTGTTCTGTGAAACAACCAGCTACGGACTACGGACCACGGACTACGGACTCCTCACGAATACATATTCATCTTTCTGGAGAGCAGCTCGATCGGGTCGTGAACGTTCAGGGCTTCGCGCACGATGAATCCTTCTGCATGTTCGACCGCGATCAGCGATCCGTAGAATCGCTGTCGCGCTTCAACCCTGCGCAGGAACGCTTCAGAGCTGAGTGCTGTCTCCTGCTCGCTGCTGTTGGGATCATGAAGCTGCGATCGATAGCACAGTATCGCGTTGTGCTTTTGCTCGGCGAACTCGCTTATGTCGACGAGAAACGTTGGGGCAGCGGTGCGCGGGAACATGAAGTGCGCAACGGTCTGCGGGCGAAATCTCTCCTGGCCGGCTTCGGCGTCGTACTTCGCAAGCCCGGCGATGTGGGCAGCCTCGCGTACGATCTGGCTGGTATGAACGTGATCCGGATGCGGGTCCTCCCAGTAGTGCGTGAAGATGACTCGCGGCCGGTACAGCCGAATCTTGCGCACCATTCTGACGCGAGACTCTTCAGTCAGCCAGATGTGACCATCAGGAAGTTCCAGGTTGTCGCGGACCTCGAGTTTCAACTCGCGTGAGGCGGCCTCGGCCTCGCGAGCGCGAATCTCTCCCGAACCGCGCGTCCCCATTTCCCCGCGAGCCATGTCCATTACACCGACTCGATAACCGAGAGAAACCAGCTTCAACAGAGTTCCACCGCACGCCAACTCCACATCGTCGGGATGCGCCCCAATTGCTAACGCATCAAGCCGCATGTCGTCGCTCATTCCCGTGCTCCTCCTCTGGTCAGGTTACGGGCGCACACGGATGGTCGTCAACCAATCCATAATGAGGAAAGCCTTGACCGCGATCCGTCGAATAGTATTTCATTAAGGCATCCGGGATCACCGAGATGCTGAAATCTGCGAAACTCGTCGCGTTGGCGGTCATCGTCCTTGCGTTGACGGCTGCCTCAATCGGAACCTCTACCGCACGCATGCAAGGTGAACTCTCGCTCGCCGGCGAATGGATCGTTACCTCGAAGCCCATCAACGGTCAGATGGCATCTCCAAAAGGCGTGACTCTCGGATTTCCGGATCGGGATATGGTCTTCGAGGAACAGGGTGACCTTCGCATCGGGGTTGTCTTGCGCGAGGAGGGAATCAACGTCAGGCCGCTCGGCGTCTGGCGCGTCACCGGCGACCAGTTCAGCACCACGTTTCAGTTGTGGTGCCCCGACGCCGACGGACCCTGCGGTTCAATAGTGATGCGCGGCCAGTTCGTTCGCGATGACAAAATCAACGGAACGATGACGGCGTTCTTTGATGTGTCTGACGACAACACTCCGACGGGTTACGACACCTGGACATTCTCATTCGTTGGCAATCGCGTAGCGGGAGGCTCAAATTGATGCCGCGGGTCAGTCATTCTCGCAAGCGCGTCGTATCCGCTCTGGCGGCGATGGCGTTGCTATTCAGTGCAGCGCCCTCTGTCCTTGCAGGGAATGAACTAAAGGGACGTTGGACGCTCAGGGTCACGATTCCCGAGGCACCGAACAGCACGGCGACCCGAACATTCACCGTCACGCTCGATGTCGTTCCGCGCGGTGAGAGTCTTCATGGCCGCGCGAACCTGACAGACGAGGCCGGGAAAACGGTTGGCGCCACGTGGCGTCAAGTGGGCAAGAACATCTCGATCGCATACGAGCTGCCGTGTCCGGGAGACGGCCCGTGCGCTTCGTTGATTCTTCAGGGAAGAGTCAAGGGCGGCGGCGTACTGATCAAGCGAGGTTCAGTGATCGTGATGTGGGACACGACGAACAACCGCAATCCCGCGTTGTATGACACGTCGAACGGCTCGTTTCGCGGCGACCGCATTGAATGAAAAGCTCCGTTGAGTGGTCTCAGGTTTCCGCATTTCGACTCGCACGTCATCATTTTCTCGATCATTAACACGCGGATCTCGTCACCGTATTACCGTTCGTAGTTCGGCCTTCAGGCGGAAGTTTGTATGTTAGTCTCTTTGGCGAGCGCTAGGAACTTCCGCCTGAAGGCCGAACTACGAACGAACGACTGCGTTGATCTTCCGCCAAGGAGGTGAGTGATGCACACATCTACGGATCGTACGGAATCGCGCCGCCGGTTCTTGAAGTTTCTCGCGGGAAGCCCGTTGATTGCTCTCTGGCTTCCGACAGGCTCGATCGAAGAGAGCATAGCGGCCGCGTTCCAGAAGACGGGCGGGCCGACTCTGGACGAGCCCGCGCTTCAAAAGCTCATCGCTTCTGCCGATCAAGCGCTCAACGTCTTCGATTTCGAGGCGGTCGCGAAACAAACGCTTCCTCCCGCGCACTGGGGATACATGGCGACGGGCGTCGACGACGACGCGACGCTTCATGCCAATCGCACCGGGCTCTCGAGGCTTCAGATTCGGCCGCGCCGCCTCGTCGATGTCACCCGCATCGACACATCGACCGAAATCTTCGGCGTGAAGTGGAAAACCCCAATCATCATCTCGCCCGTAGGAACCCAGCGCGCCTTTCATCCGCAAGGCGAGATCGCCACCGCCAAAGCCGCAGCGAGCCGCGGGCACCTCCAGATTCTCTCGACGGTGACGACGACTTCAGTTGAGGACGTGATTGCCGCGCGAGGCGGCCCTGTCTGGTATCAACTCTATCCGACGGCGAAGTGGGAAGTCACGAAGGCTCTGGTCAAGCGCGCCGAAGCAGCGGGCTCTCCGGTGTTGGTGCTCACGGTGGATCTCCCGGCTGGCAGGAACACAGAGACGCTCGAGCGATTCAAGCGGGTTGATAGCAGGACGTGTACGGATTGTCATCAGCCGGGCTTGAAGGGGCGGCTCAAGCGAAGGCCGATGTTCGATGGGCTCGACGTTACGGGACTCTTTGATTACTACGCGCCGAACCTGACCTGGGACTCCGTTCGACGATTGAAAGACATCACGAAGATGAAGCTGGTGTTGAAAGGGATCGTGACTCGCGAAGACGCCGCGTTGTGCGTAGAGCACGGAGTCGACGGCATCATCGTCTCGAACCACGGCGGGCGCGCCGAAGAAAGCGGGAGAAGCACGATCGAGTGCCTCTCGGAAGTGATCGAAGCTGTTGGAGGCCGAATCCCGGTGCTGATCGATGGCGGCTTTCGACGCGGAACGGACATCTTCAAGGCGCTCGCTCTCGGCGCAAAGGCAGTGGGTGTCGGCAGGCCTTACATCTGGGGCTTGTCGGCATTCGGACAGCCGGGCGTCGAGAAGGTGCTGGACCTTCTGCGCATCGAGTTTGAGCTGATCATGAAACAGGCCGGAGTCACGTCGCTTGATCAGATCAAGCGAGCCTACGTGGTGGAAGGCTCGCGATGAAATAGGGAGTTGGGCGTCTCGCGCTATCACAAGGAGTAGTAATTGAGTATGAGCCGTAGAGTTATCCTTTCAACAGCATGTACTCTGTTAGTCGTTGGGGCATTCGTCTCTGCTAGTGCTGATTCTTGGCGACTCCCAAAGAAGGAGAAATATTTTTCACCCAATAAGAAGTACTACCTTGAAGTCACACCTAAGAAGGTGGAGAGCCAGTTAAAGTATTTCGAGGATAAAGTTGAAGGAGGCAATAATACTGGCGCTCTCAAGGGAGTGAAAGATAATCGAGCAAAAGGTGCGTTCTACGCTCGCCGTGCCGACGGAAAGTACTCAAAGAAATGGGAGTATCCGCTTGTGAACGAGGTCTCCCCCGTAAGCGCCCTTGTCTCTGACGGCGGTGACTATGTAATAACCTTCGATAATTGGCACAGCGTCGGCTATGGAGACGATGTAGTCGTTATCTACCGCTCAAACGGTACTCTGGTTAAAAAGTTTGGTCTCGAAGACATATTGACAGAGGGCGACATCGAAACGCTTCCGCACAGCGTCAGCTCAATCGGGTGGGGCGGGGAGCATTACATTGACGAGGCGAATGGTCACTTAGTTCTCAAGGTCGTATCTAACGGCAAAAGCTCTTGGGATGATGGGGCCAAGTTCTATGAATTAACAATCGAGTTGGCAACGGGGCGCCCGCGGGAGCCAAAGCGCGATCTGTTCCCACAACTCCGCGTCTTTGGCGGCGTTGATGCTGGAATAGCAGCTGAACCTTCCGACGCATCACCAAGTAAGCCGACCTGCTCTTCGGCGGAAGAAAGTTTTGACTCGCCGGAACTGGTCCGCATCCCGTCAGAGCAGCTTTATGCGAAGGCAAGAGAGCGTCCACTCCCGCCCTACCCTCCGCTAGCTAAAGCTGCCCGTGTTGAAAGTACCATCGTTGTCGAGGTTCTTGTCTCAAAGGCAGGAGACGTAATCTGTGCGCGCTCATTATCTGGGCACCCGTTGTTGAAAGGGGCTGCCTTGGGTGCTCTCCTAAAATGGAAATTTGAACCTGTCGAGGTGGCCGGTAATCTCGTGAAAGCGGTTGGTACGGTTGGTCTCAATTTCAAGCTGACTGAGAAGGATATGAATCCCAATAGTAAGCCGCATCGTTGATAGCTTGCTACTTTTTATCGCGGGTCGCCGCCCAACAAGTCGGTCCAGCGGAGTGCACGAATATCAATCGAGAGAGCCCGCGCACCCGCTGACCTCAGGCGTTAGGGTGACCGCGCTCACCCGCTAGTTAACTCGGTCAGCGGGTGATGACTACGGCTTCGCTTCCATCCAGTTCTTGCCCACACCGACATCCACCACCAGCGGGACCGCAAGTTCACAGACCGATTCCATCTCTGCTCTAACCACTTCCGTCGTGCGGTCGATTTCGTTCTCCGGCACCTCAAGCAGCAACTCGTCGTGCACTTGAAGGATCATTCGCGCGCCGAGCTTTTCGCGGCGAAGCCGTTCGTGCACCCGGATCATCGCTATCTTCACAAGATCGGCGGCCGTTCCTTGAATAGGCGCGTTGATGGCTTCGCGTTCGGCGCGCGACCTGAGCGCGTGACTGCGATTGTTGATGTCCGGTATCGGGCGAATCCGGCCGAAAATCGTTCGCACAATTCCGCTCTCGCGAACTTGGACAGGCGTCTCTTCCATGTAACGGCGCACGCCAGTGTAAGTCTTGTAATAGTCTTCAATCGTCTTCTTCGCTTGCGCGCGAGTGAGGCCCGTCCGCTGAGCGAGACCGAACGGACCGATCACGTACGGGATCGCGAAGTTAACGATCTTGGCGAGCCTCCGTGCGTCGGACTCCTCCTGTTTGGTCTTCGCCCCGAACACGTCGCGCGCGGTGCGAGCGTGAATGTCTTCGCCGCGTTTGAACGCTTCGGTCATCACCGGGTCGCTGGTTATGTGCGCGAACACTCGCAGCTCGATCTGCGAGTAGTCGGCTGACATCAACTGATAACCCGGAGACGCGACGAACGCGGCGCGTATGCGGCGGCCCAACTCGGACCGGATCGGGATGTTCTGGAGGTTTGGATTGGTCGATGACAATCGTCCAGTAGCCGAAACGGCTTGATTCAAGGTCGTGTGCACGCGGCCGGTGCGCGAGTCGATCAGCTTCGGCAGCGCATCGACGTAGGTGTTTTTGAGCTTGGCGATCTCGCGATAGTCGATGATCTTTTGCGGCAGCTCATACTTCAACGCGAGTTCTTCAAGCACGTCCACCGAAGTCGATATCTTTCCGGTCTTGGTCTTGCGGCCAACTTCAAAGTTGAGCTTCTCGAAGATGTCGCCAAGCTGCGCGGGAGAGTTGATGTTGAACTCTTCGCCGGCCAGTTTGTAAATCTCCTCGGTCAGCCGCGCGAGTTCCTTCTCCATCTCGCGGCCGGCCTTGTCGAGCGCAGCAAGGTCTATGCGAACGCCTATTCGCTCCATGTCGAACAGTATCTCGACGAGCGGCAGCTCGATCTCGCGATAGACACGATCGAGTTCCATCTCGGTGATTTTCTTACGGAGCACGGCCGCCAGTTGAAGCGTGAGATCCGCAGTCTGAAGAGTGCGAGCCGAATCCTCATCGAAGCCTTCGACGGTCTCGGCCATCTCGAGCCCGAGGAATTCACGCGCGAGTTCTTTCGGCCGGTAGTTGGCTCGATTCGGATCGAGCAAGTAAGCCGCGAGCAGCGTGTCGTCTTCGACGCCTTCGATGCGAATCGCGGGGCTGAAGTCCTTTATCCCGCCCTCGCTTTCCGTCGCGAACAGCATCAGCGGCGCGTTGCTCACTTCAGGTTGGTTGGCGTAGCGGTCAAGCGACGTGAGCGCGCCCTTCCAGTCGTGAACGGCTTTGCGAACGAGGCCGTTCTCCAGGACCTCCTTCACCTTCGGGAGCGGGTCCTGTTTCGAATCGAATCTCTCGAAGTCCACCAGCGCAGCTTTCATCTCTTCGGGCGCGAAGGCTACGCCGTACATTCCACCCTTGCGTTCAGCAATCGCAAGCCCAAAGCGGTCTTTGGTCCAGAGCGATTCAACTACGCGGTCGAGTTCATTGCTGGTCGTGACCCGTGAGTAGTCTGCCTTTCCCGATTCGCGAGAGGCAACGGTCGCGCCGGCCTTCGTGCTGTCAGCCGCGTCCGCGAATTCTCGGACGAGCTGGGCGAACTCGAGCTCGGAGAATAACTCGTAAGCGGCGCCGCGGTCTGGAGCTTCGTAGATCAACGTGCTCAAATCGAGTGTGATCGGCATTTCGCAGGCGATCTGCACAAGCTCGCGGGACTTGCGTATCAGGTCGACGTTGTTCTGGAGGCTCTCGCGATAGGTCTTTCGCGAAATCTCATCCGCGTGCGCGATTGCGTTTTCGATCGTGCCGTATTGCTGGATGATTTGCTTGGCGCCTTTTTCGCCGATGCCCGGCGCGCCCGGTATGTTGTCGATCGTATCGCCCCACAGGCCGAGCAGCTCGACGACCTGAGTCGGAGGCACGCCCATCTTTTCCTCGACGCCTTTGGCGTCCAGCACTTTCATTTCGCCGGTCCGCTCGGTTCGAAGAATCTTCACTTGATCAGTGACAAGCTGGTTCATGTCCTTGTCGTTGGTCACGATCACGACGTCTAGACCAGCGCGTTCGGCCTGAGCCACGAGTGTGCCGATGATGTCGTCGGCTTCGTAGCCGGGCTGGCGGATCACGGGAACTCGCAGCGCTTCGCACAATCTCGCGATGTACGGAAGCTGCAGAGTCAAATCGTCGGGCATCTTCGTGCGAGTTGCCTTGTAGCCTTCATAAGCGTCGTGACGAAAGGTGCGCTCGGGCCCATCGAATGCCACGCCAAGGTAATCAGGTTTCTCGGAGGTGATCAGCTTGCGCAGCATCATCGTGAAACCGTAGATGGCGTTTGTGGGAAGGCCGCGTGAGTTTGAGAGGCTCGGGAGCGCGTAATAGGCGCGATAGATTTGCGACATCCCGTCGACCAGGAACAGCCGCTTCTTGTCGGAGTGGGGCATAGTGGAGAATATAGGACATATAGGACATACAGGACCAACAGATCTGATTGCCGATCTCGGGACTGGTGACGTAGAATCACGCCGTCGTTCACTCCTCACAATCCGTTCTCGCTGGAAACATGACAATGGTGACTCCAGCAGCAAATCCCATTCGAATACTCCTTGTCGACGATCACGCGGTCGTCCGAGCCGGCTTGCGCATGATCATTCAAAGCCGAGACGGCATGACGATCGTCGGGGAAGCCGGCAACCGCGAAGATGCGCTGTCGCTCGCCGGTTCGGAACAACCCGACATCATTCTGCTGGATCTTGATCTTGGCGGCGACAGCGGGATGGCCTTGATCGCTGAGTTGATGGCTGCGGCAGGCGAAGCCAGAGTAATCATACTGACGGGGTTACGTGACCCCGAGGCGCATCGCCAGGCGGTGTTGCTCGGAGCGATGGGAATCGTGAAGAAAGAAAAAGCGGCCGAAGTGGTGATTTCTGCGATCGAGCGAGTATACGCCGGCGACGCGTGGCTCGATCCGTCGCTTATGGCCGGGGTGTTAACTGAGATGACTCGTTCGAGCGGAGGCAGGAAGACCGACCCCGAAGCGGACAAGATAGCGGCTCTCACCAACCGCGAGCGCGAGGTGATTGCGCTGGTAGGCGAAGGCATCAAGAGCAAGGCGATAGCCGGCCGCTTGTTCATCAGCGAGACTACGGTGCGCCATCACCTCACTTCGATCTTCGATAAGCTGGGAGTTGCCGATCGCGTCGAGCTGTTGATTTACGCCTATCGGCACGGACTCGCGAGCCTGCCTAGGTAGTCCGTAGTCCGTAGTCAGTAGTCCGTAGTCAGTAGTCCGTATAGCTTTGGAAAGGGCAATTCATGGACTACGGACTACGGACTACTGACTACTGACTACGGACTTTTCTAAAGGAGGAGCTAATGTTCAAAGAGTTCAAAGAGTTTGTTATGCACGGCAACGTGATGGACCTGGCTATCGGCATCATCATCGGCGCAGCGTTTGGAAAGATCATCACGTCGTTTGTCAGCGACATACTGATGCCGCCCATTGGGTTGCTGCTCGGCAAGGTTGACTTCGGCAATCTGTACATAAGCCTGTCGGGCGGGCACTACGACACGCTGAAAGCGGCAAAGGAGGCGGGCGCGGTCACGATCAACTACGGCCTGTTTCTTGGAACGGTGATTGATTTTCTGATAGTCGCCTTCGTGATCTTTCTCGTGATCAGGCAAATCAACAGGATGAAACGCAAGCAAGACGAGCCCGCGCCGGCGACTCGGGAATGCGCCTTCTGTCTGTCGAGCATTCCGATCAAAGCTACGCGATGCCCGCACTGCACTTCTGATTTGAAGACGGCGACGGCTTGAACCGGCGTCATCGAGTTGCGTTTTGATATCAACGGTGTCAGCCTTCTTGTATCGCAGTCGAGAGGACATCACAACGGATTTGGAGGAGAGAGTATGAGATTAGCAGGACGGTTGAGGAGCTTCGTGCCCGCCGCGTTAGCGGCTATCTTAATGATCGCAGGGTGCGCGCCGGCTTCAGCGGCGTACGCTCAGAAGAAGGCGGCGCCTGCGAAGAAGGCCCCGGTGCTAAAGCAGCCGGCGACCCCTTACGGCCAGGGTTATCAAAAGGGCTACACCGACGGCTTCGCGCAGGGCGAGACCGACTGGAGCAATAATACGCGGCCCGACTATCGCCGCTCGGACAAATGGCAGCAACGCGACGCGGGACCTTCTGAGGAGCACCGTCTGGGTTATGAGCTTGGCTTCGAACTCTCATACGCGGACGGGTATTACGGACGCGCTCGCAATGCGGCGGTGCCTCGCAACGCCGAAGTGATCGCCAAAGCGGCTGCCCTCGCCGAGCAGGAGCGTGCAAGGCGTGATCGTTCTGACAGCGACCGTCTAGACCGGGACCGCGCTGAACATGACCGCAGCCAACGCGATCCAAATAGGAACAGGCCCAACGCGCCGCTCAACATCCCAAACGGAACTGAGCTTCGCATAAGGCTCAGCAGTCCCATAAGCACAAAGACCGGCCGAGTCGGCGACACGTTCAAGGCTACCGTTGTCCAGCCTTCGACCTATGAGAGTGCGACCGTTGAGGGTCACATAGCGACGCTCAACAAATCCGGCCGCGTGAGCGGCAAGACCGAAGTCGGACTTGCGTTCGACAGCATCACGCTTCAGGACGGAAGAACTAGCCGAATTGACGGTGAGTTGGTGCGTGTTTACGAGTCCGAAAGCGTCAAAAGGGTTGATGAAGAAGGCCGCATCGAAACCGGAAGCCGGACCAGGGACAGCGAAGTTCGAGGCGGGATCGGCGCGGCTGCTGGCGCAATCATCGGCGGCATCGTTGGTGGCGGCAAAGGCGCATTGATCGGCTTGATCGTCGGAGGAGCCGCGGGCGTCGGCACCGTATACGTCGAAGGCAACAAGGATTTGATCCTCGATCCGGGCACCGAAATGGTCATTCGCGTAGCTAGCTCGAGGGAACGCTAAGTCTCAGCCTGGATTTACCTGAACAAGAGAGGCGGTGCCGGCCAATGTGGGTCGCGCCGCCTTCTCCTTTTTGGCCGCAGTAGTCAGTACCACGCGCGGCTAGTTTGCTCGTGGATGCTCCTCGCTAGCTACCGCTCGCGGTACCGACCAGACGGCACAAAAGTGCCGGGTTTCCCGGCCGCAAACGCCCAGTCATGCTTCTCTGAAACCATCGCGCACTGCCATCGAAATTGGGAGCCGCTTCCGATGCGCGACACCCCTGATCCGTGATGTAATCCGGTTGTTGGACGAGGCGGGACGCGCGATGGAACAGGTTGATGCTGAGCGTTGTTTACCGAGTGACGAGCAAGGGGTGGGGACAATCCGGGGCGCTATACGCAAGGCGGGAGCGGGCGACAAGTTGGAGCCCGCTCCTGTTTCTTGCGGCCATCAGAGGAGGATGTTTATGCAGTGCGAGGCTTCATTCGATAGCGGACCTCATCACGCACCTTGCTGTGATCTCGGCGCCGCGATCACGTTTGATGACATCAAGACGGACGATAGGGTGCTGATCAAGACAAGGAACAGCGAATATCGGTTTTCGGTGATCGATCCGTCGAACCACAAGGGAATGCTGAGCGGCGGAACGCTCGGAGAGGAGCCGCGCGAAGCGTTCCTGATCGAATCGCGGAGCAAGGGCGAGGACGGCGCGTTGCGGGATTTCCGCGGTTTGAAGACCGGAGCGCGAGCTCTCTTCTACCTCTCATCCGGCCGCGGCCTCGAACGCGTAACCACCTCCAAGATATCCGGCCTCACTCTGGTGAGAGCGGCCGACCGCACCTCTCTTATCTCCTAGCGGTAGCATAGACTTTGGTCTGTCTGTCTGGCCCCTCCACCAACCACACGAATAGACAAAGGCCCAGTCAGAGACAACCTAGCCCAAGCCATACTACTTCCGCTTGATATTTCTGCGCTCGTTGCATACAAAGGTGTGTAGGCATGACTGAGAAGATACACGCCAACGAGAGCGAGACTCGGACGCGCGTCGCGCTTGACACGGGAATCGGCGAGATGCCTTTCGGCAGGGAAGAACTCTTGACCGAGGCGCAAGCGGCGGCCAAACGTGAAGCGCTTCGATTGTTTCAGTCCGCGTACGAAGCCCAGATGCGCGGGGATCTCGACGAAGCGGTCGACCTCTACAAACAATCCATCGACGCTTTCCCAACCGCCGAAGCTCATACGTTTCTGGGTTGGACTTACAGCTTCATGAGGCTGACCGATGAGGCTATCTCAGAATGTCATCGCGCGACTGAGGTTGACCCCGACTTTGGCAATCCGTATAACGACATCGGCGCTTACCTGATCGAGCAAGGCAATTTGTACAGCGCGATTCCGTGGCTTCAACGCGCGATGACCGCGCCGCGATATGAATCTTACTTTTATCCGCACTTCAACCTCGGCCGCGTGTATGAATCGCAGGGACGCGCATACGACGCGCTGCGCGAGTACAAGGCGGCGATGGATTTGAATCCAAAGTACGCGCTTGCGGTTCGAGCGTTCAGAAGGTTGCAGGCGAAATTGAATTAGTTTAAGCCGCACCTTGCGGTGTTTTGCTGCCCCGTTGTTACTCCTGGGTAGGGATGATCCCATGAATATTCGGCAATGGCTGGTCGATTGCGAACTCGACCAAATGTCTAGGTACCTTGATCTTGTACAAGAATCCTTGCAGCGCAACTATGCCGAGCTGGAAGCACGCTATGAGGAAATAGGCGGCGGTGGGAACGGCGATTATGAAGATGAATTTGTTGAAGCAACCCAAGAATTCCCGCAGCTTCTCCTGCTCAGCTTCGTTGTCATATGGTACTCATTTGTAGAGCAAACACTTCTTGAACTATGCGAAGAACTTCGATTGAGAATATCGTTTAGCGCAAAAGAGAACGAGAACTTTGATAAAGGTATTCGTCGCGCACGTAAATTCTTACTAAGAGGAAGTAACTATGAGATCGACGCCGACCATTGGCGGGAGTTGATCGAGATCAGTAGACCTCGGAATTACATTGTCCACGAGGGTAAGCGTATTAGGTACAGTCACCTCAAGCCAGATAAGCAATTCGTACCTTATGAAATAGACAGTGGGACGGAAGTCTTCCTGATAATCGATGAAGCCCTGTTTAGCTACATCCAAAAGCAGGGGATAGCTACGACCGGTGGACCTTTTGTTGAGATTCTTCCCTCGATCGAATACTGTAAGTCGCTCGTAGAACTCGGCAGGAAGCTATTTCGAAAGCTCTACGATGATTTGAAGCCGGTTCACCAAGCCGCCACGCGTCGGTCTTAACTAACTATGGACCGGCGTTTCCATAGGGGGATCGATCTGGAGTAGGATATTTAGCGGCGTGCCCGATGAGCTTGTCCGTCACGGTAAACACACAGGAGCGCTATGGAAAAAGAATACGTCGAAAAGCGCGATGAAGGATATTGGATAGCCGGTACTCGTGTGTCTCTCGACTCAGTAGTCTTCACGTTCAATGATGGCTTGTCTCCGGAGACGATCACTGCCGAGTGCTTTCCGGTGTTGACCCTTGAACAGGTCTTCGGCGCAATCACCTATTATCTGGCCCATCGAGCCGAGATCGATGAATACCTGAAGAATACGGATGCGGAGTTCGAGTCCCTGCGCCAGGCGACGCGCGACGCAGATCCGCAGTTCCATGCGAAGTTGATCAAAGCGAGGCGAGAGTCACTCATGAGCGAAGTATGAAGGTTCGTTTTCAAGCGGACGCAGACCTGAACCAGATACTGTTGAAGGCAACGCTCAGACGAGAACCGAGCATAGACTTTCAGACAGCCCACTCTGCCGGGCTCGCCGCGTTAGACGATCAGCAGGTTCTGGCCATAGCCGCGAGGGAGGGCCGCATACTGGTTACGCACGATCGGAAGACGATGCCGAAACACTTTGCGGAGTTTCTCGCTACAGAGGCGAGCGCCGGAGTGATTGTTGTTCCTCAGAAGCTCGGCGTGAATGCTGCGGTGGAAGATTTGATTTTGATTTGGGGCGCAAGCGAATCGGACGAATGGATAAACAGAATACAGTCACTTCCCTTATGAAAGCAGCTTGACGGAGCGGCTGCCAATGGAGTCGATTGGCGAAGAGGGTTCAGAGATATGGATGGTTTTAGTTCCAGAGGCGGGTGGATCGAAGTGATCACAGGCGGCATGTTCAGCGGCAAGAGCGAAGAGTTGATTCGCCGCATTCGCCGCGCTGAGATAGCACGCCAGCGCACGCAGATTTTCAAGCCCGTGATAGACGACCGCTTCGAGCTGAAGCGAGTCATCTCGCGCGACAATCGCGGGATGGATGCCATCGCCGTCAACAACTCTTCGGACCTTCGAGCCAACATCATGTTCGGAGTGAAGGTCGTTGGCATCGACGAAGTTCAGTTCTTCGACGACGAAATCGTCAACGTGTGCATGGAGCTGGCGGACGGAGGCGTGCGAGTCATTGCCGCGGGGCTCGATCAGGACTATTTGCGACGCCCGTTCGGCCCGATGCCCGCGCTTCTGGCCGTTGCCGAGGACGTCTCGAAGATGCACGCGGTGTGCGTTCGCTGTGGAGGACTTGCGCACTACACTCAGCGCGTCGCGGGAGGGGATTCACAGATCGAGATCGGGGACGGGACTTATGAAGCGCGCTGCCGGGTGTGTTACGAGCCCTATAAAGCCGATGAAACGCCCGTCCGGGAAACCGGCGAGCCGAGCAACGTTGTCACAATTCGCTGACCTATTAAGCGCTCGATGAACGTCTTCGAACTTACCCGCAAACTGATCTCCATCCCTTCAATCAGCGGCGATGAAAAGGCAGTCGCCGAGTATCTCGCTGAATACCTGGGCGCCGCAGGGTTTGAGGTTGAGCTTCAAGAAGCCGCCGAAGGCCGGCCCAATGTCTACGCGCGCCGAGGCGATCCCGACATCGTGCTCTCGAGTCACACCGACACGGTTCCTCCCTACGTCGAGTTCCGCGAAGACGAAGAGTTCATCTATGGCCGAGGGGCTTGCGACACAAAGGGCATCATCGCGGCGATGATGAAAGCCGGCGAAGCGTTGATCGAAGCGGACGTGAGCGACTTTGGTTTGCTTTTCGTCGTAGGCGAAGAAGCCGGGAGTCCGGGGGCGCATGCCGCCAACACGATCCCTAATCGCTCGCGTTATCTGATCAACGGAGAGCCGACGGAGTCGAAGCTGGCGCTTGGCTCAAAAGGGGCTCTGAGAGCCATTCTCAGGGCGAGGGGCCGGGCGGCGCATTCCGCTTATCCGGAGATGGGCGAATCGGCGATCGAGAAACTGCTCGACGTTCTAAACGATCTTCGCCGAGTCGAGTTTCCGAGTGACGAGACGCTGGGCTCTACGACGATGAACATCGGGATGATCAAAGGCGGCGTCGCGGGCAACGTCATTCCGCCTGAGGCAGAAGCCGAGTTGATGTTCCGCGTCGTCACGAGCAACGACTCGCTCAAACGCATCATCGAAGGCGTCGTCGATTCGCGCGCTGAGTTAGAGTACACGTTCGGGTGCGACCCGGTGTTCACAGAGCGAATCGACGGATTTGAAACAGTGGTAGTCTCTTTTACGACGGACATTCCGCAGCTCGGGAACTGGGGCAAGCCGGTGCTATACGGGCCGGGCTCTATACTAGATGCGCACACACCGCACGAGAGGATCGCGAAAAAGGAACTTGCGAATGCAGTCGATGCTTACAGGCAGATGGTGGTCGGATTGAAAGCGAGCAGTTCATAGCCGCTTGGTTCGCTTTGCGGCCTGGCGACTTTGCGCCTTGGCGTGCCGGTTTCGCGCAAAGCCGCAAAGGGCCGCAAAGACGCAACGAACGTGAGGTGATCGTCTGATGTCGAATAAAATTCCAGTCGGGGTCCTGGGCGCGACCGGCGCGGTCGGACAGAAGTTCGTTACGTTGCTCGAGGATCATCCGTGGTTCGAGCTGACCGAGCTTGCCGCATCTGATCGCTCGGCGGGGAAGAGCTACAGGGAAGCGACCGTCTGGCGGCAGTACAAGCCGATCCCAGAGCGCCTGAAAGACCGAACGATCAAGCCTTGTGAGGAGGGACTCGATTGCCGCGTTGTGTTCTCTGGACTGGATTCGTCAGTCGCCGGTGAGATCGAAGAGAACTTCGCGCGAGCAGGCTACATCGTCTTGAGCAATTCCAAGAATCATCGCATGGACGATGATGTCCCGCTGCTGGTTCCCGAGATCAACCCAGAGCATCTCGCTTTGATCAAAGTCCAACGCCAACGGCGAGGCTGGCCTGGCGCCATCGTCACAAACCCCAACTGCTCGACTATCGGACTCGTGATGGCGCTTGCCCCAATTCATGGCGCGTTCGGCGTGAAGCGAGTGATCGTCACGACGATGCAAGCGCTGTCGGGCGCTGGATATCCAGGGCACTCGGCGATTGACATGCTCGGCAACGTGATTCCGTTCATCGGCGGCGAAGAAGAGAAAGTCGAAACGGAGCCGCTAAAGATAATGGGATCCCTCGACGGCGATCGAATCCGTTTCGCTGAATGCCGCATCAGCGCGCACACGAATCGAGTGTTCGTCGAAGACGGTCATATGGAATGCGTTTCGGTTGAGCTTGAAAGAAAGGCCAAACCGGATGAAGTCGCGAGGGTGCTCGCCCAATTCAGCTCGCTGCCTCAAGAGCTGAAGCTACCTTCCGCGCCTGAAAGACCGGTGATAGTGACTGACGAACGTGATCGCCCGCAGCCGCGTTTTGATCGCGATGCCGGAAATGGGATGAGCGCCGTGATCGGCCGCATCCGCGAGTGCCCGGTGTTTGATATTCGATTCGTCGTGCTGTCGCATAACACGATTCGCGGCGCTGCCGGCGCCGCGATCCTGAATGCCGAAATAATGAAGGCCCAGGGACTCGTCGAATGATAGTAATGAAGTTCGGGGGAACCTCGGTCGAGGACGCGCCTTCAATCGAGCGCGTGGCTGAGATCATCCGCGCGCGGCTCAGCCTCAAGCCCATTATCGTCGTATCGGCGATGGGCAAGACCACCCGCAAGCTGCTCCAGGCCGCCGAAGCGTCCGCCGCCGGTGACAACCGAACGACGCTCGGGATCGTCGCCGATCTCAAGACCCGCCATCTGAGCGAAGCTCGCAGGCTCGTGAAAAGCTCGGACGGCCGCGAGGTCTTTCCGCTAATCGAGAAACATTTCGACGAATTGAAGAAGCTCCTCGAGGGCCTCGCGATACTCGGCGAGGTTCCGCCGCGCGGTCTGGATAAGATCCTCGCTTACGGCGAGCTTCTATCATCGGCGGTCCTGACTGATGCGCTGACGGAGCGAGGCATTCCCGCGAAGCTGCTCGACGCGCGCGAGTTGATTAAGACCGATGATCGTTACGGCTCGGCGTCTCCGCTGTTCGAAATCACCAATCAGAAAATGCGCGAGACGATTCCGCCTCTCACCGCAAGCGGCGTGGTGCCCGTGATTCAAGGCTTCATCGGCTCGTCACGAGACGGCGCGACGACGACGCTGGGGTTTGAGGGCTCGGACTACACCGCTACGATTATCGGCGCGGCGCTCGATGCCGATGATATTCAAATCTGGAAAGACGTCTCGGGACTGATGACCGCCGACCCACAGGTTTTTGCGGCCGCGCGCACCGTGAAGCTCTGCTCTTTTGCGGAAGCCGCCGATCTGACTTTCTTCGGCGCGAAGGTGCTTCATCCGAAGGCGATTCATCCGGCTGCAAGAAAGAACATCCCGGTTCATATCTACAACTCGAAGCAGCCAGCCGCGCCGGGCACGGCAATCACCGCGGACACTCCACGGTGCGCGAACCTGATCAAGTCGATCGCCTACAAACGGCCGGTCACAATCATCAACGCGACGGCGGCTTCGAGCGCCGATGGATCGCGGTTCGTTTCGGCGGACGATCTGCTGCGGGTGTTTGTAGACACTCTTGCGAAGCGCCGCATCCAGCCGCTGATCACATCGGTGTCCGCTTCGAACGTCGTCCTTGCGCTCGACTCGCGGGAGTTGCGTCACGGCGGACGGGACTTGATAGAAGCGGTTTCTGATTTTGGCAGTGCGACCGCTGAAGCGGGGCGGGCCATCGTATCGATGGTTGGCGAGGGTGTTCGAAGCGAGCCTTCGCTTGTTGGCCGCGCTTTCAAGGCGATTGACGACACTGAAGTGGGCTTGATCCTGCACGGCTCGTCGCCGATCACGATGAGTTTCGTGGTAGCCGAACACGAGGTCGAGAAGGTCATCGCAAGGTTGCACGATGTTTTCCTTGACCAGCTAGACCCTCAAGTTTTCCAATGACGCCTTCTCGTTTGCGGCATCGCTCTAGGCAGTTTCCAGCATCAACGTTTAGAATCTATCCTCAGTCGAAAGAGTCGTTCGAGACGACGAGGAAACAGGAAGGGTTCGTAGTACGGCCTTTAGGCGGAAGTTTGTAGGATTTTCGACTTGGCATCAGGCAACAAACTTCCGCCTAAAGGCCGTACTACGAACTCTTCACGGGATTGGAAAGGGTGCACGAGAATTGATGTCAGCAAAGAAACAAACAATCTTATCGTGTAGCGTCGTGGCGGTTGGACTGCTGATGCTCCTGGTTCCGTCGCGGATGGCCGCGTCGGAGCCCGCTGCTAAGAATTCGTGGCGAGGCATTACGCCTCTCCGTTCATCGTCTGAGGATGTGGCCCGGGCGATCGGCGCGGAGCTTGAATCGGCCGACGCGATGTTGAGCGGACCGTACAAAGTCGAAGGCGGCGAGGTGACCTTCTCTTACCTCACGCCCAGCATCGCAAAGATCTATCGCGCACCACGCTCGATGGTCGGCAAGGTGTTTACGATCTACTTCAAACCAGGCGAGGCGATGTCGCGTGGCGACCTGGCGCTAGGGCCCGGGTTCAAGCGCTGCGTCGAGGAGAACGACCGGACCGTCTATTACTACGTTAGCGACGTTGGAGTCGCCTACCGGCTTCGGCGCGACAGCGATCGAGTCGAGACCGTTATCTATCAACCATCGCGTGTCGAGGTGAGAAGTCTCGCGGTGGTTACTGAGTGTGTGTTTTGACATGAAACTAGCACTACTCGGCTACGGAAAGATGGGACGTATGGTTGAGCAAGCGGCCGGCCGCGAAGGCATCGAGGTCGTAGCCATCCTTGATCCCATCTCGGGCTCGCGAGGCTCGCTGGGCGACGCCGATGTGTGCATAGACTTCACGGAGCCGAGCGCGGTGATCGAGAACATCAAAGCCGCCGCAGCAGCTCGAGTGGCAACGGTCGTTGGAACGACGGGATGGTACGACCAGTTGGAGGAGGCTCGGGGTTTGGTTGAAGAGAGTGGCATCGGGCTGGTCTACGGGTCGAACTTCAGCGTCGGCGTAAACCTGATGTTCAAGATCACCCACTACGCCGCCGAGTTGTTCAGCCGCTTTCCTTCACACGATCCGTTTATCGAAGAGGCGCATCACAAGTTTAAGAAAGATGCGCCGTCGGGCACAGCGGTGTTTCTGAAGCGCATAGTCGAGTCGCAATACAATCGCGACGTGCCGACTTCAAGCACCCGCGCGGGCTACATCCCGGGCAGGCACGTCGTTGGGTTCGATTCGGAGGCTGACACCCTAACAGTGGCTCACACAGCGCGGAGCCGCGCCGGGTTCGTAGAGGGAGCGCTGCTCGCTGCGCGGTGGATCGACGGACGTAAAGGTTTTTACGAGTTTTCGGAGATCATCGAGGAGCACTTGAAATAGATGCAGGATATCTCAAG
Organism: uncultured Clostridia bacterium; assembly: GCA_964548075.1. GTDB lineage: Bacteria > Acidobacteriota > Blastocatellia > UBA7656 > UBA7656 > Onstottus_A. The sequence goes on along the minus strand of CAZJQQ010000026.1, from coordinate 34,344 downwards.
CCTGAAAGGATGCGGGACGGCGTTGGTGACGCCGTTCAGAGAGGACCTGTCGATCGACGAAGACGCACTGCGCCGCTTTGTTGAGTTTCAGATTTCGGAGGGCATTGATTTTCTGGTGCCTTGCGGAACGACTGGCGAGAGTCCAACGCTGAGCGACGCTGAGCACCGGCGTGTTGTGGAGATTGTAGTAGAAGGGGCTCGCGGGCGCGTGCCGGTGATCGCGGGCGCGGGTGGCAACAACACGGCTCACGTCATCAAGCTTGCCCGCGAATGCGAACGGCTCGGTGTTGACGGGCTGCTTTCTGTTACGCCTTATTACAACAAGCCGACTCAGGAAGGGCTCTATCAGCACTTCAAAGCAATCGCCGAGGCAACCTCGCTTCCGATAATCCTCTACAACGTGCCGCCGCGAACCAACGTCAACATTCTGCCGGACACGATCGTGCGCCTCGCCGAGATTCCTAACATCATTGGCGTCAAAGAAGCTTCAGGTGACATCTCACAGATCGCCGAGATTATCACCCGAGTCCCGGGGGACTTCAGAGTTCTGTCGGGCGATGACTCGATGACTCTGCCGTTGATCGCGGTCGGCGGAGTGGGATTGATATCGGTTGCATCGAACGAAGCGCCTGGACGGATGTTTGCGCTTACATTGGCGGCTCTCGGGAATGAATGGGAAGACGCCCGACAGATGAACCGGGAGCTGTTTCCGTTGATGAAGGCCAACTTCATCGAGACCAGCCCCGGCCCGGTTAAAGCGGCCCTCGCGATGATGGGCAGGATCAAAGAGGTGTGCCGCTTGCCGATGGTCCCTGTGAAGCCGGAGACGAAAGAGAAGCTTCGCGCGGTGCTGGTTGAGTTGAAACTGATATAGGTCCGAATCAAACACGAAGGCACGAAGACACTAAGCACACGAAACCCGCAACGTTTTCCTTCGTGGCCTCGTGCCTTTGTGTTGAGGTCTCTTGCGTATGGAGCTAGCCGAAAGAATCCAACAACTCTTCGACAATCCTCCCGATGAGTTCATTGATGAACATCGCTCGCTGTTCGGTGAGTTCAAACAGAAGCTCAACTCAGGCGAAGTGCGCGCCGCCGAGAAGATTGATGGCCACTGGAAGGTCAACGCCTGGGTGAAGCGCGGGATCCTGCTCGGGTTCCGAATGGGACGCATCGAGAACTTTTCAATCAACAATCAGTTTCGGTTCTACGATAAGGACACCTATCCGCTGCGCCGGTTCGTCGCCACTGACGGCGTGCGAATCGTGCCCGGCGGATCGTCGATTCGCGATGGTTGCTACATCGGGAAAGGCGTCACCTGCATGCCGCCGATGTTCGTCAACGTAGGCGCTTATGTCGATGACGGCACGATGATCGATTCGCATGCGCTGGTGGGTTCGTGCGCGCAGATAGGCAAGCGAGTTCACCTGTCGGCTGCCGCGCAGATCGGTGGGGTGCTCGAACCGATAGGCGAGCTGCCCGTCATCATCGAAGACGACGTGCTGGTAGGCGGCAACTGCGGAGTGTACGAGGGCACGATCGTTCGCGAGCGAGCGGTGCTTGCGTCGGGGACTATCTTGACCGGCGGCACTCCTGTCTACGATCTGGTGAACGATCAGTTTTATCGCAAGACCGCGGACGCGCCTCTCGAGATTCCGGCAGGCGCGGTGGTTGTGGCGGGCTCGCGGGCGATCACAAAGGGCCGTGGTCCGGAGCTTGGGCTTTCGATCTACATGCCGATCATTGTGAAGTACCGGGATGAGAAGACCGATGCATCGGTGAGGCTTGAAGACTATTTGCGATAGATGAACGAGGGAATTGCGATAGGAAGCGCGCATCAGCAGGATCACAGGTCAGGAAGGGTGGCTTGCCCCCGCTCTTGATCAAATAAACTCCAGTATCTGACAGCGGGGGCAAGCCACCCTTCCTGACCTGTGATCCTGCCCTGTGTTCCTTCTGTATGAATCTAGCTTCAGACCGTTGACTCAGGACATGTTCACACCAGCGAAGCGACTTCAACACATTCGAAAGAGCGCTACACGAGTGCTCTACGACAGCGCGCCGCCCGACTCGATCAACCTGGGTCTGGGCGAGCCCGATTTCCCTACGCCTGAAGTAGTCCGCCGCGAAGCCATCCGCGTCATACAGGAAGAACAAATCGGCTACACCACCAACGCGGGCATTCAGCCGTTGCGCGAGAAGATCGCCGAGTATCACAGCCACGGACTGCCTTCGCCGTACACTGCTGAGTCCGTCTGCGTCACCACCGGCGCTGAAGAAGCGTTGTTCGCGATAATGATGACGATTCTCGGTCCAGGTGATGAAGCGCTGCTGCCCGATCCGGGTTACGTTGCTTATCCGGCGATCGCCGAGATTGCTGGCGCTGATGTGCGATACTACGCGACTCCCGCGGCTAGCGGGTTCGTGTTCGATCGCGAGAGGTTCGATAGAGCAGTAACCGACAAGACTAAACTGGTAGTAATCAACTCGCCCTCGAATCCAACCAGCCGGGTGATCTCGCGTGATGACCTGCGATTCATAGCCGAGCGGCTCTCTCGATCGGGCGCCTACGTGCTGGCTGATGAGATCTATCGCGACCTTTACGTTGGCGAGCGTCCCGCGACTATCTCAGAGTTTTACGACAAGACGATTATCGTTTCGGGCCTCTCGAAAATGATGAGCATGACCGGCTGGCGGCTTGGCTGGGCCGTTGGACCGGAAGATGTGATTCGTCAAGTGACCGTGATGCGCCAGTACATGTCGACCTGCACGTCAGCGGTGACGCAAAAAGCCGCGCTTGCGGCCTTCAGCGGCGAAGGCCGCCGCGAAACCGCCGCGATGCGCGATGAGTTGAATCGCCGGGGCGAAGTTATGGCGCGCGCAATCGACCGCGAGCTGCAGCTTCCGTACGTACAAGGTGAAGGCGCGTACTACATCATGCTCGACGTGTCGCGATACGGTCCGTCGATGGACACCGCTCTCGCGTTGCTTGGGGATCGAGTCATCACCGTGCCCGGGTCGGCGTTTGGCTCAGAAGGTGAAGGCTATCTAAGGTTGTCGTATTCAATCGAAGCGCCGCTTATCGAAGAAGGCGTTCGGCGCATCGTCAAAGGTCTCAGCCGAAAATAAGAAAGCAAGTGTCGCGCAGTGTCGGCTCGTTGTGCTCGGATTCAGCGGACTTCCCGGCCTGCGCCCGTCCTCTGGCAGGTATGACGTAACAAAGAACCGCGATCAAGAATAAGCAGTATAGAGCCAAACCTTTAATTCGCAGCATACCGGTCTCCCCTCAAGAAGTGAAATCCCCTTGAAAGTGAGGGGATGCGCAGCGGCACCCCTCTCGCAAACGAGTATCCAGCAACCGTTCGCGCTTCCGGCAAACGGCAGCAGGTTGCATGCGCCATCCAATCAGCGTGGCAGCGCGATTTCAAAATACTCTACCAGACGCCATCAAACCCGTACCGGAGTTGATCTGCAGTGCATTTATTTCGCCATCGCCACCATTGCACAGCGGAGCACACTGATTGTCTTCGCAGCACGTGTTCGTGGTACAAACCCAGCCGAACGCGCAATCTTCGCTCGAGCTGCAGGGTTGGCGTCCTCCACAGTTGACGTCTGACGTACACGCGACAGACCCTTCGGTCGTCTCGAAGCAGAAACAATTGTCTCCACATACGGAGGATTGTCCGCACCCGCCACCTGTGCCGCTACACACCCCCACCGTGACGCAAGTCCCATCCTGGCAAATCTGGCCTGGCTCGCAACAGCCCTGGCCACACCGCACACCGCTACACGTGACGCAAGTGCCACCCTGGCAGACCTGCGCTAAGTCGCAGCAGACCTGGCCACATAGCGGACCGTGGTCCTCCGGCGGAGCTGCCGGCCCACACTGGTAGCAGAGGCCCATATGGTGCGCAGCATCACTGATGCACTGGCCCCGATCTGGTCCCGGCGGGAAGACCGATGTGCAGAAATGAGCACAGTCACTGTTGCCTTGCCCGAATGCTTTTCCCACGCCAAAAGACGCCAGAATTGCCCCTGCCAGACCGCCCCCGATCAACCGCAGCGCATCTCGACGGGGCACTTCCTTGGCTATGGCTAGCGTCTTGGCTAGTTCATCAAATGGACTCTTCATAGTTTTCTCGTTCTCCATTTAAGCGCCGCTTATCCAGGAAGGCGTTCGGCGCATTGTCAAAGGTCTCAGCCGAAAATGAAAAGGCAAGTGTCGCGCAGATGCGACGGATTTTCGCGAATCAGGCTCGTCTGAATGTGTCCGATCCGCCGTGTCTTCTCAAGGACGAGCCTTCTCCTTTCGCGGTTTATCCTCGTACTGTTCTTGTTCCAGTTGGCGCTCAAGGGTATCAAGGCGATTGTTTATCTCACTGAGCTTTCCCTGCTCTTCTTGCAACCGGACACTTAGCTGCGTTTCGCGCTCTCGCGTTTGTTCGTCCCATTTGGCTTGTGCGTCCATGTTTCGTTTGGCTTCCTTGTATTGGCGACCGAGCTGCGCCTTGCGAGTGGTTTCCGTTTCGTCATTCATTTGATCTTCCAGGTCCTTGAGACGCGCTTCCGTTTGCGCGCGGGACAATTTCGTATTGGACAGCTGGAGACGAACATTCTCAAGATCGCGCGCGACGGAGTCTACGCGTCCCTGTTGCAATCGCATTCGCTCGATTGCGATTTGGACCCGGTAAGCGCCGAGATTGGAGCGCTCGATCGCGATCCGGAGTTGGCGCACCTCATCGAGCAGCGATCGGAGCATTCTTACGTCACTCTCTGATTCGACAGGCTTGCCGGTCTGCGCCAATCCTCCGGTTGGTTGACTGAAACAAAAGACTGCGAGGAAGAGCAAGCAGAATAGAGTTAAGCCTTTGATTCGCGGCATAGCTTTCTCCTGTCCATAGTGCAGGTCGTTTGAAAAACGAGGGGATACCGAGCGGCCCCCCTCCGATCAAACCCTTTGCGGTCTGCCAGGCTTTCGCCTAACAACACAAAGGTCATTAAGGTCCTCTGAGCAAGCCAAGACGCTAGCCATAGCCAAGGGAATGCCCCGTCGAGATGCGCTGCGGTTGATCGGCGTCAGACAACAGAGCTAGAATCTGCTCCGGGCCGGCCGCAACGTTGCTAGCAATGATGCCGTTCTCATTTATCAAATAACCGATCGGCGTTCCGAAGCTTTCGTAGAGGCGCGAGACTTCCCAATGCTTTTGCAGCACAACCGGAAGAGTCAGCCCGTGCTCGGTTATCTTCCGGCGATTAGCCTCCGCATCGCCACGGCTCACCATTAAGACATCGACGTCGGGCCGGTGACGATGCACTTGCTCCAACTGCGGAGCCAGCGAATTGCACGGACCACAGTCGGGAGCGGAAAACACGAGCAGCACCCGCCGGCCTCGATAGTCTTCAATCGACAACTCGCCCCCATCGAGACGCGGCAAACGGAAGCCAGGAGCCGGTGAGCCGGCGGCGAGACCGTTGCGATTGATGTGGCTATCCGCCAACGATCGATTGCCTTGGTAGACTCTGTGTCCATTTCCAGTTGCCGCTGCGTTGTTCACCGGGTTCGCGAGCGCGAGCAACGCCTGCGCGCCGACTCCGATTTCACTGGCGATGTTTCCGTGTTCGTCGATCAAATAGCCCATCGGGGTGCCGCCGGCTTTGTACGCGGAGGCGACTTCCATCTTCTCCTGCAGCAGCACCGAACAGCGAATCCCGTGCTCCTTGACGAGTTGGCGGTTCGCCTCAGCATCGCCAGTGCTAACAACGACCGGCACAGGCCCGCCTTCAGCTCCATCTAGCGGCAGGGCGGCGAGGTCGGGAGCCATCTTCACACAGAAGCCACAGCGCGGGTTGAAGAAAGTGAGCAGCACTCGCTGGCCTCGCCACTCGGCCAGCTTCTTGTGATCTCCAGACAGGTCCGGCAGTTCAAATTCTGGAGCGACTGAGCCGATGGGCAAGCTGGGCGGGCGGCTTGGCGCGATCGGAAGGCTCTGTCCCGGGGCTGCGCCAAGTTGAACGAGTTGTTGCTCCAGCGCCTCGAGGCGCAACAATATGCGCCCGTTCTGACGGAGAAGTTGAAAGCCGAGCCAACACCCTAAGGCTACGACTAACCAGAGCAGTATGACTCCAAAGACGAGCAAGCTCATAGGTGGCCTTCGTGTCGTGGGGTAGCGGAGCAAGAGCGGAGATTCGTCATGAGCGATGAGGCCTCAGAACCTGGATTGAATCGCACCACGCATTAGATGATTACTCAACCGCGATGCGTTCTCTACGTCGGGGATCCGGCAGCGGTCGCACTTTCAAAAGGCCCCGTCATCACAGGTGGTGGTGACAGGGCCTTTCTCTCTATCTAGCACTATTACGCGCTGACAACAAAGACACACGGGACCGCTAACCCGCGCTTGTTCGCTGGAACCCAGCGGCATGCTTTCCGGTGGAAAGGTTGTTTCAAAACCGGGCTGCCGCATCTCCTTGTCCCTTTGAATAGTCTCTTACTACACGTCTATGAAGAATGACCGGGCGAGCCTTCCTAAAAACCTAAGGCCCGTCCATAGAAGCTTCCGAACCAAGCTCGATGTGCACATCAACAACGGGCTAGGAGGAAGAGCGAATCTAGAGCGGGCAGACTTTATAATAGAGGGCAGTCCTTGTCAACGGCGCGGCGGCGATAGAGATTGATCTTCGCCTTTGATCTACGGTCTCAATCTTGGCCGCGCGAGACCTTCGTCATCGAAACGTCACAAATCGGTTCCGTTTGGCTTCCCTAAGTGGTAAGGTCTCCCTCATCACTTGGGAAGCCTTTGAGGGGCTGGTATGTTCATAGCGCCGGCCCCATCCCATCCTACCTGTCTCCACTCGAACCCCGTCTGCTAGACTAATCGTTCCGATCAGTATGGGAACGAAAACAAGACTCAAACGCGCCGCGATCCACATTGCCGGCTGGGGCTTCATACTTCTCGGCATACTTGGCCTTTTCCTGCCGATACTTCAGGGCATCTTATTCATACTTGTCGGCCTGTTCATCTTGTCGAGCGTTTCGCCGTGGGCCGCTCGGCTGCTCGATCGAATCAGAAAACGCTTTCCGCGAATAAGCAATCAGTTCGACCAGGCGAAGTCCAAGTCGAAAGCGGTGCAAGCGCGCATAGCCTCGAGGTTCGACGGCGCAAAGTCAAAGGCTCGGAGGGCCCACGCGCACGTCTTCAAACGCAAGCCTCGACCATCCGAGGACTGAAGAATGAAAACCCATCGTTTGGAAAGAACCGGGCGTGGGCTGACTGGCGTGATTCTTCTTGCGCTGATCGGCTGCTCGACCGTTTCACAATCGAGCGTCGCAAACAACAATCAACCTTCGAACAAGAACTCCGCCATGGAAGACCAGGACAGCAAACCAACCAGTGACACCGTGGACAGCCGGCTCGTTTCCGCCAATACGACATTCGGCTTCAAGCTTTTTGCGGAAGTCGCGAAACAAGACGCTGGAAAGAACATCCTTATCTCGCCTGCGAGCGTGGGTCTCGCGCTTGCGATGACTTACAACGGCGCGGTCGGCGAAACGAAGCAGGCGATGGAACGCGCTCTCGAGATTCGGGGGATGAATCACCTCGAGTTGAATCGCGCTTACGCTCAGTTGAAAGCTGCTCTCGAAAGCGCGGACCCCAAAGTCCAGCTCAGCATCGCCAACTCGCTGTGGGGAAAAAAAGGCATCGCCTTCAATCCGGATTTCATTCAGAGAAACAAACAGTACTACGGTGCCGAAGTGACTACGCTTGACTTCGGCGATCCGAGCGCTCCGGCGACAATCAACTCGTGGGTGGCGGGCAAGACAAGAGGCAAGATCGGCAAGATCATCGACAACATCGACGCGCAGTCGATTCTCTTCCTGATTAACGCGATCTATTTCAAGGGAACGTGGGCGGCCGAGTTCGACAAGGCGAAGACAAAAGAAGAACAGTTCACGACCGGGGCGGGCAAGCAGAAGCGTCACCCGATGATGCATCAGTCCGGCAAGTACAGCTATTACGAAGCCAAAGACTTTCAAGCCGTCAGCCTCCCCTATGGCGCCGGCCGCGTAAGCATGTACATATTCCTTCCGGCGCAGGGTGTGAGCCTTGATGCGTTTCAAAAGAGCCTGACCGCCGCGAACTGGGATGCGTGGATGAAAGAGTTCGCCGAAACCAAAGGCGAGATCGCCGTGCCTCGCTTCAAGGTGGAGTACGAAATCGGAATGAACGATGCACTGAAGGCTCTGGGGATGGGAATCGCTTTTGATCCGGATCGGGCGGACTTCAGCGGAATCGTTCAGACTTCGCAGAACGCGTTTATCAGCAGGGTCAAACATAAGACCTTCGCCGAGGTGAACGAGGAAGGCACGGAAGCGGCGGCGGTGACCTCCGTCGAGATGAGCGTGACGTCAGTTATGCAACCGCGCAAGACCTTTCGCATGATCGTCGATCATCCGTTCTTCTGCGCGATCAGGGACAACAAGACGGGCACGTTGCTGTTCGTGGGCTCAATCCGCGACCCGATGTAGTTTAGGCTTTCAACGTAATGGACATTGTTCTTCATCCCAGAGCGGCCCCGAGCGATCGCTTGCGAGTCTGGATCGGCGCCTTCCAGGTGACCAGTGCCCCTTCTTTAGCCTGGTCCCTGGATGGTGTTGCCGCTGAGCCGGTGGCTCTGAGGCCGATCGCGAGTGCGCGAACCGACGACTTGCTGCCTCTAAACCAGGCTCAGGAGACGGTGGCGAGAGCGTTCACAGGTGTCTACGAGTTTGCCGGTCTTGAGCCGGACTCGCTGCACACGATCTCAGTTAGCGCGGCGGGGACCGAGCGCGCGTTAGACATCAGGACATTGCCAACCGAGATACCAACCGATCTCGACCGATGGTTCAACGTGCTTCTTGTCTCGTGTCATCACTCGGCAGAAGATCGGCGCGGACTCTCCGGGATCATCGTTTCCCAACTAAGAGCGCTCGTCAGGCCGCAACTGAGCATACTGGCCGGCGATCAGGTCTATCTCGACCTGCCCACGCTGAAGAACTTTGAGGACGACGAACGTTGGCTCGCGGACAAATTCGAACGCGACTACATAGAGAACTGGCGCGGCCCGGATGGATACGCTCGAGTGCTCGATGCGGCCCCAAGTGTTTCCATTCCTGATGACCACGAATACTGGAACAACTTTCCGCATCCGAGCCCGTTTATTCAGAACGCGTGGAGCGATGACGGCCGTAAACGATGGCGCAAAGCCGCGCAGGCAATGTTCAGGGGCTTCCAGCTTCCGTACGCAAACAACGCGGCCAACCTTGGGGAAGCGTTCATTCTCGACGTGCATCCTCTATCCTTCTTCATCGCCGACACTCGAAGCGGCAAAGATGAGAACCGAGCGTTCACGATGACCGCTGACGCGCACAATCAGTTGGGCAAGTGGGTGAACGCCGTGATAGCCGAGAATCGCATCGGCGTGTTCGTATCAGGGCAGTCGGTCTTTGAAGATCCGATCAGCTCGATCAAGGGAGCGATTGCCGACTACGAGCTTCCGAACTACGAAGATTTTGGCCGCATCATGCAAACGCTTCAGCGGCTGGTCGATGCCGGCCGCCCCTTGATCTGTCTGACCGGCGACGTTCACTGGGGTCGAATCGCAACGGCGCAGGACATCACGACCGGGCGCACGGCGATCACTGAAATCATCTCATCGCCTTCTTCGCTGGTTACCACGGTAGGCGCCGACACGATCAACAAGATCGGCGGTTTCCTTCAAGGGGTTTTTGGCAGTTCGGATCCCTGGCCACGACACTCGGCGCCGAGCGAGCCGCCCGCCTTCCTTGCGTCGAGCGCCTTCAGTGGGCGATTCCCCTGCTCTACGATTCACCGCCAGAAAGGCAATCACGTCGCGCTGCTGAGCTTTCGCCAGGCCGGTGGCGGTGTCAGGTGCCGCATCACCTACTGGCCGATTCATTCCGACAGCTCCATCGCAAGCCCGGTGGAGCTGGGCCCATTCAAGTTCAAAAGCGCGTAGGAGGAAAACACAGGATGATAAACATACTGAGTTCGCACGCTACGTCTCCGAGCGAGGAGTTCAAGCCAGTTTCTCGCAAAGAGGGCGAGGACAACATCGGCTGGCTGAGTCGGAACCTGCCGGCTGGCGAGGTGACGCACCTGGTGCTGCTGGGCGGCAAGAGTCAGATTGCCTTTCGTCTCAGACTTGCGCAGGCGCACCTGCGGCATGACCTTGTGCCGAGTTACTGGTCTCACGTCCTTCTTTTGCACGCGGCAAAGAATATCGCCGCCAGCGCGGTTACAGAAGTTTCGTTGGAGCCGCAGAGAGGGTTCGGGTTTCCGCCTCCACTTAACGCCGTGCAAGAAGGAAGGCTCACGCCGTATGGCGATCCAGCCCACTACCCGAATATAGCGGCGCTCGGGATTCCGGTGACGCAAGACAAAGTGATGGAGGCGCTTGATATGTTTAAGAAGCAGCGGGCGGTGCTTGACGCTGTTGACCTTGTAGTGAGGTGGCTCGGTTACACGTGGGGCGTCGCGCGCAGCAGCAACCCGCTAATGGACGGCCTGGGGATTCCTTCGGCTGCAATGCTCGAGACAGTCTTCGGAGCCGCGGGATTCGATCTTACGCCTGGGTTGGAAAGCCGTTCGAGTTGTCCTGAAGCCATCTGGCAGGCGGCGAAGTGGTGGCACGATTACTACGAGCGCGACAACCGTCCCGGAATCACGGGCGCGTTTTATGCTCCTGACTCGATCTATGAGGAGCCTGCGACAAAGAATCCCAAGCGCAGTCGTAAGGCGAATCGGCCAGCCTAAAGCTGATCGTCACCATTGATCCATCGAGTAAAGGTCGTCGTAGGTCTGGCGGCGGCGAATGATCGCGACCTTCCCGGGGGCTCGCACCATCACCGCCGCGCAGATCGGCCGGCCGTTGTATTGCGATGCCTGATCCAGCGCGTATGCTCCCGTGTTCAGGAGCGCAAGCACGTCGCCCACACCTGTTCCCTCCGGCAGCAGCCGATAATTCGGAAGCCGCGTGCCCTGCTCAATGTCAAAGTAGACGTCACCCGAGTCGCACAACGGCCCCGCGACCTTGTAAGGCGTCGCGTGATCGTCGTCTGCGCGTGAGGCTGAAATCAGGTGGTAGTACCACTTGTACATCGCCATCGAAATCGCAAGCGAGTAGCCGGCGTCGGTCAGCAGCCAGGTGTCGCCGGTTTCGGGACGCTGCTTGATGTTGCACACGCGTGTAAGCAAAAGCCCCGTGTCACCAACTATCCTGCGGCCGGGCTCGAACACGATGGTGAGGCCCTCGAGTAATCCCGCTTCGCCATCGACCCGAGCTTCTGCCAAGGCCGCCTTCAGCACCTGTTGCGGGTCCAACTCCGCTCGCAGCATCTGGCGCTCGCGCTCCTCGATGTCCTCGGCCATTGGTGTGTCCGATAGATAATTCACCGGCAGCCCGCCTCCGATGTTTATGTGACTCAGACGATGCCCAGTCCTTTTGTAGAGGCCGACCAGGAAAATCCACATCTCGGCGAAGGCGAGAGCGAACGGCTGCGAGTCCGGCGTCTGTGAGCCCACGTGGATGTGCACGCCCGCGAGGTTGATTGCATCTTGGGCGCCAAGCGCGCGCTTGAAGGCTTCATCGATCTGCGACGGCGAAAGGCCGAACTTAGAAGATAGCAATCCTGTTTGAAGCCCGATGTGTGAACGGGTGATTATCTCGGGGACTATGCGGATTGCAACGTTGGCTCGCTTGCCGATCGAGCGCGCAACTCGGGTGACTTGATCGAGTTCGTAAAGCGAGTCGATGTTGATGGCGAGTATGCCGTACTCGACTGCGTTGCGGATCTCGTCATCCGTCTTCGAAACGCCGTTGAAGACTATTTGATCCGGGCGGAACCCAATCTTCTTAACCTTGAACAGCTCGCCGCCGGAGTTGACCTCGGCGTCGCCTCCTGCGCGACGCACCGCATCCAACACCGCCATGTTCGAGTTTGCTTTTGACGCGTAGCAGATCTTCACGCGTGGGTGCACTGACTCGACCGCGCTGCGCAGGTTGCGGATGTTATCGGCGATGCGCTTCTCTGAGAACACGTAGAGCGGCGTTCCGTGCTGCTCTGCAAGGCGCGCGGCGTCGACGCCGTCGACGGTCAAGCGTCCAGCTTGTGTTTCGAGATAACCGGGCACTCGCCAGGGCGGCAAGCTGCGGTGTTCTGGCATCAACTATTCCTTCCGAGGGTCACCCTTCTGCGGTGGTCGGATCGATGACGGATTTTATTTCTGAGATACGGTTGGCCGGAAAACCGCCCTGGTGAGCGTGTTCGCGTATCATCTCTTCGTTGGGAGCGATGTAGACGCAATAGATCTTGTCGCCGGTCACGTAGCTATGAAGCCACTGAATACTCGGCCCCATCTGCTGGAGCACTCCGCAGGAGGTCTGCGAGATTGCTTGCAGCTCCTGTGGCGACAACGCCCCCGCGCCCGGGATTTCGCGTTCGATAACAAATTTTGGCATGATCCTCCTCCAGTCGAATTGTGCACAAGCGCGCCAGATCGTTAAACCACAATCCGGCGTTGCGGCGCAAGCATTGTCGCTGCGGGCGGTGAACGCTCGACCCTGAGAAGTTGAGGCCGATGCCGTTTGACCCGGCCTCGCGGCGAGGCCGAATGGCCAGGGTGAGGCCAAAAAAAGACGCTCCAGGAAAACAATTTGACTGTTGACAAGCTTCGCAAGGCCTAATACAATCGCCGCCACTGAAAGCAAGCAAGCACCTGCTTGCCTCCTGGCTGGAGGGAAGGCGATAATGTCGCGAAGGTTACCTAAGCGCGTGAGCACTGGCGGCAGCGTCCTGAAGAGCGCAGAGTCTGCGCCGGGCGGCGAGATACGCCAGCAGATTCTTAGGACCGCAATCCGGCTCTTTGCGCAAAAGGGATTTCGAGGAACGACCACTCGAGAAATCGCGCTTGCCGCGGGCGTCAATGAAGTTACGATCTTCCGTCACTTTGCCAGCAAACAGGAGCTCTACGCGGCGATCCTCGAGGTCAAGTCGAACGAGGCGGGACTAACGAGCTGGTTGGTTGACCTCGCCCAGTTTGCGGAGCGCCGCGACGATACAGGGCTGTTTCTCTTCGCTGCCAGGAACATTCTCGCACACTACAAACGAGACGCTGATTTATTGTCGCTGAGGCTTTATTCGTCGCTCGAAGGTCATGAGCTAGCGCGAAAATATCGCGAGTCGCAGGTCTGTCCGCTCTTCAGATTCCTGCGTGCCTATATCGTGAATCGGCAGCGCGAGGGCGCCTTCCATCATTGCAATCCTGACATCGCGGTACAGGCTTTCCTCGGCTCTGTATACAACCACGCCGTTTGCCTGCACTTTTCCGAAGTGGACTTCATAAAGCTAACTGAAGAAGAGACAGCCAAGGAATTCACGGAAGTCTTTTTACGAAGTATGCGTCGTACAGATGGAAGGAAGCGCCCAACCTGAAGGACAGCCGTCTTTGACGGAGTTTGAAATTGCTGAGACGAAACATAACGAGGAGTTTGAGTTCATGCCTTCGGGCCGTTCATACCTGGCATAGCTAAGCTGGAATTCACTCCGGCAAGTTATTGCGTTAGCGCAGTAGATCCCACGGGTCAGACAGAGGTACACGATCGAGAAGCAGTAAAGCGCCAGATCGCTGTTGAGCTAGTTCTGGCTCGGTCGGACAAACGGACACTGATCAATTTTCCGGAGGCTACTTATGAAAAAGACGATTCTGCTTTCAGTTCTCAGTATTGCGTTCGCTTTCGCCGGGAGCCTTTCAACGCTCGCGCAGGTGGACGTTTCATCCGCGACAATCAAGGGAACAATCACCGATCAGAATAAGGCGGTAGTGGTCGGCGCGATCGTGACCGCGAAGAGCACGGAACGGGGAACCACTCGAACCGGCAAGACCGGAAGCGACGGTTCCTACGTCATACCCACTTTGCAGCCAGGCGTCTACGAGGTTCGCATAGAGGCCCCAGGCTTTGAGGCTGCGGTCATCCCCAAAGCGGAAATCACCGTTGGGACGACTGCGGTCTACGACATCGAGTTGCAGCCGGCTGGAGTGAAAGCGCAGATCGAGGTCACTTCTGAAGCGCCGGTAATCGACGTCGAGAGAACGCAGCAAGCGAGCACAATCGATAGACGCCAGGTTGAAAACCTGCCCAACGTCGGCCGCACCTTCCAGAGTTATGTTTACACCCTGGGGGGCGTGGGGAACTCGGACGCTCCTCGGGCCCAGCTTGCGGGTCGGATTACGGGCTTCGGCACCTCCGGATTCTCAGTTGGCGGCAGCAACGGGCGCAACAATCTCATCACCGTTGACGGCGGCGAGAATGAGTACGGTTCGGGCCAGGCCCGCTTCGATATCGGCGTCGAGTCGATTCAAGAGTTTCAGGTCAACCGCAATTCGTTCACGGCTGAGTTCGGCTTTACGGCCGGCACGGCGGTCAACGTCATCACCAAGAGCGGAACGAATAGCTTCCACGGTAGCGGATACATCTTCTACCGCTCGGATAAGACTTCAGCGCGCAATTTCTTTGACTTCACCAATCCGCGAGCCAGTGATCGCCAGCTCTTTCCGGGCTTCACTTTTGGCGGGCCGATCGCCAAAAACAAGCTGTTCTTTTTCACAAACTACGAACGCCGGCAAAACGACAACGCTCGTTTTCGCTTTTACACGACTAACGCGCTATTGCAGCCCAACGCGGCCCAGTCGGCGCTGCTCACCACGCTGGATGCCTCTGCCGATGCCAACGTGCGGAGAATTTCTGGCAATCTGCGCACGGCCCTGACTACCACCGCTGCCACCTATCCGAACACCTTCAAGATGTTGAGCGATAACGAAGGCACGTTCAATGGTGTGGCGCGGTTCAATAGCTGGAGCACGCGGGTGGATTACCAGGTCACTAACAACGACGCCATCAACGGGCGTTTCACGCTGACTCGGAATTTTACGGATGACCCCGGCGCCGGTAACGCAACATCCCCTTCTGTAAATAATAGCTTGACCTATCGCGACTACTCGACGGTCATTAACTGGACCCACAATTTTGGGAGCAATGTGGTCAATCAGATGCGCGGGCAATTCTCGCCCGGCAACTCGGCGGTGACCGCGCCACCCGAGCCGGCTCAGGTGGGCATTCTAATAACTGGCCTGAGCGGTACAAGCGCTGCGGCAGGCTTCGGCCGCAACTTCGGCGCTCCCTATATCGTCCACCAGTGGCGCGCCCAGTTTGAGGACACTCTGACCTGGATCCGGGGTAGCCACACGTTCAAGTTTGGCGGGTCGTATCGCCCGGTCCATTACAATTTCCGGAACGATCTGTGGTTCGCCGGCGAGTATCAATTCCTGTCCAGCGCGGCCTACCCGGTCTCGTTGGCAGTACCCGCTGCCGATCGAGCCGCGTTTGTAGCCGCCGCCGGCACTGCGGCCGCAACTCAACTGAACCCCCTGCAGAACTTCGATTTGAACCTGCCCTTTCTCTACAGGCAAGGATTCCACAATTCGACCTGGGAGGGTACCGGTCACTATCTCGGCGGTTTCGCGCAAGATAAGTGGAAGGTGCATCCGCGCCTGACACTTGATATCGGCGGCAGAGTTGATTGGGACGGCGAGCCGCAGCCGGTACCGCGGCACGCCTACTTCTCGCCGCGTTTCGGGTTTGCGTGGCAAGTGACGGGTGACGGCAAGACTTTGCTGCGCGGGGGCAGCGGAGTTTTCTACTCGCCGATTTACGTACAGATTCCCAGTTACACCAGCATCCTCAACGGCAGCGGTACGTACATCAATCAGATTGCCAGGAGTCCGCTAAACGGAGTCACTTCGGTTTGGCAAGCGGGCGTCGCTCAGGGCAAGTATCCTTTCAGCGTACTCACCGAGGCCGACGTCAATGCGCTGGGGATCTCGACCGCGGCCGGGGCGGTCGGACGTGTACTGTTCGACTTGAACCCGGATTACAAGAACAACTACGCGATTCAAGCCAACCTCGGCATACAGCGCCAGCTCACCAACAGTATCAGCGTTGAAATCGCCTACCAGATGTATCACGGGCTTCACATTCAGCAGCCGGTCGGATTGAATTATTGCGAGGCGGGGACACCGGGCTGTCCGGCGACGACCGCCGCGCAGGCCGCTGCCCTCCTTACGCGGAACACGCGCGTTGTGGGTCCGCTTTACCGCGTATGCTCGACCGGAGTCGTCGGACAGACAGACACGCAGTGCGGCAAGGTGAACGATGCGGGCATAACGCAGTTCACCGACTACCAATCGCGCGGCAAATCGATCTATCACGGGGTGACGTTCTCGCTGACCAAGCGTTTCAGCGATCACTTTTCCTTCCAGGCTAACTACACCTTTAGCAAGGCGATTGACGATGCGACTGATTTCAACTCCGCCTTTGCGCCGCCCTTCCCCTCGCGGCTGGGCCGCGAGCGGTCATTGTCGACCTTCGACGTGCGAAGCAACTTCGTCGTCAGCGGCATCTTCCAGAGTCCGTTCAAATCGGGCGCCGGACACAATTTCGGGTCCCGCGCGTTGGCGGATATGACGCTCAGCCCGAGCATCTTCATCCGCAGCGGAATTCCGTTTACGATCCGGACCGGCGCCGACATCAATGGCGACACTCGCAGCGGTACCGATCGCCTCTTTTACATCGGCCGCAACACCGGGATTGGGCCAGACTTCCGCAGCGTCAATATGCGGCTCAGCAAAATGTTCCGGTTTGGGGCTGAAAGTGCGAAGCGCATCGAGATCAGCGTTGACGGCGAGAATCTGTTCAACCACACGAACTTCGGCTCCGTGAACGAGTTAGTCCCCACGGCGTTCGAACCGCTGTTAATAAATGGGCAACCAAATCCCAGGGCAGGGGAGCCTACCGCAATCGATTACCTTAGTGACACGGTGCGGCTCCATGGGCGGCCTGACCGTGACTTCAGGAGCGGCCAGCCGCTTAGCTTCAGCACTGCGTTCAATCCCAGGCAGCTTCTGTTGGGTCTGAAGTTCGCCTTCTAGCCTCGATCGAGCTTTACGGCTTCGCGTCTTTGCTTTCAGCACAAGGCGCGAAGCCGTAAACAAAACCTCAATCAATCACTCTTCGCGACCGGTGCCTCTTGGCTCGCATCGTTGAGGCTTGCAATGTGGGTGAGTCGTACCCGGCTGGAGGTGTGTTGAGTCGCGTGGCGTTCTGGGCGTGGGACGTTGTGGGCAACCGCCCACCGTGGGTTATCTGGTGCTCACGCTCGGCAACCTGATTGATGAAAGAGAGAAAGCGTTCGAATAAGACTTCGCTCTCGGCGTTGCTCAGATCTCTTCTCGATTTCGCGTTCATATAGCCGGTGGCCGTCAACTTAAGGCGGGGGTCGTGAATCAACATTTGGATGAGTAAGTTCGACACGACGAAATGCAGATTGCGCGATGTTCGATCGCGAGCCGGCCGAGCGAGCCCTAGAATCTCACGCGCCGCTGGTGACAGCTCGGAGGCGTCGCCGTCGCTGGTGGTCTCAATTTCGCTCTCTGCTCGCCGGACCACTACGATCTTGCTGCTTGCCGGGTCATACTTCGCCGACGTGTTGACGATCCCCAGCGTCGCGGGCAGGAACAGCGGGTCTCCAGGCCGCGGATTGAGCTCTCTGTATATTTCGGGTCGGAACAACCTCCCCGCGTTGCAGGCTCCAACGACACAGAGGCGCACGCCCAGGCCTTCGAGCCTCTCTTGTAAAGCTCCAACCGAGATGTAAGAGCGCCGCGCGCCGGGCGCAACCCCAGCCTGCAGCTTCAAACCGTGGCCGTTGGTCCCGTGAGTCTCGAGAAAGATCGTCTCGATGCGGTTTTCAGGATGCCAGTGATTTCGGGCGATGATCTGATTGAGCGCCATCTGCCAGCTAGAGTCCTCGATGTAAAGGAACCCGAGCTTCTCATAGAATTGGCGGTTGCCAGACTCAGCAAAGTCGGGGCTGAAGATCACCGCCTTGCCGCAGCCGATGTCCGACAGGCGACTTATTTGAACGCTCGCCGGCCACGCTTCGAGTATCGACTCTGGTTTCGAGCTTTCAACCGCGTCTCTGGCGCCCGCACGAGCGTTCTCTTGGGCGGCGGCGGCCGGGGACGCCGCGAGCCACACAGAAAGCGCCCCTAACAGAAGGATGTGCTTTGCCACGTTAGAATTTCTTACTATGCTTGCGGTGTTTTTGCTTGTGATGCTTCTTCTTACCGGAAGACTTCTTCGCCTTACCGGAAGCCTTCTTCACCGCGCCCCCACTTGCTGTCCCGCCGGCGGTAGCACTGCCGCCGCCGCTCGTCGCGCCAGTCTTCGCGGCGTCTTGAGCCGCGAACACGAAACTGGCTCCCAGAGCCACTATCATCAACCCTGATAAGACTAGCTTCTTCATCAAGACCTCCGTTGTGTTGTTTAGATTTCCGGCTTTAGCCTGGCAGCCTTAGGGCTGAACCCGTTTGCTTCCTCAAGACTCTACAGCACGGCCGTCTCCTCCAGCAAATCGCCTTCTGCGAACCGCTCGGCCCTCAGCATTGGGGCATCCACAAAGCTCGATGCGCCGCTTACTATCAACTCAGAAACGATCTTGCCCGTCGCGGGAGAGTGCATTACGCCGTGACCACTGAAGCCGTTCGCTAAATACATTCCTTCAACGCCGGGAGCCCGGCCGATGATCGCGTGATGGTCAGGTGTCATTTCATACATGCCGGCCCAGCAACGGCGAGGATTCACTTGGGCGTCGGCAAACACCGGCACGCGATTCAGGGCTCGCGTCAGGATTTTCTCGATGAAGCCGTAGTCGAAATCTGTTCTGAACCCGTGAGTCTGTTCCGGATCAGGCCACGCCAATAGGAAGCTCGAACCTTCCGGGCGAAAGTGAAATCCACTCGACATATCGATCACCATTGGAAGCCTCGAGGAAAGCTGTTCGAACGGTTCCGTCTTCACGATCTGCCGCCGGAGAGGCTCCACAGGTATTTCGACCCCTGCAAGCCGTGCAACACCGGCGGCCCATGGTCCGGCGGCGTTGACCACGATGCGAGTCGACACGTACCCGCGGGAAGTCTGAACACCAGCGACGTGACCTTGCTCGACATCGATGCTGGTTACGTCGGTTTCCAACCATACCCGCGCGCCGCGTTCGCGCGCGCGTTTGGCGAATCCGGTCATAACGCTATAAGGATCAACAAAGCCGTCAGTCGGACAGAAGCTCCCACCTAAGACATCGTCCGCGATTAGCTGCGGAACTGTTTTCAGTATGTCTTCGCGAGTGACCATTTCTGCGTTGATCAGCCCGCACGCCTGCTGCTGCCGGAGGTTGGTCTTGAGGTAATCAAGGTGTCGCTCGTTGGTTGCCACGAAAAGATAACCGTGAGGCCGGTAGCCTGCAGTGTGACCGGTCACTTCCTCAAACTTCGAAAAGAGGTCAATCGAATAAAGCGACATCTTGATGTTGATCGGGGTCGCAAATTGAGCGCGCACGCCGCCCATGCTCTTGGCGGTGGAACCCATACCCTGCTGCGGTTCGCGGTCAATGATCAAGACATTCGTGCAGCCGGCCTCGGTCAGGTGATAGGCGACGCTCGACCCGACGATGCCCCCACCGATGATCACCACATCTGCTGTGTCAGTCATAAGGAAGTCCGTGGTCCGTAGTCCGTAGGAAGTCCGTAGTCCGTAGTCAGTAGTCCGTAGCAAGTATTCACAAACATCACGGTGCTCGCAACTGACTACGGACTACGGACTACGGACTACGGACTACGGACTACGGACCAGTAAGCCTCTTTTGACGCCTCGTTGTCTTTTGTATTATTCTGAAGCGAAGGAGTACTTGCAGTATGAGGAATCGGGTACTGCCGTTGTTGGCGATCGCAGTGATTGCGTTGGCGACACTGGCTGGCGGCTACTATGGGTCGACGCGCCCCGCACACGTAACCGATGCCGACTCCGATCTGACCGATCAACTCGCGGACGAGTTCAAGGAGGCGATCTCCGAAGTACAGGAGAGCTACGCCGGGAAGGTTGATCTCGAACTGCTGGGCAAGAACGCGATTCTGGGGATGCTCCATCAACTCGATCCCCATTCTGCTTTCTTCACAAAAGCCGAATTCGACGAGGTTCAAACCGAACAGAGCAGCCGTATCTACGGCATCGGCGTTACGATCGCGAAACGCTACGATCACGTCTATATTCTCTCAGCGACTCCAGGTGCGCCCGGTCATCGCGCGGGGCTTCGCTACGGCGACGCCATAGTCGCCATTGATAATCAAAACGTGGACGACTGGACGAGCCAGCAGGTCATGCATCGTGTGCGAGGCGAAAAGGGTGAGCCCGTCGAGATAACCGTCGAGCGTGCGGGGACGCCCAACCCAATCACCGTGCGTGTGCGGCGTGACGAAGTGAAACTGCCCTCCGTGCGCAACGCCTTTATAGCGGGGCAGGGCGGCACCGGCTACATCGCCTTGACCGGCGGTTTTTCGAGCAAGACCGATGAGGAGCTGACCGAAGCCCTGGCGCAACTCAGGCTGGAGGGCATGCGCCAACTCGTCCTGGACCTGCGAGGCAATCCCGGAGGGCTTCTGGACGAAGCGATCAAAGTCTCTACCAAGTTCCTGGCGCCTGGCGAGAAGATTCTGGAAGTTCGTGGGCGCGACGAAGAGTCATCGGCCCACACCTATGAAGTTCCGGACAACAACGAACCTGAGACGATTCCTATGGTTGTGCTGGTCGATCGTCTGACCGCCTCGGCCTCTGAGATCGTAGCCGGCGCGCTCCAGGATCACGACCGCGCGTTGATTGTTGGAGAGAACACCTTCGGTAAGGGTCTCGTACAGGGAGTTTTTCGGCTGTGGGGCGGGACCGGGCTGGTGCTGACGACTGCAAAGTACTACACGCCGACTGGGCGTTCGATCCAGCGGAACTACGCGAACGTCTCGTTCTATGACTATTACTTGAACCGGGGCGAAGACCAGAGCGGAGCGGGGAACTCGCCGCACGGCGACGCGCTGCGCACCGACCTCGGCCGCACGGTTTACGGTGGCGGAGGCATCACTCCCGATGTGGAAGTCAAAGCGCCGCCGTTGTCCAGCCGGCTGTTTTACGGGGTGTTCGATTTCGTGCGGCAGTTGGTCGCGGGTCAGATGCAAGGGTTGCGCGCATACCGGATCGCCGAGTGCCAGTACAAGACAAAGGTCTCGCCTGAAGACATGAATCATTACCCCGTCACTGATGAGTTGCTGGCCGCGTTCCGCCAATACATCTCGAACAAGCCGCAGTTCAACGTTTCAGAGGAACGAATCAACGCGAACCTGAGCTACATCCGCACTCAGATGCGGCGTGAGATTATCACTGCTGCATACGGACCCGAAGCCGGCGACCAAGTATACCTGTCGGATGACGTGCAATTTCGAAAGGCCTTTGAATCGCTTGACCGGGCGCGTGTTCTTGCCGAGAACGCAAGTCGGGCTCGCGGCGAGCGGCAGTGACCGGGCGTTCGGCGCCGCAGTTCATTAGGGTCCGAAGTGGCATAGACTTCAGTCTGTGTACCGCTGCCTTCAGAGTTCAATCTCACAACGAAAAGTAGTTAAGGGCTAGATGCCGGGCGATGAATGGTAACGTACGACTGGAAGATCCGTGCCGACAAACCGCTTCTGAGCGCGCTGTCATTCTTGTTCAAGCCGATATTCTCCGCGAATCACAGATGGGCTATGGCGCGCGGCGAAGAGAGTCTGAAGATCGAACTGGCCCGACTCCGCAGAACGAATAGCTGAAGACTGTTTGGAGTTCAACCTCCAGCCTGCGCGATTATCCTCAGGTTGAACTTTGAACTGGCTGTGTGATAAACCGCCCCCGTGCGAGTGGGCTCTTGTCACTCAGATGCTCCGCTCATCCTTTTCATCAGTCTTGCTGCGAGGCGCGCTATGATAACCGAGAAAGACATAACCATCAGGCCTGACTCATCCTCGAAACCAGGACCGCCTATCTTCCCAACGAACTCCGTCGAGTTCGTCAACGCGCTGTCGCACTACTACCGCGGCGAGATGGCGCGGATGATGAGCTGGCGCGACCGGCTCGATCGGACGACCAACTGGGCGATAACCGGAGTGGGCGCTATGCTGTCGATCTCGCTGTCGTCCCCGCAGTCGCATCACGGAGTGCTGCTGTTCGCGATGGTGCTCATCTTCCTGCTGCTGTTCATCGAGTCGCGCCGCTATCGCTTCTTTCACGTCTATCGCAGCCGGGTGCGGCTGATCGAGCGCAACTACTACGTACGCATCTTTGCGCCCCGCGATCTGGTCGACCCGGCTCACTGGATGGGCCAGCTTGGCGAAGACTTGCGTTTGCCGCGCTTCACTATCACCAGCACCCAGGCGATGGCCAGACGTTTGCGACGCAACTACATCTGGCTTTTCTTGATCCTGTTGCTCGCGTGGCTGCTTAAGACCACCACCAGCGTGTTACAAGCCTCAGGCCCCGCCCAGATGGTTCACTCAACCGGCGAGTTGTTCAAGAACGCGGCGATCGGCTACGTGCCCGGCTGGGCCGTACTGATTCTCATTCTGTCCTTCTATGGCTGGATGGTTTACATCATGCTCAGGCACAGAGAGACGAGCGGCGAGCTGGCCTACGGCGAGGTGCACGTGTGATAAGACCGAGGAAAGAGACATTGAAAATTGAAAAATGAGAATTGAAAATTGCAAATTGGCGGGTGCCCAAATTTTCTATTTTCTTCAATTTTCTATTTTCAATTTTCAATGTGTTTTGCTTTCGCCTCTTGCCCCTCGCTTGCGCGTTTGCTGATTTGCATCATACTGTTAATTCTGGTTCGAGGGGCGATCGGGTTCCAACATGACAGGCAAAACCGTACTTCACTACACCATAGGTGAACGGCTCGGCGGGGGCGGGATGGGCGAGGTTTTCCGCGCCGAAGACACCCGCCTCGGCCGCCAGGTAGCCCTCAAGTTCCTCCCTGCGTCCTATCAATATGACCCCGACCGCCGCGAGCGATTCTTCACCGAAGCGCGAGCCGCATCCGCTCTCCGCTCGCCGTACATAGCCGCGATCTACGATATCGGAGAGTATGAAGGCTCCAGCTTCATCGTGATGGAACTTGTCGAAGGCGAGGTGCTGTCGAGAGCGCTCGAACGCGGGCCGATTCCGGTTTTGGATGCGGTCGGTATAGCTATGCAGGTCGCCGACGCGCTTGATGAGGCTCATTCGCTTGGCATAGTCCATCGCGATATCAAGAGCTCGAACCTGATCATCACCGAGCGCGGCCTGGTTAAGGTGCTTGACTTCGGTCTCGCCAAAGTGACCGGCAACCTGTCGGTGAATGCCGGCGCCGACAGCGATCCAACAACGAGACTTGGACAAGAAACGGTAACGGGACTTGTGCTCGGAACCGTTTCATACATGTCGCCCGAGCAGGCGCTGGGGCAAGCGGTTGACCACCGGTCGGACATTTTTTCTCTCGGTGTCGTGACCTACGAGATGCTGACCGCGCAACTGCCGTTCAATGGCGACAGCTCGACCGAGGCGATTGACAGGATACTGCATCACGAGCCAGTGGCGATCGCCCGGCTCAACTACAACGTGCCGCAAGAGCTTGAGCGAATCGTCCGCAAGACCCTCGAGAAGGACCCCGGGTATCGCTATCAGGCCGCCCGCGAGATGTACATCGATCTGCGCAACCTGCAGCGCGACCTCGACACCAACAATCGCACGGGCACTGTCGGGCAGCCAATCACCGAGCACCAGGCAACCGTGCTGCTCACTGAGAGACAGTCAGCTCAGAGCAACGCGCTCGCGCCCAAACTCGAAAACGCGGTCGCGGTGATGACTTTTTCGAACATTACTGGAGAGCCCACGGATGATTGGATCGGATCCGGTATCGCCGAGACGGTGACCTCCGATCTTAAGAAAGTCCGCGGCCTGTCGGTCATCGGCCGCGAGCGCACGTTCGAGGTGCTTAAGGATCTGAGCACGGGGCAGCTCAGCGACTTCGACGAGACGGTCGCGATCGACGTCGGCAGAAGGCTTGCCGCCTCGTGGATACTCGGCGGCGGCTACCAGCGCATCGGCGAGATGATACGCATCACCGCTCGGGTCATCGACGTCAACACCGGTGAAGTGGTCAGGACCGTCAAGATCGACGGAGACATCAAAGAGATTTTCGCCCTGCAGGACAAGATCGTCTACGAGTTGAGCCTGGGCTTGAACCTCGAGCTAGGCACGTCCGAGATCACCGAGATCGAAGCCGACGAGACGCAGTCGGTCGAGGCTTACGAGAGCTTCTCACGAGGCATGATCAACCTGCGAACCGGCAGCCGGGACTCGCTCGACCGTGCGATTCACTACTTCGAGAAAGCCGCCGAGATGGACCCGAACTACGCGGGCGCGTGGGCGGCGCTTGCGGCGGCGTATGATTTGAAGGGTGGGTTCTTGAGCATCCCCGAGTTGTCGCACAAGGCCGTCGAGTTCGCCGAGAAGGCGATCAAGCTGAGCCCGCAGCTATCACACGCGCATCAGTTTCTCGGAGGCGCGTACAGCACGCTTGGCCGCTACGATGAAGCTATCGCATCGATGAACGAAGCGGTGAGGCTCGAGCCAAACAACGCCGGCGCTCACGGGTCGCTTGCTCGCGCATACTGGCTCGGCAAGGGGATGATCGAAGAAGCGATCATCGAGCTCGATCACGCGGTGTCGATCAACCCTCAGGCGGGTTACTCATATCTTCAGCTTGTCTTCTTGCATACGCTGATCGGCAACTACACGCGCGCCGAAGCGGCCGCCAAACACGCGATCGAGCTGCAGGAGAAGTACATATCGGGCAAAGAGGGACTTCAGGTTGTGGGGGCGCACACGCGACTTGGCTACTGCTATTACCGCCAGGGCCGCTACGATGAAGCGATTCAGGAATACGAACGCGAGTTGGAGTTCCTTAAGTCGAGCGACCACGCGTTGCGCGACCGCTCGCTGACTGAGCTCGAGCAGAAGCTCGGCGCGGCTTACTTGAGAAAGGGAATGACTGAAGAATCCGAGCAGCACTTCAAGCAAGCGATCAAGCGATTCGAGCAGCGGTTAGGAAAAGGTAGCGACGATCCGTTTACGAAGTACTACATTGCTTGTTTGTACGCGCTTAAAGGCAACTCAGACCGCGCGCTGAAGTATCTAGGCGAATCGCTTGGCCCGCTAAAAGAGATCAACACCCTCCGGGCAAAGAGCGATCCGGATTTCGAGAACCTTCGTGAGGACCCGCGATTTGGCGGGTTGATCGGAGAGCCGGTTCCAAGTGGACAGGGTGCGCAATAGGAGCGGAACGGACGAAACAGAGATTCACTTATGCCTCGTAAAATCCGAGAATTGATCGGTGACCTGGAAACGGCAGGTTTTGTTAATCGAGGCGGGAAGGGAAGTCATAGAAACTACGAGCACCGGAAAGGCGTTCGGGTCACTCTTTCTGGCCGGCTTGGGGATGATGCAAAACCTTACCAGGAACGTGAAGTGAAGAAGAAGATCGAAGAGGTGCAGCAATGAATGAAAGCGCTCGCTACATAAAGATTGTTGAGTGGTCAGATGAAGATCAATGTTTTGTGGGTCAGTGCCCAGGCATCATTGGCCCTTGTTGCCATGGGACTAATGAAGCACAAGTGTATGCGGAGCTTTGTCTGATTGTGGATGAGTGGATTGAAGTCCTGAAAAAAGAAGGAAAACCATTACCGCCGCCAACAGCCGGGAGAGACGTCGCAAAGAAGCTGTCGGATGCAGCCTGACGAACCTGCCGCCGTGAATCCGCGAACGATCTCTGCGCTTCCGTGAACTCATTGGCCAGTCGGCTTTGAAGGAATGGAGAGGTAGTGGCTCGCCGGCGTGCTTAGGCGCACTGCACTTCGACGTTGAAACTTAGATAGATTGAAAGCGAGGAATACGAGATGGGAATTCACCGAGACTTGGAGTCGCTTATCCGAGAGTCTCTCCCTGAGTACCTGGAAGTCGCGGAGTATTGCGTGAACTACAGAAAGCCTGCGGCTCCCGGTAGGAGGGCAGGCTGTTACGGGTACCCTGCTGCCGTTATGCTCTTCAGCATAGTAGACACGATCGGCTCTTTCTATAAGGGCAGAAGCGACATCAAAATCGAGATGAGCGGCAAGAGCAAGCTTGTGCCTATTCAGCGCGATGGGGATCAGCACTTTTACGTTCTGAATAGCGAGTACTACGGACAGAGTCTTGATGCATCCACGATCAAGACCTTGTACGAGAACTTCCGAAGTCTCTTGGTACATAACGCTTCACTGGCGCCATCGCACTTTCTTGTGAATGAACCAGAACTGGCAACTGCCTTTCCCACACGCAATGGCAAGCCTTCGGTGAATCTCTCTGCGTTTCTCCGCAAGTCAAGGGAAGCTGCGAGGCTGTTTCTAGATCGACTAGTTGATGGCCCTAGCGTTATTGGTAACGGACTGTAAGCAACTACAAGATCAACTTGAGTCGACGCATCCCGGCAGATTCACAGATGAGACTCAACACATCCAGCAACAGTGCAGTGAAATCAAGGATAGAATAGATAAATTGGTCCAGGCTCATATTCAACTCGTCGGCAACCTCATTGCGCTGATGCCAGCAGACGATCGTGAAACAATTCGTGATCTGTCTTCGAGCACCGAATCCAAGGTGCGCGAGATCGTAAGAATGGGGTTAGGTTCCGCACTCGTGGCTAGACGGACATGCAATGATGAGGCGGAGTTTGACCGATTTATCCAGAGCAACGCCATCCCAATGAATTTGGAGGGAGAAGAGTTTCGTCCCGCCAGGTAATGGCTGAAGGGTACGTTCCTCCTCGCCCAGGAAGGAATGGGAAGGAACTAAACGTTGGTTGGCGTCAACTGATAGAGCTCAACCGAAGGCCTAACCATCGTTCGGCAAGACCGAACGTTTCCGCAATAGAGGGCGAAAGAGTATGGAAATGAGCATTGAGACGGAAGAAGACCTGCAACGCCTCATCGGGCAAT
The DNA here is from genome assembly GCA_964548075.1 of uncultured Clostridia bacterium. Lineage (GTDB taxonomy): Bacteria > Acidobacteriota > Blastocatellia > UBA7656 > UBA7656 > Onstottus_A. Next base: position 7,312 of record CAZJQQ010000026.1, on the reverse strand, counting down.
ATGAATCGATTAGGCTCGAGTTCAAGAGTTCTAGGCTTTTCGAACAGCGGGACGATCGGGTTGTCAAGCAACTCACGGAGGTTGTGTCCGCATTCGCCAACACGGAAGGTGGTGTGATCGTAATCGGTATGAGCGAGGGCAAGAAGAGCCGTGCGAACGAGATTGACGACGGAGTTGACCCTGGAGTTGTGTCTCCCGACTGGCTTGAGCAGGTCATTGCCTCGAACATCAGTCCGCCAATTCCCGGCCTAACAGTCCGACCCATTTCTCTCTCGGGGCCAAAGGCCGGCCGAGTTGCGTTCGTCGTAACGGTTCCTAAGGGTACGACCGCTTACCAAGCAAGACACTCCCTTTGCTACTATGGTCGGACCGAGTTCGCCGCAGTCCCGCTACACGATAACGTGATCCGCCTCCTGATGACACGGCGTCAGGTTGCGCATGCAGTAGTCGAAGTCGCAGAAGTTTCACGGCTTTCTGCCGATGATGAGTACGCAAAACGCCAGGCAGACCTTCTTAGACGTAAGAAGAGGGCGAGAGAATTTTGCACCTCAAAAAGCTTGAAGCACCCAAACAGTCCTTTGACGATTACAGATTTGACCTGGCCATAAGAAACGACGGTCCGGTTACGATTCGAGACTGTTTGTTGTCTGTGTCGATTACCGCTCCTCAAATGGAATTCGTCCGCCCATCCGACGCAGGGCAGCCGTGGCTCTTTCAATTCTCAAGGGGAAACCGAACGGTGAGTATCAGCGACGGCTCCGGTCGCGAAGAAGTGCAAACTTGGGACGTTCAGCTGTTTCCAGAACACACAATGCGATTTCCGGGCGCGACTTTCGAGGTTCACGTGCCCGCCGGAAAGTCAATCTCTTCGGCGACTGTGGACTGGAGACTCTACTTGCACGATGCCCCGTCTCAGTCGGGCACTATCGACCTTGGACTCGAACTCAGCCGGGGAGGGAAGTAAGTGGAGATGAGGCAGATATGTGTGCCGCGTGCAATGAAGATTCTAATCTTACTCGCGGTGAATCTGTGCCTTATCACAAGCTGTGCACCGGCGCCGCGTTCAAACTCCACGGCTGCCTCTGGTATTCAAGGCACCAACCGGGGACGACATCCAACGGGTCAACGCCTATCTATTGTTACTTGCTTATCAGGACAATGAAGTCGCGGCTGATCGTCTTTATAAGGGACAGTGGCTAGTGTTATTCGGCACCGCTGAAGCGATCCGCAGTGAGGGCGACGGTGCGGTGATTCAGATGGCAAGCTCGCACCCGTGGAAGTTTGAAATCCGATACCATTTTGATGCCGACCACCGCATAGAGGTCGAAAAACTGCACGCCGGCGATTTCGTCGAGATCGCCGGTTTGTGTACTGACCGAATTGGCGGCATCGGCGGCGTAGAAATAATGCACTGTGATCTTAGGTCATACTAGAACCTAGCAAGACAGTAATACTCTGGTACGCGCGATTTGAGTGCCAGCGTGAACCTGCATTAATATACCAAGTGACCTCAATCCCACAGTCAACAGGAGTGGATGCATGGAGACGATCAGCATAAAACAAGAGGCGCGGCGATTGGTGGATCAGCTTCCAGAGAACTCAACCTGGGATGATCTAATGCACGAAATCTACGTGCGTCAATCTATCGAAAAGGGTCTTGCCGACAGCGCAGCGGCCCGAACCACCGGCGTCGAAGAGGTGCGTGAGAGGTTTGGACTCGGCAGGTGAACTCCACGAGATCCAGTAACACAAAGCGCTACCCTGAGGGGGACATCGTGGTAGCCTGCGCGGAGGTGATTTGCTATGAGCGCGAGCGACGTGTTAACCGAGATTCGAAAACTCGATCTGGATGAAGCTCGCGAAGTCGCAGCCCGGTTGGCAGACTACTTGCGCGAACGGGAACGCGAGGCAAATGCGACAGAAGAAACCGAGGCCCGAGAGGATGAGTTTGAACGTCACCTATTAGCCAAAGGCGTGATCACTCATATTCCCACTCGCGACGAGACAGACGAAGAATTCGACAAGTTCGAGCCGATTGAAGTTGCAGGCGAACCACTTTCTGAAACCATCATTCGCGAACGCCGCTAATGCGGCCAACGGTTGCGACGGTTGCGTCATGATCTGCCCCGAAGGTTCACTCAAGTCGCGATAGGAGAAGAGGTATTAGTTGAGGCTTCTCGTCTTGCTGAGACTTTCGCTTTGCGCGGATACGACGCTGTTCAGTTAGCGGCGGCTATGGCGGCGAACAACGAAAGAGTTTTGAATGGCCTTTCGCCATTGATTGTGGTTTCGGCAGATGGGGAACTGAATGACGCGGCGCGAGCCGAAGGGTTCGCCGTCGAAGACCCAAACAACCATCCGTAAGCGAGTGTCGGCTAACCGGAAGTGCTACGGCGATGGCTTCGACATGCGCGGGGGGTTCAAATATGACTGACGATCAAACCAACATTCCGAACGTAGCCGAGATATTAGCTAGGGTCCTTCGAAACATCGATCCCAAGCTTCAACCATTGCTTCTCGCGAAGCTCGAGAGACTCGCTGCTCGGCGGTATCGAACCTGGGTAAGTGATCACCCCGATCAATCTGTAAAAGAAGGCTTGCTCTCTTGCGCGGATCGCGAAGAGGAAATAGCAAGGCGAGTCGAGTCGCTAGTACCGGACGCTGCAGCTATCGTAGACAAGCTTCTGTCGGATCATTCTGAGTTGTTGGATTTGAATCGTACCCTGTTCGAAGGTCGGCCGCTCAAGGTCCAGTTCGCGATGCAGGCCGACGGCGAGCGAGCCGGAGCGGCGGCTTGGAGAGCATACGCGGCAGCCGCATCCGATCCATCTGTTCAGGAATTGCTGCAGAGTTGCAGCCCTTTGGAGCAAGCAAACGCAGACTTCCTTCAAACCCTATTGTGACTCTTAGGTGCGACCCTTCTTGGAAGCGAACAATAAAAGGGGAGGCGACGAGGCCTCCCCTTGCTCGAGAACTAACTGGATTCCTAAAATCCTATTTCAGCTCGACCAGAATAATATCGGCAGGCTTGGCGGCTGTATTCTCAACAGAGTGATTTTCCGCCGTTGCCCATGTCACCTCTCCCCGCTTGCCGCCGCCTTCTCTGGTCTTTCCGTCACCAAGCGTGAATTTGGCTTTCGTATCCGTAAGGTAAATCGCCACGCCGTTTGGATGTTCGTGCTGCTTAGTCTTGTCGTGCGCCTTGAATTTGATCCTCAGCACTCTCACTCGGTCGTTCTCGAACATTACTTTGTGGTGGGCGGGGTCGATCTTTACGGGATCTAAAGCTACCTTGGCTGAGCTCATCGCCGCCCCGCCTTTTAACTCGACCAGTATCCCTTCCAACGTGGTGCTTCCCACGTTCTGGGGCAGGTGCTTCCCCGCGTCTGCAAACTGGACGTTACCCGCCTTTCCGCCGCCATCCACCTTGCTTCCATCGGGGAGTGTAAACTTGACTTGGGCGTTGTTCAGAAAAACTACGACGCTAGCCGGATGTTCGTGCATTACGGACTTCTCTTTCGGACCGTATACTATCTTGAGCACTCGAACCTGGTTATTGTCGAGCAATACCGTGTAATGCTTGCCGTCTACTTTGACGGGATCTTGTGCAAGGGCTATCGGAGCCGCAATGCAAAAGAAAGTTAGAAACAGAACCCTACGCATGTCCGCCTCCTAAGTGCGAGAGATTTTTGACATTACCTTTAATGCAGCGCGAGACTATCTCAATCTGTGCGGGCGGTCAATGTGATCCCCTCGGCCGTTATCCCTCTCGCCTCGATCTTCAGTGCTTCCAGCAAACTAATATCCACAACGATTACCAGGTCAAGCATCTCGTCATCGGGATATGCGAATGAAGTACACGAAGTTAGGCGACAGAAAGCTTACGCGAGGATGCCAGCGTAGAATTTGACGCTCAGCGCTCGAGTTCCTGCTCGCGGAATTGAGACTAGGCCGGCTTAACCTTGTTGATGAGTCTTCACACCAGAAAGCCAAGCTCCTGGGTTGTGAAGTTCGAGATGTTCGGGAAAACGGTCCCCTTATCGAGAGTCGCAAGGCCGAACCATTTCGCAAGCGTCCAGCCGTATACATCCAGCGCAGTCTTGGGAATCCAGCGCCCCTGGCTGCCCTGGTCATCGGGCCCGGCCGGCGTGAGGATTGGGAAGGCTCCATAGAAGTCACCCCCGATCACCGATCCGCCCATCACGAATTGATGACCTCCCCATCCGTGGTCAGACCCGGTGCCGGTCGGGACCAGCGTGCGGCCGAAATCCGACAGCGTGAAGGTTGTCACCGATGAACCGACTCCCAGTGTTACCGTCGCCTCGTAAAACGCTTTCATCGCCTGACTCAGTTGCGCAAAGAGGTTCGCTTGCGGCGTTAGCTGGTTTTCGTGTGTGTCGAAGCCTCCAACCGAGCAGAAAAAGATTTGCCTCTGCATCCCGAAAAGCGTCGAGCGTTTCGCTATGACTCTTGCGATTTGCTTCAACTGGTTGCCAAGCCCCGTGTTGGGGAAGACAGTAGTGACCGATGTGCTGTCGTTGAGCGCTTGATTGAGCAGGTCGGTGTGTGCAATCGCTCTTTGCATGGTGTCGCTTGAGGCGTCAACTACTTTCGACTGGCGATCAAGCGTCAGCAAGTTCTGCATAGCGAGGTATCGCGGGTCGCTGGCGATAGGATTCGTGAAGCCGGACAATCCGCTGCTTGGAACCAGCGGGCGGGTGGTGTCGCTTGTTGAAAACAAGTTTGTTCCCGCCGTTGAGACTATCATCGGAAAGGTCGCGGCGCCGTTAAGCATCGCGGTCTTTTCCGCCGTTCGGCCGCCCCATCCCGTTAGGGGATTCAGCGTGGTATTGGCGATGATTGCCGACTGATGCTGATCCGCCTGGTCCTCGTGTGAAAACAGGTTGGCGGGGCGAGGCTGGCCAGCCAGGTATTGCGCTCTGGTAAGCGGCTGGATGAGCGTGCCCACGTTAGGCAGGACGGCAAGCTTGCCTGAAGTCCACAGCGGCAACAGACCAGTCATCTGAGCTGGAGTCGCCACTTCCGGCGAAAGGCTGGGGTGCAGCCCGTAAACCACGCCGCTCTGGCTTGGGGGCGATATCTGCAGCAGGCTGGCTTGTGGAATGGCCAGCACGCCCCTGCGGGTCGAGTAGTTCGCCCACCCGTCGTAGGGGATGACCATGTTGTTGTTATCGTTCCCGCCGAATAGAAAGATGCACACGAGCGCTTTGTAGTCCGGCGCGGCGGCGTCATCGCCCTTGCCGCTCTGGGCGAGCGCATTGATAAGGCCAAAGCTGCGCACGCTGGACGAGAAAACAGCGCCGCCGAGCGCCATGCCTGATCTGCGTAAGAAAACTCTTCGTGATTTTTTCATCTCATCACCTCGCTACCTGATATTGCGAAGACGTCGTCACCAGATACAAAGCCCAACGTGCGCGCTTCAAATGGTCCGCGGCTGTGACACCAGGAAGGGCCGTAATGGTTTGCATTATCTTGGTGCGCATCGCGGCAGACATCGCTCCGTGCATCATCAATCTGTTGAGTTGGTCAACGACGGCGGCCCCAGACCCATCGCTTGTGGAAAGCGCTTGCAGCCCTGAGAGGTCGATCGCGGTGCCTGCCGGAGCAGTCCCGATGCGCGAGAAGACCATGGTATTCCCGAAATTGGCGCGGTTAATCGCCGCCGACGAACTTTGAATGGTGAACTCCGGGCCGAGGAGCGTTGTTCCGGGGATTACGTAGTTGGGCCGATAGTAGCTGAAGACTGTCGGCGGATTGAAGGGCTCCTGACCCATATTCCTTGCACGGTCGGAAAGCCCGATTCCATCGCTGGTGGGGTTGAAGGCGCGCAATATGTTCGTAACGAAGAGGACCGGCTGTCGCAGATGACCGTAATTGAGATCGGTCGTCGAAGCGCAAGTCGCAACGTCGTCGCATCGAGCCTCCTGGTCCATCAATATCGCAGAGACCACTGCCTTCAAGTCGCCTCGCACACCCGCGCCATTGTTGTTGAATACCGCCGAGATGCGCGAAACATACCCCGGGGTCGGGTTTCCCGTGACCAGATTCTGAATGAGTTGCTTGCAGATGAACGGCGCGACGTTCGGGTGATTGAAAATATTGTCGAGCGCGAAGACCAGGTCTTTCTCCGCCGCCTGATTTGTCCGTGATGTCACACCATTCAACAAAGGCTTCGCGGAAACGTCGTGGTGGTTTTGAAAGGGAACCATCGGCGCGAGGTAGTTCTCGGGGTTGACCCACTGCGACGCGGCGCCCGGCAACGGCGCATAAGTCCACCCGGTGAATATCTTCGCAAAGCCTATGATCGTATTCTGATCGTAGGTCGGTATAGGCTGGCCCAGCCCGTCAAGCTGCAGAGTGCCGTCCTGATTCAGCTTGTACAATCCTATGCTGAAGAGCTGAAGAACCTCGCGGGCGTAGTTCTCGTTGGGCGAAGCGCCGCCCGAGCGCTTGTCGTTGTTGGCCATGTCCAGGTAGAACCCCATCGCCGGATTCAGCGTTACGTCGTAAAGCAGTTGGCGGTAGTTTCCGAATGCGCTGCGGGCAAATAAGTTTAGATACGGCGTCATGGAGCTCGGCTGTTCAATCGCGACACCCGAAACGACAAATATCTGATGGAGCGCAAATGCGACGCGCTGGCGCAACTGGTCGTCCCCGTATAGAGCATTCAAGAAGAACTTCACTTGAAGCGGGAACATCGTGTAGTTGTCTCGGAAGCAATTCGGATCGCTGCCCGTCGGGCACCCTATCGCAGAATCAGACGGGAAAGGCGGCAAGTCGGGATACAACGACATCGGCGCCGAGAACTCCGCCTGTAGCACATCCTTGATCCCGTTAGACTGCACGCGGTTAATGAGCTGGCTATTGGGACCGTAGGTCGCCTGTTCGAGGAAGCGCACAGCATCGCTTTCGATAACAACCGGCGCCGCGGGCTTAGGCACCAGTCCTTTTGTTGGGGATTGCGCCGATACGCCGCCCATCAAAAGCGCCGCACAGAGCGCTGGCGGTAGAACACGCTTGAAGCAGAATTGAACGATATGTCTCATAGTGCACCTATCAATGAAGGAGTAAGCATCTTCACTCGGACTAGCAAGTTAGTGAGGTTGGGCGCGATTCTGGGAAGGAAGATCTGTTCTGAGTCTTCTCTTGTTGTCTTGCGAAGCCGGATTCTAGTGATCCGTTCGAGCGCGAAAGTATCACGTTTCGGCGAACACGGTCAAGAGTAAATGCGGACGAGGGTGCGCGTCAAAATTGTTGGTGGGTTTTCAGGCAATGGCGCTAGCCTCCCAGT
>CAZJQQ010000025.1:0-107331 GCA_964548075.1 uncultured Clostridia bacterium | reverse complement strand
AGCAGCCAACACAAACCAACAGATGATCGTTTACACAAAATGCTTGACGCTACCCAGCGAACATTCGACGAACCCGCCACATCGGAGACTTTCGAGACTGGAAAGACTATGACGCTTATCAGAAGTCGTTGGGTAGACTGCTCCAGGATCTTCAACAAGGAGCCCCTGACCCTCTGACGTCCCCAATTGTTTGAGATTCAACGAGGGCTACGTGAGAGTCATCCCTCCGGGTATCAATACTCGCCCAGTTCGTGCCCCTATCTTGTGGCTCTGCTCTCTCGGTTATAGGATAATCACGAGATCATCTCAAAAAGGTTCTAAACGTCTCGCCTTGCCCGATGCATATTCAAGTCGTGGTTAGATAAAGCGGCGAGAGAGGTCAAGCAGGCTTAGACTCCAACTCCTCTACCCGTTGCAACACTTCTTGCTGGCCCTCCCGAAGACCGTTGATGTCCTCTCGGACACGCGTGAAACCTTCGCTCATTCCTTCCTGAATGCTTTTGACCAAGGTCAACGTAGTCTCGTGCCTTTGATCCGCAAGCTCCTGCATGCCTTTGAGGCGTTCCATGATCGTGAACATGGTCGGCTCGGTGTCGGTGACGCTGGGGAGGTTCTTCGTTGGGTCTTCGTTGCTCATAGGGTGCCTTACCTCTTGCTCCTTATCTTACTATGCACGAGACCGCAGTCAAATGAAAACGTTCATAGGTGATATCTATTCCGAGGTGTCTGTGATAGGGTTCACCTCACCCCGCCCTATGAAGCGATTCATCACACTTTCAACCTTCGCAAGGATCTTTGCTGCTGGACTCTTGTTCTGGGCGATCGCGCGTCATAGTTACGACTACTTCACGATTCTGAGATGGGTCACCTGTGCGGTGACTTCCTATTGTGCCTACGTCGCTTATTCGCAGAGGTCTATCGGCTGGACGTGGGTCATCGGCGCGATCGCCGTCCTGTTCAACCCGCTCGTTATCATCAAGCTCAGTAGGGAGACCTGGATGCCTATCGACATTGCTACAGGAGTTGTTCTGCTGATCTCTATTTGGTTTGTACAAGAGAGCGACCGTCGGTGACGATGCGCTCGGGTTGATCTCACCTACTCGCGGTTTTTCCGTTAGTCGTCCTGCGCACGGTATTCGGCTTCTAGTAGCTCGCTCAGCCGCTTGTTGTCGCCAGCTAAATACCGGTTCTCTTCGAGAAGCTGCGCTCGTGTCATCTCGTGAGGCTGTTTTTTATTCTTCTCATACTCTTCAATCTCGCGCCTCACGCGATCACTCACAAGGCAATCAAAGTTTCCGGCTTCTTGGCTGTCTCGCGCCTCTTCCGCGAGGCGTTTCCACTCTCTCGCTTCCTTAAACTGCTCTTCATACTGCCATTTGAATCCGTCACGTTTCTTCTGCTCTTCGCTTAGCTTCACGCTGTACCACGCACAAGCGAATGCGAAGTATAGGGCGACCAGCGCGAGGAACTGCTTTGTGGTCACAAAGCTCTCCAAGTGCTCCAGGGAAGGTTCAAGCATCAACAGCACAAGGGCACTAACCGCCCCCTCCAAAAGATAAAAACCTAGGAGCGCTAACGCGCCCGTGAACATTGAGGCGACGTAGTACGGGCTATCTTTCGGAGTCTTCTCAACCCGAATCGCGATACATATAGCAAGCATCGCCCACGCCGGCCAGATAAGCCACCATGGCGGCGGCACAACGTTAGCCGCTGTAATAAGCAGACCGATGCTCAATAACGTGGCGATCGTGAGGCCATAATTGCGGAGCCATATCATTACATGCCTTATGTATCCCGAATCGAGGGATGCCAGTGTGACCCGAACGACTGGGAATGTATAGCTGGCAGTAGCCAAGACCCTATCTACTCAATAATGATTGTCAAGAAGTCGCTCTCACTCCAAGCTTGTTCAAAGACAAGGAGCCCGGTGGTTAGTTGTCCCATCAATGGATCGTTGATGCGAACGCCGCGCGTGGTCAATGAAGCCAGTACTTGTGCGTGTTGACCTGACTGTCCGTATGCTCGCAAGTCGACGCCGACTATTGGGTACAATCCCGAACGCAACGCATCGCGCAGATCGTGGAGCCGCAGTCCATAATCCTCACGCGAGTGTATGAACCCCAAGGCTCGAGCCGCAGCCACTGCAGCCGTAGAAGAGATTGATCTCTGAGGTGTCCATTCACATAAGTCGCGCAAGTGTCTTTCCGAATGCACTAATCCATACGCCGCAAGTACCATGCGAAGGCAAGCTGCAAGGCAAGAGCTATCCTTCTCTTGCGCGTAGAAAGGCGGCCTTAATAGCGGCATGGTGGCGCTTCCTCAATTTGTCCGCTGAATGATAGATCTGCTCCATGTCTGTAGGGTCTCGCATTTCACCGGTGTTCAAATCGATCGAGGCTTCGCCTACTTGACCAGCCACAAATCCAGGCGTGACAAGCAGAATCGGAACGCACCACTTCTCGTGAAGCACATCTAGTTCGGGATCACCCGCGCAGAACTGGCTCCCAACCTGAGAGAGCAAGAATCGATTGACGCGCGCCCGGGCTTGCACCGCGTTGAACGTCGGGTTACGAACAGCACCTATGGACTTCTGGCGTCGCATGTGTTTACAACCAGCCTCCCTTCTGCGCCATGACCACGCCTCCGAATGCGAGTCTACTACAGAACGGTTTGAAGGCGAAACGGACACTACAGTGACGCGCGCACTCCAGGGAAGCCTCGCTTCCAGTTGAGTCCGGACGCGACGCAACTCCCAAATTAAGAGCCGAACGGAATGTGCCGCTCACTACAACCCGCGTCCTCTTGCAGAGTTGCTTCGCATTCTAAAGTAGCGTATAAGACCAACGCGGCTTCGATGGGTTTGGTCCCACCGGCACCGTTTGGCTCACTTTAGGAATGCTTTGGCTCTGAAACCTCGTGGCCGGATAGAAACTGGAGGTAAGACTATGTACAGCCGACGGTCGTTCGCAGAAGTCTCATTCTGTGCGCTGCTCCTTTGTTTTGCTTGTGCACCTTACGCGGCAGTAAACGGAGAGGGTCAGACCACGCCCCCTATATCCAACACAGCCGCCCCGCCGCCGGGCGGCGGCAGACCGGCTACTCAGCCCGCAACCCAGCCGGCTACTCAGCCTGCAACTCAACCAGCTACTCAGCCTGCAACTCAACCAGCTACTCAGCCTGCAACTCAACCGGCGACTCAGCCCGCCAGTCAGCCGGCCACACAGCCTCCGATCAACTGGGCAGAGCTGTCGGCGGCCGAGTTGGACGCTAAGGCTCAGACCTTTCCCAAGATCGCGCAGCTAAGATCAAACGTATTGCCCGGAGGCGACTCGATAGCGGTCGAGGTTCAGGCCGCCATCAAACCGAACAGCGTCTTCTATGCGAAGTTCGTCGACGACCCCGGCCGCATTCTCGAGGCCGTTTGGAACGCGGATCAGCCAGACCAAAAAGAATCGGTAACGCGCGTCCGACTGCTGGTCCCCGATCTTGGTTTTTCGTGGGGCCGCCAGACGAGAGAACTCGTGTTGGTATCTCTGTCGCGAGCGGCTGGGAGCGATGCCCTAACTCCCGAGGTCGCCGTCAGGCAGCAAGTCAAGCTCACGAGCCGCTGGTTCTGTGGCGGCGTCTCGATTCTCTGTGTCGTCTTTGTGTATGGACTGGCGGTCATCGCGGCCGGATGGAACCGGGGCAGATACTCACTGAGTCCGGTGTACCTCACGGCTGAACAGCACGGCAAGGCAAGCCTCTCAAGGTTCCAGATCTTCTTCTTTACCTTGCTCGTGTTTGGACTGCTGGTGTTCATTTTCCTGCGCACCGGTGTGTTGAGCGATATCTCCCCTGACATCCTCCTGCTGCTGGGCATAAGCGCGGCGGGCGCGACCGGCTCCGCGGTAGCCGACTCGATGAAGACCCGTCTGTCGTTCGAAAACTGGTCGTGGTTGCGCAACTACAAATGGCTCACCACCTATGAAAAAGGAACCCCTCAACTACACGACCCCAGCCGCGCGCGCTGGACCGATCTCCTGAAGACAAACGATGACTTCGACATTTACAAATTCCAACTGGTGACCGTCAGCATCGTCGTGGGCGTCGGCCTGCTTGGGAGCGACCTCATGACGCTGGCGAAGTTTACCGTACCGCCCAACCTCCTCGGCTTGCTGGGTCTGAGCAACGTGGTGTACATCGGAGGAAAAGCTGTTGGAACCTCGTTTGCCGAGTTGAACGCGAAGATGGACAAGTTGCGCACCGCTGAGAAAGACTGGATGTCGAAAGTCGTCACGTCCGCCGGCGAGATTGGCTCGCCGCCTAATCAAAACGCCACAGCGGACGCGGCCAGTAAGGCTGTGCCTGAGCAGTATCAGACCTATATCCTGCTGGCGCGCGAGGCAGCCCGAATGCTCCAGTCGGTTTATGGCATGGAGGGAACGAAGTTCAAGGCGGCAGATATCAGTGACGACGAGCTTATGCCCCAATTCCCTTGAGGCGCTGCCCGGGCCAATCGAGCGAGTTCAATCCAACAATCAATAATGCGCCCTTGCGCTCAACACGGCGCGAAGGTGAAGATCACAACGCCGAGCACAAACCACAGCAACGCGAAGATCAACCCGTAGCCGAAGAACTCCCGGAAGTTCACTCGCGCTACTCCGGCTACAACAACATACCAGAACGGCGCCACCAGATTCCCCATGTGATCGCCGATGCTCAACGCCAGAAGTCCGCGCTGGACAGTCACGCCTGCGGCCGTCGCGGCTGCCGAAGTGACGTAGCCTTGAATCACCCACTGCCCGCCGCTGGACGGAACGAAGATCGAGACGACCGTCCCTGATAAGGCAGCCAGAAACGGAAACGAATAAGGCGTCGATACAGATGAAACCAACCCTGCCAACACCTCTCCGACTGATGTGAACTGAATGAGCCCCGCCACTCCGGCGTACATGGGATAGATGATAATCACCGGCCAGCTCGAGACGACTGCGCGCTGCAGCGTCTGAGTGAAACGGTAGATCGTTCGGTGCAGCAGCAAACAAGAGAACAGCAGAATCGTGTTGAGAGAGTTTATGTCAAGGCTGAGATGTCTAACACCGAAGTGATTGTACAACCAACCCGCCATAACCACGCAGATCACGAGCGGGACGATCGGATTCCGCTCGAGCCGTTCCGAGAAGTTCGCAGCTCCCGGGTCGATCGGCGTTCCTTCCTCGCTCAGCTTACAGGCGTCAGGAAACTCCGAGACCAGCCGGCAGTTCTTTGGCATCAGCAGATAACCAACGACGATCAAAGTTGCAACAAAGGAGACTTCGAGTATTATTGCCGCCGGCGACCAGATAGTAGTGCTCAAAGGGAGGATGCCTATGCTCTTCTCGAGGAAGTGACCGGGCGTCGCCATCAAAAGCGCCGCGCTTGACGAGAGTCCGAATTGCCATGCCGCATTGGCCCCCCACAGCAACGCCAACAGGAACAGAAAGTCCAGCTTGATGCCTTTGCGTTCGGCTTCGCGAGCAAAGTGCACCGCGATCAGCGGAGTCATCGCGATTCCCAGACCCCAGTAGAGATATGCTGAGGCGGCGGTAACCAGCACCGAGAGCGCGATTGCCTGGAACTGTGTTTTCGGCAACCGGGAGAGACGAGTGATCGCGGTCTTGAAGAACGGGGTCGCTCCAAGCACCGAACTCAGCACGATGATCAGGGTCATCTGCATAGTGAAGGGCAACAGCATCCAGAGCCCTTGATAGTAGGCGTCCATGGTCTTGCCCGGAGAGTTACCCATCGCCAGCGCCATGCCCGTCAGTATGAGCAGGAGAATCACCGAAGCGGTTATTGCGTCGGGCACGAAGCGGCCCATCACGTGCGCGAACATTTCGAGCTTGGTTGTTCGGGTGTTTGCTTTTTCTTCGACCGAGCGAGTCGTCACCATTAAGAGAGTCCTTTCCGAATCGATAGTGGACAGCGATTGTACTTTCCGACGGGCAAAGTTCCCAGTCGATCTTCTCAACAGGATCTGACTGACTCGCCGGAATCAAAAAAGGACTGAAGATTCGAGCTTCAGTCCTTAGGGCGGAACATTAAAAAAATCAGAGGCGCTGAGTTAACTATCTGAGTCTCATCGTGGGATCGCCAAGCAGAACCCAGGTGCGGCGCACGTCCGAATCGGCAACGGCCGATTTCGCTCGCAAGACCGCTTCTCCCAGCCGAGGGTTTCCGGGGTTGCCGTTGAACAGCAGCTTGAACAACTCCCGGTTCATCATCGCCTGCCCATCCGGCTGCGTCATTCCAGACGAAGCCCATACTGCGACCGCTCCGCCACTCGACTTCAGCAAGCTCTCCGCCAACGACGGGTTCATCGCATCGTGAAAGTAGCCGTTCAGGCACGTCATCATCACGAACAACGACAGGCGATCACCGTTCGTTAGCGACTGCCCGTCCGCCGCGGTGAGCAAGTTGCCCCGCCAGACGTTCGACGAGCCGTGACCCGTGTAGTTCACAATCTTCTGCCCTCGATTGATCGCATCGAGCACCTGTCTTCTTGCGGTCGCGTCGCCGGTTCGCGACCGGAAGATCTCGCTCACGCGAATGCTGGGAGGAACAAGCGCGCGAAGACTTGACGCCGCTTGCTCGAAGTCGAAGCCGTCGTTGCTATCTGCGACAACCGCGATCTCATTCGACGCCGTCGATTGCTCATATTCGATCAGCTTGGCGACCACGATTGAAGCTTCCGCGGCTGTGCGAACCGGCAGGCGGCCGATGCTCAGGTCCGCAACGCCGTCGCCGTTGAAGTCTACGAACCAATCGTCGTTCGCCGTTTCGAGGTAGCTCGTATCGATCAACTTCGTCGGCACGAGGTCGTTGTTTCCCAGGCCTAGATAATCTCGAGCGTCGTACGACGCGTCACCGGCGAACAGGACGAAGCGAGGCCGTACCTTCCAACTGTGGGCCGCATAGGAGAGGAAGTCTTTGATCGCCTGTGGAGACTTCTCACCAAAGCTGAATTCGTCGTAGATATCCTCTATGTCGGCGAGTCCAGTGATCAGACCTTGTCTGCTCCGCAACTCCGCGAGCGGTTTGAGAGAGTCAACGATACTCGCGTGGCTGATGATGACGAAGTCTGCGGCGTTGTCCGATTGTCGCAGGCTCGATGGCGCGTTGGGTTTGATGTTCGAGGCCGGAAGAGCCGTCTCTGCAGTCAACGCCAGGAGCTTGCGTTCGCCGGAGCCAGGGCTCACGCTGGCGGCCGGAGCGGTGACAGTCGCGGAGTAGCCGTCCTTAGTCTGTTCAACCGTCACCCCAATCTCTTGAACATCGCGCTCGTCGGTGACGTCGAAGATCCGAATGTCCTTCGTTGAGAAGCCGTTGATCGTCGCCGTCTCCCCGTTCTTCGCTGTGAAGCTCAGCGAGTCGTTCTCCGCGCGATAGCTGTGCTGATAAGTGATGCGAATGAAATCGACCAGACTGATGTCACTAAGCCCGTTGACTGATTGCAACGTGACGAGGTTCTCGCCCTCTCGCAGCAGAGCTTGAGGCACTTCGATCTTCTGTTGGCCCTTCGATTGTCCGTTGAAGAAGAGCTGTCCGATTGAAGAACCGTTCAAGCCGATGCTGACTTGATGCGCGAGGTTGGTGACCCCTTGGAGCGAGACCTCAATGGTCGCGCTTTCTCTTGCTGACTGCGCGAGCTTGTTAAGCGTCAGTCTCCGTTCGAGAGTGCTGCCTGTCACGACCGCGCCGAAGAAGTTCTCGTCATCGCCGTTCTTCAAAGCCGCGAAATAGATCGTCCGATCGCGCCGCTCGACGGTGTACGCGAAGCTCTCGCCTGAAGGGTAGCTGTTTACCACGGGGGCCTTGTTTATTCTCAGCCCCGGTTGCGCGCCGCCGATCAGCCAATAGGTTCGCGTGTCGGTGGAGGGAGTGTTCAAGCCGCGGCCGTAGAACTCGACTGCGTCATTCGCTTCGAAACGTCCGTCCTCTTCGCCTGCGACAAAGATGGGCAGCTCAATTCCATCGACGAACAGCCTCAGCGTTCGCGGGTCTGTCTTTGGACCAAGCCCAGCCGTGAGCAGCTCGGCTTGAGAAACGCGATACCAGCCAGCCCTTCGCACTCCGATCTTGACGGCACGCGAGGATGCGAGGCCTGCTTGTTGAAGCGAGACGGGCGACGACGTTGATTGATTCGGCCTCGCCAGAGCGGCAAAGCTCTCGGCAACGTGACTCGAATCGTCAGCTCTCGTTTGCCCGACTTGCCTCAACGATTCTGCCAGCGAGTGAGCAGGGGGCTTGCCGACAACGTGCTTCGCAAAGAACGGTCCGTGCCAGGTTGATGTCCCATTCAAATCGATGTCTTCGAGCCAGAACGCTGAATCTTTGCCTGCGTCTTTAGCGTCAACCCAGAAGGCATAGGTTCGCCCAGCTGTCAGCACGGTCCGGGAACCGGCTACTAGGGCCGATCCTGCGACTAGCTCTTGATTCAGCAAAGATCTCGTGCCGCCTTCCTGGCGATAGATGCGGAAGCCGAGATTGTCGACTTCGAAGCCCGTCTGCCACTCCAGCATCACTCCGTTGTCGTAGCCTGTCGCGTCGAACGAGATCAGCTTGACTTCGGTTGGTCCCGAAGGACCGGCAATGGCCCACGGCGAGAAGGCCGTGATTCCCGTCTCTTCGACAAAGTTCTGCGCCGTGTCGCGAGTCGCTGCTCCGGCAGGTGAGACCCAGCTCGATCCGTTGAAGCGCCACAGTTCGAGAGTCGATTCGTTCAGCCCGTTCAGCTCGGTATCCTTGTAACGTAACCGTAGCGTCGCGGTGAAAGCTGATCCACCGGTTGGCGTGATCGTATAAGTGCGCGAAACGGTGTTGGCTGGGAAGCCCGCAGGCGTTGATCTAACCAGGTTGCCTGTTACATCAACCGGCGCGGTTCCGGTGTTGAACTGAATCGTGTTTTGAGGGTTGCCAAACGACAGGGCGGCGCCGCCCGTTGCAAAACCGCTCCGCTTGACGTTGCCGATCACATCGGCCGCGCCGGTTGACGCACCGCTTGCTGGCATCGTCAGCGTGAATGAACCAGTCGTGAGATCGGTAGCGAGACTCAACAACCCGTTCACTGTCGTGTCGCCAGCCAGTGACACCCCCGCTGGGTTGTTGATCGTCAAGTTGTTGTAAGCGATGTTGCCGGTGACGACTTGCGCAACCACCCCTTGATATATGATCGTGCTGCTGGTTGCGTTAAACGTGCCACTGTTGAAGATCGCCGTGCCTGCGCCCGTCAAAGTCAGCGTTTGATTGGTCACATCAAACATCCCGCCGCTGTTGATCACTATTACGCTCAAGGAATGATCGCTGGTGAGGCTCACGTTTGCGCCGCCAAGGACAGTGATGATGTTAGACGCGAAAGCCCCGCCGCCGGTTAGCGCGTGCGAGCCCGCCGCGAACTCAACTGAAGCGACCGAAACCGTTCCGTTCTGGGTGAACGTCGATCCAGCGAACGCGAGCTTGCCCGCGCCTTTGATTTGTCCGTTTGAAGTGAGGTCGCTGGCAGTTGCGAGTTGTCGCGTTGCGTTGATCGTGAGAATGCGGCCGCCTTGTATCGTCAAGGCGTTGATCGAAGATGACGATGACCCGATGGTCGGTTCGTTGGTCACACCCGCGGCCGGAAGCAAGACATCATGAAAGGTGGTGGGGACGGCATTGGGAGTCCAATTCGCCGCCGTGCGCCAGTCGCCGCTGGTCGAACCGTTCCAAAGCGCCAACGGCGCACCGATGCTGAGAGTGTAGCTGCGCGAACCGGCACAACTATTTTTGTCGCTAGCGATGACGGTGATGGGAAAGGAGCCGGCCTGCGTGGGCGTGCCTGAAAGTGTTGCGGTGGCGGCAGTGAATGCCATTCCTGCCGGCAGCGTTCCGGTCAAACTAAAGGTCACCGGAGCGATGCCTCCGGTCTGCGTAAAGACTTGCGTGTAAATCGAACCAGCAGTACCGGCAGGTATCGTCGAAGGATTCACCGTTATCGCCTGACACGTCACCGTCAGCAGGAAACCGCTTGAGATCGTTGCGCCGCAATTATCAATTGCGGTGACGGTGATGATGTGAGTTCCGGCAGGTCTTGCATTGCCGATGGTGATAATGCCGGAGTCAGGTTCGGCTCCGAGTATTCCGGCGAAAGTCGCCGAAGTGGCGCTGAACTCGACAATCGAACCGTTATCGAAAGGCGCAAGGCTCGGCGTGACATTTACGGAATCTGAAGCAAGCACCGAGGTATCGTTGTAAGCGCCAAGCGTTGGCAATGTATTCGCCGTGACATTGACCAGCATCGTAGCGGTTGTAACGCCACCGTCCGAATCCTGAACTTGTAGAACCACAACGTTATTGCCCAGCGCGGGATTGCACGCAGCGGCAATTGAAGCCGTAATCACTCCGTTGGTGTTGGTGATGCCGGTGATGGTGATGCCGGATGGCGCTGCTGCTACGGTGACCGACAGATACCCGATCGGGTCTTCGGTGTCGTTGACCGTGGCAATCGCCGCTGTCGAAGCCGGACTGCCTTTTTGACGAGAGAGATTGTTTGTCGCTGCCGCCGGCGCCGTGTTGCAGCCGAGGAAGTAGATGTAGGCGGAGCCTTGATTCGCGTTCGCGCCCACATCATCGAATTCCGCGCCGACAACAATGGTATTGCCGTTGATGGCTACCGAGATGCCGTAGTCGTCGCTTGCCGCTCCGTCCGAAGCCGTCAGGTGTTGTTGTTCGTACCAGGTTGCGCCGCTGCGCATAAAGACATAGGCCGAGCCTTGATCGGTGTTGGTTCCTACGTCGTCAAGCCTGGCGCCGACGGCGATGATGTCGCCGCTGATGGCAACTGAGGTGCCGAAAAAGTCACTCGCCGCGCCGTCGGAGGCTGTGAGTTGAGCCTGCTGCGTCCAGGTCGCGCCGCCCCGGGTGAAGACATAGACCGAGCCTTGATCGCCGTTGAGGTCGACATCGTTGGTCCGCGCGCCGACAGCAATCGTATCGCCGCTGATTGAGACCGAGTGACCGAAGTTATCACCTGCCGCGCCGTCACTAGCAAAAAGTTGTCGTTGCTGCGACCACGTCGTGCCGCTGCGCACAAACACATACGCCGAGCCTTGATTGCTGTTGAATCCCACATCATCGGATGTTGCGCCAACGACTACCGTATCTCCGCTGATTGAGACCGAGTTGCCAAAACTGTCATTGGCCGCACCATCTGAGGCACGCAGTGGCGTCTGCTGCGTCCAGGTCGTGCCGCTTCTGGCAAAGACATAGGCCGAGCCTTGATTGCCATTACCGCTGACATCATCAAATTCCGCGCCGACCACGATGGTGTCGCCGCTGATCGCGACCGTCCCGCCAAACTGGTCACCTGCCGCGCCGTCCGCGGCAAGCAGTTGTTGCTGCTGCGTCCACATCGTGCCGCTGCGGGTAAAGACATAGGCCGAGCCTTGTTCTGTATTCAATACGAAATCGTCAAACTCCGCGCCGACGACTATGGTGTTGCCGCTGATGGCGACCGAGGTGCCGAATAGGTCACTCGCCGCAGCGTCGCTCGCAATGAGCCGTTGTTGAAAAGACCAACCCGCTCCGCTTCTGACAAAGACATAAACCGCGCCTTGTTGGAGGGCGCTCACGTCATGCCGCATCGCGCCGATTACGGCAGTGTCGTTGCTGAGCGCAACCGAGGTACCGAAGTTATCGGGCGAACCGCCGTCCAAAGCAGTGAGTTTTGGCTGTTCAGTCCAGTTGCAAACGAATAGATACGCCGAGCCTTGATCGATGATCGCCGGCGACCCCACATTGTCGTGAGGAGCGCCGACAACCACGGTGTCGCCGCTGATGGCAACCGATTGACCGAAGTGGTCACTTGCTGCGCCATCGCCGGAAAGCAGTTGTTGTTGCCGCGCCCAGGTCGTGCCGCTGCGCGTGAAAACATACGCCGACCCTTGATCGCTGATGCCTGTCACGTCGTCAAATTCAGCGCTGACAACGACCGTATCGCCGCTGATGGCGACCGAAAAGCCGAATTGGTCACCCGCCGCGCCGTCACTCGCTCTCAGTTTTTGTTGCTGCGACCAGACACTTCCGCTTCTCACAAATACATAGGCCGAGCCTTGATCAAAGTTTGCTCCCACGTCATCAAAGACAGCCCCGACCACAACCGTATCCCCGCTGATCGCTACTGATTTGCCGAAGAAATCAGCCAACGCGCCGTCACTCGCTGTCAGTTGTGCTTGCTGCGACCAGCTCACCCCGCTTCTCACAAATACATAGGCCGAGCCTTGAGCCGTGTTTGCTCCAACATCATCCAGCTGAGCTCCGACCACAACCGTATCCCCGCTGATGGCGACCGAGATGCCGAATTGGTCACCGTCACTCGCTGTCAGTTGTGCTTGCTGCGACCAGCTCACCCCGCTTCTCACAAATACATGGGCCGAGCCTAGAGCCGCGTTTGCTCCAACATCATCAAGGACAGCCCCGACCACAACCGTATCCCCGCTGATGGCGACCGAGGTGCCGAATAGGTCACCCGCCTCGCCGTCCGAAGCCGTCAACTGCGCTTGCTGTGTCCACGTTGTCCCGCTTCGCGCGAACACATAGGCCGAGCCTTGATCGCCGTTGGTTCCCACATCTTCACCTTTAGCCCCGACGACCACCGTGTCGCCGCTGATGGCGACCGAGTCGCCGAATTTGTCACCCGCCGCGCCGTCCGAAGCCGTCAACTGCGCTTGATGTGTCCACGTTGTCCCGCTTCGCGCGAACACATAGGCCGAGCCTTGTTGGGCGTTGAGTTCCACATCGTCATCGCCAGCCCCGACGACCACCGTATCGCCGCTGATTGCGACCGAGACGCCGAATTCGTCACCCGCCGCGCCGTCCGAAGCTGTCAGTTTGGTCAACTCCCTGAATAACGGATCTATCGTCAGCGGATACTCCGCTCCCTCATCCTCTACCTCGATCACCAACTCGCCCACTTCAATCTTCATCCGCGCTTCAAGTGCCCGCCCTTTCGCATCCGTCACAAACAGCTTGTCATAACTCACCAACACGCTGTCTGTTTCCCGCTTGAAAGTCGCGTTGCTTCCTGCTTCATTCACTTCGCCTCGCAAGTCTCCCGTCACTGCCATTCGCAACCGTAACCGGTCGGTCGACGATACCGGGTCTTCGGTGGCCGGTCTGGCGTCAACGGTGAACCCTTGCTCGATGCCCCGCGCGCTGTTGACGTACCACTCTTCGATTGTGGATTGCGGACTGCGGATTGCGGATTTCCGGATTGAGACGCGGTTGCCGGATGCCTTCACTTCACCTGAGCTTACTGACGAGAGATTCGTGCCGAAGCCGAAACCGGTCAGCTTCAATCCCAAACGCCAAGGCTTGGCCGCCCCGCCGAGCGAGGTCAGTTCGATTCCTCCTTCCGTCACATACGCCAGCAGATTGTTAGCGCGATTCGAAAGTTCGTAAGCGGCGCCCAGTCCCGCAAGCCTCGGCTGAGTCTGATACTTCGCTTCGTACTTGACTGCGGCCATAGCCTCTTGCAACGAGTTGTAGGTACCTTGCTGTTTGAGATGATCGATCGCTTTATCGCCCTCGAGCGCCGGCATAGACGCCTCGCCGGCCGCGGGCCGTTCAGCCCTTGTTGTGTTGGAATGACTTCTCGGCAGAATCACCAGACAGGCGACCGAGATCACAATCATGCCGGCGAGCAGGCGAGGCTTGCTGCTCCAGTGTACGACGGGCCGCGAACAAGCGTAGAGGTGTCGCACAACAAATCCTGGTTTCATAGCTATCTCCTGCGAAGGTTAGAGAGTCCCAATTGTGCTTGAAGCGACAAACAACAGATGTAGATCGAGCCGCGAGGATCTTCCACGAAATGAACGGCGCCGGCTTCGAGGAGGCGATAGATCTCCCTCACTGTGCGGCTGCTCATCCAGCCAGCAACCTCGGGGCTGACCATTCGCACTGATTTGCGGCATTCGCCGCACCAGGCTTCGAAGACTTGCTGCGACCTGATCGAAACGGTCTCTTCCAAGTCAACCTGGATTTCCGTTCTTCGCTTATACTTCATCCAGACTTATTCGAGCCTCCTTTGAAACGGGCCGGTCGAGTTCGTCTGCCGATCATCGTGGCCTCATTGTTGGATCGCCCAGCAGGATCCAGGTACGTCTGATGTCCGAGTTGCTCACAGAAGCCTTCGCGCGCATCGCGGCTTCGCCTACGGTCAATGCCTGAGTTGGATTGAAAAGCTGCCTGTAGAGTTCCTGATTCATGAGGGCCTGATCCATCGGGAAGGTCATCCCCGATGAAGCCCACACCGCGACTGCCCCTCCCCGCTCGGCCTTTAGCAAGGATTCCGCGAGTGAATCGAGCGCCGGGTCCTGAAGGTAGCCGTTCAAACAGGTCATCATCACGAACATCGGCAGATGCTCGTTGCCGAGCGCAAGAGCGTCATCGTTAGTCAGGAGATTCGCTCTCCACAGATCGACCGAACCGTGGCCGGTGTAGTTGACCAGAAATTGCTTCCGGTATAACGCATCAAACAGTGAACGTCTCGCCATCTCCGGATCTAGCCGGCCACGGTTGACTTGAGTGATCCTCAGACTGCCGGGGATCAACGATCTTAGTTCTGCGCTTGCCTGCTCGAAGTCGAATCCATCGTTCGCGTCCGCGACGAGTAACGCTTCATCCGAAGGTCCGGATCGCTCGTAGTTGACTATCTTGACTACGATCCCCCACATCTCTCCGGCAGTGCGCGCCGGCAGACGACCAGTTGCCAACTCGGCGATCCCGTCGCCATCGAAGTCACTGAACCAGTCATCAGACGACGTCTCCATGAACTCGGTGTCGATCAGTCTTGCGGGGACGAGGTCCAGATCGCCGAAGCCGAGATAGTTTTTGGGGTCGTAGCTGGCGTCGCCGGCGAACAGTACGAATCGAGGCTTCTTCTTCCAGGTTGAGTTTGCAACGGCAAGGAAGTCTTTCACGGCGAATGGTGTCTTCTGCCCAAAGCTGAACTCGTCGTAGATGTCTTCGATGTCGATGACTGCTACCGACATTCCCTGCTTTTCGCGCAGCGCAACTAGTGGCATGAGACTGGCTGCGAACTCACGGCTCGTAATGACAAGGAAACTCGCGTTAGCCTTGCTCAAGTTCGAGGGCTGATTGAGCGTCACGACCGCAGAGCGCGGCTGCCCTGCGAATGCCAACAACGCTCGCTCACCTTTACCGGAGGACGCGAATGTCACGCTGTAGCCGGCCTTCTGCCTGGTGACTTCGCCCAGCAACTCTTGAGGGGAGTTGGCGTCTGTCACATCGAAGACCCGGATCGATTTCGACGTGAAGCCGTCAGCGGTGATCTGCTCTGTGCCTCCGGCCGTGAACTTGAGCGAGTCGTTGTCGGCACTGTAGCTATGTTGATACGAGACGCGGACATAATCGACCAGGCTCACGTCTGAAGGGCCGGCGAGCGGCGTGAGCCTCACAATGTTGCCGCCCTCCAGCAACATCGACTGAGACACTATGAATTTGGCCGTGCCTTGAGACTGGCCGTTGAATATCACTTCCCCGATGTGCGTGCCGTTCAGGTCTACGCCGACGCGATGAGCGGCGAGCTTCACGCCTTGCAGCGCTATCTCGACTTGAGCATTACCTGGATAGCCTCGATCGACACGGGAAAGCATGAGTTGCTGGTCGACGGGGTTGAAGGCGATGACCGCCCCGAAGAAGTTCTCTTTATCGCCGTTGCGCAGCGCCGAGAAGTAAACCGTGCGATCGCGACGCTCGATTGTTGCGGTGAAGCTCCGGGAAGCCGTCGGGACGCCGTCGCCCTTATGTTGCTTGATGCGCAGACCGGGTTTCGAGCCAGCCGCCAGCCAGTAGGTACGCGACTCGGTGAACGGTGAGTCGAGACCGACGCCGTAGAACTCGATTGAGTCGGCCGCGTCGAACCTTCCGTCCTGCTCGCCGGGCACAAGCATTGGCAGTTCGCGTCCGTCAACGAAGAATTGAAGCAGTCGAGGGTCGACGCTGGTGTTGAACCCGGCGGCCGCGAGTTCGGGTTGAGTCGCTCGGTACCAACCTTCGCGCTTGACCTTGAGCTTAAGCGTGTCAGGCGACGCGGCGATCAGTAACTGGTCGTTTGCCGGCGAGCTTGCGGGTGCGGGCGCGGCGCGAACCTCGACAGGCGCGGACGGCGATCGCCCGGAGCCGAGCTCGGCGAGAGTCTTTGCCTGTTCGAGCCGCGCAGGCGGTTGTTTGCCGACAGCTTGGGTGGGATAGAACGGCCCGTGCCAGGTTGATAGCCCCTTGAGGTCAACATCCTCGAGCCAGTAGGCGGCGTCCTTGCTGGTCGACCGATCCCACCAGACGTATGAGTCGCCTGAGCGCAACCCGGACCTGGCTCTGAGAGCCGATCCTGCGACAAGCTGGTTGTTGACCAAAGTGCGGCGCCCGCCGTCGTCGCGGTAGATGTTGAAGCCGAGGTTGTCTACTTCCAGACCTGTTTGCCATTCGAGGAATGTTCCGTTGTCGTAGCCTTCAGCCTTAAAAGAAATCAATGAGATTGCTGTCGGATTGCTCTGGTCAACGGTGAATGTCAACCCGGCGATGGTCATCGTTCCCGTGCGCGGAGTGGTGGTTGAGCCAACCATGAAACTAACTGCGCCGTTGCCGGTCCCGCTGCCCCCGCCAGTGATAGTGATAAAACCGTCATTGCTGACCGCGGTCCACGAGCAGGAATCGGCAGTTAAGACGTTAACGCTGCCGCTCCCTCCGACGGTTGGGAAAAACTGCGAATTGGACGAGAGCGCAAAGCCGTTTACGGTTAAGGTAACCGAGTTTGAAGTAGCGGCCGGAGCGCATGTGCCTGTGACCACGACATCATAAGAATCAGCGTCGCCTGTCGTGACCGATAAGATGCTGAAGCTGCTCGATGTTGCGCCCACGATGTCGACTCCGCCCTTTCGCCATTGGAAAGAAATGTTTGAGCCCATGCCTGAGACTGAGAAAGTAACCGGTTCGCCTACGCACCTGACCGCGCTTGACGGCTGGCTGGTGATGGAAGGTGGTGTCAGCAGGATCAGACCCGCTGCAGCAGAGGTCGCGGTGACTCCAAAAGAATTCGTTGCTACGACGTCATAGTTGGCGACATCACCCGGGCCTGCGGGATTGATGGTCAAAGCCGCTGTCGTCGCGCCGGAGATGTTGCCGCCGTCAGTGAGATTGATCCCGTTCTTGCGCCATTGAAAGGTCACACCCGTTCCGGTTGCCGCCGCGGTGAAAGTGGCGGGGTCGCCCGGACAGGCGGCTTGATCCGTGGGCTGAGTTGTTACCTCGACCGGGCAGCCGGCAGGGAAACTAATGTTAGTGTTTCCTCCTGAGTTGTTGCTGGTGAACGCAGCGACGCCGGCGGCAATTGCTGTTACGTTCTGGTCTTGAATATCGGTGTCAACGATAGAGAAAGCGCCTGTGCCCGACCAGTTGCGCGCCGTCCCAGCAGAAGATGAGCGAATCAACATCGGGTCGGAGCCGTTCGGGTCGCCGCAGGCAGTTCCGCCGCCGTTGAAATTGAAGACGCCGTTGTTGATAAGGTTGCCGCCGAGTGTAAGGTTGCCTGCGCCAAAGTTGCGCAGCGTGCCGCCTGGGCCGATGGTGATCGCGCCGGCGGTTAGATTGAATGAAGGGCCTAGATCGAGCGTGCCTGAAGTGATACTGAGGGCCTGGCTTGTCCCTAGCGTCAGGTTGCTGGCGAGCGTTACCTTGCCTGACGATTTATTTACTGTCCACGTTCCACTCGGATTAACGCCGCCGTTGTTTGTGAATGTCTGATCGGCGGGGCCAGAGAAGGATATGCTGGAATTGCCGCCGTCAAAGGTCGCAGCGATGGTGACGAGACCTTGGGCCTCGATGGTCCCCAAACCGAAGTTGTCGCTCATAAACCCGTCAGTCAGGGTCAAGCTTCCGGCCGCAATCATGGTGCTGGTGCTGTTGAATAGGAGCAAATTGCCGGGCTTGTTGATGATGATGTTGTTCAGGGTGAACGAGGCAGGCAGGTTGACTGCCGAGGTAAAGCTGCCGCCGACGAAGGCCACTGTCCCACCGTTCGGATTGAAGGTCGCTCCTCCGGCGACAGTGAAGGCGCTAGCAGTAGAAAGCGTGCCGCTGGGCGCATTGAACGTCCCCCCGCCCAGCGTGAAATTCAAATTGAAGTTGAGCGCGCCGCTGCCGGCGGTGAAAATGCCGGCTGTCTGGGTGTAGGCGTTGTTCAAGTTGAGCCCGCCGCTGCCCTGAGTAAAGTTGGTAGATAAGGCAAGCGTGTTATTAAAAGTGAAGTTCACGGCCCCGTTACCAATGGCAACGGCGCTCTGAAAGTTAACTGGTTGCGTGAAGGTAACCGTGCCAGGGGCGCCGCTGGTGTCGACCGTCACGTTGGCGGCATTGACGGTCAATCTGGGGATACCGGCTCCGGCGATCAACGTCACTGTGCGGGTGGCGGCGCCCGACACCAGGAGGGTGGAATTGCCGCCGTCAAAGGTCGCAGCGATGGTGACGAGACCTTGGGCCTCGATGGTCCCCAAACCGAAGTTGTCGCTCATAAACCCGTCAGTCAGGGTCAAGCTTCCGGCCGCAATCATGGTGCTGGTGCTGTTGAATAGGAGCAAATTGCCGGGCTTGTTGATGATGATGTTGTTCAGGGTGAACGAGGCAGGCAGGTTGACTGCCGAGGTAAAGCTGCCGCCGACGAAGGCCACTGTCCCACCGTTCGGATTGAAGGTCGCTCCTCCGGCGACAGTGAAGGCGCTAGCAGTAGAAAGCGTGCCGCTGGGCGCATTGAACGTCCCCCCGCCCAGCGTGAAATTCAAATTGAAGTTGAGCGCGCCGCTGCCGGCGGTGAAAATGCCGGCTGTCTGGGTGTAGGCGTTGTTCAAGTTGAGCCCGCCGCTGCCCTGAGTAAAGTTGGTAGATAAGGCAAGCGTGTTATTAAAAGTGAAGTTCACGGCCCCGTTACCAATGGCAACGGCGCTCTGAAAGTTAACTGGTTGCGTGAAGGTAACCGTGCCAGGGGCGCCGCTGGTGTCGACCGTCACGTTGGCGGCATTGACGGTCAATCTGGGGATACCGGCTCCGGCGATCAACGTCACTGTGCGGGTGGCGGCGCCCGACACCAGGAGGGTGGAATTGCCGCCGTCAAAGGTCGCAGCGATGGTGACGAGACCTTGGGCCTCGATGGTCCCCAAACCGAAGTTGTCGCTCATAAACCCGTCAGTCAGGGTCAAGCTTCCGGCCGCAATCATGGTGCTGGTGCTGTTGAATAGGAGCAAATTGCCGGGCTTGTTGATGATGATGTTGTTCAGGGTGAACGAGGCAGGCAGGTTGACTGCCGAGGTAAAGCTGCCGCCGACGAAGGCCACTGTCCCACCGTTCGGATTGAAGGTCGCTCCTCCGGCGACAGTGAAGGCGCTAGCAGCAGAAAGGGTACCGCTGGGCGCATTAAACGTCCCCCCGTTCAAGGTGAAGCCGGAATTGATGGCGATGTTGTTGATACCTCCCGTGAATGAGCCGGCCGACTGGATGAAACCATTGCCACCAACCGTAAAAGTTGCGGCAGAGCTATGGGTAATCGTTCCGGTGTAACCTGCGTTGATCTCAATTCCAGCCACGCTTCCCCCAAAGCCCGAGTCAATAGCCGCGT
The DNA here is from genome assembly GCA_964548075.1 of uncultured Clostridia bacterium. Taxonomy (GTDB): domain Bacteria; phylum Acidobacteriota; class Blastocatellia; order UBA7656; family UBA7656; genus Onstottus_A. Next base: position 87,650 of record CAZJQQ010000025.1, on the reverse strand, counting down.
CCTTCGTGCTCGTGCCGTCGAAGATAGCGACATCGCCGGAGCCCGGCACAGTGTCGCCGCTCCAGTTTGCACCTTCGCTCCAATTGTTGGTCGCGCCGCCGCCGTCCCACGTTCGATTCACTGCGGCAACCTTGTGAGAAAGAAGCAGGAAGACAGAGAGGGCAACTAGGGCAATGACAGGCAATGAAGTCTTCCTGGCGGCTTTCGCGCCGGTAATGAAGTTCTTGAATTGATGAAATGTGATTGTTGAGTACTTCATAAGAGTTTCTCCATTTCTGTACCGGTGTGTTGAGAAGCCGATTGGCGTAGGTTGAACTCTGAACTTGCTAAGGCGTAAGATTAGCCCGGTTTCAGCCGTTCGGTTTCAGCCGCTCAAGCGACACGCCTCAATCGTTTCGCCCGGGCGGGAAGAATAGACCAACGTTGCCGTGAAGTAGTTCCAAAAAGGTTCCAAAGAGGATCCAAAAAGGTTCTCATCGCCTATGAGCCGGCAAATGAATCACTTCTATGAATTCGGGTCTTTGCGGTTGGACGCGACCGGCCGCGTTGTGTACAGGGATGGAGTCGAGCTGCAACTCACGCCCAAACTGATCGAGACCTTGCTCGTTCTAGTCGAGAACGCCGGGATGGTGGTTGACAAGGATGCGCTGATCAGAACCGTATGGGGCGATACGATCGTCGAAGAGGGCGGATTGAAGCGCAACATTTCAATGCTGCGCAAGGCGCTGGGCGAAGAAGGAAGGCTGATCGAGACGCTGCCAAAGCGCGGTTACAGATTCGCGGCGGAAGTGAGAGAGCGATGGGAAGAGACGCCCGCCTTGGCAGGCGAACCTGTCGCCACTGAGTTGGTTTTGCGGCGCCGCGCCAATCTGCGAGTGACACACCAAGAAGAGATCACAGACGTAGACAATCCGGGCGTCTCTTTTGCAGATGAGCCGGCGCACATGGCGGCTTCCAGACCCTTATTTGCCGCGCGCTTGCGCCAGAACGCTTTGCCGCTGTCCATAGCCACAATCCTCTTGCTGCTCTCCGGGCTCCTGATATGGACAATAAGCAAATTGAATCGCACGTCCTCATCTACTCCAGTGAAATCTATTGCTGTGCTGCCGTTCAAGAACTTGAACGCAACCGATGACGATGAGTATCTGGGCATCGGCATGGCTGATGTTCTGATAACCAGGCTCGGCAACATCAAGGACCTCGAGGTGCGGCCTACGAGCGCCATTTTGCAAATCAATCAACACGATCAGGACTCCATCGCTGCCGGGAGCAGGCTCGGTGTGGACGCAGTTCTGGAGAGCAGCATGCACGTGGTCAACGGGCGCATACGCGTGACTGCGCGGCTCCTGCGAGTCAGCGATCGGGCGACGATTTGGGCGGGGCAGTTTGACGAGACCGAGTCGGATATCTTTAAACTTCAGGACGCCCTCTCCGCGCGCCTGGCGCAATCGCTACAGGTGAAACTCAACCGTAACGAGCAGGAGCGTTTTGCAAAACGGTACACAGACAACATCGAGGCTTATCGAACCCACTTGCGCGGGCGTTTCTATCTCGACGCTCGTTCCGCCGAAGGCTACAGCCAGGCGATCAACCATTTTCGTCAAGCTATCGAGATAGACTCGAACTATGCTCTCGCCTACGCAGGGTTGGCGGACGCATATGCGCTGAAGGCACAAGTGTTGTTTGGTGGAAAGACCCAAGCGCCGCTTTTCGAGCAAGCGAAAGAAACTGCGCAAAAGGCCCTGGAACTGGATGACGAACTCGCCGATGCTCACACCGTGCTGGGCTGGATCAAGCGCATGCACGAGTGGGACTGGGCGGCGTCGGAACGCGAGTTCAAACGCGCGATTGAGTTGGATCCGAACTCCGCTTACGCGCATCAGCGCTATGCGTTACTGCTGGCGGGACTCGCACGCGCTCGGGAAGCGGTCAACGAGATCGAAAAAGCTCGAACCCTCGACCCGCTTTCGCCGATCATCCAGCAGAGCGCCAGCCTGGTCTATTATTACCTGCGAGACTTCGAGAAGTCCTTAGCCATCGCTCAGCAGGTCGTCAAATTGGACCCGGATTACGAAAGAATGTATGTGATGCTTCCCGAGATCTATATCCAGATGCAGAACTACGACGCTGCGCTCTCTGTCCTTGAAGAACGATTCTCGCGGGGTGAGGAGAAGGGTTGGGTCGTCGCCCTGCGGGCGCGAATTTACTCTCGCAGAGGAGATAAAAAGAAAACTCAGGAAGAGATTCAGAAGTTGGAAGCGATGTCAAAAAAGAGTGACTACCTCGCGCATCACCTCGCGATCGTCTACGTCGAAATCGGCGACACCGAAAAGGCGATAGACTGGTTGCAGAAAGACTACCTGCTGCGCGATGACCGCATGGTGTGGGCGAAAGTCTTCCCCGTATTCGACACACTGCGCGCCGAGCCGCAGTTCCAAGCCATCTTGCGCAAAATGAATCTGACCGAGGATTAGAACATAGTTCTCTCAGCTGCTAACCGCTGAGCTCGCGATGCAGCCAGGCTCGGGCGAATCGCCATTCGCGTTCGACCGTCGCGTGGGACACCCCTAGCCCCTCAGCCGTTTCTTCGATCGTCGTAAACCAGCGGAATCAGCTCATCGGCTGCCGCCTTGTCGCCGTCGGTCCATCTTCGAAGAAGTTGAGTAATGGCCCGGACGCCGGCCATTGATGAACCTCGTTTGTACTGCCAGGGAATGGAGTGCTCGCTCCCGGGCCAAGCGGCGGCGAGTCTATCAATGCCAGGAGCCGTGATCGTCCTGAGGTAAGAACTTGATGGCCACTTCGCGGTCGAGCCTGGTGTCGCGGGCGCGATAGACCTCACCCATCCCTCCCTTACCGAGGAGATCGAGTATCTGGTAGTGACCAAACGAGCGCCCGGATACGGGCGGCGGTTCCCGATCAAGGATCAACGTACTGGCCGTTCGAAGCGGAGGAGCAGAGAGAAAACCGCGAGCCTGGTCGTCTGCGGAAATCAGAGACTGGACTTCGTTAAGCAGCTCCGGGTCGTGGCTGCAAGAGGAGGAGAGGAAGGCGACGCGTTCGTCCGGTGGAAGTGCAAGCGTTGCCCGAAACAACTGCTCGACTAGCAGGTGTCGTTCCTGTTTCTCCATCGGCCCCTCTTTTGGCCTCGCCCTGTACTAGTTGTAGCGCAGCGCTCCCTACTGATCGTTCCCGGTGTTTGCCGCGTCGGGTCTCCGCGCGGGCGGCTCGGGCCTCCCAACGCCAAGGTTGTTGTAGTTCATCGCCGCGTTGAACAACAGGAAGAAGCTCCCCTGAGTCTGGTGCCGCCACATCGGGTTGTTGGCGAACATCACCACGTGACCCTTGCCCGCCGGCACATCGACGACAGCAGCCTGGCCCGCAAACCTTCACATCTATCCACTACCTTGTCACGCCCACTCCGAAGTGGGAGCTCGTGACCGTCCTTACCAGTGCCATACCTGATCGTGCTCTTCGAATAACCTCGCGATGTCGCTTCGTCTAAGCGCCTGAATATCTCCGATACAGTTACCGGCAGTGATTCCGCGCTCTTCAAGATCATCCTGAACCACGTAGACGTTGACCCCTTTTTCTTTGAGCTTTGCGATTTCCTCGTTCGGGCGGGCGGGATGATTGATGCCCGTGCCGCCGATCTGAAGCGCCGGGCACTCCTGGCGAACCGCGTAGTTCACCGCGTTGCCGCGCAGCAGGACGCTCAACTCGGCGCCGTTGTTCCTAAGGATGCGGCTCAGCCACAGTATCGTGTCGTCTTGCTCCTCTAGAGTGCCTCGGTAAGCCGATTCCACAATATTCAGGATACTACTCATGATGTGTTCCTCCAGTCTTGCGTTCAGGCCGCCTTCTTAGCTACTTCGCCGGGATAACCAGCGTGGTTGTCGACTCCTGGGCCATCTTCAAGAAGTCAGCCGGTGATCCTCGCTTGACGCCATCGACCGCGTCGGTTGCTCCGCGTTCGTCAACGCACAACCCGCAGTTGACCCAGGTCAGCGACGGGTTGTCATTACCCATCGCTAGAAGCGAGCTGACGAAGTTCTTGGTTGTCGGGTGGTCCTCTTCCTCGACCGTGGTGCCCTTAGCCGGGTTGGCGTGGGGCGCCTGGTCTTTGATTGCGAGGCTCACCGCGCCCTCGTAGGCGAAGACGTTGACGTGAATGCCTTTGCTCAAAGCTGATTGAATGATTCGGAACGCCGTCGTCGAGTTGGCGGACTCATACGGCGGGTCCATCAAAGCTAATGTCAGTCTCTTTTCGCTCATAGTTGCCTCCTTTGATCCTGGTTTTGAGTCTGATCTCTGGTTGCCGGGTTGAGAGCGGAGCGCGGAGTACCCTGAACTCTGAACGCTGAACTCTGAACCCTGAACCTCCGTCTAGTGCCAGATGGCTTTTGTGTTCTCGCGAACCAGCAGGTCCACGAGCGCGTCAATAGCCGACTGTTTGATCGCTGGAATCATCTCAGTCTGCCCGATGCCGCGCTCGGCAAGTGAGAACTCATCGGCGAGCACGGTGATTCCCGCTTCGGCCAGGTGAGGTATGTGAGATCCGCGCGCATTCCGGCGGGCGGCCAGCACGCCGTTCTGAACGAGGAAAACGGTGACTTCGCTGTCTCGTTGCTTCAACGCGGTCGCGGTTTCTAAGATGAATTGGGTGTCCCGCGACTCGAATGGGTCACGGGATTCAATGAACACGTAGTTGGTCATGATTACTCCTTTCCAAAGTGGTGATATGCGTCAGCGAGTCTGCCTCAGCCAGCCCTGCATCAAGTGGCCGTCTCGCGAGTCTCATCCTGACGGATATCGCGGTCTTTTAGGAGGCGCGAAAGCATCCACTGTTCAGCTTCTTGCAACGTGGCTGCCTTCGTGCGCTCCCCGGACTGAATGTGCTCGACATCGAAGACCGACCTCTCGTCGCCTGAATGGTCTTTGATCAGCCAGCACCGGACGAGGAATGATCTGTAGAGCCTCATTGCGGTCCCCCTCGAGCGCCCCGTCCTTCGCGCCGCTCCCTCGAAGCTCGTTTCGCAACCTGGGTGTCGGTCCACCGCCGCGCCGAACTCGTCAAGGCTGAACCGACCAACCGCGAACGTCACTTCACTCGCACAGCTATTCCGTGCGGATCGGCTCGTTCGACCCCATCGACTACGTGCGAGATCGGTACAATCGCCTGGAGCACCCCGCTCCGGCCGCCTTGCTGAACGCGAATGATGCCCAGGCCGGGCGTGGCCCCTACCGCATTATTGACGCCAGGCGCGTTTCCGGTGAGCGGGTTCGGGCCACGAAGGGCACAGAAGACTCGGTTGCCGCTGGGCGAGATGTCCAGCAGATCGGGCGTTGGATCGGCGCTTATGCTCCCTACCAGATCTATCTCATTCACGACCTGATCGGTGTCAGTATCAACCGCGACGATTCGATTCGCTGCCCGGTCTGCAACCCAGAGGTAGCGATCTTTCTTCGTTAACACGGTTCCGTGCGAGTCAACGAATCCCAACGCGTCGCGACTGAAGACGACCGTCGGCGCGGGTGTGTTTGGCGGATTGGGCGTTGTCGAGAAGCCGGCCAGCGGAAAGGCGTACAGGTCTGATTCGAGCGGATTCGCGGCAGTTCCACCGCCCGCATCGAGGTATATCTTCCCGCCTGTGTAACCCGCCACAGCCGTTCGGATGCACCGTGTTCTTGTCATACTCCGCCACAATGGCCATAGGCGTGGCCCACGTATTCACCACCAGCATTCCCCCGCCGCGCAACGTAACAAACGCGAACTGCCCGCTGTCATCGAAGTCCGGGCAGATAGGCGCGGTGTCGGGCCTGATCGCGGCGTCCTGACACGGAAGGCCATTAGGCGTCGTGCACCCGGCCAGGTCAATCGTCGCCGCTGCATCCAGCGTGAACGTGTTGGTCGAGTAGTTGGTCATTATGCGATGGAGCTTCTTGCCATTCTGATCCGCTACGATCACGAAGCTGCCATCCGGCGACGGGACAGCGGCGTGAGCCTGCGCGCCAACGTCTACCACGCCGATCGGCGTGCGACTGGCCGCATCCAGGAATAGAACGTGCCCGGTCGCGACAAACGAGATAATCGCGTGGGTATGATCATCGTTGAAGAAGAGCATGTGAGGCCGTCGTGGCGCGCTGCCGGTTCGGGCGATGCAGAAGTCGCGAGCCGCCCCGCCCAGGTCGATCACCTGCGGCGTTGCGCTGCCTGCGTCGCGCCCCTCGATGTCCTCTCCTTGGTAGACGTACACGGTTCCCCCACCGTCCGCAACGGTGTCTGACTGGTCGAGAATCCAAACTTCATAAGGGCCCTTTCGGTCCTTTGAGTTGTGCGCCAGGATTGCGCTGCATAGCCCTATCGCTACGATCGCGATCAGCAACGTAGTAATTACTCTTCTTCGCATGATGTTCTCCTTTCATATCAGCAGTCTGTCCGATGACGGCTGAAAGCAGTCCGGTGGCCCTCTGCGCGCGACATCGCGCCCTCAAGGGACGTTGCCGTTGCGGACCGCCGAACGCAACACGTATCCATGGCTGACCGATCCGTACTCCCCGGCGATCACCTGGAGCAGCGTCGTCAGCGTTCCACTCCCGAGATGCGCCCTGATTGTGTAGCTCGTCTGGGCGCTCGGCTGTGTATGGAGGCCCCAGTTCGCGTCGAACCCGGGCGCGGCGCCGAGGTCGGCGGTGGTATACGCAAAGGGAGATCCCAGCCCGTTCGCGTCGAGCCATCCCGTGCTGACGAAGCTGGTCCAGCGCCGTCGCGGATCGGTCTCCATCATGGGGTCGAAGCTGTCGAAGACGATCTCGTACCCGCTCACTCCCGCTACGCGATCGGCGGTCAGTGTGATACGCCGGTGAGCGCTGCTCCCCGCGTTGCTAAGTGTTGTGACCGACCAGGCGAGGGGATTCGAGAAGTCCACCAGATGGTCGGCGGGCGCGCGGAAGAAGATGCGCCGAGTCTCTTCCATTCGGCTTGTAGAGAGCTCGTGGATGTCTCCAGCGCGCTGGCTCGCAAACGGCACCCCGCCGAACGAGAACTGCGTCGCGTTCAACGCGCCAAAGCCGAGCACCGCGCGCGCACGGTTGGCGGTGCGGAAGGCGACGGAGGAGCTCACGGCCGAAGGCGTTATTTGAACGAGCCCGGGCGTCGCGGCGACCGCACTGGCGAGGTCCAGCGGAAAGTTCGTGGGTCCGGTGATCTGAACGTCGCGCACGATGCGGATGGCATCCGGCGCGTTGTCGGACTGGCCGCCTCCGATCAAGGGGTGAATCGTGGCGATGATGTCGTGGGTTGCCGCGGGCACATACGCGGCGTAGCTCTGGGTGTAACAACTTGCTAAAGAGCGATCTCCAACCGCGCCCCTCACGCAATGGTTGGCAGGAAGGTTCTGGAAGGCTCCTTGAACGAGGTGCGTAGCTTCATTGGTCTCGGAACAGCCCACGACCGGCTCGGTCGTCTCGGAAGTGGTGAGCTCCAGAATCGTCACCGCTGTCTCGTCGCAGGCGACAGCCACGCTGTAGCGCCCGCCAGAGACGCTCGACACGGTAAATTCGTAGCGTCCGCCGGTGCCGAAGATTGGCTCCCAGGGGCCATCGCCCAACCGCTTTGCCGCCCAGAGCGCGTTCGCCTGCGTGCGGCCCTGGTAGGTAGTGAGAGTCACCGGCACGGCGTTCCCTGTGAAATGAACCGAGATGGGCGTGAAGCAAGAGGCGCCGGTGACGTCGCGGCCCCGGATAATGGCGCTCACGCGAGCCGAGCCACCGAGATCTCTAAGGGTCAGAATGCTGTTCCCGTCAATCGACGTTTCGGGAGCGAACGAGTGATCCAACACGGCGTTGAAGTTGCCGAGCGGCTCGAGGCTCAGCGTCACCGGGAGCGGAAATCCGCCGGCGCGCCGGATCTGCACTTCTACGGTCCCGGAGCCGCCGGAGGGAACCGCTATGTCACAGTTTGTCAGGCTGAGTGTGAAGAACTGACACTCAGCGGGACCCACCGCGGAGGTCGCGGCCGCCGAGACCGGACCGCTTGTACCCACGCTGTTGCGTCGCGAGAGGCGATAGGTGTACCGCGCGCCCGGGGCGAGTCCGAAAGCTCGGTCGTCGGTGAAGGAAGTTGCTTGCCCTGGAAGCTCAGTGAGCAATTCCTCGGCGCCGCATACCTCGCGGGTGATGACGAAGCTCACATCCGATTCCGCCGATCGGTCCCAGGTAAGAAGGATGTCCCCATCGGGTTCTGGTGTCGCTGTGAATCCAGTGGGCGGACCGGGTGGTGTCGGCAAGCCGAAGATTACGACGAACTGGGTTGCAAAGACCCTGGTCGAGTTCCGGATGCGATACCAGTAGATCGCCGACACCGACGGCACGCTGCGGTCTTGCAAATCGCCGCTCGCCCCGCTTGCGAAGAAGCTGAAGCTCGAATCGGGGGGCTGGGTGGGTGCTGGGTTCCCACACACCTGCGGAAATATGCAGGTTGCCCGCTCGACGGAGAGACTGCCGCCCCACGAGGTCCAGGAGACGCGGATGCTTCGATCGCCCTGTAGCTCGGCGCTGAAGCTGAAGGCGGTCGAGCCGCCCGTTGCACCATATGAGCTGAAGCGCGAGAGCGAGCCGGCCACCGTGTGCCGGGTGGTGTCGACCATCGGGTCGGCCGCGAACTCGCCCACCCCGCCCTCGATGAGCTTACCGATGCGGAGCGTCGCTTCCGGTACAGAGAGAGCCGCTGGATCGTACCCGAGGGTGAGCCGCACGGGCCGCGCAAAGACGAGGCCGTCGGGGCCGAGTTCATAGACGAGGTTGCCCACGAACCCCGCGTCGGCAGGAACCGCCCGTGGCACCGCTGTGATGACGGTGTCCGCTGCAACGGCCCCCGGGGGGAAGTCGAGCCGAACACGGCCGTCTGCCGAAGCGAGTGTGCCACCCCCCGGACCAATCACCGCGCACGTCGTGTTATCAACGCCGCCATAGACTTCGAGGGTAAACCCGGCGCCTGGGGCACTCGCCAACATGATGGCGAGCGTGTTACTGGATTCGAGACTCACCGGCCGCTCGATGACCTGGACTCCCTGGTTGAAGTCGCTCGGACCCGCGACCAGCCGCTCATTGAGCGTGACTTGAGCGCTGGAGACCCGACCGAATTGGCCGCTACGCCCGCCGTTGTAGATGCGGAGCAAGCCACTGCCCGGTTGCGGTGCTGCAAAACTGCGCGTCGCCACCCGAGGCGCACCTCTAGCCCGCACGAAGTCCGCCGGGCCAAAGACGGGACACGCAGCGGACGGATTCTGCGCGGCGGTCACCGGAGCCGGCGCCAGGCTTAGGCTGGCGCCACAGAGGAAAAGCACCAGCACAAAGAGGATAGCGATTCTCATAGGCTTCGGGATGTCTGTCGTCAGTAGCGTCAGTAGCGCTTTGTTTTTCATCTCTTGACCTCCGGGTATGCCAATCGGCGACTGGCTTTCCGTCGTGACGCGTGCATAGTACTCGAAGCAGCTTCCCGGAAAACTGGCCGGCAAGTTCCCAAAAGATTCCCACGATCATCAGGTGGTTTTTCTGCGACTTACTCAAAGGCGCGAGTGGGGAGATGGAAAAGCTCCACCGGGAGCCGTATCCGATGATTGGTGCTTCCGAGTCCCGCCTTGAAGCGGTCCTTCTGAGGCTAGCTCTTTCTGGCGATGTAGTAGTTATTCTGGATATCTGCGGGGACATGCTTCACGTCCACTCGGGCGAATCCGGCCTCACCGAGCATCAGCAACGCCTTCTCTTCGCCCCACATCGTGCCCAGCCCTTCGCCATCCAACGCGAGCGAGACCGTCATACAGTGCATGCACGACGCGGTGTACAACATCGGCGCCAGCGGATGGTCGAGGTTCTTTTCAACAAAGCTGGACCCTCTGATGTCCTGCATCAGAAACGTACCATCCGGCCGCAGCGCATTCGCGATGCACTTCAGCACCTTCGTCGGCTGGGCCTGGTCATGAATCGCATCGAAGGCCGTAATCAGATCGAACTCGGCGTGAACGTCCAGCATCGCCACATCTTTCACTTTGAAGCGCGCATTAGCCAGACCGCGCCGCTCGGCTTCGGCTCTCGCATTGCCGATGCCGGTCTCTGAAAAATCGAATCCACTGAAGCGGCTGTTCGGAAACGTCTCGGCCATCAGGTTGACGGCGTAGCCGCTTCCACATCCGACATCGAGAACATCGCTGCCCGACTCTAGTCTCTCGATCGCTCCAGGAATCAGCGGCAGGGTCGTTCCAATCAGAGATGTGGCAACTGTGAGCAGGCTCTCTTCAGCCATTACTTCGTGGAACCGCGGATAAGCGGAGTAGGGCACACCGCCTCCTTTGCGGAAGCACTCGACGATCCGGTCCTCGACGCTTCCGAACAGCGAGATGTACTGCATGAACATAGCGAGGTTGCCGGTCGAAGCCGGTCTGGTCAGCACCGGCGCATGCTCGCGTGGAAGTTGGTATGTACCCTTCGCCGGGTCGTAGTCGACTATCCGTCCGGTTACCATCGCACCAAGCCACTCGCGCACGTAACGTTCATTCAAACCCGCGGCGGAGGCGATCTGTTCACTGGTTGCGCTGGGCAGGCCCGCCATCGCATCAAACAGACCCGTCCTGTGACCAACGCTGATCATCAGTGCGAGCGAGGCGTCGTTCAAAATGCCGAGCATCCGCTGACCGAATGCTTCAACTCTTTGCTGGCTGAATTCGTCTGTTGCCATTTGTCCTCCGGTTACAGCAGCCCGACTCGATTGAGAAGGTCGGCAAACCGCGCATCCGTCCTCAGTGAGTCAATCACTGGGTCTACCTTGAGCCAGATCAACCGGGCGTCACGCACTTCGAATGCCCGCTCCAACAATGCGAATGCTTCCTCAACGTCGCCGAGGCCGGCTGGAATCAGAGCCATCCGAAATGGAGAAAAGTACCGTTGCGCGGACAGCGTCTTCAGTTGTTGGATTACGTCGAGGGCCTCGCTTCGTTTTCCCGCGGCCGCATATGCGTGGCCTATCAGCAGGATCGACAGCGGCCCGCCACCTGAAAGGCTCATCGCAGTTTGCGTCTCGCTAATCGCTTGCTCGTGCATCTCCATCTGCGTGTAGGTCCGGCCGAGCAGCCAGTGAGGCGCCCACGCGCTGGGTTCCATCTCGATTGTGCGCCTGAGCTCTGCGGCCGCCTCGTCATAGCGGCGAGCGAAATACAGCGTAGCGCCAACATCCGAGTTGATCGCGATCGACAGCGGGTCAAGCTCGCGAGCCTTGAGTATCTCGGCGACGCTGTCGTCGAATCGGCCAACCGCAGCCAGGTACTCCGCGTACCACTGGTGAGCGCATGCGTAGCCCGGGTTGAGATCGACAGCCCTGCTGAATGCGCTTTCAGAAGCGGACCACTCCCAGGTGTGAAGGCAGGCATGTGCGAGACTGGTGTAGCCTTCAGCAAGCGCCGGCTCAATCTCAATTGCCTTCCTGGCCGCCGCTTTGGCCAGGGACAGTCCCTCGATCGGGGTCATTGCTTCGGCGTTGATCAGCAGGATGTACGAATCCGCGAGCCCGGCGTAGGCTGCGGCGTATGCGGGGTCCCGATCTATTGCCTGCTGAAAGTGCTCCGACGCCTTCCTGACCCACTTGGCGGTCCACCGGTTCATGTAGTAGCGGCCCTTCAGGTAGTCATGATAAGCCTCGATGTCTTCAGTCGAACCCCGCACCAGCCTCGTGCGTTCCTCGCTGGTCAGCCGGACAAGCAGTTTCTCGGATATCTCTCTTGATATGTCGGCCTCGATTGCTAAGATGTCCGAGACTTGCCGGTCATAGCGCCCGCCCCACAACTGAGACCCGTCGGCGGTGTCGATCAGCTCAGCCCTGATCACAATGCGGTCGCTGACCTGCTGAACGCGTCCGCTCAGCACTGCCCGCACGCCAATCTCGCGCGCCGCCAACTGTGGATCCGTCTCCCGTCCTTTGTAACGCGAAACGGTGGCAAAGGCCATCACCCGGAGTTTGGGCAATCGCGACAGGCTGCTGATGATGCTTTCGGTGATACCGTCGGATAGATATTCAAGCTTAGGGTCCGCGCTGGCGTTGACGAGTGGAAGGACCGCCAGCGAGTCGATCATCTGGCTCGGCTTAGATCGCTGCACGCCGGGACTGGACTGCGGCCTGAGCTGGCCGAATTCGATCTGCGACCGAAGTTCAATCGTCGCTCGGTCTGGCTCCACACTCAGCTCTCCCGCCAGAGCGTCAACGCATAGCTGGAACTGTTGCAGGGCGAGATGCCGGTTCCCGGTAGTCGCGTAGAGCCGCATCAGCGAGCGATGCGCTTCCTCATTGGCAGCGTCCGACCCGAGAAGTTGTTTAAGCAGGTCGACGCTCTTCTGATACAGACCGCGCTCCTCCGAGATGCGCGCCAGTCTGAAGAGCAGGTCGTCGCGCAACCCCCGCAGATGCTCACGCTGAGAAGCGACCCAGTCTTCGTACAGGTCTTCAACCAGGAGATCGCCTTCGTACAGCGCGAGAGCCTCTTCGTACACGCCAGGTTCCCCGCCCCTGATCGCCTCTACGCCACGCTCCTCGAACCTGACTGCATCGATCCAAAGTTCACCGGGGGCCGTGAGTGAGACCTGCTGACCGCGCGTGACGATGAAGCGCGACCGGTCTCCTGATTTCAAACCTGGTTCGAGCGCGCGGCGAGCAAGGTGAATGGTCTTGGTTAGATTCCGCATAGCGGCTCCAGGAGCCAGCTCGGGCCAGAGCATCTCAATCAGCTGTTCGCGGTGGAGCTGATGATGAGTCTGGAGCGCAAGAAGCTTGACGATAAGCTTTGGCTTAGGTCTGGACCACTGGCGTTCCTCGACCGGAGCGCCATCGACGCTGATCCTGAACGGGCCGAGCAATTGAATCCTCAGTCGCATCAAAGCTCTGAAGGTATCAAGCAAGACCGCAAGGAACCTGGTTACTGATCGCCGCCCGAACCGGCCACGTTCGGTCGCGCAGGCTGCTCGGGCCGGCCTGCGCCGAGGTTGTTGTAGTTCATCGCCGCGTTGAACAACAGGAAGAAGCTCCCTTGAGTCTGGTGCCGCCACATTGGGTTGTTCGCAAACATCACGACGTGACCTTTACCCACCGGCACATCGACAACGGCAGCTTTGCCTGCAAGCTCCGACCCACCGGCGAGCATGCCGCTGATCAGCAACTCCTTTTCATTGGTGTTGAAGCGCAGCACGACTCTCGGGCGCATATTCGGAGGTGGAATCAAAGCCGCCGCGAACTGACGCATCTCTTCCGGGATGCCTTCTTCGCCAGGACGCGCCGGCTGTTGGGGCCGCGGTCCTTGTTGCGGCATCGACTGAATAACGTCCGGATCGGTGAGCGAGCCGCGACCTGATGGCCTCTGGCCCGCAGCCGCGCCGCCGCCGCCGCCAAACCCACCTCCTCCGCCACCACCGCCGCCTCCTCCTCCACCGAAGCCGCCCGTCGCGCTGACATTCAACAACGGCGCCTGGCTGAAGTAGACCGGCAATGAGTCGCCGTAGCCGTAAGCGATCGGGCTCTTCTTATCCGCGAAAGTCGCGCTGAAAACCGAACCGCGCGCATTAAGAAGACGCGCATCCTGGATCGAGACCCCCGTCGTCAGGCCGTAGTCGATCGGTATCTGCGCGATGTTCCCGATCGTTATTAACAACCCGCCGTCCTCGATGAACCGTTGAAGATTCAACACGCCGCGAAGCTCCATTCCGCCGCGCATATCGTCCGTTTGATCAGGCGAGAACCCGAAGTTGGGAGTCAACTCGGATTGCTTCCACGGCACCGGATCGCCACGCTTTGGCGTTCCGTTGACCAGCGACTGAGCTGAGCCGCCGACCGGCGGGAAGAGAATCACGTCGTACTTCTCGCGAAGGTTCGGCGTGTCGCGTATGACGTGATCCGAGATGTACGAGTAAGGAATCTGCAAGCGATCAAACTCGATTCGAAACCAGCCCTCGTTCTGTGTGTTCGTCCACGTGTGAACGATAGCGATGCGCGCGGCTGTGATCTCGTGAGTCTTCACCTCTGGCAGCTTGTCCACCGCTGCCGCAGTGAGCCCAAGCTCGGTCACCGCGGCGTCGAGCCGCTGTCTCACGTCCGCCGGGTTGCCTTCGGTCTTGATGATGAACGAGCCGGCGTTGAACTGCTGGTCGCCGATCTTGAATGAATCCTCCGCCGCGTTCATCTTCACATCTTTCAATCTGTATCGAAGCGTCGCCAGCGTGTTGTCGGTGTTGTGATTGATGATGAAACCGGCTGTGGAAGCCGATCCTGCGATCTTGCCGCGAACCTTAGCGTCGCTGGTTAGCAACACCATCGGGACATCAAGCACGTTCTTCTCAGTCACCCGAACCGTCTTCACGTTGCGAAGCGCGCCCAGCGTCCAGCCCGTGTCGTCATAAGGCCGCGGGTCGTTCACGTTGTAATACTGGGTGTCGAACAGCATATCGGCCATTCGCGAATACGGCTGGTCCATGCGAACTATGTAAGAACCCGCCGGGAACTTCTGATCTTTGAAGCTGAACTCCTTCGTCGCCGTCTGGACTTCCACTCCCATCAAGCGAAGCAGGTTGACCGTGTCCGCCGCTTCAACCGGACGCGGCGTGTCACCGGGGATGACCCACGCATAAGGCCCTTCGTTTTTGGCCTTGGCAACCGACCGCTTGCTTTTGATGTAAAAGTTGTTCAGGAAGCGGTCCTTCTGATTGGCGATGTAGTTCATCGCAAACAAAATCGCCGACTGCTGCATATTGATGTTGTTGCGGATCGACCATCTCACCCAGGGAAGCGGCGGGTTGGGACGGAACCAATCGCGCCCGGACTGCGCGCCAACATTGCGAACGCTGGTGTCCGCGCCCTGGCCGCCAAACGTTTCGTAGAACCTTCCGATCGAGTTGTGCCCGTTTGCGACGTAGAACATGTAGTTCGGCGCCCAACCATCATAGAATCCGTGCGTCCACACGCCGGGGACGCCGCGCTTGGTCATCTCTTCGATCTCGTGATAGGCGAGCACATGCCACTCATCGATCACAAGCGGATCAAGCCATGCGTTGTAAGGACCGGTTCCGGTTGACGTGTACAGAAAAGGGACCGACTCATGAAGATCATGCAAAACTACGGGATGGTATTCGAGGAACGTCTTCATCTGATTTCGAGACAGCGCCAGCGCCATTCCAAGTCCGTCGCGGTTGTTGTCGTGCGCGACGTACTTGCCCCAGTACAGCAACGGCGGAGTCTGCTTGTTGGGATTGGCCTTGCGATAGTTGTAGAGGTCGACGGACCGATCACGGCCATCCACTTCGAGCGCGGGCGTAATCAGGACAATCACGTTCTTCCGGATTGCCTCGATGAGGGCGGAGTCTTCGACAGCGAGCCGATATGCAAGCTCCATCAACATCTCGGGCGAACCCTGCTCGGGCGAGTGGATCGATCCAGACGCCCAGTAGATCGCCTTGCCTTCCCCGATCAATTGCTGAGCTTCAGCGTCGTTGATCTTGCGCGGATCGGCGAGCCTGGCGGTGATTTCTTTATAGCGATCCAGCTTGGCGAGGTTCGCTTCGTCGCTGACCACGACGAGCATTTGCTCTTTACCCTCTTCGCTTCGCTCGGACGCGGTGAACACCCGAACGCGCGGCGTCGATTTCTCGAGCTCGCGATAGTAGCGATACATGTCCTTTGTGTAAGTGAGCTTGTTGGGCGTGCCCACGACGTAACCGAGAACCTTCTCGGGCGAAGGCACTTTGTCGGACGCGGGCAGGTGGTCGACCAACTCGGTCAAAAAGTACTTCTCGGTCGTGTACTCTTTGATCTTCGCCGTGTAGTCCTCGTTGATCTTCGAGGCGGGCGCCGCGGCTTTGCCTTTGTCCTTCTTCTGCGGCGGATCGGCGGCGCGGCCGGTCGCGGTAAGAACCGCCAGCATGGCGGCGGCGATCACCAGCGCATACGTGCGCGTGAGCGGAAACAATCGTCCTGGGTTCATGGCATCCTCCATTAAGAAGTGGCTTTTGATTACTGAAATCGTTGGTAGAGAAGATGTTCAAACAGGGATACACAGGATGAGCAGGATAGACTCCAAGCGTGTGCGCTTCCTGTGTATCCTGTCTATCCCTGTTGTTGTCCTGATGAAGCGGGCAGAGCGTGCTCGCGTCCGCGCCAGTGGAAGCACGGCCACGAGCGCGCCCGCCTGACGCCTAAGACTCGAAAAGTCTCCGCCTGGTTACAAAAAATTCCAGCCGCAATCCGGAAGCGGTATCGTCTCAGCAACAGTGGTTTTTTGCAAACGCCTTCGATGGCCCTTTCCACCGGCGGGCTCTTTGATTGTCTCGGGTCGATGGCGCCCCAGATGTCTGGACTATGGCTTGATCGCCCAACCTCTCGATGAAGGCCTGGTCGAGGAACTTATTCCGCAGCTATCTCTTATTGCCACAAGCAGGGCTTCAGCCTCTTGCCTTTCGGTGAAAGCCTGGTCCAGTTTCCCAGAGGACCTGAGCGACAACTTGACCGCGTCTTGAAGACCAAAGCCCGCAATGTCCTTCAGCTCCTGAGCGTTTCTAAAGGCTTCAAACCTCGCTTCCTTGAACTCAGCGCACGAAAACGAGAGATCGTGGTCTGATTTGACATCCTGCCCTACTTCGTTGTAACGGACCCCCTGAGTTGTGACCGTTACCGTTGCGGTTGCGAACCGTAGAGTCCTGAAGGATTGGTGCGCGTGTCTGAGCTCAAATACATTGGCTGGCTTCGTAGCTTTCTCTCGCACCGGCGCCGCAGCCTCCGGGCGCAGGGCCGCTTCTAGACTATCCAACCGCCGACGCGCCACGCCCACGAACTCACCATCCGGATACTTATCGATATACTCGCGGAAGTCAGCCGGGTTCCTGCTGTCCTTGATTGAGTTCCAGAACGTCAACTCAAATGGCGCGGTCTCTGACGGTTTGTCTTTCGCCGCAGAGATCGCGGCGGCTCGCGGGTCCGACACTGCTACAACCAACTCGTTGGCTTTGTATCCTTGAATGTTGGCGAAGGGCCGTTGAATCTTGCCCGCTCCCAAGTCTATCTGGGTTCGCCTGGCCACTGTCTCCTGCACATACTCGACGAGCCGGCCAAGCGTTACCTCGCCGCTTTGATTCGCAGCGGCGCCTCGCATCGCGTCCACAACCGCCCAGGTGAAATAGCCCTGCCGCTTCTCGGTGTATTCGAAGGCGCGCTTTCCGACTTCGGTTGCATACAGGACGGCAAACGCGTTGACTTCGCGATTCCGAAGATCAAAGTTGAAGCCGCGAGTGTAGCCTTCGGTGAGCACGTTCGGCGCGTCAGCCCGCCCAGTAGGGTCGTTTCGGCAAGCGTCCAGCAGGAGTAAGACTTGCTTCACACCAGTCGCTTTTATGCCGTCTCGTATTCGCGTAACGCTGACGGCCGTGTCCTCAAGGAAGGTCACGTCTTCGCTGACCTGAGCGTCCGACGGCAGCAGGAATGCCTGGCCCTCGCGCTCAATGCCATGCCCGGCGAAGGAGACGAGCAACAGACCGTCCTTAGGGACGAGCGACTTAAGATTGGAAAGCCTGCGCAGAATATTTACTCGCGTAGGCTGCCGCTCCTCGGGCTGATCAGAGGCGAGAAGAATGACCTGGTCGGCCGGGAACCCCGCGTATTGGACGAGAGCCCCGGCGAGCGAATGCGCATCGTTCGCGGCGCCCTTCAAAGGACTGATCTGACCGTCTCGATACCGATCAATCCCGATGATCAGCGCCCACCGTTTCGCCTTTGAGGGCAGCGCGGCAATCATCTCCGCAGGTTGTAAGGTGAGCCGGCGCTCGGTGTCAGATTGCTCCGACGGTTTGGAAGCCAGGTGGTCGAAAGAACCTGGAACGGAAACAAAACAAATGACCACGCTTATCAGCGCCAGACCTGCCGTCATAGCGGTGACCCCCACAATAGACGAGTTCTTAAATCGCGCTTATTATGGTTCACAGTCGGAAGCTAAGCAACCGGCTGCGTACTCGGCTCTCAACCGTCTTGAACAGCTTTTTGAATTTGCCCGTCGCCGCTATAATCCCCCGCGCGTCGAGTTCCAGGCACAGACAGCTTACAACTCGATCGCTTTCCCCGGAGGCAAAGCAAATGATGAAACGCTTGATCGCCCTTTTGGTGGCTGTAGTGGTTGCGCTTGCAACGTCATCGGCTCGAACTCAATCCGCGCCCGGACTCGCCGATCTGAAACGCGAAGCGATCTCCGAAGTTGAAGCGCTGCGAGTCCTGACGCAGCAGATGGTCGATCAGATCTTCAGCTTCAGCGAGTTGGGATTTCAAGAGTACGAGACCTCGAAATACATAACCGGCATTCTCGAAAAGAACGGCTTCAAAGTTGACCGCGGCGTCGCCGGCATGCCTACGTCCTGGGTCGCGACCTACGGTTCCGGCAAGCCGGTCATCGCTTTCATCACCGACATTGACTGTATACCAAAGGCTTCGCAGAAGCCCGGCGTTGCCTACCACGATCCCATCGTCGAAGGCGCTCCCGGCCACGGTGAAGGTCACAACTCGGGTCAGGGCGTCAACGTGACCGCGGCGATCGTCTTGAAGAAGCTCATGGAAAAATACAAGATCGCCGGGACGATCAAGCTCCTCCCAGGCGTCGCCGAAGAACTCGTCGCGGCGAAGGCTTTCTTCGTCCGAGCCGGCTTGTTCAAAGACGTCGACATCGTGCTCGGCTCTCACGTCGACAGCGACTTTGCGACCAACTACGGCCAGACCGCAAACAACAGCGGGCTGGTATCGGTGCAATATTTCTTTCACGGCAAAGCGGCTCACGCTGCGGGCGCGCCGTGGTCGGGACGAAGCGCGCTGGACGCGGTCGAGTTGATGAACACCGCGTGGAACTTCCGCCGCGAGCATCTGCGATTACAGCAACGCTCGCATTACGTGATCATCGACGGCGGCGATCAGCCCAACGTCGTGCCCTCGGAAGCCGCCGTGTGGTATTACTTCCGCGAATTGGAATATCCGCGCATCAAGGAGATGTACGAGCTTGGCAACAAGATGGCCCAGGCCGCGACGATGATGACCGATACAACCGTAACGCAGCGTGTCGTCGGTTCGGCGTGGCCTTGCCACTTCAACAAGCCAATCGCCGAGGTCCAGCAGAAGAACATCGAGATGGTTGGCATGCCCGAATGGAGCGAAGCCGATCAGACGTTGGCGAAGGCTCTGCAAAAAGAGATCGGCGCGAAGGTTGAGGGCATGAAGACCAAAGTCAAAGAACTCGAAGCGCCGAAGGATCCAACCGGCGGCGGTTCGGATGATGTTGGCGATATCTCGTGGAACGTGCCGATGGTCTATCTGCGCTACCCTGCTAACATCCCAAACCTGCCGGGTCATGCGTGGCCAAACGCGATCGCGATGGCTACGCCGATTGCACACAAAGGCTCGACGGCCGGGGCGAAGGTTCAAGCTATGACGGCGCTTGACTACCTGCTATCACCGGAGCTGATCAAGCAGGCGTGGACGTATTTCAAAGACGTTCAGACGAAGGACATCAAGTACACGCCGCTGATCAATCCGACGGATCAACCGGCGATCGAGCTGAACAAGGACAAGATGGAGAAGTTCCGGCCCGAGTTGAAGAAGTATTACTACGACCCGAGTAAGTACAAAACCTATTTGGAGCAGCTCGGGATTCAGTATCCGACGGTGAAGAAGTAAGCAGCGATCGCCACAGGGCTAGCGTGGAAACCACTGCGTCACCGAATACTCATGGTAAGATTGTGGGTCCGTGGCTCGGCAGGCGCCGGGTGGAGGTAAACAATGCATCCGATACTTGAATATACAGCTCCTGATCCTCTGGTGCTGCATCTGGGTCCGGTAGTCCAACGAATGAGTGACGAAGAGTATTATCAGTTCTGCCAGCTCCATCCCGACTTGCGGATCGAACGCACGAGCGAAGGAGACTTGATCATCATGCCCCCGACAGGAGGAGAAACCGGACGCAGCAACTTCAAACTGACCGCATACTTTGCCAACTGGGTGGACGCCAACGGCACTGGCGTGGGTTTTGATTCTTCTACTGAGTTCGCCTTGCCCAACGGAGCGTACCGCTCACCGGATGTGGCGTGGGTCAGGAATGAGCGTTGGGAAGCCCTCACCGCAGCAGAGCGCAAGAGATTTCCGCCGCTATGCCCGGATTTTGTGATTGAACTCCGCTCTGACACTGACCGCCTTAGCACACTCCAGGCGAAGATGCAGGAGTACATCGACAACGGAGCGCAACTTGGCTGGCTCATTGATCCGCTGAAGAAGAAAGTTTGGGTTTACCGTCCGAATGCCGAGGTCGAATGTCTCGACAATCCCGAATCGGTGAACGGGGATTCGGTTCTTGCGGGGTTTGTATTGCCTCTTGGTAGAATCTGGCGCTGATCTTAGCTGGCGTCCGGCGTGGCCTACCTTGTGCGTTTCGTAGCAGCCGCGCGTTTACGGCGTGCGAGTTGCGCGCGTAGCCTCTCGACTTCGGCCTCGGCGCGCAGGGCACGCTCTTCGCCAGTGGGAATCAACTTACCCGAGGCGTCGCACCAGCGGCGCCAGGTGTCTTCCTTGTCTTCGAACACACCCTTCCATAGTTTCAAGCCTAGTCCGAGATCAGGCATGTCATAGTCTTCGCGCAGCCGATACCGCTTGCCGAAGCCGATCTCGTGGACTCGCAGGAGGTCTTTGCTCAAGAGCTTCTCGGGATCGTGGACCGCATAATAATTCACGCCCATACGCGCGTAGTCTTTGAGCTTGCCGGTCAATTCACCGCCCTTGCGATTTGAGACGATCTCGATGACGAGCTCCGGAACCTTGCCGAACTCCCAGACGAAGTAGCTGCGATGCGATTTGTCGTACCAATCCTTATGCGGCTGCACGTCGAGGCTGAGGAAGAAATCGGGCACGAGCGGCGGCTCATGAATTGCGACATGGCTTCAAGCCCTCATCATTGGTTCTGCTCGTCGGTGAGTGTAGCTCAAGGGCTCGCGAGTCTCAACGAGCCGTCGCACCTGTTGTCACACTTGTGCGCCCTGCTATGGCCCTCGAAAACGAGCCGGAATCTCTGCCGCTCAACCAGAACCCAGTTTGGCTTGAGTCGTGAGCAGGTCTTTGAACTCTTTCATGAACATCTTCATCTCAGCCATCGTGCCAAAGCTGACTCGCAGGTGCTCGGGCATCGAGGGGAATAGCCGGCCCACGAGCAGCTTGCGCTTTTTCAACTCCTCGATCAAAGGCTTCGCCGGCCTGTTGACGCCGATCATCACAAAGTTCGTTTGGGATGGAATGAAGGTCAACCCCATCGCGCTTGCCTCGTGACAAACATAGTCGCGCACTTCCGCGTTCATCTTCCGATTGCGCTCGACGAACTCGCCGTCGCTCTTGAGCGCCGCTAACGCCGCGGCTATCGCCAGTTGATTGGGATTGTTCACCAATTGGCGCTTGGCCATTCGCTTGATCAAGTCCTTTCGTCCGATCGCGTAGCCGACTCGCAGTCCCGCCATCCCGTAGATCTTCGAGAACGTGCGCGACACAACTACCGGCAGGCCTTCTTTCACAAAACGCACGCAGCTTTCATAATCGGGGGCGGTCACGTATTCCGCGTAGGCTTCGTCAGCCAGCAGCACAGGGCCGCGCGGCAGCCTGCGAATGAAGCGTTCGGTCTCTTGTTTCCCGATGTACGTTCCAGCGGGATTCGAAGGGTTGCAAAAGAAGATCATCCCCGCGCCGTGGCTCGCTCGCAGCATTTTCGGGAGGTCGTGCTTGTGGTCCGCGTTCAACTTGATCTTCTGCGCGCGAGCGTGAATAAACGGGCAGTAGCCGACCACCGCCTCGAACGTCGGCTCAGCGACCAGCGCTCCGCGCGCCGAGTTGCAAAAGGCTTCGGTCGCCATCTTGAGTATCTCGGTTGACCCGTAACCCAGGATCACGTTGTCGTTCTCGACCCCAAAACGCTTGGCGATTGCTTCGACAAGCGCCTTCGGTTCCTCGATGGGGTAGCGGGAGGACCTGGGATCGACCGCGCTCCTTAGAGCTTCGGCGGCGGCTGGCGCAAGCCCGTAAGGACTCTCGTTGCGATTCAATCTGAGCGGTTCGCGTTCGGGGGCCACGTTCGTTGCGCTCATTCCGCGTGCCGCTATGTTAAGCGTCGTCGACACGGCCACGCCGAACGAACCGGCTACGAAGCTGCGCCTGGTCAAGCTCTGTTGGTTTTTCATTTTTTGTTCCTCCGGATTGAGCGGCATCTTATCACACAGCGGTGACCACGGCTAAGCTCGGAGCAACCCCTGTGGCTGGAAAACGAGATTAGACAACAGTCGGGATTTTTGATACGTTTGGCCCGCTTTCCCGCACTTATTGTACCGAAAGATGCAAAAGAAACTCAGCGTTCTCAAGGGGGCAAGAGGTTTCCAGGTCAGCGACGAAACAAAGAAGTCAATGACCGAGAGTATAACCAAGAACATGACCAGCCTTGCCTCGCTGCAAATCAAGTATGTTGCCAGGAGCGTGCAAGATCCCAATCACAAATCCAAGTTCGAGAAGCTTGTGAAGGATTATCGCGATCTGCTCATAAGCTGACTTCGTAAACCGGAGGAAAGAAACGGGCAGACGGCCATCATCAGACATCAAGCTACTGCGGCAGCAAAGCAAGCGCGACGCTGCCAGTCATAAGGATAAGTTGTCGTCAGACTGGAAAAAAGGAGGCGTGAAATGAATCTTCCGAGGTTATTCCAACTGAGGCGAATGATATGCGCGCTGAGCGTCGGCACGCTGGCGTTGTGTTTCTTCTTGCTGCCGAAGGCGGCTCTGGCGCAGGCGCCTTCCGACGCGCAAACCAAGAAAGACCTGACCGCTGCAAAGACCGTTTCCGTCACGCTCGGCAAACCGGGCAAGATCGAATGGAGCACCACCTACAAGAAATACATGTGGACGCGCAGCTTTGCCGCCAAGCTCAAGACAGAGACGCCCGATGTTTTCGTCATCGTCAAAGGCTACGCGGCTTACGATGTCGTCGGGAGCAAATACACCTACTGGAGAAGTTTCACCACCTCAAACAGCTACGAAGGCATTCCCGATCCGACTCAGACGGAAGTTTTCGCGCTGATCAAGCAATTGGGCTGGCGCACATTGATGAGCGGCAGTTATCCCAGCGTGGCCGGCGAAGTGGAAAGCATCAAACTGGCAGATGAGCCGGAATGGACGTGGCACACACCAAATTCTGTCTCGCTCAATCTGGAATTGGTATATGACTTCGTCGTCAGCTACACGGTCGTAGAGAAGCAGCGTGTGAAATACCGCGTTCGCTTATACCGCGATGACGTCAAGCAGCCGTGGAAGAATCTACTAACCACGGAAACGACCAAACTGGCGACGCTGGACAGCAAGACGTACACGCAAAAGCAGATTCAGCAGATGCCAAACCCGACACGCTATCCGTTTTGAATGACTCTTCGGTGCTCTTCTACGCATCTGCTCGAATTCAGTTAGGCAGGAGGATACTTCATGAAAGCCATATTAAGACTCGCCAGAGCGCCGTTGTTGCTGGTATTTGCCGCTTTGGTCCCGACAGCCACCGCAGTTGGTCAATTCGCGTCGGCGGACACATACACGCGCTACGAGCTGCTCGCGCCCGAGAGTCATCAGTTCAAGATCTACTATGAAGTGACCGAAACAAGGGCGGGCACGAAGTTTCATTTCAACGCAATACGCGAGGGCGCAGACGCTTCGGACGAATCGGTGATCGATCTCGCGACCGGCAAGCCTCTGAAGTTCGAAGTGGTCACCGGAGCGCAGGCCGCCGAAGCGTCCGGCGACAAATCAAACCCGCAGGCTGAGCGCTTCAACCCTTCGAGCAAATACATCCAGGTTCACCTTGCTCATCCGGTGCCCGCGCGCGGCGAGTACCGCCTGGCGATCATCAAGACCTACAAGGACGACAAGAGTTACTACACCGAAGGCGACGCGATCGTCTTCAAGCGGCCGCTTGGGATTCCCCGTGACAGCGTCGTGCTTCCCGCGGGTTACGAGATAGTCTCATCTTCAGTGGCGACTCAGGTGCTGAGTGAAAAGGACGGCCGGTTGAAACTGTCGTTCGTTAATCCCGGCAGCGGAGGTCAGCTTGAAGTCAACATCAAAGCGCGTCAATTGCCGGCCGCGGCTAAGAAAGCGGAGGTGACGCGATGAACCTTCTTAGAAGAGACATTGCGTTTACGACGGCTTGTTTGATTGGCCTCGGATTTCTATTTGCCTCGCCTGGTCAGCGCGCTCTTGGTCAGAACTCAGTCTTCACCGAACGCGCGTATCAAGACCGGGAAATACTCTACGAGCTGCAAGCGCCCGAGACTCACGCCTTCCGCATCACCCACGACTACACGGTTCGCAACGCCGGCGAGAAATATTACTTCAACGTCGTTCGAGCCGGGAGTCACGTCACCGATCCCGAGAGCGTTGATCTGGACAGCGGAGAAACTCTCAAGTGGGAAACCATCGACGGCAAGGCCGCTCGCGATCGAAAGCTTGCAGTCGGCGAGGTCAAGGACGACACGGAAATCGTGGTTACCTATCTCGCGCGTCCGCTTGCCGCGGGCACAACGAATCGCATTCGTCTCAAAGAAACCTACGCCGATGCGAAGAGTCTGTATCTCGACGGCGACGAGCTCGTTTGGGACCGCACGTTTGGCCGCTTGCGCAACACGGTGGTGTTGCCGCCCGGCTGGTATTTGACAGCGCTGTCGGCGCCATCCACTATTCAGACGCTTCCGGACGGGCGCGTGTCGATCTACGTTGTTAATCCTCGGAATGATGAGGTGCGGGTTTACCTTCGAGCCCGGAAACGCGTTGGCGCGAAATCAAAGTAGGGCACTCAACGAACGTTATGCGCGCGAAGCGGGAGATCTGGGCCGGTCAGCGTTATCGATCAGAACAACCAAGAGCCTTCGCCTCATAGATCACGAAAGATTCGTTTGTAAACAGCGAGTACCCGCAGCCCGATTTCGGCACGAGCGAGAGCTGAAAATGTTGTCCGTCCGCGGAAGGCACCACCGACAGCCTATAATCTCTTATCGTTGCCGAATGCGCGTCGAGCACGTTGATCTCCTGCAGCCGGCGTTGCATGACACGGTGTTGAAGCAGCTTTTGCAAACTTACAAAGCTCTGTTCCGTCTCCTTTTTTTCCGCCTCGGTTGTCGAGAGTGCTCGCACCAGGCTCAACGCCTCAGTTGAAGAAAGTTGATTGGACATCGCTTGTGAACGAGTCTTAACAACCGGAATAGTGACCACACTAAGCGAGGCGAGTATAGCGAGTGTGAGTATGAGTTTCGGCTTCATTCTTGTCCTCATCTTGATTCGCGCGTGTTGGATGACTAGACAGATGCAGGGGCTACATGGCGCACCTTAGTCGATCGGCAGGCGGCAGACAATAGTTTCCGTTTGCCGCGGCGCCGCTATGCCTTAGCGCGCTCACCCAGGCGGGTTATCCGGATCGCCGCGCGACTCGTTGAGATTGGATTCCAGTCCGCGTCCGGCGAACTTCACTGCAAGTTTTCAGACCACTCTCCGTTCAAGCAATCGAAGGACAAAGCATCGGGCGCGCCTCCACCTTGCAATACAGGTTGGGCGCGCCCTTTTGTAAGAAAGAACAGAATGGAGAAAAAGAAAATGAGACATACGAGGAAGAGATTGCTCAAGAAAACCGTAGGCGTGCTGCTCACATCGCTTTTGCTGGTGCCCATCGTGCCGTCGTTTGGCGGCACGAGCAGCAACGATCTAACCAGCACGCCCGAGGAACAGAAGTCAGTAGCCATCACCATCTACAACGTCAACCTCGGGCTCGTGCGAGACCGCCGCGACATCGCGCTCCCACGAGGCGAAGCGTCGCTCAAGTTCGGAGGCGTCGCCCAGCAGATCAACCCCGCCACCGTTCACATCAAATCGCTCACCTCGCCCGGCGCGTTGTCGGTCGTCGAACAGAACTACGAGTACGATCTGCTCTCGCCTCAGAAGCTGCTCGATAAGTACGTTGGAAAGAAAGTCACACTAGTGCTGCGGTCTTACGCAAACCAGACCGAGGTGCTGACGCCCACCGAAGCCACTCTGCTTGCGAACAACAGCGGCGCCGTCTGGCAGATCGGCGATCACATAGTCATCAATCCATCGAACATCGCTGAGATTCGCTTTCCGCAATTGCCCGAAAGCCTGATCGCCCACCCGACGCTGGTGTGGAGGCTCTCGAGCGACCGCGCGGCGACTCAATCCGTCGAAGCTTCCTATCTGACCGGCGGAATCAACTGGCGAGCCGATTACGTCGTGCTGGTCAACTCCGACGACACTCGAGCGGACGTGACCGGATGGGTAACGATCGACAACAACAGCGGCGCCGAGTATCGCAACGCCGAACTGAAGCTGGTCGCGGGTGACGTTCATCGCGCCCAGAATCGCGAGATGTATGAAGCGAAGATGCGCTCCGACGTCGCCGGGGCGGCGGCACGCCAGGAGCAGTTCAAGGAAGAATCATTCTTCGAGTATCACCTGTACACGCTGCAGCGGCGCACGACGATCAAGAACGCGCAGACCAAACAGGTCAGCCTGCTCGACGCGAACGGCGTTGGCGCGAACAAGCAGTTCGTGATCTACGGACAGCCTTACTACTATCACGGCTACAACAATCCGGGTGAACCGATCAAAGAAAAGATTGGCGTGTACATCGAGTTCGCGAACTCGCAGAAGAACGGGCTGGGCCTGCCGCTGCCTGCGGGCATCATTCGGCTCTACAAAGCCGACGCGGCGGGAGGTCAGCAGTTCATCGGCGAAGACCGAATCGATCACACGCCGAAAGACGAGAACGTGAAGGTCAAGGTCGGCGACGCGTTCGACATCGTTGGCGAGCGGAAGATGATGGACTATCGGGTGATCAGCTCGCGCGTGTATGAGTACGCTTATCAAATCGTGATTCGCAATCACAAGAAGGAGGCGGTGACGATCACGGTGAACGAACCGATCGGCGGCGACTGGGAGATGCTCTCATCGAGTCACAAGTGGGAGAAGACCGCAGCGTTCGCGTCACGCTTTAATGTGCCCGTCGCGGCTGACGGCTCGGCGACGCTTGCGTATCGTGTCCGCGTGAGATGGTGAGCGTAGCTGCTTAGATCTTAACCGAGCCTCGCCAGGTGTTTGCCGAGCTTGACCTCGGCGAGGCTCCTTCAATCCTTCTCACTCTCGTCGCGGAAGTCCCCCTCGATCGTCAGAGGCGTGACCGGGGTCTCTATGCCCCGGAATAGACAACGATGCTGTCTCTCACTGAGAACCTTATGCTAGTATTTGCGCGCGAGGTTTGGCTATGTCCACGAGAACCAGAGCGACAATCGAAGACCTCTACAACATACCCGAAAACGGCAAGGCTGAGATCATCAACGGAGACGTTGTACGAATCATGGCAACCGGAGGAAAGCCAGGGCGGGCGAGCGGCAATGTGTTCTTCAGCTTGCGCAGCTACGAAAAGGCGATGGGCGGCGGATATGCATTTGGCGACAACGTAGGATTCATCGTTGAACTGCCGAATCGCGATTCCTTCAGCCCCGACGCAGCCTGGTACACGGGAAAGCTCGAAGGCATGAAGTTTCTTAACGGCGCTCCCGCTTTTGCTGTTGAGGTCAGAAGCGAGAGTGACTACGGACCAGCGGCGGAACGAGAGCTAGCCGCGAAACGCCACGACTATTTTGCCGCCGGAACTCTTGTTGTGTGGGATGTAGACCTGCTCAGCGACGATGTGATCAGAGCCTACCGATTCACCGATCCAGAAACGCCGACAATCTACAAACGTGGTGACGCCGCAGAAGCAGAACCGGCAGTAGCTGGCTGGACCATGCCCGTTGATGAACTGTTCGACTAAACTTCGATCGCTGTCATTTCATCTCGATCGATAGCCGTTGAGAAGCGGACGAAGCGCCTGACCGGTGTATGAACGCCTCGAGCGCGCGATGTCTTCGGGCGTGCCTTCAGCGACCACCTTGCCGCCTTCTTCCCCGCCTTCGGGACCCAGGTCGATCACCCAGTCCGCGCTTTTGATCACATCGAGATTGTGTTCGACTACCAACACCGTGTTGCCAAGCGAGACCAATTGATGAAGCACATCGAGCAGCTTGCGGACGTCCTCGAAGTGCAACCCGGTCGTCGGCTCATCGAGGATGTACAAAGTGCGTCCGGTAGCTCGCTTGGAAAGCTCTTTCCCAAGTTTGATGCGCTGAGCCTCGCCGCCTGAAATCGTCGTCGCCGACTGGCCGAGCTTGATGTAGCCCAGTCCGACGTCGATCAGAGTCTGAAGCTTCACCTTGATCTGCGGAATGTTCTCGAGCAGCGGCAATGCTTCTTCGACAGTCGTGTCCAGCAGGCCGGCGATCGAGTGGCCCTTGTACTGCACCGACAGCGTCTCGCGATTGTAGCGCGCGCCGCGGCACACGTCGCACATCACGTACACATCAGGGAGGAAGTTCATCTCTATGCGTTTCATTCCATCGCCCTGGCACGTTTCGCAGCGCCCGCCCTTGACGTTGAACGAGAAGCGCCCGGGTTTGTAGCCGCGCTCTCTAGACTCAGGCAGCATCGCATACAGCTCGCGTATTGGAGTGAACACGCCGGTGTAGGTCGCCGGGTTCGAGCGAGGCGTGCGGCCGATCGGAGACTGGTCGATCTCGATTATCTTGTCGATGAACTCGAGTCCGGTGACCTCGCGATACGCGCCCGGATCAAGCAGGCTGCGATAGAGCTTCCGCGCGAGGCTTCGATACAGAATGTCGTCAACCAGCGTCGATTTGCCCGAGCCCGAAACGCCCGTCACGACTATGAACAATCCAAGAGGAAACTTGACGTCGATATTCTTCAGGTTATTCGCGCGCGCCCCGAGCACCTCGATCGCCTTGCCGTTCGATTTGCGGCGCTCCGCCGGAACCGGAATCGACAGGTCGCCTGCAATGAACCGGCCCGTCAGCGACGCGGGATTGTGGGCGATGTCCTCGGGAGTACCTTGCGCGACTACGAAGCCGCCATGCGCTCCGGCGCCGGGTCCCAGATCGACTACGTGATCCGCGCGGCGAATGGTCTCCTCGTCGTGTTCGACTACCAGCACAGTGTTTCCCAGATCACGAAGGTGTTCGAGCGTGTCGAGCAGCTTGCGATTGTCGCGAGGGTGAAGGCCTATCGAGGGCTCGTCCAGCACGTACAACACGCCGCGAAGTTGCGAGCCGATTTGCGTGGCAAGCCTGATGCGCTGGCCTTCACCGCCCGAGAGTGTAGACGACGGCCGGTCGAGCGTGATGTAGCCGAGCCCAACGGTTTCCAGAAAGCTCATGCGCTGACGGATCTCTCGCAAGACCAGTCCCGCGATTTTCTCTTCTCTCGCGTTCAGCTTGATCGCGTTAAAGGTTTTGACCGCTTGAGCAATGGGAATTGCGGTGTAGTCGGCGATGGCCCGGCCGCCAACTCGGACCGCAAGCGACGCAGGCTGAAGCCTTCGGCCCTGACACCCCGGGCACACGGTCGGCGATATGAGCGCTTCGAACGCAGCGATGCCGCTCTCGCTCTTCATATCCTCGGCGCGAGCCATCAGATAAGCCACAGCGCCCTTCCAATCAGTCTTGTACTCATACGCGCCGTAGCGCAGCGACAGCCGTTCCTTTGAGCCGTAGAAGAATGAGTCCTGCACTTTCTGTGGCAAGTCGGCAAACGGTTTCTCGGGCGAGACTCCCGCTTGTCTGGCCATCGACTTCATCACGTCGCGCAGGTAGTTGCTTATGCTCGTGTCGGGAGGGAATGGATCCTGCTCGTTGATCGGGAGCTGCGGGTCTGCCACGATCTTCGCCGGATCGATTTCCGCGCGGCTGCCCAGACCGTGACAATCGCGGCACGCGCCGTAGACACTGTTAAAAGAGAACGAACGTGGCTCGAGCGCCGGCACCGAGATGCCGCACTCCGGGCAAGCCATCTTCTCGGAGTAGAGCCGCTCTTCGCCGTCGACGATCGAGACCATGACCAGACCGTCGGTAAGCTTCGCCGCAAGGTGCACCGAATCATCGAGGCGCTTCTGTACGCCTTGTTTGATCAGCAGCCGGTCGATGACTACTTCGATCGTATGGTTGCGGCGTTTGTCGAGTTTGATCTCCTCATCGAGCTGCCGAATCTCGCCATCAATCCGAGCCCGATTGAATCCGGACCGCGCAAGCTTCTCGATTTCCTTTTTGAACTCGCCTTTCCGCCCCCGGACAATGGGAGCGAGTATCATTACGCGCTCGCCCTCGGGCAACGTCGCCATCTGCTGGACGATCTGATCGATCGATTGTCGCGAGATCGGGCGGCCACATTTTGGGCAATGCGGCAGACCGATCGAGGAGAACAGCAGCCGCAGATAATCGTAGACTTCGGTCACCGTGCCGACGGTCGAGCGCGGGCTGCGCATCGTGGTTTTCTGCTCGATCGATATTGCAGGCGAGAGTCCTTCTATCGAGTCGACGTCGGGTTTTTCGAGCTGGTCCAGAAACTGCCGCGCGTAAGCCGACAGCGATTCGACGTATCGGCGCTGGCCTTCGGCGTAGATCGTGTCGAACGCCAGGCTAGATTTGCCTGAGCCTGAGAGACCGGTCACTACGGTCAGGCGATTGCGCGGCAATTCGAGACTCAGGTCTTTTAGATTGTGCTGACGGGCGCCGCGAATTGTTATCTTATCTATCGCCATTCAAAGCCGAGCCCTGATAGAGAGGAATTGTCCTGAGTCTTGAACATTTCATTGTACCCGGCTCGCGAGGACAAGTGTCAAGGCAGGCAGCAGGAGCTTATTCCAGCTACGGACCTCGCTTCTTGACTTAACTCTTCGAATCGCATAGCATCGGCCCGTTCCGGTTCCCTCTATGCCGTGCGCTCTGGATTCGAGACGCGCGTGATCTGCAAGCGCGGTTAGCCAGCCTGTTCTCGAGGACGTAAGAAGGGAGTTTCCTCTATGCCAACTTGCTTGAGACACTAAAGCCGCCCTACAGGACTAATTTCGACTTGATGCTAGGACTGTTCCTTCATACTCGTTGTGGGCTCGATTGTCCGACAGACTTCAGTTTGTCGACTTGGGTCGACTACCCGCAAACTGTGAAGTCTGTTGGATGATCGATTCAAGACATCGCCAGACTTTCACACAAAGCTCCAGTTGACAAGCCATGCCGTGGTGTTCGCTAGCCGAAAGACGACGGAAACAAAGCGCGCCCGATGCTAGCGCGAGAATCCCTGAAATAGTTCGCGGCTTGGTCTGGTGGAATTAACTCGCCTGCTATGTGGTAAACGAGAAGGGGGAAACTGAAGCACTGCGAAAGCAGCGACTGTGACTACTGAGCTGCGAGGTGTTCGTTGACCCCGTGTACGATGTCTCCAACCGTTAGGAACCTCGGGATGGCGTCGTCGGGAATCTTGATCCTGAATCGCTCTTCAAGGCGAAGGGCGATATTGAGCGCGTCCAGCGAGTCAGCGCCGAGGTCTTTCATCAAATGGGTGGTAGGTCCCAGTTGACTGTGGTCCACGCGAAGCTCGGCGACTATGATGCTCTTCACGGCGTCTTCAATAGACTCAACAGCTTCTCTGGTCATTGTCTTTTCCTCAACCTGATCTACGGTGGCCCAGAATATGAAGCCTTGATACTACTGCACACCCGCTCGGACAACAAGCACCGCATTGTTCCCGCCGAAGCCAAACGAGTTCGAGATCGCAGTCCTGAGCGGCGTCGAGCGTCCCACTCGGCGCGCGCCCTCGGTGACATAATCAAGATCGCACTGCGGATCCTGCTCTTCGTAGTTAATCGTCGGCGGGATGGTCTGGTTTTCAATCGCAAGGACCGTCGCGATGAATTCGATCGCGCCGGCTGCGCCCATCGAGTGCCCGAGCATCGACTTGATCGAATTCACCGGGATCTCATAGGCGCGGCTGCCGAACACTCGCTTGATGGCTTCGGTTTCCGATGCGTCGTTAAGCTTTGTAGCCGTTCCGTGCGCGTTGATGTAGTCGATCTCCTTCGGATCGACACCAGCGTCTTTCAACGCGCGCGTAATCGCGTGGGCCTCGCCGTCGGGATCCGGAAACGTGATATGCGAGGCATCCGCGGTCGACCCGTAGCCGATGACCTCGGCATAGACGTGCGCTCCGCGCGCCCGGGCCGTCTCCAAATCCTCGAGCATCACGATGCCCGCGCCTTCGGCGAGCACAAACCCGTCGCGGTTGGCGCTGAACGGCTTGCACGCGCGTTCGGGCGGCTCATTCTTCGTCGAGAGCACTCGCATTTCTTTCCACGCATCCATGACGACCGGAGTGATCGGAGCGTCCACGCCGCCGGCTATCATCCGATCCGCGTGGCCGTAGCGAATGAGGTGAAACGCCTGTCCGATTGCGTTCGCGCCCGACGAGCAGGCGGTGGTAACGGTGATGTTCGGCCCTCGAGTTTTGAAGCGTATCGCGATGTTCGATGACGAGGCGTTGTACATCGACTTCGGTATGGCGATCGCCGAGCGGCGGCCTCTTCCGTTCGAGAAAAACGCGCCACAGAACTCTTCGATTGAGCTTTGTCCGCCGAAGCCTGTGCCGAGGTACACTCCCGTGTCGTAGCTATCAAGCTGCCCGTTCGTCAGGCCTGCCTCGCGCGTCGCCATTCCAGTCGCTGCAATCGCCAATTGAGAAACGCGGTCAAGCCTGGTCAGCTCGCGTTCGTCGAAGAATTCTTCCGGGCGAAAGTCGCGGCACACGCCTGCTATGTTCGTCTTGAGGTTGGACGTATCGAAGTCCTCAATGCGCGATATGCCGCTGCGGCCCTCGGCGAGCGCCTCCCAGACACGCTCGCGCCCTACGCCGGTCGCCGCGATGATCCCAATTCCGGTTACAGCTACTCGCCTCATAAGGATGTGGCGGATGGGGGTTGGGGGTTGGGGGCTGGACTTGTCATCCAACCCCCAGCCCCAAACCACCAGCCCCTAATTGATCAACTCCAGCTTCTTGCCAATACGATACATTGACTCCAGCAGGCGCTCGGCGTGCTCGTCGGTGTGCGTGGCCATGCAGCTTATCCGCACCAGGCTGTGCGAGACAGCGGGAGCAAGTACCGGGTTGGTGTATATGCCCTCGCCCATCAACTCCCAGAAGAATTTGCAGACCTTCACTTCATTATCCACAACGACCGGGATGACCGGAGTGAAGCCCTCGAGCAGCTTGAAGCCGAGCCTCACTAGCTCGCGTCGCAATGATGCGCTCAACTCGCGCAGGCGCTGGCGGCGTTCCGGCTCACGCTCGATTATTTCGATGGCCTTCAGCACCGCCGCGGCGTTTGCGGGAGCCAATGACGCAGAGTACACAAACGCCCGGCTGTGGTGCTTGATGAACTCGATCACGTCGCGCCTCGACGCTACGAAGCCGCCGATTGATGCGAACGACTTCGAGAACGTGCCCATAACGATATCGACCTCGTTCTCCACTCCAAAGTGCTCGGCGGTTCCGCGGCCGCTGGTTCCGAGCACGCCTATCGCGTGCGCTTCATCGACGTAGAGTCGCGCGCCGTATCTGCGAGCCAGCCGCACGATCTCCGGCAGATTGGCGGTGTCGCCTTCCATCGAAAAGACGCCGTCGACCACGATCAGCCTGCCTTCGTCCGATTGAAGGCTTGCCAGCACCTTCTCGAGGTCGGCCATGTCGTTGTGACGAAAGCGGGTCGTGCGCGCGAACGACGCGAGGCAACCGTCCAGTATGGAGGCGTGTATGTTGCGATCGGCTATGATGACGTCGCCCTTTTGCGCGATGGTTGAGAGCGCGCCCAGATTGGTTTGAAATCCTGTCCCAAACACGAGCGCGGCATCACGCTTCATAAAGCGCGCGAGCCTGTCTTCCAACCGCACGTGCAGGTCCATCGTGCCGTTGAGCATTCTAGAGCCCGAGCAACCGGTTCCATAGAGATCAATCGCTTCTTTGGCGGCAGCTTTGACTTCAGGATTGGTGGTGAGGCCCAGGTAGTTGTTAGAGCCGAACATGAGGATGCGTCGATCGCCCATCATCACTTCGGCTTCGCCCGAATCTGCGCCGCTGGAAAACTCGGTGAAATAGGGGTAGAGCCCGGCTCGCCGGAACTCGTCAGCCTTGGTGAATCCCACAGCCTTTTCGAAAATGTCCTTCGTTACTGCGGGCGACCGCTGCTGCATAATAGACCTCACTCGACTGACTTTTTGATATCACCGCTACCCCGTGTCAAGGGACCCCTGCCGAGTCTAAGCTCCCTGCAATGCGGAGATTATATATGAAAAAAGTGTGAGGGCAAGCTGAATAAGCAGTTAAAGTGAGCCCCATCCTGAACCTCTAACCGCGCCGTGCGAGGGCGATTCTTCGCGGGATGACAGGCAATGAAACCGGGTCGGTATTCGGGCGTCGACGGGCAACAAAAACCGGCGCCTTGTGGCCCTATCTTGCGTTGGGGAACCGCAGGACCGATGACCAGCCACGGACTCCTGGGAGCGCAGGCATCCCTGCCTGCTCCGTTTCGTCGACTTCAGACGCAGCAGGCAGGATGCCCGCGCTCCCAGGCGGTGTGAAAAATTGGCTGAATGCCCGATGATCGCGCTGCGAGGATCACGGGACGTGACAGGATCGCATTCATTAGCTTGAAGAGTATGTATTGGGAGATTGAAGGTAGATGCGCGGAACCCGCTCGCTTATCCCACAGGTCACTTCATATGAGATAGTTCCGATTTGCGCGGCGACTTCCTCGGCGGTTATTTGGCTGGAACCCTGGCCGCCGATTATCACGGCTTCGTCGCCAACGGAGGCGCCCTCCACATCGGTCACATCAACCAGCGTCAAGTCCATGCTTACACGGCCTACAATTGGCGCCAACCTTTCGCGCACTATAACGTGACCCCGGTTCGATAGCGCGCGGCGCAGCCCGTCCTCGTATCCGATCGCGAGCGTCGCAATCCGGCTCTCACGCGGGGTCACGAACGTTCCTCCGTAGCCCAACTGCGCGCCAGCCGGCACCGTCTTCAAGTGAGTGGTCCGCGTGTGTAGAGACAAGACCGGCCGCCAGTCCAAAGGCTCGATTGAACGATCGGTCACGTCCCGCCACAACCCGTAGAGCACCCCGCCCAACCTCATCAGGTTTCCGCGAGAACGCGGATATGCGTGCGCGCCCGCGCTGTTCGCTTCGTGTATCCACGTCGGCTTGTGTCCGCGGGAGTGCACCAACTCAACGGCGCTTTCGAACAAGCTCATCTGTCGCACGGTGAATTCATCCTTGTCGTGATGATCCGCAGACGCCAGATGTGTCATCACGCCGTCAAGCCGGACGTTCTCAAATCGCGCGACGCTATCAAGGAAGTCGGCGAGTTCCGCTTGAGGCACACCAAGTCTTCCCATTCCGGTGTCGACTTTGAGGTGGTAATCGGCCACCAGTCCCGCCGCGCGCGCCGCCCGGTTGAGGCTCTTAAGGAGATCCAATCGAAAGATCGCGGGCGTCAGGTGCTGTGCAA
Organism: uncultured Clostridia bacterium; assembly: GCA_964548075.1. GTDB lineage: Bacteria > Acidobacteriota > Blastocatellia > UBA7656 > UBA7656 > Onstottus_A. Next base: position 52,085 of record CAZJQQ010000025.1, on the reverse strand, counting down.
TGATCGATTCTTCCTGACCTTCCCAAAAACCGCCGAGACAGAGAATGGGCCTGGCGACGCCGGCCTCTCTCAGCTTCCATCCTTCCTCGGGCAGCGCGACACCGAACCACTCCGCGCCGGCCGTTTGAAGAGCACGCGCGCACTTTATGGCGCCGTGTCCGTAGGCGTCTGCTTTCACCGCTGGCATGATTGCAACGCCCTCACCCATCGCGGTCCTGGTGACGCAAAAGTTGTGGATCAGATTGTCGAGGTTGATTTCGGCCCAGGTTGGCCGCCGCGCCGCGAGACATTGCATATTCGGCTCATCGATCCATAGCCTCTGCGCGGCGCAGCAAGACCCGTTCGGAATCGCGGAGCAAGCCGTTCAACTCTCGCCGCTCGCTGCGCGTAAGCAGGCGGCGCTTGCTCTCGCCCAGTAGCTCTTCGGCTCGTTCCTGTTTCTCTTTCGCCAGCCGATACTCTGGCCCAAGCGCATCAAGCTGTTTGCCGATAGTATGCCGCCTCCACTGGCGGGCGCTGACGATTACAGCGTAAGTCTCGCCACTGCGCTCGATGATGCATGGCTGATCATCCTTCACCGCACGGTCGAGAATGTCAGGCAAGTGCTCCCGCAGTTGGCGGACCGTAACTCTCATGCTCATAACGCTTCCTCTCAGAAGAACTCTCATACCAAACCAAGTCCCTACTTTTGCGCGGGAGTGCGGAACCTTACTTCGGTCCCGTTGGTGAACAGCCTGGTGATCGTGTAGCCTGCGAAACCTGTGTCGCGCTTTCCATCGTACTCGAACTCGAACGTTCCCCTTTCGCCCGGTGGCAGCGGGTCGGGGATGACGGGAATCCTGCGGATCTCCGGTGGCGCATCGCCTCCCCTTTGCAGTGATACTTCGACCTCGAGTATTGCGAGCGTTTCGTCTGAAATATTATCGACCGCGCCTCTCGCCGTGACCATGTTCTTATTCACCTCTGGTCTCGACGAAGGCATGATTTGCGCCTTGGGTTTCAGCGCGTCGCGATCCTGGGTTTGAGTCCCGCGCAGCCGCGCTATGAAATCGCTGACCTGTGAGTGGACCGACGGAACGAAGAAGTACAGCCCCGCTGCGCCGCTCAGCAACGCCACGACTATGAGCAGCGCAATTGTCCCGGCGCGGCCGCCCTTCGGACCGAGGTCTTTTCCGTAATTCGTCAACGCGCCTATTCCCGTCTCGTCAGCAGACCGTACCGGCTGGCCGAGGATCAACGGCTGATGCGAAGTCTCCGTTGGCAATCCAAGTACGGACCCGAAGCTCCGCGCTCTCGGTGCGCCGCTGGCCGAAATCGATTCCTCAGGCATGCTCATCGGTGCAGTCGCAGCCAACTCGCCCGCAAGCTCACGAGTTTCGTGCACGGGACGCCGTGGCTCGAGCGGCCTTGGAATGTCTTCGGAAACCGATCCCAATCTGACGGTCCCGCCAGCCATCCGTCCTTCGGGTTGCTCCCGGCCGGGTTGTTCGATCCCGGGAAACTGCGCGGAGCGCAACTCGCGCGTGGCGGCGGCTTCCCGCGGCGCAAGCGGCGCGATGGCCGGCGGCTCATAAGGCTCGCGGTGCGAAATGCGCTCGATTCGAGGCGGCTCGAATTGCTCGCGCTGCGCCGGTTGCTCGACACGCGCAACCCTCAGCGGTTCCTGCGTCGATTGGGAGGGAACCTCGTGTTCGGTCTCAAGCGGAGGCTGTTCGGCAATCTCTAGCCCGGCCCAAATCTCCTCGTCAAATAGAGCGGCTTCGTGTTCTGCTTCAGCTGCCGGGTGCTCAGGGGAAGGGCTTGCGAATACCTCCGTCTGCCGAGGTTCGAGCGGAGCTGACGTTTCATGCGGAATCGGCTCTTCAAGCGCTGCGGCCTCAACTTGCGGCTGCGGTTCGACGGTCTGGGCAGAGGCGAATGACGGCAGGTTCAGATCGCTTGCGAACTCGCGCGTGACGCCCGCTTGAACAGGTGCCTCTTCAGTTACTGGGTGTTCAGCCTCGACGGACGCTGCCGTGAGGGCCTCTTCGATCGTTGGGCCAGGCGGCGGGACGTTCACAAACAGGCTATGCCGTGACAAGTCCCAGTCGTTTTCCGTCTCCTTCTCTATTCTCTTATACCGCCGGTAGAAATAGACTAGCAGCGCCACGCCGCCGGCAAACGCGAGCACAGCAGCGACGATCACAACCCAGGATAAGCGTGTCTGCGGCTGGAGGAGGTTCAAAAGTAGAAACGTCATTCTCTCTGTCCTAACTAGTTTTTCTTCTTCGTGGTTCCTATCGAAGTACGAGTCTCAAATTCCGGGCGCGGCGGTCTTCACACTTCTACTGATGAAGCGCACTGTGAAGCAGGTTGTGCAAGCGCCGCGATCGCATCGAGTATGATCGGTTCGTCGTCCTCCGCAACGGTGCGCAGATCGATCATTACGCGATCCCGCTCGGTGCGTGTGATGATCGGAATCCTGTACCGCCGAAGCCGCTCTTCGAGTGACGCCGCCGACATCGCGCCGCCTTCGAGCGCCACAAGCACCGTAGGAAGTTTGACCTCCGGCGCTGAGCCTCCGCCGATGACCGACGCGTCATCTTCGAGGCTCGCTGTGAATCGTCCATTCGTCAACCGCGCGACTGATTCACAAAACCGCGTGGCGCGCCCGCCAATCGCTTCGCGAGTGGCCGCGATTGCGCGGATCACCGGCACTTCACTCACCGCGACGCCGCGCTCATAAAGCCTGAGCGTCGCTTCGATCGCGGCGTAAGTCATCTTGTCGACCCGTAGCGCTCGCATCAGTGGGTTCTTGCGGACTCGGTCGATGATTTCCCGCGAGCCGGCAATGACGCCCGCTTGCGGACCGCCAAGCATTTTGTCACCGCTGAACGAAACCACCGAGATCCCGGCCTTGAGCGACTCGGAAACCACGGGCTCGTCCTTTACGCCGTACGATGAAAGATCAATCAGGCAGCCAGAGCCGAGGTCTTCGAACGAGGGAACGCCTGCACGGCGAGCGAGGTCAGCAACCTGCTGCACACTCGGGCGCTCGGTAAATCCGATGATGCGATAGTTCGACGGATGAACGCGCAATATCAGCTTGGTGCGCTCGTTGATGGCCTGCTCATAGTCCGAGATTCGAGTTCGATTCGTCGTGCCGACTTCGCGAAGCGTCGCTCCGCTCTTCTCCATCACATCGGGTATTCGAAAGCTGCCGCCGATCTCGATCAACTCTCCCCGCGAGACTATTACCTCTCCGCCTTCCGCTAGCGTGTTCAGCACCAGCAGCACCGCGGCAGCGTTGTTATTCGCGACGACCGCAGCTTCGCTTCCCACTAGTCGCGTCAGCAATTCCTGGCAATGAGTCTCGCGATGGCCGCGCTCGCCACGCGTCAAGTCATACTCGAGGTTCGAGTAGTGAGCGGCGGCTTCCGAGACCGCTTCGATCGCCTCTCGTGCAAGCGGCGCGCGGCCAAGATTCGTATGAATGATGACCCCGGTAGCATTAATGACCCGGCGAAGCGACGGCTGCGCGCATTCAGCAGCCCGGAGTTCGAGCCGGCGCTCAACCAATTCGGTAAGAGACTGAGGGCTAGGGATTGCCGGCTGAGTTTCGTTGGCCAGTTGTTCGCGCAGCTCGCTGGTGATCTCGCGCAGCAGATCGCGCACTCGCTCGCGGCTCAAGTCGGCGGACAGTTGGGACGCCAACGGCCTCTCCAGCAGCCGCTCGATCGAGGGCAGCGATCTAAGCATTTGATTCGGCATGTGATTTCCGTTGACACCGGTCAGTGTCTGACGTACATTCTAACACACCCCCCACAGGTAACACTCAAGCCTCCCAGAGTAACCGAATGGAAGCAAAAGTAGAAAATCCTATTGACTCGGAACTCGACCGGCTCGAATACGAGATTCGCCGATTGAAGGTTGAGTACGACATCTACTTGAATGGCGGAACGCTTCGCCCGCCTGTCGACACGAAGGGCCGGGTCGAGACTTCGATCAAGCGCATATACGACACGCGCGGGATGTCATTCGGACAGCGCTTTCGTTACAACAGCCTGGTTGCGCGCTACAACGTCATGCGTGAGCTGTGGCGCCGGCAAGCTCAAAGCCGCGAAGAAAGCGGGCGGCCTCCGACGGCTGAGGCTCAAACCGCACTGCGCGAGCAGGTGACCGTGATTCGCTGTCACGATCCGAAACTCGAACCCGAAAAAGTCAGCGAGATTTATGACCAGGTGGTAGCCGCCAAGCGAAAGTGTGGCGAGAAACTAGGGGCGCTGAGCCTCGAGGTATTCACTCAATTCCTCACGTCGCGCGCTGAGCAAATCAAAGACAACCTCGCAACCGATGCCGTGGACTTCGTGGTTGGAGTCGACAACGGCCGCGTCAAATTCGCCGCCCGCCCCGCACGCTGATCTCTCGCTGCCATTCCTCGAACCACTCGCGGGGTCCCCGCATAAAGCAAAAAGCCCTGCTCCGAAGAGCAGGGCCACACTTTGCGCCTTGATTTGATCTCCTAAACCCTCTTCACGGTCTCCGCCTGGGGTCCCTTCGGTCCTTCAACTATTTCGAACTCGACGGTCTCGCCCTGCTTAAGCGATTTGTAGCCTTCTTCCTGTATCGCCGAGTAGTGAACGAACACATCGGCTCCGTCCGGTTGCTCGATGAACCCGTAGCCCTTGGCATTACTGAACCACTTGACCTTGCCTTGTGACATCGACATAGATCCTCCTCCGAATCTCTCAAGAGTTTCGCGCGTCCGGGCAGTGAATCGTCCGCGTTGGGGGCGAACGTCAACCTGAAAATTGCCGCGCAGCGCGTGCGGCAGGCGGCGTCAGTTGGCGCCGGAGGCCGCGCGTACGCTTGGAAACAAAAAGCCGCAAAGCGACGCTCGCTAACATACGAGCATCCCTTTGCGGCTTCTTATCAAGCTTTCACTGCGTGCTGCTCAAGACTTCCAGTCTCTCTGTAATCTTCAAAGCATCTGCGCGAAGCGGGCCGGATAGTAGCGCAATGACTGAACAGAGTCAAGAAAAAACTACGCCCCTGGGAGCGCAGGCATCCCTGCCTGCCTTGCGTTGCGCGAAATAGGATCGCCGGTTAACGGAAACAAGCAGGCAGGGATGCCTGCGCTCCCAGGATTGCGCCGTCCGAGCTGATAAACACTTCACCGGCCCATCACTTGGACCAGTTCTTGAACCGCAGCGGCTGAGCGATGAAGCGCCGAGCGCTCGTCGGTCGTCAGGTTGATCTGAATGATCTCTTCGATGCCGCGCTCGCCAAGCTTTACCGGCACTCCTACAAACAGGCCGTTGATGCCGTACTCGCCTTCAAGATACGCCGCGCACGGAAGAATCTTCTTCTTGTCTTTCAGGATCGCTTCGACCATCTCGACCGCGGCGGCAGAAGGCGCGTAATAAGCCGAGCCGGTCTTGAGCAAGCTCACGATCTCAGCGCCGCCATTCGCCGTGCGCGCTACGATTTGATCGATCTTCTCTTTCGGCAACAGATCAGGCAGCGGTATGCCCGCGACCGTCGAGTAGCGCGGCAGCGGGACCATCGTGTCGCCGTGACCGCCCAGCACGAACGCGGTTACGTTCTCGACCGATACGTTGAGCGCCTCGGCTATAAAACAGCGCATCCGCGCAGAGTCCAACACCCCGGCCATTCCGATGACCCGTTGTTTAGGTAGTCCGGCATGCTTCATCGCGACGTGACACATCGCATCGAGCGGGTTCGAGACGATGATCAATATCGGATTCCGCGAATGCTTCATGATTTCGTCGGTGACCGATCCAACTATCCCGGCGTTGGTCCGCAGCAGATCGTCGCGGCTCATACCAGGCTTGCGAGCGAGGCCCGACGTGATAATCACGATGTCAGAATCGGCGGTTTCTTTGTACCCGTTCGTGCCAACCAGCCGCGAGTCGTAACCTTCGATAGGCGCCGTCTCCGCAAGGTCAAGCGCTTTGCCTTGCGGCATGCCTTCGATTATGTCGACGAGCACTACGTCGCCTAGTTCTTTATCGACCAGTCGTTGAGCCGCCGTCGCTCCAACGTTCCCGGCCCCGACAACGGTGATCTTCTTTCTTGCCATCATTCCTCCGGTAGTGGCTGGCTATTCTTCCAGCCCATCTTTATTGATATGCCGCCAATTTCCAGCTTGTACGCGCGACTTGGACTCTCAAACAAGCCTGAATCATAACCCGCCAACCACACGAGCGCAGTGACGGTTATCACGCGTCCTCATTTTGCAGGTTCGCACTTCTCTGAGAAACCGAATTCTATCGCACGAGTCTTGATCAGTCTATCAAGAACCCCTCCGTGTGGGTGGCGTCAACGGCGAGCGTGGCGCTTGTAGGTTTGAGTGCGAGAACACGCCGCGTCGCTCTTGTCGGTATGGCTGATCCAGGCTCAGGCGCCGGCGTCGCCCAATGGAACAACCTGCACCGTTGCGTCGCGGACCTCGCTGAGAAAGCGGTTGATCACCGAGCCGCGTAACAGTATGTCCCATCGCGAGCGCGCCGATTGGCCGAACACTACGTGCGTGATTCCTTCCCGGCGCGCGAACTCGATCAGCGAGTCGGCAACTCGCTTGCCCTTGAGCTTGACCACCTTCGCACCAAGCTCTTCGGCGAATCGAATATTCTCCATAATCCTCGCGTGATCCTCCGGGTTGATCCGGCCCGGTTCCTCGGGAGGCGTTTCCACGTATACCGCGTACCAGTCCGACGCGAGCCTTCCGGCTATGCGCGAGCCTGTGCGCAACAGCTTCTTCGCGGTGCCTCGCGAAGACACGCAAACCATTACCTTTTCAGGAATCGCCGCCTGCTCGAGTCCTTCGCGCTCGCGATAGTCGTGCGCCTTTGCAGCCTGATCCTCGGCGACCTGCCGCAAGGCAAGCTCGCGTAGCGCCGATAGATTTCCTTTTCGAAAGAAGTTCGCAAGCGCCTGCTCGATCTTTTCTACGGTGTAGATCCTCCCTTGTCGCAGCCGGGTCCGCAGCGTGTCGACTGACACGTCGGTGTTCACAACCTCATCGGCGCGCCGAAGGAAATAGTCAGGAATAGTTTCGCGCACGCGAACGCCGGTTATGCGCGCAATGGCGTCGTTGAGCGATTCGATGTGCTGCACGTTGACGGCCGTGATGACCGAGACTCCGGCGTCGAGAATCTCGAGCACGTCCTCGTAGCGTTTGCGATGCTTCGAACCGGGGACGTTCGAGTGCGCGAGTTCGTCGACAAGAACTACGGCGGGCCGGCGCGCGATGACCCCGTCCACGTCCATCTCTTCGAGCGTCACGCCCCGATAATCTATGCGGCGCAGCGGGATGCGCTCGAGGTCGCCTATCAGAGTTTCAGTTTCTGCCCGGCCGTGAGGCTCGATGAAACCGATTACGATGTCGACGCCCTGACGCTTGAGCAGGTGCGCCTCTTCGAGCATCTGATATGTTTTGCCGACGCCTGGGGCGGCGCCCAGATAAACGCGCAGCCGTGCGCGCCGCGCTTGCTGTTGTTTAGCGAGCAGCGACTCGGCGCTCGGCCGGGTGGCGGTCAGTCGATCCGCTTTTGTCTCGTTGGACACCATACCAAGTTCAGAGTACAACCTTTAGGTTGCCTCCGCCGATACTCCAAGCCGAAGTTCAAAGTTCAACCTCTAGATTGCCTCCGCCAATACCTGCAAGCTAAAGCTTGTACTCTAAACCTGTTCTCCGAGCTTACGCGGTATGTCTAATGCTCGCGGGGCCGCCTGTCGTCAGCGCAAACGTGAACGTCGCGCCGCTACCCGGACGGCTCTCGACGCTGACCTGTCCTCCTTGAGCCTCCACAAGCCGCTTCACCAATGCAAGCCCCAACCCTGTGCCGTCCGCCCGGTCGCCAACGCGATTGAACCGGCTGAAGATAGTCGGCAGGTACTGCTCGGGTATGCCCTCGCCGCTGTCTCGCACGCTGAAATAGATGCGCCCGACGTGCTCGTTTGCATCAATCGCGACGCTCCCGCCGCGATCAGTGTGACGTATGGCGTTCGACAACAGGTTATCGAGAATGCTCGCAATCGCGCGGCGGTCCCCAACAACCCATGACAGGTCCGGCCAGATTGTGTTCTCCAGCTTGATCTGCTTGCTGTCAGCGGCGGCGCGAAATCGCTCGACTGCTTCTCGCGCAACATCGATCGGCCGCAACCTCTCCATCGAGAGCCGCCGCGCTCCCGAGTCTATCTCGGCCAGCTCGAGCAAATCACTGATCAGCTCATCCAGCTTGTCGGCGTTCTCCCGAGCGCTCCTGAGCATCTCGCTCTGCTGCTCGCTCGCCTCGCCGACATACCCTTCGATGACCGCGTGAAGCGCGAGCCGCAGCGAATGAAGCGGCTCGCGCAGCTTGCTCGACGCGACCGAGATGAACGCTGTTTTCAGCTTGTCTACTTCGGTGATGGCGGTGATGTCTTCAAGCAGGGTGACCGCGCCGAGCAGCCGTCCTTCGGAGTCGCGCATCGGAGTCGCGCGCAAGCGGAAGTCGCGTTCGGCGCCACCCAGCTTGATGGGAACGATCGCGGCTTCGCCGTCGCCGTCGCCGGCGACTGGCCGCTGCATGGAAACAGCATCGCGCACGGCGCGTAAGATTCGCTCGCCTCCTTCGAAGCCTTGCAGATCGGCGCCGTCGCCATCGCCGCTCAGGTGACTGCCGAACAGTTGCCGGGCCGCGCGATTGATCTTGATTACACGATTGCTCGCGTTGGTCACTATCACCGGCTCGCCAATGGAATCGATGACCGCGTCAGACTTCTTTTGCTCGATCAACAATCTGCCGTAGTCAGACTTGCGCAGATCACGCAGGCGGACGAGCATCCGGTTGAATTCCGTAGCCAGCACGCCTATTTCATCTTTGGAAGAAACGCTTATGTGCTGATCGAAGTCACCCTCGCCGACGCGCTTTGCCTTTTCGGCAAGCATAGAGATGGGATCGACGACATACCGGGTGAACCTCCAGGCGAAGAGAAGCGCCATTGTAATCGCCAGCACGGCTGTGACTGCGGTGGAAATCTCTCCACGCCTGGCGACGGAAACGGCGCGGTCGTTAGCCGCGACCATAGCCCGCTGATTCAGGTGCAGCAAATCGTCGAGCCGGTTCTTGAGAGAAAGAAACTGCGGCTCGAGGCGCTGAAAGTAGATAGTGGATAGCTCGCCCGTTTGTTTTGGCGGGGCTCGGCTGAGAAAGCTCTCGAGGTCCTTCTTGTAGGCCTGATACTTCAGGCTTATGTCGGCGACGATTTCCGATTCGCCTGCCTCGGTAATATTACCCTGAGCGATCTCGAGCTGCTCGGCGAACTTCCGGCTATTTGTTTCGAACTGCTCGCGGGCCTTGTCGCCGTGGCTGGCGATGAAGAACATCGCGGCCGAGTCCTGGCGTTCGAGGGCCTCCTTCATGTTCTCCGCGGCGGTGATGCTCTTGTAGTTGTTGACCAGGATTACGTCGACCGCTCGCCCGAGCTGCACAAGGTGGTAGATGCTCCGCGCGCTCACCGCGAGGATGATTATGATCAGCAGCCCGTAGCTGAATGCGAGTTTTCGTCTCAGGCTGTTCATCTATGGTTCCTTTCGTCCAAAGCCAGGTTCAACTCAAGCACGTTAACGCGTGGCTCTCCGAGAATACCGAATTGTCGCCCCTCGGCATGCTCACAAACGATGCGCCGAACCTCGTCTTCACTCAGGCCGCGTTCTCGAGCAACGCGCGGAACTTGAAACTCAGCCGCCGCCGGCGTTATATGCGGATCGAGCCCCGATGCCGAGGCCGTGACCATGTCGATCGGTATCGGCGAGCCGGGATTCTCGTCTCGCAATGATTCCGCGGCAGTCTTGACGTTGTCCATGAGCTTCTGACTGGTCGGCCCAAGATTCGTTCCGGCCGAAGCGGTCGCGTCGTAGCCGCTTCCAGCCGCGGAAGGCCGCGAATGAAAATAGCCCGGCCCGGTGAATGGCTGCCCTATCAGGCTCGACCCGATTACCTTGCCGTCTTTTTCAATCAGGCTGCCCGCCGCCTGTCGCGGAAAGATCAACTGCGCCAGCCCGGTTACGGCAAGCGGGTAAATGATGCCTAGCAGCACGGTCAGCACGACTGTTATCGCGAACGCCGGATAAATCTGTTTGAGTATGTTCATATCGTTGTCCTCGGACGTTGTCACGCCAAACCGATCGCGGTGATGATCAAGTCGATGATCTTGATCCCGATGAACGGAATAATGACGCCGCCGAAACCGTAAATCCAAAGGTTGCGCCTGAGCACCGCCGCCGCGCCCATCGGCCGGTACTTGATGCCGCGAAGCGCGAGCGGGATCAGCGCGACGATTATCAGCGCGTTGAAGATGACGGCGGACAGTATCGCCGATTCGGGAGTCGCCAGCCTCATGATGTTTAGCGCGCCGAGCGGCCCGCTCTTCGCGCCGGCGAGCATGTATAGCGTTGAAAACATCGCCGGTATGATCGCGAAGTACTTCGCCACGTCATTGGCGATCGAGAAGGTCGTCAGAGCGCCTCTCGTCATCAGCAACTGCTTTCCGATCTCGACGATCTCGATCAGCTTCGTCGGGTTCGAATCCAGATCAACCATGTTGCCGGCTTCTTTCGCAGCCATCGTGCCGGTGTTCATCGCGACGCCGACGTCGGCCTGAGCGAGCGCCGGTGCATCGTTGGTTCCGTCGCCGGTCATCGCGACGAGCTTGCCCTCGTGCTGCTCGCGTTTGATCAAAGCCATCTTGTCTTCGGGCTTCGCTTCGGCTAGGAAGTCATCCACGCCGGCCTCGCGCGCGATGGCCGCCGCAGTCAGCGGGTTGTCGCCGGTTATCATGACGGTCTTGATGCCCATCCTTCTGAGCTGATCGAAGCGCTCTTTCATCCCGCCCTTGACTATGTCCTTCAGGTGGATGATGCCCAGGGCGCGGCCGTGATCCGCGACTGCCAGCGGCGTGCCTCCCGACCTCGCAATACGCTCGACAGTTTCCTTCATTTCCGGGGGAACCACGCCGCCTTCGGTGCCGATGAACTGCGTGATTGCGTCGACCGCCCCTTTTCGAATCGAGCGGTTATCTAAATCGACGCCGGACATCCGAGTCTGAGCGGTGAAGGGAACGAAGTGCGCTTCGCGAGATGACAGCTCGCGGCCACGCAAGCTGTACTTCGACTTTGCGAGCACGACTATCGAGCGGCCTTCGGGCGTTTCGTCGGACAAACTTGACAACTGAGCCGCGTCGGCGAGCTCCCTCTCCGAGATCCCGTTCATCGGAATGAACTCGACTGCTTGCCGATTGCCCAGCGTGATCGTGCCGGTCTTGTCCAGCAGCAGCGTGTTGACGTCGCCCGCAGCTTCGACCGCTCGGCCGGACATCGCAAGCACGTTGTGTTGAATCAGCCGATCCATTCCCGCAATGCCGATGGCCGAAAGCAAGCCGCCTATGGTCGTAGGAATCAGGCATACGAGCAGCGCGACAAGCACTGTGATCGAAGGCGGAGACGCCGGAGCAAATCCGGCGGCGGGATCCGAAGCGTTCACGCTGTAGATCGCATAGGGCAAGAGCGTGACGACACCCAACAAGAAAATGATCGTCAGTCCCGCGAGCAGGATGTTCAGCGCGATCTCATTCGGAGTCTTCTGACGCTCGGCGCCTTCGACCAGCGCGATCATTCGATCGAGAAAAGTCTCGCCCGGATTGGAAGTGATTCGCACCTTGATCCAGTCGGAGATTACCCTGGTGCCGGCGGTGACTGCAGAGCGGTCGCCGCCAGACTCGCGGATGACGGGCGCGCTCTCGCCTGTGATTGCGGATTCGTCTACGGATGCGACGCCTTCGACGACCTCGCCGTCGCCGGGTATGAACTCACCGGCGTGTACAAGCACGATGTCTTCTTTGCGTAGCTGCGGGGCGGGCACCTGCTCGGTCTTGACCCATTCGATCCCCACGCTCACGTCACCGGTGATGCGATTGGCGATGGTCTCGGTCTTCGCTTTGCGAAGCGTGTCGGCCTGGGCCTTTCCACGGCCCTCGGCCATCGCCTCAGCGAAGTTCGCGAACAGCACGGTGAACCACAACCACAGAGTCACCTGTACGGTGAAAAGCAAGTTGCCTGTATGACCCTGCGCGATGTCGCGAATGATAAGCAGTGTTGTTAGGATGCTGCCTACCTCGACAACGAACATCACCGGGTTCTTCGCGACCTGTCGCGGGTTCAGCTTTACAAATGCGTCTTTGATGGCCCGCCTTACGATCGATGGGTCAAACAATTGTCTCTTCTGTGCTCTCTCTGACATAACCCCTCTAGTTTCTGGTTCTTGGTTTCTGGTTTCTGGTTCTTGTTTTGCAGGTCACGTTCTTTTTGGCTTGGCCGCAACCAGAAACAACAAACCAGAAACCAGAAACCGCTACTCAGAACATCGTTCCCGTGTTCATCAAGTAATGCTCCACAATGGGCCCTAGCGACAGCACCGGGAAGAAGGTCAACGCGCCAACGATCAGGATCACGCCGATGAATAGCATTACGAACAACGGCGTGTAGACCGGAAATGTGCCCGCCGATGGCGGCACGATTTTCTTCGCTGCGAGATTCCCCGCGATTCCCATCATCGGGATGATCATCAGAAACCGCCCGATCAGCATCGCGAGCCCAAGAGTCGTGTTGTACCAGTAGGTGTTCACCGTAATCCCGCCGAACGCCGAGCCGTTGTTCCCCGTCGCCGATGTGTAAGCGTAGACGATCTCCGAGAGCCCGTGTGGCCCGCCGTTGCCTACTTTCGATGCGCCATAAGGCGCAATGCTCGACCACGCCGAGTAACACAAAATCGAAACCGCAAAGATCAGAACGTAGAGCATCGCCATTTTTACGTCTTTCGAGTCTATCTTCTTGCCGAGGTATTCGGGTGTGCGGCCCACCATCAACCCCGCGATGAAAACCGTCAACACTATCATCACCAGCATGCCGTACATACCAGCCCCAACGCCGCCGAAGATGATTTCTCCCAGCATGATGTTGAGCAGCGGGATCATTCCCCCGAGCGGAGTGAATGAATCGTGCCACGAGTTGATCGCGCCACAAGAAGCATCGGTGGTGATTGTCGCAAACAGCGCCGAGTTTGCGACGCCGAAGCGAACTTCTTTCCCTTCCATGTTGCCGCCGGCTTGCTCGGCGCCTAGTGTTTCAACGGCCGCTTGCTTCACTCCGTACTGATCGAAGTTTGGATTGCCGCGGGCCTCGAAGTAATAAGCAACCAGGAAGCCGCCAAGAAACAGAATCGTCATAGCGGCGAAAACCGCCCAGCCATGCCTTTGATTGCCGGTCATTCGCCCGAGTGTGTAAGTCAGGCCGGACCCGATCGCGAAGATCGCGACTATCTCGAGAAAGTTTGTCAGCGGGGTTGGGTTCTCAAATGGATGCGCTGAATTGGCGTTAAAGAACCCGCCGCCGTTGGTGCCCAGTTCCTTTATGATCTCCTGAGAGGCAACCGGCCCCTGAGCGATCGTCTGGTCTGCCTGCGTCTCGGTTTTTTCCTGTCCGGTGTCGGCGTCGGTCTTTGTGAGCTGTTGCGGTTCGACCAGCGCGACTTGTGTGTAAGGCTTGAAGTTCTGAACGACGCCTTGCGACACAAGCGCCAATGCTCCGACGATGCACAGCGGCAAAAGCACATAAAGCGAACACCGGGTAAGATCAACCCAGAAGTTGCCGAGCGTTTTTGCCTCGCGTCGCGCGATTCCGCGAATGAACGCGATCGCCAGAGCTATGCCGGTGGCCGCGGACACGAAGTTGTGGAACGCCAGCCCGGCCATCTGAACGAAGTAGCTCATCATCGATTCGCCGGAGTAGGCTTGCCAGTTTGTGTTGGTCGTGAAGCTGGCTGCTGTGTTGAAAGCCAGATCCTCGGGTACTCCTTTGAACTGCTGCGGGTTGAGCGGCAGATAATACTGCAGCCGCTGAAGCGCGTAGAGGACGAGCAGCCCAGCAACGCTGAACATCAACATCGCCGCCGTGTAAGTAGTCCAGTGTTGCTCGTTGGCGGCATCGACGCGGCACAAGCGATAGATCAAGCGCTCGACCGGGCCAAGCACGCCGCTCATGAACGTCTCCTCGCCGGAGAAGACTCTAGTCATGTAGACGCCGAGCGGCTTAGTCACCGCAAGCAGCACCAGAAAGTAGATCCCAAGTTGTAGGAATCCGTTGAGTGTCATCTCGTTCCCCACCTGTAGGGGCATCCTCCGTGGGCGCCCCTGATCCCGCCGCTGGGGTCGGTGATCGAGCAGGGGCCCCCCCGAAGGGGCGCCCCTACAGGTTATGGGCGCCGCTAAAACTTCTCGGGTTTGAGCAACGCGTACATCAGATAAAACAGCAGCAGCAGAGCAATGATTCCACTGGCTATGTATTCCGCATTCATCTCTTTGTCCCTCTGCTGGCTTCTCGCGCCTTCGAAAGGACGAGCCCAGCGTAAAGAAGTATCATCACTACAATCGCGATCAAGCTCCTTGGGTCTTCCGATCTCACGTTTCCTCCATTACACGCGCTCGCAGAAGCGGACGTACCAAAATGCGATGCCGAAGAAAACGAGAACCAACGCTAAGAAAATCAGATCTAGCATTTCGTTTGCCCTCCGGTTCAGCTTGTCTTCCTTATTAACTCTACCCCCGCCCGCGTAAGATCGGGATAAAGATAAGATGAAAAGTTCAAAAGGGTCCCGAGCCAGCCGGCTCATCCGAACTACTGCTTTTTTCAACATTGACGGCGCGCGTCCGCTGTTCACGCTCAGTGATAGACTTCCACCAAAGCATCGTTGGGCTCGCGATGGCGATCGAAACATAATGGTCGAACGTGAATATCAGCCCGAAAATCAAAAGGTGCTGGGTTGGAGTCAAGCCGATCATACCCGGCGCTACTTCAGCACCCCTGAAGAAGCCTCCATCTGGTCCTCGCGAATCGTCCCACCGGTGCTCAAGCCGCAGGATCGTGTTGGTTTCTTTGTAGGGGATACGATACTCGAGGGTCGTTGTGATGGCTTTGACGGTTTGTCTGGCTAAGGTCCAACGGCCATCGCGATCCCAGAAAACCTCAGGGCGAACGCTTGCACTCCAGCGCTTGTTCAGGGTCCAACGAACCGGCACATTGGTCGGTCCCAGATGGCGCAACCATTTGAAGCCGTCGATGTTGGGCGCGGTGGCGGAGAATCCAAAAACCTCACTGTCCTTTCCTCCCTGGACCGCCAACTGCGCCCCCCATCGTGAAGTTTCGGAGGGGTCCTTCTTGACGTATGCCCCTGCCATATTCAAATGCAAGTCATCGACGTGCCAGGCTGTACCGCGACTGCGGAAGATGTCATTTGCCGGATGGTTGAAATCGAGCAAGTAGCCGACATCCACGAAGCCACCGTAGTGCCATTTGGGCTCCGATGTCTTGGGCTCTTGCACCGCGTCTGGATCAAAGGTGCGAAGGAGGTTGATGCGTCCAAGCGAACCGTTGAAATTGTAGCCTTGATACAGGACGTTGACGTTCGCCTTGCCCACGCAGCCAAGTGCGATCATCGGTGCAAGACCGATGACAATTCGAGGCTATCACCGCGCGCGTAAGTTTAGGGTTAAAGGTTGATAAAAAGTTCGTAAAGGGCCGAAGGCGTATTGGCCTTGTCACTTCCGGACAAGCAATGGCGCATTCAGGGCTCGGCGAGATCTAAGTAGAGAACTGGACGACTCAACTTTGTGCTTGCGGCATCAGCGCCGGATGTAACACCATGAGACTTCGTTTTCCGGAGGGGAGACCTGGCCGCGATGGGATTTCAAGGATTGCAACTGGCAGCGGCGCCTCACGGGCAAATCTTGCTCGCGCTCTTTATTGTCCTGCTGGCGGCTAAGCTTGCGGCGGAGGTCTGTGAGCGGTTCCGGCAGCCGTCAGTCGTAGGCGAAATAATTGCAGGGATAATCATCGGGCCGGCGGTGCTAAACCTGGTGCAACCGACCGACGTCCTGGAGGCGCTTGCAGAGGTCGGCGTAATCTTTCTGCTGTTCACCGTGGGGCTCGAGACGCGTCCAAGCGACATCTTCAAGGTCGGCCGAACCGCGACAGTCGTCGCAATCCTTGGAGTAGTGATCCCGTTCATTGCGGGTTGGGGGTTGCTTTCGCTGTGGCCGGGTCACTCGTGGATCGAAGCCGTTTTTCTCGGCGCCGCAATGGTCGCAACCTCAGTCGGCATAACCGCTCGCGTACTGTCCGGAATGGGATTGATCACCGCCGAGTCGAGTCGTGTGATATTAGCCGCGGCGGTGATCGACGACGTGATTGGCCTGCTAGTGCTTGCCGTCGCAAGCAGCCTGGCGACCGGGCATGTGAACTACGTTCAAATCGGTCTGATCGCCGTTCTCGCTATCGGCTTCACGGTGTTAGTAATCGCCTTTGGCTCGCGCGTCGTGAATCGCGTGAAAGAGCCTGTCGTCAGCTTGAAGATCGAGCACTCGCTGCTGATGTTTGCGCTCGTGTTGTGCTTCGGGTTGGCGGCGCTCGCAAACGTGATTGGAATCGCGGGAATAGTCGGCGCGTTTCTGGCAGGGGTCGCGCTTTCGGAGGCGACCGAAGGAACCAGATTGCATCATCAGTCTCAAACGTTGACTGAGTTCACCACGCCCTTCTTTCTTGTCGCGATCGGCATGAAACTCAACCTTGCGATATTTTTATCGTCAGACGTTGTATTCCTTTCGATAGCGGTGATCATCCTGGCGGTCCTGACGAAATTCATCGGCTGCTCGCTCGGTGCTGCGAAGATGGGCCGGCGACGCGCGATTCAAGTCGGGGTTGGCATGATCCCGCGCGGCGAAGTCGGAATCGTAATCGCTCAAATCGGAGTCGCGACCGCAGCGGTCGGCGATGCGGTTTACGGAGTCGTGCTCACGATGGCGGTCATAACGACGCTTGCGGCTCCGCCCTTTATCAAGCTGGCTTTTGCTTCCGAGAAAGGTGAGGAGCTGCCTGACGATTCCAGGTTCGAGACGATCACCTGAACGCACGGTGCTCAATCTTGTTGAAGGGTTTGCACCGGCTCGTACCGCAGGTGAAAATCCCATGGATTCTGACCAAATCTCTTGAATTCTATTTGCCTCTTCAGATGCGAGAGACTTCCGCTGATCAGACTCCAGGGTCGAAGCGATAACCAATCCAGGGCTCGGTGAGTATGTAGCGAGGCGAAGCGGGATCGGGCTCGATCTTCTTCCTGAGTTGGCCGATGAACACGCGCAGGTACTCGGTCTGTTCGCCGTAGTTTGCTCCCCAGATCGCCGTGAGCAGTTTCCTATGAGTCAGCACTTTACCTGCCTGCCGCATGAGGTGGGCGAGCAGCTCGAACTCCTTCGGCGTCAGGTGAATCTCCTTTTCACTAACGGTTACCTTGCGAGTTTCCACGTCCAGCCGAAAGTCTCCCGCTTCCAAAACCATTGAGGCGGCGTCTTCGCTGGACGGTGCGGGCGCGCGGCGCAGTGTCGCGCGCACCCGAGCCAGAAGCTCCTCCATGCTGAACGGCTTCGTTATGAAATCATCGGCGCCGGCGTCCAGCGCTTCGACCTTTGTTTTCTCCTCGCCCTTCACCGAAAGCACGATGATCGGGACTTGCGACACAAGGCGAAGCCGCTTGCACAGCTCGAGGCCGTCGAGGTTGGGCATCGCAAGATCCGTAACCACCAGATCGGGATGCCAGTCGTTGAACGTGTCAAGCGCGCTCTCGCCGTCGGCCGCGACCCGCACGTCGTAGCCGCGCGTAGTCAACCCGGTGCGCAACACGCGCGTGATCTGGGGTTCGTCATCCGCAATGAGAATGCGCTGCTTCTGGGGCATGGCTATTCTTGTGCTCTTGCATATGACGGTTCGTCAAGCACTCTCTCTTCTGTCTCGGCTTTGTCTTCTTCATCGCCAATCGGCAGCGTGAAAACGACTCGCGTCCCAAGTCCGTCCGCGCCGCTCTCGATCCATATTCGCCCACTGTGCGCTTCTACTATCCCGCGCGCGATCGCCAGCCCCATCCCCGTTCCCGAGGGCTGACTCCTGCTTGAATCGCCGTCCCGGATCGCGCGGAAGAACTTATCGAAGACGCGCTCGCGCAGTTCAACAGGAATGCCCGGTCCGCGATCGTCGACGCTTGCTCTTATCATCTCATCCTCGGCTCGAGATGCGGCGATGTGAATGAGCGTTCCGGCAGGCGAGTACTTCGCAGCATTGTCAACGAGCGTGTATATGACCTCACTCACCGCGCGCGCATCGACCAGCACAACGGGCAAACTGTTTTCGATCTCGACTTCGACCCGATGCCGGTCCGTCAGTTTTTTTGCGCGCGCAAGAGCCATCTCTACCATTTCCTCGATGGTTCCCCACCGGCGTCTCAACCGAAAGTCCCCGGCCTCTATCCGGGCCATCTCGACGAGTCCTTCGATAAACCGGTTGAGCCGGTCGCACTCTTCATTTATCACTTCGAGCATCTCGAGCCGCCCTTCTTCATTCAGAACAGCCGGTGACGCATCGGCCACCTTTGTTTTCAACTCGTCCAGCAGAGTAGTGACCGAAGCCTTGATCGAAGTAAGCGGGGTGCGCAAGTCGTGCGTCACCGCATCAAGCAAAGCGGATTTCAGGCGTTCGCTTTGCCGCAATGCTTCTGCATGGCTGGCGCGCTCGAACGCTGATCGTAGCTCGTCGTACAATCGCTTGATCTCGCGCCGTCCCGCTTCAGCCTCTTCGGCGCGGCGATTCACACGAGCCGAGAGTTGACCGGCGGTGACTGCGGTGATCAGAAAGGCGATGAGCGCAATCCAGTTGTGCGGATCACCTATTGTCAACGTGCCGACCGGCGGCAGAAAGAAGAAGTTAAGACAGAACACCCCAACGACGGAAGCCACAATGGCCGGACCCGACCCCCAACGCGTGGCGACAAACAGAACTACCAGCAGCATCGCCAGCGCTACGGTTGTCGGGTTTATGCTTTCGCCCAACAGCCTGAGCGCGGCCGTCACGGCGGCTATGCCCACCACGGCGACTATGTACCCCGCCTGTCTTGAGTTGCGCGGCTTGGTCGGCATGCCTTCATTCTACGACAAAAGCGCGTGGTCACGCCCTTCCAGCCTGCATTGAGGAGTGGCGTAGAGTACGCCAACCAGGTTTTCTCGGATTGTGCTTGCGTCGCCATTCGCCAATGCATATCCTGAATGGCGCGAGATGCGCGAGGGGATAAAACTCCGGCGACGGCGTGCGTCTCGATCCACGGTCGCATTTAGCAAGAGAAGAACCTCCGACCTGAGAACCTTGTGCGCCTGCCTGTGACTGAGAGCGGCAGAAGCCCGGCCGCCGAGCCATGTCCGGCAAGCCAATCAGCCCGTGTGTGCTCAGCCACGTGGAGTGGAAGAAGAGAATGCCCAAGCAAACAAACGGTGATCCTCAAGACAAAAGGCGCCCCAGACCGACAACTAGCAAGGAGAGAGAAGCCCGGCTCAAGGAGATGGGAAAACTGGGCACAAGAGGAATGTTGCTAAGGGCCATGGAGATGCTCGGCAATGAACGCGTCAGCGACGATCAGTTGCGCAGGGCTCTGATAATCCTGGAGGGTGTCGAGCCAGACGAGAATCCCGGGGCTTAATCCGGCTTGGTCTTGCGCCGCGACTTGCGCTTAATCGCGCTCAGCCTCTTGGTGAATACGAGCAAACCGGCCCTCTCGTCAGGCGACAAACGCACCACTTCATGAAGAATCTGGGTCACGGCCGGGCTCATCACAGCCTTCTGCACGGTTTCCAGAATCATCAACGAATCCGGCCGGTTGCGGCCCCTGCCGCTGACGTCGAGTTGCCGGCCGCAAGCCACATGGAAGAGTTCGTCGGCATCAACACCCAGCCCGTCAGCTAAAGCGATGAGCTTGTCCACCGACAGATTCGTCGCCCTCCCCGTGGTAATACTGGCGACGTAGCCGTCGGTTATTCGTTTGCCCGACAACCGCTGAACGTCCTTTTGGGTCAGACCCTTCAGTTTCATCACTCGCTTTACGTATTCCCCTAGACCATGCTTGGCGTCAGCCATATTCGGCCTCCACGAAAACCTCGGTGAATATTTTCAAGTCAAGCTGGAAAATATTCATTGACAACGACAGGGCGACAAGTTTAAGATTTCGCTTGCCGACAATATTCAGGACAAGCTGAAATATAAACATTGGCGTCCCAAAGCGGGTATTTTGTGCGCTCTGGTATGTGGATTTGTACCACAGGGTCCGTGACTGCTCAATAGGAGCGGCGAGAACACGGAACAGTGAGTTCGCGCCGGAGCGTCGCGAACAAGCAAGGGTTAGGTACCGTGCTCTTCGCCCTGGCGCGGCTCGGACCTTCGAAGATGGGGCCCTCCTTTAGCGGCTAGAGAGGGTGCGCCTCGCGGCGAGGCATCAACCCAAGAAGTACTGAACCGTACAGCGTTCCCTCTCCTTTTTTCCAAGCAGTCTCGGCTATGAAATCCAATGCTGGTGATTGACGGCTCCGAGAGTATCGCGCGGCTGTTCACCGAGATCTTTGAGAAACGCGGATGGAGTGTCGCCATCTGCCTCGATCGAGACGCCGCGGTGGAGGGATTGGCCGGGAACAAGCCTTACGACATCATTCTGCTCAGCTACCGCGTGCCAGGAACTACCGGCGTTCAACTTGTCAGATTGATCCGCACACTTGAGCACCGCAGGATGACGGTCGTAGTAATTGTGACTGGCACCGATGAGGTCACGGACGAGGCCTTGGCGGCAGGTGCTGACGAGGTTTTGGTCAAGCCTATTAATCCGAACGCGCTGATTTGGGTCGTGGACAAGCTCGTCACCTGATCGCAGAGAGCTTGCGCGGGGCAACCACCGCCTGCAACCCACGATAACTCCCGCGCGCACGGCCGCCTCATGCAATCCGTCGACGAGCGTCTGCCAGCCTCCATCGAGATACATAACGCTCGTGTCGAGGGCCTTCTTCAACTGCTCGATTGCGGCAGCGGCGCTCACGAGGTCCGGCGCGTTTGTGTAAGTCGCGAGGCGGAACGCCGCAAGAACAAAGTCCTTGACCTCGTCATGCGAGAGCGTCAGATCCAGCCACTCGCGCACGCTGACTGTCCATAAACCGATTGCCGTCGATCCGGCCGAGCGATGCGAGCAAGCGCGCGGTTTCGAGCTTCGCCGAAAGCCCGAACAGACTCGTGGTGAGCAACGATATGGCGCCCGCAGGGAAGGTGTGCTTCACGCCGTCCTTTACCGCGAAAGCGCCCGAGACCGAGGGAACTCGTCCACGAGGCTCGACCCCTAACTCGCTGAGGACCTCGATACCCCGGCCGCCTCGATACAGGGCGTGAGGCCCGACGTTGAGATAGAAGCCGTCTTGCTGTTTGGTCTGCGCGCGGCCTCCAAGCGTATGCGACTGCTCAAATAATCGAACGGTCATTCCGCTCCTGGCGATAAGGGTGGCGGCGGCAAGCCCCGCCACACCCCCGCCAATAACAGCTACATCGCCGTGATATTCATTTGAATGCATCGTGTTCGCCCCCTGTCTGACGTGAAACACGTTCGAGCATGGGAAAAGGTTACATCTCAGCTTATCTCCGCTATAGAATTCATCGTACCCCGCGAGAATGCGATTTGCCATAGATCAGGATTTTGTTGATTATATAAAGCGTGCTGCCAGAATTCGATATCGATGGCGATCTGCCTCCAGGGATCCATCGCGCCACTTTCGACGAGATTGAGCGTCGGCTCAGCAGATTCGTTGTCTCCGATCGACGTATCAACCTCTTTGCAAGGTTCAAACAGTTGCTCGTCATGGCAAAACGTTCGGGCATAGTTGAGCGGCTTGTGGTTGGAGGCAGTTTTGTTACGTCGAAGCCGGAGCCAAATGACATCGACGTAGTCATAGTCGTTGACAGCGACCTGGACTTTGATGCGCTTACTCCAAGCCAATACACGGTTACTGATCGTCGTGCATTGCGAAGGGTTTTGAAGACCGAAGCTCTGGACATAATCACAGTGCGGAACGGAACCACTCGAATGGACCTTGTGCTTGAGTTCTTCCAAAGCAAGAGAGACAATAAGCAAGTCGGTGTTGTCGAGGTCAAGCTCTAATGGGAATTCTCAACCGAGAACAACTCGAACATACTCAGCGCCAGATCACAAAACTGGAATTAGCGCTTGAAGAAATGAAGCGCGATGAGTCTCCCCGCGCGTATCAGACTATGTCACAAGGGTTCGTTGCTCAGATCGAGCAGATGCGTAGGGAGATTGATGAGTATCTCGGCATCACGGCTCCCGCATTCGATGAACACGAGGTTGTAACTCGTTAGAAGTCGCCCTAATCCTCTGCGGTTTCTAAAACGGTCGTGCCCCAAAACCCGCGCTTCGTCACGCGAAGGGGTCCATCTCGCGCCTTGAAATGAACGCCGAACAATGATACACACTCTGACTCGAAAGACCCGGCCGCTCGTAGGCGAGTCTTGCGAGTCATCTCGCAATGTTGTTCACGCGAAGCAAACCCTGATTCTGGAGCTCGGTTCAATGGACGATCGAGAAGATATTTCACGGCGTCTCTTCCTGATCAACTCGTGCGCCGGCCTGGGCTCCGCCTGGATTCTTTCACACTTGCCCGAGATTGCGGCCGCTCAGGAACATGCCCACCACGCAGCACTATCACAAGCGACCCTCAAGTTTGAATTCTTCACTCCCGAGCAGTCCGTCGAGGTCGAGGCCATAGCGGCGCAGATCATTCCAACCGACGACACGCCCGGCGCTCGCGAAGCCCGGGTCATCTACTTCATCGATCGAGCGCTGGCGACATTCGCTACCGATGAGCGCGCGGCCTTTGCCGAAGGGCTCGACAATCTGCAGAAGAAAGCGCGAAAGCGCTTCGGAAAGACAAAGAGGTTTTCCGATCTGAGCTCCGCCCAACAGACCGAGCTGCTCAAGGGAATTGAAAAGGGCCAGTTCTTTGAACTCGTACGCACGATGACGATCCTGGGAATGTTCTCCAATCCCGAATACGGCGGCAACTACAACCAGATCGGCTGGAAGCTGCTGGGCTTTGAAGACGAGTTCCACTTCAAGTCTCCGTTCGGTTTTTATGACGCTGAGTATCAGGCGAAATAGAGATCCCGATCTATGACCCACGAACAGGCCACTTTTGACCAGAAGACCGAGGTTGATTTTGTGATCATCGGCGCGGGTGCCGCGGGCGGCATCATCGCCAAAGAACTATCCGCGGCCGGGTTTCGCATCGTTGTGCTCGAACAAGGCCCGTACATGACGGAGAAGGACTTCGAACACGACGAACTGAAATACATGCGCCAGCGGGCAATCACAAACGACTACAAGCGTCAGCCAAACACCTTTCGCGCGACCGAGAAGGAAAAGGCCAAGGTGCAGCCCGCCATCATCTACGGCCGCCAGGTCGGCGGAGGCACGGTCCACTTCACCGCCAACTACTGGCGCTTTCATGAGATAGATTTCATCGAGCGCAGCCGCTGGGGATCGATCGCCGGGTCTGGATTTGCCGACTGGCCAATCACCTACGCCGAACTCGAGCCCTACTACACAAAGACCGAGTGGGAACTTGGCGTATCTGGCCTTGCCGGGGCAAGTCCGTTCGATCCTCCTCGCTCGAAGCCCTATCCTCTGCCTCCGCTTCCAATCAAGTCCTCGGGCGTGCTTGCCGAGCGAGGCGCAAAGAAGCTTGGATGGCATGCTTTCCCCGCGCCCATGGCGATCATCTCTCAGCCCTATCGTGGCCGCAGCGCGTGCTTGCATTGTGGTTTCTGTGAGTACTTCGGTTGCGAGGCCAAAGCCAAGTCATCCACGCTGGCGACCGTTATCCGTGAAGCGGAGAAGACTGGCCTGTGCGAGATCCGCGCGAACAGTTGCGTGCGAAAGATTGAAGTCAACAAGTCGGGTCTGGTGACAGGTGTCACCTACTTCGACGAGAGCGGCCGCGAGCATTTCCAGAGCGCCAAAGCCGTGGTCCTTTGCGCAAACGGGGCCGAGACTCCGCGCCTTCTGTTCTTGTCAAAGTCGCCGCTATTCCCGAATGGTCTCGCGAACTCAAGCGGCAAGGTTGGAAAGTACCTGATGTTCAACGGTCACGCGCGAGCTTCAGCATTATTCGAACATCCGTTGAACGAATTCAAAAGCGTAGCGGTGAGCAGAGTCATTCACGACTTTTATGACAGCGATCCAAAGCGGGGGTTCTATGGAGGCGGGGGCATGGATATGCGCTTTGTCTCTTACCCAATGGGTTTCGCTCTTGGTGGCCTGCCGCCGGACGCGCCTCTGTGGGGACCTCAGTACAAAGCCATGCTCAGGGAGCACTTCACGCGCACCGTGCACGCATCGGGGCACACAACTTCGTTGCCGGTCGAAACCAACAGCATCTCGCTTGATCCTCATGTGAACGACGCGTGGGGATTGCCCGTCGTGCGGGTCACCTACAAAGACCACGCGGAAGACATGAAAACGATGCAGTTCTTTCAAGCCCGGTGCAAGGAGCTTCTCGAAGCTGCCGGACCTCGCAAGATATGGACCCGCGAGTTAAGAAATCAGTCGTTCGGCTTTCACTTGCTCGGAACTTGCCGGATGGGTAACGACCCGCACAGCTCGGTCGTAGACAAGTATCATAGGGCGCACGACGTTTCCAACCTCTTCATCTGTGACGGAAGCAGTTTCGTGACGTCGGGCCGCGGGCAGCCGACTTGCACGATTCAGGCCTTAGCTTTCCGCGCTTCAGACCATATCATTCGTATGGCTAAAAACGGCGACGTCAAATCTGGTATCTGACCAGAGTTCAGGAAAGGAATTTCTATGAGAAACATCAAATCACTCGTGGCCGTCACAACGATCATATTCGCTTTCTGTGCTTCTGCTGAATCTCGTCAGAAGAAAGATCAGCCGGCACCGGCGCAAAGCACGACGGTTGAGTATCAGAGCGCCGCGAACCCTTCTGCCAGAACGCTTTCTGATTTCGTGCGAGTCGGAAACATCCTTTACCTCTCGGGCAAGCTGGGGACGGATAACACCGGCAACCTGGTGGCCGGAGGCATCGGGCCCGAGACAAAGCAAACGATGGAGAATATTAAGGCCGTCCTTGATAAGAACGGGTCCTCGATGGACAACGTCATCAAATGCACTGTGATGCTCGCCGACATCAAGGAATGGGCTGACATGAACACGGTGTACGTTACCTTCTTCAAAAAGGAACGCCTGCCGGCTCGCAGCGCGCTTGGCGTGAGCGGACTCGTCCGAAACGCGCGCGTCGAGATCGAGTGCATGGCTACGCTCAAGTGAAATCCCTGGGAGCGCGGGCGGGGTTCAGAGTACAAGCTTCAGCTTGCTTCCAGGGCTTTACCCGATCGAATCACGCAAGCTGAAGCTTGTACTCTGAACCCCGCCTGCGCTCCCAGGCTCGGAGGATCCCATGAACATTGACCGAAGAGGCTTCCTCGCCACGCTGGGTGGCGCCGTCGCGATTGAGGCGATGTCATCCGAAGCGCTGGCCGACGCGCTCGAACACCACATGATCGAACGGCTGGAACAGGCCGCCGGCGCGCGATCGGGCGCCGCAACGGAACGATCCTACAGACGAGGCTTGGGATCGGTTTTTGTGCTGAGTGGGTCTGGGGACGGCGTCTTTGCAGCGAACAAGCTCGAGCCGATGCCGCCAAGGCCAACGCTGCTCGACTTCTTCAAGCTTCGGTTTGCGCCCGCTAACCACGTTCTCCAGAGCGCAACGCGTGCCGTCAAAACCGGCATGAACGAGGAGACGATCCTCGCCTGTCTCTTGCACGACGTCGTCCTAAGCCTGATCAAGCCCGATCACGGATGGTGGGGCGCGCAACTGATCGAACCCTACGTCTCAGAGAGGGTGAGTTGGGCGATTCGTTACCATCAGGCGCTCCGCTTCTATCCTGATGAGGCGGCAGGTTATGAGTATCCCGAAATGTACAACCGGATCTTCGGCAAGGACTACGTGCCGGCGCCGCACATCAAAGCTGCGTACACATACGCCCGCAACCATAAGTGGTACATGAATGCGCGGCTGATCACGGTTAACGACCTGTACGCCTTCGATCCGAACGCCAGGGTGTCAATGGAACCATTCATCGACATCATCGGCCGCCATTTCAAGCAGCCGAAAGACGGGCTGGGAAACGACAACAGTCCGGCGGCTCACATGTGGCGAACGCTCGCGACTCCCGATCAGCCGCTTTGAAGCCATCAACACAAGGACTCAACGGGCGGCCCCTGGTTTTTGGGGAGACACTGTCGAGTCTGAGTTCAGAAACTTCAGTAGCGCCTTATAAAAAAGATCCGGCGCCTCGAAGTGCGGGACGTGGCCGATGCCCGGAATCAACACCAACTCGCCGCCAGGGATCGTGTCGGCAATGTGCTTGGCGCGCTCGGGAAAGTTCGCGCCGTCTTTGTCGCCGCCAAGCACGAGGGTCTTCACTTTGATGTGAGCCCAATCGTAGACGACCGGGTCAAGATATGTCATCTGCTGGACCAGAGTGCGAACCATCGCGAATCTCGGCCAGTCGCCGCTGAGCGTCCACGCGTAGTGGATGCGAACGTACCTTTCATACTCCGGCTTCCATCCCGTTACGAAGTAGCGGGCGATCCCCTGATAGGCCTGCTGATAGGTCAAGCCCAGCGTCTGTTTATA
Organism: uncultured Clostridia bacterium; assembly: GCA_964548075.1. GTDB lineage: Bacteria > Acidobacteriota > Blastocatellia > UBA7656 > UBA7656 > Onstottus_A. The sequence goes on along the minus strand of CAZJQQ010000025.1, from coordinate 25,406 downwards.
CGCCTCCTCAGTGCTCCGCCAGGGCCGCTCCCATCGCGGGTCAGTCAATCCGATCGGGTTGTAGATCACCGCCCGCTCAGTCATGTCCGGATACGACGCCGCGAATCGCGCCGTCAACATCCCACCCATCGAGTGGCCTACGATCGCGACCTTGGAAATCCCGAGGTGCTGAAGGAGCTTGCGCGTGTTCAACGCCATGTCATGAAAATTATACGGGATGATGGGCTTTGAGGACCGGCCGAATCCGATCTGATCCGGTACCACGACGCGGAAGCCCTGCTTTCGAAGGACGTCGATCGTTCCGGTCCAGTACTCTCCGAAAAAATTCATCCCGTGAAGGAGAACCACGGTCCGGCCGTTCGCTTGACCATCGGGCGCAACATCCATGTAAGCCATTCGCACGTCTTGACCGTACATCGTCATCGGCAGGTACGCGACCGGGTACGGATACGGCACGTCATCGAGCGTGATGCTCCCCGGCTTAACGTCGGTTGGGGTCGGAGGCGCTTGAGCCGTGGCTCTTTCCTGTGCCTGAATGTGCCCAGCTAGCAGCGCTACTGAACACCAAACGAGAAACGCAACGACAAAGCGGACGCGCCTGCGAGAATGTTTCGTTTGATTCGATCGGATCTCATGGACGATCCGAGTTACTAAAGCCAAGTCGTTTGCCATATCGTTTACCTCCTGTGAATCGACGGGCGCAGCCGCTGGCTGTGCCCCACTCGATCAATCAAACTCTCGCCGAGGCGCCGTCTGTTCGGCTCCGACTCGCCCACTCTGAATGTCCGCCTTCGAGTAGTTCTCGCTTCGCATTGGCGCTACGGCAATTCGTCGCAGCATCGTGAGCTGTCCTACGTGCGTTAGCGCGTCGGCGACCGCTCCCTGAAAGAGCCGCTCACAGGAACATGCGAGGTCCTCTCCCGACGCAAGGTACTGGTCGAATCGAGCAAGGCAAGAATGAAAGCGGTCGACGTCTTGGGGCCACGGCAGCGGAGCCGATTCGTGCCACACCTCCGCGCCTTTCGCCATCGACAACACCCAATCGAGCAAGTCACCGATGTGCGCAAGAATCTCTGCCGGCGTTCGGGTCGTTTCGGACGCGCGAAAACCGGCGAACGCCTCCGGGGCGTCACGGACCGCCTTACCGCCGCGATAGGCTAGCGTCGCCACGGTGTGTCGCAGCAATTCGCGTTTGGGATCTTCGCTCGCCATTCGCTTAACTCAGTTGGAGTTCGCCTTAGGCTTAGTGGCCTCGATCCGAATCTGCTTGAGCAACTCGGCCTTTGGATCGAGTTCTGTTTTGCCCTCCGGAAAGCTGTTGACGCTTAGCACATAGCTCAGGATATCGGCGATCTGCTGCCGGCTCAGCTTGCCCAGATTATTTGGCGGCATCGAGACCCGAACTCTCTCAGTCAAATCGCCGACGGTCAGCCCGTCCCAGTTGGCGAGAAAAGCGGCGCCGGTGAGCGCCGCTGCTTCATCGTTGCCCGACAGATCAGGCCCGTGGCAGGACGAGCAGTGTTGAGCGTAGAGCCCTTCGCCGCGTTTCGCTTGCTCTTGTGTGAACGCTCCTTCCCACACCGACCGCGACCCCTTGTCCGGTTGTTGCGCGTGAAGCGACGGACGGAAAACTGCGGCCACCGACAGAATGAGAATTGCAGCGGCCACGATCTTTGTTTTGTTCATCCCAACTCACTGCAAAACGATTTTCCATTTTCCATTTGTGATTTGTCATTTGCCATTTCCGGTGCTCAGGACAATGACAAATGGAAAATTATGGAAAATAGAAAATGACAAATGGAAAATAAGTTGTCGTCCCTCTCTCACTCGGTAGCCGGAAGGGCGAAGGCTATGTACTCACCCGAATAAGCACCGCCGCTAACGGCGACGACGATGTACTGTTTGCCGTTCACCCTGTACGTCATCGGCGATCCGCTCTGCGGCGCCGGGAGGTAAACCGCGCCAACCTGCTTGCCGGTCGCCTTGTCGTAAGCGCGAAGCATCGCGCCACGCGGATGCTCCGGTGTTGTGGTGACCTGAGGGTCGCCCATGATAACCAGCGTCTTGGTGACCACCAGCCCGACAGCGCCGCCCTGGCCTGTCTTGGGAACATTCATTCCCTTCAGCGCTGCGTTATTGCGGACGACATCCGGCGTGTCGCCGTGCGGAACCTGCCAGACAAGCTCACCCCTATCCAGATTGATCGCCGACAGTAGTCCGTACGGTGGTTTGAGGATAGACAGACCTTGCACCTGCAAGGCTCCTCCCCCGCCACCGCCAGCGGGAGGCGCAGGAGCTGCGCCGGGCGCGGCCGGTGCGGCTGGCGCCGGACGACGCCTGGGCTCTTGCGGGAAATCCGCGGCGCTGCCGAACCCCGGCCCTTCGCTTATCCGGAATGGTTGTCCTGCGCGGCCCGACACGTACTTGATATCAGAGAAACCCTCCGGCGGCTCAATCAGTCCGATGGGCGCTATGCTGGCGTTCGAGGCTGGCAAAAATGCAGTGTGTGTCTCGGGGTCGTACCCGCCTCCCGGCCAGTTAGTTCCCCCGTTGGTTGTTCCGATGGTGAGCGCCGCGATCTTGCCTCCGACCTTGCTAACAATCGGCGGATTGAACATCGGCCCGGTGCTGTACTGCGCGAATGCCTTCATAGCTTGTTCGCGCATCTCGGGCGTGAAGTCGATCAAGTCGTCGACCGTCACGGCCTGACGAGCATATGCGGGCGGCTTGGTCGGGAAGGGCTGCGTTGGTGAGTACCACTCGCCCGGCACATCGCCCTTTGGCACTGGCCGCTCCTCGATTGGCCAGATCGGTTTGCCGGTTACGCGGTCGAAGACGTAGAGGAAGGCTTCCTTACTAGGCAAGGCGACTGCCTTGATCGTTGTGCCGTTCACGTTGATGTCGGCAAGGATCGGCGCGGAAGAGAGATCATAGTCCCAAATGGGATGATGCACGATCTGATAGTGCCACTTACGTTGACCCGTTCTCAGATCAACGCAGACCAGGCTCTCGCCAAACAGGTTGTTCCCCGGCCGGTGCCCGCCGTAGAAATCCGAGGTCGGCGATTCTACGGGTAGGTAGACCAGCCCCAGCTCTTCATCCACGCTGATCTGGGTCCAGATGCCGGTGTTGCCGTTGATAGCCCACGAGTTGTTGAGCCAGGTATCATTGCCAAACTCGCCAGGCCTTGGGATCGGATGAAATGCCCAAAGCTGTTTGCCAGTCCGCACGTCGAACGCTCGGACCTGTCCCTTTGCGTTGTCATGGGTCGTGACAGTCATACCTTCTTTCATGGCCGATCCGACGATAACGATGTCTTTCACCACAACCGGCGTTGAGTGGAGACCGATATCGCCCTTCTCCAAATCGATCTGCTGACCGGTTCCGTGCACGACGCCGACCTTGAGGTCCACGATGCCGTCCTTACCGAAGCTTGATATGCGAGCGCCGGTCTTGGCGTCGAGGGCAATGAGTCGATAGCCGGTCGTCACGTACAGGATTCGGTCGTTGCCTTTGCCGTCGCTCCAGTATGAGAGCCCGCGGCCGGACAACTGGCGCGGCGCGCTTATGGCGCGCTTCCCTTCAAACTCGGCATGGACCCACACTAATTCACCGGTGTCTGCTTTGAGCGCGACGACCGATCTTCGCGTACCGGCTGTCGCGTAAAGGATGCCGCCGACCATGAGCGGGGTGCCTTCGAGCTTGTATTCGGGACGCGTGCCCAGGTTATCGGTCTTGAAGCGCCACGCGACTTCGAGCTTGTTGAAGTTTTCAGCGTTGATCTGATCGAGCGGCGAATACCTGGCGCCAGTAAGATCACCAGTGTAGTGCGGCCATTCGCCGTCCTTTGTTGAACGGATTGCCGTCCCGTTACCTGCTGACTTGACCGGAGTCCCGTTATTAGTTGAACGGGCCGACATCCGGTTCTTGGTCGCGGACTGACCGAGCACCCCAATCGGCGCCCAGACCAGCCCAATGACGAACAGCAACACTGCTACAAATCGACATGCCCTTTGTGACATCGTCCACCTCCGTTATGCCGTAAGTAAACTCTAGTGCTGCTGTTTAAGCAGCGTGCAACGAAATCAAGCTCCGGCTTCTTTCGCTTCTTTCTTAGCCTTTTTGATTCCACCCGCCGGGAACAACTCCTTGAACGCCGCCATGAATCTGGTCATCTCGGGCTCGGTGCCAATCGACACCCGCAGCCAGTTGTTCATCGGCGGAAACTTTCGTCCAACGAGCACCTTGCGTTTCTTGAAGTCTTCGGCGACCCCGGTGACATCCTTCCCCACATCGACCATAAAGAAGTTCGTCTCTGACGGGATCACCTCGTAGCCCCAACCGCGCAAATCCTTGATCGTCTTCTCGCGAAGTTCGATCGTCATCTGCCTGATCTTCTTTTCGTACGCCGTGTCCTTCAGAGCCGCGACGCCGCCGTACTTCACAACGGCGCTGATGCTGCCCCCGCCGAACGTACGCATTCTCTCAATCAGTTCTTTGGGCGCAAGCCCGTAACCGAGGCGCATGCCGGCGAGCGCGGCGATCTTCGAGAACGTGCGGGTCACGATCACCGGCCGCCCTTCCAGAACGTAAGGCACCGATGTCGCGTAGTCCGAAGTCGCGACGAAGTGATGGTACGCCTCGTCGATCAGCACCGGAACATCGCCGGGAATGCTGTCGAGCAACAGCTTGATTTCACCCTTGGGGATGATGTTGCCGGTCGGGTTGTTCGGGTTGCAGATGTACACAAAGCCGACGTCGCGATAGTTCATCTTCGTCGCGCGGACGATTCCAGGAATGTCCATCCGGTAGTCCTTCAGCAGCGGAACTTTGATCGCATCGGCCTTGATGTTGGTGACGAAGCGATACACCGAGTCGTAGCTCGGGTCTACGCCGACCACCCTCTTGTGATCAGCCGTGAAGGCTTCACCGATGATCTTGAGGATTTCGCCCGATCCTGCGCCGAGCATCACGTTCTCCTTTTTCAGTCCGTGATGCTTGGCGATGGCCTCAACTATGCCGCCGTCAGGATACTGATAACGGTTGGCATACTTGAATGCATCCGTCATGGCTTTCACGACTTCGTCAGAAGGTCCCCAGCAATTCTCGTTGCTGGCGAGCTTCGCCATTTCGTCGTAGTTTTCTTCGGGATGTTCTTCACCCGGCTCACCCTGCCGCGCCTGTCTTTCCTGCGCGAACAAATCTAGCGAAGGAGCCAACCCGGCAATACCCAGGGCGGTTGCCATGTTGCCGATGAATGTCCGGCGTGTCGCTGAATTCTGAATCATATGCGCCTCCTTTTTTGAAACTGGCATGGACTATCGAGGTGCGCGGCCCGATTTTCCATTTTCATTTGTCATTTTTCATTGTTCTCTTTGCCGTTTGACGCGCGATTCCATTCGATCGCAAATGGCAAATGACAAATGGTAAATGGTAAATGGTAAATCACTGTTCTTGCCCGGCTACTTTGAGCCTGCCGCCGGCCACACCGTTCCCTGATCCATCTTCGTCACTGGCGCGAGCCCCTTGTACACAAACTTCTGCAAGCGCCTCCCCTCGTAGGTTTCGGTCGTGTAAATGTTGCCCTTCGAATCGGTGGCGATGCTGTGCACCCCGTAGAACTGCCCGGGCTGCCGGCCGCCGTCGCCGAAACTCGTCAAGACTTCGAGCGTATCGCGCTGGACGATGTACACCTTCTGGTTGCGGCCATCGGCGACGTAGATGTATTTCTGTTGAGGATCCTTCGAGAACGCGATGTCCCACACCGACCCGTCAGCCAGCGATCGCTTCGCGATGAACTGTTCCTTCACAAACTTGCCATCCGGTTGAAAGACCTGAATCCGGTCGTTCACGCGGTCGCACACGTACAAGAACCCGTCATTTGAAAGCTCGGCGCAGTGGACCGGATTGCGGAACTGCTGAGCAGGCGGAGCGTCCGGATCGTAGCGGCCCAGGTTCTTATCGTCAGGCTTGTTGCCGTACGCGCCCCAGTAACGTTTGAACTTGCCCGTATCCGCATCCAGCACGACAACGCGTTTGTTGAGGTAGCCATCGGAGATGTACGCTTCGTTGGCTTTTGCATCGACAAAGATCTTGGCAACTCTCCCGAAGTTCTCGGTGTTGTTGCTGCCGGCGGTCTTGCCTGCGTGGCCGAACTGGGCCAGGAACTTGCCGTCCTGGGTGAACTTCAGGACGTGAGCGTCGTTCGTGCCGTTGCCGCCTATCCAGACGTTCCCTTTGTGGTCGATGGTGATTCCGTGATTCGACTCCGGCCACTCGTAGCCTTGGCCGGGGCCGCCCCAGTGCCCGATCAGATTGCCTGCCTGATCGAACTCGAGAACGGGCGGCGCCTTGGAGCAGCACGCGCCGGTCTTCTGGTCGGCGGCGGCTTCGTTAGCAGAGACGGTGTCGGGCCGATGAACGATCCAGATGTGGTCCTGGGCATCGACCGCTACGCCGATCGACATGCCGATGTACCAGTGGTTGGGCAGAGGCTTCGGCCACAGCGGGTCTACTTCGAACCTGGGCGCCATCGCGACGGCCCCTTCAACGACCGTCGTCCTGTCCAGAACGCTCTGACCGATGAACAGCCCGGCCAGAAGCACGAGAAATATCGCACCGATGCAGAGATTACGCGTTGGTTTCATATTTCTCATCGCTTTCTCTCCTGTTGTGAAAAAAAACCAATGCCCACATTCGATATCGGCGACTGGTAGTAGGGACCTGAGAGCTATTCATGCCAAGTCCAGCCGCGAAGTTCATAGTACCGCCGGCGAGGTGTCGCCCGCAGCGGATGAATGCCGTTCTTCCGGCACCATTTGAAGTGAAAGATGGCGCCAGCCGATGCCGCGCCAACCGGCAACACCAGCGACCAATGGCCCGCAGCCAAATAGAGCAACAGAGTTGTCCCGATCAGAATGAGCCACTTGATCACCTTCCGCAAAGCCGATGTCTCGATTTCGAAAACCGCGAAGAACCCGGATCCGAGAACGCTCAAGGTTAGCAGCGTAGCCAGTTCGAGCCTGATCCCCATACACGGGCCTCCAGATGCGCTGTAGCTCGACATGAGAGATCCGCAAGGACCACCGAGCCTCACTTCGCGACCTACCGATTGACGCCACTGCCTTTGTAAACAAACTTCTGCACGCGCTTTCCTTCGTACGTCTCACCGGTGTAGACATTGCCCTTCGAATCCACGGCGATGCTGCCAACGCCGTAGAACTGGCCCGCGAGTCGCCCTCCATCGCCAAAACTCGACACGACCTCAAGCGTATCGCGGCGCAGCACAAACACTTTTTTGTCGTGACCGTCGGCGACATAGACGAAACGCTGTTGCGGATCATTGGAAAACGCGATGTCCCACACCGACCCGTCACCGAGAGTGGTTTTCGAAACGAACGCCTCTCTAACGAACTTGCCGTCCTTCTGAAAAACCTGGATCCGGTCGTTCTGGCGGTCGCAAACGTACACGAGCCCATCCTTCGATATCGCCGCGCAGCTCACGGTGCGAAACTGTTTCGCCGGCGCCGCATTCGGATCGTAGGGGCCGAGACTCCCGTCATCTGGCTTCTCACCGTAAGCGCCCCAGTGCCGCTTGTAGGCGCCGGTGTCGCCGTCAAACACTGCAACGCGGTGATTGCCGATTCCATCGGCGACGTAGACTTCATTCGTTGCCGCATCGACCCGGACACCAGCAGGCCGGTTGAGCCCGGTCTTGCTATCGCTGCCTTCGACTTTGCCCGCGTGTCCGATCTCCAACAGGAATTGGCCCGTGCGCGAGAACTTGAGTACGTGAGCGTCTTGAGGTTTGGGCGACGCGGGTCTTGCGCCTCCAGCGCTTGGGGCCCCGGCAGGTCTCGCGGCGGCGCCTTCGGGCTGGCCGGCCGCTGCGATCCACACATTGCCCTTATGATCGACGGCGATCCCGCCAGTAGACTGCGGCCAATCGAATCCTTGACCCGGGCCGCCCCAATGACTGAGCAGATTCCCTCCCTGGTCGAACTCGAGAACTTGCGGAGCAGGAACGCAGCACCCGGTAGGCGGATTCAGTATCGCGCCTTTCTCATTGTTGCCTAGCGAATCCGCGCCTCGATGCGTGATCCAAATATGATCCTGAGAATCAACGGCGACGCCGGTTATCGAACCAAGCACCCAGTGATTCGGCAACGGCTTGGGCCACAACGGATCGACCGTGAATACGGGCGCTTGCGCGCCTCGCGTCCGTTGAGCCGCCGTCTCGGAAGCAACAGCGAAAACCCCGACCGCTACGAGCACCGCGGCGAAGGCCGCACCCATAGAGAAATCAGGTAACCGCTTCGGTTTGCTCATCTATTCCTCCAACCTCGTATGCGACTTGTTGACTGCGGGTGCGGAGTCCCGAGTTCCACTGATCCTGACTTCCTAAGAACTCAGCCCAGAATTACTCTCGGAGACTTCGGAGGGCGCCAGTATACAATCGTTCCAGACTCATCACAAGGTTGCCGGAAGCCTTTTCCGTGCGGCAGAACGGCGTTCGAGACCGTTAGATCGAACCGATCAATGACGCTCATTCTTATCGATCATTCACGGACTCGATCACTAATGAGCGCCGACGTCGAGGGCGATGACGTTGACGCGGTCACGCAAGTAGAGGGTTGTCCCAATCAGGGTCGGCACGGTCCACGATGTCGCGGTCGCTACTGGCGCTCTCGCGAGAATCTTCAGACCCTCTGCCGACATCGTTACCAGTCCAAGATTCCCGTCCTCATCCAGCAGGATCACCTTCCCATCGACCGAGACAAAACTGACTTTCGCAAAGCTCCGATCCTGCCATGCAACTTGACCAGTGCGGGCGTTGATGGCCGTCAGAAACGACGGCCCGAAATCACCGCTGCTGCCAAAGAAGAAATCGCCGATCCGCAGCACGTTTCCGAAATGCACGCGCATCTTGTTGCTAAACCAGAGTTCCTTCGCCTCAGTGCGGCCGGCCGTTCTTGCCAGTTGGATGACCCGCGAGCCTCCGTCATATGCGCAAGAAACAAACAAGAGCCGATCATCGGGGCACCAAACCGGGCTGCTGATGTTGACGCCGCTTCTGGTCGGAACGAGATACTCCCAAATCGGCTTTCCGCTGTTCGGATTGTAAGCGTGCACGCCATCACCGGACGTGATAACGAGCTGCTCTTCCCCTTCGAGGGTGATGATCATCGGCGAGGCCGGGGCGATGTCGGAAAAGTTCCCGGCGCTCCAGACGACACGGCCGTCGTCCTGACGAAACGCCATAACGCCGTGTTCGGGGGCCCCGACCGCGGCTATGACCAGATCCTTGTAGGCTATCGGGCTCGTGGAATATCCCGGTTTTACGGCCCAACGCATCTGGTTCGGCAGCGCGCCGTACTCCTTGACGAAGCTGTGGAACCACAGAAGCTTGCCGGTGAGCTTGTCGAGCGCGAAGAACTGCTTGTCGGTCGAAGCGGCAAACAATCGATTGCCGGCGATCAGAGGCGTCGAGTGTGGTCCCGCGCCCCGGCTGAAATTCATGGTATCGAGCGACGTTGGGTACCTGTACTCCCAGATCGTTTTGCCTGACGCAGCATCAAACGCAATCACGACCTCCTCGGCTTTCCAGGTGTTCCGGATACCGGTCGTTGGCCGGTACATCGTGTACAGCCGGCCGCTTTCGCCGATAATGCTCGAGTGACCTTCGCCAAGCGGCCGGCTCCAAAGCCGTTTCGGACCCTCAGGTGGCCAGGTGTCAGCGAGCCCTTTGGTATCGCTGGTGAAGTTGTGCCGCGGTCCGCCCCAACCCAGCCAGCTTGGCGACTGCGGCGCGGAGTTCCGAGAGGTTTGAGTTGCTGGAACGCCGAACAACAAACCAGACAACAGCAGTATCACCACCGCCGCCTTTAGTGCCCTCATAGAGTCTCCTCATCTCTTAGCTGAAAATGGATCGGCCTCCCTGCTTTTGCCAGATTCCCGGAAAGAGTGCAAGGACGATTGTCCGACAAAACTTCCCTGGGAGCGCAGGCATCCCTGCCTGCCTCTTCTCCCGCCACGCCCAAGCAGGCAGGGATGCCTGCGCTCCCAGGGAAGTTTGTCGGACATCAGCAAGCTGCGGCTGCGGTATAATCGCCGAAGGAGGCTTCGGATGACTTCGCAAAAGAGGCTGCGTGTTTTGATGTTGATGTTTGCACTGGGTCTGGTTGGTGTCGCGGCAATATCGTCTTGCAGTCCGCCTCGGTCACACCAGAAGATCGTGCTGGACATCCCAGCGCGAACAATGTGGGTTGACACCGGTCTGGATGTAACAAACAAGACCATCCAGATCAAGTATGAGTCGGGAACCTGGAGCAACGATGGCGCGGAGTCCCACTTCTGTGATGGCGAAGGGTTCATACCGGAGGGCACGGACTTTCGAGATGTCATTCCAAAACTGCTGGTCCAGAATGCTCCTCTTGGAGCGCTGGTCGGTCGGACTAACGGCCAGCCGTTCTTTGTCGGCAATACCTATGAAGACCGTCCGGGAGAGGGGCGTCTTTTCCTCAGCATCAACGATAAGCCCGATTCGTTTGATGATAATGCCGGCTCGGTGCGAATCTCCGTGAGCGTTTTGGACTAAGAAGCAAGTCGTGCACGATAGCCCCGATACTTGAGAGTCTCCACTTCGCTTGTCACCCGCCACGCTTCCAATTAGTATGCGCTGGCGAAAAGGCGCACCACCCGCGGCGTGATTGGGTTCCGTCATCGAGAAACGCTGGTGAGCGCTTCTCGGCGATACGCAGCAGTTTCCGAATCGGCTGTGAAGCTCCGCCAAATCGTTAGGAGTCAAAATCGCGGTGAGGAGCGGTTGCAGAATCATTAGACTACCAGTGATCGTCGCCTTTGTGGCGGCGACTGCCCTCACGCTTTCACTCCGCGCTTTTGCTCACGACATCCCGAACGACGTCACTGTTCACGCTTTCCTGAAGCCCGAAGGGCAGCGGCTCATTTTGCTCGTTCGTGTGCCGCTCCGAGCTTGTCGCGATGTAGATTTTCCAACGCACGAGCCGGGCTATCTTGACCTCGCGCGGGTCGACGCCTCGCTTCGCGACGCGGCGACGCTGTGGATCTCTGACAACCTGGAGTTGTACGAGGGTGATACCCGCCTTCGTGATCCGCGCATTATCGCCGCGCGCGTGTCGCTGGAGTCCGAGAGGCTTTTCGAGTCCTACGACGAGGCACTCGCACACCTTACGAGCGAGCGGCTGCCCGTAGAAACAGAACTCTACTGGAACCAGGGACTGCTTGACGTGTTGTTCGATTACCCGATTCAATCCGATCGATCCAACATTTCGATTCGCCCGGCACTCGCGGGTTTAGGTATTCGAGTAGTCACCGTTCTCAGGTTCCTGCCGCCGGGCGGGGCCGTCCGCGCCTTCGAGTTCCAGGGTGATCCGGGTCTGGTCAGGCTCGATCCTCGATGGCATCAAGCCGCGCTGCGATTCGTCGAAGCGGGATTCTTCCATATCCTCGGCGGGACCGACCATCTTCTGTTCCTCTTTTGCCTGGTGATTCCATTCCGGCGATTCCGCCCGCTCATCATGGTCATCACCGCGTTCACCGTCGCGCACTCGATTACACTGATCGCTTCAGCCTACAACCTAGGGCCGGACGCATTATGGTTTCCGCCGCTGATCGAAACGCTGATCGCGGTTTCAATCTTCTATATGGCGCTCGAGAACATCGTCGGGAGCAACGTGCAGCGCCGGTGGATGATCGCTCTCGGGTTTGGTCTGGTTCACGGGTTCGGTTTCTCGTTTGCGCTGCGGCAGACCCTTCAGTTTGCCGGGTCACATCTGTTGACATCGCTGCTGTCGTTTAACGTGGGCGTCGAGCTCGGACAGCTCCTGGTGCTCGCGCTGCTCATCCCGATGCTCGAAGTGCTGTTCCGGTTCGTTGTCGCTGAACGCATGGGGACGATCATCCTTTCGGCGCTTGTAGCCCACACCGGCTGGCACTGGATGATCGAACGCGGCGAGCGATTGAGACAGTTCGGCTGGCCCGCTATGAACGCAGCCGTGCTTGCTACTGCCATGCGTTGGCTAATGGTGATTCTGATTTTTGCGGGCGTCGTATGGCTCATCGAATTACTCCGGCGCCGGAAGGTCCGGGGAGCCCCACCAGAGATCGAGGCGCCAGTACGCGGGGATATGGCGAACGACCCTGAGTTGGTGATAGAGTCCACCGCCAAGCCAAAGTCACCGTAAAACGAGATCCGGAACGAGGGACAATTTGTCATTTTCCATTTTCCATTTTTGATTTGTCATTGGTCGTTGGATTGCGGCCATCAGATTGGAGTGATGACAATGAAGAAGGAAAATAACAAATGAAAAATGGAAAATGACAAATGGAAAATGGATCTTTTTTCTTAAGGGAGGAACTGCCATGTCGCATTCAGGTCGAGTGAGATTCACGCTTGCAGTAGCCATCGTCGCATCGCTCGCAATGTCCGCCGGGAGGGCTTATACCCAGAGCGATGCGCAACCCGTCAATGACCTGCCTAACCCGTATCAAACCGTCGAGGGCTGGGCGAAGATGCCCGAAGGAAGGACTTGGGGAGCGACAAGCGCGGTTGAAATCGATCCCGACGGCAAGTCCATCTGGGTCGCCGAGAGATGTGGCTCGAACAGTTGCGCCGGCTCAAGCCTGCCGGTTGTCCTCAAGTTCGATGAGACCGGGAAGCTGGTGAAGAGCTTCGGCGGGGGGATGTTCATCTTCCCTCACGGAATCCATGTCGACAAAGGCGGAAACGTCTGGGTAACCGACGGCGTTCCGCCGGGCGGCGCCAACGATCCTAAAACCGCCGGCAAGGGACACATTGTTGTCAAATTCAGCCCCGAGGGCAAAGTCCTGCTCACCCTCGGCAAGGCTGGAGCGCCCGGCGATGGCCAGGATACATTCAATCAACCTTCCGATGTAATCACCGCGTCCAACGGCGACATCTTCGTCGCGGACGGACACGGCGGAAATACAAACGCTCGCATCGTCAAGTTCGATAAGAACGGAAAGTTCATCAAGACGTGGGGAAAGAAAGGAACCGCGCCCGGCGAGTTCGACACGCCTCACAGTCTTGCGTTTGATTCGAAGGGCCGGCTCTTCGTCGCCGATCGGAATAACAATCGGATTCAGATCTTCGATCAGGATGGAAAGTTCCTCGAAGAATGGAAGCAGTTCAGCAGGCTGAGCGGAATTTATATCCGCAACGACATCCTATATGCCGCCGACTCGGAGTCGAACAAAAACCGACACGCTGGGTGGAAGAGGGGCATCAGGATCGGGAGCGTGAAAGACGGCAAGGTCACTGCCTTCATTCCAGACCCTGAGCCGAACCCGGATACAGCCGGAACGAGCGCGGCTGAAGGCGTTGCCGCCGACGCCAAGGGCAACATCTACGGGGCGGAAGTCGGCCCGCGCGCACTGAAGAGATACGTCAAGAAATAGGAGGATCAACGTGAGACGCTGGATATTCGTTCTATTCCTCGTGCTGACCCCAACGGCTGTCTTTGCTCAAACACCCGTGCCTGAAATCAAGGTCGATGCGAACGTCGACTTCCTCAAGCCGCCACCAGATCTGCACTTCGGTGAAGTGTCCGGCGTCGCGGTCAACTCGAAAGGCCACGTGTTCGTCTTCTCGCGCGGCAGCACCACGGGCCCGGCATATGGAGCGACGGCCGCGCAGCTTCTCGAGTTCGCCCCGAACGGGAAATTTATCCGGGAAATCGGCAAGAACCTCTACGCATGGTCCTACGCGCACGTGGTGAGGATCGACAAAGACGACAACATCTGGGCTGTGGACAAAGGCTCGGACATGATCGTCAAGTTCAACCCGGAAGGCCGGGTGGTGATGGTCTTCGGCCGCAAGAAGGAAGCGTCCGATGAAGCAGTGCCATGGACTCGCGTCACTCCGCCTCGACCCGCCGTGGACGGGCTGTTCCGGCAGCCGACCGACGTGACGTGGGACACCGAGGGCAACATCTTCATCAGCGACGGGTACATCAACTCTCGCGTGGCCAAGTTCGACAAGAACGGCGCCTGGGTGAAGCAGTGGGGCGATCGCGGAAACAAGCCGGGCGAATTCAACACGCCTCACAGCATAGCCGCCGACGCCAAGGGGAACATCTACGTTGCAGATCGCGGAAACCGGCGGATTCAGGTGTTCGATCCCAACGGAACATTCATTCGCGCGATGACGATCGATGTGCCGTTCGATCCGGCGACGCGTCCGGCACAGGGCAACATGCCTTCGCCTGAAGGGGCCGCGGCGCAGAACGGCGCGCCCTGGGCGATCTGCATAACGCCCGGACCCAATCAGGTGCTGTACTCATCGGACGCATATCCCGGCAGATTGTATAAGCTCACGCTGGAAGGCAAGGTCCTTGGAGTGGTTGGCAAGTCGGGGAAGCAGCCCAAGCAGTTTGGTTGGATTCACGAGATCGCGTGCCCGTCGGAGAACGAGATCTACGTCGCGGAACTGTTGAACTGGCGGGTCCAGAAGCTCACGCTGCGTCCGGAGTCCAAGCAGACCGCGAGTCGCTAAGAATAATGTTAGACTTCGCGGGCCTTTAGTGCTACATTGTGGCCCAGGTTAAACAAGGCTCAGACACCCACCAAGGAGGGTCTGATATGAAATCCACGTGGAAGCTCGCAACCGTCGCAGCGTTTGCACTCGCCGTTGCAGCCATCGCTATTCCTGCAGCCGCTGATTCAAACGAAGGCGCGGTCGCGGCGAAGCCAACCTTTACCAAGGACATACTTCCGATCCTCCAGAAGTCATGTCAGGAATGTCACCGGCCCGGCACGATGGCGCCGATGTCGTTGCTGACCTACGAGGACGCGCGGCCGTGGGCTCGCTCGATCAAGGAGAAGGTCGTCACTCGGTATATGCCGCCGTGGCATATCGACCGAACCGTCGGCGAGTACGATCCCGATCCGTCGCTGAGCGACGCGCAGATCGCTACGATCGCCAAGTGGGTGGACAGCGGCGCGCCAAAAGGCGATCCGAAGGACGCGCCTCCGCCGCGCGTGTTCCCGGCTGCTAACACGTGGGTGTTCGGCGAAGAACCGGACCTGGTGGTTACCAGTTCGGGATTCAACGTTCCCGGGCTTGCCGCGGATCAGTATCCAAAGGTGGATGTTCCAACAGGTCTCACCGAGGACCGCTACGTCAAGTGGATCCAGGTGATCCCGGAGGACCCGAAGGTCCTACATCACGTCCTGATCTATGCGCTTCAGAGTGAGCCTGCCACAGGCGTTGTGCTCGGCGAAGCGCGACGGGGCCCGGGCACGGGCGGACGGCCGAACAACAGTTCGCTCCTCACCGAGTATGCTAGGGGTAACGACGGAGACATCTTCACCAACGGAACCGCGAAACTCTTGAAGGCAGGGGGCAAGCTGCGTTTTAGCTTCCACTATCACCCCAACGGCGAGAAGGCGGTCAACGAACACTGCAAGATCGGATTCAAGTTCTTCCCGAAGGGTTACACGCCGAAGTATTTGATTTCGACAAAGGGCATCTCATCCCCGTCGACGTTGGCCATCCCGCCAGGTGAAGCCAACGCTCGAAGTGATGCTTACTTTCGGCTGGAGGAACCCGCAAGGCTCGTCAGCTTCCAGCCGCATATGCACTATCGCGGAAAGCGGATGACGCTCGAGGCGATTCTTCCGACCGGCGAGGTGGAGTTGCTGACAGACGTCGCGCACTTCGTGTGGACCTGGCAGATCACCTATCCCTACAAGAACCCGCCGACGCTTCCCAAGGGCACGGTTCTCCACATGACCGCGTATCACGACAACTCGGCCGGCAACAAGGAGAATCCTGATCCATCGGCCTTCATCGGCTGGGGCGACCGGACGGTTGATGAGATGAATATCGGCTGGCTCGATTTCTACTACATCAGCGATCAGGAATACGCCGATCTGCAAAAGCAGAAGCGCGGCAAGTCGAGGGAGACAGCAACGGCGAGCGGGAACCCGCAGTAGAAACGAACTGCATAGGCGGCGAACACAATTAAGAGGAGAGGCCCATTGCGAGGGTCTCTCCTCTTCGTGTTTTCAGTATTCCACTGTCCATTTTCCATTTGTCATTTTCAATTTGTCATTTGTTATTGCCCGGACCCTGCCGGGATCAATGACAAATGACAAATCGAAAATGGCAAATGGAAAATGTCTGCTCTCGACTCTTCGTAGCGTTGTCCGGAATTACTTCTTCTCGTCGGAGGGGTTGACCGTCACTTTGATCTTCAGCGCGTTGGTGTGGTCGGTGTCCGTCGCGGACAGCTCGAGCTCGTAGACGCCGACCGCGCTGAAGCGTGCGCGCGTGACGGGCTGGCTCGGTTCGGAAAACGTGACCGTCCCGGGGCCGCTGAGCATTTTCCAGGAGATTGTCAGCTTGCTCTCTCTGGGCAGCCCGTCGTCCTCGACGCTGCCCGTCAGCGAAACCTCTTGATCCAGGCGCGTTGCAAAGGACGTAGCCGCCAGCGTGTCGGCGCCGGCGTTGAGGTCCGCTTGCGGGTTGATCACCTGAATCGAAGGCGCGCGATTGACGCAGACGCCTTTCGGCGCTTTTGCCAGGTCGAGCCCGCTCGTCGCGCGTTTCTCACTGGCCAGCTCGAGCTCATAAAGCGGATCAAGCGTTTTGGCCGTCGTCGTGAAAGTCTTTCCGGCAAAACGCACCACCCATTGGAGCTTGCCGTCGAAGTCCCCGGGGACCACTACGCTGCAAGCGAATCGGTGCCGGCCTTTTACAAACAGGACCGGTTGGTTTCGATCGCCTGGCGCGGGCAGGAAGGCGTTGTCTGAGCCCTGGATTCTTACGTCGACGTGATTCTGGTTGAAGTACCCGAATGACAGCGTGTAGGTGCCGTCTTTGTTCTTCACAAAACCGTCGTACTGAAGATAGACCGGCTGGGACGCCTGCGCAAACCCCTCACTCGCAAACGAGCCCACCAGCATCAAGATCGCTCCACCAAGGACTAGTTTTCGTGACATGCGCGTTAGATTATCACTATCAGAAACTGATGGCGATAAATTTTTTCGGGGTTCGAACCTATGAGGAGTTCGTAGTACGGCCTTTAGGCGGAAGTTTGTAGCGCAGTGGCCGGACTGGCAGGGTACAAACTTCCGCCTAAAGGCCGTACTACGAACACCATTTGCACCATCATCGCTTCTTGAACAGCCTGGACCACAAGCCCAGCTTCGGCGCGTTAGGGTTCTTCTTCGCTTCGTCGCTGACGTAAGAGTCGGCGTCGGTGATGATCAGTTGCAATACGTGTGACGGCGTCTTCTCGTTGTGAGCAACGCCCCAACGAACGTAATTCACCGGGTCCTTCGCGAGACCCTCGAGATCCACCTCCGAAACATTTGCGTTTTCGGCTACCGCCATGCGAACGGCAGCAGCAGCATCTGTTGAGAGGGAAGTCAAAGTGCCAGTTGCTGTGCGGAGGTTGTCGGCTACGGCTTCCCTGACATCGATCAAGGCATCGCGCGCGAGGCGGTCCAACACTTCAGCCGATTTCGTTGCCGACGCAATTGTAAGCCGTGAGCTCGGGCAG
Organism: uncultured Clostridia bacterium; assembly: GCA_964548075.1. GTDB lineage: Bacteria > Acidobacteriota > Blastocatellia > UBA7656 > UBA7656 > Onstottus_A. The sequence continues at coordinate 7,839 of CAZJQQ010000025.1, read as the reverse complement.
TGCTCGATCAGTAGCAGCAGGTCTTCAGTGGTAAGGTCCCTCGCCCAGTCCTTTTCGATCCGAAGGTCGTAGCTCCCGTGAGCTATTTCATCCCGATGCCGGCTCATGAATTCGACGAAGTCATCCCAATCTTCCGGGACGACGCTCTTCTTTGCTGCGTTTTCCATGATTGCGAACCAGTGGTTCACAAATTCTCGATTATGGCCGAGGCGAACTCGCTTGTCTTCAGCCTGGCTGCGCCTTCCATCTGCCGGTGAAGATCGTAGGTCACGCGCTTTTGCTGAATAGTCTTCGTCAGAGCGGCGACAATCCTATCGCTCGCCTCGCGCCAGCCCATGTGCTCGAACATCATCACGCCCGACAAGATCACCGACGAAGGGTTGACCATGTCCTTGTCCGCGTACTTCGGCGCGGTTCCGTGAGTCGCTTCGAACACAGCGGCTCGATCCCCGATATTGGCTCCTGGAGCCATTCCCAGGCCACCCACCTGCGCGGCCGCCGCGTCCGACAAATAGTCACCGTTCAGGTTCGGCGTCGCCAGGATCGAGTACTCGTCGGGCCGAATCAGGATTTGCTGGAATATCGAGTCGGCGATGCGGTCTTTGACCAGCACCTTTTTCTTCCACTCGCCGCCGCCGTGCGTCGCCCAAATCGCAGCGAGCGTGTTCTTGACTTCCTCGACTACCGCCGCGCGCTGCTTCTCAGACATCTGTTCGAAGCCCGGCTCGATCATCCTTGCGTTCTCTTCTTCGGTGAGCGAAGGATTCTTCTCCCGGTTGTCCAGTATCCAAGTCTCGCGCTCGGTGACGATCCGGCTTCTGAATTCTTCCTTCGCAAGCTCGTAGCCCCAATCGCGAAACGCGCCCTCAGTGAACTTCATGATGTTACCCTTGTGAACCAGGGTGACCGATGGCCTGTTGAAGTCGAGCGCGTACTGAATCGCGCGGCGCACCAACCGTTTCGTTCCCGTGGGCGAGATAGGCTTGATGCCGATGCCGCTGTCCGTTCTCACCTTGTAGCCGTATTTGTCATTCAGCAGCGAAATGATTTCTCGCGCGCGCTCGGTTTCGGAAGCGAACTCGACCCCGGCGTAAACGTCTTCGGTGTTTTCACGAAAGATGACCACGTCAACGTTCTCCGGATGCTTTACCGGAGAGGGCACACCAGTGAAGTAACGAACCGGCCGCACACACGCGTAGAGGTCGAGCACCTGGCGAAGCGTGACGTTCAGGCTACGAATCCCGCCCCCAACCGGAGTGGTCAGCGGGCCTTTGATTGCGACTGCGAACTCAGCTACGGCTTTGACGGAGTCGTCAGTCAACCACTCGCCGAACTGGTTGAACGCTTTCTCGCCCGCGAATATCTCGTACCACACGATCCGGCGGCTGCCGCCATAAGCCTTCTCGACAGCGGCGTCGAACACCCGCCGGGAAGCCCGCCAAATGTCGCGGCCGGTCCCGTCGCCTTCGATGAACGGGATGATTGGACGGTCGGGCACATTGAGCTTCATGCCCTGGACCGTAATCTTTTGACCGTCGGCGGGAACTTCTATACGATTGAACGTCGCCATTAGCTCGGGACCTCCTCGATAGCGCGGTGCGAACGCGCGGTCGGAATTTAACAATCGCGCAAGAGGAGTGTCAAGATTCGAAGCTGAGAAGAAGAGCGACGAGGGTTCAGAGTTCAACCTTCAGGTCGCTGAGTCGGGCTGCAAGCTAAAGGTTGAACTCTGAACTAACTGAAATGGTAGAGAGAAAGAAGGACACGGACCCGGTCGACGACGATTCGCTGGATGAGATCCATCGCCGTCTCCAGGAATCCGGCGCGGCCAATCTCACCGCGGAACCGGACACACCCAACGCCTGGGACCGGGTGAAGCTCGCGCGCCATCCGAATCGTCCCTACACTCTCGACTACATCGAGCTTCTGTTCACCGACTTCTTCGAGATTCACGGAGACCGGCGGTTCGGCGACGACCCGGCGATGGTTGCAGGCTTCGCGCGCTTTCACGAAGAGCCATGCGTAGTTATCGGTCATCAGAAAGGCCGCACGACAAGGCAGCGCCAGCACCGTAACTTCGGCATGCCGAAACCCGAGGGATATCGCAAGGCGCTGCGAGTGATGAAACTCGCCGAGAAATTCCATCGCCCGGTATTCACCTTGATCGACACGCCCGGCGCTTATCCCGGCATCGACGCCGAGGAGCGCGGCCAGGCCGAAGCGATCGCGTACAATCTGCGCGAGATGGCCAAGCTGCGTGTGCCGGTTATCGTGGCCGTCACCGGCGAAGGCGGCTCGGGCGGCGCGCTCGCGATCGGGATGGGAGACCGAGTGCTGATGCTAGAGAATTCTATTTATTCGGTGATCTCGCCCGAATCATGCTCGGCGATACTATGGCGCGATCAGGCGCACGCCGAGGAAGCTGCTCGCGCTTTGCGATTGACTGCGCCCGACTTGCTGGATTTCGGATTGATCGACCAGATCGTGCCCGAGCCTCCCGGCGGCGCGCACATGAATCACGAGGAGGCCGGCAGCTTGCTCGACGCTTCGCTTTTGGAGGCGCTGCGCTCGGTGCGAGATCTTACTTGCGAGGACCGCATCGCCCGCCGCTATGACAAGTTTCGCAAAATGGGCCGGTTTGAAGATCGCGCGAACCAAACCCACTAGCGCAACGGCGACCGACAAAGGACAAGTCTCGCCTCCCGCACTACAAAAATGAGCCTGCCGATCAAGTTTGACTGCTTTCTTTTTGACTTCGACGGAACGCTTGCTTACTCGGAGCGAGCGTATCGCGCAGCCTTCCTTCACTCCATTGAACGACATACCGGAGTTCTTCCTAACGAAGTCGAGTTTCGCGACTTCTGGAACGTCACGCCTCACGAAGTGCTCAGACGCTACGGCGAAGAGTTGCTTGAAGAAATGTTCGCGAGTTTCGAGGAGCACTACTACGCGACGCATCACCAGCACTTGATAGCCTATGACGGCGTTGAAGAGCTGTTATCGAGTTTGCACGATCAAGGTGCGAGCGTCGGGATCGTATCGCTCAAGCCTCGGCGCGCGGGTGACCTGGAACTGGACATCATTGGCCTTCGGCGGTTGATAGGTCTTGCGGTGTGGGGCGACGATGTCGAAAGGCCTAAGCCGGATCCGGACGGCGTTTTCCGCGCAATGGCTTACCTTGGCGCTGATCCTCGCTCGACGCTCATGATCGGCGACAGCCCGGCAGACATAATGATGGGGCGAGCGGCGGGAACGCGAACGGCGGCGGCGATGTGGGGCGGATCGAGCCGCGAACGATTGTTCGCCGCTTCGCCTGACATCGCTCTCGACGCGCCTGGCGATTTGCTGAGCGTGATTCACGGAGAACGAGTGGGGCTAAACCGTAAACCGCCGCACTTTCCCCAGCCGTAAACGCGCTGGGCTAGAGAAAAAGAGGAGCGATTATGACTGCACAAGCGACCACCACGAACGGCCGCGCCCCCGAAATCGTTTCGATCAATCCCGCTACGCTCGAAGAGCTGGCTCGCTTTCACATCACATCAACCGTCGAAGTTGACACAGCGGTCGCGCGCGCCAGGGCTGCGCAGCCTGCGTGGGGCGCACTCTCATTCCGCGACCGAGCGCGATGCATCCTCAGGCTTCAACGCGAGCTGTATGATCGCCAACAAGAAATCATCTCGATTATTTCTGACGAGACAGGCAAGCCCGCCTTCGAAGCGCTGACCGCCGAAGTCTTTCCCGCCTGCGATTTGATGAGCCATTTCGCCGCAAATGCCGAGCGCATTCTTCGCGACGAACGCTTCACCCTCGCAGTCTTTCGCAATAAACGTTCGATGATCAGTTACGAGCCGCTGGGCGTCGTGGGAATCATCAGCCCGTGGAACTTTCCGTTCTCGATACCAACAGGCGGAATCGTGATGGCGCTTGCAGCAGGCAACGCTGTCGTCTTCAAGCCGTCCGAGTACACGCCGCTGGTCGGCGATGCGATCAAGCGGCTGTTCGCCTCAGCGGGATTCTCCGAAGGCGTTCTCGAAGTCGTGCAAGGCGATGGCTCAACCGGCGCAGCATTGGTCGACTCGGCGGTCGATAAGATCTTCTTTACAGGCTCCGTGCGCACCGGCAAGAAAATCGCCGAGAGCGCCGCGAAGCGCTTGCTGCCGGCCGTCCTTGAGCTCGGCGGCAAAGATCCGATGATTGTGCTCGAAGACGCGCCGTTCGAGCGCACGGTGAAGGGCGCGGTGTGGGGCGCGTTCATGAACTGCGGCCAGGTGTGCGCTTCGGTTGAGCGGCTCTACGTCACCGAACCGATCGCCGAAAGGTTCATCGCCGCGGTCGTCGACGACGTGAAGAAGCTGCGCATCGGCGCGCCGGCGGGCTGCTCCACCGACGTTGGTCCTCTCACTAATGAGAATCAGTTGAACGTGGTCAGCGATCACGTCGCCGACGCCGTCTCGAAAGGCGCGCGGGTATTGACGGGCGGCCGCCGCCGTGACGACCTCGGCGGTTACTTCTTCGAGCCGACCGTTCTGGTCGACGTGAACAGCTCGATGAAAGTGATGACTGAAGAAACATTCGGGCCGGTGCTCCCGATCAAGATCGTCAAAGACGAGGACGAAGCCATCAGCGAAGCAAACAGCACGCGCTACGGTTTGCTGGCTTCGGTGTGGACCGCGGACAACGAGCGCGGGCGCCGCATCGCTCGGCGCATCGAAGCGGGCACGGTCGTCATCAACGACGCGCTGTACACGCACGGCGCGTCGCAGACTCCCTGGTTCGGCATCAAAGAAAGCGGTCTGGGCGTCACGCACGGGAGCCAGGGCTTATTCGAGTTCGTTCGAATGAAGCATGTCAACTGGGACTTGCTGCCGATGAAGAGCGACTGGTGGTGGTTCCCGTACACCGAGCGATGGCAAGGTCGGTTCAAGACGCTGATGAAGGTGCTGTATCGGTGGAAGCTTCGCAAGATCGCTTGACCAAGCTTGCGCGGTTGCAAGAGGACAGATACACAAGTGTTTGATCTCTACGAAGAATTCAAGTCAATCGTCTCGGCTCTGGAAGATCACGGGATAGACTATGCCGTTTGCGGCGGTCTCGCGATGGCTGTTCACGGACTACCGCGCGCCACGGTAGATATCGACTTGCTCGTACTCGGCGAGAGCCTGGAGGAAGCTAAGTCAGTCGCGCGCAGTCTCGGTTACACCATAGGGGCGCAACCGATGACCTTCCACAAAGGCGCGATCGAGATTCGACGATTGTCCAAGATCGATCCGAGCGATGGCGATTTGCTGACCGTTGACTTTTTGTTGGTGACTCCCGCCGTTGCGGACGCGTGGAACAATCGAATTAGAGTGGCGTCTGCCAAAGGAAGTGTTTTCGTTGTATCTCGCGAGGGTTTGATTATACTTAAGTCGTTCCGAAGAAGCGGTCAAGATTTGGACGATATTGAGCTCTTGAAGGGTAGCCAAGATGAAAGTTGACATGTCGCCTGAGGCGGTAACAATTCGACTCAAACGAGTCTCCCAGTTGCGCCGGTTGTGTCTCGAATTGGGTAAGATGAAACCCGTTGCATCAACCAAGACGGCCGACGCCGATAGCGGGGCTGCCGATCTGGGACCGCTAACGGAGGCTCGTGAGCTTCGCGATCTCGCAAATGTGCGCCGCTCTAAACTATGGCAATTCCTGATTTCCAGTCTTTGATGTTGCCGCTGCTTAGCGACTTGGCGGGCGCGCCGGAGCGCACAAATCAGGAAACGTTGGACGCACTCGCGGCGCGTTCAAATCTGAGCGACGACGAACGCTCACAGGTTCTACCAAGCGGCAAACAGACGGTCTTCGCAACCGCGTTGCTTGGGCTAAGTCCTACCTTAAGCGCGCTGGGCTCATCGATTCCTCACAACGTGGTGTTTATCGAATCACAGACCTCGGTCGCCAGGTACTTGCTGGCAGCCCCGTACGCATCGACCTCAAATTCTTGGATAGCTTTCCGGGGTCTCGCGGGTTCAGGACGCCCACCAGACAATCCAAAGAACTCCAGGTACCCGCGAATTCTGACGCGATGACTCCAGAGGATCATATCGCGCTTGGTTATCAGCAGATTCGTGAGGCGCTGGCGGCTGATTTACTGCGCAGCATAAAGGAGTGCGCTCCCGATTTCTTTGAACAGCTTGTTGTAGATCTCTTGCTTGCCATGGGATATGGTGGCTCCCGCCAGGACGCCGGGCAGGCCGTTGGAAGAGGCGGTGATGGGGGAATCGATGGAATCATAAAGGAAGACCGGCTTGGGCTCGACGCGATCTACATTCAGGCCAAGCGTTGGGAGGGCGTCGTTGGAAGGCCCGAAATTCAGAAGTTTGCCGGAGCATTGCAAGGTCAGCGAGCACGTAAGGGCATCTTCTTAACGACCTCGTCCTACACCAAAGAAGCACGGGAGTTTGCGGCATCCATCGACAGTAAGATCATCCTCATCGACGGAGAGGCGCTGGCTAGCCTCATGATAGATTACGGAGTCGGGGTGACGGATGTGGCTTCGTATTTGGTAAAGCGAGTTGATTCGGATTACTTCGGTCAAGAGTAGCCTCCGATGTCCTGAACCCTCAACCTGGGAATAGAATCTGGTCACACAGACTAAAAAGTCTATGCTACTTCCAAAACCGGCAGCCACGCGCGTCTCGTATTTCAGAATGCATCCGATCGAGCAGTGCTAGATTCAAGAAGCTATGTTGATCAAGAAACCCGACGACATCAAAAGCAGCGAGATCACTGACAAGGAGTTGTATCTCAACCGCCGTCTGTTCATCCGCGGCGCAGCTCTAGCGGGCGGCGCGGTCGCAACCGGATTTGTCTATCGATATTTCACCGGCCACGGCGAACAGGCCCAATCCGGGGAGAAGATCGCCGATGTGCAAGCGCCTCCGCAAACGGCGCCGCCAATTAATGAGAAGAGCACTTCGTACCAGGACATAACCCACTACAACAACTTCTATGAGTTCTCGACCGACAAGCTCGAGGTGGCGAGCAAGGCCAAACGATTCGTGACTCGCCCGTGGACGGTAGCCGTTGAGGGCCTTGTTCAAAACCCGCGCGTGTTCGACATCGACGACCTGTTGAAGATCAGTCCCCCCGAAGAGCGCATCTATCGACATCGCTGCGTGGAAAGATGGTCGATGGTGATTCCCTGGGTGGGATTCCCGCTCGCAAAACTGCTGGATGAAGTACAACCGCTGTCTCAAGCGAAGTACGTCGCGTTTGAATCGCTCGCCGATCCGAAGCAGATGCCAAACCTCGGCTCGGACGTTCTCGATTGGCCGTACATCGAAGGCTTACGATTGGATGAAGCAATGCACCCGCTTACGATTCTCGCGAGCGGGTTGTACGGCGAGACGTTGCCGCCTCAGAACGGCGCGCCGCTCCGGCTGGTTGTGCCGTGGAAGTATGGCTTCAAGGGGCTCAAGGCGATCGTGAGAATCAAGCTCGTTGAAGATGAACCGCCGACGGCCTGGAACATCGCGGGCCCGCGCGAGTACGGCTTCTACTCGAACGTGAATCCGAACCGCGACCACCCGCGTTGGAGCCAGAAGGCCGAACGACGCATCGGCGAGTTCGGCTTGAGAGACACCGTGATGTTCAACGGCTACGGCGATCAGGTCGCGCAGCTCTACAGCGGCATGGATTTGATGAAATACTACTGATGACTGATGCGTGAAGAGCGACAGTTAATTAAAAGGATCACGGGTCTGGAAGGGTGGCTTGCCCCCGCCGTTCCTGGCAGACATTTACCCTCGAGCCGGGGTCGAGTAGACGGGGTGCTCCCGGATTAGCAGTTGCCGCCCCGTCCCTCTC
>CAZJQQ010000024.1:52146-115064 GCA_964548075.1 uncultured Clostridia bacterium | reverse complement strand
ACAGAGTTCGTCAAGCTGCAGCGTGATTCCACGTCCCACTTTTAATTACACCCGCCCCAACCTCCATCTATCCGTTTTTGATGCCACTCTCCAAGGCCGTACAACTCAAGAAGCTTTCGGACGAAAAAGCGATAGAGGTTCTTGAAGCCATTGAGTCTTTCCTAATTCGGAGAGGCGTCTCGGGGCTTGAACCAACCGGCCTTCACTCCGTGTTCAAACGCCTCTGGGCGGATTGCGAGGAGAAACCTAGCAAGGAGTCTGTCATTAGAGAAATCTCCAAGCACAAGACGGTAGCATGGCCCCGTGATGAAGAGTTCAAAAATGCGATTTGCAAGCGGCCACTATACGGAGTCGGAATCACGCACTATGTTCTTTTGGAATACGACGTGAGTCTCGGCGGGGACCAGCCCAAGGACATACCCTGGATTGAACATGTCCTTCCAGAAAACCCGGCGAAGCAATGGTTCAAATCGTTTACGAAGGAACAACATCAGTCGCAAAAAGATCTTCTCGCAAATCTCATCCCTCTTTCTCAACAGATGAATACTAGCTTGGCTAATAAGCCCTACCCAGACAAGAGAGAGCGATACCGGGAAGACTCTATGTTCAAGAGTGCTAGAGCATTCGCTGAAAAAATCGCGGAGTGGACACCCGATAGAATCGAAAAGCGAGGCCAAGACCTGGCAGCGTGGGCGGTCAAGAGGTGGAGTATTTAGCCGAAACTGTTCCTCGAACCTGAACTGCCTCTCGTGGGTCCTACGACCTCGTCTTCCAGGTGTCGGGATGTCGGTGTTGATGCAGGACAGCGCGGATCACCACTTCCTTCGCGTCAATTGTGAAATAAACTGCGTACGGGAAGCTGCTGAGCAGCGCGCGCCGAACTCTCTCGTCGATAGCCGGAAACATTAAGGCGTTGTCTCCCATGCGTCTGATTGCAGTTCGAGCTTCGAGCTTGAAACGAATTCCCAGACCGGGCTCTCGGCTTTCATACCATGATACAGCCTCTTTGATATCGGCCTGAGCTTCTGGTCGAATCGAGACGTGTCGTTTCATTGGTCACTGGGTGGATTTTGAATCTCCCGGGTGAGTTCCTCTTCAAATTCTTCCCAGGTCTTTCCCTCAGTCGGGTTCGCATCATAGGCTGCCAATCGCTCTGCGAGTATCTGGCGGTGCCAATCAGGCACCGGAACCTCTTCCGGTCGGGCTGCGATGTGATCCCAGAGAGACTGGACGTAGTCGATTTGCTCTTCCACAGATAGCGCGTCGAATCCAGGTGGCGGTAGTGGCAATGTCTGAGACATCTGAATTTCCTCGAAGCCGAGTATACCACGACTGCACATCAGGGTGCGCCGAGATCATCTGAGCTAACCGTTAGGCGCCTCCTCAGCGAGCGGTGCGATGTCGAAGTATTTCTCCAACATCATATCAGCCGTCTGCAAAGCGCCTTCCACCCACCCTTGAGCGTCGGAATAGGCTTCGCCGCAGATGTACAGCGGCGCGTCCGCGGGCTTGAGAATCTTCTCTTTCACGTTCTAGCTCTTCACGCCGATGTTCCAGGAGTTCCATCCGCCGCTGAAAGGATCGTCGCCCCAGTCCTTGAAGCTCGCATCGATCACGTCAGGAATAAACCCCAGCCCGTGGATCACTGCCAGTTGACGCTGGACCTCGCGCACCATTCGCCGAGGCGCAAGATGCTTGAACCATCGCGTGTGGTCGGTTTCTTCAGTGCTCCCCTAGAACCATTCCATGTCGGGAGTCGCACGGACGCCTGCGCGCCAGCCCACTCCGCGTTTCGTGCGAAAGCCGTCCCAGAAGCTGATGTTCGTTCCGTCGTCATAACTCGCCATCAGCATCGCGCGGCCTCCCAACGCCGGCTCGCCGTCAAACTTTGGCCAGTAGTAGGTCTGCCGCACCGCAAGATCGGTTGTCGTTCGTCCTTTCTCGACTCCCGCGGGCAGCCACCACGGATTCAGATAAGTCGTGAACAACTTGAACAACGGCCGAGGCGTGACGCTCTTGATCAGAGTCACGACACTCTCTTGTTGAAGCAGCGGGCTTGCCGGCGCGAGCAGATCGAGCGCCCTCCGAGGCATCGCCAGGATCAGCGCTTTTGCTCGAACCGGTTTGCGATTCTTGAAGCGTATCTCGAACACGCCGCCCTTGTGCTCGAAGCCGGTCACCTGCGCGCCGCAGTGGACTTTGCCGTGCGCTTTCTTGACCCGCGCCTCGAGCGTCAGCGGGACTTGCTGAAATCCTCTTTTGAATCCCTTGTATTCAGGATCAACCCCAAAGTCCGACAAGAACCAGGGAATCGCATCCGCCGCGTTCCAATTCGACATTGTGGTTTCGTACCCGCCGGCCGCAAGCGCGAGTTGATAGGCTTCTCCGCTCATCACGCGCGCGAGCACTCCCCAGAATCCCTGCTTGTAAAGCGGCTGCCCGGCGAAGCTCGCGCTCTGGGCCATCTGTCGGCGCTGCTCATCGTTGAGCCCGGGGTTGGTAATGCCGGGCACTATTTGTTCGATCGCGCTCACCGCGAGCCCACCCGGCGTTTGACCTTGCTCCTGGAAGGAGAGGCGATACGGAACGGGCGAAGGTGTCTTGCCGAAATCCGAGAGCCGCAAGTGGACCCCGCGCAGATACGAGATGTTGTCAGGCTGATCGACCGGAAACGGATACGTTTCGATGTAATCGTCGGGTTTGGCGTCATTGTTCAAGACGTCGATCAATTTGGTGATGCGCGGCTGAACGGCAGGCAGAATGCGCATGCCCCCAAGCTCGGCCTTCATGTAAGGAATGTGCGGCGGCGTGACCGACAACAACCGGCCGCCGATTTCATCGCCCGCCTCGAAGACCGCAACGTTTTTCTTGCCGCCTTCTTTCAACAGTCTCCAGGCCGAATACACGCCGGACACTCCGCCTCCGACGATTGCAACATCAAGGATCTCGTCAGCCATCGGCTCTTACCTCCTGGTCTTGGAAAAGGAATGATGCTCCCATTCGTCGAACGCGGTGAATCTTACTCTCTGGCATTTTCCATATCAAGCCGGCAGAATCAATTCGGCTCCGTTATTTGAAAGAGAGGAAAGCTTCAAAGCCGGCATCGAAGCGTATAACAGCAGCAGTCAGTTCTTGAGCAACGGAGTCAAGACAGAACCGTTTTCAGTATTCGGAATCTTTGGCGAAAAAACGTTCGGCAGGATGACTCTGTTCATCAACGCCGAGAACATCACCGATACTCGCCAGGGCCGTTTCGGACCGGTCGTTTTTCCGCCGCATCAAAACCCGACCTTCAGCGAAATCTACACGCACACAGAAGGCCGAGTCTTCAACGGCAGAATCAAAATCAAGTTTTGAGAGGATAGCTTACTCCAACGTTGAGAGCTTGCGCTTCAAGTCCAGGCGAGTCGCGCGGCATAGGTTTCCACCTTCGAAGAACCTGTCATCCGTCACTTCGTGGTTTGCGTAAGAAGGCGGCTCGGCCGACATCAAGTCTTCGAGTCCCTCTGCCTCAGTCTCACACAGAACCAGCCCGTCGAGTTCGCCTTCGAACACGTCGATCGAGAACACTCGGCCACGATAGGTTTCATAGTAGCGAGTCTTCTTCATGCGATCTCCTTCGAGGCCATCGAGCAGTTGGTATTCGCGCGGCGACAGGAGAATCCGGCTCATCGTCCGGAAGTGCGGTGAGGCCGACTCGTGTTTCTTGTTGAGCTTGATCACGTGGCGTCCGGTGTCCGAGTCCGTCAGGATTCGCAGCCGAAGCCTCGAGTCCCGGAGGTACTTGTCCTCGAAGGTCTTCGAGTAGGACTCGACGGCGCTCTTCCAGTCCGCGCGCGGTGAGACAAGGAATCTTCTCTCGTACTCCACTCGCGTGTATTTCAGTTCTTCCAAATCCATCGCGTTCTTCACAGTCGACCTTCTCTGTCTTGGTTCTTTTGACTGGTACCGTAGGTCGTCTAACCTGACGCGACGCGAAATGTCAGGAGCGCGTTCGGGATTGCGCCCGGTGTGAGCCCAAACAGAAGGCGCCATAGAGCGCCGACACCAGCTCAAGCAAAGCAATTACGGCCGCGCTTGAGATGAATTGGGAGTAAGACTCCGGGCTCCCGACAGGCAGATGCCCGATGTTGTCAGGCGATACCATCACGTAGTGATGATAAGCGCCGAACAGAAGCGCGCCGAGCATCGAGAGAAAGAACCCCCACAGCCCGATCGAAACGTAGCGCGTCCACACGAGGCCGGCGGCGACTATTGGCGCGATGAGTATCACGACGTAGACGAAGATGGTTTTCTCAGGCGATAGCCCGATGGAGAGCTTTGTATGAGCGTCGCCGTGCCAGAGTGTCGCAGCGAGGTGAATGACGACGAGAGCCGTAATCGCGATCCTGGTCATGACAGTTGGTGTGTTCCTGGCCGCGGCTCATTGATGCGCGGCGATCGCCTCTTGAATGAGCTTCGCGTCCTCCGGCTTCAGACTGGTGAACGCTACTCCCATGCCGATTCTCGGCTGGCTGTGTACAACGACCCCTTCGGTTGCGACTCGTTGTCCGCTGGGCAGAGTGAAACTAAGCTTCAAGGCGGCTCCAACTGGCAGCGGAGAGAGCGCGTCAATGAAGACCCCGGAGAGATTGATATCGGATATCCGAGTCTCTGCGTGAATGCCTGCGCCCTCGTACTGCACTTCGGTAAACAGGGCGCCGCGAGTTGATTGTCTTCGCTCCTTATCCATCGCGAACCTCCGCGACGCCGACCGGCATTGGGCGACAAGTCCAAAGGAGAGGCACCCGAGGTGTTCGCCGACCGGGCTGGTTTAGTATGACGGCCTCGCTGCTCAGGGGCAAGACCAACCCCGACATTATGCAAGCACGAGATGGCGGCCCGTTGCGTGCAATTGGGCGGTCTCGGCCTAAGCAGTACGGTACAGAGCAGGACAAGAAGCCTTGGCCACTAAGAGTCAATAATCCGCCAGGAACAGGCTGGCGACCGAACAAAGGGCACCTCTGGAGGCGAGTTCAAAATCGAATCGATCGCGGGGTTAAGCGACGGCTCGCGTGACAGCGGCGGAAAAGGACGCCAGCTTCCGTCTTCAAATCGGCCGTCGTTCACCGTTTTCCTCATCCGCAGCGTTACTTCTGCTTAATAGTGAAGACCTGTCCGCCGATTGTTATTCTCCCTTTGCGCGAAAGCCCCGTCGTGTTACCGGCCACAAGGTAATTCACCGTGGAGTCCCCGATTCCCCTGTCGCCTGATGTGATGGTTATCCAACTGACGTTACTCACTGCCACCCAAGCACACTTGTCTTCTGAAAACACGTTGACCGCCCCGGTGCCGCCGTTCGAAGAGATCGTTGAGCTCATCGGAGAAATCACGTATGTGCAATCAGTCACGCCGGCGGCTTGAAGCACCGTGAAAGTCTGTCCTGCAATGGTCATCGCCCCGATTCGAGGATTGCCGGTGAAGTTCTCTCTCACTTCATAGGTGACCGGATCTGAGCCCGTGCCACTCGCAGGTGACGTCAAGACTATCCAACCGTCGTTGCTGACGGCGGTCCAGGCGCACCCGTTCCCCGCAGCTAAAGCAATGCTCCCGCTGCCGCCGCCCTCGTTGAAGAACGCACTCGCAGGCGAGAGCGAGTAACCGCAGGTGTTACCGACTCTCAAGCCGTTCCCAAAGCTCGTGACCCAGACTTCGCTCGGATTGTACGGATTGAAAAATACTCGCTCTGGCTGGCGGAAAGGATAAGAGGTCACCGCTGTGAACGCCGGCGCCGGAGTGTTGATGTTGCTCGAATACCATAGCCCTTCGGTTTCGGTCGTCAAGTACATCTCGTTTGAATTGGCCGTACTGAACGCGCAAGAAGTCACCCGGTCGAGGTTGTTGATCCGGGTCCACGCCGCTCCGCGATTCGTGCTTCTGTACAACCCGCCGAGTCCGTTTGGCGGGCCGCCCCATCCGCTAAACACGCCGGCGTACCATGTGTTTTGGGTCAGATCATACGAGTCAATCACGAGGTCTTTAGTCCAGTAGCGCATGCCTGTGTGGCTGCGATCGAGCCAGCTCGCGCCGCCATCGGTGCTTACGAAAACGCCCGAGCTCGCCGTGAACGTGCCGGATGAGTTTCGTCTGCCTGAATAAGTGCAAACAAGCGTGCCGTCGTTCAAAACGTGGATGTTGAACGGATGTCCTTCGGTGCGCGGCGGATTGGCTAGCTTTGTCCACGTGGAAGCCGCGCCGTTTTGAATGTTGCTCGACACGTAGATTCCACCAAGCGTGCTGTGAATCACGCTGGCGTACATTCGATTCGTGTTGTTCGGATCGAGCGCGAGGCCAATAACCGGATGAACGAAGTCATGCAGAGTCAACCAGTTCGCGCCCCCATCAGTCGAGTACTTGATCGCGCCGGTACCGCTGTCGAGAATCGAATCCTGTAAGCGGGTGCTTTGATACATGTCGTGAACGGACGAGGTCGCCGCGTAAAGCGCGCTGGTCACCGGATGCTTGAGCGATTGATAAGTCGAGTTGTAGGGCTGTCCCGCGTAGTTGAACGACCAGGACGCTCCGCCGTCGGTGCTGCGAGTGCCGCGAATGTCCGAGTAAGATGCGAACATGTTGGTCGAGTCTTTCCAGGTCAGCCACCAGCAGGTTGTGTCTTCGAGTCCCGCGCTGTGATAGGACCTGCCTTTCGGCGTTAGCGCGTTCGGAGGGTTCTGATCGGCGGGGTTCACATACATCTGCTTCCAGGTCGCGCCTCCATCGGTGGTGAGGTGCGCGAAGCCGAGGTCAGTGAAAGCAACTCTGTTCGCATCAACAGGCGAGACCGCAAATCCAAGCGCGCCCGCGCCGTAGCTCCAATCGCGATCGCCACCTCGCCCCGCCCAGCCTGTGTAGATGTTCTGATTGTTATTGGTCAGCAATACGCTCTGCCAGTTGCCTCCGCCGTTCGTTGTTTTGTAGACGATCGGAAACTCGCTCGAGTTTTGCCCTGCCAGGTAAGCAGTGGAGATATCGCCGCGCGACATCGCAACGAAAAACGGAAAATCGTTGGCGATGATTCCGGTAGTCTTCGCCGTCCAGTTAGCCTGCCCGACATCGACCGAATAGACGGCGTGATAACTAAAGTACGAGGCTTCAGCGAAAAGGCCGGGATACACCTCAGAGGAGTCAAGCGTGACGCAGAAGAACCGAAGTGTCGAGCCTTGCTTCGAGCCTGCGAATGAGACGATCGCCTCAGACGCCGGAATGCCGCCGACGCTCGCCGCCGCAAACGCGCTGCCATTAGTAGAAACCAGCAGACCCAGATTCGTGCCCGCGTAGATGACGCCGCCATCGAAGAACGCTCCGGCAACGAAGCAGCCGTTCCCTGATGCGGTGCTGAACTTCAGACCGAAAGTGTTTCCGCCATCGGTTGAGAGGAAAACCTGCGAATAGTCGGAAACGATCAGGGTGTTCGCGCTGTTCGGATCAGCAAAAAGCGAATAAGCTCCGCCAACGGTCGGATCGTTATTCAAGCGATGCCAGGTCAACCCGCCGTCGGTGCTCTTTGAAGGCGTGACCAGGTCACCGGTGGAATCAAGCGCGTAGAGAATCGAGGGATTGCTAGTGAAGCGGACCTGCGATTCGCGGCTGCCTTGAATCTGTCGAAAATCGAACACCTCCCACGACGCGCCGAGGTTGGTTGAGTGAAACACCTCGCTCATGTCGCACGCGATATAGAGCTCATTCTGATTGTGCGGGCTAAAGCTCGGTGCAAACAACGCGCCTCCGCCGCCGGGCCCTCTCGGCGCCCATTGCAAAGGCGGACCTGCGAGCGGCGGAAACGGGATGATCTTGGAACCGGAGATCAATTGGTTGGGCGGCGATTCGTAGGCGCGAACCGGCGACGTCACGTGAAACGACGTTATCAACAGGCCGAGGCCGGCAGCCAGGGCTAAGGTCTGTCTTGAACCGGCAAAAGATTTGGGCATAAGCGTTCCGTCAATTTGACATTGCATTGACGCATCGGCGGAGTATCACCACACAGACAAGAGCAATGCGCTTGCCATGAATCAAAGTCTGTTTTCAGTCAGCTTAGTTAAAGTGAGGAAGGGGCTTATGACAAAACGCAGAATATCACGCGTGAAACTATGACACAAAGTGAGACGGGGAACGGTCGCGCGATGAAACGACAGCGGCATCTCCTCATCGCCTTGCAGTGCAAACCAGCGCCTGCAACTTGCTTCGGACCGGCTTGTCGCCGCACCTTGAAGCAACCGCAGCCGCTACGGCCGCCTCGATCGTTTGAACGTCAGACAGAGCGCGTTGATTGATCTCGATGATCACCGGATTCCCTTCTACCAGTCCCTTCGCGGCGTCTACAGCGGAGGGGCTTATGCCGGTCTTTGTCAGAACTGAAATCTGCGATTCCTTGAACCCGGCATTTCTAAGAAGCCCGGCAATCAACTCTTGATCGTGAAGTCCGAACGGCACTTGATAGAAAGTCGGCGGGTCGTGCTCGAAGAAAGCGGAGACGGTCTCGTGCGCTATTTCCGCCAGTTCGTTTTTGTCGATCGCATCCCAGACGTTGAACACAAAGCTGCCGCCAGGGACCAGAACACGGTGGACTTCACACAGCGCAGCTAGCTTTTCGGGAAAGAACATCAGTCCGAACTGGCAAACGACCGCGTCAAAGGAAGACTCGGCGAAAGGTAGAGCGGTCGCGTCTGCTTGCTTCCATTCAACGGCGTCGTCCGGTCCGAACTTGCCGGCGGCGTATGCAAGCATCGCTTCGTTGAGGTCAGAGGCGACAACGTTCGCGCTCCTTGGAAGGCTGTCCCGGAGATGGCGCGTAACGATGCCGGTGCCACACGCGATCTCCAGTACTGAAGCGCCTTCTGAGACCTGTACGCGCTGCACAATATCCAGAGCATAAGGCTCAAACAAGCAGGGCCCGAGGTAGCGGTCGTAATTCTCCGGAATCGAGCCGACAAATGCGGTGTGTTGATCGCTCATCGTGTGTCCTCCGACAGAACAATACGAGAATGTTCATACTATTCGCCACAGAGTGCGTCGTCTATGGCGATAGAACTGCGAGTGAGTTCGCACTTCTTTGATCTGGTCGAGATCGAGATCCGCCACGATCATTTCATCGATTGGTCAATCAGTCTCGGTCTCGTCATTTGTCAGCGCGAGCACCCTGCCCGACTCAAACGAGTACCTGGCCACCTTCGACGCCCACTTGACGAACTGATCACACGACTGGGTCTCCGGGATCTCACCTCGCAGCCGTTTGAGCTTATCCATCAGGTCGCGACGGCGCTGGGACGTGAGCGGCCCTCCTGCTGTCGAGGGTTTAGTAGAGCTATTCCAGCTCGCTTCGATGCCGTCAATATATTGCCACCATGTTTCCGGGCGTTCTTCCTCGAGCAAGTCGCGAAGGATATCGGTCGCCTCAGCCGGATAGCCCGTCAGGATTGCGAGCAACAGCAGGGCTGCGCGGTGCTGCCCTCCTTGCTTATTGCCGACAAAGGCAGCGAGGTCCCGCTCATTGGTTATCGAGACGCGCATCAGACGATAGATATTGATGAAGCGCTTTGCGGACCTGGGCGACATGATCAGGGGATGCAGCTTTTTCATGAAGTCTCGTTCCCACTCTCGAAGTTGAAGCGCCGCAGGGTTGGCCTCCGCCTGTGAGCCTTGCGCCTTTTGTCCCTTTGACGCCGCGGCCAACGTATCTGTTTGAGCTTGAATTTCCGCGCCAGGCGTCCCCGCATCCACCTTGTCGCTCGATGCGCCTTTCGGAGTTGCGTCAGCAGTTTGGTTCCTTCCAAGAGACACTGCGCCGGCGGATTCCTCGGTTCGCGCGGGTTGGACAGAAGGCGCGGCCGCAAGCGTTGGGTCCGGCGCGACTCGAGCTTTACCGCCTTCATCGGCTTGAACGGCCAGTTCGGGCGGTTGCTCACGGGCGTCGTCCTTCTTGGGAAGGTCAGCTTGTTTCTCAGGCGACTTCTCCAGATGATCGTCAGCGGCGCTTTCGCTCAGAACTTCTCCAATTACCGTATGGACCAGGCGGTCGAATCCGCGCGCGCGCATAGGCCGCAAATAGAACGGTATCTGGAATATCTTTTCGAGATAGTTGAGAGGAGTCGACTCCCAGTGGGCAAGCTCCTCGTCGGAGATGCCCGCGGTGCCGTCGTTGGAAGCTCTAAAGGCCGCCGAATGTTGGCGGAGAGAATGCAGCAGCCATCGAGAGTCCACTGCGACAATCACTACGAACAGTTTGAAAGCGAGCAGCAGATGAACCGCTTCGAGCACCTTAACGACTTTGTCCTCGGAGCACCGGTCAAGGTCGTCGATGTAGAGCACGATTCGGTCGATCCTCGGGAGCTCGAGCGCGGGCGCAACCTCCTTCTTGGCGGTCTGAGTAGCGTGCCTCTCGTTCTCTAGCCTGGCCTGGTCCATCAGGTCGCTGAGCTGCTTGAAGTCCCTGCGCGCCCGAGCTACGGTGCCGAGGCGGCTTGTGTAATCCGTGCTAAGACTACGCTGCCGAATGAAGTCCAGTAGCTGTTTATCGGCTCGCATCTCTTGGAGACTCTGCTCAATGTTCTTCAAGTTGTCCTTTGCTTGCTTGACTCGAAGTTGAGCGTCGTCGAGCTTCGTCTTGGCTTGTGTCCGTTGGTCTTTTGTCGCTTGTTCAATCTGCTTCTCCTGAGACTCCCTGATTTTCTGGACAATCGCGGCGGCGCTTCTCGCTTTCTTCAGGACCGGCTCGAGTGATTTGAGCGCTGCGATCAATGACGATACCAAGGTGAGGGCCCCCGCGAGCGTGACGTCAACCTTGAAGCGAAGAAGCAGCGGTACTCCGACCCAAAGTAGAAACAGAATTCCTGCAAGCACGGCGAGCGGGATCATCCAGTCGCGCGGGCGGTTCCAACCTTTGAACGCGAGGGTGAACGCCGACCACACGTTCTTGATCCCGAGCAGTTGGACCTTCAGATCACCCAGCGCGCGTTCCGCGGCGGGAATGTTCAGTTGTTCCGCGGCGTCGTCGAGACTCTTCTTGACCTCCGGCTCTTCGGCGATGACCCGGTAGGCTTCCCTTACGACATCCTTTGGCCCAATCTTCCTGAGAGTCTCGACCTGCTGTTCTCCCGCCTGCAACTCCTTCTCTGCGGCGACAAGCTTTCGCTCCTGTTCGGCCAGCACATCGCCAGCGCTGGCCATCGATGCCAGGAGCCGGGCTTTTGCAGTCGCCGGGTCGGTTCCCTGCGACAGTTTGAGGTCGTCGTCGATCGACTTCGCCAGGCCCTCGAATATGTCGGTTACCAGACTGGCCCAGAGATCTCCCTCCTGGTAGCTCCAGGCGTTGAATTCGATCTGCACGACGTTGTCACAGTAGGCTGATTTTCCTTCTGCCGCCCGCGCCATATCCCTGAGATCGAATATTCGCTTGTGCAGTTTTCCCATGAAGAAACTCTTGCCACTACCCCAATCGCCAAACAGCCCGATTGAAAGTGGAGTCGCGACATCCCTCACGGCGATGACCGCCGCCAAGGCGTTTACGTCTGGCTCGATGTTGAGAAGGTCTTCGCCTTCCGCGTTGTCAGAATTCAACTTGGCGATTGTCTGCAAAGGAGCGGGGGCATCGGCTACGACATCGGTTAGCGGGACATCCTCTTGTCGAACCCCGGCTTGCGCGAGCAGCGTGACGAGCTTGCTGTCCTTGATCGACAAGGCGCCGTACAGCAGGTGGCGGCTTTGAATCTGGGCCGCGCCCATTTTGTCTGCGATATCGCGCGCTGCTTGAAGCGCCTGTTGAACTCGCGGCGTCAGCACCGGCAGCGCGGTCAACTTCGCGGGCTTGTACTCCGAGCGTGACGGCAGACTGAAGCCGCCGACCTGCTCGACAAGCTCGGCTAGTCTCTTACCGTCGATTCCGCTGCTGAGCAGGATCCTGCGGGTTGGTCCTTCTTCATTCTCAAAGAGACCGGCGATCAAATATTCGAGGTGAACCTCGTCGCGTTTTCGGTTTAGCCGTATAGCTTCGGCGTTGGCGAGTGCCCGGCGCGAGGATAAGTTCAGGCGGCCGAAGAACGATTCGGGGTCAAGCTCGGGTGTTTCCGGAGAGGCGTCCGGAATGTCTTGGACCGGTGGACCTTCGTCGCTCAACGGAGGCGAGGCTGGCGCCGCCTCTGCTTCGGAACCCGCCACGGAGATGTCAGCACCGACCGCACTCAAGGCCGCAACCGCCGCGGCGCGCACGCTGCTGTTTTCATCTTCGAACCGAGCTGTCAGCGCTGCTCTTATTTTCTGGTCGCTCGCCATACCGGCGAAGACCTTCACAACCTCCCATCGTACATTACTGTTCGTATCGTCAAACAGCTTCGCTACTGCATCGCTTACGTAGGTGTCACGCCTCACCATCTCGCTCAGCGCAAAAACTGCCGCGCCGCGCACGTTGCTATTCTCATCCGCGAGTCGCTTCACGACCTCGGCCCTAATCACCGGGTCCCTATTCACCACCGCACTCAAAGCGTGAACCGCCGCGGTCCGGACCTCGCTGTTCGGGTCTTTTAGCCGCGCCACGATCACAGGGTATCCGCCGCTGGTCGGGAGAGCGCCGGGGTCGTCAGTGGTAGTAGGGCTGCCTTGTCCAGTGCCTTGATTCTCTTCAAGAAGTTTTCGAATCGCGTCAGTCTTCTTGCTCTCGATCATCGCCGATACCGGCACCCCGTACCAGTATTCTGCCCGGCGTGTCTTGGAGGCTCGGCGTGCCTTGGACGATTCGTTGGGCTCAGGTTCCTGGATGCCCCAGACGATACCTATGACTTTGCCATCGACCATCACCGGAGCGCCGCTGATGCCCCGATAATCCGGCAGCGAGCTGTCAACCGAAAGCTTGAGCAGGCTTCGCTCGCCTACGATCTCGATCCCTTGAACGCGGCCGTAAACACGGATGCCATCAGGCGAAGCAGGACCGATGCATAGGGTTTCCCACTGTGCTCCTTGCGGCGGCGGCTCCGCACTCAGGACCGGCTCCGCTGTTGGCATTTCTACTGGCTTGTCGAGCTGGAGTACCGCGAAATCAACGTCGTAGTCATCAGCCTCCACCGAAACTCGCACCTCGTGCCGTGTGGGTGTGTGAGGGAAGTCAAGCCAGAAAACGTGCTTTCCTTCCTCGCTCATGGGCCCGCTCAGGGGTCCCCGAGGCGTTGCGTGCGCCGTCGTCACCGCCATCGTCGGCGTCACCAGCGTAGCCATCGCCGAATCCCGCGTGGCGACTACCGACATTCGAGCCGCCAGATAGGGCAAAAGGTTCGCTTCCATTGTTCCTCCCTCCTAGTCATGCGAATAGGCCGGGAACCGTTTCCTCGCGGTAAAGCGCGAGTATTGTCGCACCGTCATTGGTCGACCATGCGACGCGACGCACGAGCTGCATTACTATCATTCGACACGGATAGACGCAATCGCTCGCCGTACCTCGCCGGTTCTGTGTAGGTCGGGTTCTTTGGGGCGGTCGTCTCGGCTGCGACGGGAGATATTCCCCTACTGGCTGCGTCTTTGTCTGTTCTCTATCCAGTCTTTATCTGGCTAGGAACGCGCCTTCCAAGTATCGGGGTGTCTGTGTTGATGCAGAACCGCTTAAGATGACGACTGAACTCGCCAGGACTGTGAAGTACACCGAGTAGCGAAAGCTTCTAGGCAGTGCCCGCCTAACTCTACCATCGCGATTGCAGGAAACATCAGCGCGTTTTCGCCAATGCGCCTCGACGTGGTCCGAACTTCATTCCTGAAGCGTATGCCAACCCCGCGCTCTCGGCTTTCATACCAGGCAGCAGCCTCTCTGATGTCGTGCTGAGCTTCTGGTCGGATCGAGACGCGTCGTTTCATCGGTCACTCGAGCGACCCTCTATCTCTCGCGTGAGTTCCCCTTCGAATTCCTCCCAGGTCTTTCCCTCGTCCGGGTTCGCATCATAGGCCGCCAATCGCTCGGCGAGCACCTCGCGATGCCAGTCAGGAACCGGAATCGCTTCTGGCCGGGCCGCGATATGATCCCACAGAGACTGAACGTAGTCGATTTGCTCCTCTACGGAGAGTGTGTCAAATCCAGCCGGTGGGAGTGGTAGGGTTTGAGACATCTAAAGCTCCTCGATACGGAGTATAGCATGGCGCAATGGCTCTACTGGCTACAAAGCGGGCCGTACATATCCGGCCGGCGATCGCGATAGAACTGCCAGTGCGTTCGCACCTCTTTGATCTGATCGAGATCGAGGTCCGCAACGATCAACTCATCCTTGTCCTCACTGCCCTTCGCGAGAATTCGCCCGTCCGGGTTGCAGAAGTAAGACGAACCGAAGAACTCGCCGATGTTCCACGGAGCTTCCGTTCCTACTCGATTGATCGTACCAACAAAGTACCCGTTGGCCACAGCGTGCGCGCGCTGCTCGAGCTCCCACAGATAATCGGCGTGGCCCTTGGTCGTAGCGGACGGAATGAAGACGATCTCCGCGCCGTGAAGCCCCAGCGCTCGCGCGCCTTCGGGGAAATGCCGGTCGTAGCAGATGTAGACTCCGATTCGCGCGTACCTGGTTTCAAAAGTCGGAAAGCCCGTGTTGCCCGGTGTGAAGTAGAACTTCTCCCAAAAACCCGGAAGACAATGCGGTATGTGAGTCTTGCGATACTTGCCCAGATAAGTTCCGTCGGCGTCAATCACCGCCGCCGTGTTGTAAAAGACGCCCGTCATCTCTTCTTCGTAGATCGGAACGACCATTGCCATCTTGTGTTTGCGCGCTATGCCGCACATCAGTTGAGTGGTCGGTCCATCGGGTATGCGTTCAACCAGATCGTACCAGTGGGGATTCTGTTCAGCGGGAAAATACGGACCGTAGAAAAGCTCCTGGAGGCAGATGATCTGCACGCCATTCGCGGCAGCGTCGTCGATCATCGCGACGTGCTTATCGACCATGGCTTTCTTGATCTTCTCGATTGAGCTTTCGGCGGGTTCTACGTTGGCGGCTTGAATGAGTCCACATCTTACGATTCGTGACATGCTGGAATTCTCTCCTTTGAGGTTTCGGCTTGATTATCGCACAGGCCCTCAAGAGCCGCTCTGCAATTTTGCAAGGTGCTCGCGAGCGGTGTTGGTGTACGGATCCTGCGGCGCGACCTCAATTGCCTTTTGAAATTCGGTCTTTGCTTCTTCCTTCCTTCCGAGACTCTCGTAGCACAAACCCAGGCTGGTGTGAACCAGATTCTGATGAAGATTACGGGCGCTCACCTGTTTGAATGTCGCGATTGCATCTTCGTAGCGCTGAGTCTTCATACTCGCATCCCCAAGAGCGTAGAGCAGCACCGGATGCTCTGGCGCGTAGCGCTGGGCTGTGCGCAGATGAGTGAGCGCCTCGTCATATCGTCCGTGTTTGGTCAGCAATACCGCGAGGTTGATTCGCGGCTCGGGATAGGCCGGGTCCTGTTGAAGTGTCTCCGAATAAGCCTCTTCTGCAAGCGAGGCCTTGCCTTGTTGATCGTACGCCCATGCGAGATTGTAGCGGGCCTTTACGTGTGTAGGCCAAATCTCCAGTGCGCGCCGCAGAGGTTGCTCCGCGTCAGCGATACGTCCCTCGCCAATGTATGTCACTCCGAGGTTGTAGTAAGTGTCGGCGTATGGCGCGCCATACTCGATGGCTTTCACGTAAGACTGCTCAGCGTCGCTTAGCTTTCCCTGTTCTCTATAAACGTCGCCGAGATTCGAATAAGTATCGTAGTACTTCGGATCGATATCCAGCGTCGCAAGGTAGGCTCGCTCGGCTTCCTGAAATCTGCGCTGCTCGGCGTAATAGGCGCCGATGTAGTTATGCAGGAACGGCCACCGAGGCGCGGCTTTCATCGCGTTGTCGGTCATCGCAAGCTCGCTTTGCCACGAAAAGTTCTGATAAAAGGTCAGCCCAAGCAGCACCGCGCCTGACAGCAGCGCTGCGGTCGCGAAGACTTGACGCCGGCGGGCGGGGAACCGAGCGCTCAGCCAATCGAGGCCCATCGCTGCCAGAATGCAGAAGCCGATCGAAGGCAAATACAGATAGCGGTCATGCAGAAGCGATTCTTCCTGCCTGAACGCTTTCAGGTTAAGCACCGGGATAACAAAAACAATCATGAACGCAAGCGCGCGCCGGCCAACCGGCGACGAGCGCACAAGCCACAGCGCGCCGGCGAGCAGGGCTGCAATCGCAAGCGCCGCCCCCCAGAATCGCGCGTCCGCTGCTGATTGCACATATTGGTTGTCGTACATCACCGCAAGCGGATAAGGGATTGACAACATCCGCGCATAGCTCAGCAAGACCGACGGAATCGTTATCAGCACTTGCATCGCCGGTATTCCTAACGCCCTGGGCTCATACCGGCCAAGAAACCCGAGTACGTAATATCGCATGCCCAGCGAGAGCACGATAACCGCAAAGAACGGCGCGGTGCACTTTGCAACTCGCGCGGCCAGCTCAACAACCTTCTCTTCGTTTCGATCAAGCAGTTCGCGAGCAACGAGGAAGAAAGGTAAGATCAACGCGACTTCCTTACTCATCATTGCCATGAACGCCAGCACGACGCTTCCGGCCAACACGAGCGTCGTACTTACACGGCCGTGATAGTGCCGCTCGTACAACAACAGCGACGAAAGAACAAACATGGCGGCGAGCGGGTCAGGCAACGCCGCGATCCATGCCACTGATTCGCAGTGAACGGGATGCAAACCGAATAGCAACGCGGACGCGGCGGCGACTTCAAACGAGAGCTTCCATCGCCGCGCCAGGAGGTAAACAAGAAACACCACGCCGAGATGCACAGCGATCGAGAAGCAGTGCCAGCCGAAAACATCGAGCCCGAACAGTTGGCGGTTGACGATCAGCGCAATGTTGAACAGCGGACGGTAGTAGGGCCCGACTGCGGCCTTGTCTCCTTCATTCAGGAATTGCCAGACGCCCTGTGTGAACATCCTTGGTAGGTTGGCCAGCGAGTTGAGCGTGGGGTTCTTCAGTATCTGAAATCGGTCGTCGTAAACGAACTGCCCGTCGAGCGCATTGACGAACGCGAGCGCCGTTATCGCGAGGACACCAAACAGGAGCAGCCGCTCACGCTTCTTGGCGTAAGATTGCTCCCGCGCCTTCTCGCGGCGCTCCTGGCGTGCGGAGGCAGGCTTTGACGTCTGGTGTGCGGCTTCGGCAACGGAGTGTTGCCGCTGCGGTTTCCTTTTACGCGCCATCCACGTCCCGATTCCTAATTCTGAGAGTCCACGAGGATTCCGATCACCACCGCATCAGCCGCGCGATCAATGTGACCGCTGCCGGATCATCCGGGAAGATCACCGGTGTGTCGCTGACCCGCGCCGTTCGGTCGCCGACGCGCTTTGCAAACACCTTAACCGGACACCCGCACGCGCTGTAGATGAAAGTCAGTTCGCGCTCCTGACCATCAGGCCAGATGTCGCGCACCGGCAAGTCGCCGGGCTTGACCTTAGCGTCGATTATTGAGCTGGGACTGTTCGAGCCGTCGACTGTGAGCGTAGTACCTTTCCCGTTGTCCAGAAGGATCGTCAGGTTCTTTGGCTGAATCGCCTGCGAGGTTGCGTTAATCTTGCCGCGCCACAGCACTTCGCCCGTGCGCTTAAAGATCAGTTGCCCGCCGCCTGGTTTTTCGCTGCTGACGTGCATCGACATGTGCAGCTTGCCGGTAGGTGTCGGCTCGCCGTACGCGTCGAGAACGGCGAACGTCCGGCCCTGACCATCGTCAGGTTGATATCGCCGTTCGACCTGCGTAAGCGCCTCGGTGATACTCGGGACCTTTGCTCCGAAGTCCAACTCGACCGTGACCATAACGGCCTTGGCCACGTCCATCGTCACCAGCTCGGACGACGGCATCGTTTGTTCGGGTGCGGGTGCGGGCGAGGGAGCCGGCGCTGGAGGAGGGAGCGCCTTTGAAGACGGCGCTGTCCGATTAGCTCGCGTGGCCAGTAGAGCCACGGCTACGACACCGCCCACAACCAGCACTGCGACAACTGGAATCCAGCGCTTCCGGTTGCCGGCCGCGGACTTGTTCATTTGCGCCGCGCCGGACCTGCGATTCTTGCTTCGGTTCTTTGCCATTGCGAATTCTTATGTGAGAACTGCCCCGGAAGCGCTCGGTTCTAAGGCTGCGTCAACATTCATCTCAGCGGCGAAAGACAATAACAAAGGCCCCAGCTTCGAGGCAACAAAAGCCCGGCTGGCGCTCATTCACGTAAGCTGGTCTCGCGGTCGACGAACCGCAGACTGGACAGTCTACGGCAGGTCACGCCGTTCGCAGCTTGGCCCAAAGCTTCTCGCTTGCGGCGCGCGCTTGCGCGTAAAGATCCTGGGCATCGAAGGGAAACCGTCTGTCTCTTATCACAAATCTGCCGTTCACCATCACGCTCTCAACTGAACCTGAGGTTATTCCAAACGCGAGATGCCACGCGAGGTTCTCAGCGGTGAGGGTCGTGGGCGACCGGTAGTCGAGCACGGTCAGGTCGGCCATCGTGCCAACAGCCAGGCTCCCCAGATCGCCGCCGAATGCTTCAGAGGCGAGCCGATGATTGTTAGCGAGCACCCGCAGCCAATAATCCGCGCCGAACCCAGCCTTAGCGTCGCGACCCTTGAAAAAAGCGAAGCGCGATTCTTCAAACATATCGGCGCCGATTCCATCAGTGCCGAGCAACACGCGGTCGCCGAATTTCGCGACCGGGGCGTAGCCGACTTGATTGTTCATGTTCGAGCGAGGGTTGTGCGCGAACCACACCCCCGCCGATCGCGCTATCTCGATATCTTCGTCCGAAAGATGTATCCCGTGCGCGAGAATCGTGCGGCTGTTGAGTGCGCCGTGCTTCGCGAGTCGTTCGACCACCCCCAGTCGATAGCGGGATCGTGCGTCCACGACGTCCCACCGGTCTTCGGCGACGTGAATGTGAAGACCTGCGTCAAACACCTGCATCAACTCGGCGCAGTATCCGAGCGATTCATCCGAGAGGGTGAACGAGGCGTGCGCTCCGACCATCCCCCGAAACAGCGTGGGGGTTGTCTGCGATCCCGGAGCTGGTAAGCCGCGCACCCAACTCAAGAGGGCGAGGTTCTCGTCCAGCCCTTTTTCACGCTCCTGAGTGCCGCCGCGATCGGTTACCTCGTAGCAGAGCACCGCTCGCAAACCGACCTTCTCGATCGCCTCGCGCACGATCTCGAGCGACCCGATGATGTGCGACGGCGAAGCGTGATGATCGAACAGACAAGTGGTCCCTGCACGCGCCGCGTCCATCGCTCCGGCTATCGCGCTCCAGTAGATCGTTTCTTCGTCGAGCGCGCGGTCCAGGCGCCACCAGATCAGTTCGAGAATCTCTTTGAAATTCGAGGGCGTTCGTGGAGGCGCCGGCATCCCGCGCGCGAACGCCGAATAGAGATGAGTATGCGCGCAAACCATGCCGGGCATCAGTAGCCTGCCGCTGAGATCGATGACTTCTTCGCCCTCGTGCGGTTCGAGCTTGGAACCACGCTCGACGATGCGGCCCGCAGCGACACGCAAATCCGCGATCTCGACGGCTGCCGGATCCAGAGTCACGAGTGTTGCTTCTTTCAGAAGGTATGACATACAGAACAGTCTCCACAGACTTTTACCGGGCAATTCGCTAGCGATCAAATCGGCTAGAAATCAGTGCAAATCCGTCGAATCCGTTTCATCCGTGGTCTATCCGTTTCGGAGAATCGCCTTGCGAGTAACGTATAGACCGCGGATGACACTGATCGAACGGATTTGCACGGATGCGACATCTTCACTGGTCACGCTCGCTATCGCTCGCGGTACTGACCGGATTCAACGAGCCCTCCGCTCTCGGGCATCCGCAATCCGCAGCTCCAGATCCGAGATTCCAATATCAGGCGCGACGCGCTCCGGTTCTCCTACAGCCCGTCTCGCCGCGTCAACGTCCTTCAGTCCATTGCCGGTGAGCATCAACAGCACTCGCTGGTGCGGCCCGATCGCGCTGCTTTCGCACAGTTTCATGAATCCCGCGTAAGCAGCAGCGGCAGCCGGTTCGACGAAGACGCCTGTCTCGCGAGCGAGCGTGGGGATCGCCGCTATGATCTGGTCGTCGCTCACCTTCACGCCGCGCCCTCTCGACTCTCGGATAGCCCGCACTGCCATTGTTGCGTCGCGAGGCTTGCCGACGTTGATGCTGTCGGCAATCGTGTGAGCCGGACCTTCTCGCACTATTCCATCGCTGTTGGCCGCGTCAACGATTGCGGAGGCCGTTTTCGATTGCACGCCGATCAGCTGAGGCAAGCGATCGATGAACCCGACACGATGAAGATCGTTGAAGCCTTTCCACAGTCCGCTGATGATGTTGCCATCGCCGACCGAGACAATGACTTTTTCGGGCACGTCCCAATTCAACTGCTCGGCGATTTCGAGCGCGGCGGTCTTCTTTCCTTCGCGCGTGAAAGGATTGTAGCCGGTGCTGCGTTGATACCAGCCGAACCGCCGCGAGGCCTCGATGCACAGATCGTAGGCTTGATCGTAGCTCCCTTCGACCAACACGACTGTCGCGCCGAAGATCTGAAGCTGCGCGATCTTTGCCGCCGGAGCCGACGCGGGCAGGAAGATCACCGATTCCATCCCGACGCTCGCACAGATCCCGGCGAGCGCGCTTCCCGCGTTGCCTGAAGAAGCGGTGGTGATGATCTCAGCGGCCGCTTCTCTTGCTTTGACGACGGCCAGCGCGCTTGGGCGGTCCTTGAAGGAAGCCGTCGGATTGCGGCCGTCGTCCTTGATGAAAAGCTGCTTGGCTCCGTAGCGCTGGGCAAGCTTCGGACAATCGTAGATCGGAGTCCAACCCACGGTGAGCGGCGGCACGACGGATGAGTCTTCAATTGGCAGCAGCGCTCGATAGCGCCACATAGTAAAGTTGTGATCGCCGGCGAGACTCGCTTTGCTCAACTGCGCGCGGACCCGGTCATAGTCATAAAGCACGTCGAGGTTGCCGCCGCACGACGCGCAGACATATTCGGTCTCGCCGACGCGATGCTCGCGTCCGCACT
Source organism: uncultured Clostridia bacterium (assembly GCA_964548075.1). GTDB lineage: Bacteria > Acidobacteriota > Blastocatellia > UBA7656 > UBA7656 > Onstottus_A. The sequence goes on along the minus strand of CAZJQQ010000024.1, from coordinate 93,999 downwards.
CGACGCACTTGAGACCTGTAACGTTGTTCATCGGCTTCCGGAGTCAACGCTCCCGTGTAAATCGCAGACGCCTGACTCGTCCGGAGTTGATCTCAAAACCTGCGACGCGCTTTTGAGAGTCGCGTGTGAACTTGATGGTCCCGGCGTTTGCTGCCGCAAATTCATCCGGAGCCTTTGGCGTGAGCGCCGTGTCCTCAAACTTCCTGCGCCGCACGACCAGCTTGTCGTCTTTCACGATGACCGTATAGTGCGTGTCCAATTCTTCGCTGTAGTAGACGCCCGCGTACTCGGCCAACGAAGCAGCGGCGGGCGCGGCCGACGCCGCGACGTATTCGAAGACCAGCGGCTCCTTCTCACCTTCGTTCAGGACGAGCATTCTCTGTGGATGGCCGTTCGCCGTTCCTTCAAAGGTGACGGTTGCTGGGGCGCCGAACACCTGAAAGCGGTCCCTGGTCAACGGCACGAGCGGGAAGCCGGGACCCAATATTGATCTCGCAGACCGCTGGTGTGATGCATGAGATGCCGGACCGTGATTCGCTCGCCGAAATCGGGGACCTCGGACACGTACTTGCGAATGTCATCGTCGAGCGAGAGCTTGCCTTGCTGGGCAAGCATCACGATCGCCATCGCGGTGAACTCTTTGGATATCGACGCGATGTGAAAGATCGACGAGGGCGAGATCGGAACGCCGTATTCGAGGTTCGACATGCCGTATCCGCGTTTGTAGACGATCTGCCCGTCCTTGATCACCGCAAGCGCGCATCCGGGTGAGTCGCGCTTGTCGAATCGCGAGAACACTTCATCGACCTTGACGGTAACGGGTTTGTCGGTGCCCGGCGCGTTCGGCTTCGATTGCGCAAACGCTGCGATTCCTGTCATCAGCGTCAACAAACCGATTGTGCACGCTCTCCTCATAATCACTTTCCCCTGCGATTGACGTTCGTAGTTCGGCCTTCAGGCGGAACTTCGTAACCGCGTAGCCTTAGCCTCGACATACGAACTTCCGCCTGAAGGCCGAACTACGAATGGTTTATCGCTCTTCAAAGTCCACATGCTTGATGCGTCCTTCCCTTGGATTCAGAATGTGGTCGATGCACAGCCACAGGCTTCGACTGTGATGAAAGAAAACGAGTGGCAAGACTAGAGCAAGCACGATCAACACTGTCAGAATAGTCTGGCTGATGTTCCCGGTGATCAAGGCATAGATAAGGAGCGCCCCGAGCAGCAGCGATTCGGTGGCGATCACGTTTAAGTAGATCGCCCCGACGAAGTAGCCTTGCTCGCGCTCGTAGATCAGACCACAATACTCGCAATAAATGTTCATCCGAAACAGCGAGCGATAGAGCGGTCCCGATCCGCAATCCGGGCATCTGAGCATCAGCCCGCGCCGCAAGATTCGTTTTGCTCCGCCAGTGTCCATATCAACATCAAGCCTGAGCGGCTAAGCCTGACTTGCGATTGTTTGGTCTGGCAATCACACCGCTCACAACGGACTTATCGAGCTTCGAATCACTATCGGTCCTCTCTCCTCTCTTGGAGGAGACAGGCTCGACGCGTCTATCGTCCTCGGAGAAACTTCCTCGCGCGTTGAAGTTCCGGCCTGTCGCCATCTGCGAGCGCGCAGATCCTAACCAGCTTTTGATAGTAACGTCGCGCCAGGAGTCTATCGCCTGCGAGGTGGGCCGCGCGTGCGGCTCCTGCCAGGCCATTAAATCGGTTGGGCGAATTCGCCAGCGAGCGCTCGTATTCCCTCAGCGCGTCTGCAGGCCGATTCAGTTCGAGCAAAAGATCTCCGAGCATCTCTCTCGCGGGCAAGACCGCGCCTGGGGTGACTGGATGTTTGTCCGTCGAGTCCTCGAGATCGGCCGCCGAACGCATGAGTCGTAACGCTTCGCCGCTTTTGCCTTCAGCCTTAGCAAGCCACGCTGCCGCAGCTCTGCTTTGAATCTCGACCTGCGTCGCCCAGTCGTAGTTGTCCTTCGCGCCAACCAGTCCCTTTTGCGCTTCTGCGAGCTTCTCGCATTCAACTCTCGCACGATTGGCGTCGCCGTTTCTGGCGGCTCCTATCGCCCGCGCGAAATGTGTGATCGCTTCGGCCCACTGAAAGCGCTCCCAGGGGAACTCGATCGGTTCAACCTTCAGGTCGGCAGCTTCGGACCAATTGCGTCGTTCGAGCGCCCACCGCGCAGGAATCGCGGCAAACGAGTATGCGCATTTGAAATTCTCGGGATCGGTCTTCTGAATCGCTTTCAGTTCATCGAGCACGGCGCGGGCTTGACGATCACTGGCCTGCTGCAAATAAGCGTATGCGAGATAGTCCATCGCGTGAAGCTGCTCGTCCCACGCGCCAGCCAGGTGATTTTTCCGCGCGTAATTCTTAGCTGCGTTCTCAGACTTGATGTTCGTCGCTACGTCTTCGTCCCACAATCCGAGCCTCGTAAAGATGTGTGAAGGCATGTGAAGCGCGTGAGCTGAGGACGGCGCTATGCCGGCGTACCTGCGCGCCGCTGCAAGCGCAAATTGGGCTAGCGGTGGATAGTCGTAGCTATGAATCAAATAATGCGTAACACCTGGATGCTCGGGTTCCAGACGTAGCGTTCGATTGAGAATTGCGGCCGCCTTCTTCTGTTTCGCGTAAGTCTTGTCCATCGGCGCCGCCGCTAACGCACTCGCGTTAAGCGCGAGAGCGTAGAACAAGCCGGCCTCGCGATCGCTCGGATAACGCCTGTAAACCCGCGCCATTGCGTGCTCATAGCGAGCGGCTCGTGTCGGATGATCAACTTGTTTCCAGTCGTCAAAGAACTGGGCGATCGCGTCTATGTATTCTCGCTCCCGTTTAGTCATCGCGCCGATCTGCTTTGCTTTCTGGACCGCACGAGTCCCCTTCTCTAACTCCGCGGGGCTCGGCGGCGCCCAAAGCTGATGGTACAGGCTCATCGCAGAACCCCAGTGAGCCATGGCGCACTTCGGGTCGCCGATCGCGATATCGTTGAACGCTCGTTCGGATTCGCCATACTCGAACGAATGTAGCCAGGCCACCGCGCGGTTGAATTGACTCTGCGACGCCGTTGAGCAAGAAACAACGAAGTTCACCTTCCCGATCTTCTCGCCTGGTTCGTGGTGTTGGTGTTCTTCTTGCGCTGCCGCCATCGCGGGACATAGCAAGACTAGTAAGATTCCGCCGAAGACGCACTGACTCGCCAGGTTTCGCATTGATCCCGCCCCCTTCCTATTTCCGCTTCCGCTCTTCTGCTTCCGCCAGCCAGCCACGCTTCACTTTTTCCGGCGGCACGCTTGAAAGGTAAGGCTTGATGTCGAGAATCGGTGTGCCGTCAAGCATGTCAACGCCGCGGACAATCAGGCGCGGACCTTCACGGCGGATCAACTCAACGACTGTCAGGCCGATCGGGCTGGGCCGATACGGTGACCGCGTGGCGAAGACACCGTGCGGACGGTCGTCGGTCGGAGGCTTGCCCATCAGCGCGTACCCTTCAGCTTGATGGAACACCCAGATGATGAACAGGTGCGAGAAGCCTTCGATATCCGTAAGGCCTTCTTCAAACTCGGGGAGTATTTCGAGCACGCCTTCTGCTTCGTGCTTCGCGCCGCAGCCTTTGGGTATCTGAGAGGATTCAGTGTAAGGGCTGCTGACGAATCCAATGGCTCGCATTTCAAACATAGGCAAACTTGAGCGCATCGACAGTCATCGTCAGTAAGCCGGCTGCAAGCGCAAGGTGTCAGCTACATCGACGTGTTCAATCTGCTTAGTGTACGTATCTTTTCGCCGCCGCCACGTTTCGTATATTCCCTTCCACCGGCTGAAGTCAGCGCGACTCTCGTCGTACTCATCATAACGCGCCAGCTTGCCGGTGGTGAGAGCGTCGTAGAAATCCTCACTCACAACGCCATACTTCTCCTCGTAGAGAGTCAATCGACGCTCAAGTAATTTCATCTCTATCACAAGCTCGTGGATTTCCATAACTTACTCCTGATGACAAACTCTATTCGATAATTTCCCACCCGCTTTGATATTTGTCCAACTGTCCCCGGGTGTATTCATCGATCGGGTGCTCGCGTTCGGGCGAAACGACGTGCTTGGGCGAGCCGCACAGTTCAGTCGAGAAGTACCGCTGTCCTGAATCGCAAATCATCGTCACGATGCGTTTCATCTTCGGATGCCGCTTTGCGAGTTTGATCGCCGCGACGACGTTGGCTCCCGATGAGATGCCGCAGAAGATACCTTCCTCTTTCGCGAGCCGCCGAGCCATCTCGATCGCTTCGTCGGATTTGATGGTCACGACTCCGTTGAGCAGGCTCAGATCGAGATCGCGGGGAACGAAGCCGTCGCCTATGCCTTCAATCTTGTGCTCACCCCACTCGCGCCGCGACAGGAGAGGGCACTCTGCCGGTTCGCCTGCGTAAAGCTTGATCTTCTTTTTCTTCTCGCGCAGGTATCGCCCGATGCCCGTCAACTGCCCGCCGGTCCCTTGCGTACCGACGTAGGCGTCGAGCTTGCCGCCGGTCTGCTCCCAGATTTCCGGGCCGGTGGTCTTGTAGTGGGCTTTGATGTTGTCCGGGTTGTCGAACTGTGAAGGCACCCAATACTTCTCAGGATCCTGCTGACGAATCCGCTCGAGCTTCTGGAGCGCGAGGTCCACATCAGACTCGCCCCCCGGCGTGTAGATCATCTGAGTGCCATAAGCTACATCCATCTTCTTGCGCTCTTCGCTCATGCCTTCGGGCATCACTATTATGCAGGCGTAGCCCTTGACCGCGGCGACGAAGGAGCAAGCGATTCCGGCGTTACCGGTCGAGCACTCGAGTATGGTCATCGCGGGCTTCAGGTCGCCTCGCTTCTCAGCGCGTTCGATCATGTTCAGATAGATTCGATCCTTGAGCGATCCCGATGGGCTGAAGTATTCGAGCTTGACGAGGATTTCCGGTTTGACGTCGGCGGTGACGCGATTCAATCGCACCAGCGGCGTATTGCCTATGCAGTCGAGGATTGATTTTGAGTGCTTACTGTAGCGAGTCCAGTTCGACATGGTTGAGAGAATGCCTTTCTCGAAGCGTTATCTAAGAGTTGGCACTCTATCAGAAGCTCGCGTGACTTTCATCTGAATCAGGCTCACACGGAGACGGTGTTCAGCGAAGACGAGGCATTGAAACGCGCACGCTGATCGAACAAGGCGTCACTGCCGGCGCGAGGTACGCAGTTTTCCCTAGCCCAGGCGTTTACGCCTGGGTTGGCGCCGGTCATGGATGCATAGCCCCTTCAGGGGCTTTTCCTAGCCCCCTTCAGGGGGCTTCCACCCATTCGCCTTCAGGCCAGTCGTCCGCATCAATCTCCGTGCGCTCGAGGACCACGGATAACGATCCGCGGCGGTGATGTTCTTCCTGGTTGTCGATGTAACGCGACACTTTTGGCAGTTCATCCCGACGCACGCTCAACACGCCGTAGCCCTCTTGCCATTTCAGTTTGAACCTTGGAGCGATTTCCTTGTTGACGCGAAAAGACGTCGCCCCTTTCACTTGCCCAATGAACTCTGCGACCAACACAGTCGGCGGTAGTCGCACGAGCAGGTGAACGTGGTCCGGCATCGCGTTGTGACGAATCGGCCAACCGCCCCGAGTCTTCGTTTCCTCGTTGATCACCTCGAGCAACCGAGGCCGCCATTCACGGCTAACGAGTGGTTCGCGCGAACGCGTCGTCCAAACAAAGTGATAATAGAGTTGGTGGAAGGTGTGAGGCATAAACCCTCGTTCCGGCTAAAGCCGATCGAGAAGCCCCCTGAAGGGGGCTTTGTGATCAGTTGCCCCTCGCCACCCAGGCGTAAACGCCTGGGCTAGGGAAAAGAACCAAAGAACTCTTAACCCAGGCGGGCGAGAGTCTACTACGAACTGCCACGAGTCACAAAACACCGATTCGCATTCGCGGAAGACGACAAAAGAACCTGGCCGGCGAGCTTCAGGACCCGAGGTTAGAAACATGGGTGCGAACCGGCGGCGAGACTTACAAAACTGACATCGACGGAACCACCACCGGACTTTGGGACACGCGCATTTGCGCGCGCCGAGATTTACAACCTACCGCCGGCTCGTGATACAGTTCCGATTCGGGAGCCTCCTATGAAATCAAGAGCCATCACCCTCATTGCACTTGCACTGATGATCAGTTTTTATTTCTACCGCGCAGATGGAAACGCAACCTCGCAGGCGGGAGCCAAGCAGGGCGCGAAAAAGATCAAGCTCTATTCCGTTACCCAGAGAGGATTCTTTATGAGCGAAAAGGTCGTCAAAACGGACGCCGAATGGAAACAACAACTCACTGCCGAGCAGTACGAAGTCACTCGTCGAAAAGGAACCGAGCGGGCCTTCACCGGGCAGTATTGGAACAGTCACGAGAAGGGAATCTACCGGTGCGTCTGTTGCGACAACGACCTCTTCAAATCCGATACGAAGTTTGAATCGGGGACCGGCTGGCCCAGCTTCTGGGCGCCGATCTCCGAAGAGAATGTTCTCACCGAAAGCGACCGCAGCTACGGCATGGAGCGCAACGAGGTGCTCTGCAAGAGATGCGACGCGCACCTCGGTCACGTGTTCGACGATGGACCAAAACCCACCGGTCTGCGCTATTGCATGAATTCCGCCGCGCTCAAGTTCATCAAATCGGAATAGCCTGTTTGCGTCTTACGCTTCGCGTTTTTGCGTCTTCGCGCTGCTTTGCGTCTTTGCGCGAAACCTGATATTGAATCCCCCGGACATCTCATCTGCCGGAGAACTCTAATGCTACGCAAGACGCTAACTCTCTTACTCGCTCTAGTCCTCATAACGACCGCCTCTCTCGCGCAAAGCCGCCAAGCCGCAAGGTCCACAAAGCCCGTCACGTTCGACACAATAATCCGTGGTGGAACGGTCTACGACGGCTCGGGCGGCGCGCCGAGACGTGCTGACGTCGGTATCAAGGGCGACCGAATCGCTGCCGTCGGCAATCTCAAATCCGCAACTGCCACGACGATCATCGATGCGGCCGGCCTGTCCGTAGCTCCGGGGTTCATCAACATGCTCTCGCACTCGGAGAGTTCCTTGATCACCGACGGCCGTTCGCAAGGCGAGCTTCGCCAGGGCGTGACGTCTCAGATCTTCGGCGAAGGATCGATGGGGCCGCTCAGCGACGAGATGAAGCGAAGCCGCGCTCGAGGGCAAGGCGACCTGAGATTCGAAATTCCGTGGACAACTCTTTCGGAGTACTTGACCTATCTCGAGAAGCACGGCGTCTCGCAGAACGTCGCGTCGTTCGTCAGCGCGACAACCGTCCGCGAGAATGTCATCGGTCTCGAAGACAAAGCGCCGACGCCCGAGCAGCTCGATCGTATGCGCGAGCTTGTGCGCCAGGAGATGGAAGCCGGAGCGCTCGGCGTCACCACGGCGTTGATCTATCCGCCGGCGTTCTACGCGAAGACCGAAGAGTTGATCGAGCTCTGCAAAGTCGCCGCTAAGTACAAAGGCAAATACATCGCTCACATTCGCAGCGAAGGAAACCAGTTGATAGAAGCGGTCGAAGAAACGCTTCGCATCAGCCGCGAGGCCGGGCTCCCGGCTGAGATCTATCATCTGAAAACATCGGGCGAGTCGAATTGGAACAAGATGGATAAGGTCATCGCGATGATCGACGAGGCTCGCCGCAAGGGGATGAAAATCACTGCGGACATGTACATGTACACGGCGGGCTCGACCGGGCTGGACGCCTCGATGCCGCCGTGGGTTTTCGACGGAGGCCGCGCGGCGGCTGACAAACGGTTGCAAGACCCGGAAACACGTAAGAAGATCGCCGAAGCGATTCGCACCCCCAGCAACGACTGGGAGAACCTTTACATGCTCGCCGGTTCGCCCGATAAAATACTGCTCGTCGGTTTCAGGTCTGAGGCGCTGAAACCGCTCACCGGAAAGACGCTCGCCGAAGTCGCCAGGATGCGCGGCAAGGATCCGATCGAGACGATCATGGACCTTGTGTACGAGGACCACTCTCGCGTCGGGACGGTGTACTTCATGATGAGCGAAGAGAACATCAAGAAGCAGCTTCGCCAGCCGTGGGTATCGTTAGGATCGGACGCGGCCTCGATGGCGCCCGAAGGCGCGTTCCTCAGATCGTCGACTCATCCTCGCGCTTATGGAAACTTCGCGCGGCTTCTGGGCAAGTACGTGCGCGAAGAAAAGGTGATCACGCTTCAAGAAGCCGTGCGCCGCTTGAGCAGTCTTCCGGCGACAAATCTCGGTCTCGATCATCGAGGCTTGCTCAAAGAAGGAATGTTCGCCGACGTGGTCGTATTCGACCCGGCGACTATCGGCGACCGAGCTACGTTCGAGAACCCGCATCAATACTCAGTCGGCGTGAAGCACGTCTTCGTGAACGGCGTTCAAGTGCTAAAGGACGGCGAACACACCGGCGCAAAACCCGGCCGCGCGTTGTGGGGGCCGGGGAAGGTAGAGTAATCGGCGCGAGGAGGGACCTCAATCATTGACTGGAAACCATGATCGTTCTTATACTCTGGTCTGCCGAGGTGACGTATGAAGAAACAAATCCGAACGGCAGAAAATCCTCCCGAAGAAGACCTGGCTGAGTTTGAAGGCGCCGCCACGCGCTTGGAAAAACATCTGGACAGGCTGGGCATAACCGAGAAAGATCTGCTCGATGCTGCGGCTAAGGTGCGCGAACGAATGCTGACGGAAGTCTATGGCGTTGAAGTCCAGGCGCGCCACGGATAGAAAGCGAGATGATTCTTCAGCTTGTTCGGAGTTTACTCGAGCGTGGAGAGATCGAACTTGACCTGTCGCTGCCGCACGCGCTGACTGAAGCTAGAAAGGACGGGCTGACAACGGACGATCTGGAAGCGGCGGTAATGGCAGGCGAGATAGTAGAAGATTACGGTGAGCGAGTCTTGTTGCTGCACTTTGTGACAGACCGGCGGATTCCGTTTCACATAGTGTTAGAATACGTGCCTGGTGACGATGCCGCCACGGTGGTCACTGCTTACATTCCTGATCGCAGTTTGTGGGAGACCGACTGGAAGACTCGGAAAAGAATCAAAGAGAAAAAGAAGAAGCGATGAGAAAACGATGCAGCGGCAAATGTCCGGGTACACCTGAACCTAGCGCCACGACTCAGACATTTGAGCGGAATGGGTCGCCCGTCAAAGTAACCATCCACCGCATTCCGGCAGCCGTCTGCCCGTTGTGTCACGAGGCCTACGTGAGCCGGGAAACAGGCAGGCAGATAGACCTCCTGCTCGAACCCTTCCACGGCAAGCACGGGCACATCCCAGCGTTGCCGCCAGCGGAAGTGACAATTGATTTCGTGGAAGCAACCGAGGCATCGCAAGCCGCCTGAGTCAATCTCCACCACTCGAGCCAATCACGCCGGAGCTACAGGGTAGCTACCGGCGGCGCGCGCCCCCTCGGTTTGGTTGTCTCTCCCCTCGCGGCGCGAGGGGAGAGAAGGCAAAACGGGAATCTCGGGGCTGTCCCGACGTAGGCTGGACTTGAACGATCCACCCGCTTCCGTGGGTGGTATTCGGGGACGCGCCGTGCGGCCTTCGTCTGTAGGCCGCACTTGAAACATCCACCCGGTTCCGTGGGTGGGATTAGCGTCTGACGCTCCTGAATGACTCGGGAAGTGATTCTCTTTCTTGCTAAACTCATTCTGGGCTTGGTATATCATCGGAATCGCATAATAGATTATGAGTGAGCGCGATTCACTTGACACGCAAACGCTGGCCATCACGCCGGGCACTGAATCTCAGTCCTGGAGTATGCCGGCGTCGCTAGCCTCTGGCCGCTATCTCATCCGGCGCCCTATCGGACAGGGAGGACAGAAAAAGGTCTATCTGGCTCGAGACGAGCGCTTGGATCGGGACGTGGTGATCGCTCTTCTCAAAACTGATGATCTCAGCGCCGATAGCGTCCCCCGCCTTACTCGTGAAGCGCAGGCCATGGCGCGGCTCGGCAGTCATCCGAACATTGTGACCGTCTACGACATCGGGGATGAGCAAGGCAGGCCGTTCATAGTCAGCCAGTATGTAGAAGGCGGCTCGGTGGCCGATCTGCTGAAGAGCGCCGATAAGCATCGCCTGCCGCTTGAACAAGCCATACGGATTGCGTCTCAGATTTGCCAGGCGCTGGTGCATTGCCACAGCCAGGGGATCATTCATCGCGATCTGAAGCCGGGAAATGTCTGGCTCTCACAAGACGGCACAGCAAAGCTTGGGGATTTCGGGTTGGCGGTCAGCGCGGATTTTTCCCGAATCACGCTGGAGGGAGCGCTGGTCGGCACTGTAGTGTATATGCCACCCGAACTGATGCTGGGGCATCAGGCAGAACCCAGAAGCGATCTCTACTCGTTGGGGGTACTGCTCTACGAAGTCGTCACCGGACGGCCGCCGTTCATGGGCGATCAATTCGTCGCGATCATTTCGCAGCATATCAACTCACTGCCGGTTGCGCCTTCGTGGCATAACCCTGAAGTTCCGCAGGGGCTCGAGACCTTGATCCTGCGATTGCTGGCCAAGTCGCCGGAGGAGCGGCCGGGGAGCGCCGCCGAGGTAGCGAAAGCGCTGGCAGCGATTGGCTCGTCTGCCCCCGCATTGGCCGATCGGGCAGTTCATCAAGATGCGAAGTCGCTAACGCGCCTGGCTGGAGGAGTCTTCATCGGCCGCGAGCATGAAACCAAGGAGCTTCGCGTCGCTCTGAATGAAACGCTAACGGGAAAAGGCCACCTGTTCATGTTGGTAGGTGAGCCAGGCAGCGGAAAGACTCGGATGACCGAGCAACTGGCAACCTATGCGCGCCTGTGCAACGCTCAAGTGCTCACGGGGAATTGCTATGAAGGCGAGGGCGCTCCTGCCTTTTGGCCGTGGCTGCAGATCATCCGTTCGTATGCGCAAGAGTTGGAGCCCGAAAAGCTGTTGTCGATCATGGGTCCCGGCGCCGCGGACATCGCCCAGGTAGTTTCAGAGATCAGAGAGCGGCTGCCCAACCTGCCGCCTCCTCCAACTTTGGAGCCCGAGCAGGCGCGGTTCCGGCTCTTCGATAGCGTGACAACGTTTCTTAAAAATGCCAGCAAGCTTCAGCCTCTGGTTGTTATTCTCGACGACCTGCATTGGGCGGACAAACCATCGCTGCTGCTGCTCCAGTTCCTGGCTCGCGAGTTGAGGGATGCTTGCATTCTCGTCATCGGCACCTACCGGGACATGGAATTGGGGCGACAACATCCTCTGTCACAAACGCTCGGAGAGTTATCACGACAAGGACTAAGCGCGCGCATCGTGTTGCGCGGGCTCACGGAGCAGGACGTCGCGCGGTTCATCGAGATGACCACCGGGATTAAGCCTCCAGAGAATCTTGTGACCACCGTTTATCAGCAGACGGAAGGCAATCCGTTTTTCCTGAGCGAGATCGTACGACTGCTGGTTGTAGAAGGTCAGTTGGAGCGCCCGCAGGTGACGACCGCTTCGGGGGTCCGTATCCCGGAAGGTGTGCGCGAAGTGATCGGCCGCCGTTTAGACCAACTCTCGGATGCGTGCAATCGCATTCTCACGATTGCCTCCGTGATTGGCCGCGAGTTCAGCCTCGACGCGCTGGAGCCGCTCAGCGAGATCTCAGGCGACCAGTTGCTGGAGCTCTTGGATGAGGCGATGGCCGCCCGAGTGATAAATGAGCTGCCTCAAGCGGTCGGCCAATACAGCTTTGTCCATGCGCTGATACGCGAAACCCTTTACGACGAGATCAGCACTGCTCGCCGTGTGCGGTTTCATCGGCGGATCGGCGAGACGCTCGAGAAGCTGTACGCTAACAACCCGGACTCACACCTGACGGAGCTAGCGTATCATTTCTTCCAGGCTTCACCCGCGGGCAACAGTGATAAGGCAATTGATTACGGAATCAGAGCCGCCAAACGAGCCACTAGCCTTCTGGCCTACGAAGAGGCGGCGGGTCACTACGAGCGCGCACGTGCTGTCATCGAGATGCAGGACGAGATAGACCAGGAGCAACGCGGTGAGATGTCTCTCGCCCTGGGCGACGCTCAGAAGAAGGCGGGCAATACCGCTAAGGCACGAGAGGCGTTCTTGCAGGCGGCCGACATCGCGAGGAAGCGAGGGGCGCCAGAGCAGCTCGCTCGCGCCGCATTAGGCGTCGGAACCGCTATGGTCGCGTCCGGAAAAATTGACGAGCTCGAGGTCAGTACTCTCAAGGAAGCGTTGAGCGCTTTGAGCGAAGAGGATACGGCGCTGCGCGCCCGGCTGCTCGCGCAACTTTCAATGGCGCTCTACTACTCACCCGAATCTCGCGATGAGATCAATCAGCAAGCAGTTGAGATGGCGCGCCGGGTTGAAGACCCGGCGGCAATCGTCGCTGCGCTTTACGGCAGACACTTGATACTCGACGGAACGCCGAATGTTGAAGAACGACTCGCCGTCGCCACCGAGATTTTGGGCATCGCAGAGCGGGGCGGCAATAAAGAAATGGAGCTGCAGATTCGCTACCGGCGCGTTCTGGACTTGATGGAGTTGGCGAAAATGCCGGCGGTGGAAGCTGAGATTGAAGCCTACGCTAAGTTGGCCGAAGAGCTCCGGCAGCCTCGCTACTTATGGCTTACGCCTTACTTCAAGGCATCGCGCGCACTTACGGAGGGACGCTTCGAGGAGTGCGAGCAACTGGCGCGGCAGGCTATAGCCATCGGGCAACGCGCGCAAGACCCGACCGCGCCGCTGCTGTTTGAGACGCTGATCAACGTGCTGCGCATGGTGCAGGGACAGATGGAAGATCGCGAGGAAGCCATCATTCGTTATCTCGAAAATTATCCGCAGATACCCAGCCATCGAGCCACGCTGGCCAATCTTTACTGCAGACTAGGGCGCCGGGAAGACGGGCAGAGAGAGTTTGACCAGGTGGCCGCGCAGGACTTCGCCAATCTGCCGCGTGACGGGAGCTGGAACCCGACCATGGCCAATCTCGCCTATGTCTGCTCGTACCTCAACGACGTCCGCCGCGCAGCCATATTGTATGATCTATTCCTTCCCTATGCCCCGCTGCAGTGTGTGATCGGCAGCGCGGCCATCGGTACCGGCTCGGCCTTACGATTCCTGGGTATCCTGGCGACTACAATGTCGCGATGGGATGACGCGGTCGCGCACTTTGAAGGCGCCCTGGTAATAAATACAAGGATCGGGACGATACCGTTTCTCGCTTTTACGCAACAGGAATACGGCTCTATGCTCCTGAAACGCGGAGAGCCCGGCGACCGGGAAAAGGCGCATCAGATTTTCGATCAGGCGCTTGCGATCGGAAATGAAATCGGATTGAACGGTCTAATCAGAGATGTGACCGCGTTCAAGTCGCAGGCGTAGCGCAGCACAACCTCTGCGTCCTCGGCGTCCTCTGCGGTTTTCTTGAACCAGGCCGATCAACCGCAGAGGGCGCTGAGGACGCAGAGTAAACCTAGGGCGCATCCGGCTGATAGGCGGCCGGCGCCGGTTCACGGTGAACCTGCCCCCGCCGCGCGGCGAATGCTTCTCTGGTCAGCGTGAAGATCATCCGCCGATTGTCAGCTATCACTCTTATCCACTCCCGCTTGGTCATCTGCGGGAAATATATCCCGCGAAAGAAGAGCCGCGAAATCAGGTGGATCAGCCTGTGTGCGACCGTTTTGTGCTGAATCTTCTCAATAGCTCTGGCATTGGCTTCAGCGCTGTATGAAGCCGACCAGGCGAGATTCAGCTCCTTGTGCACCTGCTCTATGCTGATCTTTAGCGGCGTGTGCGCCATAGTAAAGGGCGCGAAATCCAACCAGTGCTTTGGCCGCGTGAGCCGGCCCGAGGCCTTCAGCCGCGCATAGAGCGGCGTCGAAGGAAACGGAACGAGATTGCTGAAGATGGGCAGCCCGGGCGGCCAGCTTCGCATCTGCTCGAGCGTGCGTTCGGCCACGCCCGGCGTGTCGTGGTCCATGCCGAAGATGAACCCGAACATCGCAATAATGTTGCGCCGCGCCAGTCGGTCGAGCACCGCGCCGTACTCCGCAGGTTTGTTGAAGCCCTTGGCGACATCGGCGAGATTCGCCGGATCGATCGATTCCAAACCGATGTACAGACATTTGGAGCCCGCCGCTGCAAGCAGGTCGACAAGCTCTTCGTCGCGCAACAAGTTCATGCTGATCTGCCCGATAAACGGCAATTGAGCGCCGGCGTCGATGATCGCGCGCAAAAGCGACTTCGTTCGCTTGATGTTGATGGCGAAGTTATCGTCGACAAAGAAAACGAAGACCTGTCCGCCGTCATTCCTGGCGCGCCTTTTCAGGCTCAGCATTTCTTCGACGACACTCTCATCGGATCGAAACCGGATTGAATCGCCAAAGAACCCGGTGACCGTGCAGAACTCGCATCCGTAGGGGCACCCGCGGCCGGACTCGATGGGAATCAAGCGAAATGTTCCAAACCCCACGCTTAGCCGCTTGAGCAGCGGACGCAGGGAACGGGGAACGAGATTGAACTGCTCGAGATCGAGCGACTCCCACGGAATCACCGGATAAGGCTTGAGACTCGGTTTGCGCTCTTTGCCTGACTCATCGACCGGCGCGTAGACCTCTTTGAGTTGGCCGCGCGCAGCGTCCTCGACAATCCGAGGCCAGAGTTCATCGGCTTCCCCAAGCGCGATCGCGTCGGCGTGACGAATGCCACCATCCCGGCCGAGCGCTTCGTCAGGCATTTCGGTTACGTGCGGTCCGCCGATCACGACCGGCACGCCGACGGCGCGGATAGCGTCGGCCATCCGATAAGCCTTGGCGATCATCCTGGTCATCGAACCGATGCCGACCAGATCAATCCGGCGCTTGCGTACGAACCGGGCCATGCCTTCCTCGTCCATGTCGTGTGTGTTGCCGTCGATCAGCAGGACCTCGTGACCGGGTGGAGTGATCGCCTGTAACAAAAACATCCAAAGATGGGGCATGAAATTGCGAGTGACCCCGTTGTCCGGATTGTAAAGCAGGATTCTCATTTAGTCTCCTCTCTTGCCGCAGGCGCAGATGGCGCAATAGCGAAACTACGGATGACCTTCGTGTCTTCAAACAAAAACCGGTTTGCGGATCGAAGTAAAAAGGACGAGTTCTTTGAATGAGCTTTAGTTGCGGCTTCAAGTTGATTCGATGAGCCGAGGGGATGATAGCATGAACCTCAAAGGATTCAAGGGCCGTGTGATTCAATATGAGGCGGGCTTTCACGGGCAGCGTTTTGGCGTCGGCCAACGTCTTCGATTCTGGGAATGTTCTTCCTGCCAACGGACAGTCGTACAGACCCGCTCGGCCGATCCAGCCGACTCGATGTGACTTTGTTTCGTCACTTAGCGGTTGCGTTGGCAATGGCACGCTATTAGCTCTAACCCGCTAAGCATTCCCGTTGAAGTGTGTGAAGATACGGCGCTCAAAGCGGAAGCAGACGCGCTGATCGTCGATAGAGGATTGAGAATAGAACATAGAGGATCGCGCATTCGTTATCCTCGATCCTGCGTGGTCTATCCAGGAGAATCAGATGGGAAATCTACTCCAAGACCTGCGCTACGGCGCGCGAATGTTGGCAAAGAAGCCTGGTTTCACGTTGATTGCGGTGCTGACGCTGGCGCTGGGCATCGGCGCGAACACGGCGATTTTCAGTTTGGTCAATACGATTCTCTTGCGCCCGCTGCCGGTGCAGGAGCCGCAGCGGTTGGTGTCGGTGTTTCCGACCGTTCAAAGCACGGGCGAAGCGCAGTTGTTTTCTTATCCGAACTATGTGGATGTGCGCGACCGCAATGAGGTGTTCACAGACCTGGCCGCCTTTACCTTTGCGGCGATGAGCCTTAGTCGCAATAGCAACAACGAAATCATCTACGGCTATCTGGCGAGCGGCAATTATTTCGAACTGCTCGGCGTCAAGGCCGCGCTGGGCCGCACCTTCACGCCGGAGGATGACCGCACACCCGGCGCGCATCCGGTGGCCGTGCTCAGTTACGCGAGTTGGCAGAAGCGCTTTGGCGCGACTCCCAACATCGCCGGGCAAACGGTGCTGCTCAATCGCCAGAGTTACACGATCATCGGCGTCGCGCCGCCGGGCTTCAATGGCACAGAGGTCATTTACGCGCCGGAAATGTGGGTGCCGATGATGATGTTGGGGCAGATCAAACCGGGATCGAAGGAACTCGAACAACGCAACATCAGTTCAAGCTATTGCGTGGGGCGGCTCAAACCCGGCGTGAGCGCGGCGCAGGCTGAAAGCGAACTCACCAATGTGATGGCGCAACTGGGCCGCGAATATCCAGACATCAACGAAGGCAAGCGAATCATGCTCACGCCGCCAGGCTTGATTTTCCCGACGTTTCGCACGCCGTTCATCGGCTTTGCCGGCGTGCTCATGCTGACGGTCGCTTTGGTGTTGCTGATCGCGTGTACGAATCTGGCGGGGCTGTTGGTGGCGCGCGCGGCGGGGCGGCGCAAGGAGATTGCGATTCGTTTGTCGTTGGGGGCGAGCCGCGCGCGATTGGTGCAGCAGTTGTTGACCGAAAGTGTGTTGCTCGCGCTGGCGGGCGGCGTCGTGGGCGTTTTGCTCGCCATGTGGTTGATTGATCTGGTGATGGCGTTCAAGCCGCCGATTTCGCTTCCGCTGCTGATTGATTTGCAGCTTGATTGGCGCGTGCTGAGTTTCACGGTCGTGTTGTCCATGCTCACGGGCACTCTCTTCGGATTGCTTCCCGCGTTGCAGGCCACGAAGCCTGAACTCGTGCCAGCCTTAAAAGATGAAAGCGTGATCGGCGGTTATCGCCGCTCGCGGTTGCGCAACACGCTGGTGGTGGCGCAAGTGGCGTTGTCGCTCGTGCTGCTGGTGGCGGCGGGCCTGGTGGTGCGCAGCCTGCAACACGTGCAGATGATGAGTCCCGGCTTCAACCCGGAAAATGTCGTGGCGTTGACGATGGTTCCGAGTTTGCAAGGGTACGACGAAGCCAAAGGCAAACAGTTTCAGCAACAGCTTATTGACCGAGTGAGTAATTTGCCCGGCGTGAAAGCAACGGCGCTTATAAGCAGACTGCCGCTCAGTCTAAGTAGCTCAGACAGCTATGTCTTTATCGAAGGCGCACCGCCGACGCGCGGCGCGCAGACGCCCTACGCGCTCAATTCCAACGTCAGTCCGGGGTATTTCCAAACTATGGAAATTCCACTCGTCGTAGGTCGTGTCTTTACGGAACAAGACCGTGAAGACACGCCACGCGTCGTCGTCATCAACGAGACCTTTGCGCGCCGCTTCTGGCCGGGGCAAGACGCCATTGGCAAACGCTTCCGTTACAGCCACGCGGACGGCCCGCTGGTCGAAGTCGCGGGCGTGGTCAAAGACGGCAAATACTTGAGCCTCGGCGAAGACCCCAAGCCGTTTTTCTACCTGCCATTGCTGCAAAGCTATGATGAACTGACGACGTTGATCGCGCGCACGACAAATAATCCGAGCGCTGCCCTCGCTACGATACGCGGCGAAGTGCTCAAGCTCGATCCGACCATGCCGTTTGCCGAAGTCAAAACCTTGACCGAGCACATAAGCCTGTCGCTCTTTCCGTTACGCATCGGTGCTTCCGTCGTCGGCAGCTTCGGACTGCTGGCCTTGCTGCTCGCGGCCATCGGCATTTACGGCGTGATGGCGTTTGCGGTCAGCCAGCGCACACGCGAAATCGGCATTCGCATGGCGCTTGGCGCGCAAGGCCGCGATGTGCTGCGGATGATCGTCAGGCAAGGCTTGCTCTTGATGCTAATCGGTCTCGGCTTCGGTTTGGTCGGAGCGTTGGCGCTGACACGACTGATGTCGAGCGTGCTTTACGGCGTCAGCGCGACTGATGCCGCGACGTTTGTGAGCGTGACCGCGCTGCTGTTCGTCGTGGTCCTGATCGCTTGCTGGCTCCCGGCGCGGCGGGCGACTAAGGTGGACCCGATGGTCGCTTTGCGGTGTGAATGACTCGAACTCAACAAAGAGGAATGATGCAAACACTCTGGCAAGACCTGCGCTACGGAGCGCGAATGCTGCTAAAGCGGCCCGGCTTGACTGTGATTGCCGTCGTCACGCTGGCTCTGGGCATTGGGGCTAACACCGCGATCTTCAGTTTGGTCAATACCGTCCTGCTGCGGCCGTTGCCAGTCGATAGGCCCGAACAACTGGTCTCGGTTAACACCGCGTCACTGACTGGCGATAACAGTTTTCCGACGCTCTCCTATCCTAACTACCGCGATTATCGCGACCGCAACGAAGTGCTCGCCGGGCTGCTGTGTTATCGCTTTTCGCCAATCAGTTTGAGCAACAACGGCGTGAATGAGCGGATGTGGGGCTATCTGGTTTCGGGCAACTATTTCGACGTGCTTGGTGTGAAGCCCGCGCTGGGCCGCTTCTTTACACAGGACGACGACAAATCGCCGGGAGCGCATCCGGTCACGGTCATCACTTACAACTGCTGGCAGAAACGTTTCGCGGGCGCGTCGGATGCGGTTGGCAAGAGTGTGATCGTCAACGGCCGGAGCTTTGAGATCATCGGCGTTGCGCAGCCGGGCTTTTACGGTTCGGAGATCAGCTACGTGCCGGAGATGTGGTTTCCGATGATGATGCTTGGCCAGATCGAACCGGGCAGCGATTATCTGGAAGTCCGCGACACTGACAACTTGTTCGTCCAGGGCCGCCTGAAGCCCGGCGTCACCACCCCGCAGGCTGAAGCTGCGCTCAAAAGCATCGCCGCGCAACTGGCCAGCGAGTATCCGAACGAGAACGAAAACAAAACGATCGCGCTCTCGCCACCGGGCTTATTCGGCGCGTTTATGCGCGGGCCTATCCTGGGCTTTGCCGGAGTGTTGATGGCTGTAGTGGGATTAGTGCTGCTGCTCGCTTGCACCAATCTCGCGAACCTGTTGCTTGCGCGCGCGACCGAACGGCGCAAGGAGATAGCGATTCGGCTGGCGATCGGCGCGAGCCGCCGGCGTCTGATTCGGCAACTACTGACTGAAAGCGTCCTGCTGGCGACGTGTGGCGGCGCGCTTGGATTGTGGCTGGCGTATTGGCTGGTCGACGCGATGACGGGTCTCAAGCCCCCTCTCGACATTCCGCTTTCAACCGAGTTGCACATTGACTATCGGGTGCTGCTGTTCACGGCTGCGGTCTCGGTATTGACCGGCGTGGTGTTCGGGCTGCTGCCCGCCCTGCAAGCGACCAGGCCGGACCTCGTGCCCGCGTTGAAAGACGAGACCTCCATCAGCGGTTATCGCCGCTCTTGGCTGCGGAGCGGACTCGTTGTCTTTCAAGTCTCGTTGTCGCTGCTGCTGTTGATCTGTGCGGGTTTGGTCTTGCGGGGCTTGCAACGCGCCCAGTTGCTCAATCCGGGCTTCGTGCCGCAACACGCGATTGAGATGTCCTTCGATCTGAGCTTGCAGGGCTACGATGGACCGCGCAGCAAGGAGTTCAAGCGCAACTTACTCGAACGTGTTCGCGCATTGCCGGGAGTTGAGTATGCAGGCGTGTCCAACTTTGTGCCGCTCAGCATGAACATCAATAACAGCAGCATCTTCGTCGAGGGCGCGCCGCAAGAGCGCGGCGCGAATATTCCGTCGGCGATGACCTCGAGCGCGTCGCCCGGCTTCATCGCGGCGTTGGGCGCGGACTTGCTGGAAGGGCGCGATTTCATCGAACGGGATTCTGAAAACAAACAACGCGAAGCGGTTATCAACCAGACCTTCGCGCGGCGCTTCTGGCCGGGTCAATCCGCGGTCGGTAAACGATTCAGCTTCGAAAGCGCCGCCGGTCCGTGGGTGGAAGTCGCCGGGGTGATGAGAGACGGCAAGTACTTCAGCCTCGGCGAAGACCCGGCGCCGTTCGTCTACGTTAATCTGCGCCAGGAGAACGGAAGCTACTTAACGCTGGTCGCGCGCACGGCGAGCGAGCCGCAAAGCGTCATCGGCGCGCTCCGCAGCCAGTTTCAGCAGCTCGACGCCAACCTGCCGGTCTACAGCGTCAAGACGATGACCGAGCACATGGCTCTGCCGCTATTTCCGGCGCGTGTAGCTGCGATGCTCCTGGGCAGCTTCGGCGTGCTTGCTCTGATACTGGCGGCCATCGGCATCTTCGGTGTGATGTCCTACGCAGTCAGCCAGCGCACTCGCGAGATTGGTATTCGGATGGCGCTCGGCGCGAATGCCGGTGGGATCCTGAAGCTCGTGGTCGGGCACGGTTTGAAGCTGATTGTGCTCGGTTTGGGAATCGGCCTCGCAAGCGCTTTCGCCGGAACGCGGTTGATGTCCGCTCTGCTGTACGGTGTGAGCGCGACCGATGCAGTGACTTTTGTGGTCATCGCGCTGCTGCTAACCGGCGTGGCGCTGCTGGCGTGTTATCTGCCGGCGCGGCGCGCGACAAAGGTCGACCCGATGACCGCACTGCGGTGTGAATAGCTCATCGAAGCGAGCTACGAGTGCTGCGACTGGAGCCACTCGTCAAAGGCGAGAAGCGCGCGGAATTCGCCGTCGTCTCGGAGGCGAACGAGGAATTGAGTGAGGATTTCGCTCGCCAGCATCGGAAGGGCGGCGCTGGTTTCCGCTGCGTGGTAGCGGTCTTGTTGGAGAAGATAAATGGTCAGTGCCTGGCCGTCAAAGCGCCAGATTTCGGGCACGCCAAACGCTGCATAGATCGTGAACTTGTCTACTGAATCGTGATGGATGTCGACTTCAACGGCAATGTCGGGCGGCGGGTCGGTCGCGAAGTCTACTTCGATTCGATTGCCGATGGCGTCGGCGGCTTGGACATAGAAACAGGCATCCGGCTCGGCACCCTTGGGTTTTCGCTTCATAGTGGCCGAACCAAAGGAGAGTATGTTGATGCGAAGCCTGACGCTTAGGAGGCCCATCAACTTCTCAAGAAAGCTGGTGTAGTGCTCGTGTTCAGACGAAAGAGTCATAGCTTTCAGGGTCCCGTCATCGTAACTGATGCGCAGTCCAGCAGGTTCGCCTATTTGCTGGAGCAGATCTTCGTACTCTTCCCAACTCACGTTGTGGAAGGTGACAACTGTTTCAGCCGGAAGCTGGGAAACAAATTCGTAATAGCTGAGTGTTTGCGTGCTCATAAGCGATGCCAACAAGGATTGAAGTTCGGACAAGCTGATTTTAACTACTGCGGCATTGCCGCACAACCAGAAACGACCAACCATCAACCGGGAGTGCTTAAGGAATCACGCACACAGCGCTTTGAGTTCGGCGCTCGCACCTGAACTCTGAACCTTGATCCGTTGACCCCGCCTGAACACAGAACCAAGGAGAGCGATGGAAAACCTTCTTCAAGATCTCAGATTTGGAATTCGAATGATGACGCGAAGCCCCGGGTTCACGCTCGTGGCGCTGATTACGATCGCACTGGGCATCGGCGCCAACACAGCGATCTTCAGCGTCGTAAACACCGTGCTGCTGCGCCCTCTGCCCTACCAGGATTCCGGCAAGCTCGTAGTGCTTTGGGAGAAGCAGGAGCAGATCGATCAGGAATCGCCTTCCCTGCCCGACTTCGTCGACTGGCGCGAGCGGAATCAGAGCTTCGAGCAGATGGCCATCGCGCGCCGCGATAACGTGAACCTCACAGGAGCCGGTGAGCCTGAACGCCTGCTCGCGAGACAAGTCACCTCGAATTTCTTCGCGACGCTTGGCATCACTCCTCAGATCGGCCGTGCTTTCTCGGCCGAGGAAGAACGGACTAAAGCCCCGGTTGTTCTCCTGAGTGATTCATTGTGGAAGCGGCGATTCGGGTCTGATTCCGCGCTCGCCGGCAAGCCGGTCACGCTCTACGATACGAGTTTCACGGTCGTTGGGATACTGCCGCCGAGTTTTCAGTTCTACACGCCCGCCGATGTATTCGTGCCGCTAAGCTTCATGCCGGACCGCCTGAAAGAAGCCCGAGAAGAGCATGGAAGCATGGTCGCGATAGCACGATTGAAACCCGGCGTCAGCGAGCAACAGGCGCAATCAGAGATGGACGGCATAGCTGCGGCGCTCGAGCAGCAGTATCCGAAGACGAACAACACCGTTCGCGTGTCGATCAACCCGATCTACACAGACATGGTCGGAGACCTGCGCCCTTCATTGCTCGTTTTGCTGGGCGCGGTTGGATTTGTGTTGTTGATCGCCTGCGCGAACGTAGCGAATCTTCTGCTGGCAAGAACCGCCGCGCGGCAGAAGGAAATCGCGATTCGCACCGCGCTTGGCGCAAGCCGATTGCGCGTCGTACGACAACTGCTCACCGAGAGCGTCGCTTTGTCAGTGATCGGCGGGGCGCTCGGTCTGCTTCTGGCTCTGTGGGGAGCCGATCTGTTGCTGGCGGTCATACCAAACAACGTTCCGTGGGTGACGGAAATCGCGCTTGATCGAAACGTGTTCGGATTCACCCTGGCGGCGTCGGTGGTGACTGGGATCGTCTTCGGACTCGCGCCCGCGTTGCAGGCGTCGAGTCCCGACCTCAATGAGACGCTCAAGGAAGGCGGGCGCGGCTCAACAGTCGGACGACAACGTGCGCGATCCGTACTCGTGGTTTGTGAAGTGGCGTTGGCTCTGGTGCTGCTGATCGGAGCCGGGCTAATGCTGAAGACCTTCTCGCGATTGCAACAGATCGACGCGGGCTTCAATCCCAGGAACCTGCTTACGATGACGCTCTCACTGTCGCCGATCAAGTACTCCGACGGCCCAAAGGCCCGGCCTTTCTTCAAGGAGATCGAGCAACGCGTCGCTGCGTTGCCTGGCGCTGAGGCGGCGGCGTTTACAACCAGTGTCCCGCTGAGCGGCGCGACAGTAACAACCGTGCTGCTGGATGGTGAGTCATTCACAAATTATGGTGACCAGAGACTGACCGTGCAGTCGGCGGTTGGCGTGGACTACTTTCGCGCGATGAGCATTCCGTTGTTGAAGGGGCGGGCGTTCTCGGAACAGGACACCGACAAGACGCCGCTGGCCGCGGTGATCGACGAGAACATGTCGCGCGAGCTCTTTCCTGACAAAGATCCGATCGGCCAGCACCTGCTCCTCAACGAGGGCACGATCCGGTTTGAGATCATCGGGGTAGCGAGCCACATCAAGCATCTGAGCTGGGATGCGGACGCGCAATCGAGAGTCCGATTTCAGATGTATTCGAACTACAACCAGATTCCGGATCAGTTCTTCGCGCAGGCGACACGGACGATGAGTCTGGTCGTGCGAACCAACTCAAACCCGCTGAGCCTGGCGGCAGCCGTGAGGGGACAGGTCGTCGACGTCGACAAGGATCAACCGATCTACAACCTCAAGCTGATGGACGAACTCATCTCGGGTTCAATATCACAGCAGCGGTTCGCAATGATGCTGCTTGTCGTGTTCGCGGGCGTAGCGATGATGCTGGCGGCGGTTGGCATCTACGGGGTGACGAGTTACTCGGTTACGCAGCGCTCCCGCGAGATCGGCATCCGCATGGCGCTTGGGGCCAGCCGGCGCGATGTATTGAACCTGGTCGTCACGCAAGGCTTGAAGCTGGTGATTGTCGGCGTCGCTATCGGCCTCGTTGGCGCCTTCGCCTTGACCCGTGTGATGTCCAGCTTGTTGTTCGGCGTAAGCGCTACTGACCCGCTGACGTTTGTTATCACTTCCGTCGCTCTGACAGGAGCGGCTCTGGCAGCCAGTTTCATCCCGGCCCGACGCGCGACGAAAGTGGACCCGATGGTTGCGTTGAGGTATGAATGAGGCATCTTGATTCCCTGTCTTAGCGTCTTTGCGGCTCTTAGCGTCTTTGCGCGAAACAGGGTCTCGGAGAAAGTTCCGCGCAAAGACGCTCAGAGCCGCAAAGGACGCCAGGACTAACCTACCGTCGTCAGCCTCGGCCTCTTTTGACAAATCCGTTTCTCAACATTACAGTGTGCGCGCTCTCCGCTATCGTGTTTGCTGATCAAGCGGCCCGGCTATGGTCCAGTCTGAACTCAAGAACAGCCCGTCGGCCGCCCGGTTCAAAGTGCTCGGGCTCCTGTTCCTTCTCACTAACATTACTTACCTCGACCGCCTGTGCATCTCGGCGGCCGCGCCCGCAATCACCAGTGCGTTCAACTTCTCGCCTTTGCAGATGGGCTACATCTTTAGCGCGTTCACTCTGGCCTATGCCGTATTTGAGATTCCCAGCGGATGGCTAGGAGATTACTTCGGGACTCGCAAGGCGCTCGCTCGCATCGTTCTGTGGTGGTCGATATTCACCGCGCTGACTGCCGCGGCCACGGGATTCGCGTCGCTGATTCTGGTTCGATTCCTGTTCGGCGCGGGTGAGGCCGGAGCGTTCCCCAACATCGCGCGCAGTATTTCCCGGTGGTTTCCCGCGTCGCATCAGGGACGCGCTTTGAGCGTAGCATTCGTCGGCAACGCTGTTGGCGCAGCGATCAGCACTCCTCTCGTCTTCAAGCTGGTCGAGCATCAGGGCTGGCGATTGCCTTTCGTCGAGTTCGGCCTCGTCGGTGTTGTGTGGGCGGTGGTCTGGTACTGGTGGTTTCGAGATCGGCCGGAAGAACATAAGTCAGTCAACGCAGAAGAGCTAAGATTTATTCGGCCGGACGAGGTTGATGCCGGCGAGCTTGGGCATACTCGTCACGTGCCCTGGGGCGTGTTGCTCAGGAGCGCGAACCTGGCTTTCATCTGTGGGATGTACTTCGCGTTTGGCTATGCGCTCTACTTTTATATCACGTGGCTCCCGACCTACCTTCTCAAGGCGCGCGGCTTTTCAGCGACGTATGCGGGACTCTTTTCAGCGCTGCCCTGGGTAGCAAGCGCGGGCGGGTTCTGGCTGGGAGGCTTGTTGACAGATTGGCTTGTGCGGCGCACCGGGAGCTTGAAGATAGCCCGCTGCGGCATCGGCGCCGTTGGATTGATCACCAGCGCGATGGCGTTAGTCGCCGTTGTTCGGACTGAGGATCGTGTGGCGGCCGCTTCGTTGATAGCGTTGGCGGCCTTCTGTCAAATGATGACCGGGAGCGCGGCGTGGGCCGTCTGCCTCGACGTAGGAAGGCGAAACGCGGGAGTCGTAACCGGCTGCATGAACATGGTTGGAAACATCGGCGGCACCATAGCGCCGGTCGTCGTAGGCTACGCGGTCGAGCGGCGGGGCTCGTGGAATATTCCGTTCTATGTGACCGCCGGTGTTTTGACGATCGGCGTAGGGATGTGGCTGCTCATTGACCCACGACGCTCTGTCATTGGCAATCACAGAGAGATGAGCGGCGGCCAACTGGCGTACTCTACAGAACCGGAATTTGATCTGAGGCGGAGGTAAGAATCATGAGGACTTTTCTGATCGCTTGTTTGTTGATCGGCGTGATCACGGTCGGCTCTGTTGCCGGGAAGCAACCTATTGCTCCGGCTCCTGACATTGAGAGCGAGGTCATGCGGCTGCTGGATGATTATATGAGCGCGTGGAATCGTAAGGATCTCGCTGCGTGGGAGCGCACCTTTCATTTCCCACACTACCGGTTGGCCAGCGGCAAGATGACCGTGCTGGACCGGCCGGGGTTACAGGACGCGACGCGAATATGGACATCGGTCGGCAGCGACTGGCATCACAGCAGGTGGGATCGCCGGCGCATAGTCCACTCCTCTCCGGACAAGGTTCACGTCGATACGAAGTTCACGCGCTGCCGCGCGGACGGCAGCGTCATCGGTTCCTTTGAGTCGCTGTACATCGTGACAAAAGAGGATGGGCGCTGGGGAGTCAAGATGCGATCAAGCTTCGCGCAGTAGAGCACGATGCGAGAATTCCCTGCGTCCTCTGCGTCTCGGCGGTTAAGGTCCGAAATGGGCGAAAGATTAACCGCAGGACGCCGAGGGAAGCGCTTTTGACGCGGATCCATCGAGGCTTCTGAGACTCTCGTTCAGTCCTGCTGGCTATTCGTCCTCACAAGGTTACGACGAAGGAGCGCTGTTCGTCCTTCGGCTGGACCATTCGCAGCGCGACCGACAACTTCTTCGGGGTCTTCGCTTCTTCGAGTGGAACATCGAACAGAAGAGCGATGGAACCCTTCTGCTCGAACGTGAGCGTGACGCCGCCGATGGTCTCCTTGGGATTGAGCGTGTCCACTTCTTTGTCGTTGTCCTTGCCCCAGCTTGGAAAGTCCTCAATCACCGCACACGGTGCTAGTTTTTTTGCGCCGCTCAGCAAATAGACTTCAGTCGTGGCGGGATTGGCGCTGAGCTTGTAGAAGAGGGTCGCGCCTGACTTGCCGGCGTCCATCTCGAGGACTACTACTACCGCCTCGCCCTTCACCTTAACGCCCGCGAAGGGCTTCGTCGCCATCATGACCCTAACGAAGAGGCTCTCGCCAAACGGGACCACCTCTCCCGCCTGGACTTGCCTGGCCGAGTCAGCGCCTCGGCTTTGAGGATAAGCGACATTGATTGCCAGCGCGAATACGGCTAAAAGAAGTAGAAATTTTCTCATCATTGCGATCTTCCCTTTGATAGTTTGCTTTTCAGATTCCGATCCCCCGCGAAGGGAAACCCTTTCTGAATACACCGAACCCGTTGCGGTAAGCAAGTGTCTGTCTTCTTCCCGCCAACAAGATTGAAGCCCGGCGCCTCACAGAACGGCGGTCCAGGCTCAATGCTCAACCTCACACACGCAGTTCCATACGCGTTTGGAGATATCGCAGCACCTGACCACGCGAGATGACGCCTTCAAGCTTACCGTCAGAGACGACTGGAAGTTGGTTCAGGTCTTCGCGCCCCATTGTCTCGAGGACTTCAGTGACTGGCGTGTCGGCAGTCACCGTTCGGAGTTGATGGATGGGCCGCATAGCGTCGCTCACGGTCTTGTAAAGCCTGAGGGAAGGCTCGACTTCTTTGATCTCATGCGCCGTGACGATTCCGGCAATGCTATCATTCTCGACCACAATGAAGCAGCGCCGGCCGGTGCGCAGCAGGAACTCTTCCACAAAAGTCTGAAGGTTCGTTCGGCCTTCAACCGTGGGGCAATCGCGCGTCATGATGTCCCCAACCCTCACGCCGCGCAGGCGTTCGCTCACCTCAACCTGAGCGTAGCTGGCTCCGGCCGCATCCAGTAAGAACCACCCGATGATTGCCATCCACAATCCCGCGAACCCCGCGCCGCCGAACAACCGATAGACGCCGGTCACGATGAAGAAAAGCGCGACGGCCTGGCCCGTGCGCGCGGCGATTCTGGTGGACCGGACGGCGTCCTTGGTGACCCACCAGACGATCGCTCGCAGCACTCGCCCGCCGTCTAACGGGAAGCCCGGGATAAGGTTGAACAGACCGAGCGCGACGTTGATGTAGCCCAGCCACACCATCATCGCCAGAACAGGCGTCTTCGCCGTCTCCATTGGAGCCCAACCCGTAGCTAACGAAAGCGCAAGCAAGACAGCGCCTATGACAAAACTGGTAATCGGACCGACAATCGCGATCCAGAATTCGGTCTTCGCGTCGGCTGCCTCTTTTTCGATCTGCGCCACGCCTCCCAGCGCAAACAGAGTGATGGACTTGACCGGCAACCCGCGGCTCTTGGCAACGACCGAATGAGCCAGCTCGTGGGCGATGATCGTCGCGAAGAAAAGCACGCCAGTCATCACCGCCGTGATCAGAACCACGCCGTCACCCCACTGAGGATTCGTCTCGCGAAAGTGTCCCGCGAGCGAGAACACGATTAGCAACGCGATAACGATCCAACTGTAGTGCAATCCTATTTCGACGCCGAAGATGCGGCCAAGCTTGATCTGCGATTGCATGTTTCTTCTCCTCTTGCGTCCACTCGCACCAGCGCCGTCACACCGGCCTCTCCGTCAGGATTCAGTATACTCTTAACCGTGCTGCGGCACTCCCTTCTCTCACATCCTTTAGGTTTAAGGAACAACGATCAGGTCGATGGACAATCTAGTGACCAGGAGGTGATGGCTGTCACGGGCCTGGGTGACGGTCGTCATAGCGCCTCGGCCTCGCGAGCTTCTATACTTTATCCGGAAGTCGTCTGAGAAGACTACGCATTGAACCGGGCGCAACGGGTACCGGCATATTTGTAGAAGTGAGTACCTCCCCGCTTGAAGCGCGACGTCGGATAACCAGCTACTCGCCGAAGAAAGGAGTTGCCATGAAAGTCCAGGATGTTATGACTGAGCAAGTGAAATCCTGTTGGCCGGATACCAATCTGGCAGCCGCGGCAGCCATGATGTGGGAGAACGATTGCGGCGTGCTCCCGGTTGTCGCTGTCTGAACTACGAGGACGTTGTCGGCACGCTTAAGGCGGTTTGCGAACACAGCCATCCGGAAGTTTTGAGGGAGCATTACCTGACCGCGAGGGGGTAGACGCGGCGCGGCGCGAAGGCTTCGAGGGAGGTACCGTTATGCCACAGAGACAAGCAACGGCGGCTGCTCCCAGTGCGATTAAGTTCATGCTGGCGGCAGCCCAGAAAGAGAAGACCTGGTTTGTAAGAAGAGCCGCGCTGCGCAATCCTTCGGGAGCCAGCACCGCTCCCGGCGTGATGAAACACATAGCGTGCGGGGCCGGCGCCGCTACCGAAAGGAGCAGTAAAGGCGGCAAGAGCGGCGGCGGAATGGGCGGCCAGCAAGCGGGCGGCATCAAAGGCGGGGGTAAACGCAAGACTCACGCAGGCAGAAAGTAGAACAGATTCCCGGGAGCGCCCAGCTTCCAGCGTGCTGCGCGAGCGTCAGGAGTAGTAGCCCACCTACCTAACGCTACGGTGAGCAGCTCGCGCGGCGGAATGAAGCGCTCCCGGGATAGCAACTCTGCGAGGAACTGTCTTGTGACGTTGGAAACCGCGAGGCAGTTAGGAGGTAGTCATGTCAGCAAAGATGCAAACGAAGAGCGATTCGCAAATCCAGCAAGAGGTGCTCCGCGAGATGAAGTGGGACACTCGAGTTGACGAGAATGAGATCGGTGTAGCCGTCGAACAAGGAGTCGTCACTCTCACCGGAGCCGTCGGCAGCTATGGCAAGAAGATCGCGGCGCAGGAAGCAGCGCACCGGGTGTTCGGCGTGCTAGACGTGGCCAATGATGTACAGGTGCGGCTTCCCGGAACCATGGCTCGCAGCGACACCGAGATTGCGCAGGCTGTAAGAAGCGCGCTCGAGTGGGACGTGTGGGTCCCGGAAGAGCGCATCAAGTCGACGGTGTCGAATGGCTGCGTGACTCTTGAAGGAAATGTCGATCTGCTGCGCGAACGCGAAGACGCCGAGCGCGCGATTCGAAGACTCGCCGGCGTGCGCGCGGTAACGAACAAGATCGAGGTGAAGCCTTCGAAGGTCGCTGCGGATGACTTGCGGGGAAGCGATCGAAGATGCGCTCGAGCGCAGGGCGGAGCGCGAAGCCCGGCGCATAAAGGTCGAGGTCCACGACAGCAAGGTCACCCTTTCAGGCTGCGTCCGTTCGTGGGCCGAGAAGCGAGCAATCCTGGGAACTGTCAGCCACGCGCCTGGCGTGCGCGCCGTCGAGGACAGCCTGTTCGTCGATCCGCTGTTCTGATAGACAGCGATACGGGGTCGCGATGGTAATCCACGAAATGACTCTCACGGAATGTCACGAAGCGCTCGCGCAGGCGCACCTCGCAAGATTGGCCTGCGAGCGGGAGGGTCAGGTGTATGTTGTTCCGGTCTATCTCACTTATGATGGCACGTACCTCTACGGCTTTTCCACTCTCGGCCAGAAGATCGACTGGATGCGCGCCAATCCCCATGTGTGCGTGGAGATTGATGATGTTAAAAGCCAGATTCTTTGGACGAGCGTTGTCGTCTTTGGAACTTATGAGGAATTACCAGATACGCTTGAACACAAAGCGAGTCGCTTGCATGCTCACGAGTTGCTGCAAAGGCAAGCTATGTGGTGGGAACCTGCTTGTGTCGCCGTTGAACATCGCGACTCGCCGAATTCGGTCACACCTATCTTCTACCGTGTCCGCCTGGATCGATTGACTGGACACCGAGCATCGCCTGATTCGGTTGAAAGTCAGTCTGCGCCGCCAACCAACACTCGAAACTGGCTGAGCAGCTTGCTTGACCGCGTGCGGCACTCTAACCTAGTAGAATGAAAACTGTTCTCTTATCCCTGATGCTGATGTCTTGCGTATCGGGTCTGGCGGCGGCCCAACGCGGCCTTTCGAACCTGCCTAATCCAGCCTTAACGCCCGGCGCTACACTCGACGTTAAGCGGGAGGACTTGTGCGGGTCTGAATACACAAGCCCGGCCGACAAAATCCCAATTACGTTAAAGCGACAGACATTCGACAGGTACGGCCTGAGCCCGGCCACGGTCGGATACAACGTGGATCATCTGATACCAGTGAGTCTCGGCGGGTCGAATTCTCCAAAGAATCTCTGGCCGCAGTCGCTTTCCGGCGAATGGAACTACCATTTGAAAAACCAGCTCGAGCGCACGCTGTACAAGATGGTTTGCAAGGAGGGCCTTGCGCTTGAGAAGGCTCAGCAGGAAATAGCTACGGACTGGGTGGCCGCGTACAAGAAGTACATCTCCAAACCGCGTTAGAGGACCTCTTCGGACCCGCGCCCAATAAACCATGCGCTGGCGCAAACCGAAAACAGCGGCAAGCTCAGCCCGGGTGGCGTTGGCTCTCGCAAAAGAGGTAAGACTGTCAAACAGTTTCTGTGGTTAGCTCATCAGACTGGATTATGTCGGGGCTGCGGTTATCGCTCCGATCATTGTGGTGGAAGGGACAAAATCATTCGCTCGCCGGGGCCGAGCGCACTAGGGGAATCACCTCTTCGGCAAAGCGTTCCATCTCTTCCATCATCGGGCTCATCTGCATCAGGAATATCTCGACGCCGGCGTTGCGAAACTCGATTATGCGTTCGGCGATTCGTTCGGCCGTTCCTGTCAGTCCCGTCCTCAAGCCGCGATTCGACACGCTGTAATCCCTCAACGACAACTCGCGCTCGAGCTGGCTTTGCGTGGTGAAATCCTTGAATCCGAAATAGCCGGCAGTGTCCTTCACGTCGCATATGCGATCGATTTCTTTCTTGACCTCGGCGTCGCTTTTTCGGCAAATCACATAAGCCGCGATGCCGTACGTCATCGGCCCAAGTCCCAGCTCGCGCCTGCGGCGCTCCATCTCTTCAACCTTCGGGCGCACGTTCTCAGGCGGATCTCCGTGCATCAAGTAGCCGTCACAGTAGCGCGAGATCATCCGCTTGGCGTCGTCGGATTCGCCACCCGCGTAAAGCGTCGGCCACGGCTTGCGCACAGGCTTCGGCTCGAGGTGCGCCTTCTCGACTTTGTAGTAGCGGCCTTCATAGCTGAATTCGTCTTCGGTCCACATCCCCCGCATGACTTCGAGGAACTCGCGTGTGCGTTCGTAGCGTTCGTCGTGGCCGACCCACGTTCCGCCGTATTCACGCATCTCCTGCTCCCACCACGCGGAGACGATGTTGAGGCTGAAGCGGCCGTTCGAAATCTGATCGATGTTGGCGGACATCTTGGCGGTGATCGCCGGCAACCTGAAGCCGGGCCGAATCGCATTCATCAACTCGACCTTCTCGGTGACCGAAGCGATCGCCGCAGCCGTTGTCCAGCACTCGAGCACCGGAGCGGTCGCGCCTTTGATGTCGTTGAGGTTCAGCTCGGCGAGCAATGAGATGTCGAAGCCGATCTGCTCGGCTCGTTGAGCGAGGCGTTTGTTGTAGTCGAAGGTAGCCTGCATCTGTTCATCTTCGACGTTACGCAGCCACCCGCCGAATATCGGCATCCAGAATCCGAATCGCACCTTGTTCATTCTCAGTCTCCAGATCTATCGGACCTATAGGACTTATAGGGCCTATAGGTTCCGTCTAACAAGCACAATAGTATTGCCGCTTGGTGAACAAACTTTCAATCATCTGCGCAAACGGTTCCGGGTCATCACTCGACAGCACCGCGTCGACTATCTCGCCATCCGACTCTGCGCGGCCCGTGATCAGATCCAGCCAGTCCTGCCGCGTGAGCGTCGTCTCTTCAACACCGGCTCTCGCTCGACGCAGCGCGATGTAGTCTTTCAAGTACACCCATCGCAGCGCATCCCGCTGCGGCCCGGCTGCCTCAACGTTCCCGTACACAGCCTCAGCATAGGCCAGCCACGGCAGATCGATGCCAGCGGCGATGGGCAACCCGATCCACTTCCACACTCGCGTGTTGATGTCGAGCAGCTTGAAGTCGCCACTCGGTTCGTCATAGATAAACTCGACTTCGCTGATGCCGTGATAGCCGAATTCGCGAAGTATTTCGACGCCGCGGTCAACGATCTCTTTGACGTAGCGTGAATCGACAAGACACGCGGTGCCGAAATCCGGCGGGTATTGTTCGAGTTTGCGCCCGACAAACACGCCCTTAGCTTGTCCGTCGCGCCCAACGTAGCTGCACAGCGAATAGAAGCTGTCCAGGCCTGCGCCGACGATCTCCTGCGCCAGCAGCGGGTGATGACCGGCGCGCTCGCACAACGAGAGAAAGTCCTCTCGTGTTTCCGCGCGCAGGACTTTTTCTCCGAACTCATTGGTGAACTCGCGTTGAAGCGCGGGCTTCACGATGCAAGGGAAGCTGATTTCGCCAGCGATTTGCTCGGGGCTTTGTTCGCCGACGTAGAACGTTCGCGGGATAGGAATCCGCCGCTCTTCGCACTTTCGATATAGCAAATTCTTGTCAAGGATTCGCTCGACGGTTTCGATGTCAGAGAACGGAAGAATGAAATACTCAGCAAGCTCACCGGCGTGACGCGCGACCGCAAATACCCACTCGTCGAGACATGGAAAAAGCACGGCCTTCTGTTTCAACGCAGCGCCGATCTCCATCAACAGATCGATGAACCCGCGTTCGTCATCGAGCGGGTAAGGGCAACCCCCGGAAACCGCGGTGTAGCGTGAATGCAAGCCGTAACCGTTCTCGTCGCGATCGAGTCCAATGACCGGCACACCTCGCCGTCCAAGCGAGCGCGCAACTGCGAGTCCTGTGATGTGACAATTGAAAACCAGCGCGGCGGGCATCTCGCAAGAGTTGGCGCGTTCTCGCACATTGGCAATCAGTTCGCGGAGATCGTCGATCATGTTCGCGCTTATGTTAGCCTGCGAGTTTGTTCGTGGGAAAGAATCAATGTCGCCGCTTAAGCAACGTAGTCTAATCGCCAGCAGGGGCAACCGACAACTCAATGCTTTCCAGATACAAGGTCTCGGGGCTGATATCCTGTTCGTGAGGCCATTGAACAGTGCCGAACGCGACCGTTACCTGTTTGAAATAGTCCAGGTCCTTCAATTCTCTGAACGCTTCATAGTCAAGATAGGGCGTGGCGTCAAACCTCTTGACACTTCCATCGTTGAACGTCAAATCAAGCGAGAAGTCATCATTCGAACGTACGCCAGTAACTTTGATCATTTCAACACTCCTTACTTGAGCGGTTCGATCTTGAACACCGGCTGCCCGTTCACATAGAACATCGAAATGACAGGCATAGATCACCCAATACGGAGGCTAACCCATTCGCACAAGATTGTACGCGTCGCACGACTCGCACGTAACGCCTTTACTCTGCAAACTCGGCTCATAAAAGATCGTGCACGCATCTTCGCCGCAGTTGCCGCAAGTCCATCGCACTGCGGGCAACTCGCCGTGAATCATCTTGATCACTTCGCCATGGACTTCGAAATCATTTTCCATATGGGACTTATAGGACTCGTAGGACTTATTCCTTCGTCACCTCGGCTTCGGTGTGTAGTATCTCTTCAGCCAGCTGCTCAACCCATCCAGCCCCGGCATCAGCACCCGCTCGGTGATGTTCGCCTGGTCGAGTTTGTCGCGGACTTCCCACTTTAACTCGGCCGGGATGATCACGCGCCGGCATAGCTCGGGGTGTTCTTCAAGCCAGCGATCGAGCCGCGCAGTCGCGCTCGACATCATCGAGAACAACGCAAACTGGTTCACTATCCGATCATCCAGCGAGGGCGGTTCGAAGAAAACGACGAACTCATCGGGCGACAGCCGGTCATACTCGGTAAACGTGCCGGCTACTCGACTGAGCATGTCGACGGTGAAAGCGTTCGAGCCTTCCTCTTGCAACAGCAACTTGAGTTTCTCCGGCAGCAACCGATTCGTTTTCACGAAGTCCACACACCAGATCACGCCGTCCAAGCCGTAGTCTTCCAGCCGAACGGTTGCGAAGTGCATCGCTACAAAAGGCGAGAAGGTCCAATCGATCAGTCTGGTCGGCAGGCCGTGATGCTGCGCGAGCGCAACCCAGTTCCAATTCGAATCGTCAGGCGCCGAATCGCGCCGCGCATACTTGCGATAGTTGCGAAGCAGGTGCCCTTCGAGCTTTTCGGACGCGCCTCCCAGTCGTATCAAGCCGGTCTTCAGGTCATAGGACGAATCACCCAGACCGCGAAACGCGAGGTTGGACCGAAAGCGGGCGAGCGGCTCCTCCCACGACCCTTCATAGAGCCGCTCGTTCAATTCGTTCCAACTTGATACGCGGATGTCTTCCATAGCTTCTCGCTGGGAGCGAACCGAAAGGCAAGGGCGACCACCTAAAAGCCCTCAGATATTCTGCCCAGTTACGGGCCGCGACTACCCCTGCGTGTTTGGCTGATGCTCCATACACGTTTTAGTCTTGTTGAGCGGGAGGGGGCCATCTCAACCTTGAGTTAGTCACAGCAGGTACTCAACCAACTTTATTTCAGGACTGCCGGTGCTATCACAACGAGACAAAAGTCTACCATCGTCAGTTAGCAGTACACAGTTCTCGTTCTTGGCAAGGGCTACCAATCCCGCATCAACGGGACCGAGCGAGCACACAATATCGCTGAAAAATGCGTCCTCGTGCATAGAGAGTAGAGCAAGAAGCTTTTCATCTGCACGTTTTCGTTTCAAGTAATCCATCGAGCAAAGCCAGAACTCCCGATAGATTTGCGGCGGCAGTCTCTTGCTTTCTCGGCTCTTGAGTTCCCCAATTACATGAGACGTGAAAAGGATTCGATTGATGCTGTCAAAGAAATCCAGATAATCCCTTTGTCTGTCGACGGCGTAAGGGGGAGGACCATGCTTAGCAAGCACGACATTTCGATACGTAGGCCATTGCCGAACAAACACGAGCGTCAGGACGGTAAACAGGGGACCGTTATCCACCACAGCTTTCTTGTAGGGAAGAGGCGACGACTTGGGTCTGGCCATTCGGTCGCTACTCATCCAGTCCCGACTGAGCGGTGACGAAGGGAACGTCGAACCACAACGACAGCCTTGCCCGGGTCTCCTTTAGCAAGGCAATGAGATCACCGACCGTTTTGAGAAGTTTCTCTCCTCCCTCAACAACAGAAGCTCTCATCGGCGAAATCGCCGGATCCTGTAGCGCGACTAGAAACTCGGCACTGTACTTGTTCCACACTGGCGAATAGACGTAGTAACCGGGCAGCTCGTCGGCGGTGTTTACGACGTACTGCGCGAGCAGATCGAGGTGCTGTTCGTCAGTCCCGCGAAGTAACACCGCATTAATCGGTGTTTCTTGGTCGGTAGGAGAATTGTCTGACTTGGCCTTTTCGTAGGCGTCCTTAAGCGTCTTGCTCAGCGAGAGCGCACTATGCAAAGCGCTGCATGCCTCTTCCAACTCCGATCGCTCGCGATCGTGACGCTCGATCAAATCTGCAACCTGCGGATAGAAGCAGATGAACTGCTCAAGATTGTCTACACTCACTTGCCACGGCGATTCCTCGACGCGGCGCAGCGATTCCAAATGACCGGGAGGAACTCTCCACGTCCAGTTCCTTAGAACCAACAGACTTTCCTCGTGCTTCAAGTCCGCCAGAATCGGGTTAATGACGGTATCGAACCACGACCGGATTATTCGCGGCCCCACCTTACCTTCGAGGGCCGGGTACTCATCAAAGGCAAGGGCGGAGGGGGGAATCCAACGAAGACTATGGGGGCCGCTTACTCGTGGTTCGATATCCATGGCCGGAACCGCATCAGCATATTGTGAGATGACCGCTCTCGCGTCGGGCGCCTCTGCTCCGACCCATGGATAGACAGTTGGCGGCAGGTCCGGCGTCTCTTCCACAATTACCGTCCAGAATTCTCGGTCCTCACGTGGCGCCCAATCAGACAGTCCGCCACTTCGGTGCTTTTCGGGAATGTTACTAAAGAATCTCTGTCCTGTTGCTGCAAGCGCGTAGAACTCCTTGCCGAGCGATGGCGCTGCCTCTGGAGGAAGCGCTCCGCGCTCAATTAAGCGCATTCGGAGAAGGGCGTCCACTGTGCGCTCCTCGACCTCAAACCACACTTCGCCGGTACCATTCTTTCCTTTCCAATAGCAAATTATCTTTTCATTTGAATAAGGGTCACGTCCAATGAAGCCTTCCGTTAGGCGAACTAGCAGACCGATCATCTCATAGCCATTTATTGCTATTCGAAGCCGTGCGAACTCTCGTCCGAAGGCCGTGCGGACTTGATCCACCGGCATCCCGAACAGTTCCTCGATGGTTGCTGTGGTACTCCTCTCGTTCACTGCAAATCCTTAGCTAGGGTGAAATATATCTGGGCGACGAACCTAATGCAATGATTTTTCACTTCAGCGGGATCGAGTTCTTTGTCACTATGTCGTTGTACGAATCGCAGTCCCCGGATGCGCACTGTTTCACCAGGTCATCGATCCGCTCCAGCAACTGGGTGCTGAAGTGATCTGCCACGGCCTGCGGATGGGCCGCGCCGTAATTGAAGTAGCTTCGAATGATCATGCTGCGGCCGTCGATGGGCAGCGACTTCACGTTCTCGACGAACTTATCGAATGTCCCCTGCCGTTGAAGGTAGAACTCGACGTTTGAAACATAGAACGCCGACACGCGCTCTTTGATCTCCGCGATGTATTGACCGATGGCCTTCATCGCCTGCGGGCCTGACAGGTCGCCCACCACCGGTACGACCATGTCCTGATCTTGAAGCTTCTTGAGGAACTGAAAGTCATCCTCTGAGTTGAAGTAGTTTTGCTGGTTGCCCGCAAGATCGGTCTCGAGCAGCAGGTCTCGATAAGGCGGATAGATCGAGCGCGGCGGGCGATGATAGCTCGAGTAGCGTATGTCGAGCCCGGCGCCGAAGAACGCCCGCTGGACCTTCCCGATCGATTCGAGATCTGATTGCGACAGCGGTATGCCGTACTTCTGAACATCCTGACGCACGTCTCTCAAACTCTTCTCGAATAGCTTGGGGTCAGAGGCGGTGCTATCGATATAGTCGACCAGTTCCTTTACGCTCCGAGTCTCCCAGCCCCTGGTCTTTGGGATCGGCTTGCCGAAGTACTCGCATAGATAGTCGATTCGATTTCTGGCGCGGCCGAACAGCGACTTGAACAGCAAATGTTGAAGGAGGTTGTCGCGTCGGATGTCGATCATGATCGCCATCTTCGGTCGAATCTTCGCGATGTAAGAGAAGCTCTGATCCGGCCCGACCCCCACGTAGACGCCGCCAGCCACACCCATCTCGCGCAGCTTGGCCATCACGTGAAGATAAGAAGTCTCATTCGAGATCAGGTTGTCGGAATCGAAATAGCCGCCGGGCTCAGACAAACGAGCCGAGAGCGCGGCGAAGGACTTGTGATCGCGCGACGCATTCGCAACACGGCTCGCGGGCGCGCTTATGAGAAGCACAACCAGCACGTTGATAACTAGTAGCCGCTTCAAGATCGCTCTCCTGTTCATAAACTGGTTTTCCGCCCATCTTAAGGCTTCGGCTCCGGCGAACGCGCCGACAGCCTGCGATAGTAATCCTCGATCATCTTTCGATAACGATCCGGGGCGTCGCCGTCGCCAAACGCGCCTGGGCCGTTGTTGCCGAGCTTCGCCTGAAGCCTACGCGCGAGCTCGATCTCCAGTTGACGGAGCGGGTCGATCACCTCGTTCTTGAGCAACGCAAGCTGCGCCGGATCGGCGAACGCGTTCGGATTGATGCGGCGTAACTGCTCGACCGCACGATTGAGGTCTTTTGCAAGATCGCTGTTGCGCCCTAAGGCACGTTTCAATTCTTCGGCTTCAGCGAGCCGCTGGCGCAGCTCACTTTCGAGTTGGCGCTGTCCACCACTGGGCGGTCCTCCACCCATTGATCTTGGATCGAAGGCGCCGCTGTTGGTCGGACGACCGCCCTGCTGGCCCTGCCCCTCTTGACTACCCTGTTGGCCTTGTTGACCTTGTTGACCTTGTTGGCCTTGTTGGCCTTGTTGGCCTTGTTGACCTTGTTGACCTTGTTGACCCTGCTGGCCGGCTTGCTGACCTTGCTGTCCCTGTTGACCCTGTTGACCCTGCTGGCCTTGTTGACCCTGCTGGCCTTGCCGGCCTTGTTGACCCTGCTGGCCTTGCCGGCCAGCTTGTTGTCCAGACTGGTTCTGTTGTCCCTGCGATTGTTGACCCTGCTGATTCTGCTGGCCGGACTGCTGACCTTGCTGACCTTGCTGGGTCTGCCGTCCTGCTTGCTGTCCCCGCTGGCCCTGCCTGCCCTGAGACTGGCTCTGCTGGCCGTTTTGAGTCTGTTGCTGTCCGGACTGACTTCCCTGCTGACCTTGCTGCCCCTGTTGCTGGCCATTCTGATTCTGACCCTGCTGTTCGCCCGATTCCAATTTGCGGCGAAGCGATTCAAGATTGTCAGCCAACTCACGCGCGCGATTCAGCGCATCTTCCAGTCCCTCCGCTTGAGCACCCTTCGTCGCGCCCCCTTCGGCCGCCTGAAGGTCCTTTAGCACCTCTTCGAGATTGCCTTTGATGATCCGCTCGCGTTCGCGCGCCTGATCGTACCAGCCGTTGGCGATCAGTTGCTGGTTCTGCCGGATGCGATCGGGTATTTTATTCTGACGAATCGCGCCGGCGGCTTCGCGAAGCTTGTCGCTTGCCTGCTGGCGGTCCTGCCCCATGCCTCGCGCTGCCTGATCGATGTCGCGTTCAAGCCCCGCGACCTGGTCCGCAAGCGCCTGTTTGCGCTCGCCAATTTGTTGTTTCTTCTCTTCGCTCGCGCCTCCAGCTTGTCCGTTGCGGGCCAGCTCTTCCACGTTTCGTGAGATCTCTTCCTGACGTTTCAACGCTTCTTCTGTTTGTTGTCGAAGCTTCTGCACATTCTGCTGCCCGCCCGCGCGCTGCGCTGATTCGAGCATCTTCCGCGCCTGCTCCATGCGGTCGAGCGCGCGAAGCTGTTGGGCGGTCGATTCTCCGCCACCCTGCTGTGAAGAAGACGACTGGGACCCGGACGCTTGCGCGCGCTTCAATTCGTCGGCAGCCTGCTGCATTTGCTGAGCAGCCTCGGCGAGCTTCTGATCGCGGCGGTCACGCGACAGTTTTTCAAGCTCGCGAGCCATCTTCTGCGCTTCGTCGATCATTTCCTGTTGTTGTCGCTGCGAGCCGCCGCCGCCACCGCCCTGCTGCTGCATCTGCGAGCGCATCTTCTGCTCGAGTTGTTGCTGCTGGCGGCGCGCGAGTTCCGCAAGCCGCCGCGCGATTTCGTCCTGCTGCTGGCTTTGATTCTGTTGTTGCTCTCGCTGAACCGTCTCGTACTGGTTCTTCATCTTGTCGAGCTGAAGCTCGAACAGATCGGCGAGTTCCTGCTGGTCCTGCTGGCTCTTGCCCTGACCTTGACCTCCGCCTTGCGCGACTTGAATCTCGCGGAAGATAGCCTCGGCACGCAGGAGCTGCTGTAAAGCCCGTTGCTCGGGTTGAAGCGCCTCTTTAGTCTTCTTCGCCCGCAGTTCATCAATCGCCGTAGCCATTTCCTTCGAAGCTTGCCCGAGGTATTCAACAAGCTTCGCGTAGTCTGGCTGCGAGTTTAGTTGATCGCCAAGTCTCCGCCGGATGCGCTCAGCGAGAGTCTCGGCATCAGTCTTGAGCTTCTCCTGGCTCAGCGTCACCGCGCCAAAGTTCTCATCCCTCTCAGGCGGCGTGTAGGTCGAAAGCTCGCGCTGAACCCGGAATGTCGCGGCGATTATCTCGCGCTGGCGGCGCGTGAGCGCGTTGGATTCCTGATCGCCGCTTCCGCTGCCGCTCTGTTGTTGGGCCTGACGGAACTCGCGATCGAAGGGCCGCACTTCCATGAAATAAATGTCACTGGTCGATTCTTGCGGAGTGGCCGAATTGTCACGGGCCTTCGCGTAGTAGGAAATGAAATCGCCGGGCTGCAGCCCGTACTCCTCAAGGAAAAACGTATGCGCGCCGGACAGCGTGCGCGCGGCGTCGCTCTTCAAATCTTGCAACTGTACTTTCTTTTCTTCGCCGCCGTTGACCGAGTAATAGAGCTCAACTGACGACACGCCGAAATCGTCCTCGGCACGCACCTGGGTGAAGACCTCCTGAATGCTGCTGACCTTCATGTCGCGGCCCGGCTTATCGATGACAACGGTCGGCCCGTGATCGTCGAGCACAGTAATGTCGTATTCGTTCGAGCCGTTGTAGCGCTCGCCCCCTTCGCTGGTGAGCTCGATGCGATACGTGCCGTTCTGCTTGACCGTAAACTGTCCGACGAAGTGAGTGTCATCGGCCCGCGTCATCTCGACCTTCGTCCCGTCGCTGATGACGATCCGGGCGGCTTTTGCGTTAGCGCTCAACTGAGCCATAACCTCAACGACGGTGCCTTTGATCGTGGCCACTTCTCCGCCGTTCTCGATCTTCTTACTCGCGAGCCTGGTGTAGGCAGGAAAGTTCAACATCAGGTCGATCTGCTTGACGAACGGGAGGTCCACGACTTCGAGCGAGAACTCCGGTGACCGGATGTCCTTCGATTCGATGTAGTAAGTGACCGAGTCCTGGATGTTGAAGATTAGAAACTGAAACTCGCCGTTGTTTTTGGCCGGCTCCATCGTGTGGGCCTGCCAGTTGTCAGCGCCATCCTTGCGCATGAATACCTGCGCAATCGTCGAATCGAAGCCCGCAAGGATCGCCTTCAATTTCTGATCAGAGCCGCGAGGCACTCGCGCGCTGCCTGGGCTCACGTTGATGAACATCGAGCTGGCCGCGACCGAATCGTCATCCGCCGAGAACAGTGCGGACAGGCCGCTCGAGACTGATCGAGGCGCCAGCACCAGCGCGCCTATCAACCCGATGAGTATCAGCGCCGCCACTGCTCCGTAGGCGTAGGCTCGGCGCGGATCGACTACGCTATCGAGATCAGCAGACGCGGACCGGCGGGATGCGTCGGTGATCAACCGATCCACTATCGCGGGCGAGGCCTCGCGTGGGCCTTCGGAATACTCAACCGCGGTCACCAGGCGGTCTCCGAGGCCGCACCTCTCCTCAATCAGCCGCGCTATCTTTGCATCATTTATTTTTGCGCGCAGAGGGCGAATGAGAAACAACCAGCCGGCGGCCATCGTCATTACGACCGGCACCAGTCGAAGCACAATCAGCGCGGCGTGCTTCTGCTTGAGCAGCCCGGCTACAAGCGCAACGATCAACAGTGAACCAGCCGCAATGGCCAGCGTGATCGCGGCGCCTCGAAGCGCCTGGCGAGTGCGAATGCGCCGACGGACTTGATTGATGACTTCAGTGACGTTCTGCAATTGAGGACTCATCCCGCTATCCCCCTTTGAAACTAACGCATCGAGTATACCCCGATTCTGCGAACCGACCAATAATCCTGGGACCTAAACACAAAGGCACAAAGACACGAACAGAGAATGACGACGATTCACTCCAATGCTAGCTCTTTTTCGCTCATCCCTCTCCGCCCTTCTTCCTTCGTGTCTTTGTGCCTTTGTGTTTGATCCCCGCCCTCTCTGCGAACCGACCAATAATCCTGGGACCTAAACACAAAGGCACAAAGACACGAA
>CAZJQQ010000024.1:0-52046 GCA_964548075.1 uncultured Clostridia bacterium | reverse complement strand
TCTCCGCCCTTCTTCCTTCGTGTCTTTGTGCCTTTGTGTTTGATCCCCGCCCTCTAGATCAACTTCGGAACTCGGATTCGCCGCGCGATGACTGCTTCGGCTACAAACAACGCGAGCGCCATGAGCAGCAGCGGCAGCCATAGTCGCTGCCGCGCCTCTTTTTCTTCAGACGTCAATCGAGACGATTGAGCAGGCTGCGCGTTGGCGTCTCCCGGCGCCGGAGAAACGCTTGCAATCAGCTCATCGACATTTAGCTTAATCAGATCCGATTCCTTCGTATCGAGGTTCACCGCTACGAATTCGTCTCGGTCACGATATCTTAACCGGTAGAACCCGATCTCGCTCGCGTCCAATGATTGCTCGCCCGAAGAATTCGTTCTCGTATCATCGACTCTTTTACCGCCCGGACTATCGACCGCAGGCAGTGAGCTGTCTTTGTCGGCGGGTGTCGTGAATGCCTGCCCTATCGTGTATGAGGAGGTGGCTTCGCGCCCTCCTAAATACTCGAGCAT
This sequence comes from uncultured Clostridia bacterium, assembly GCA_964548075.1. Taxonomy (GTDB): domain Bacteria; phylum Acidobacteriota; class Blastocatellia; order UBA7656; family UBA7656; genus Onstottus_A. The sequence continues at coordinate 51,534 of CAZJQQ010000024.1, read as the reverse complement.
CTGTCGAACCAGCGGAAGAAACATCGGCGTGAGCGGCAAATCGTTCCAGGAAGTGTCCAGCGTAGTCGTGACGAGCAACACTTTGCCTCTCCCCGCCGAGCCTTCAACTACTATCGGGCTCCCGTCATCCAGCGCGGCAATAGTCACCGCTCCTTCTTTCGCGGTCGCGCGGTGGTAGCCGTAGACCCGCGTCGAGGTCAACCGCCCGCTGCGAGCAAACGCGCCGAAGATGGGATGATCGGTCTTCACCTGACTCATCAACGCGTAACCGCGCGATTGAACAACTTCGCCAAGCTGCGCGGGCACGATCGATCCGAGCAGTCGATTGAACTCGCCGGCGTCGGTGTGTTTTGCCGCCGCCAGGATCAATCCGCCACCGCGCTCAACGAAAGTCTTGAGCGAAGAGGCGAGACCTTCGTTGATGCCGGACGCATCGTTTACGATCACGACCCGGTACGGATCAAGCTCGGATGGGTTCACCGTCCCGGCAGTCTTCACCGTCAACGCGTGCTGATTGTTCTCGCCCGCGGCCAGCGACTGCTCAAGAAAGAAACTCTCGCTGCGGCCGCGCGCCGCAGTTTCAATCGCCAGCACTCGCGTCTGATTGTCGCGTCTGATTGTGAAGAAGAACTTGTTGTCGAGCGCAAAGGTGTCGCCGGTGATCTCAACCGTCGCGCGGTTTGAGCCCTCGGGCACGTTGAAGCCGGTGAACTCGACGTTCTGCGTTCCGCCGGCGCTGAGCTTAAGCGGCTTCCGCTCGGCCGGCAGATCGTTGAGCTTCAACTCGATCGCGGCGTCTACGTCCTCGATGCCGAAGTTGCCGATGCGCGCGACGGCCTTGCCCGCGTACTTCTGGGCATAGACTACGGCGTCGGCGGCAACTCCCAACACCGCGAGGTTCGAAGCCTTAGCGTCCGACACGTCGATGGGAAACAGCTTCACATCGGGCGCAAGCTTGACCGGCGGCGCCGCGCGGTTCCAACCTGCGTCCTGAAAATCGGAGATTAGGTAGATGCGATGCTGGCCGCGGCCGGCGTCTTTCAAGATGGCGTCGGCGGCTTGAATCGCTTGAAGATAGTCGGTTGAATCAAGCCCCGGCTTCATTTCGCCGACCGCTGTAGCGGCTTCGGCGCGATCGGCTTTCAGCGGCATCAGCACTTGATAGTTCTTGGAGAAGAGCACGACCGCAATCTGCTCGTCCGACGACGCATCGTTAACCATGTTGCGGGCGGACTGCCTCGCCCGGTTGAACACCTCGCCGTAGCGCATGCTGTACGAGCCATCGATCAGGATCACCGTGCTGGTGTGATCTCCGGAAGCAGACACCGAAGTCGAGCCCGTGAAGAAGGGCCTTGAGAACGCGAACGCTAGCAGCAGCAGCGCCGCGCATCGCATCAACAGCAGCAGAAGGTTGCGGAGCTTGCGCCGGCGAATGGTCTTCTGCTCGATCTTTCGGAGGAACATCAATGATGGGAATTGCACTCTTGGCGCGCGGGTTCGACGAACCAGATGAATGAGCACCGGCAGTCCCGCCGCGATGGCTCCGAGCAAGAAGATTGGGTTTAGAAACGCCATGTGCCGTCATGCAACCATCAGGTCGCTGTCGTCCTCCTCCGGTAAGAAATCCGTGCGAATCCGTCGGATCAGTGTCATCCGTGGTCTATGCGTTCGGAAGAATTGCTTTGCTAGTGCCGCATGGACCACGGATGACACTGATCCGACGGATTCGCGCGGATACCACATCTTCACTGGCGAAACGTCCGTTACGCGCCAACTATTTATCCAAACTGAGACCGCCGAGCCAAATACGCGAACAACGAAGCATCGAGCGGTTCCGACGTCCTGTGCATCTCGTAATCGATTCGATTGCGGGCCGCGCCGTCTCTAAGCAAATCAATGTGCGAGTTGATCGCGCGCAGATACTCGTCGCGCAGGACATCGGGCAAGACGTGTAGCTGCTCTTCGGTCTCGGCGTCTTCAAGCACCACCGGTTCGATGAAATCGAAATCGAGTTCATTCTTGTCCATCACATGAAACACGATCACTTCGTTGCCGCGAAAGCGCAGATGCTCGAGCCCTTCAATCACCCGTTCGGGCTCGTCATAGAGGTCCGATATCAGCACCACGATGCCTCTTCGCGTGAGCAACTCCGCCGTACGATTCAACAGGTCGGCAATCGTAGTCCCGCGGCCAGGCGCGAGGCGTTCGATCACCCCGAGGATCGTCCGCAGATGGCCCGCGCGTGAGCTCGGCGGAACGTGCTCGATCACGTCTTCATCGAAAGCGACCAGTCCAACCGAGTCGTGTTGGCGCACTCCGAGAAACGCCAGCGAGGAGGCCAGGTACTGGGCGTATTGAAGCTTGGTGACCTCGCCGCTCGCGTAGCCCATCGAGGCGCTCGAGTCGAGAAGAATGTGAATCCGCGCGTTGGTGTCGCCTTGATACTTTTTGATGTACAGCCGATCGGTGCGAGCAAGCAGCTTCCAGTCGAGATGGCGCAGGTCGTCTCCGGGCATGTACTGCCGATGTTCGGCGAAGTCAGTGGAGAATCCGAGATAAGGCGAACGATGCAGCCCCGCGACGAATCCTTCGACGACCGAGCGAGCGATGAGTTCAAGCGAACTTATGCGCGCGAGAACTTCGGGTGCGAGGAAACGTGTGCCGACTTGTTGAGCGTTGTTTTGAAGCATTATCGCCAATGGACCACGGATGACACTGATATGACTGATTAACACGGATCTCATCCGCGCAAATCCGTCGAATCAGTGTTATCCGTGGTCTATCTAACACCCATCGAGGACAAGCGTCTCAAAGGCCAGACTTCGGCTCAGGCACTGTTTCAATCAATCTGCGAATCACATCGTCCGGCTTCACTCTCTCGGATTCAGCGTGGAAGTTCAGGAGGATCCGATGACGCAGGATTGGATAAGCAAGAGCGCGCACGTCTTCGACCGAGACGTTGTACCGCCCGCTCATCACCGCGCGAGCTTTGCCGCCGAGGATCAGGAACTGCGAAGCTCGAAGCGACGCTCCCCAATTCACCCAACGGCGTATGAAATCTGGCGAACTTTCTGATCCCGGCCGGCTCGCACCCACGAGCTTCACCGCGTATCGCGTGACCGATTCCGCAGCGGGCACGCGGCGCACCAGCCTCTGAAACGCCAGGATGTCCGGTCCGGTCACATTGCGCTCGAAGCTGATATCCTGATTTGAGGTTGTTTGATTCACGACGTCTACTTCATCGTCTTCGCTCAGGTAGCCGATCTGGATGTTGAACATAAACCGGTCGAGCTGCGCCTCGGGCAGCGGATATGTGCCTTCCATCTCGATGGGGTTCTGAGTCGCCAGCACGTAGAACGGGCGCGGCAGATCGTAGGTCGTCCCCTGAACAGTGACCTTGCCTTCTTGCATCGCTTCCAGCAGCGCAGCTTGAGTCTTGGGCGGCGTCCGATTGATTTCGTCGGCCAGGATGATGTTCGCGAACAGCGGACCCTGGATGAACTCGAGCCCACGATGTCCAGTCGAGCGGTCTTCTTGGATGATGTCGGTGCCGGTGATGTCGGAAGGCATCAGGTCGGGTGTGAATTGAACTCTTTTGAATGACAAGTCGAGTACGTTTGCGAGCGTTCGTATCAACAGCGTCTTCGCGAGTCCCGGCGCGCCGGTAACCAGCGAGTGGCCGCCGACGAAAAGCGAGATGAGCGTCTGATCGATGACTTCGTCCTGTCCGACGATGACCTTGCGCACTTCGTTGAGCACCTGTTCGCGGGCGGCGACGAGCTTATCCAGCAACTCGTCTTCTTCTCTTACGATCTCCTTGGTATCTATTGCCATTCTCTCCTCGGTTCGCTCAGGTTTCTAGTTTCTGGTTTCTGGTTTCTGGTTCGTGTTCTTCAACTACAAACCAGGAACGAGAAACCAGAAACCCTTCTTTCAATGCGTCAACGCGTAGAACACATAGTTGACGCCGAATTTGTAGGCGCTGTTTGTATCTTCGATAGGCTGAAACGGATCGTTCGACCACTGCCAAAAATCGCTAACATCATTGTTGTAGTTGATGATCATCATCAGCCGGCCGTGTTTGTCCTCCACACCCAGGTATTCCGGCCGCCCTTGTCTGGCTCTATACGTTCGCACGTCGAAAGACTTGATTGTAAAGAAACAGTTGAAGATGGGGTGACTTGGATCCACCCGCTTCATCTCAAACTCGGGGAATACTCGTTTCATGTAGTATTGAAAGGTATTCATATCCCGGCCCCCGAAGTCGTCAACAAGGAGAAAGCCGCCGCGCAGGAGGTATTCGCGCATTCCCTGGATCTCGGCGTCAGTCAACTGCATGTACCCTACTTCGCACATGTAGGCAAATGGATACTTCATCAGGTTTGGATCGGCGAACGAGAAAATGTATTCGTCGTCATCGAGCACGACCTGAAGCTTTGACAACTCCGAAACAATCTTCGAGAAGTGTATTCCGGCCTCTGGATAGTCGTGAGACCAGGGCTCACACGGACTGTCACCGAGGCAGGAGCCGGGATACAACGGCGAAAGCTTGACGCGCACGAACTTGAATTTGTCGGAAGCGTCCTTCAGCTCGCCGAGTCGCCGGTCCTCGTAGTGAAAAGGCTGGTCCGCAGCGCCGCCGCTCGCCGCAGAGAGAGTCCCCGCCGCGAGCGCAGTAGCGACCGCGACCACGATCAAGACAATTTGAGATTTGCAATTTTCAATTCTCAATTTTCAATTCTCGATCCGCATCTTCCTACGCGGTTATTTGCTCGCCCGCAGCTTCAACAAAAGCTCCTGCGCCTTATCAAACCCCGGCGCGATCTCCAACGCCCGCAACACCTCTCGCTTTGCTTCTTTATGATCGCCCGCCGCTTCAAGCGAGCGCGCAAGATCGTAGTGAGCTTCGGCCAGATCAGGTGGCGCAAGGGCAATCTGTACTCGGAACTCGCGAATCGCCTCTGAGGGGTTACCCAACTCAAGATAAACGCCGCCCGCAAGCTTGTGCAAGCTTGGATCGAACGGCTGAATATAGAAGCTCTGCTTGAGCGCCTCGACTGCGCCCTTGCGGTCTCCCATTTCGAGCTTGAGCCGCGCAAGCTTCGCAAGCGCGCCGGCGTCAGTCTCGTTGTATCCCACGAACGCTTCGAGCGTCGCTGCCGCTTCGGACTTCTGTCCGCGCGATTCGTAGATTTCCGCCAGCAGCGCGTAGGGGTTACCTTGCCCGGCGTAGTACGGGAACAACTCGACAGCGCGCCGCAGGTGTTCAATCGACTGCTCGGCGTCTTCCTTTTTTAGTAATGTCCCGAGCCGCAGATGGGCGAAGTAATCGTTCGGCTTTCCCTTGAGCAAAGCGAGCAAAGCATCTTTCGATGGAGGCTGACCACCGGGCGCGTGAACCGGGCCGCTGCCGATCGCTTCGACCCAGGCGCTGGTTTTCGCCTTGATAAAGTCGTTGAAGGCGCGATCGAAGTCGGCCGGCGTAAGCTTCAGCACTCGTTGCAGCACATCGGGCGTCTTTGCATTCTGTTTATAGAGCGCAAGCATCTTTAGAATCGAGTCGAAGCCAAACTTCTCATCCACGAACTCGCAAACCTGCAATGCCTGAAAGTATGCGATCGGCACTCCATCGGGTCTCTTCGGCCGCGTGAACGCGGCGTCGAGATCGTTGATCTTGACGAAGCGGCCATCGCTGATCGCCTTCAGGTTCTCGAGCGACCAGTTGTCGCCCCAGCCCGTCCGGGCGCGGCGTTCTTCGTACACCGACAAACCTTCCGAGAACCACCGAGGTATTCGGTGATCGGTCACCTCGAGCGTGATCACGTGGGTGAACTCGTGCCAAAGCGTGCTCCCCCAATTGAAATCACCCGTCGACCGCGCCGAAGGGCTGTCCATCGCAATCACCTGGCCGAAGCAGACGCCGAGGGCGCCAAGACCGGGAACCCCGACGGTGCGCACCTCGAAATCGTTGTGGTCTGCAAATATCTCGACCGAAATCGGAGCCGGCGGTGTGAAACGATACTTGGCAGTGAGCTTCTTGTGCGCTTCCTCCGCGAGGTCGGCCGCGTACGCCGCAAGCGCGGCGTTTTCTGTAGGCGAGGACTTGATTATGAAGGGGCCGCGCACCGCATCGGGATAATCCTTTACCTTGTCGAGCAGGTCGAGGGTGTTCTTGGCCCAAACGTTGAACGGATCGCCTTTGAATGCTCGCTCGAGCTCAGAGCGACCCTCTTCGGCCTTGCCGACTCGCATCAACTGAATGCCAAGCTGGGTCCGCGCCCCCCACAGGTTAGGTGACAGCTCCAACGCCCGGCGGCCGAACGCGACTGCATCCGTGTAGCGCCGGTTGTTCACCGCGAATTGCGTAAGCGTGTCGAAGACTTCACCTGCGCGAGGGTTGATGGCTAACGCGCGTTTGATCTCTGCATCGAAGTCAGCTTTTCGGTCGCCGAGATAGAACATCGCGGCGCGTACCGCAATCGCGTCAAGCGCATTCGGATTGATCTTCAGCGCGCGATCGGTTTCCTGGGTTGCCGCTTCGTAGTTGTCAGACTCGACGTCGATCGACGCACGCCCAACAAGCGCGGCGACGCAATTCGGATTCACTTCCAGCGCTTTGTAAATCAAAACCAACTGCGCCTCATTCGATTCGAACTGCTTGCTCTTCGCCAGACCGAGGAGCGCCCGCGTCGAGTTCGGGTTGATCTTCAGCGCATCCTGGAAGAGGCTTGCCGCTTCTCCGTAGTTATACTTTTCGTTGAGTAACTCCCCCTGGCCGGCGAAAGCGTCCGCTAAGGTCGGATCGGCTTCGCGAGCGTCGATGAAAACCTCGTTCGCGTCTTTGTACTTCTCGAGAATGACCAGGGCTTCGGCGATCGGTGTGAGTTCTTCTGCAGAACGCGGCGAGTTGGTGTTGTAATATCGAACGAACTCCTGAGCCACCGCTCGCGCCTCGTCTTCTTTGCCTTGAATGCGAAGCGCTCGGGCGCGACCGAGCATCGCTCGCAGCAGTGTCGCGCCTTTTGAGTCGCGCGAGGCACGTTCAAAATCAGACGCTGCTTCTGAGTATCGCCCGGTTTCGAATCTGATCTCCCCAAGCGCAACTCGCAGAGACGCCTCAGCCGGCTGTGTATTCAGAAAGTCCCGCGCTCTTTTTTCCGCGGCCACATAATCACCGGTCTCAATCTGAGCGCGCACCAGACCTTCGACTGCGTCTGCGTCCTTTGAGTTCTTATCGACCAGCGAGTTGAAAACGGCTATCGCTTCCTTGTAACTGCCGTGCTTGAGCAGATCGCGGCCTCGCGCAAGCGAGACCTCCTGCGCGGCGCCCGACTGGAACGAGCAACCCAGCAACAAGACCAGTGTTAGAAAGCCCAGACGTTTCATCAGACTTGTATGCTCATTTCTGTTTTGCTTTGATCTGCTGATTCACCTTCGCAAGTTCGACCAGCAATCGCTCAAGCTCCGCTTCGTACTCTTCTTGCTTCATCTCGCTCTTGCGCGTCTTAAGCTTCTCAACTTCTTCCTCGAGCCGTTGGCGCTCCTTGATCAGCCGGCCGAGTTCCGCGTCGCCGGCTGCTTCTGCGATATGCTTCGAGTCAAGGTAGACGACTTTCGCAACCGCGCCGTCGCCCGCGGCCGCCTCTTCGTGGCCGGCGCCGTCTGCGTTGTCATCGATCAGTGCGTGCTCGGTCGCCAGCCGATTCTTCTGCTTATACCAGTCGGCCGTCAGCTTGGTTGCGTAATTGAACGCCTCGAGCACCGACACGCGTCCGTTCTTGTCGGCATCCGCCGCGCCGTCCACGAGCCCCGCGATTAAATGATCCGCGAACACCGTGGCGTTCTGCTCGCTGCCGCTGCGAGTCGCCGTTATCACGATGCGCCCCTCGGCCGACAGCGGCTTGATGAACTCGCCTGATGAACTTGAGCAGTCGACGAACACGACTCTCCTGTTCGGCAGCGAGCCAATCAACTGAGCGTAGTCTTTGGCGGTGAGGTCGGGGCCGATCAGGTTGAACTTGGCTTGCTGATTGTCGAAGGAGCCGTGACCTATCAGCACTACCAACACGAGGTTCTCAGCGTTGCCCGCCGACTTGATCGAAGCAAATACCTTTCGCACCTCCTCGGCCGTCGCACGGCGAGAGGGAGCCGCGTCAGATTCGGGCGCGCCATCCTCCGGCCCGGCTCCGGACGCAGTCTCGGTCAGCAGAGTGACGTTCTTTGCGGCAAAGCCCAGTTCCGTGGTCAGCGCTTCGTAGAGCCGCGTGGCTTGAGCAGTGAACTTTTTGGTGTAAGCCTCCTCCCCGCCCACGCCGGCAACAACCAGCGCGAACTTGTTAGGATCAACGGGCGCTGTTGGCTTCTTGCTCGCTGGGGATTTCGCTGCGTTTTGCGGAGCGGACGGTGAGTTCTGTTGTTGAGGAGGAGTCACACGCTCAGCACTCAACGCGCAGGAGCAAAGCCCTATCACCGCCGAAACACAGAGCACGCCGAGAAGCCCTGGGAGCGAGTTCGTAGTTCGGCCTTCAGGCGGAAGTTCGTAGCATATGCCTCCAGCGGCTTCCGAACGCGCGCACGAACTTCCGCCTGAAGGCCGAACTACGAACTTGCTCCCAGGGCCTCTCTGCTGTTCGGCGTTGAACGATCTCTTTCGTAGCATAGGCTTCACTCTGTGTGTTGTCCCCAGGCGCAGACTAAAGTCTACGCTACCAACTGAACGTTCTTAAGCAAGTCCTTTGCGTTTGCGAATGAACCACTCGCCCGCGGCAAGACCCACTACCAGAAGAAAGTTTATCGGCATATCCCACAGGTCATAGCTCACCTTGATTGAACCTGCTCCTTCCTTGTGGGTGATGTCGTCCATCAGCTTGTCCACCTGAGTAGGTGAGTAGTAACCGCCGCCCGTTTCGCTCGCAATGCGTTTGAGCATTTCGCGGTTCTGAGCTGCATTGCGCGCTTCGCGGTTGAGCTGGCCAACAATGAAACTCGTTTGCGCGGGCGCAAGCAAAGCGGTCTGCTTCGAGCCTGGTCGCCGCGCGGTGACTTCGACGCGATACAAGCCATCCTCCTGAGGATGAAACGCACTGGCGTAGCCTTCGAAGCCGCCTTCCACCGTTTGCTTCATTGGAACATCGACGGCGCCGCCCGACGGAGTTGTGATATGCGCCGACACGGTTGCATCGTTGATCTTGATGAACTTCTCATCGGTCACTTCAGCGCGTATGCGCACCTGCTCGTTTGTGCCGTAGAAGCTTCGTTCGGTCGACGCTTCAACCGGACGCGGCGCCGACTCGACCGTGTAACGCATCAAGTTGCGCCAGAAGGTTTCAAACGACTTGTCTTTGGATTCAAGCATCATTCGCCACCGCCAGGTGTCCGAAGCAAGCAGCGCCATTGTTTTCCCACGCCCGTACCTCTCTTCAACGAGCAGCGGGGCAACTCGATTCTTTTCTTTCGTGCTGCGGGCTTCGAGTATCACCGAAGCGCCGGGCTTTGTCTCGGTGATCACTTCGGGCAGCGTTATTGCGGGCATTTGTTGCCACGCCTTCGCGTTTGCGTCGGGCTGGTCGACCAATCGAGCAGCCGGATGATCCCGGCCTCGATCGGCTGGCGCGGCCTTGAAGGTCTGGCTCTCGGCGGAAATCTCCTTAACGCCGTTAAGGAATATCGGCAACAAATCGGCGAGCGGCGTGTTTCCGTAGCCGCCGGTGTTGAACGCCTTCGATCCGCCAAGCGCCAGCAGCGCCCCGCCTCGGCGAAACACAAACTGTTCGACTGCTTTCAACTGGTCGAAGGTAAAGAACGTCGCCTCGACGCTCCCGATCATCAGCGCGTCGTACTTGAAAAGCTCTTCTTCGGACTTTGGGAAACCGTTCACAAGCTCGTCTGCGTTCTCGATTCCCTGCCGGTAGAACTTGCCGTCGGCCGATCGCAAAACCGAAACGAGCACGATGTTTTTCTCTTCGGCGACCGACTCGCGCAGCTTGGCGTATTCCCATCTGGGCTCGCCTTCGATGTAAAGGATTCTCGGCTTCCAGTCGACTACGTCGATGACAATCTCCTGCGAGTTGTTGTCCGGAACGGGATCGTCGTCCGCAGGTCTCGCGGTCAGCTTGTACCGGTGAAGTCCCGGAGAGGATGGAGTGAATGTCACGCGGGCGACGGTCGTTGCATCGCCCTGAACCGGAATTTCCTGCGAGCGCAGCAAGCGATTGTCTTCGGCGAGATCGACAGTGATGCTCTTCCGCGAGCCGCTCGCCTTGACGAGCAATTCAGAAGTAACCGGCGATCCGGAGAGCGCCCGTCGCGGAGCCGTCGCACGAACCAGTTCAACGTCGCCGTCGAGGCTCTCGGGCCCTACTCCAATCGCGAAGACAGGCATCCCGCGCGACCTGAGATTCGCAAGCGTAGTCGAGAGGCTGCTCGAACGATCCTCGTCGCTGGCTCCGGCGTTGTTTGCGCCGTCGCTGATCACGATGACTCCCGACATAGGCAAGCCCGCCGATTCGCGTGACGCCTGATCGAGAGCCGAGGTCAGGTTTGTCTCGTCGCCGCTCCCTGAAAGCTCGCTCGCGTTCTGGACCCTTTCGGCCGTCGCCGCGAACTTGTAAGGGCGAAGCTTGAACTTATCAGCGAGCAAGGAATAGAACTCGCTGTTTGCGGACATCAATTGCTTCAGCGCATCGAGCCGCGTGCGACCCGCGTCATTCGCAAGCTTCATGCTTGATGAATCATCCATCAGCACGGAGACATAGCTCGATTGCGGGATGATCGACGGCACGACAATCACGGGCCGCATAACGCAGAAGAGGATCACCGCTACAAGCGCGCAGCGAAGAGCTATCAGCGCCACACGCCAACGCAGCGCGAGCCTCACCGATGGAACCGCGTAGAGAAAGTAAGCGAGCAAAGCAAGGCTGGCGATCAGCGCGACGACCACCAGCACCGAGGGGCGCGCGCCGAAACTGAACTGGCTCTTTGAGAAGAGCGCCTGCCTGTGATTGAACAGAAAACTTACGACCTGTTCCAAATAGTCAACTCCCAATTATCAGTGCGCTCTCCGTCACGATGACCATGTGCGATGCAGTCATTCTAATTGTTTGGGCCCTACGCCGCAAAAGATTTGCGTGGAGTTGACCAGGAAGGGCGGGGAGAGGACAAGCACGTTTGTCGAAGGGCCAATGCGGCCCGCATTCTGGCCGCGAACTAATTCAGTAAAACCTAATCCCGGCCGCTGATTCCTGATTCCCTCTTCGTTCCCGGAAATTCGATGAGTAGTTCACGCCAATTCGATCTTGAGTTCCTTACCAACGGCAAGCGCTAAGCGCTCCAACAACTCCAGCGTAATCGAGGTGTTATCAGGGTCGAGCAAAGAATCCACTTGCGAACGACTCGTCCGCAGTCGCTGAGCTAGTCCCCTTCTACTGATCTTGGCCTCCTGCATGATGTCAGCCAGTTGCAGTACCAGCATTCGCTTGTGGGCTTTGGCTGACACCGCCTCGAGAATACCTTCATCGGCTAAGAAGTCATCGAAATTGCTGCCCGTATGCTTGTTCATATCACTCACCCGTTAAGCCAAAGATTCCTTCGCCGCCGTGCGAGCTGCAGGTCGTGCTGCGGAGTCTTTCGGGACTTCTTGACGAAGCCGTGGAGCAGTGCCATTTGACCCTCGCGTTCGGTAAACAGGACGCGAGCTGCACGACCGCCGCTCAGATGACTCCGCACTTCCCATAAATCGGCTTCCACTTTCCTGACCAGCGGCATTCCGAGAGGCCAACGAAATTGAACCAACTTGATGTCCTCCCCAATGATCTTCCGATCACTCTTGTCCAAGCCTTTCAACCATTCACGAACTGGCTGACGCCCTAACGCCGTGCGGAAAAAGACGACGCTGAGAATGGGACTTGAACTCATGAGCGTCAAACGACATCTTCAAGACTAAGAACTCACAATCAATTGAGATCCCCTGTGATTGAACAGAAAACTTACGACCTGTTCCAAATAGTCAACTCCCAATTATCAGTGCGCTCTCCGTCACGATGACCATGTGCGATGACTTTATTCTAATTGTTCGTGTCCCAGCCCGCAAAACGTTTGTGATGACCTGCCACAAAGCCAGCCAGGGAGAGAGGGTTTGATTGTCCCTCTCCATTGCGAGAAGCCTCTTGGCAAGACAACGAATCCACTTCCAGTTTCTTTCTTGTGAGTCAAAAAAAACAAAAAAGGTTGCAACAACGGATCGTGTCCATGAGAATGGGGAAGGAATTCTCCTGTAAGTCGGTAAGAGTTAGGCGCGAAACCAAAGACTTGAACTTAGCAAGTCACTCTTTTCTGTTTTCGACCACAGGCCATCAGCTAAGCCATCAACGCGAAAGCTGATAGCTTACGAGAATCAGAAAGGCCCCGTTCCACCAGTGCTCGGAACCACACCCGATCAAAGTCGGGGAGAAAAGGAGCAGAAATGAAAAACCTATACAGCAGAGGCTTAATGCTGAGCCCGGTGCTGCTGATTCTGTTCATGATCGACATCCACGCCCAGAGCTTTGTCTATACCAATAACGACCTCATTGGCCCTAACTCAGTCACGGCCTTCTCGGTCGCCGCGAACGGTGCGTTGACGAACATTGGTACCTTTGGCACCGGTGGGTCGGGCCGGGGTGGTGGATTCCAGGCCTCTAATCGCGCAAGAACCTGCACGGTGGGGAATCGCCTGTATGTTACGAACGACGGCAGCAACAGCGTCAGCGGCTTCGACATCAATCCCTTCACGGGATCTCTCAGCCTAGTTCAAGGTTCGCCTTTTGCGACAGGCGGAATCGCAGGTAATGGAATCTCCTTGGATTGCGTCCCCAATAGCCAATTCTTGATTGCCGCAAATGGCGGCTCCAACAACATCACCGTCTTTAGTATCGCCGCCAATGGAGCGCTTACCCCGGTCGCAGGCTCTCCTTTTGCTGCCGGTGATATTCCACCGGACGGCATTAAGGTAGCCCCCAGCGGCAAATTCTTGTCCGCGGCTCTGCTATCCAGTGACACGATCGGGATGTTCAGCATCGCAGCGAACGGCGCGCTCACCCCGGCGCCTGGGTCACCTTTCACCTCGCCGGCTAGCGGATTCGCGGCTGGAGTGGAGATCAACTGCGCCAGCACTTTCCTCTATGCCACTCAAGCCAATTTCGGCGGGACCAACGTTGATGTCTTCAGCATAGGTCCGAACGGAGCGTTGACACTCGTTCAAACCGCCAACAATCCGGGCGTTGGCAGCAACTCGAACAGTGGAACTCTCAGCCCGAATGACCAATTCTTGTTCGTGAGCAACCAGTCCAGCAATTCGGTGACGGTATTTAATGTTGCTGCTAACGGCACGCTTTCGTTGGTAGCGGGCTCGCCGTTCGGAGGCACCGGTGGATTTCCCTGCGGTCTCGCAACCAATGCCGCCGGAACGTTTCTCTTCACGGCGAATGAGAACAGTCGCAGTGTTACTTCCTTCAGTATCGGCGGCAATGGCACTTTGACTCTTGTAGGTAATTTCGGGATTGGGCCACTCGGCGACAGCGACCTCACGTCGCTCGCAGTATTTCCTGGCAAGTCCTGTTCAACCTTTATCTTCGACATCTGCTTGCAGGATGAGTCGAACCCAAGCATTGTCTTCCTCGGCAACTCGCAGACGGGAGCTTACAAGTTCTGCTGCGGAGGAACAGTGTTTACGGGCGTTGCCGTGGTGAATAGACGAGGAAACATAATCACATTCCAGGACAACTCATCAGATCGAAGAGTGTTGGTCACTGATGACGAATCAGTGCATATAGGCAAGGCGGCGTTGCAGTCACCCCCCGGCAACATCAGGTGTACGATCACTGATAGAAATACTACTAACAATAGCTGTGCGTGTCAGTGATGTCCGGGATGCGAATTGCGCAAGGTGCGGTTTCCCTCCCGCTTTAAAGGTGGCGGACTTCCTATTGTTGCCAGGAAAGAACCGTTCTGTTAGTGTCGCGCGGTTCGCTGATGAAACCCTTCTTAGCAAAGAAAGCCACCTCGAGCGCTAGTTCTGAGAGTATTCGTCGGAAAGCGGTATTCTGGCTGACTATATCGCTGCTCGTTTTGATTCCTCTGTCCTTCAACACAAACCTCCATCGAAGCTATGCCGTTCCCAAGCTTGTACTCTTGCTCGTCGGTGCATCAGCGCTGATTCCCTTGATCGCTCTTAGCTCGGTAGACGCCACTTATCATAGGGACCGGTCGGCGAGTCTGTTCAAATCGAGGCACGTTAGGATTACTGGCCTGTATATGCTGCTAGTCCTATCTTCTACGATCTTCAGCAGTGACCCTGTGACATCTTTGTTTGGACATTTCTACAATCAGATGGGCTTGATTACCCGATTCGGTTTTTTTGTTTGCTTCATCGGCATAATAGTTGGAATCGATTTGAATCGAGCGCGGTTGGAAACGATGCTGTGGGCCATGATTTTCGCAGGGCTTTTGGTCTCTACATACGCGGTAGCTCAGTTCTTTGGCTACGATCCCTTTGTGCCTTCTGTTTTGTATACGTCTGAGTCCCCGGAAGGAGCTGTGGTGCGCGTAGTCGGCACGTTAGGTCATGCCGACTATCTCGGAAACCTCCTGTTGTACACGACGGCAGTTGGCGCAGGTCTGGCGATTACAGCGCGCGGCCTTGCGCGTGTGATTGCGTCGATCGCAACCGCCCTTTCGACGACCGCCATAATATGCAGTGGAACGCGCGGCGCCTGGGTTGGGCTCATCTCGGGTGCAGTTGTGTTTGCTGCACTGCATCCGCGAAAAGGCGTACGCCTTATGCTGCGCGCGCGCGGCCCGAGGGTAATCCGTGCAGCGCTGCTAACATTTGTTGTCGTTCTGGTTTTCTCGCTGGCCATAAGCCTCAGTCCCGCATCACGCAGCATCGTTAGGCGTGCGGGTTTGACATTTCGAGAGGGGTTCACCGGGGCGGGCCGCACCAATTTGTGGCGCGACTCCATAAGAATGGTGCCCGCCTTCGCTCTCACCGGCAGCGGTCCAGACAATTTCCGCCGAGCATTTCTTCCTTACAAGTCAAGAGAGCTGGGGCGCGTGGTGTCGATCAACAGTGAAAGCTCCCACAACTCTTATCTCGATGCCGCGATATCGTTCGGCGTTCCCGGTTTCTTACTTTACGTTGTCATTCTTGTGTCGACATTCAGACTCTTGCTCGGCGCGCGCCGCCGAACAACCAACCACCGCATGAGGGTAATCATCCTCGGGATAATCTCATCACTCGCAGCGGTGGCGGTGCACAATTTTTTTATCTTTGATCAGATTCCCACCGGTCTCTATTTCTTTGGGTTCGCCGCTCTTGCGCAGGTTGTATCGAATATCGTGGATTCCCAAGACACAAACCCTCGTGAAGCGACATTCCGGATCTCGGCCAAAAGCAGAGTCATCTCTGGGGCTCCGGCTCCGGCCCCGACCTCTGCAGAAACAAAGCTGGGTAGACAAACGGAAAGCCGTCAATCTTTGGTTGGAGCCGGGAGGTTGGTTGGTCGCGCATCTGCGGCTGCTGGTTGTGTGCTGGTCGCCATCGCTGCCTGGTATTCGGCTGCCATATTGCATGCCGATGCGGCAATTGATAGAGCGATGATGTCGGGTGATGCGGGAGACTTGAATCAAGTAATCAGCAACGGCGAGCGCGCGGCCGATAGCGCTGAAATAACGGGCGAATACAATTTCCTTTTTGCCCGCGCGCTGGTACTCTGCGCCGACCGTCTGAATATGCGTTCAACCGCTAAGGAAGCCGACCTCGGAGGTCTGATTGCTGCTCGTAATCAGGCAATTGAATTAGCTGCGACGCGCGCGCAGAAGTCACTTGCGCACACTCTCACGCCCGACGTGAATTACCTTTTCTTGGCATATCTCGCTTTGGTGACGGACGATGTCGTGAAGTTACGAGCTTATGCTGAGGAAGCGGTGAGCTGGGATCAGAACCATTTCAGAACGCGCTGGATGTTGGCTGAGGCGTATCTCGCGAGCGGTGATCGATATCGCGCAGCGCAAGAGGCAGAGATCGCCCTCGACCTCGACCCAACTTCGAGTGAGGCTAAGTCTGTGCTCGCCCGAGCGCGCGGCGAAACTACATCCCCTGCGACTATTGAAGAAATAATCGCCCGCGCGCTTAAGAGGTCCGAAGCCGGCAAAATGCGTCAAGCTCGGAGGCTGCTCGATCGCGCGTTTAGGAGGTCAAACGGGCAATGTCCCGAATGCCATCTCGCGCTCGCGCTCGTGTACGAGGCAGGCAATGAGTACGAGAATGCGATAGCCGAGTGGCGAATATACCTAAGAGAAGACCCCGATCGAGCGGCGACCGAAAATATTGCTTCCCGCATAGAAGAGCTTGGCCGGAAAAGATAGTTGGCTTTCCTGCGTTTGGCCGGTCGTTGTCGATTCCACGGCCTACTCCGATTCAGAGTCTTCCTGATTGACAATCAAACTTGGTGTGATAGTATCGCAGCCGCGCGGTCGTCAACGGTCGTCGTGATCCTTGTGGTATCGCGACCTAAACAGGTTTTCAAGTCCTGACATCCAAGCCTAACCACGGGTCAGTTCGGTATTTTCTTCCTTCGAGTGCCGAGTGCCAATCCGTCAATCGAGTCGGACGGGTGCTCTACCATCGGAACGGCTCAGTTCACTGGACGCTAATAAACAATGGAGCAAAGACGCACATTTGGTTAATGCAAGCAAAGGTCGATCTCCGCTTTCTTAGGTAAGAATGCTTGATGCCCTAAAGGAGCTGATATGCGGAACCGATCAAGACCACTTCTAGTCACGGTGTCGTTGTCCCTGACCTTTGGTTTGTGGGTCTTGCAGACCTATGCTCAGCGTTCTGTCCAGAGCTCGACTCGGAGCTCGGGAACCAGATCAGAGGGCACGCCTTCAAGCACCTCTCAGGCTCCATCCGTAAAACCACAGTCTGTGACACCGATTGTCGTGGAGCTTGCCGGCTTCGACGAGAGCATTGCGGTGAGGGATCTTCCCCGCGATCCAAGCGGAGTTCAGCCTGGCGGTCCAAAGGTTGAAGGCCAGGAGATAAACAAACTGAACACCGAGAGCGGGCGCAAGCCCGTGGAAGGAAAACGCTCCTTCGACGGCGCGTTGCAAACCGCCCCGCTTGATACCAAACCAGATACGACTCCTCCCCCTTTGTTGACCTTCGACGGACTCACCGCCGCCGATAACATCCCGGCTACGGGAACGACGTTCGCTCCTCCCGATACCAATGCCGATGTAGGCCCCAACGACATTGTGGAAACAACAAATGTGCTCGTTCGCATCTATGACAAGAACGGTGTTCCACGAGGTCCCGCATTCAAGCAGAGCAGCTTGTTTGCTTCGGGTGGAGGATCCGCATTCGGCGCATCCCACGACAATGGAGATCCGATTGTATTGTACGATCGCATGGCCGACCGTTGGTTAATTAGCCAGCTCGGCTTCACCTCCTTAAGTACTCCGCCATATCACGAGCTCATTGCGATTTCCAAGACCGGCGATCCAACCGGCGCTTACTATCTATACGACTTCATATTACCAGGCAACGAATTTCCAGATTATCCTAAGTTTGGGGTCTGGCAGGATGGTTATTACATGACTACCAACCAGTTCCTCAACGGTGGCTCCTTCGATGGTGCGGGCGCGTTCGTTTTTGACCGCAAGAAGATGCTGGTCGGAGACCCGACCGCAACGGGGATTTACTTTAATCTCAACCTGGCTTCTCATCCGGAAAGGATTTTCGGCATGCTCCCTTGTGATCATGATGGACTTTTGTCGCCCGCGGCTGGAACGCCCAACATTTTTGCTTACTTCACCGACGATGATTTCGGCGACCCCCACGATGGCTTGCGGTTGTTTGATTTCCATGCGGATTTTGCCGTGCCGGCCAACTCGACTTTTGCTGAGCGACCCGAGAGCACGTATGCAAACCCGCTCCCGGTGGCTGCCTTTGACGCCCGCAACCCACCTGGGCGAGGTGATGTCGAACAGCCATCGCCGGGAGAAAACTTAGACTCCCTCGGCATAAGATTGATGCACCGCTTACAGTATTTTAATCGCAGTGGGACGGAATCGCTGGTGATGAACTGGACGGTGAACGTAAGCGGAGTTAGCCCGACAAGTGCATCGACGTACCAGGCGGGCGTGCGCTACGAGGAGCTTCGCCGCAGCGCACCCGCCGGCTTGTTTAGCGTCTACGATCAAGCGACCTTCGCTCCTGGTGCAGGAAACGGCGCTACCGGCGACAATCGCTGGATGGCAAGCGCCGCAATAGATAACCAGGGCAATCTGGCGGTTGGCTATAGCATCTCCAGCACCACACGCATACCGTCGATATTCTATGCGGGCAGGGATTTCAACGTGACAGGAGGATTGGAGGTTGAGACGGCGATGTTTAACGGCAGCGGAGTGCAGTTCTCAACGCTCGGCCGCTGGGGAGATTATAGCTCAATGAGCGTCGACCCGGTGGACGATTGTACGTTCTGGTACGCTGGTGAATATTACCTCGCGAACAGTTCTTTCAACTGGCGGACCAGGATCGGTAAATTCAAGTTTGGGGGCTGCACACCTCCACCTCAAGGCACCCTCACTGGCGTCATCACCGCTTGTGATACAGGCGCTCCATTGAACTCCGCCCAGGTGGATGTATCCGACGGGCCTTCAAGCGGGTTCTCTGCAGTGTCAGGCGCAACTGGAACCTACTCGCTTAAGCTGGCGCCGGGAACCTACACGGTCAACGTTTCCGATGCTGTTCGATCCTGCGCTCCGGCAGCCCCTGTGACGGTCACGATCACGGACGGCGGAACGACAACACTCAATACTTGCCTTAGCGGCTCAGCGAAGTTTAGCTTCCAATCCGCGGCAGTATCTGGCGGCAACGGAAACGCGGTGATTGACCGCAATGAGTGCAACAACTTGAATGTGAGCATCAAGAATGATGCATGCTTGCTGGGCTCGAATATTTCAGCAGTGCTGTCAACTTCAACTCCGGGAGTAACGATAACGCAGTCGAATTCGGCTTATCCGAACACCCCAGTGAATGGCACTTCGACAAACGTAGCACCCTTCTTGGTAAAAACGTCGCCAAGCTTTGGGTGCGGGACGACAATCAACTTCACGCTGATGGTGACATTCGCAGGCGGAACGAGCACCATCCCATTCTCGCTGCCGTCATGCGTCTGCCCGCCCATAACGATCAACGGTAGTTTGGCCGCCGGTGATCTTCAGCAGACGGCGAGCATGTTCCGCAACAACAACCCAAGCAAGTGCGGGACTCCTAAGACCTGCCCGGGTCCGTTCCTCTCGGGTCCGCGTCATTACGATATATACTCGTTCAGAAACCAGGGTGCTCTATCTGCGTGCGTGACAATCACGCTCACAGCGGGTTGCACGAGCCCGATAATGAGCGCCGCATATCTGGGGAGCTTCAATCCCGGCAATCTCTGCCAGAACTATCTAGGCGACCTCGGCAATAGTCCGCCCGCACAGACTTCATACTCTGTTAGTGTGCCGGCAGGTGGGACCTTGTTGGTCAACGTGCACGAGGCCAACGCGGGGCTGGTGGAGTGCTCAAGTTACACCCTGGCCGTTTCGGGTCTGGTCTGCGACAATCCCGGAAGCCTTTGTTCGCCCACGACGATCAACGGTAGCCTCTCGGCTGGTGATCTTCAGCAGACTGCGCGCATTAGCCGGGATGGCACCCCCAGCGCGTGCGGCCCCCCCAAGAGCTGTCCGGGCACGCTCGGGTCTGGTCCGCGTCTGTACGACATATACTCCTTCACGAACTCGGCAGGTGTATCCGCCTGCCTGACCATTACGCTCACGGCGAGTTGTAATCCAAGCGCGAATCCGATAACAAGCGTTGCGTATCTCGGGAGCTTTAATCCAACCAATCTGTGCCAGAACTATCTAGGCGACCTCGGCAACAGTCCGCCTGACCAGACTTCTTACTCCGTGAGTGTGCCAGCAGGCGGGACCTTGTTGGTCAACGTGCATGAGATCAACCCCGGACTCTTGGGATGCTCGAGTTATACCCTGACGGTTTCAGGGTTGCTCTGCGATGTCGCATGCACCGCTTGCATCCCGACAATTACCTGCCCGGACAATGTCATGGCAGTCACCGATCAGAATCTGTGCCCAAATCCCGCTTGCCAGGTCGTCAACTACCCGGCGCCCGTGGTCTCGGATAACTGTCCAGGTGTCAACGTCGTTTGCAACCCTCCTTCAGGCTCTTGCTTCCCGGCGGGCGTTACCACGGTGACCTGTACGGCGGCCGATGGGTCAAGCAACATCGCAACGTGTTCGTTCACAGTCACACTTTTCGACACGGCGCTTCAGGATGACAGCAATCCGAGCACGATCCTGTTGTGGAACTCGATCACGGGCCAGTATCGCTTCTGCTGCAACGGAATCACGTTCACCGGCGTCGGCAAAGCCGCCCGTCAGGGCTGTGTCTACACGCTCGATCACACAAATGCCTCTGATCGCCGAGTCCTGGGCAGAGTAGACAAGGGGGTGCGCGCCGGCTCTGGCTCGATTCAGGTGCCGCCAGGAACCACTCGCTGTACGATCACTGATAGGAACACGTTGAACGACACCAACCTGACATCCTGTCGGTAATGCTTAAACGCGAAAGCTGAGAGCTTACGAGAATCTAAAGGCCCCGATCCGCCCAGGGCGCGAGCAACCGATCTACGTCGGGGGAAAAAAGGAGCAGAAATGAAGAACCTATGCACCAGGGGCTTAATGCTGGGCCCGGTGCTGGTGATCCTGTTCATGATCGACATCCACGCCCAGAGCTTTGTCTATACCAATAACAACCTCAATGGCCCTAACTCAGTGACGGCCTTCTCGGTCGCCGCGAACGGCACGTTGACGAACATCGGAAGCTTCGCCACCGGTGGGTCGGGCGCGGGTGGTGGGCTCGTCGCCTCTAACCGCGCAAGAACCTGTACGATGGGGAATCGCCTGTATGCAGCGAACGACGGCGGCAACAGCGTCAGCGGCTTCGACATTAATCCCTTCACTGGATTTCTCAGCCTCGTTCCAGGTTCACCTTTTGCGACAGGCGGAATCGGACGTAATTTTGGAATCTCATTAGATTGCGTCCCCAACGGCAAATTCTTGATCGCCGCAAACGGAGGCTCCGATAACATCACTGTCTTCAGTATCGCCGCCAACGGAGCGCTTACCCCGGTCGCAGGCTCTCCTTTTGCCGCCGGTGGTATTAGACCGGACGGTATTAAGGTAGCCCCCAACGGCCAATTCCTAGCCGTGGCTCTGATAAGCAGTGACGCGATCGATATGTTCAGCATCGCAGCGAACGGCGCGCTCACCCCGGCGCCCGGGTCACCTTTCCCCTCCCCAGCTCCTGAACCAGTAGCCGGAGTGGAGATCAACTGCGCCAGCACTTTCCTCTATGCCACTCAAGCCATTTCCGGCGGGACCAACGTTGATGTCTTCAGTATAGCTCCAAACGGAGCGTTGACACTCGTTCAAACCTCCAACAATCCAGGCGTTGGCAGCAACTCGAACGCGGGAGTACTCAGCCCGGATGACCAATTCTTGTTCGTGACCAACCAGTACAGCAATTCGGTGACGGCGTTTAATGTTGCTGCCAACGGCACTCTTTCGCTGGTAGCTGGCTCGCCGTTCGGAGGCCCCGGGGGACTGCCCTCCGGTATCGCAACGAATGCGGCCGGAACGTTTCTCTTCACGGCGAATTTTGACACTAGCACAGTCACTTCCTTCAGTATCGCCAGTAACGGCGCTCTAACCTTTGTAGGCAATTTCGGGACGGGGCAACCCGGCCTCAGCGGGCTCGAGTCGCTTGCGGTATTTCCTGGCAAGTCCTGTTCGACCTTCAACTTCGACGTCTGCCTGCAGGATGACTCGAACCCAAGCAATGTCTTCCTCGGCAACTCGCTGACCGGAGCTTACAAGTTCTGCTGCGGCGGAACAGTGTTCACTGGCGTGGCCCTGGTGATTAGACGAGGAAACATATTCACATTCCAGGACAACTCACCAGATCGAAGAGTGTTGGTCACCGATGACGAATCAGTGCACGTGGGCAAGGCGTCGTTGCAGTCATCCCCCGGCACCATCAGGTGTACGATCACTGATAGAAATACTACTAACAATAGCTGTGCGTGTCAGTGATGTCCGGGATCTGAATTGTGCAACCTGCCGCGACCTTCTGGCTTTATGGTCAGCGTGACCGGGAGCGCACTCAGGCCGCAAAAAGATTCGTGATAAGTTCGCTCTATCTTATGTTAAACTCGTCAGCCGTGAAGGTGCTTCTATCAGCCTCGATCACGTGTTTGATGTTGAGCACGATACCGGGTGGAGCAAGGAGCACTCAGACAGAACCTCCAGCGCTCACCGGCCGGTGGCAACTGGACTTCACTTTGCGCTCGGCTCACCGGCTGCAATTCGATGCGCAAGCCTCCGGTGAAGTCACCTTCTTAAGTCTCGACCGCGTTTCCAATCCCGACGCTCCACTAGCCTCAACGAAAGGAATATGGAGCCTGCGTGGTCAGAGCCCGGCTATTTACTATTTTGCGATCGCTGGCGGCGTCGAGTTTCCGACAAGCGAGGGCGGCATTGAAAAGGGAAAGCTGGAGCTTTCCGCTTCCTCAGACCTGACTCTGCCGATCAACTCGCTGCGCGGCTGGGGGCAATTTCATTCATCGAGCAGCCCAACCGATGGACGCGGCAGCGAGGACCCCATCTTTGACTTTACCGCTGCGCGGGTCGAGAGGGTTTCGGTTCAGGTAATGTCTCCCGCGCCGGGCCAGAAACTGCGCAGGGGAAAGGATGTGATGATCGAATGGACAGTGAAAAGCCCTCTTCCGCTCAACTCGCAAGAAGTTCTGATATCACTTGATGGCGGAGATAGCTTCATTGTGATTTCGTCTGGTCTTGGAGGAGAGGTTAGAGATTTTTCATGGACCTTGCCTGAGAGCATACCCAAAACAAAGAAGGCACTTATCAAGGTTGTAGCGACGGATATCAGTGGCGCCAATGCTGAAGGAATAACTGCAGGCACTCTCCGCATAAAGTAGCAGTCGTTTAAACTGCGTCTCTCAGGAGTCTTCAAGCAGCGAGTATTCGAAAAGCATCGGATAAGAAGTTACCAGGCGAACTTGGCCAGCCTGAAACGCGCTGAAGACCTTCGCACCGCAAGGCAGACCGACCTGGTTCGCCATTGAGCAGCATTACCACTGCGTGCAGTCTGAATGAAAGGAGATAAAGCTTATGCGACGTGCACTGCTTAGTTGTGTCTTAATGCTGATCGGCACGCTGCCGTTCACAGTCAACGCCATTCTAGCTCAAGGGCCGAAGGTGGTTGGTTCGACACCTGCCGCCGGGCAAGGCAACAATACTGGTCGGAGCTGGCCCTTCGACTCGAACATTTATGTCCGCAAGGCGATTCCTGAGGATTATGTCGCCGGCAAGACGCTGCCATCGCTGGTGTCGACGTTCGTGCGAGACGTCGTCGTCAGCAACACCGATCCCAATCTGACCAACACAGATACGTTTGGCGATCAGGAGACGACCATCGCGATAAACCCGGCGAATCCCAATGAGATTGTCATTAGCGCGTTTTCGGGCGGTTGGGGCGCAAACGCACCGATTTGGCACTCAACCGACGGAGGAAACACATGGACTAAGCGTTTCACTGTTCCCGTGCCGACAGGGTTAGGCCCCGGCTGCCCTTGCGACCAGGCATTCGACTACGGACGTGGCAACCGATTGTCCGGGACTTTTCTAAAGACCGACGTCTACAGCGGCACGACTACCGACCCAACAAGCTCGGCGGCCTGGGGCTGGCTTACTTCGATGGGTGTAGCCGTACGCACAAACTCCGCGGGCGTAGGCAACGTCGATCAACCCTGGCTGCTGGTCACCCGTGATACAGCCACCGCGAGCCAGGATAATGTATATGCCGCTTATGACGATTTCAGCATGCTTCCCAGAGGCATGCGCATTGCAGTGGCGGCAGGATCGAATCCGCCAAACTTCACAATCGACAATAGCGCAGGAACCTCGCTCAACTGCATAGGCGGCAACTGCGTGAACCCCGGACACCGGCTTGCTGTGAATCCCAGCAATGGCCATGTATACAGCCTCTTTCAAAACCTGGTGACCGGAGACCTCGGGGGCTTCTTCAACCTCAACTACATGCTCAACCGAAGCACTGATGGCGGTATGACCTGGGGGCTTAATGGAAGTCCAACCGGAATCATCGTGGCTAATGCCGACAGCACTCAGGCCTCGCCCAAGTTTGGCACTGTCAATGCGCTGCTCGGAGGCATTGATCACGCAACGGTTGACCCGAGTAACGGCGATGTATACTACGTCTACGGCAATCGTGATTCTGGCACCCTCAACAACAGGCTCAGCATAATCCGCTTGACTGATAACGGCATGGGTGGGCTGACGATCGGCACGCCACACTTTGTGACCGGGCAAGTTCAGGCCGCGCTGCCATCCGTGGCGGTCACCAGTAACGGAACGGTCGGCGTTCTCTACACAACTTACGATGGTATGTCGGGGGGATTTCCACAGTTTACCGCCCATTTTTCCACGAGCACCGATCAAGGAGTTACTTTCGCCGATAACACGTTGCTCACTTTTCTATCGTCGGCCACTGATAACGGCGATGGCGGGCAACGAGTTCTCGGAGACTACAATCAGGTCAAGGCGGTAGGGACAACCTTCTATGGAGTCTTCACTGGAAACGGAGTCCCGCTTGGGCGACCTTTCGCCAATCACGATCCGATTTTCTTCAAGGTCTTTGGAGGCTGCAACGGCATCACCTGTCCGGCTGGTGTTGTGGCGCCTAACACCACTAACCAGTGCCAGGCGGTGGTCACCTACTCGGCGCCCACTTCTAACGGTAACGGCGATTGTGGCACCGTCTCGTGCACTCCAGCGTCCGGTTCGTCCTTCCCGGTTGGCACGACTACCGTCACCTGCACAAGCCAGGCTGGAGCGAGCTGTTCGTTCCCCGTCACGGTCAACGACACTCAGGCGCCTTCGATCACCTGCCCGGCTAACATCACTCAGAGCACCGATCCCGGTCTCTGCTCGGCGGTGGTGACTTATGCGGCGCCGACTGTCGGCGATAACTGCCCGGGCGTTGGCACACCAGTCTGCGCGCCGGCTTCCGGCTCCACCTTCCCGAAGGGCGTCACCACTGTTACTTGCAACGTCAGTGATGCATCGGGCAACACGGCAAGCTGCCCCTTCACCATCACGGTCAACGACACGGAGAAGCCGACCATCAATTGCCCGGCTCCTGTCACCGCCGTCACCGATCAGAATGTCTGCCCGAGTCCAGCCTGCACGGTGGTCAACTACCCGGCGCCGGTGGCGATGGACAACTGCCCTGGCCCCATCACCACTCAGTGCATTCCGCCCTCCGGCTCGTGCTTCCCGGTCGGCATAACCACGGTCACCTGCACGGCAACCGATACATCCGGCAACATTTCGCTGCCCTGCACTTTCATGGTCACGACCTTCGACGTGGCGCTTCAGGATGACAGCAATCCCAGCACGATTCTGTTGTGGAACTCGGTTGACGGCTCCTATCGCTTCTGCTGCAACGGCATAACCTTCACGGGCGTCGGCAAGGCGACCCGTCAGGGTTGTGTTTACACGCTGCAGACCCCGACCGCCTCTGACCGCAGAGTTCTGGGCCGAGCGGACAAGGCAGTACATGCAGGCTCGGGCTCGATTCAGGCTCCACCGGGGACCACCCGCTGCACGATCACAGACAGGAACACGTTGAACGATACTCTGGTGCCCGCCTGTCAGTGACAAACGGCCAAACCCGCTGACTCCTGATTCAGCGCACGCACTTCTCGGGGCTGACTGCCACCCGGCAGTCAGCCCCCTGATCCCTTAGAGTAAGACGCGCTGTTTGCAGGCATCAGTTGCGGCAGCGCATCGAGCCGCGTGTGGCTGGCTTCATCTGGAAGCTTCATCGTGGATGAATCATCCATCAACACGGCGACGTAGCTCGATTGTGGGATGACCGACGGCACGACAATCACCGGAAGCATAACGCAGAAAAGGATCACCGCAACTAGGGCGCAGCGAAGAGCGAGGCCGCACGATAGTCTGCACAAACAAGACGCACACGGAACGTTCTCTGCGTTGACTTCACTCGGAGATAGGGCATAAGATGCCCCCTGCAAACGAATGGCACCCCGTTCTTTGTGTTAGCCCTCATTGCGACGTTTTCCCTTTAAGACAACCGAGCTAACCCCTCAAGGAAACCCTATGCAACTTTCACACGAACGAGCGCGCATAACGAATCAGAACCCCAGCCGAAACTCATTAACGCTCCAGAGACTGGCTCTCTTGGCTATTGCAGCTTTGCTCATTGGGCTAGGTTTAAGCGTGAGACCGATGCGCGTAGTTCGGGCGGCGACCACAACCGTGCAAGCGTTCAACATTACCGGCGGCCTCCCCTCGCCCATCGACAACGATTACACCCGGATCAACAACGCGATTCAGACGGCGATGTCCAATGATACGATTATTCTCAGCGGCAACTTCAACTGGACCGAGGCAAATGCGGCTGCCAGTTGGGCTTTAGGAAGTGATGGCCTGGCGTCTACTGCCGACGACTACAGCATCCTCGTGCCTGCCAATTTGAACAACCTGATGTTGACAGCCGCCAGTCTAGGCGATGCGACGATTCAGGGGCCGGGAGACCTGGCCAGCGTCAACCTCGAAGGCGTCCTCTTCTTCGATGGCGGCGACAATCAGAACTGGACAATTTCCAACATCCGCTTTCGTGATTTTGATCTCGCCATCGGCATGTTCGGGGGCGTGGGCGGCATCGACGCTTACAACAACACACACATCACCAACAACTACATCCGCATCGCCCAGGACTTAAATGCGAGTGTGGCTCCGGCTGATGTCAACCAGAATATCGGCATTCACTTCTCGTTCGGCACAAACCAGGTGATCTCAGGCAACACCATCGAGATACAAGGCGATGGCCTCAGCGACTCTGCCGGCGGTAATTCCTCCGCCGACGTTGGGATGCAAAGCAACACCAGCGGCGGTAACGTCTATGATGGTTTGCAGATCACCAACAACATTCTGCGTGTGCTCAACGCGCAGTCTGCCGACCCGGAGATTATCCTGGGCATCTGGGAAAACGCGCACGGCCATACGAGCAACATCACTGTGAGCGGCAATCAGTTCATCAATCTGGCGATGGCTAATAACCCCGCGACAAATCTTCAACGCGGCTTCCGCGTGACATCGCATTCGTCGGCGACGACGATGGTGACGTATCAGAACAACACAGTGCTGGGCGCAAACATCGGCTTCCAGTGGCTTGCCGGCTCGAACTTCAGCGGCAATCAGCCGGTGAAACTGATCAGCAACAACATCTTCAACAACGCCACCGGTGTGTTGATTCAAAGCAGTGGCTCCGCCACGCTCAGTTTCAATCGCATCCACCAGAATACAAGTTTTGGGTTGAACAACAGCACGGCTAATGCAATCAGCGCGGAGAACAACTGGTGGGGCTGCAACTTTGGGCCTGGCGTTGGCGGCGCAGGCTGCGCGGCTACGGCCAATGGGGTCACCAACCCCGTCCCTGGCGGCAGCACTGATTCTGACCCCTGGCTGACGCTTCGCCTTACGGCTGTGCCTGGCACGATCCTTGTTGGAGGGACCTCGAACTTGACCGCCGACGTCACCTTCAACTCAAACAATGTGGATACCCATCTCTCGGGCAATATCCCTGACGGCATTCCGGTCGGATTCATGGGCAACGCGTTTGGCGGCGTCGCTCCACCGATCACGTCGACTACTTCAGGCAAGGCCAATTCGACCTACACAGGCACCGCGCCAGGGACCGGTAACGCTTCTACACTCTTTGACGCTCAAACCGCGACGACTTCGATCACCGTCAATCCAGCTCCGTGCACCATTACTTGCCCGCCGAACAAGAGTCAGTCGAACGATCTCAACGAGTGCGGCGCTGTTGTTACATTCAGCGATCCGATAACGACGGGGACTTGCGGCACGGTCATTTGCACACCGGCTTCGGGGTCGTTCTTCCCCGTTGGCACTACGACTGTCACCTGCACAAACCAGGAAATTATTCTCCGTCCGAAACCGAACGGTCCTCGCGGCGGGTCCTGCCTTCCCAATACGATCACTGAATCGACGAGCCAGGGGATCACCGCGCAAAATTCTTTTTCCTGCAACAACGGATCCGGTCACAGCGATAATAGCTACTGGCGCGCGTTCACGCTGACGGCTTTCTCGATCACCAACAACTTTAATGTGCAATCAGTTGACATCGGAATCGAGAGCGCTACGTCAGGCGGCGCCCCGAGTAAGTCAGGTTCGAAGGGATCGGCCTTCTCACGCAACAACCAAAAAGGCAACGCTCCCAAGGGCGGAACGGGACAACCCCTCACCCTAAGGCTCTACACAAATACAGGGGCTCCGTTCCCCGGCGGCTCGCTCAATCTGATAGCCACGGCGAACTACACAATACCCGACCAGGCGCTGACGATTGTGAACCTTCCAATCACCGCCTTTGTGCCGGCCGGATCGGAGCTTGTGGTGGAAGCATTCACACCGAACGGGCAAAACGCGGGCAACTTGTTCTTCATAGGCTCTAACGCCGAGCCGGAGACCGGACCGTCATACGTGAGCGCTCCCGACTGCAATATAACTTCCCCGACTCCGACAGCAAACATTGGCTTCCCTGACATGCACGTTGTGATGAATGTCAACGGCTGCGAGGAAGTGACCGCCTGCACGTTCAACGTCACAGTTACAGACACGGAACCGCCTTCGATCACGTGCCCTGCTGATATCACTCAAATCACCGATCCCAATCAGTGCTCGGCGGTGGTCGTTTATCCGAGTCCGGCCGTCAGCGATAACTGTCCAACCGGTGCGGCCGTTTGCGTACCGCCGTCCGGCTCTGCGTTCCCCAAAGGCGCAACGACCGTCACTTGCTCGATCAGTGATTCATCGGGCGCTAGCGCAAGTTGCTCGTTCAACGTCACGGTCAACGACACGCAGCCGCCGCAGATCACTTGTCCTGCGAACGTCGCGGCAGTCACCGATCAAAATACGTGTCCAAATCCCGCTTGCCAGGCGGTCAACTATGCGGCGCCTGTGGCGACGGACAACTGCCCTGGCGTCAACGTCGTTTGCAACCCACCTTCAGGCTCTTGCTTCCCGACTGGCGTTACCACCGTGACGTGCACCGCAACCGACACATCGGGCAACACGGCGACCTGTACCTTCCCACTCACGACCTTCGATGTAGCGCTTCAGGATGACAGCAATCCAAACACCATTCTGTTGTGGAACTCGATCACCGGCGCGTATCGCTTCTGCTGCAACGGCATCACGTTCACCGGCGTCGGCAAGGCGACCCGTCAGGGTTGTGTCTACACGCTGGATCAAACGAATGCGATTGACCGTCGAGTCCTTGGGAGAGTGGACAAGGCCGTGCACGCCGGCTCTGGCTCGATTCAGGCGCCGCCTGGAACCGTCCGCTGCACGATTACCGATCGGAACACGTTGAACGATATGAACCTGGCATCCTGTCAGTGATGCTTAGCTTGATCAGGTAAGACGTAGAGGGCTGATTGCCGCGCGGCAGTCAGCCCTCTTTTTTGCGAGCGGGGTGGCGATGCAATGCGGAATCACCGAGCACTTGACGATGAGGGCTCGAAACGATCAACACCGAAGAAGGTCCGAAACTGAAATTACTCTTTGAGAAGAGCTATATGACTCGTGATTTGCCTTGACCCGCCAGACAGGGCAGAACGGGACTGGCTTAAACTGACATTGCTTTCACTTTAGAACGGGCGGAAGGCTGCCCTCTTGGCAATTGCGTTGTCTTACTGCTTGCAGTATGATTTCCGCGCTGCAAATTTGAAGCTAGATCGAGGCGAAGAAAGAGACCAACTTGACTCGAACAAGTCGAGCGGGATACCAAGAGCTTTTGCATCTCCCCGTTTCAGAGGCAGTAGACACGGAGCCCAGACACGACGCTGGAGCGACTCTGATTTTGATTTCGCCGTCCGGCTGAAGCGGGATTCATTAATGATCAGATTGTACATCGAGCGCTTTGACGTCGCCTCCGATTCTGGCGTGCATCGGCAGAATGAGCCGGCAGGCTTTATGAACACAAAGGAGAAAACTTTATGAGACTCAGGAAGTCAGGACTTGGGAAGCTGTTTGCGTTGATGTTAACGGCATTGCTGGCTATTCCGCTCTTTTATGCCAGCAGCCAAACCACATGGGGGGCAAGCGGGCAGGATGCCAGCAGCCATACCATAGGGGCAAGCGGGCAGGATGCCAGCAGATCCGATGTGAAGCAGATCCCGAAGATTAGAAGCGAGCCTCCGATTTTCTCGTCAGCGCCATCTGTCGCCCCTTCAAACGACAACTGCGCTAACGCCATCAACATTGCGAGTTGCCCGTTCACCGATACCAAGAGCACCGTCGGCGCAACAACGGAAACCGGCGAACCAGCGCCCTGCGGCGCCATTGCATCCACCATCTGGTACACCTTGGCTGCCAGCGCCAACAGGAGAAGCGTAACGGTGGACACCTGCACTAGCTCCCCCGTGGACACGGTACTAGCCGCGTACAAGGTCACAGGTGCCGCATGCGCTTTTGCCGGCTTCGTTAATGTCGCTTGCAATGATGACTTCTGCGGCGACGGGTTCCAGTCTACGATAACGTTTACGGCCGACGCGGGTGCGGCCTACAAGATTCAGGTCGGCGGC
The DNA here is from genome assembly GCA_964548075.1 of uncultured Clostridia bacterium. Lineage (GTDB taxonomy): Bacteria > Acidobacteriota > Blastocatellia > UBA7656 > UBA7656 > Onstottus_A. The sequence continues at coordinate 20,698 of CAZJQQ010000024.1, read as the reverse complement.
TTCGCTGGGGTTACCGGCAACATAACGACCAACGTTGCTTGTGTGGACATCCTTTGCGACGACGTCGTCATCAACGGCACGCTCGGCACCGGCGCTCCTGCCTTTACCGGCCCACAGGTTTCTGGCAATGTGACTGGTCGCCTAAACCGCAACGGCATCTCCAGCACGTGCGCCGCCCCGAAGTCCTGCCTGATCTTCGACCCGGCCAACCTTCGCGCTTTCGACGCGTATTCAATTTCCAATCAGAGGGGTCAAAATGTATGCGTCTCGGTCAACCTCGCGGAGACCGCCGGGCAGACCTGCAACCTGCAATCCAACGCCTACCTTGGGGCTTTCAACCCGGCCAGCATCTGCACCAACTACCTGGCTGACCCCGGCCTGAGCACCGGCGTCCCGCCAACGCCGACGAATATGTCATTCATCGTGCCGACGGGTCAGACGTTGGTCGTGGTTGTGATGACCACCAATCCGGGCGAAACCGGATGTACCTACACCCTGACCGTGAGTGGTAATTTATGCTATCCATTCGACGTCTGCTTGCAGGATGAATCTAACCCTAGCAATGTCTTCCTCGGCACGTCGCAGACGGGAGCTTACAGATTCTGCTGCGGAGGAACTACCTTCACCGGTTCTGCGTTGGTGACCAGGCGAGGAAACATAGTTACATTCCAGAACTACGCAGCCGATCGGAGAGTGCTCGTCACCTATGACGGAGGAGTGTCCGTGGGGAAGGCTGCGTTGCAGTCACCTCCTGGGACTATAAGGTGTACGATCACTGACAGAAATACAAACAACAATACCTGTGTCTGTCAGTGATGCTTTTGCTTTATTCGACTTGAGATCAAGTCGAGGAAAATCGGAGAGGGCTGATTGCCGAACGGCGGTCAGCCCTCTTTTTCTTCCGATAACGGTGACGATCAACTCCAGGATCACCGAGGGCATGACGATTACGGGCCGCATCACCCGGAGGAGGATCACGGTCACAAGGGCGCCACCGATCCCCATCACCCGCCCGCAAGCGCGCCGAAGCTGAATTGGCTCCTTGAAGAGCGCCTGCCCGTGATTGAACAGAAAACTTACGACCTGTTCCGAGGATCAACTCCCACTATTGAGTGCGCTCTCCGTCACGACGGTAAACGATATGCTGGCGCTGGCTCGATTCAGGCACCGCCGGGAACTATTCGCTGCACCATCACAGATCGGAACACGTTGAACGATACTCTGCTGCCCGCCTGTCAGTGATGCTTTGCACGTTCCGCGCAATTGACTGAAAAGGGCTGGCTGCGCTCGCGCGCACTCGGCCCTTTTTCATTAGATCCAGCCACTCTCTAGAGCCAAATCATCAGGTGTCGTGTCGATTTCCGCTTGACCTTAGAATTGCGACTAAACTAGTATTGGCGCGCGACGGCAAGGGGTGCAGGTGCAGGCGTTGCAACAGACGCCTCCGGCCGAGTCATTCTTGCTTAGCACGTTCCCCGTTACGTGGCATTCACCACGTAGCATCTTGAGCACTCTTACTCTTCGGCGGGATTTTTTCCGGTTGTAAGTGACTTCAGTTTTTGAAGACTACTTTGTGGGAGGACATGATGAGAACCAATCGTCTGCAAGTCAGGGTGATATTGCTGGTGGGAGTGGCCGTATGCCTGATCCTGCCTGGGGTCCTAGCAAGCCGGGCGCTTAGAACAGCGCACGCGGGAGGAACCGGCGCTTCAAGACAAGTCAAACCGAGCGAATCTCTTGACGCCGCGCGCGCGGCCGCGCTCAGCAAATTGCTGGCGCAGCTTAAGGCCGGCGCCCCTTTCTCTGCGGAGGAAGCCGATATCCTGCACCGGTTCAGCGCCGGCGACAACATTTCCGTTGTTGAAGCAGACGTTCTAATATCCCGCGCTTTATACGAGTTCTACATACAGGGAAATGATATATCTCCGGAGCAACTAGACTTGCTTCATAGCTACGAGAAGCTCATAGCGCCGCGGGAGATAAATATTGCTGACCGCAAGGCGCGCGTGCTGGCATTAGAAGCGAAACAGCCCCCACATTCGCCCCAGGTCGCGCCGGCGAACGACACCTGCGCCGGAGCCGAAGTGGTCCCGGCCGCCGGGCCGTTCCCGTAACTCACCGCCGTCACCGCGGACATCACCGACGCGACGGTCACCGGCGATCCGCCGCTGCCTTCATGCCAGCCCAGTATTTCGCGCAGCATCTGGTACACGTTCACCCCGTCGGCGACGGCCGCCTACACGATCAGTTCCTGCGCGGACGCGCCGACCGGATCGACTGTCGACGATAACGTCACAGCGATCTACACGTCGGCGGGCGGATGCGCCGGCCCGTTCACCGAGATCCCGACGGCTGGAAACAGCGACGGCTGCGACGACGACTCGTGCAGCGTCGAGGGCCTCCAAGCCGTCATCAACACGAACCTGACCTCCGGGACGCAGTACTACATCGTGGTGTGGAAGTTTGGCACTACCGCGCCGACCGTCGGCAATACGGCCGTCCAGCTTCGCGTAACTCAATTCGTTGCACCGGCCAATGAAACCTGCGCCGGAGCGATTCCGCTCACGCTCAATACAGCCGTAAGCGGCGCGACCAGTGGTGCAGCCAACGACTATCAACTGACCGGCACCTCGTGCTTCACCGGCATCGGTCAGACGAGTTCAACCGCGGTGGGTCGCGACGTGGTTTACTCCTTCACTGCGCCGTCGGCAGGCAACTACTCTTTCACGATCAATTTTGTGAATGGGTTCAACGCCGTCTTGTATGTTTCGACCACTTGCCCGGCAGCTCCGGCAACGCTTACCTGCGACAATGTGAGCGGGCCGGTCATTGCAGCCTCAAATCGCAATACCAACTCGGTCAACGCCTCGGAGTCGGTGCAGTGCCTGGCGCTAACGAACGGACAGCAAGTGTTTGTCTTCGTCGACGAGTTCTCGGCTGTGGGCGGCTCGTTTATCATCAAGGTGACGCAGTGCGCTACGGCCACCGGCAATGATGTAGAACCAAACGGCACGCCGGCGACCGCCAATGCATTAGCCTGCGGCGCGCAAGGCGGAATAGTTCCCGCCGCAGACGTGGACTTCTACACACTGGGCACCCCGGCGGCTGGCTCGCGAGTGTTTGCGATGGCCGACGGCAGCTCGGCCAGCTCGAGTGACTTCGACATGCGTATCACGACAACCACCGATACGCTCGAGTACGATGATCTCAACCTGGACATTCCGTTTGGCAGTCTCGCGCCCATTGCGGCAGGCACGCCCTTGACGGGTGTTGCGTCGTTCATTCGCATGAATCACTTCACCGCCATTACGCAAGCGGAGCCATACAGGCTCTTTTCAGTCGTGCAACCGCCCGGCGCTGGACTTGGCGGCTCTTCGGCAACCGTTGAGTTCGAGCCGAACGACACGGTTCCAGGAGCCAACTCGGCTGCAAACAACTTCTTCAGTGGTCTGGCCGGGTCCGCGGGCGATGTGGATATGTTCGTCTTCCCCGCGACCGCGGGCGATGTCGTATTCATTGCCCTGGATTCCGATCCGCTCCGCGACAACACGCCGTTCAACGGAGCCCTGTCGCTTCTTGATTCCACGGGGAACCTGCTGGTCTCGGTTAACGACAGCGTTTCGACATCGAGTACGACACCAGGCACCGGAAGCTTGACTGCGACCACGCCAAGCTCGCCGGCGGAAGGCCTCGTGTTCACGATACAAACGACCGGGAATTACATAGCGCGGGTGACCGTAGGCTCGGGTACGCCTACCGCGGCGTCGGACTACCTGCTCTCGATTTCCAAGAACTGCGCTGTAGGCGGCGGCCCGGTTGGTGGCGGCTGCACAAGCATCACTTGTCCGGCCAACGTCACTCAGCCGAACGATATCAACCAGTGTGGCGCGGTCGTCACTTACCCGGCCCCGACACCCAATGGCAGTTGCGGTACGGTGAATTGTTCGCCGGCGTCGGGATCGTTCTTCCCCGTTGGCACAACGACCGTCACATGCACCTCGTCGGCTGGACCAACTTGCCCGTTCACCGTCACGATTCAAGACACCCAGCCGCCTTCAATCACCTGTCCGGGCAATATCACCAGGTCGAACGATCCGAATCAGTGCGGCGCGGTGGTCACCTATCCGCCTCCAACTATCACCGACAACTGCCCGGGGATGTTCACAGCGACTTGCGTTCCGCCGTCGGGTTCGTTCTTCCCGGTCGGCACGACGACGGTGACCTGTACGGTCAACGGGGCTACTGCTCCGTCGCCACAACAGGTGAACGGCGCATGCACGCCCACGACCATCACTCATTCAACGAGTCAGGCCATCACGTCGCTCAACTCGGTCTCCTGCAACGCAGGCGGCATACACGTCGAAAACAGCTACTACCGCGCCTTCACCCTCTCGTCGTTTGGCATCACCAACCAGTTCGATATCGCCTCGGTTGATATCGGCGTTGAATTGGCCAATGCTGGCGGCACAGCACCAATCGGGAAGGCCAGCATCTCGGCCAACGCCAAGGGCAAGGCCTTTGCACCCGGCGCCACCACGCAGCCGATCACGATCAAGCTCTACACCAGCAGTATGCCTTTCCCAACCGGCTTCCCTGGCTCGCTGACCCAGATCGGCATCACCAACACCACCGTCAACGATACCTCGCTGTCGGTGGTCAACATCCCGGTCATCGGTTCGGCGCCTGCCGGTTCGCAACTGGTTGTCGAAGTCTTGACGCCCGACGGCACGGCGGCGGGCAACAGCTTCTTTATCGGCTCCAACGCCGCTGCCGAAACCGGGCCCAGCTACCTGCGTGCGCCCGGCTGCGGCATCACCACGCCGACGACCGCAGCCGCGCTTGGCTTCCCCAATATGCACATCGTCATGAATGTGAACGGTTGCCAACAGGTCGCTGGCGGCGGGTCAACGTGCAATTTCCAAGTTACGGTCAACGACACCCAACAGCCGACGATCATGTGCCCGCCGAACCAAACGGCAGTCACCGCTCAGAACGCGTGCCCGGCGCCGGCCTGCGTCGTGGTCAACTATCCGGCGCCAGTTGCTTCCGATAACTGTCCCGGCGTCACTGTGGTTTGCAATCCACCCGCTGGATCCTGCTTCCCATCAGGCGTCACTACCGTGACTTGCACGGCGACCGATGGGTCCGGCAACACCGCGAGCTGCCCGTTCACGGTGACGGTCTTCGACACAGCGCTCGAGGACGACAGCAATCCAGCCACCATCCTGTTGTGGAACTCACTTACAGGACAGTATCGCTTCTGCTGCAACGGCATCACCATCACGGGCGTCGGCAAGGCAACCCGTCAGGGGTGCGTGTACACGCTGGATCACACGAGTGCGGCTGACCGCCGCGTGCTGGGGCGAGTAGACAAGGCCGTACACGCTGGGTCTGGCTCATTCCAGACGCCGCCAGGAACAACTCGCTGTACGATCACCGACAGGAACACGTTGAACGATCCTCTGATGCCCGCCTGTCAGTGAGGCTTTGCAGGTTGCGGGCAATTGACTGAGAAGGGCTGGCCGCCGCAAGGTGGCCGGCCTTTTTTGTCGGCGTTTCTCAACCGGGCTCGGCGCAACACAGCATAGACCTGACAACCTGATCCATCGAGAAAGCCCCACTTTGTTGCGTACCTGCTCGCTTTGACTCTCACCGCCCAATTCACCGACCGGTCCAGATGACATTGATTACAAGCATTGGGCACGAGCTGAGCGAAAGTCAGTTGAGGGTCCGGCACCGTTATGTCGTGAGTCGGATGAATCGACATGATTCCGTACACCACTCGCGGCATGTGGCAGTTGTAAGAAAAATCTGAAGGATCGAGACACCGGTCCTCAGATTTTTCTTCCGTATTTTTCTTCTTCGGGACTTGACTAGCTATGCCGGTCAGAATATTATTTGGCGCGGTCTGAGTCATTGCCGGCCATCGTGAGTATTCGGACCGAATCACTACACAGCACTCTTGGCGACTGACGCTTTTGAATCGCCGTAATTGTAGAGACTTCACAATCACCGGCAGCTTTGAATTCAGTACTTAATGCAACCGACTCGCATTAGGAGGCAGCAAGGTATTTTAGAGCTATTCTAAAGGCGTTCCATCGAGAACCCTTTCTCGGCGATCCGCGCCGGATTCTCGCGCGCCCGAGCGCGGCTGTTGCTTGTCTGCGCTTCAGGGAACAATCAGTCTTGCTGGATCTCGCAAACCGATCAAGTTCAAACACAGAGACTTTCAGGTCAGGGAGGACCCACACTTTATGAAACGGATTCAATCGACACTGAGCCGCGCGCTAAACCGCCGGCCGAAGGCATCATCTTCTCCGCACAAGTCAAGATGGACCGTGCTGGCCCTGGGAGTGCTTCTCTGTGGCTTATTAATCACCGTCCCAACTGTCTTCCTCTCGTCTGGGAGAATGCAGAAGGGGGCACCTCCCCCGCCTCAGGGACAAAAGGGAGGAGACAAAAAACCGCCGAATGTCCCCTATTCTTCACAGGCCACAAGCTTCGCTGAGTCAATCGCGCTCCGGGACATGGAGCCAGTAGTGCTCACGCCAGAACAGCGGGAAAAGTTCGCGCAGCGACAGGAGGATAGAGAGAAGAACGAGGAAAACCGGAAGCCAATAAAGACGATAGTCGAAACGAAGGGTGGCTCCTTTGATGCGGCTCTAGACAACACAAGCAACACCAAGCCCGGCGCACCGAGTCTGGTCACTAATCCGATAGCTAACTTCGATGGTATAGACATGGATGACCAGGTCTCACTTTTCGGCGGCCGCTTCGCGCCGCCGGATACGAATTCGGATACTGGTCCCAATCACGTGGTGATGGCGATCAACAGCGCCATTCGGGTCTACAACAAGACCGGGACCGGACTTACAACTTTGGCATCCTTGGGCAGCTTGTTCTCGACCATTGGAGGACCATGTGCCTCGACCAATGATGGCGATCCCATTGTGCTCTATGATCCTTTGGCCGACCGATGGCTGATCAGCGAGTTCTGCGGGGACTTTACGGTCAACAACAGCATGCATGAACTCATCGCGATATCCAAGACCGGCGACCCAACGGGCGCATACTTCCTTTACGATTTCTTGATGCCCGCCGGCCGCTTTACCGACTATCCGCACCTCGGCGTCTGGCCTGATGGTTACTACATGGCAACCAATGACTTCAACACGTCGGGCACGGCTTTCCTGGGCGATAGTTTCTTTGCGTTCAATCGCGCGAAGATGCTGGTAGGCGACCCAACCGCGAATTACGTCTCCTTCAGCAACAATTTTCCAGCCAACCCGTTGGGTAGCGGTGGCTTTCTGCCGACGGACCTTGACGGCGTATCGCTCCCGCCCGCCGGCACCCCCAACCTGATCATACAGTTCCTGGCCGACGAATTTGGGGATCCAATCGACGGATTGCGAATTGCGGAATTCGTTCCGAACTACACCACCCCGGCGTCTTCGACCTTGACCCAATTGCCGGACGTTGCGCTTGCCGCGTTCGATGCGCGCCAGCCCTCCAGCAGAGCCCTCATCGATCAACCACCTCCGGCGGGTGCAGCCGACTCGTTGGATGCGATCGCCGACCGGCTTATGCACCGTCTGGCTTACCGCAATCTGTCGGGCGGCGTGCAATCCTATGTACTCGATTTCACAGTCAACGTCAGCGGCGTGAACCCGACCAACGCGGCGACTTATCAGGGAGGTACCCGCTGGACCGAGTTGCGCCGGAACAACGGTACCGGCGCGATGTCCGTCAACCAACAGGCCACCTACGCGCCAGGGTCTGGAAACGGCGCGACTGGTCGCAACCTCTGGATGGGGAGCGTCGCGCAGGACGGCGAAGGCAACATCGGTCTGGCAGCCAGCGCCACCGGAATCAGCCCGGCGCTTAATCCCACGGCAATCTACACGGGCCGTCTTTTCGCCGATCCTCTTAACACCACCCCGCAGGGCGAAGTGGACGCGATGAGCGCGGTAACCCGAGGCGTGCAGACCGGAACAGGCAACCGCTGGGGCGACTACAGCTCACTGATGGTAGACCCGGCGGATGAGTGTACGTTCTGGGGGACCTTTGAATACGTCGACTCTCCGACCGCAGACTTCGACTGGAACACTCGCATTTTCAGTTTCAAGGTAAATCCGGCTTGCGTGAGCGCGCCGAAGGGCACTATTCAAGGCACGGTGACAAACTGCGCCTCAGGGCTGCCCATTGCAAATGCGATAGTAACCACGCCTGATGGCTTTTTGAGACAGACCAACGCGAGCGGGATGTACTCGATGTCTGTCGCGCCGGGAACCTATACGGTGAATATCACCGCGCCCGGCGGCTTCAACACCTGCACAACGAGTAATGTCGTCGTGACGAATGGCGGGACCGCCACCGTCAACTGCTGCCTCACCGGTGTGCCGACAATCGTCAAGGCGGGGGCGACGATCATTTCTGAGAGCTGCGCGCCTGCAAACGGCGCGATTGATCCGAGCGAGACCGTGACGATCAGCTTCTGCGTGCAGAACACCGGCGGCGCTAACACCACGAGCCTCGTCGGAACCTTGCAGGCAACGGGAGGAGTCACCAGTCCGAGCGGCCCGCAGAACTACGGTGTGGTTGTCGCCGGCGGACCTGCCGTTTGCAGGAGCTTCACCTTCACCGCCAACGGCAATTGCGGCGACACGATTACCGCTTCGCTTCAACTTCAGGATGGAGCGAGCAATCTCGGAACGCTCACTTACAACTTTAGTCTCGGCGCGCTGGGTTCGCCGGTGACGACCACCTACAGCAGCGGCAACATCGCTGTTCCGATTCCTGACGTATCGACAGTCGAGGTGCCCTTGAACGTGCCTGATGCGGGGGCAGTCAACGACCTCAATGTCAGCGTGCGTCTCAACCACACCTTTGACGGTGACCTGGTCATTTCACTCGTCCATCCGGATGGCACTGTTATCGCCCTGTCCACCAATCGTGGCGGCGCGGGCGCTAACTATGGCAGCGGGGCAAACGACTGCTCCGGAACGCCGACGGTGTTTGATGATGAGGCAGCCACCGCTATCAGCGCGGGGACCGCTCCATTTGCCGGTTCGTTCAGACCTGAGTCGCCGTTATCGGGCCTGGACGGGAAGCCCATAAACGGCACCTGGAAGTTGAGAGTCGCCGATACCGCGGCAATCGACGTGGGGACTATCGGATGCGTCCAACTGATCATTAATCGCCTGCAGTTCGTTTGCTGCGGCGTGGCAGGGACGCCTGTGATCGCGTCGGCGGGCGCGACGCTAATATCGGAAAGCTGCACGCCTGCAAACGGCGCGATTGATCCAAATGAAACAGCGACGGTCAGCTTCTGCGTTCAGAACGTAGGCACTGGCAGCACCACCAACCTCGTTGGCACACTTCAGGCCACAGGCGGAATCACCAATCCGAGCGGCCCGCAGAACTACGGCGTAGTGGTGGCTGCCGGACCTGCTGTTTGCAGGAACTTCACTTTCACGGCAAACGGAGCCTGCGGAGGCACGGTCACGGCTTCGATTCAGTTCCAGGATGGGGCAACCAACCTCGGCACGGTCACTTATACCTTCACGCTCGGCACGGTGGTCAACACAAACTTCGGGCCGTTCTCGAACACCGGCTCGATCACGATTCCGGCTGGAGCGCCCGCTACGAGTACCGGCCCGGCGGCTCCCTATCCGTCGGACATAATCGTTGCGGGAGTCACGGGCGCCGTCAGCAAGGTGACGGCGACGCTGACAGGCCTTAACCATACCTTCCCGGATGATATAGACATCCTGCTGGTGGGACCCGGCGGCCAGAAAATACTCCTGATGTCGGATGCGGGCGGCAGCGCTGACCTCGTCAATGTGAATCTGACATTTGACGATGCGGCAGCCAACTCGCTGCCGGATGGGACGGTGATCAGTTCGGGCACTTTCAAGCCGACAAACTTCGGAACGGGCGATACATTCCCGGCTCCGGCGCCGGCTGGGCCGTATACAGACCCGCAGTTGCTGTCGGTCTTCAACGGGGTAAATCCCAACGGCACCTGGAGCTTGTATGTGTTCGACGACGCGAGCGACGACGTCGGCAGCATGGCTGGGGGCTGGAGTATTAGCTTCACAACGTCGACTCCGGTTTGTAGCACAAGCTGCGTTAGCTGCACAGGGATAACGTGCCCGGCCGACATCACGACGTTGAACAACCCGAACCAGTGCGGCGCTGTCGTCAACTACCCGGCGCCGACTACCAACGGAACGTGCGCCGCTCCAACGTGCTCGCCGGCCTCCGGGTCGATCTTCCCGGTCGGCATGACGACGGTCACTTGCACCACGAGCGGACCGCCGCAGCAGACCTGCACGTTCAAGGTAACGGTCAACGACACTCAGGCTCCTACGATCACGTGCCCGCCTGATCAATCGGCAGTCACCAATCAGGGTACGTGTCCGAGTCCGTCTTGTGCGGTGGTCACCTACCCGGCGCCGGTGGTTTCCGACAACTGCCCCGGGGTCGGCGTGGTTTGCAATCCGGCTTCCGGCTCTTGCTTCCCGGCCGGCGTCACGACTGTGACCTGCACGGCGACCGATGCCTCTGGCAATATGGCCACCTGCTCGTTCATGCTCACGGTCTTCGATGTGGCGCTTCAGGATGACAGCGATCCCAGCATCATCCTGTTGTGGAACTCGATCTCAGGGCAGTATCGGTTCTGCTGCAAGGGCGTAACCTATGCCGGCGTCGGCAAGCCAACCGTTCAGGGTTGTGTCTACACGTTGCAGCACACCCCGGCTGACCGCCGCGTCCTGGGGAGAGTCGACAAGGCAGTGCGCAGCGGCACCGCCTCGATTCAGACGCCACCAGGAAACACGCGCTGCACGATCACAGACAGGAACACGTTAAACGATACCCTGATACCCGCCTGTCAGTGATGCTTCGCCCTTTCCGGGCAATTGACTGAGAAGGGCTGGCCGCCGCAAGGTGGCCAGCCCTCTGTTTTTTTCCGCTTTCAATAAGTCCGGCAAAGCGTAAAGGACCTCACCACGCGTCGTGATTACTCAAAAGCCTGCGCAGACGCTCTTCGGTCCGGCTCTGCGGCTGGCGATAGTCTTGAGCGGGCGGTCCGTTTTGTCGAAGGGTGAAGACACCCGCCTTCGGATTTTCTTCCATGTTTCTTCCGTGGGGGGACTTGACTAGCTATGCCGGTCAGAATATGATTTGGCCCGGTCTGAATCATTGGCAGCCATCAAAGAGCATTCGGACCGAATCACGACACAGCACTCTTGGCGACTGACGCTTTCGAATCGCCGCAATTGTAGAGACTTCACAATCACCGGCAGCTTTGAATTCAGTACTTAATGCAACCGACTCGCATTAGGAGGCAGCAAGGTATTTTAGAGCTATTCTAAAGGCGTTCCATCGAGAACCCTTTCTCGGCGATCCGCGTCGGATTCTGGCCGCGCACAAGTGCGGCTGTTGCACTCTCCGATTCAGGGGACGGTCAGTTTTGCCGGACCGCGTTGAACGATCAAGCTTAAACGCTCAAACTTTCAAGGTCAGGGAGGACCCACAGTTTATGAAATGGATTCAATCGACACTAAGCCGCGCGCTAGGACGCCGGCTACATGGTCTGTCAGCTCCGCGCCCAACGAGATTTGCGGTGCTGACCCTCGCAGTACTTCTCTGTAGTATCTTCATCGCGGTTCCCACTGTTTTCGTCGCAGGGCAGAAGGGAGCGCCGGCTCCACCTCCGGGACAGAAGGGCGTGCCGCCACCCTCGGAACAGAAAGGGCCGGATAACGGAATAACGCTTGTCCCTCAAGTGGGCCAATGCGTGGCGTTTGCCGAGACCATCCCGGTTCGCGATTTCGAGCCCGCTCAGCCTGATGACAACAAGGAAAGCAGGCTGAAGCCTCAAGGCGATCGGGCGATCAACGAAAAGAACGAGGAACGTGTAAAGCAGCTCAGGCCCGGCTTTGGCGACAAGGGCGGTTCCGCAATACAGAATAGCAAGTTGACGGAGCCGAATATTCCGGCCCCAATTGTGAGCTTCAACGGCAATAGCAGCGCCGACAACCAGGTTGCATTCGGGTTCATGGTTGAGCCGCCAGACACCAACGGCGATGTCGGCCCAAGTCATTATATGCAGACGACGAACCTGCTTGTCGGCATCTATAACAAAGGGACAGGCGCTCTGTTGGTTCCAAAGTTCAAGATGAGCAGTCTGTTCGCGGCTGTCGGCGCGCCCTGCGCAACCAGAGATGACGGCGACCCGATCGTGCTTTACGATCAACTGGCCGACCGCTGGCTGCTCAGCCAATTCTGCACCGCCTCTCAAGGCGGGCGCACCAGCCAGCTAATAGCCATCTCGAAGACCGCCGATCCGGTCGGCGCATACTTCGTCTACAACTTCGTCATGCCCAATGCGAAGTTCAACGACTATCCGCACTTCGGCGTTTGGCCGGATGCTTACTACATGGCGGATAATCAGTTCACCGGCAACTCGTTCACCGGCGCGGGCGCGTTCGCATTCGACCGCACCAAGCTGCTGGCCGGCGATCCGACCGCCACCTACGTTTACTTCGATGAGTTCCTGATCGACCCAACACTCGGCGGCCAGTTGCCGACCGACCTTGATGGCTACGTGACTCCGCCGGCGGGAACGCCGAACTTGTTTATGGAGTTCAGGGCGACCGAATTCGGCGACCCTTTGGATGCGCTGCGCATCTTTGCCTTCCATGCGGACTTCGCCATCCCAATGAACTCGACCTTCACACAGGTCGGCACCGATCTCGCGCTCACGGGTTTCGACGCGAACAATCCTGCCGGCAGGACTGACATCGCCCAGCCGCCTCCGGCGACGGCTGGTACATTCGTGGACTCGATCGCCGACCGCTTGATGCACCGACTGGGGTGCCGCATTCTGGCGGGTGGCGTGCAGTCCTACGTCGGGAACTTTACGGTCAACGTGAGCGGCGTCACTCCAACCACGGCGTCGACGTTTCAGGCCGGTATCGAGTGGTTTGAGTTGCGGCGCAACTCGGGAACCGGAGCGATGAGCGTCCTCAATCAAGGCATCTACGCTCCAACCGCCGGCGACGGGCTCAACGGCCGCGATATCTGGATGGGCAGCATCGCCCAAGACGGCGAAGGAAATCTCGGTCTCGGCTTTAGCGCGTCGAGCCTTACGCTGTTCCCCTCGGTCCTCTACACTGGCCGCTTCCCTGGTGATCCAGCCGGCAATATGTCGCAGGGTGAAAACACCCTCGTTGCGGGCGCCGGATCGCAACAGGACGTGGCCGCTCGCTGGGGCGACTACAGCGCGATGTCCGTGGACCCGCTGGACGATTGTACGTTCTGGTACACCCAGGAGTATTACACGGCAAGCGGCATGTTCACCTGGAGCACCCGCATTGGCAGCTTCAAGGTCAACGCGAATTGCGTGGCAACGCAGCGAGGCAATTTCTCAGGTACGATCACCAATTGCGCCACGGGTCTCCCGATCCAGGGCGCGATCGTACAGACCAGCAATGGATTTGTTCGCGTCACAGATGCAAACGGGGCCTATATCATCACCGCAGCTCCCGGAATGTACTCGATCACTGTGTCCAAGCCTGGTTCAGGATTTAGCACGGCTATGGGCATGGTTACGGTAACCAACGGCGGTAACGCGATCTTCAACGCCTGTCTAGGGGGCGTGCCCATAATCGTCTCGGCGGGCGCGACGCTCGTAGCGGAGACATGCTCACCGGCCAACGGCGTGCTGGATCCCGGCGAGCAGGTAACCGTCAGCTTCTGCGTGCAGAACACTGGCGCTCTGAACACGATCAACCTCGTCGGCACGTTGGCGAATACTGGCGGAGTTACTGGCGCGAGCGGTCCGCAGAACTACGGCGTCGTGGTCTCAGCCGGACCTGTAGTTTGCCGCAACTTCACGTTCACGGCTGCAGGCATTTGCGGTGGCACGGTCACGGCTTCGATCCAGTTCCAGGATGGAGCGTCCAACCTCGGCACACTGACTTACACCTTCACTCTCGGCGTGCTGAACACGATCTTCACGGAGAACTTCGATGGGGTAGTTGCACCCGCGCTGCCCGCAGGATGGGTAGCCACACAAGGCGTCAACATACCTGGAGCGCCGGCTTGGGTGACCTCAAGCGCCGGTACTCCGGCCCCTCCGGCTGACACGGCGCCTAACGCGATCTTCTCAACCGATCCGAACAACATTCTCGACAACCTGATCGACACGCCGACGATCAATGTTCCGGCGGCGGCGGGGGTGTTGACGTTCAGGCACAACTACAACAGCGAATCCAGCTTCGACGGCGGCGTGGTCGAAATCTCGATAAACGCCGGAGCCTTCGCGGACATCATCACCGCGGGCGGCAGCTTTGTTTCCGGCACGCGGGCATATGATGGGATAATCAGCAGCCTCTTCGGGAGCCCGATAGCCGGCCGCAATGCGTTTAACGGGAGCTCAGCAGGGTTCGTCACGACCAGTATCAACCTGCCTGCTGGGGCTCAGGGTATGCCGGTTAAGATCAGATTCCGGTTCGCGTCCGACAACAGCGTGTCCGCACAGGGCTGGAGGGTAGACACCGTCAAGGTCACCGCCGGCTTTGTGTGCTGCGTTGGCGCTCCTACTCCATGCGCGGAGAACTTCGACATGGTGACGGCGCCCGCTCTGCCTGCGATGTGGTCGACTTCGTTTATTAACGGCGCGGCCTGCGCCCTCGGAAGTAATTGGGTGACGACTACCAACACACCTGACACAGCGCCGAACGCAGCCTTCCACGATGACCCGGGCTGCATAAGCGACAATCTGCTCGTTTCGAAACCGTTCCCGATTGTCTCCGGGACGGCGCAGTTGACCTTCAGGAGAAGCAACAATCTTGAGAGCGGCTTCGACGGCATGGTGCTGGAGATTTCCAACCCGGCGGTCAATGCCGGCGCGTTCCAGGACATCCTCACAGCGGGCGGCTCGTTCGTGCTTGGCGGCTATAACGCAACCATCAGCGGCGCCTTCGGCAGCCCCATCGGGGGCCGCATGGCGTGGTCTGGGAATTCCGCCGGCTACGTCACCACGACGGTCAACCTGCCGGCTACTGCCAACGGGCAGAGCATCACGCTCAGATGGAGAGTCGGCACAGACACCAGCGTCAGCGCCGTCGGAGCCTTCATCGATACCCTCAGCATCACCGGCTCCAACTGCGGCGCCAACTGCACGAGCATCACGTGCCCGGCCAACCTCACGGTGTCGAACACACTCAACCAGTGCGGCGCCGTCGTCACCTACCCAGCGCCGACTACCAGCGGCACCTGCGCGGCGCCGACATGTTCACCGGCCTCCGGGTCGTTCTTCCCGGTCGGCACGACTACGGTCACTTGCACCACAACCGGGCCGCCGGTGCAAACCTGCCCCTTCACCATCAGGGTCAACGACACTCAGGCGCCTACGATCACGTGTCCGGGGGATCAATCGGCAGTCACCAATCAGGGTACGTGTCCGAGTCCGTCTTGTGCCGTGGTCACCTATCCGCCGCCGGTGGCTACCGACAACTGCCCCGGGGTGGTTGTGGTTTGCAATCCGCCTTCCGGCGGTTGCTTCCCGATCGGCATCGTGACTGTGAACTGCACGGCGACCGATGCTTCTGGCAATACGGCCTCGTGCACGTTCAACGTCTTTACCTTCGATGTGGCGCTGGAGGATGGCAGCGATCCCAGCATCATCCTGTTGTGGAACTCGATCACCGGGCAGTATCGGTTCTGCTGCAGAGGCACGACCTACGTCGGCATCGGCAAGGCGACCGTCCAGGGTTGCGTCTACACCTTGCAGCACACTCCGAATGACCGCAAGGTGCTGGGGCGAGCCGACAAGGCGGTGCACGCTGGCTCGGCCTCGATTCAGACGCCACCAGGAACGACGCGCTGTACGATCACAGACCAGAACACGTTGAACAATCCTCTCGTGCCTGCCTGTCAGTGATAACAACTAACCGGGCGCGCTGACTGTTTATTCAGCGCACCAATTCCTAAGGGCTGGATGCGATCGCATCCAGCCCTTTAGTTTTTTCTTTGCGCGTGATCCTAAGCAGAGATAATCGCATCCGCAATCCGCGCGGCCTCTACCATCTGCTTTACGTCATGCACGCGAACCAGGTGCGCGCCACGCAAGATGGCGATGGCGATTGATGCGGCACTGCCGAACGCCCGATCGCCTTCGGGGCGTCCGGTAATCCGGCCGATGAAACTCTTGCGCGAGGTTCCGATCATCAATGGAAGATTGAAGCTATCGAACCGCTCCAGGTGGTTCAGAATGGCGAGGTTCTGTTCCAGCGTTTTGCCGAACCCTATTCCCGGGTCAATGATTATCCGATCGCGGTTGACGCCGCGTGATTCCGCCAAGCGAATCGCCGTCGCAAGATCGGACTCGATCTCGGCAAAAATATTGGGGCTGGGCTCGATCTTCTGCATGGTTGCCGGGTCGCCTCGCATGTGCATGAGCACTAGGACCGCATGCTCTCGAGCGGCAACATCGGCCAGTGCAGGATCAAATCGAAGGGCGCTGACGTCGTTGATCAGGCTCACGCCCTCGGCCGCTGCCGCCGTTGCCACTTCGCTTTTGTAGGTGTCAATCGCAATAGGGACCCGCAGCCGGCCCGCCAGCCGTTTCAACACAGGCAGCACGCGCGAAAGTTCTTCCATCACCGGGAGCCGAGTGGCGCCGGGTCTGGTTGATTCGCCGCCGACTTCGATGATGTCCGCTCCCTCGCTCTCCATCTCGAGCGCGCGTTCGATCGCGCGGGCCGGCTCGAAGTTCCTGCCGCCGTCCGAGAAAGAATCCGGCGTGACGTTTAGTACGCCGACAACAAGAGTGCGCACGCCCAGGTCCATCGTCTTGCCATCGCTAAGTCGTATTGCGAACTTTCGTCTCATCGACTGAAGGCTAGCCGCTCTCGCTCCAGGCGTGCAAGCCGAGAGGATCGCCGATTGACTTTGATCGGGCTTCATATCAACATGCCGTTGCCCGACGAGCTTCAGTCTGACGCTGACTCGTCGATGCACGGTATTTGTGAGCGCCGCGAGAAACTGAAAGTTTGTCGGACATTCTGGCGCACCTGCGCGAGTCAAACGGATGCAACCAACAGCGAAGCTCTACTTCCGCGATTCCAGCTTGCTCGAATTCTCCGCCATCGTGATCGACGCCAAGCCGTCAGCACGCGGCGATTGCGTGGTGCTGGACCAAACTGCTTTCTATCCGACCGGGGGAGGCCAGCCCCACGATATCGGAACTCTCGGCGGCGCCCGCGTCGTCGATGTCTTCGAACATGAAGCGGGAACGATTTATCACGTCGTCGAGCAAGCAGGCTTGATCGAGGCAGGCCAGGAGGTCATCGGAGTAATCGATCGCGCGCGGCGCCTGGATCACTTGCAGCAACACAGCGGGCAGCATGTTCTTTCTCAGGCATTCGTTCAGGCTTGTGGGGCTGAAACCCGGTCATTCCACCTGGGCTCGCACACATCGACTATAGACATCGAGTTGCAGTCACCCAACAGTGAGATGATGCGCGCCGCGGAAGACATCGCAAACGCAGTCGTCTTCGAAGACAGGCCCATGCGCGTGCACCTGGTCAACGAAGAAGAGGCGGCGCGCCTGCCGCTCAGAAAGGAAAGCGCCGTGCGAGGCGATATCCGCGTGATCGAAGTCGAGAACTTTGACTGGTCGCCGTGCGGCGGGACTCACGCAGCACGCACCGGCCAGATCGGAATGATCGCGATACGATCGTTCGAGCGCGCGAAAAAGATGACGCGAGTCGAGTTCGTATGTGGAGGCCGTGCGCTTGCCGATTACCGGTTGGCTAACTCTACAGCCGTTGCGGTCGCGCGATTGTTCAGCGCTGAGAGAGATTCGTCACCCGAGCTTGTGGCGCGCGCGATCCAGGAGAACAGGTCAACGAAGAAGCGCGTCCGCGATTTGCTCGAGCTGGCGATGAGCGCTGAGGCCTCGGAGATGCTGGCTGCTTCCGCAGGGCCGGGAGGCTTCAAGATCGTTCACGCCGTGTTCGAAGGGCGGGACGCAGAAGAGTTGCGAGTGCTCGCGGCTAAGATAGTCCAGCGTGAGCCTTCGGTGGCGCTGCTGGCGACGAAACAAGCGGGAGCCGCGCGCCTGGTATTCGCCAGATCGGCTTCGCTCGAACAGAATATGGGCCTGCTTCTCGCAGAAGCATGCGAGACCCTTGGTGGACGCGGCGGGGGGAAACCTGAGCTTGCGCAGGGCGCGGGTCCCAACGTTGAACGAACTGAAGAAGCGATCACCGCCGCCGTCGAAAAGATCGCGACTACGTGAACCAACGCCGTGCAAACGTGCGTTCACGGTGTTTGTGGTGCAGAAGAAAAAACAAATCCCAGAATATCTGCGATTCCCTGTTCCACCTTCGCAAAGTCTGAGACGGGTAGCGTACCCAGCTTACGGACGACATCGGACTTATCAACTGTCGCCAGAACCCCTCGCACAGCCGATGGTTTGAGCAACCCGGCCGCCTTCCAATCGCGAAGAATCAGGTCGCCAAGTCTGAACGGAGGCGAGACATTGCTTGTAATGGCAACGACGATAAGTTTGATCCCTGCCGAATTGAAATTGTCCCTGCTGATTACCAGGGCAGGTCGACGTTTGTAACCTACTGCCCCGCTGAAGGCGATGTCGACGAGAATTACATCTCCACTATGATAACTGGTCATAGATAGCGTCTTCTTCGTTATCCCATACCTCTTTCAGAGACTGAACAGAAGCGGCAAGCCATTCAGATACGAGCGAAGCGTCAGATTCCTGCTCTTGTGCCGTTAGATCAAGCAAAGCTGCTCCCAACACGCGCCAATCTTCACCAACTCTAACTCCGTGTACCCTTCCAGATTCCAGCAGTAAAACCACCGCGTGCTGTGAGACGCGAAGCAACTGCGCAGCCTCATCGGGCGTGTAGTAAACATTGGGCTCAATTGCTAATGATTCTAAAGCGCTCATTGTGTTTTTCTCCGTCGATTACCGTAGCACCCAACCTGAGCAATGTACAGGCGATGAATCTTGCAACAGATTGTTCTGGCAACCTTAACGTAAATCGACTTAGCACGCGAGACAGACTCGCGCCTTCGCCTTGAATTTCGAACGCTCGTTCGATAATATTCAAACCGCTTGGTAAGAACCTAACAGACGGAGGCGTGATGAGCTTAACGACCACGACCATCACACAGAAATACCACGACGCGATTGTCGACTGGCAGGAGAGGAACTTCCCAGAACTCGATACTCTGATGAAACACTGGGACGAGTACTTTAAGGGCGTGCCGCCGTTCCAGTTGTTAGCGAAGGTAGGCGACCTCAAGAGCGACGTTGTCGAAGTTGGTCAATATACCGGAAGGAAACGTTTTGAGCACGCCAAGGAGATGGTCGGCAACGCGTTCTTCAGTGCTCGTGACATCGTACGCGCGCAATGCTCGACCGAGCTTGGCTCGATTCAACAGCACCGTCTCACGCTCGACAGGGCCGTGAGTGACAAAGGCAAATTCGCGGTGCTCAGGATAATGGCCGAGGAACTGCGCCACGCATACCAAATGTTCTGGGTCCTCGATCAGGATCCCACGTGGAAAAAGCCGGGCCTGGGAGATGTAGCCAAGCAAACGATCGAGGAACTGCTTTCGATGGAACTGGGCAGCCATGTGCTCGACGCCTTCAATATCGACTTCAACGACTTTCTTGATAACGTCACCTACGCCACCGTGATCGACCTCGTGGGTAAGTATCAGCTCGAGATGCAGCAGGTCTTTAGCTATGCGCCGATGGCGCGCAGCATGGGTCCAATGCTGCAAGAAGAAGCATTTCATTTGGGCAGCGGCCGGAAACTGCTCAGGGAGATCGGGCAAATGGCGGCTCGCGGAGAAGGCGACTACAGCATCCTGGACTTACAGCGCGCGATGAACCTTTGGTACCCTCGTGGGCTCGAGATGTTTGGCAACGAACACGGCGGCGAGACGGCCGTCACTTTCGGCTTCAAGGATAAGACGAACGGCGTTGCTCAGTCTGAGTACATCGAGGAGGTGCGCGGGGTCGTCCGAAACGTAAACGTCGGGATAGTTCAGGAGCTGCTGCCGGCGCGCTCACGCCAGGAAGCTCACTCGCTGATCGACGAGATTGAACGAAGCGGCGATCCTAAGCAGGGCGTCAAGCCTGAGGATCTGCTCTCATTGCCGGACACAAAGTTCTTCCGCAAGCGAGGGCCTGAGGAGTTCATCTTCGGCCCATATGATGTTAGGGGAGAACTTCTGACCGAGCATGGAGAGCCGCTTTCGCCGGACGGCTACCTCGGTTACCTATCGACGGCCCTGCCCTCCCGCTTCATCGGAAGCCGGGAGTACAACAAGTACGTCGATCAGATGCGCGAGTACTACGCCAGCAAGTAAGGCCACGCAGAAACGAAGGGGCAGAGGGGCAGAGGGGCAGAGGGGTAGAGGGGCAGAGGGGTAGAGGGGTAGAGGGGTAGAGGGGTAGAGGAGTAGAGGAGCAGAGGAGCAGAGGAGCTGAGGAGCTGAGGAACCTAGAGGGTGTAAATAGTTTTGTGTAAATGGTCATCCAGCAAGTAACCAGCTAGGGTTGGTTGAGGGAGACGAGATGACCATAGACAACGGGTGCGCGACAAATTTATAGGTAGGATTTGCAGGTTCTCTTTTTTTGTCATAG
>CAZJQQ010000023.1:113350-124026 GCA_964548075.1 uncultured Clostridia bacterium | reverse complement strand
CAGCCAACACAAACCAACAGATGATCGTTTACACAAAATGCTTGACGCTACCGAACCCGCCGCCGGACAGCCATCCCTTCTTGCCTTTGAGAGTCAATAACAAATCCCGATATCTCATAGCATATTCTCCTTTGTAAGCCTCCCTCAGAATACTAGCCGTCCCGAGTGGGCGGCCTTCTCTATAGCCCTTCCGACAGAAGACGCAACGAAATATGAGGCGTAGAAACCAGCGCCATGCTGAAAGGAAGCGTTTTCTTCTTCCTTCTGCCTTCTGCCTTCTGCTTTCTGCTTTCTGCCTTCTGCTTTCTGCCTTCCGCCTTCTGCCTTCTGCCTTCTGCGTTTTCACTTATCCGGCCGCCCCATCTTCGAGTTTCTTGAGCCGGTAGCGGAGCTGATCGCGGGAAATACCTAACAGTTCCGCGGCTCGAGTCTGGTTGCCATTGCTGCGCTCGAGGGCCTGCCGCACAAGGGACATCTCTACCTCGTCCAAGACAACGCCCTCGGGCGGAAGCCGAAACTGCAGGCTGGTACCGTGTGTAACGACGGGCTGAGGTTTCTCCAGATGCTCTGACTCATGCCTGCTCGCCCATTCCGCGGCGGATTCGCGCCCGGCGTCAGCTCCGTCCTTTCCAAATCCACGCGGTAGATATTTCGCGGTGATCAGATCCCCATCCTCGAGTATCATCACCCGCTCGATGACGTTGCGCAATTCACGCACATTACCCGGCCACGGATACTGGCTAAACGTCTCGGCAACCTCGGGCGTAAGCCCGCGCACCCGCTTGCGAAGCCGCTCGTTGAACTGTGTGATGTAGTGCTGAGCCAGCAGGATCGCGTCGTCACCACGCTCCCGCAACGGAGGGATATCGATTTGGATCACCGACAGCCTGTAGTACAGATCGAGGCGAAAGCGCCCGGCTTCGCTGTCAGTCTTGAGGTCGCGATTCGATGAGGCGATCACTCGCACGTCGAGCGGGAGGTCTCGCAGCCCGCCCACTCTCCGGAACGCGCCTTCTTCGAGGACACGAAGCAGCTTGGCCTGCACGCTCAACTCAAGTTCGCCGATCTCATCAAGAAAGAGCGTCCCGCCTTCGGCTTGCTCAAACAGCCCCTCCTTGCGCGACTTCGCATCGGTGAACGCGCCCTTCTCGTAGCCGAACAATTCGCTTTCGATCAGGTTCGCCGGAATCGCGGCGCAGTTGATCGCGATGAATGGAAGATCGGCGCGGCGCGATCCGTAGTGAATCGCCTTGGCCACCATGTCCTTGCCCGTTCCCGACTCGCCTTGCAGAAGAACCGACGACACTTCGCTCTCGGCCACTTTGCGCGCAAGCGCGAACACATCACGCAGGCCGGGCGACTGGCCCACTATCTGATCGAAGCTGAACTTGCGGGCCCGCTCACGCCGAATCAGGCGAACTTCCTTTCGCAGCGATTGCGCTTCGATGCCGTTGCGAATCGTGATCTGAAGTTCCTCAAGGTTGATGGGTTTGCCCACGAAGTCATACGCGCCGCCGCGCAATGCTGCAATCGTGTCCGCCACAAGCACGCTGCCGGTCATCATAATCACGACAGCGTCCGGCTGGCGCCGTTTGATCTCGCGCAAGCCGTCGAGCCCGGAGCCGTCCGGCAGGTTCACATCCAACAGCACCGCCGCCGGCTGTTCGGTGTCGAACGTGGCAAGGGCAGCAGCGACTGTTCCAGCTTCGACGCAAGCGTAGCTCCAGTTGCGCAGCGCTTCGGTCAGCGTCCAGCGAATCATCTGATCGTCGTCTACGATGAGGACTTTTTCCTTGGCCATTTGGTGCGAAATCATAGCACTGAAGCGAAAGCGCGAACAAGAATTCGCGCCCGTTGTCCAAGAGTTCGCAGGTTGGCCGCCTTTACTTTTTGGTCAGCCGCGAATATGCTTTCGCAGTCAAAAGAGCATGGCGCTGCGTAGAATGGCGGGGGGAGTGCGTGATAGCCACGCGGGTTTCGGCGCGGGGCGAACTAACCCCATACCGGCTTCATCTTTATCTTATATACGCCGAGAGTTCGGTGAGCCTCACTAGCCGAGCACTCCACGGTGCTACGATCGGCTCGGTCAATGGCTCCGCTGGTCTGCTTGAAGAACCACCGCCCGCTTTACCGGGATTCTAACCCTGCGTGCGGAGAGGAAACTACATGAAAAGGCGCCTTGCTCTTGCCTGGCTCTTGTTGGGATCGGCGTTGATGCTGATCCCGTCTATCGTCTTTTTGAACACTTCGGCAAGCGATGCGGTCGGCGATCCCACGATCCGCACCGACACACCAATAGCGCCCACGACGATTCAACAAGCGCCGTCGGTAACTTTCACTGTCACGAACACTAGCGATACGGGATTGGGTTCTCTCAGGGCCGCGATCGACCAGGCGAACACGACTCCAGGCGCTGACTTGATCGACTTCACCGCTGGCCTGGGTACAATCAACGTCGGCAGCTCTACAGGTCAGCCTCTCCCGGTCATCACCGAAGAAGTTACCATCGACGGCGGATCGGCCAGAGTTGAATTGAACGGCGCCGCTGCCGGAGCGGCGGCGCACGGATTGGCGATATTCGCTCCACGTGTCACCGTGCGAGGCCTTGTGATTAATCGCTTCTCCCTCAATGGCGTCCTGATACAAGCCGACAACTGCATCATTCAAGGTAACTTTATTGGAACTGACGCGGCCGGCACTGCCGCGCTTGCCAATGCGGAAGCAGGAGTGCTCATCAACGGCCTTGGCAACTTGATCGGCGGGACCGCCATCACGGCTCGTAATGTCATTTCGGGTAACGGCGGCTTTGGCATCGAGATGAATTCCGTTCAGGCAAGTAACAACACTATACAGGGCAACTTCATCGGTACGGATATGAGCGGCACAACCCCTGTTGGGAATAATAGAGGCGGCGTTCGTACTCTCGGCAGCGCGATGAATAACACCATCGGCGGAACAGTCCCTGGAGCCGCCAACATCATCGCTAATAACGCCGGAAGCGGGGTGAATATTTTCGGCGGCCTCAACAATGCTGTCCTGGGCAATTCTATTTTCTCCAATGGTGTCCTGGGAATCGATCTCAGCGATGACGGAGTCGTAACTCCCAATGATATGTGTGACGGCGATGGCGGCGCGAACAACCTTCAGAACTTCCCTGTGTTGACGTCGGCCACTTCCGGTGGTGGCAACACGAACATCGTAGGCACACTGAACAGCACACCGGTGACCAACTTCAGAATCGAATTCTTCTCAAGCGCCGCCTGCGATCCTTCGGGCAACGGCGAGGGTCAAACTTTTATTGGTTTCACCAACGTATCAACGCCCGCCGCCGTTTGCGATGTAGCGATCAATGTCAACTTCGCGATTGCGGTTCCTGTGGGCAATGTCATAACAGCCACGGCGACTGATCCTTCGAATAACACCTCGGAGTTCTCGCGGTGCCGGACCGTCATAGCGCTGGGACCGGTTTCTGATCTGCAAATCACCAATTCCGACGCGCCCGATCCGGTTGTCAGCGGCTCAAACATCACTTATACAATCGGAGTTCTAAATAACGGACCCGACACAGACGATGGGGCTACCTTCACCAACGTAGTACCTGCTGGCACTACCTTCGTGTCGCTAACGAGCCCGGGAAGCTGCAGTACGCCTCCGCCCGGGGGAACTGGCACAGTCACCTGTTCGCTTGGCGCGCTTCCATCGCTGGTTTCGGTTGCGATCAGTCTTGTGGTAAACGTCAATGCGGCGCCCGGCGCGACAATAACCAACACTGCGATGGTCAGCGGCATGTCGAGCGATCCGAACCCGGTCAATAACTCGGCCACCGCGAGCACTGCGGTCATAGCGGGACCTTGCACGATTACCTGTCCGCCAGCTCAGATGAAGTCGAACGATCCAAACCAGTGCGGCGCCGTAGTGACCTACCCGCCTCCCATTACGGCCGGCCCGTGCGGAACGGTGACTTGCGCTCCGGCGTCAGGTTCATTCTTCCCAAGGGGTACGACCGTGGTTACCTGCAACACTGTCGCCGGGCCCAGTTGCGCTTTCAACGTGACCGTGAACGATACTCAGCCGCCAACGATCACTTGTCCGGCTAATGTCACTCGGTCTACCGATCCGAATCTCTGCTCAGCGGTTGTGGGCTACGCAGCGCCGACAGTCAGCGACAACTGCCCAGGCGTGGGAGCAGCCTTTTGCAATCCTCTGTCAGGCTCGACCTTCCCAAGAGGAACGACTACTGTTAATTGCAGTGCGACTGACTCTTCAGCAAACACGGCGACTTGCAGCTTCACAGTTACAGTCAACGATACTCAGCCGCCAACGATCACCTGTCCGCCGAATCAGACGGTGGCAGCGGGCGTGCCCACCTTGGTGAACTATCCTCCGCCTACAGTCTTAGACAACTGTCCCGCGGTAACCGCTGGTTGTGTGCCTCCGTCGGGTTCGCTCTTCCCCGTTGGAACGACGACAGTCACCTGCACTGCAACCGATGGGTCAGCTAACACCGCTATCTGCACTTTTACCGTGACAGTGACGGTTGCGCCATGCACAATTACTTGCTCAGCACATCTTATTGTCGGGACGGGGCCGAACGCCACCCAGTGCAGTAGTAATGTTACATATGAAGCGCCAGCTACTATGGGCGCCTGCGGCCCTGTGACATGCGCGCCGCCTTCAGGGTCAGTGTTCGCCGTCGGCACGACCACCATCTCGTGCACGACAGTCGGCGGTCCGAGTTGCTCGTTCACCGTCACGGTTGTTGACGACACTCCGCCCATCATCATCACTTGCCCGACGGGCGTCACAGCCCCGTTGCCGGCAGGTCAGTTATCCGCCGTAGTCAATTATCCGGCGGCCACCGCGACCGACAACTGCACCGTCACCACCGTGGTCTGTGTTCCGCCCTCAGGATCGACATTCCCCGCGGGCGTCACGCTTGTTACGTGCACGGCCCGGGATGACTTCAGGAACGCGAACCGCTGTTTCTTCTTCGTAACGGTCCTCGACGCTGAACCCCCGGTCATCAGGTGCCCAGCTAACGTAAGCGCTGCTCCGCCGGCCGGGCAGACTTCGGCGGTGGTTACCTATCCGCCTCCCACGGCAACCGACAACGTTCCTGGCGTGAACGTAGTGTGCTTACCGGCGTCCGGCTCCACTTTTCCTGCAGGAGCGACAACCGTCACCTGCACTGCGACCGATGCAGGAGGAAACAAGTCGAGCTGCTCCTTCATCGTTGGCGTGGGCGGGCCTCAAGCAAAGGTCACCATCCCCGGAAACAAGACTTCTGTCGAGTTCGCAGCGGCGCCAACGCGCAAGCCGCCTAAGCCGAAGAACAACCCGTGCGGATTTTTCACGGTCGAGAATATCGGATTCGCTCCGCTGATTTTGACGTTTGACTCAATCGCGCGCACAGGCAGCGCCGTCGACAGCGGGCGAATCACTGATCCGAATGACACGAGATTCTTTAGCCTGAATCGCATCAACTCCGACCAGTCATTGACGCCGCTTGACATTGGCGCGGTCCTGACGCTTCAGCCGGGGCAGGTCCAGAACCTCTGCGCCAAATTTGCAGCGTTGATACCGGCACTCGCGGGCAAGACCACCGGCCTCGCGGCAAGCAACGTCTTGCCCGACGCCGTAACGTCGAAAATAGTTTTCAGACAGAACGCCGGCGCCAACTTAGCCGTTCCCATCTTAGCCCGAGTCTCAACCGCTCTTGTGCTTGTCAATCTATCCAATCCGCGCGCGCCGGCGGAGGTTCTCTTCACGCGCAGCGGCAACGACATCACCGTCTCCTACGCTGTGTTCGACTCGAACCTTGACGTGAGCCGCGCAAAGTATGAGTTCCTGGATAACAGCGGTCAGGTGGTCGCCGGGCCGTTCGAGATCGACCTCGCCGCATCACTAGGCTCAGCCAATCTTGTCAGAGGTCAGAGCTTCAGCGTCGAGCAGAGATTCACCGGCGCGAGCAGCAACCCTGAAGCCACAAGCGTGCGCTTGACTGTGTTCGACGGAGAGACGAGCGTGGGCGCTCCTTCAACTTCCTCTGCAGCTTCAACCAGCGCCGCCAGCGTCCGATTGATGAACCGTGCGCGGCGCGTTACATTGTATCTGCCAGACGTAAAGCTCAGATGACGGCACTTTGTGCGCGGCCCCACGCGTACGCGGGAGGATAGTCAATGAAGATCGGACAGGCCGCAACGGTACTCTGCTTGATAATGGCTCTGACGGCCGGTCTGGCCCCAGCTCCCGTGCGCGCCGGCGGCCACAGCACAGATCAGGAGAGACCCATCCGGCTTTATTCGACTGCGCGCTTCGGCCCGATAGGTTCAATCAAACTGAACTCCCTGAGCGGCGGCGCGGTCGCGATTGACGGGCGCATCGCCCTTGGTGAAGCGCCGATCTGGGGCGGCGAGTTGATCAAGGTGCGCGCTGATCGCACGGTGAGGGTAGCGCTCGACGCGATCGGTCAGGCCACCCTCGCTCAAGGAGCGATTGTCAGATTCGCGACTGCGCGCGCCTCGTCCGATGACGCCAGCTACGAGGTGCTTGTGGCCTCGATCGTCGCCGGAAGCGTCGACTTGAAATTGAACGCCGGCGCTGGAGCCTACGTCGAGGCGGGCAGATCGGCGTTCACCGCATCGCGCGGCGCAAGTTTCTGTGTGAGCGTGCAAGAAGGCCGCGCCTCGCTTAACACCGTTGCGGGAGTCGTTCGAGCCCAGGATCAGCCGGCGGTACCTCAAGAAGTCAACATTCGTGTTGTCGACGAATTGGGTCGGCCGGTCTCATCAGGCTCGCAGTTCAGCGTCCGAGCGCGCAGCACGCGGCAGATCCAAGTTCAGGTGACCGACAAGAACGACAAGCCGCTTCCTGATCTCCCGGTGTTGTTCTCGCTTGGCGACCCGTGCCTGGGCTCGCTCGGTTTGGGAGCCGTTGCGGGCATGTCGCTGGTGCAGAAGACCGACAAGCGCGGGATCGCGGCAGTGCCGCTGGTGGCCGGGGCCGCCAGATGCGCGGCCTCGATCATCGCAAAGGTGGAAGGCACTAACGCATCCGTGAGTATTCAAACCAACGTGCAACCTCAGGCGCGATTCTTGAACACGCAAAATTCGCTGATCATCGCGGCGGCCGTCGCCGCGGGCGTTGGCATCTACGTTGCCACATCGGGCTCTGGGTCCAATGAGCCGATCACGCCGGTGCCTCCGCCAGGGGTCAAACCGTGACCCTGGGAGCGCAGGCATCCTTGCCTGCATGGGGAGTCGCCGAGAGTGGATTCAGTCCGCTCGCAAACCGATGCAGCGTTGGCAGCCCGC
Source organism: uncultured Clostridia bacterium (assembly GCA_964548075.1). Classification (GTDB taxonomy): domain Bacteria; phylum Acidobacteriota; class Blastocatellia; order UBA7656; family UBA7656; genus Onstottus_A. Next base: position 116,713 of record CAZJQQ010000023.1, on the reverse strand, counting down.
GCGGCATCAGTTCTTTGGGTCAATAACCTTGAAGCAACATTTCACAACACCAACGGAGAGTTAGCATGTCGAGACTCACAATTCTGCGCTTCGTAGCAGTCGCTTCGATCTTGTTAACATTGCTCGTGCCGTCCGCGTTTCGAACGAGCGCCGCGCAAACGCGAGAACGCGGACTGAAGATCAAAGTCGGAGCCACCAACGGCGAGATGTCCTCAACCAACGGCGCGCCCGTCGGATTATGGGCGGTATTGATAGGGGTCTCGCGATACCTGTACGGCGATCAGGATCTCGATGGCAATCGCATCTCGAACCTCAAGCACGCGGCGGATGACGCCGACGCGATGCGAGACTTTCTCCGAAGCCCGGAAGGCGGCGGCTTTCAGGACGATCACATCTTCTCGCTGCAAGATGAGACGGCAACGAAAGCCAACGTCCTGGCCGCTCTTGCGAAGCTCAAGCAAGCGAAACCCAACGATTTCTTCGTCATCTACATAGCCGCGCACGGAGGAGTGATTCCTACCCTCGATCCGAAAACAAACACATCGCGGGATATTCCCTACTTCCTGCTCTACGACACCGATCTTCGTGAACCCGAGAAGACTGCGATCAAAATGGAAACGTTCCGGCAGACTGTCGACGGTCTCGAAGCGAAGAAAGGACTCGTGCTGTCGGACACGTGCTACAGCGGTGGCGTGCAATTGATCGGGCGCGGCGTGGACGATTCAGCCGTCGCGAATCAACGATACCTCGACTTGATGAACAAGATCCCGCAGGGAGTCGGATTCATCTCGGCTGCAAGAGCGACCGAGAGGTCCTATGAGAAGGACGACTTCAACCACGGCGTCTTCACCTACTGTCTGGTCGAAGGTCTGAGCGGCACGGCAGACGGGAACGAAGACGGCAAAGTCACCTTTGATGAAATCGTTCAGTACCTCGACGAGCGCGTACCCCAGATGACGGCCAACAAACAGCACCCGTTCGCCAACACCACCGCTGTCGAGGCGAACTATCTCGCGCTATCGGTTGTCACCTACGCCAACCTCGCGTCGAAAGGAGCGAAGGGCGGATTCGGCCTGTTGAAGATTCGAGTGCCCGACATCGACGGCGTCGATGTGGCCATCGATGACAAACCCGAAGCGACGCTTGAGAAGGGCGTGGTCAGATCCTTCAGGGTTCCAGCCGGCGACCACCGGTTGACCTTCAAGAAAGCAAGCACCACGCGCGAGTGGCCGACGAAAGTTGAAGCCGGCAAGAGCTATCCGTTCACGATCAACTTTGCCTTCAGCGAGAGCGGTCTGGCCGACGACACGCTGACCGATCCCGGCGAATCCGTGAACGTCTACCTGCCGCCCGATGTGAAAGCTCCGAAGGACGCCGAGGATCTCTTGCGCGCGGGCGTCGATCTCTTCAACAAGCAGGACTACCGCAAGGCAATAGAGAAGCTCAATCAAGCGAACGACAAGTTCAATTCGAAGTCGAGGGCGGACGGCGGCAACTACGCAGAGGCGCTCGTCTATCGCGGGCGTGCCGAGCAGTCACTCGGTCTCGACAAAGAAGCAGTGAAGAGTTTTCAGCGCGCGCTTCAACTGCGGCCCAGCGACTTCGAGACGAAGGCGCTGCTTGCGGAGGCTCGATTCAACGCGGTCGCCAACCTCGATCAAGTCGAGAAAGACCTGCGAGAAGTGACCGCGGCTCATCCTGATTTCGCGTTCGCGCGAGTCGTGCTTGCGGACTTGCTGCATTATCTTGGCAAGCCTCGGCAAGCCGAGTGGGAATTGAGACTAGCGATCAACGACGACCCGAGTTACCCGGCTGCTTATCTCGCGTTGGCCGATGCGCTCACCCATCAGCCTTCGGCGGACAAACAGAAGGAAGCCATCAAGATGGCCGAGAAGGCCCTCGAGCTGTTTACGCTTGTGAGCCAGAAGAAGGTCAAGTTTTCCACTGGGCTTAAGCGGCTATCGATCTCGCACGTGATATTCGGCCACGCGAACTACGCGAACAACAACGTATTGGCCGAAGCTCACTGGATGGTGGGGAAGACCCGAACGCGGTTTGTGCAGTACAACACAAGAAAACTCAATGATCGAGAGAAGTCCGGCTATCTGGATTCGGCCCGGCTGGAGTTGAACGAAGCATTAGGCCTCGCTCAGAAGCTGACGGATAAGCGGCGGCTCGCGCTTGTGCTCGAGACGAGCTCGACGAATCACTTCTTGAAAGGCGAGATGCCCGCGGCAATCGAAGACGGCAAGCAAGCGCTCAAGGCAGCCGCCGCGTTTCCCGACATGAAAGACTTTGCCGATGTTCACCTGACTTTGTCTGGCGCCTACAAGAGCTCACAGGACTACGCGAAAGCAGCGGAGAGCTTGCAGAAGTACATCGACGTGGGCAACCTGAGCCCGGCGGAACTAACGAACAGAAAGCAAGAAGTCACCGCTCTCTTGAACAAAGCCCGCGCAAACGGCCAGATTAAGTGATGTCACCTGCGACATCGGAAGGGCTCACTAGAAGGCAATACGCCGCCGTGGGTGCTGGCTGAGCTGAATCCTGTTGGGTGGCGGCGCAGTCCAAAATAGGCTCCATCGAGGGCGTGCATGTGCCAGACGAATACACACGCAGCCGAAGTACTGCGCTTTTGTGCGCCGCTGGGTTTTGTGGTAGATTCACGTTAACGAAATCTAGCTGGCAGTACCAGACACAATCGATTCTCAGGAGACGCGATGGCTGAAGCTGCGGAGATGATCGAAGCGTTTGTGAAGATGGAGCCGATGTCGCACGGCCGGCCCGACCTCAGGAAAAAGAAACCAAAGATTCTCGCAGTGATCCTCGACAACTGCACCGGGTGCGCGGGCTCGCCGGCTTGCGTCGAGTACTGCCCCGTGGACGCCTGCATGTTCTGGGTGCCAGACGAAGACTACTATCCAAACGGCCGCATCGAAGTCGATCCGAACCTCTGCATCGGCTGCAAGCTCTGCACCGCCAAAGGTCCCGATGGTATGTTCCTTGAAGGCTGTCCGTGGGATGCGATCGAGATGATGGATGTGAGCGAGTGGGAAGGCCGGACCGGCTTTACGCTGAATCCTTAACAGACGGCTGACGCTCCTTTCGGTAGCCCGGCATAGTACGCCTGAGATTATCAGAACCCTTGCTTAGCCCAGCGCGTTTATGCCTGGGATGATTAGGGGAGTTCTTTCCTTAGCCCAGCGCGTTTACGCCTGGGGATGATTAGGGGAGTTCTTTTCCTTAGCCCAGCGCGTTTACGCCTGGGATGATTAGGGACTTCTCTTTTCCTTAGCCCAGCGCGTTTAACGCCTGGGGATGATTAGGGGAGTTCTTTTCCTTAGCCCAGCGCGTTTACGCCTG
>CAZJQQ010000023.1:0-113250 GCA_964548075.1 uncultured Clostridia bacterium | reverse complement strand
GATTAGGGGAGTTCTTTTCCTTAGCCCAGCGCGTTTACGCCTGGGATGATTAGGGGAGTTCTTTCCTTAGCCCAGCGCGTTTACGCCTGGGATGATCCAGCGCGAATCATCGAGCCCCTTTCAAGGGGCTTGTCGAGTCGGCTTCAGCCCATTCACCAATCGCCTCAAGGCCGCGACAATCCCCATGAATGGGGCTAAAGCAGTAGCCGCCACGAGTTGTCCCAGGCGTAAACGCCCTGGGCTAGTGAAAAACGCGCAATCGCTCTCGCTAGTGACCATCGCGTAAACGCCCTGGCCTAGGAAAAGCGTGTGGCCCTCACTCACTGAACCTTCCCTGCCCTATCGCGAATAGCTTCCAATGTTGAAGCCGCCTGCTTTAGAACGTTATCGGGCATCGTCGCACTCGGCCGAGTGTATCGCTGGACATACGGAATGTCTTCAGGCTGACCCACGAGGTAAAGCGCTCTTAAAGCCTCCCACACCTGCTCGGTTGAGGGCGAGAGCGTCATCAACTCACTTCCCGCTTCAACCTTGCTGCCGTTGGCAACTAATACGCTCTCTACGCGTCCTGCCTCGGGCGCGTGAATCTCGATCGTGTTTCCGTCGTCGTGCTTTACTCGAGCTAGCGGACCGTGGGCGGCGATCGCGATTCCTTCTTCCTTGATGATCAGCTCGACGATGCCCGCGCTTTCGGAGCGAACGGCGTAAGGCTCGAGCATAGCGATCAGCTCGTGCCGTCCGGATGAATCCCCAAAGCGCACTAGTCCGAGCGCGGCGTTGTGTCGCACGCCGGGACTCGGGTCCTGAAGCAGAGGACGAAGCGCGGAGTGAAAGTCTTCATAGGCGTTGTCCTGGCCCATCACCCACGCGGCGGTCATTCTCACTTCGGCTTGCGGATGCTGAGACACGGCGATGACGTCCGGATAGAATCGCTTCACCGACTGATCCCGGTCGATCATCCGATTCCCCAACTGTGCAAGCGCGTGTTGAACGTTGCGAGGCTTGTTCTGATCGTGCAGGTACTCCGTCATCTTGGCGTCCGAGAGCGGTCTGCCAAACCAGGTCCCGTACCAGGAGATGAACGGAATAACGATGAACAAGACTACAACGACGAGGATCGCCCAGGGATACTTGCGACTCGGGCCTTTACTTTGTGGGATTGGGTTCTCGTCGTCGATTGGGGGTTGATCGTTGTTCACCGTTAGATTGTCTCCCAGAAAACCTGCAACTGGAAGGCTGGGATTCCTTCACCCCAGCCTGCAGTCACTCGGCCCGAACTCGCCCGGTGGAATCCCCCAACCGGGAGGTTGGGGTTCCTTCACGCTAGCCCCAACCTCCCGGTTGGGGGATTCCGGAGAGCCGTCGGCTCGCTGATGTAGGCTGACGTGAACGATCCCCAACCTCCCGGTTGGGGGATTCCGGGTTGCCGTCGGCTCGCTGATGTAGGCTGACGTGAACGATCCCCAACCTCCCGGTTGGGGGATTCCGCGTAGCCGTCGGTGCGTTGACAGAGAATCAAGCCGAATAAACGACCTTTGTTCGATTATTCCGCAACGTGCATGCGCCGTCAGCATACGCCACCAGAAACAGTTTCTCATCCGAGAGCAGGGCCTTGCGGAACGTCGAGTTGGTTATGTATCCGGCGGCTCGCACGGCCGCGAACGTCAATCCCGCATAAGCCACAAGCGCCGCGGCAATCGGCAACCCGTTGAACAATAGATCGAGGAACACAGCGACCGAAACGGCTCCGCCGATGGTCACCCACTTGTGGATAGGCGACGCCGGGTGAGAGAGGTAGAAAGCCATCGACTGGATCGGGGTCGCCAAAAGCAACCAGTACTCGCGAGTCAAAACCGCAGCGACAACTGAAGCGAGGGCGGCGATGACCAGCAAAAAAGAGAGTGCCGCGATGATGGCTTTCTTGAAACTCGTATTGAACCGCTCGGACCAATTCGCAGCCGCCAACGAATCGACTCCTATGTTGAAGCTGCGAAGGGCGACCGCGGCTCTAAGCTGGTCGAAGTCTTCGAATGGGAAACGCGGTATGTCGCCGACGCTCGCCCACCCGATCGGCGGTTGATGTGCTTGTTTCAACCGTGACTCCGCTGCTCGGCTAACGGCTCGGATAAAGATGATAGAGCATCAGATAGACAATCACGCCGGTCACCGAGACGTACAGCCAGATCGGAAAGGTCCATCGGGCGACTCTGCGGTGGCGTATGAACTCGGCACGCAGCGCGCGTCTCAGAGTCACGATGACGAAAGGCACGACAGTTACCGCCAGTATCGTGTGCGAGATCAAAATCGTGTGGTACGCGGTCCGCACCCATCCCGTTCCAGCGAAACGAGTAACCCCAGCTCCGAAGCCGACGTGGTAAACGAGATATGAGATCAAGAACAAACTCGAGCAGGTTACTGCCGCGATCATACACGCGCGATGAGCGGCGATACGTTTGCGGCGAATCAAGATGAACCCGATCACGATCAGGATCCCACTCGTTGCATTCAACATCGCGTTGAACGTCGGTAAGAAACTAACAGACATAAATGATTCCAAAGACTCGTAAGGGCGCCCCCCGTGGGCGCCCCTCACCAGGCGAAGACTCTCACCATCAACAAGGGGCGCCGACGGAGCGACGCCTATACAGGCTCAGCCTATTCTGTTCTGCCCTGAACGTTCCGGTAGCGGTAGAACACTCCGAACAGTCCGGCAAAGATCGACACCGGCGGAATGAGTAAAACCAGAGCGGCAAGGTTGAGTCCCTTACTCGCCGCGACCGCGTCCGCCGAGTTCGCGATCGCCTCCTTACACATCGCGCACTGGGCGAACGAAGGGTCCGCCGCGACCAGCATCAAGCCAACCGCAACCGCGAATATCAAGACTGTGCGCAAGATTCTCATCTTTCGAAAGGCCTCTCTTCTGCGCGAGGATCACCGCTCGTGCTCGACGTGCTGCACCGGCTCCGGCGGTCTCAGGTTATGCAATCGGAAGCTGTCCGGGAAGAGTATCGCGAACAGGCAAAGCAGCACCACTATCGTCGGCACGATTGTTAGGATCAGGCTCAGTCGCTCGAACTTCAAGTGCATGAAGTAAGCGACAATGAGCGCCGCTTTGATTATCGAAGCTCCCATCAGAATGATCAACATCAGCGTCGCATTAATCTGGATGTACGCCAGGAAGACTTCGATCGCGGTGAGTGCGAGCAACCCACCCCACACGATCACGTTCTCGCGGTTGCTTCCGCCGTGCGCTCCATGATCCGCTTCCGTTTCCATCGCTACTCCCCCCTCAACCGCCTCATCTGCAAACGGGTTCTTCAACATTCCGTTAGCGTGTGCCCACATCAACGGGGGTACGGCGAACAGCAGCGCCAGCATCAGGCAAACCAGAACCAGAAACACATCGTCCGTCCCGGCCTTGAAGCGATCCGAGGCCACGGCCAACACTGCGGCTGCGATCGATAACGCGGACAGTCCAAGCAGGACCATGTTCAACGCCTTTATTTCTTTTGGCTTCGATTCCACCATTAGCATCCTCGCAGAGTCAGGGTTTGATTACTCCTTGATAGTCAACCGACAACAAATAGATCAGCGGGAACACAAACATCCACACCAGGTCGACGAAGTGCCAGTACAAACCGGCCACCTCCACATCGTCATTCAGTTTCTTTATGCGCGTAGCGACGACACCTAGATAAATGACGCCGGTCAAGACGTGAAACATGTGGAGCCCGGTGATGCCGAAGAACGTCGACCCAAACAGCGGTGACGCCCCGGGCCACGCCTTCAGCCACTCCTCTGGCAGCTCGAACGGCGCGAGGTTTTCGCCAATCAGGTGTTTCCATTCGAACAGGTGCAGCACGACGAAGGTCAGCCCCAACACCATCGTGGCGAGGATCCACTTGCGGGCGGTGCCTCTCTTGCCGCGCTTCGAAGCGGCCACCGCAAAGACCATCGTAAGCGAACTGGACAGCAGCACCAGAGTCATCGTGGTTGAGAAGATGATGCTTGGATTGAATGGAAACGGCGTGGGCCAGTTGACGCTTGCGGCGCGCGCGTAGCTGTACGTTATCAGTAGCGCGGCAAACGTCAGCGTGTCCGACATGATGAACAGCCACATCCCCAGCTTGCGATGTCCGACGCGATAAGGGTGCGCCCCTCCGCCCCAATCGTTCACCGCTAAACTCTCTGCTCTAGCTTCCGCCATCTATTTGCCTCCGCTCGTTAGGTGTCATCGGAAAAAAAACAGCAGCCCAAACAGATAAATCCACAACCCATCCATAAAGTGCCAATAGATCGCCGTCACATCCACGGCCGTGCGGCGCTTGAAGCCGATGCGCATTCGAAGCGCGGCAACGGTAACATACCCAAGCGCGATCACGCCGCCCAACAAATGCAACCCGTGCAGGCTCGTCAGCAGATAGAAGAACGAGCTGTGTGGGTGGCTGTTTATGAACACGCCTTGAGCCGCGAGCTGTTGCCAAGCCATAAACTGCCCGGCGAGAAACGCCACGCCGAAGAGCGTCGTCAGGCTTATCCACCTTTTGAAGCCAGCGTACTCATTTCGTTTCAACGCGCGGCGAGCAAGCTCGATGCTCACGCTGCTCAGCAACAGCATTCCGGTGTTGACCCACAAGACCGGCGGCATATTGATCGGAAGCCAGTCGCTGTCGCCGCCGCTAAGCCCCGGCACACCACGAACAATGTATGCGCTGGTCAACGCGATAAACAGCATGAGGATGCTCGCGAGCCCGACCCACATGCCGATGCGATACTTCTGGGGTTCTATCGCGTCGTCGCTGGTCCACCCCGGCGGCCAGTCCTTGGGGCCGGCAGGACCCGAACCAAATGGATCCCCGCCGCCCGGGCCCAACCCGCCGCCGGGTTTGATCTTGATGTTGGTTGTTAAGGCGCTAGGCATCACAGTCTCACGAATCGAAAATTGAAAAATGAGAATTGAAAATTGAGAATTGAACTTCGACCACCAGAGCCACTTGCGATGGGTAACAATTTGCAATTTTCATTTTGCAATTTTCAATTTTCAATTCCTTCAGTCTCCATGCACGCCGACGGGTCCTTCCGCGTCGGTTTGCATCAAGTAATCCTTCGCCGCGCCAGGCACGCTGTACTCGTATGGTGCGCGGTGAACCTCCGGCAAGATTCCGGCGAAGTTGTCGTGCGGCGGCGGAGACGGAATCGTCCATTCGAGCGATGTTGCCTCCCACGGATTCTCAGAGGCCTTCTTTCCCTTCGCCCAGCTCCAGACTAGATTGACCAGGAATACGAGCTGTGCGGCAATCGTGATAAATGCAGCATACGAAACAAACCGCGTGAGCGGCGTCATGTTGCTCAGATAATGCAGCCCTTCGCCAGTTGTAGGGTTCCAGTGGAAAAGGTAGCGCCGGGTCTGTCCAGCCATCCCCATAATGTGCATTGGGATGAATATCGCATTCACGCCGATGAACGTAAGGAAGAAGTGTACCTTGCCCAGACCCTCGTTCATCATCTTGCCGAACATCTTGGGGAACCAGAAGTACGTACCCGCGAACATCCCGAAGATCGCCGCCACACCCATGATCAAGTGGAAGTGCCCGACTACGAAGGAGGTGTCGTGCAGCGGAATGTCTATCGAGGTCTGTCCCAGGAATAGCCCGGTTATGCCGCCCGATACGAACAGCGACACGAACCCGATCGCAAACAGCATCGGCGTAGTGAAGCGAATCTGTCCGCCCCACAGTGTGCCCAGCCAATTGAAGGTCTTGATCGCCGAAGGCACGCCGATGGTCAGTGTGATCAGCGAGAAAGCAATCGCCGAGTAAGGGCTCATGCCGCTGATGAACATGTGATGTCCCCAGACGAAGAAGCCCAGCAAGCCGATTGAGAAGAGGGCGTACACCATCACGCGGTAGCCGAACACCGGCTTGCGCGCGAACGTCGACAGTATGTGCGAGGTTAAACCCATGCCCGGCAATATCGCGATGTAGACTTCGGGATGGCCGAAGAACCAGAACAGATGCTGCCACAAGATCGGCGATCCGCCGGAGTGTTCGGTTATCAGCTTGCCGTTCACGTACGCATTGCCCTGAATGAAAAAGCTCGTGCCCGCCAGATGATCGAGCAGCAGCAGGATGCCGGCCGCCAGCAGCACCGGAAACGATAACAACGCAAGCACCGCTGTCGTGAACCACGCCCAACAGGTCAACGGCAACCGCATCAGCGACATGCCCTTTGTGCGCATGTTCAGCATAGTCGTGATGAAGTTCAACGCGCCAAGCAACGACGCAATGCAGAACAGCGCTATGCTGGTGATCCACAGGACTACGCCCAGCCCTTGTCCAGGCCCGGCTCTATCCCCAAGCGCGCTGAGCGGCGCGTATCCGGTCCACCCTCCAATCGGACCGATCACGTTCACCATGTTCTGATCGCCAAATAAGGAGCTTGCGAAGAACGCACTGAGCAATACTACAAGAGCCAGGAAGGTGAGCCAGAACGAGAGCATGTTCAGCACCGGAAAAGCCATGTCGTCAGCGCCGATTTGAATCGGAAGAAAATAATTGCCGAAGCCGCCCTGCGGCGCCGTCGTCAGCACAAAGAAGACCATGATGGTCCCGTGCATCGTGAGCAGTGAAAGATAAAGCTCTCCCGAGATTGTCCCGTTCTCAGCGGCGCTGGGGAACAGGGTCTTGAGAAAGCCCCACTCCTGACCCGGCCATCCGAGCTGCAAGCGCATCAACAGCGAAAGCGCCATGCCGACGAATACCGAGAACAACGCCAGGCTCCAGTACTGAATGCCGATGACTTTGTGGTCGGTGCTGAAAATGTACTTTCGAATGAAACCCGTTGGCGCCGGGTGCCGATGAACTTCGCCATGAACTGGATGAACCACGTCTGCCATCTTTTGCCTCCTGTCGATCCTGGTTCAGAGCACGACGCAAGCTAAAGCTTGTACTCTGAACCTCTCAATGTCGATCCTAGTACTGGTAGCGCCCGATCAACTCGCCCAGTTGTTCTTTGAACTTTTCCTCGGACATCGCCATCAAGCGGTCAAACTCGTCGCTGGGAATGACGATCATGTTGCTCTTCATGTTGTAGTGAAGACTTCCGCACAGCTCGGCGCAGGGTATCTCGTACTTCCCTTCCTTCGTGGCAGTGAAGTGGACTTTGATAGCCATTCCCGGAACGCTGTCCTGTTTAAACCTCAACGCCGGAACGAAGAAGCTGTGAATCACGTCCTTGGATCTCAGCGTCAACTCGACTGGACGGTTGACGGGAATAACCAGCGTAGTCAACTGCGCATCGTCTTTGCCCGCTGCATCTGTTGGGTCGAGGCCGACGAAGTTGAGCGCGGAGTCGTCGATGTACCTGGCTTCAGTCTTCCCGAACGCGCCATCGGCGCCGGAATAATGGAAGTTCCACTGAAACTGCTGGGCAACAACCTCGATCCTTGCGGAGTTGTCGGCCGCCGCGTTCAGGTGCAAGTTCGCCCACACTCTCTGCCCCAGTATCGCCAGCACCACGAAAACAACAGCGGTGATCATGGTCCAGGTCAATTCCAGCTTGTTGCTGCCGTGGGTGTACACCGCTCGCGCGTCGCCCTTTCTCCCAAAGCGCATCACCGCATATCCAAGAGCGAACTGCGCAGCCGTGAAGGCGATTCCCACAACCCAGAGCGTCCGCATGAACTGCGAGTCAATGGCCGACGCATGCTCAGAGATGCCTTCTGGAAACCACCAGAGCACCGACCCGAACAAGAGTTTTTGGCCTACGAATAGCAGCACCGAGCCGATTGCCAGGATGAACATCAACAGGCCTGTGATCTTGCCCATATCTCTCCTAGGTATAGGACCTATTGGACCAATACGCCCTATACTATCTATTAAGCACCATCAATCCAAAAAGTATCGGCAGATAAATCACCGAAGCCAGCAGCAACTGTCGCGCTTGCCACGTCGTTCTAACAAGCGCAGCTCGCGCGCTGAAATATAGAAACCCAACACCGAGCACCGCCGCGCCCACCAGATAAATCGAGCCCGACATACCTGTAACCGCCGGCAGCAGACTAACCGGGACCAGCAGCAACGTGTAGGTGATGATCTGCTGGCCGGTGACTTTTCCGTTGGGCTCGACCACCGGCAGCATCTTTATTCCGGCTCGCGCGTAGTCATCGCGATACATCCACGCGATCGCCAGGAAGTGCGGAAACTGCCACAAGAACAGAATCGAAAACAAGACCCAGGCCTCGACCGTAACCGATCCGCGGGCGGCCACCCAGCCGATGAATGGCGGCATCGCCCCCGGAAACGCTCCCAGCACCGTCGACAAAGTCGTCTTTGTTTTTAGCAGCGTGTACACGAATAGATAGCTCACGAGCGTCGCTACCCCGAGCAACGCCGACAGCGGGCTTATCAGAATCGCGAGGTACGCCGTGGCGACAACCGACAGGAGGATTCCGAACACTGCCGCTTCAGCGGGCAAAAGCTTTCCTGCCGGCAGCGGCCTCGCTTGCGTGCGCCGCATCAATCGATCGAGATCGCGCTCGATGTATTGATTGAGAGTCGCAAGTCCCGACGACAACAGCGCAATGCCGATCGACATATTCAGCAGCCGCGTATAATCAATCCCCGACGCGGAGCCCATGCAGAAACCAGCAGCGGCCGTCAGCACCACCAGAAAGGTTATGCGCGGCTTCGTGAGTTCGGCGTAAGCGGAAAGCTTCTCGGCAAACGACAAGCTCGCTCGATCGGTGATAACAACCTGTCCTGCAAGTGATTCCATAGTGTCTATACTGCCGCTCCCCTGGCAGATGAATGAAGCTCGCGTACGCCAACAGCGTCAATGGCTTGCGCGGGGGCTTGCTCGCCCTCCGGGGCAAGCACTTGATAACACCTCAGCGCCAGCACAACAATCGTGGCAAGCGTCAACCCTCCTATAACCAGATGCGTGACGGTCAGCGAGATCATAGGCTCGAGCGGCTGCGGGTCGCCCGCTGATGCCAAACGCGCCACGTAAGCCGCCACGCCCAAGCAAAGTTGGGCCATCAAAAGCCCGGCGGCAAGCTTGCCAGGACGAGTCAAATACTCGTCGTGCTTGTGACGCCGCATCAAAACCACGACCGTCGAGAGAATCAACAGCGTCACAGCCAGCGCGCCAACGATGTGTGGAATGATACCGAGAGCCTGGTGGCGAAACCCCGCGCCAAGCACAAGCTGAATCAACACAGCGCACACAGCCGCCGCGGCCAGCTTTCGAAGGGGAGTGCCGGCGGCATCCGGTTTCACTTCGTGCGCCGCCGACCAGCTTCGTGATGTGAATACAACAATGGCTACAACGATCGCAAAAAAGCTCTGTGCTACCAGCGCGTGTGGGACCGCGATCAGAGCTTTGTACTCAGGAAAGAGCACTCTCAATCCGCCGATGCCGGCTTGCGCGGCGACGCCCGCGAAGGCGATCCAAGCAAGCTTTCGCACACGGGATCGACACTCGCTGAATTGCGCCCACACTGCCAGGAGCAGAGTCGTCAGGCCTACAACGCCTGCGATGACGCGGTGCGAGTACTCGAACCGAACGTTGGCGACAAAGTTACTAGAGCTGATCAACCAGCGGCCGAACGAGACGGGCCAGTCCGGCACAGAGTCTCCCGCTTCGTTACTGGTGACCAGCGCCCCGGCCACCAACAAGACAACGGTCAAGCAAGAAAGTAGAATGGCAAGCCGGTGGAGCCCGATGTTCGGTCCCGCGTTCACTCCGGTACCGTTGTGGTCAATCAATCGAACCTCTCAACTCTCGTGTTCGAACCCTACGGCAATACAAGGGCCGGTCCGATCTGCATCGACGTGGCGGCTGCCGTAGCCCCGGCCTTGTAGGTGATGTCCTGCGTCTTCGACTCCTTGGCGGCGATCGTGACCTGCTGAGTCTGCTCGCCCTTCGTCTCGTGCCAGAACACCAGCGTGTAGCTTCCGGGCGGGATGTTCTTGATCGTGTAAGAACCATCCTTCGCGCTTACCGCGAAGTACGGGTGCGCGAGCACGCCAACGTTGGCCTTCATCCAGGGATGCTGGTTGCACTTGACCGGAATCAAAGTCTCGGCGCGGGAAAATTTCTTCTCGATCGCTGGAGCGCCCTGCGCCTGCATCTGGTTCCACTCATCATTCACTTTCGGCGAGGGGTGTATGTTGTGAGTAGCCTTGTCGCTGTTGGTCACCTTGAACGGCTGGTTGGTTTGTATACCCAGCACGCGCGGGTGATAGCGGCAACCCTGCTGGTCCAACACAACCGGATCAGACGGCGTCGCGAATTTGAATTTATCGGCCGGACCGCCCTTGAGATAGACAAACACGTTCGCCAGCTTGCCGTCGGCGACTAGCAGATCATCCGCGCTCTTGTCGTCAGCCGAGCTGGCGCAGCTCGGCTCCTGGCTCATGTCGATCTTCTTCAGCACAGGCGGCGCGCCGTCGAAGCTAACCTTTCCGGTAATAGTCCCTTCGTCGCCCTTAGAAACATACACCGGCTTTGTAGTGGGACCATCCCCCCCGCCCTCAACGTTGGCATTCCTCTTGCCTTTGCAGGCGACACCAACCAACAAGGTCGCCAGTACCATCATCGCGGAAACTGTACCTATTCTCTTTAACATTGCATTTCTCCGTGACTGTTGTTTCTCTCTTAACTCGTAAGAGCTCAGCGTCACAATTGATTCTAAACATCAATCTGACTTCCAAAGAAAGCGATCCAATTACGGTAAATAAATCTGTAGGGGCGTCCCTTCGTGGGCGCCCCTCCTTGCGCTGAAGTGCATATGCCAGAAGGCGCGCCTACGGAGGGACCCCTACAGGTTTAGGAAATCCTATGGCGCTCGAATCGCTGCGATCGGTCCGCGACTGCTCGCGCGCCGAGTCTTTACACTGCTCGACGCCGTCTTATTACTCACGTTTGCAGGCGCGGGGGCTGCGCTGGGAGCGCCGCCACCCGTGCCAAGCCGTTTCTGTTCCTCTTGCGAGATCTGGAACATATACCGCACGAGCAAATCCACGTGGTCCTTCTCGTAAGTCTGGAACGCCGGCGGAGTCGGCCCGTTGAACACCCATCGATCGTGTGCCTGATCGCGTTTGAACAGCTCCGACGGCATCGAAGTGCCCGGGCTGATCAACTGAGGCTCCAGCAGCCATCTTCGCGTCCAGGCCGGCTTCAATCGTTCGGGCGCGAGCAGGAAGTTCGGCGCAGTCGCACGCGCATCGTGCGCCGGATCGCCGGTCATATGACACTTCAAGCAAGGCGCGGCATTCGAGCTGAACAACGCTCGAGCCATTCCCTGCTCGTCAGCCGCCAGCGGATCGAGCCGCTCGGGTATGTACGGCTGCGCTTGAGACGAAGCGCCCATGAAAAAGTTCACCAGCGCTTGAAGCTCGTTGGGCGAGAAGTTGAAGGTCGGCATTCGCGCCTTCAAGTATCGCCTGACGCCGTTGCGATTGGCGCCTGGTTGCGCGTGCAACCCGAGACTCTCGGCCCAGTCGTCGCCTCCAGTCTGTCCGTGACCGGCGACCGCTTGCGCCAGCAACGCTCGTTCTGCGGGTGTCACCTGCGAAGGATCTTTCAAGAACCGCAGCAGCCAATCCGGATTGACTCGCGCCCCTTCGCTAGTGAGCCGCGGGGGCAACTGCTCTTTCCCATCGGCGCTCTGATACATCGGCAACCCCATCAGGATCGAATCCGCACCCACGAGCACGTTGTGACAGCCCATGCAGTTGTACTTCTGAACGACCCACCAGCCGTCCTGAACCGACTTTTTCCCGCCGCTCGGGTTGTAGCGCATTAATTCAGGAAGATTCGTTTCGACGCTGCCGAGCAGGAAGGTCGCAAGCGCGGTGACATCGCTCTCAGGCAAGTAGATGTTGGGCATACGCAAGCGCTCTTCCGCCGATTTCACCTTGCCTCGGTCGTAGATGCCGGGACTTCGGAGTTTGTTCTCGAAGAAGCCCTTGTGGTCATACCAACCTTCCCTGCCTTCGCGATTGATGTCCGCGCCGGTAATCGGATCCTTGCCTTGCATCGCGGGCTGCTGCAATAAAGCGAAGTCGAGCCGCTCGATCGGCTTGCTGCCTTCCAGAGTCAACTCGGTTCCGATTCGCTGTTCATCTTCCAAACCCTTGATCTCGTGGCACGCGGCACAGCCGTACCTCCTAACGAGTTGCTCACCCTTTGCCTTGAGTGATGCGTCGTCCAGGAACGAGGCATTTCGATACTCAACCCCGGGCCGCTTCTGCAGCATCAGAAACGTAGCTATGTCGTGAGCATCCTGATCCGACAGACGGAAGTTGGGCATCACGGTCATGTTCTGGATCTGCAGCTGGCGCCCGTCGACCGGGCTCTTCGAGTGATCGTCGTCGAACACGAACGGGAGGTTCTTCTTCTTGTAGTCCGCCGGCGTGAGATCGCGCTTCTGAGTAGGCGAGTAGGGCGCGAGCCGCTGACGCGGATTATGCACCCAACGCACGATGTAATCGTAGTTTGCCTTCTCGCCCACCCGCGAGAGGTTCGCGGCAAAGTCGCCGCCGATTATCTGATTGCCCATGTCGATCGCCTGTCCGTTGATCGAATGGCAACCCAGACAGCCGAGCGTCTTAAACAGCTCCTTGCCGTGAGCCGCGTCGCCTTGCGGCTGAGTCGGCAGCTTCACATCAAGCGCCGACTGCCAGAGAAACGCGGAGACCGCTTTGATCTCGTCGTCTTCGAGTCGGAAGGTCGGCATCTTGGTTCCGGGCCTGAAGGCTTGCGGATCGGAGAGCCACACCGGGATCCAGTCCTTGCGCAGCTTGGCCTTGATCTCTTTGAGGTTCGGCCCGATCTTCTTGACATCCTGCATCAGATACTTGGCTTGAATATCAAACTCATCGATTCGGGCGTCAACCTGCGAAATCATCTGGCGAAGCGCTTCGGCCTTCTTGCGAAGCTGAGTAGCTTCTTCGTCGGTGGCAGCCGTATCGGCGGCGGCGCCCGTTTGGGCGATCTCTCGTCTCCGCGAATCGCGATCGAGCTCGAGCGTCTTTATGCTCTGACGCGCATTGCTCAGCGCATCGGCCTCGCGATCGAATGCTTCGTAGCGATGGCAACCGGCACACCCGCGAACCTGGAACAGGTTCTTGCCGCGATTCAGCACTTCTGCCCCTTGCAGCACGCGGTCACGGTTATGACACTGATTGCACCCGGCCTCGAAGTTCTCTTTGTAATAAAGCGGCCACAGCCAGTGCTTGTATCGGCCGTGACCTTTTTCAACCGAGGTTGTGCCGCGCCCATTTCCGCCGTGACAGGTCGAGCAGCCAAAGCGATCGGGATCGTGTGTCTTTAACAACTCGGCGTTTGGGTGCGACACGAAGGCAGCCGCTGCGGCGTCCTCGTCGGGATATTCGCCGCCGCTCCAGCCCATGTCCTTCCTGGTTAGCTTGATCGGCTCGCGGATTCCGAGGTGACAAGACTCGCAGCGGTCGATGACCACTCCTCCGCCGACGTTTATCTGCCTGATCTCGAACTTGAAGTCTTCGACTTTCTTCTGCAAACCGGTCACCTGCTCCTCGGTCAGGCCGCCGAGGTGGTCCAGCATATACTCGTCAAGTTTCTTCTTCGCCGCGTCAACCGGCTGAGTGATCTGAATGCGCTCGGCGAGCAGGCGGGCTTTCTCATCCCGCAAGCTATTGTAAAGAGTGTCGAGTTCGGGGAAAGTCAGCGACTTCTCTTCTTCCTTGCCCTCATCGTTGGGCATCTTGAAGTCGATCTTCTCTTGTTTTTTCTCTTCGATTGCTTCCCGAAGGCTGTTCTTTCCGGACTCGCTCTCGGTTACTTCAAGCTGATAAGTCTTGGCGACGATCCAGGAGCGCGCGTTGGTAAATGGCTCCGTTACCGCAGTGATCTTTTCGTCGAGTCGCTTGACCTGCGCATCGATGGGGTTTGTCTTCTCGTCTGCAGCCTTCTTTTCGGCTTGGTACGACTGATCGAGTTCCTGATACTCGGGTGAGCTCTTAACTTCCTCTTCGGACTTGCCCTGCCGCCCCTTCGCGGTTTCCAGATACTCTCCGTACTTCGAGACGAAATCCCGTTGATAGCTCCGCCACGGCCGCTGCCCGACGACCTCGTCATATAGCGACCATATAAGCGTGACTACCAGCAAGAGCGAAGATATCAGTAGGGCGCCGCTCATTGAACTGTCGGCAATCGGGTCGGGCTCTGGCGTATCCGGAGCCCTCTTCTCTAGCTGCTCGCTTTGAGTAGTGTCTGCCATCTTTGAGTCCTGTCCCTATAGGTCGTATCGCTCCTATAGATCGTATCGCTCCTATATGTTGAACCACGGTGTAACCATCACGTACTTGATTCGGAACAACTGCCTGATCAAAAGCTTCACAGGCATGCTCACCAGCACGGTTATCGCGAAGAACTGAAACACCGAGTACTGCAATAACGTCGTTCGCTCGAAGATCTTCTTCTCGAACTTGCTCCAGGTGATCAAGATGTGAATCAGCAGACCCGCAATCAAATAGAAAGCTCCAACCACCAGCAAGCCGAAGATTCCTTTCCACGGCTGACCGGTGATACCGACTATGTCCGGGAGATCGCGGTTTATCTCGTAAAGCTGAACGTTGTGATCCCACGTCTGACCCGGCCAGAACCACACCCAACCGGGACCGCGAATGAACGTGCCGATGAAGATCAGCATGATCCACATAATGAAGCCCCACAAAAAGGACCCGACCGCAACCTTGCGCTGCTTCCACGTGTAATAGCCGACCCCAAGCGGGTTCGAGTCGACGTACGGAAACGCCATCAATCCGACGATCATCAAGCTGGGCATCACCACGCCTGCGATCCACGGATCGAAATAAACGAGCATCTCCTGCAGCCCGAGGAAGTACCATGGCGCTTTCGAGGGGTTCATCGTGAGGTTCGGGTTCGAAGGCTCTTCGAGCGGAGCGTTGAGCGTGATCGACCAGACGAACAGGAGAACGGTGACGATGATGACGGCGAGAAACTCGATTCTCAGCAGGTAAGGCCACACGTGCAGTTCACGCGACCAGTGAGGCTTCCAGGGCCACGTCTTGCGATGATGCGTCTTTGCGAGCTGGGGATCGCCTTCGAGCTGTTCGGTGAGCCGGTCATTCGCGCGCGCCTGCTTCAGGCCCATCCACAGGAAGAACGGTACCAGAAAGAGCATCGCCACGATCGGAACGTTGTCAGGCGCCGAAGCGATAGTCCAGATTTGTGCCCAATCCATAAAGCCTCCGGGTTTCTGGTTTCTGGTTTCTGGTTTCTGGTTTTGGTTCATCCGAAAGCGACAAACCAAGAACCAAAAACTAGAAACCAGAAACCGTTATCCCACTTGTTTCTTCACCGCCCTCGCGCCGGCCGCTCTCATCTCCGATTCGAGCTGAACCGGAGCCGGCCCCGATATCCCGCCGTCTTTGCGCACCCGCCAGAAGTGAACCGCCAGCAGCACGCTCACAATCGTCGGGATCGCTATGCAGTGCCAGATGTAGCTTCGCAGCAATGCGTTCGCGTCGACGATTGATCCGCCAAGCAACGCGAACCGCACGTCGTTATAAGGCGACATCCCGAGTTGGGGTCCGAACGGTCCTTCGTGGCCGAGCCCCGGAGTCGCGCGAGCCATGTTCGTTCCAACCGTCACCGCCCAGAACCCAAGCTGATCATCGGGTAGCAGGTATCCGGTGAAACTCAGCAGGAGCGTGAGCACCAACAGCACAACGCCAACCGACCAGTTGAACTCACGCGGCGTCTTGTACGAGCCGGTCAACACCACGCGCAACATGTGCAGCCACGTCGTTATCACCATAAGGTGCCCGGCCCAGCGGTGCATGTTGCGAAGCAGTTTGCCGAACGGCACATCGTTCTCGAGATAGATGATGTCCTGGAATGCCTGCCCCTTCGACGGGTGGTAATAGAACATCAGCAGGATACCGGTGAACGTCAGCACGATAAAAAGATAGAAGGTGATGCCGCCCATCCCCCAGGTGTAGCTGAAGCGAACCGCGTCTCGGTTGATCTTAGCGGGATGGAGGTGCAGGAAAACGTTTGTGAGCACGCCCAGCGACCGCGAGCGCGGCGTTGGCTCGTGCTTGACCCTGAACATCGACTTGTAGATCTGAGACTTTGTCGGGTCCTTGAGGTCTTCGATCTCCTGAAGCACGGATTCCTTCGCGGCCTTCTTCTTGAGGAGATCGAGCTCCGCTTTGATGTTTTCTTTGACGCTCGGCGGGGCTTCTTCCGCGACGGTGACCCCCGCGCCGGTTCTCACTTCAGGCTTATCAGGCTTCTGAGGTTCCATTTGCTAAGCTCCTGATGGTGACGCTCGACAGCGAAGACTTCCAACTCGGGCGATAGATTCCCAAAAACGAGTCCGGACTAAAGCCGTACATACGCCCCGGGATACTCGTCGAAGTGACCCTTTTCGCCCTTCGGCCACTCATACAATTTGGCGGTATTGACTACGATTTGTCCGGTCGGATCAAGCTCGACGTGGGCGCGGTCCATCGGGCGCGGCGCGGGTCCCTCGAAGTTAATGCCTTCGTTGGTGTAACCGCTCCCGTGGCACGGGCACTTGAACTTATTCTCGCTTGGTTTCCAATCGGGCGTGCATCCCAGGTGAGTGCATCGGGCGTAAATGACGAACAGCCTTTCGGCGTTGCGAACAACCCAGACGCGGTATTGTTGCTGGAATTTCGTGTCGACCCCGAAGCCGAAGTCGGACGCATAC
This sequence comes from uncultured Clostridia bacterium, assembly GCA_964548075.1. GTDB lineage: Bacteria > Acidobacteriota > Blastocatellia > UBA7656 > UBA7656 > Onstottus_A. Next base: position 96,500 of record CAZJQQ010000023.1, on the reverse strand, counting down.
CCGACCTTGAAGATGGTGCTTGGCTCGAAGATGGTTCTCGGAAGGAAGAAGCGCAGAAACATCATGAAGCAGACCGCAAGAAAGGCGCCGACTGCCGTCCACGTGATGCGGCGGCGCATCAGGTTGACTGGATCGGACGGCACGCTTTCGACAGTTTTGCCCTTAGCCCCTGCCGAACTGCCAACTGCGGGCTTAGCGGCGGCTTTTGGTTTGTCCGGGGATGCTGACGCTTTCGGCGCCGGTGGTGTAGCTTTCTCTGCCGTTGCGGTTACTGTTTGCTTTTCCTCGCCCTCAACCTTCTGGTTCGCATCCTGAACGGTGTCCATGTTGGAGGTCTCCACGCGTCCGTCCATCAAAAGAGAGACGATTAGAACGATGTGTTCCAACGAGCGCCAGGAACGCGCCTCGCCGACATATACTGTATGAATTCTGCTGTGCGTTTCTCATCGAGCCTGAACTTTACTGCCGGACTGCTTTATTATGAAGTGATCGGTTTTTAGCATGTCGTCGCAAAGTTTGTCAAGCAAAGCCCCTGACAGCAAAGCCCCTGAAAGGAGCGTACTGTCCCAAAGCACATTACTTTTACATTGGCGGCTCGATCGAAAACTGTTCGTTGATGTTGGTATACCAGATTCTGATACTGAGTGAGCCTCCGGAAAGAGACATCCGGCGTATGTACCCGTCATCTTTCCCGACACTCATTTGTACTGTGCCGCTCTCGGAGGCATCGGTGACCGCGAACTCATAGACGACTGTCTCAACCCCGTCGATCATTTGGCTGCCGAGGACCTGACCCGTCAGCCGGACGCCCGACAACTTGGCCGTCATTTGCTTCAAGAATGCCCGAATGTCAAACGCCTCGGATTGAGCGCCGCCCAAGGGCTCTGACTTTACTTCCCATCCTCCGGCGCTCTTCACGTAGAACTTGCGGCCAATTCCGATCATTTCTCCATAGGGTGATATGACGTGTATTCGGTCGGGTTTCATGCTCTCGATCAGTAGCTCCATCTGACCCTCAGGCAGGGTCGTTTGCAGGCGAGTCCGCACCGAATCAACGTCGCTCATCTTTGTCAGCGCACCCTCAAGCACCGCACGGGGGTTGCGCACGAGCGAGCCCGACAAGTTGGTCCGGTTTACGCTTTCCTCGGGGACTGAATGTGCGGCGGACGGTGACGAGACATCCTCATTGGTTAGCATTGGCGCGGGCCGGCGACGTTCTTGAGCCTGTGCATCAACCGCTAGACCCAGTAGCAGAAAGAAGATTATAGAAGTGGAGAGAGTTGAAATTCGCCTCATAGTGTTCTCCGTGGATGTGTTTGCGAACGGCAAGAAAAGGGGGGCAGCAGACTCGACAGGATATCCCCGGACGGCCCTAGAATCAACAGTTGTTCAACCCCGGTGAGCGATGTTGGCTCGTAATCGCCCAGCGAGTATCTGACATACCTGTGATCTTCATCAACCGAGTGAAGGTGTTCAAGCACCGAGTCGATCCAGCCGAATTCAAGCGTAAGCTTCGGCGGCTGGCGCGATCGTGAGGCGCCTGGGAGCGCAGGCACAGCCCTCCTTACCAGCTTTACTTGCGTAACTCCTAACGCAGCGATCCATCTGAAACTTGCTTTGGCTTCAGACTCTCTATGAAATCCTGGTCCTTGGTTCCCTGATGGCAAACTATGCAGGACTGCTGACCGCGTTCTTCCAGATCAGATACCAGCGCATATGTCAGCCCTCGATCCGACCAGGTGATGACCTTCAACCCTTGAATCGAGTCGTAATGGAACGTCAGACCTTTTGAGACTATCTCCTCGCCCCCCGCTGGCTGGGCGACCGACTCGGACGTCACAACCAAACTGATTGGTTGCATCCGCATCTTATAGGCAACGTATGCGGCGTAGTCACTCTTATATCCGACCAGCCGCGCCCCTTCGAGGTTGTAGAGCTTTTCCTGCCCCGACGATTCCTGATAATTCGGCAGCTTCACACTGAAGGGGACCTTGCCTGCGAACCACGCGGAGATTCGCTCGGGCATATTGGATACGATCTCAAGCGGAAGCTGATTTCGCAGATGTCGCTGATGAGTGTCAACCGCCATCAATGCGAACTCGGACGGAGGATTGAGCGGGCGCTTCTGGTACTCAGTGATGCCCCAGACGCCAACCAGCAACGCCACGGCGGCCACCGCGGCTGCTACCACAACACGGCGAGGGTGAAATAGCGCGGAAGTGGCACTACCAACGCGCCAGAGCGACCGGCGTGTGCGATGCCGCAACTCCGGTGAGGCTGCGTGCGGAGAAGTCGTATCGCTCAGCGTGTGTTCGACGCTCGCGCGAAGCTCCGGTGGCGCGATATGAAGAGGCCGAGAGCCGCGGATGACATCGAGAAAACGCTGCTCACTGTCGAATAGCTGGCGACAAGCTTCGCAGGCGCTCAAGTGGGCTTCGAGCGTGGCTCGTTCGCTGCCTTGTAACTCGTCGTCCAGATAGAAACTCATCTGGTCGCGGATTTCATTACACTGGTTCATACTCAATTCGCTCGAGCTGTTTTCGTTGCGGAGGCTGTCCGCCACTCGGCAAGCAGTCTCCGGAGTTTTTCTCGCGCTCGCCCCAGGCGCGACATCACCGTTCCGGCCGGGCATCCGAGTATGCTCGCAATCTGCTGGTAGCTGAATCCTTCGATGTCACGAAGCACGACGATCTCGCGATGCGGCCGCGGAAGGCTCTCGATCGCCGTTCGGACCTCCTCGCGCTCCAGCTTTCTGATATAGACCAGGTGCGGGTCGTTGGCGGCCTGATCGAGCCACTGAGCGCGGTCGTCTTCCTCAGCATCAAGCTCTACGAACCGCGGTCCGCCGCGCGTATGTCGAAGCTGGTTGAGCCAGGCGTTTCGCATAATCGCGAAGAGCCAACTCTTGAGATTGCTGTCGGGCATCAATCGGCCAAAAGCACGAACGGCCCGCAGATATGTTTCCTGCACGAGGTCTTCGGCCTCCGTCTGGTTGCGCGTCAAAGTCATCGCAAACCCGTAGAGCGCATCGATGTGCTCCAGCGCAGCATTGCTGAACGTCGAGTTGCGATTGCCGGTGTCGCTCATTCCAGACCCTGGTCAGACTTCTTTACGTCTTTAGAATAACACGCAACCAAGCGAAGTATTCCTCGATTTGAGAACTTTTTCACGGCTGCGGAATAAGATCTCGCGCCGGGTGTTATTACTGATGCGCGGCGTTGTTTCGACCGCCGGCGGCGCGAGTTTAAATTCGCATTTTCCTCGTGGCCGCCGGCGGCCGGCCGCGCGACGGCCGTCATAGCGATTGAGATCGACAAGCTCTTAGAATCCAAGATGGGCAGAAGTGCGCCTGGACTCCTGCCATTATTCATGGAAGATCGGCGAGGTTGAACGGGCTGAACCTGACGGCAATTGATATGCACGACACTGACACAAGAAGCCAACCCGACTCGCTCGATTATTCACTTCCCACCAGGCAAAGGAGAACTATGACCACATCAAAACGAACCAAGATGCTTGTGATGCTTGTCTTCATCGTGATGGGCGCCGTCACGATGTTAGTCAGCCCGCAAGCGCGCGCTCAGCAGCAACAGTCATCCTTTGGAGGAGTAGTCGAGGAACCCTTCGCCGTGGTGCTGAAGCGCGATAAAGAGGCAAAGGCGCGGGTGATGGCCGAGCATCAGAAGCTGCTCGAAGCGCGCTACGATCTGAGCCGCCAGGTCGATCCAAACATCATGATGACTCGCGGGAAACCGATTCCAGTTGGTCCGACGGCGCGGCTCAAGGGCGTGACCTGGGAACAACTCGCCAAGATGTCGCCCGACGAGATCAAAGAGAAGGGCTTGTTCCCATACCTTCCGCTCCCGCACATTGCCCATCCGGTAGGCGGCATGGTCTTTCCTCAGGCTGAGGTCAAAGCATTTCCAAGGCTCGAACGATTCGATATGGACTTCGATCTGCCGGAGCACTTCTTACCCGAATTTCCACCGGCGATGTTTCTGATCACTCGGCCCGACCTTGGGGATGTAGCCAAAGGCCAAACGGTAACGATCGACAACTTCTACGAGCTTTTCAATGGCATCCTCAATCCGAAACAGCTCGATGGGCTGCGTCTGCTGGTCACCCAGTTTCCGCAGCAGCAGTTCAACGCCACGGCGGATCGTAAAACCGAGAAGCCCGAAGGAATGCGCGGGGTGACCTGCTTCGATTGCCACGTCAACGGACACACGTCGGGAGCGACGCACCTTGCAGGTGACGTACGGCCGCAGGAGTTTCGCCGCCGGATCGAGACGCCTTCGCTGCGCGGGGTCAACATCCAGCGTTTGTTCGGATCGCAACGTGCTCTAAAAAGCGTCGAAGACTTCACCGAGTTCGAGCAGCGGGCAGCCTACTTCGACGGCGACCCGGTGCTTGCGACCAAGAAGGGCTTGAGCATTTTGGAGCGTGGCTCGCAAGTTCACAACATGGCTGAGTTTCAAGAGCTGCTCGATTTTCCGCCCGCGCCGAAGCTGAACCTCTTTGGACGGCTCGACCGGACAAGGGCAACCGAGAGCGAGATACGCGGTGAAGATCTGTTCTTCGGCAAAGCTCAATGCGCAGTCTGCCACACAGCGCCTTACTACACGGACAACCTGATGCACGATCTGAAGGTTGAGCGCTTCTTCAAGCCTCGGATGGAAGGCGGGATGATGATAACGGCTCAAGGTCCGATCAAGAACTTCCCGCTGCGCGGCATCAAGGAATCGCCGCCGTATCTGCACGACGGAAGGTTGCTGACATTGGAAGACACGGTTGAGTTTTTCAATTTGATTCTGCGACTTGATCTGGCGGCGCAAGAGAAGAAGGATTTGGTAGCGTTCCTGAGGGCGCTGTAGCACCGTGCTCGCGAAACGTTCGCTCAAGGACCATGCTGGCCAAGGTTCGCCTTGGCCAGCCTCAAGCTCCGGAGCTCATATATCAGCACCTGTGTCGAGGAGCGGGGCACGCCACTGAGCGTTGATCCTGTGTCTGGATTCGATGCTGACGGTTCCGGTCGGCGCGGGAGGTAAGAATCGCTGCCCATCATATACGGGCATCTTCCGGCTCCTCTTCTACCTCCTTGACGAACGCGGCAGCCTGCTGCCGATGCGCGAGACGAGGCGATGCTAGTCGCACGCCGGTGGTGATCTCACCCGAGGGGACGACCACATATACCTTCGTGTTTTCAGGGATGTATGCGTCGTCAGGAAGCTGAATCTGTCCGTTCTCGACTACGGCTTCGTAGGTTGTGGTTTTCATCGTATCCCTCAACTCTCGCCGTACGGTAAACCAGTACGTTCGCATGGGCGGTAACCCGAACGACTGCGATCAGGCGGCGCGCTTTTTGCGCTCGCCTGCATCGCCGGGTTCGGCCAGGCGACTACGCCGCCAACCTCACTGCTACCGACACGCCGGCCTTTGTGCACAGGCTCACGAGGTAGTCGAGCGAGAGCTTGTCCACCCTGTTGCGAGCGATCTCGGAGATGCGGGGCTGCACCACACCGAGACGCTTCGCTGCCTGCGCTTGCGTAAGACTCTCGCGAGCCATCCATTGCCGCAGCGCCTCAGCAAGCTGACAGCGCAGCAACATGACCGCCGCCTCGTGCGGCGGGAATCCCAGGTCAAGGAACACATTCCTGCTGCCCCGATTGATGCGCTTGGTAGTCTTCTTCATGGTTCATCTCCGATCGCCTTGTAACGCCTCGCCGCGAGCTTGATGTCGGCCTGCCGGGTTTTCCGTGTTGTCTTCTGGAAGGCGTGCAACACGTAGACCGCACGCTCGAGCTTTGCCACGTAAATCACCCGGAACGCGCCGGCGTCGTCCCGTACACGGATTTCATAGGCACCCGGCCCGACGCTCGGCAGCGGCTTGAAATCCGAGGGTTCGCGCCCGACTTGGACCATAAACAACTCGTACCAGCTCGCCGACGTGCGGACTCTGGGAATGCTGCCAGATCCCGGCGCGCGGTCCCAACGAAGTACGTAGCCTTCATCGTTGGATGATCATACGAACATTCGTATGAAGGCGCAACAGGCCCGCTACCGCCCAACGCTCAGCATCAGCGGCGGCGCGCGGCGCCGTCCGCCGCATGCCGTTGTTTAGGCCAACGACTGGGGCAGTTGCACTCAGTCGGGGAACCCCATACCGTCTCTGCTCTTGATGATCTCGCGGACAACCTGAAGGCCCTTTGAGCAGAGATCCATTACATCCGGCTCGCCCTTGGTCTTCCAGACCCATCTTTGCTCAACGTGATGTTCCTCGAACTCTTCCATCTCGGCGGTCTTGTACCGTCCGACTGGCTTCACATTTCTGAAGTCAAATTCTATCTCGATATGCGTGGTTTTGATGCCATCAGGAAAGCTTACGCCTACCTGCTGTATAGTCTCCTTACCTTTTAAGTGGACTTCGTGCCTGCGCATCTCCTGAAGATTCTGAAGATTGGTATGAGAAATATGGGTCTTTTTCATCTCCCGAAACCAGTCTTTAAATCTTGAATCTGTGGAGTGAAGCCGATTATGCTCTGTACAGCTATATAGGGCGGAAAGGAATGCGCTGAGAAAGTACCTAAATTCATCTCGGTCAAAGTGCTTTCCCATGAGCACGAAGAAGAACTCGGCTTCACGCAGCTTGTCGTTGGCAGGGTGCAGTTCCATTGAATCTGTCCTCACTTGTCCCCTATAGCTGTATATGCCTAAACACTATAATCCATTCTGTATCGACCAAGTCATGCTACTTTTTACCAGGTCGAAGTCGTGGCCTAACGATTCAACGTTCAGCCGCAAGCCGCGCGAGCAAACTGTCGCGAGTTTACATCACCGTTGCGCGCGGATTGCGGCTGCAACGTTTTGTTAGCCCGCCCCCTTGATCACACGCAGCTCGCCATCTCTTAGCAGCGGCGTAACATAGGTTGCTACGCAGTTCCTGCCACTGGACTTCGCAAAGGCCTTAGCCGTCGCCGCTCGTTCCAACAGTTCACGATTAGTAAGGTGACAGTCTGCGCCCACACACACCAGACCGACCGATACGGTCGTCCTCTCCGTGATTCCGCGGTACGAGAGCGACTGGAGTTTTTCTCGCAGCGCGTCAACGGAAGCTTCGGATTCAGGTCTTGTTGCGTTGTGCAGGAGAACGACGTACTCGTCGCCACCCTGCCTGTAGGCACGCCCGCGTCCGTACAGGTGCGCCTCGATGCAGCGCATGAACGGTGGTAAAAGGTCGCGATCGACTATTGGCTCACTATAGCGGTCGTTGAACCCCTTGAAGAGGTCGATGTCGAGAAAGGCGACAGCGAACGGAATCCCTCGAAGCTCTGCGGCAGATCGAAATTCATCCAGATCGACGAAAAACTGGTTGGGCGCCCACAAGAGATGAAACTTCTCGTCGAACTGCCTCTCCGCGGGCACGCCGTCGCGTCGACTGCGGTGGGCCTCCCATTTTTCGACATACTCAACTGGAATAAAATCACCGACCTTCGGAAAACCCGGATCCTGCGCTTCGACAAACCAGGCGCTACCCATTACCGCGTCGAATTCGCTCAACGGAGCAGAGATCCGGTCGAGGAGTTCTCCACTAGACGTCTTGAGCGATTGGGACTCGATGTCTCGAGCCTGTCGAAGTCGGGACTTCACGATGGCATGGCGGAGAATCGCGGCCTCAGCATCGCTAATCTCAAGTTCTTCGGCAGATGGATTCCACGCCTCGATTCGCTGCTTCAGTGCGGTCATATCCGCGTTGCACCGTTCGACCTGCAAGGGAATGAAGTTTCCATGCCCGAGAACAGATGAGAACACTTCGACGAACGAATTCCAAAACCCAACGCGGAACAGATGGAGCGTCGAATCAAGAAATGGCCTTTGTGCTGCTGGGAGCCTCGGCATATGGAGATTCCTCGTCGGGCTAACGCCCTACGTAACCCGCGGCGGGCGCCCGAAAGCGCTCGCATTGCCCCGGTTGTCTCGTCGGCGGGTTCACGCAGATGTTAGCCGACGATTTAGCGTCCTCCGAAAAGTGAGTACCGCGATGCCCCAGACCCTCCCGCCCTACCTCCGTGAGAAGGGAGACGGACGCTCGCACATCGGCAACACATCTCTCAGGGATTGCAGACCGCGAGATGTTACCCGAGTCCCCTTAACATCGAGTATTCTCAACCGCCGATGACCACCAAGAACTTGGATGCCTTCGTCCGTGACCGTCGTGTCTGAAAGGTACAGTACCTCCAGGGCGGCTAGCTCCCGGAGGGATTCGAGACCTGAGTCAGTGATCCGCGTTCCGCAGAGTCGGAGATCTCTGAGGGCATGGAGCCCTCGAAGATGGCGAAGCCCTTCATCCGTAATCGGCAGTTCCCCGAGGCCAAGATGGTCAACAAGCTTCTCTGCTCGCGCCAGGCAGGGCATTCCAGTGTCAGTTACTCCTGTACCCCACACGCTGAACCATGTGAGACAAGGAAGGACGTCCGAAAGGCGATTGAGGCCCGTGTCCGTAACCTTGGTCTCGCTCAGGTTGAGTTCTCGTAGCGAGAACAGCTTGCCGATCAAGCTCATGGCCTGGTCGCCAACCAGTGTCCTATTCAGACTGAGACTGCGCAAGGAGGTCAGGTTAAGGAGGAAGTGGGCTCCCGAGTCGGTGACCCTCGTGTAGTCGAGTGCTAGTTCCTCCAAACTCGTAAGGCCCGCCAAGTGCTTGACTCCTTCATCAGTGACCTTATTGCTGGTCCAATCAAGATACAATCTTCGGAGATGAGGAAGACGTTCTACTGTGGCCATGACTTCATCTGTGGCAGCCTCAAGATGAACGCTCCGACAGCGGTCGAAAAGAGGGTGTATATGCGGGAACCGGCGGGCAGGAACCGACTGGAGGGATAGTCTTAGGTCGAGGGTGATCTCCGGATCGCGGAAAACTAGGTCCAGTAGGTGGACCAGTTGCTCTTGGTCCAGGTACGGCCAGGGCCCGCGAAGAACGACATTTTGCACGTCGCCTGCCTTGATCAGTCCGAACGGAGAGAGATCAGTCACTCTGGAAACATCGACTTCGAGACTTAGATTCATTCCTGCGGGGACACGCACGATTCCGCATGCCGGGGCCTCGGCGCTCCATCCGGCCCACGGCGAATCCTCGCGGGCAGTCAGGCGGAGGTTACCGACGGATCTATCTGGGGCGAACTCGATGGCGCGCTCGCGCTTTCTGCGCACGAAATCCAGCCCGCGGCTGATGAGTCCCTGGTCTGTCGCACGCTGCAAGGGGTCTGAACTTCCTGGTATCAGACTGGGGCCTTTGTCGGACGAGTCTTCAATCATCGCTCAACTCCGTGATGCCTATTCGAGTCTGCTTCGCAACTCGATGATCTCCTGGTCGAGTTCGGCCACCATTTCGGCGAGGAGGTCTCGCCCCTCTGATCGAGAGGCCTTGACCAGCACCAGCATTTCGAAGAGATCGGTCTCTTGGAGACTCTTGAATCTCCTCCTCGATCGATGCCAGGCGGCGCTGCACACGGGCGATCCTCCGGATGACGCGTACGAGGTCCGCCGCTACACCGCTGCCCTTCACGGCATCGGGGCTCGTCCTCCATTCGGCTAGGATGGCCTCCAACCGTGCCTCGTCGCCCGATGCGTAGGCACTGTTCGCCTCTGCCATGAGCTTGGTCCGCAGCGGGTGCTCACTGTCATCAGAAGCGAGATCGGGGTGGATGGCTTTCGCTACGTCACGGTAAAGAGTCTTGAGCCTGTCCGAAGGGCAAAATGCGACAGATTTACCATCAGGGCCCTGCACATGGTAGGAGCCCGCTTTCACCTCAGGGCCGAGCTCGCGTTCTCTGGTGTGGGCGCGCGTCCTCGCCCTGTACTCTCTGCGGCGAGGGCGACGCGCCTCTGCGATGAGTTGTTCCTTAAGGTTATCACGTGTGCTGTATCGTACACCGACAGTCGCGAGATAGGTGCTGCGCAGTGACTCGATTTCGGCTCTGAGGGTCGTGGCGTCGAGTTCGCGCTGCACCATTCGATCCTCGAGCGTGCGAAGTTCACTTCGCTTCGCCTCTAACTCAAGGTCTTCTGGTGTCTGTTCCCTCGTATCTGGTCGACTCATATGTCAGGGTCAAGGTCCTCAATGACTCCTCGTTGCTCCCTCCAAACATTCTACGTCGGCAAACGTTCCGCGTCACCGTGCCGCGTAGTCTTGCGGCTACGGTGCATGCGGTGAGTTAGCCGTCGATAAATATCACTTCTGAGTTTTATCGCCAAAACTCCGCTTCACTAATCGGACTTGAATGGAAATTTCCATTTATGACTTTGTGCAAGGTCAAAGTCACGTCTGAGAACTTCGTCCGGTCAACATACCCATCTGCTGTTAGCTCTCTTGTTGTTGTTTCACTAAGTGTGACGACCTCAGTTTTCTCGAACGAGCGACGGTAGTTGAATCTCTTCTCTGCTTCATGCCAATCAACTCCTAGAGCAACTTTCAAAACGTAGTTGCCCGCGGAGAACCTTTCAGCGGTAAATGTTGCGCCAGCAAGAATGTAAAAGTTCCTGTACAACTGCTCTCCAGTATCAACGCGCATCACTCTGACGAAAGCATCGGTGTCCGTTCCGTTAATTACCTTCAGGATACACCTACCTTCTCTCACTCCATAACCTAACGGAGCAGCACCTGTATGAAGTCTATTTGGGTTTAACGGCTCGACTTCTTTGGGTTGTAATTCTTCCTGTGCTAGCTGCGGCGCTTGAGTCCGTAAGATGGGCTGGTCGCCTCTTGCCTGAATTCTTGCTGGTGCCTGGGTCGCTGGTTGTGGCTCAACTTGTTGTTGTGGCTGGCTTGCTCTAGGCAGCTTTACGGCCGCAGACTGCTTGGCCTTTGTATCTGGTGCATCTCTGGTTTTCGCGTCATTTGATGGCACTAGTTTTGTTGAAGGCTCAGGTTGTTGAGCAGTTTTGGCGTCTTTGAGCTTTGGGACTAGCAGAACCACGGTAATGACGAGACCCGAGAAGATTCCGACAATAACGAGCAATCGCAGTACGGTGACACGGCGATTGAGAAATCTCTCCTTGAAACTTGGCTTGTCTGAAAATATTGGCGTGCTAACAACAACATCCTCTGTTTCTTGCGCAAAAACAGGTTCCTTCGCGTCATTGTCATAGTTCGCCAAAGAACTAGAAGAGTTTCCAATTGGCATAATACTTCCACACTTCTTACAGAGAATAGATGAGCCAATGTGTTTCTCGTCAGAGAAGTATTTCTCCCCACAAGCACAGGAGACAGTAATCATTGCGGTTCTCCCACGTTTTCGAGTCCGACCTTATTCGTTTCACATCACACAATCAAGTGACAGTTGGTCACAGCAGTCAGGATACAAACGGCTAACGCTGGCGATCACGCGGCGCTTTTTGCGCTCGCGTGCATCGCCATAGTTAGGCCGGTCCAAACAACCTGAGCATTCGGTTGAAAGAAACTGTGAATTGCTCAAGCACGGTCGCTAGCTTCAACAACTAATAGGGAGACCAGCATTCGCTCTTCAATAGACTGGTACACGAAGCGCACACCAAAGCCTGTCAGACGCTTCTGGTGATGAGTTACCTCGCCGCGCAACTCGACCAACGGCCCATTCTGTACCCGTGTCCTAAAAGTAATAATCTCACCAACGGCCGCTTCCCCTGGCGTGTTAAGAAAACAGCCGCCCATGCCGATATCACTGATGCATCCATCGTGTTCTCCAGTTCGCCCCTTCCAACGTAGTAACGGGGAAAAGGGTGTTTGCAATTCGTATCTCTTATTGTGTCTTTGCTCCCGCAAAGGGGCTTCTTTTTGGGAGATTGGGGTTTGAATTCTCGACGGCTCAGGCCCGCTCAATGTCTTTGGGCCAGGGTGTGGCTGTCGTCTACCAGCCTTTCGGCTAGTACCATCATTGTTTTTACTGGCCGTGTGCTCCCCCGTTTTCGACCAACGCTCGCGCATCGCGGCCTGTTCCAGTTCCAATTGTTTGCTCAAGCGACCGCTCCTAAAATCTGGCACCCATCAGTGCATCCCGGTACTCCTACCGTGAGAGGGCATAACGTACAAGGTTCTTTGCGTGGTTTCGCCGCCGCCGAGTATTGGAATCAGGTTGAGCGAATGGTTCAGCGGCGACATTCCGGGGGGGGGGGGGGGTCAGGCTTGACATTGTTGACATTTGCGCCGGGAACCGGAGGCCGTTGACTGCGCTTTGCAATTCACGCCGGTCTCGTGCCGAAACCTCCGAATCACCCGCTCACCGGCGTGCAACTCACCCGGTCCCCTCGCAAGCTCACATCATCGATGTACCACCCGAGTCCTTTGCCGTCCTGGTCAGTACCAATGCGGAATCTGATCGTCACCGTCTTGCCCGCGAAGCTGCTCAAGTCCACGATCACCTGCTGAAACGTCCCCAGCCGGCCTTCGACCCAACCAGGCCTGCCTATCAGCGGGTTCCCAGTGAAGTCGCGGATCGTTCCGTTGTACCGGTCCTTCAGGATCTTCGGCCCGAGGTCTTCAAAGTCACCGCCGCTGGATATCTCGATCACCCCACCGTCGAATGTGCCTCGCTCAAACTCGAAGGTGTGGAAAAATACCAACTGCAAATTCCGTGTGTCCGCCGGAAGCTGAATCGGAACCGTGTCGAGATGAGCGTCGATCACTTTCGTTCCGAGGTCTGGCGTGAACCAGGCGCTTGCGCCCGCGTGAACTCGCTTGCTCGATATGACCCAGGTGTCCAATCGATTCTTCTTCTTCTTGATCCCGCTTTCGTGCGTCCACTTCGACTCGCCAGTCTCGACCGCGTCCGAGAACAACTCCGCTGATTGGGCCTTGCCAACTCGCACGGTGAACGGCACTCGCGACACCGAGCCCTGGCTGGTCACGTCAACCACGAAGTTGATCGCGCTGCCGCACGCGACGCCTCCGGCAAGGGTGAACGTGAAAGGGGTCGTGCTTTCAGCGGTCTGGCCCGGCGCGATGTTTGGAAAATCAACAGCGCCTCCGGTGACAGTCACTCCGGTGGTCGTCGTCGTGAGTATGCCCCGCCCGGTCGTCAGCGCGATCGGCGAAAGGTCGCCAACGCTGAGCCTCATCGAAACCGTTTCGCCCGGATCAGCGAACCCGTCCGCGCCTCCGGCAATCGTGACGCTCGCGACCGTAGCCACCCCAACGTCCTTCTTTTCGCCGTTGTAAACCACGAGCGCGAAGTCCTGATCGCTCGAATCCCCGTTGGCCGGTACTCCATCGCCCGCGATGTTGGCGGCGCGAACTCGAACGACGAACGCGCCCACGGTGCCGGCAGGGAGCCACACGCCTTCGACGTTGTTCTTAGTGTCGGCGTCGCCTCCGGGTTGCGAGTCCTGCCCCACAAAGTTGTTGCCACGATAGACCTGACCGTTGATGATGACTTCAAGATCGAGATCGTTCACCCACGGCACGGCGCCTGAAAAGCCGGGCGCATCCGTCCACGCGAGCGTGACGCGAAACGGCTGCGTCGAGTCTTTCACTTCGCCGGTGATTACAAACTGCTGGCCGCTGTCGGTAAAGGTGTTCGTCTGGTTGACAAGAATCTTGGGAGTAGCATCAAACACTCGATTCAGATTCAGAAGGCCCCAGCCCTGCCGAGCTTGCGGAAGGTCTCCACCGGCGCGTTCGCCGGTCATGTAATTAGTCGTGTTGAGCAAAATCGCTTTGACAAGCGCCGCCGTTGGCGGCTCGCCCTTGCCGATCAAGAATTGCCGCACCAGCGCGGCGCCCCCGGCCACCTGCGGCGTCGAATGACTCGTGCCCGACGACCAGGTGTACAACGTTTGGCCTTTCGGGAAGTAAAATTCCTCTGAGTCTGGGCCGCATACCCCTGATCCGTCAAACAACGGATGCTGCGACGCCGCCCCTTCAATGTGAGTGCCCGGCGCCGTGATGTCCGGTTTCATCCGGCCATCGTCAATCGGCCCACCCGAAGAGAATGAAGCGATGTCCATAGCACTGTCGGCGTCGGCGTCTTTGACGTTGCAGCCATCAGTGCCGTCCTTGCGCGAGTTCTCGCCTGCCGCGACGGAGATCACGTTTTTAGCCGTGCCCGGCGCGCTGATGCGCTTGATGTTCCCGGTGTTTCCGCCGGCGAAGCATATCGTCGTCTCTTGATTGCCGGGTTGATCGGGCGCCGCATCCCGCACGCGCGAGTCGTATTCCTGCGAATCGAGCGAGTAGGTATTTGAAGCTTCACCCCAACTGTTCGACATCACGCGGGCGCCGTCGCGATAAGCATCCGACACGAGTTTGGTGTAAGGCTCGATGAGATCGAAGGCTCCGTTGGATTGAAAGATCTTGGACGAGCCGATCAACGCGAACGGCGCGACGCCTAAGCCGTAATTGAACCCGGACGGGTCGCGCGAGTCTTTGTCAGCGGATGTGCTCGAGCCGGCGGCGATCGACATATTGATCGTGCCGTGTCCCTGAAGGTCGCCCGGATCAAGCTCGGAGGTATAATCCCGCGCGTACAGAACACGGCTCTGCCTGTTTGAATCGAGAAAGTCCGGGTGAAGCTTGTCCGGCGTGATGACTCCGCGATCGATGCCGCTGTCGGAAACGTCGATGGCGAAGTTGAAAGTGGACGAAAACCCACGTGCCGCAAGCCACGCCGCGTAACCCGGCCCTCGCGGCGCGGTGCGATCAGCGGTCAGTTCGCCGGCTACTATCTGCGACGAGCGCTCGTCCCATAATTGAGGCGGAGTCCACGGCTCGACATTGACCACACTCGGTAAAGCCGCAAGACCGGCGATTCGGCTCGCATCGATTCTCATCCGCAAGTTGGTGAAGTTGAGCACGCCGTAGGCATCAACCAGGACGCGCGACGCCAGATTCCTGGCCTGTTTCACCTCGGCGTTATCTCGTGCGTTGCGTTCGCTCGTTCCAAGAGCGAGCTGGACGGCAACCGTGATTTCGCCTGTCCCGGAAGCCATAGCTTCGCCAAGCGCGGGGTGAATCTTGTGTTCGTCGAGAAAGGCGCCTTCCCACTGAACGAAGCCTACGCCGCGGGCTTCAGCGTTCTGATTGCGGCTCATCAACCGTGCGCGCGCGTTTGAATCGCCGCGCACCAGGTAGCCGTTGTTGGGGATATATGCGATGGTCTCGAGCCCGCTCGCCTCGAGCTGCTCGAGCCACGCGCGTTTGACCGGGCCAACGAATTGAATCAGCCGAAGCTGGCTGCCGATACTTTCACCGCCAGTCGAAGCAACTGCCTGCAAACCGAAAGACGCCGCCGAGCGTCCCATTCCAACAAAGCCGCTCGCCGCGTCATCGCCGGTCGTATCAATCGCGCCAGAGCGCAGAAGCAACACGTTCAGATCGTCGCGCACGACCAGCGACGCAGAGGAGCAGAGGGGCAGAGGAGCAGAGGAGCCGAGGTGCAGAGGGGCAGAGGAGATTGAGACGCCGTCTCCCCCGCTCCTCTGCTCCTCAGCTCCTCTGCCCCTCTGCTCCTCAGCTCCTCTGCCCCTCTGCCCCTCTGCCCCTCCGCTCCTCCGCTCCTCCGCGCTCTCCTCGGCAAGTTCCAGCGCGCTCTCATCCATCGCCAGCAGCTTGAAAGCCCCGTAGTCAGCAATCTCTACGGCGCCTGCTGCCATTGCCTGAGCGAGCGCATTCGGGTCATCGCTGGACACGACGGCTTTGTGTAGCTTCCCTGGACTCCGATATGAGCTGGCGTTGACCGAGTTGCGTTGATGAACGCTGCCGGCTTTGACTGTTAGCGGCCCGCTTACGCCGCTCGACAGGCGACGTGCACTAACCGCCGAGATGGACACAAACAGTGCGATGGCAAAAAAGCTAAATACTAAGCGCATTCGCATTGAGGCCTCCTGAAGTGGGAAAGAATCCGGCCCGGGCGGCTCTTTAGACGCGCGGCTTATAGGCAAAACCGAACAGCTTCCACTCACCGCTTTCATCCTGGAACGTCAACGTAATCTCTGCCCTCGCCAGGGTGGACGAAGTTCTGTAAACCGGCAAAGCCATGCGGCTCTTGCCTTCTCCCTGAAGCGCCATGCTGATTCGCTGAAAGTCGAGTATCTTCCCTTGCCCGGCCATCTGTTTGAGGTTGTCGGTCACGGTTTGGCGGGTCTGACTGTCCTTGAACCCCTTCGCGGCATCATTATAGATCGTGTCGTACTCCTCGTTCCCGAGTCGCTGGAAAAACAGAGCCGCGGCTTTGTCGATGTCTTCGCTGGGAGCTTCGTGGGAAAGCAGTGAGCAACCGGCAGGCAGCAGAACTGCGGAAAACATGAGTAAAGCGACTAGCTTTCGAAGCATGTATACCTCGTGTCCGGGAGATTTCAACTTGCTTTGAACCGACGGGAAACAATACCAGCAGAGACAACAGAAGGGGAAGTCAGTAGTCCGTAGTCCGTGGTCCGTGGTCCGTAGTCCGTGGGCTCGGCGGATGATGATGATGGCAATGGACGAATCGTCTAACTGATCGGTGACTACTGACTACGGAGACTGTGTGCAAATGCCAGAGCAAAGCGGGCGTTGTCGAACCTCAGCACAATAACAGGTAGGAAAGGTGGGCTTGCCCCCGCTGCTTGTGATTCTCAGGAGACCATACCGGGCTCCGGTGTGCCAATCGTCGACACTATCAAGCAGCGGGGGCAAGCCCACCTTCCCTACCTGTCATCGCTTCAAGTCAACGTCGCCACCTAAATCGGTTTTCACACAGTCTCCACGGACTACTGACCACGGACTACCATGAATAAACAACGCGCTCGGTTGCGACTGCCCCGCTGGATTGGCGAGTAAGTCGAACTTCGCGGATTGCGGACGCCGCCACGAGACTGGACAGGTTCTCGCTGAAGAATTTCACCTCGCGCGCTTCATCGTCGCCCTTGCCCCGCGCCGGGGTGCTCTGGTCTCTCCCGTCGAGCTTCGACATCAAGGTGTCGAACGCCGGCTTGGCGGCGGCCACTCGAATCAGAGCATAGAAATCAATCGACGCATCGGTCTTTTCTGACGTGGATGTTGCGGTCTTCGCCGCTTGCAGAATGTCGATCGCAAACTCCTTACTCGAAGCCAGCACCAAATAGCTCCCCGACACCAAATACGCCGCGCCCTGTTCCAGAAGCGACTGAGCGACAAAGCGAATTGCGCCTTCATCCTGCCACTCGAGTCGCGGCTGCGTGCCGGCGACCACGAACCTCGCGCGCAGCTCGTCGACGATCGCGCGTTCCAACGCCTCGCGGTTGACGGCAGCGTCCGGTTTCAACTGCGCGACGATCGCGCGCTCGAACCGCACGAACGGCTTCCCTGCTTCAAATCTTGATCTGACAAGCTCGCAGTAGGAGGTGGTGGAAGCGCTCGCGAGCAGCGGGCCGACGCTCTTCGCAAAGTCGCTCGTCGCCGGCTGGTCCGCATCCTTCCTTCCCAACCCCTGACCCCCGTCCCCTGAGCCCCGCTTCGGTGCTTGCCCGTCATCGACGTCTATGTCAAAACGAGAGTCGAGGCGGCTGTAGCGTTCGGCCCGGGTATGTTCATCCTCGTCCTCGTCGCTGCGAGTGCGATCGGGAATCTCGGGCGGAGACCAGGATTCTTCGGGGAGTTCACCGAATAAGGATTGCTCAATCGCTGACGACAAATACTCGGTCGCAGCAGCGGCGTGCACCTGAACAAGCTGGGCGTTTGCGGGAGCAAACTTCATCAGCGCCGCGATCTGCTCTCCAGACATTGAACTAACCGCTAACCCCCGACCCCCGGCCCCCATCTTGAACCAGCGCTGTTCGTTCAAGCCCTCGCGCGTGATTCTCAAATCGATCAACCCGCTCTCGATGTTCGCAAGCTCGCCCTCCGCGTTGTGATGAATCCAATAGTTGCCAAAGTAGCGATTGCGGTTCAAGCGCGCCTGGTCCAGCCACATCGTGACGTCGTGAGCCGCGAACCCGGTGGCCTGTTCGGCCAACGCGACAACGTCAGAACTCAGAGAGTCCGCGCCTGCCGCCTTTGCGTTGGCGACCGCGCGAATCATCAAGCCTTCGGTTGTAGTCACGATCAGTTTGCCTTCGACGTATGCAAAGCAGAACTGCTGATTCAATCGCCCTCCGTCGGTCGTCACGTCTCGAACATAATATGAAGTCCCGTCCGCTGAGCGCTCCTGGAATTGCGGCGCTTGCTTGAATAGCGCGGATGCGACTGCGCGGGCACGGGGGACTTCGGTGACGAACACCAGCTCGAGCTTACCGATATCGTAAATCGAAACGGCCGAAGCGCGGCCCGCGAGCTCAGCCAGCCGCTTCTCATCGAGCCCGACGCCAATCGCGGTCTCGAAATCCTTCTTGCGGTCTTGGATCTTCAGATACACGTGCGACTTCTCAAACGCAGCGAAGCTCGCGCTTTCGAAGAACTGAGAGCGCACCGGCGAGGCTAGCCAGGTCTTCATAAGAGCCGACAGGTCGTTTGCCTGAACGTAGACCATCGCGCCGCGCGGCATCACCGCTGCGAGCTTGAGTTGGTCGGCGACCGGCCGCGCTTGTTGTCCATCGGAGCGGTGGGCAAGCGCGAGCATCGCGACGGAGACTAGAAGGATCACTCTGTTTCGTTTCATGGCGAAAACTAAACTGAAGCTAACTGCTTACGAAAAGCCCCAATCCAAGAACCGAACGTGATTAAAGTTGATTACGTCGATGCCTGCATTCTGAAGATACCCAACCAGAGGCCCATCATCGGTCAGCACCAGAAAACTCCCTCTTGCCAGATCTATAATTCCAGAATCGGTCAAGCCGAAGTCCTTGAAATGCTGCAAGGCACAAATCTCTTTGCTTTCGCAATAGTGCTCGGCGAATCGCGGCACAAGCTTCGCAAAATCAGCGAAGTAGGTTCGCTTCTCATCTTCGCGTAGTTTTCCAGAGAGGTTGCTCACTTCGGTAAGGATGTTGGGAGTTGTTACAATCCTTTGAAAGAGCGCGACCAGCCTGAGGAGCAGATCAAAGTCGTCGGGACCAAACCGCGCTGTTCCCTTAAAAGTTGCGATTCGTTCCGGGTCATACGCCCCAACGAAGTAGAGGAGTAGCAGGTTGCTGTCAACCAGCAGACCCTTGTTTCTATACCGCGAGATGAGGTCAGCGATATGAGATGAACTCAATTCAGACTCCGTATCTTCATAGCCTCAACGTTACCCGACGCCGCATCGATCTTGAAAAGTTTGTACTTCCTAGGCTTCGGCTTAGGCGGGATTCCTGCTGAAAACTGGTCGAGTATAGAAGCAGGCGGCTCATATGCGTAGCTCAAAGTGATCCACCAGTGCTTCTCATCTTCCGCCAGTTCCACCTCTTCCAAAAGGACATCCGAATACTTCTGGTCAGAATAGAGGTTACCAAAGTACTCTGCCGCTCTCTTCGCGGCCTCTTTTACGTCTATCATGTTCAATACCTCCCCGTTCTAACTGAAACCACCACAGACTATCTATTCTCCCCTATGAACTGTGTGGCGTAAATCGACTCGGTCGCGTTTGAGCGATCGATTCTAGTCAGCAGCGCGAGTCTCACTTGCCTCGCTCTTTCCGCCGCCACGATCTCCGCCAGCCGTTTCTCGATCGCCGTCTTTTCTTCCGGCTTCGACGCTTCGGCGGCGCGCAACCTTTCAATTGCCATCGCCCGGTCGTACTGGCCGAGTCTCGCCGCTGATTCGACAAGCGAAGCCAACACCTCGCCTCGAACGTTGGCAGCGGCCGACCCATTAAGCTCGGCAATCGTCTTCACCCCGGCCGATCTGGATCGCGCGATCTCAAGCGACGGTTCGAATGAAACGCTGGACTGCGATTCCGTTCTCGCGACGCCCGACGAGAGCGCTCTTCGGACCGCCGAACTGATCAAGGACTGCGGACCCTCAGGTTCACCCTCAGCGAGCCGGATTGCCGCCAGATCGCGCCCGCTCTTGCCATACAGAGTTATCAACTGTGTGCGAGGTCCCGAAGCTCGGAACGCAATCGCATTGGTGATCGCGCCATCGGCGTCCAGATACATCGCTCGCTCGAGGCTTGTGACCGATTCTGCGTCGCGCCTCGCCGCAAGAGCGAGCAATCCGAGCTTCATTTGAGCCACTGCCGCGAGCGGTCCCGCGTTCACACCCGCAAGCGCCGCGCGCGCTTCCTCGCGGTTGCCCGCCGCTTCGTTGATCGCCGCGCGAGCGAGCGCCACCGCAGCATCACCCCGTCCCTGCTGATCAAGCGCTGAAGCGGCCCGCGATGCGAGCGAGCGGTCTGCTCTCACCATCTCGCCGAGGATCTCCGCGGCTTGCGCGCGCACGGTGTTGGGCGTCGCTCTCTCACCAATCAACGCTGCTATTTGATCAACGGCATCACCGGCTCGCCCGGTCGCTGCCAGGACACGCGCCAGCTCGAGCCTGTTCACCGCATCGTCAGGATTGGAGCGCGCTATCTGTTCTCGAAACTCAATCGCATCGGAGTAGCGGCCGGTTCGACCCGCCGTCTCCGCCGCAAGCTGCAACGCACTAGTGTTGTCAGTAGAACGCTGAACGAGCAGCTTCAACAAACGCGAAGCTTCCTCGCCGCGGCCACGCCGCGCTTCGATCTCCGCCAACCCGGCAAGGCTCGCGTCATCCGAATACCGAGACCGCACCGTCTTGCTGTATGCGTCATACAGCAACGCGTCCGCTTCCTTTTCCCTGCCCTCGGCCAGCAAGAGCGCATATGCCCTCGAGCAGCGCACGTGCAGCCCGCTTTCGTCTTCACTGCCTTCCGCGTTCTGCCTTCTGCGTTCTGTCTTTTCCAGCCCGCAATAACGCCGCAATTCCGCGATCGCTTTGGTAGCATCGCGGCCACCGCGAAGCTCAATCAGGGCTGACGCGAGGGGGAGCCAATCGTAGCGGTACTCGTAGGTCGAGCCGCCTTCTTCATCGCTCTCAAGCGCAATCTCCGGTTCGGATTGTTCACGCTTGATCGTCGCTACAAGCAGCCGCGCCTCGTCAAACGAGCGGCCGCGAATCAAGTAATCCACTAACCGCTTCCGCCAATCCGCAAGCCCGCGCGCCGGGTAGATGTACTCGCTCCCGCTGTAGTATCCGTTCTCGTAAGCCGGAGTCCCCAACACGCCCGCGGCAATGTCAGAGATCCGCCGGTGCATCGTGCGGTAGATACTTGCGAGCGTGTTCTCCGGGAGCAACTCCTCTTCGATCAGCATGCGCCCGATCACCAGGTCGCCGGGCATGCTGTTTATCGCGTTGTGAAAGAACGTCGCGGCTTCGCTTTGCGTTTTCGGATCGCGGCTCGCGCGTCCGGCGATCTCGCGAACGAGCGGTTTGATGGCCTCGATTCGATCGGATGCCTGCTTGTCACGCAAGGCCCGATTGACGAACGAAACGAGGAAGGTCTCGAGCCGCGGCAACGCCTCGATGAGGAATCCGTTGTCAGCCATTGCCTTCAGATAACTCTCGGCATCGGCGATCTTCACGCGGCCGCTCATGATCGCGCCCCACGCATCGAGCGCGCCTTTGCGATCGAGGCTCGCAAGCAGGACCGTCCCGCGCATCACCGCTACATCGGTATCGCCCGGCGCAAGCTCGCTCGCAAGCGCCACGTGATCGCTCGCTCGCGCCGTGTTCTTTTTGTCGAGATAATAAGCGGCCAGCTCCAGGTGCGCGCGCTCGCTTGAAGGATGACCTTCAATCTCGCCGACGACGAACTTGCGGCTGTCGATCTCGCGGCCAACAAGCCCCAGCCAATAGCCGTAATTCCGCGATGCTACAAACCAGTCACTTCCGACCAGCGCGCGGCCTCCCTCGATTCGCCGGCCCAGCATCTGACCGATGGGCTTGATATCAAGCGCTTCCTGGAAGAAAGGCTCGTTCTCGGGCGAGGTGTCCTTCAAGAACAGCCCGATCTCTCCGCTGCGCTGCCGCACCCACCCCTGAGATTGCTTCGCGTTCTCGATCGCATCCAGCGCCAGCAGCTTCTCGTTTTTCTCGACCAGGAAATTGACCAGTTGAAGTTGATAGGCGCTGTAGGTCGAAGCCAATCGCTGGAGCTCGCCTCGCTGACCCGTCGAGTGAAGCAGGGTAAGGTAACGATCAACCCAATCGGTGTAGTTAGTAGTCAGCCCGCCGCTTGCTGCCGCATACGCCGCGCGCAGCCACTCGAGTTCGCGACTCTGATCTCCGGTCAGGCGGTACCGGGTCGCAATCTGATTCTGGTAGTCAAAGCGGTTCTTGTAAGGGTCGCGACGGAACTCGCTCGTAAGCACCTCAGCCGCGCGCCCGTACGACCCGTGCCGCTCGTAGAACCCGGCCAGCGCGCGCAACTCGTTGTAGAAAGCCGAGTCTTGCGTCGTGACCGTCGGTGAGTTCTTTGGGCGGGCTTCGAACGCCGAATCCTTGAGCCGAATCTGCAACTGCTCTTCGACGTCTACCAGGCCTGCACCACGAGCGATTCCGAGATAACGCTGCAGCGGCCCGGCGTCGGAATACAGCGTCAGTTTCGCGGTCGACGCTTGAAGCGCGGATGCGAGCGCCGCCGTTTCATCGGTTGTCGCGTAGTCGATGACGCCCTTGCCGAAATCCGATCGCATTGCGCCGTCGATTGCTTCGACGATGTACTTCGCTTTGTAGGACTGAGTATTCTCGGCGATAGCAAAAGCCTGCGCGCGCAACCGTTCGATCTTTTGATAGCCCGCGGGCGCGGGCTCGCTGCGCACCAGCGCCTTAACGTAGCCAGTAACGCTTTCAGTGGGAAAGTAGTCGTCGCCGTCGAGTCTCTTTGGCAAGTCGGCCAACACCTGCTCGTAGACTCGCACTGCTTCGCTTTTCAAGCCCCACGCCGCCAGCCGCGCCGCAATGTTTAATTGAGCTTCGACGCTTGCGTTCTTCTTAGCCGCGAGCGCTTGTCGAATCGTCTTGACTGCCTCGTCGCGCTGACCTTGCTGGACCTGAATACGCGCGACCTCGATCAGCCATTCCGGCTCGCGCCCGGCAAGCGCCCAGCCTTCGCGCAACGTGGCGATTGCTTCGTCGTAGCGGCGCTGCCTTGCGAGCACCGACGCCAGCGTGAAGCGCAGGTCGGAGCGCTGAGGCTCATTCAACACCGCAATCCGGTATTGATCCGCCGCGCCCCCGAGATTTCCTCTCCGGTCGTAGATTCGGCCGAGCACAACTTGCCAGCGATAGTTCTTGTTCGACTCCCGCGACAACTTCTCGTAGTAACCGACGAGCCGCTCGATGAGGTTGTGTTGCTCGGCGTAATCGATCGCAGTCGCGAGCCGGTCAGCGTCTTCCGGAAAGCTGTTGATGAGCTCTATGTGCTGATCGACGGCGTCTTGATACTTGCCCAGCGAGTCGAGCGTGCGAACCATCCCGCCGCGCAGCCCGGCCACCCGCGATCGAATCTCCTCACCCCCCAAACCGGCTTCCCGAGCCTCTTTGAAGGCTTCCTGGTAAAGCGTCGCGAGTTCGTTCAGCTTGTTCTCGGCTCCGAGCGTTCGCGCCAACTCGCCGAACACCTCGGTGTCCAAATGGTTCTCGTTGTAGAACGCACGCAGCGTCGCCTCCGCATCGGCAAGCTTATTCGCGTCGAATTGTCTCCGCCCAAGCAACAGCGCGAAGCTGCGCCGATTGGTTCCAAGCGATCGGGCCAGAGTCCGCTTGTACAGATCGAGCGATTTATCCAACAGCCCGGCTCGCCAGTAGAACTTCGCAGACTCCTCGACGACGCCGACGTTCGTTGGATAATCGCCGACGAGCTTGTCGATGAGCCCGATCGCCGCATCGACCTGGCCGTGACGTTCGAGGAAAGACGCGAGCTGCAAGCGGTACATCATCGCTTCGCGTTCGTCGCGCGCTATGGCCATGAGCCGAGCGATCACCTGTTGCTCGTCTTCGGGCCGTAGAATGGCGCGGAACAGATCGCGCACCGAATCGAGAAACGCAACGTCGCTCGACCGAGCAACCTCGGCGCGAAGCATCGCAAGCGCGTCGGCTTGATGATCCCGTTCGGCTTGATAGCCGGCGTACCCGATGATCAACTGCCAGTCGCCTGGATTGGCCGAGTGCGCCCGCTCATACGCCGCCGCGATCTTCTCAGTGAGAAGGGCTCGCTTAGAGAGCTGCGTCAATCGCTTCGACACCGTGTCACGTCCTTCGCCCGGCTCGGACAGCGCCTTGACGTACTCGGCGATCGCCGAATCGAGGTCACCCTTCCCTTCGTAGACCGCGCCCATTCGATACGCGTAGATCGTCTGGTCGCCGGTCACGTTTCGCAGCTCTTTGAACACGCGTACCGCTTGATCGAATTGGTAGTAGTCCCAGAAGACGGTCGCGACTTCGAGATAGGTGTTGCGCTCGCCGGGCTCGATCTGAATCAACTTGTCCCATTGCTCGCCCGCGCGTTTGAAATCCCCGAGTTGAGCGTAGACCTCGCCCGCCTTTATGCGATAACTGTGATCGGTCGGATAGATATCAGCCATCTGCGCGAACACGCCCGCCGACTCCTCGTAGAGCTTATCCGACTGCTGACCGAACGAACGCGTCAGGTCGGCAAGCCGGTCCGCGTACTGAGGCTCGCCTGGGTAAAGCGCGACCAATTGCCGATACGCATCGAGCGCTTCATCGTGATGCGACAACCAGGTGGCGGCATCTGCCGCGAAGACCCCGTAAGACGAGGGAGCCCGGGCGAGCAGAGGAGCCGAGGGGCTGAGGGGCTGAGGCGCCCCTCCGCTCCTCTGCTCCTCCGCTCCTCTGCTTGCACGGGCCTTGTTGTATCGATCGCGGAGTTGGCCTTGCTTCGACAGCCACGCGAGGTAAGGATCGCGAATCGAACGATCCGCGAAATAGTATTCGGTCGAGAGCTTCTCCCATCGCGCGCGATCGTTCTTCTCCAGATATGTCAGCATGCCTCGCACGAAGAAGAGATTCCTCGAGAAGCGCGTGTGAGCGACGCTGTACAGATCGAACGCCAATCGCTCATCCCAATTCAGCGCATCAGCGCCCGCCGTCGCGCCGTATCCCGCGAATCGCAGCAGATATTCGGTGATCTCGTCTTCATCAAACAGGCCAATCAACTGCTTTGAATACGTTGTCAGTTCCTTGCCGCGCTTCTGCCTGACGTACCAGCGGCCGAGCCTGTGATACCAGGTGTTCGAATCGAATTGTTTGATCGCCGAGTCGTAAGCCTTCAACTGTTCGTTTATCAGTTGAGCCTGACCCAGCCATCGCAAGAAACGCTCGTACAGGCCTTCCTCTTTTGGATGCTTCTTGATTTCGCCCCAGAAAAGCGCGACCGTTTCGGTCTTCTTTTCTTCGGCCGCAAGCGAGGACACGTAACGCTCCAGCACGCTGCTGTAATTAGGCCCGCGCGGAGACTCGCTCTCCGCGGGCTGCCGGACGTCGGTCACTTCAGAGTCAATCTCATTGTCCTCATTCTCGTCCGCCGCAGCCTTGTCTTCGGTCGGATCGTAGGTATCGCTGTAGGCTTCGATCTTGTACCTGATCTTGTCGATCAGGTTCTCGAACCCCGGCGTGATTCCGTAGCTCCAGTGCTTAGGCGCAACAGGGACCAGCGGCAGGCCTTGGGGGTTATTGCGCGCCAATCGATCGAGCAAGCCGCTCAGCACCGCACGCTCGTTCGCTCGATCCTTAAGCGCAACGTAAGAGTCCGCGACTCGCAGCGACACGTCCGCGTAGCTCGGTGATTCAGGATAGAGTTTTTGAAACTCGCGCCCGGCGTCGATTGCCAGCTTGTGCTCTGAAAGCGCCGCAAACACGTTGACGGTTCCGAGATACATCTCGGGCAGGTGTTTCGATTCGGCGTACTCCTGCTTGAATGAGGTGAAAATCCGATAGGCGAACGCACGGTTGAAGTAGCCGGCAGCAGCTTTCTCTTCGTTGGCGAATTCCTGAGACGGGCTCGCGCCCGAAAGCACCAGAGAGAGCACGCCGTTCAGAAACCCGGGATGTTGATCGACTTCAGCAACATCGCGATAGAACGACAAGTCGCCTCCGGCCACGCGAGTCGGATTCCCGGCGGCGTCCAACATTACTCTGAAGAGCCGGTACAGCGCTTCCTCGCGCGAGTCGCTTCCGGCTTGCAGCCCACCCACGAGGTAAAGAGTGTAGAGGTAACGAGAGGCCTGATCGTAATGGCCAATCGAGGTGAACAACTCGGCCACTGTTTCCAGCTCGCGCGCACTCCAGTCGTAGCGTAAGCTGCCAGCTTGCGACGTGTCATTGCTCGCCGGCCGATCTCGCAAGCTGGCAGCTTGCGCTACTCTCTTGCCGCCTCGCCGGTCTTCGAGCTCGCGCAGCAATCTCGCCGCTTGTTCGTAGCTGCCTTCGTATGAGAAGACACTGAACAGCCGGGCTACGGTATCCAGGTCAGTCGCGCCCGCTCGGACGCGTTCCTGCAGCGCACGGCGAACGATTCGATAGCGACCGAAGCGCCGCAACAGTTCGTAATAATCTCCCGCAAGCGCTCGCGGCCAGTTCGCATCAAACGTAGAACCGTAAACCTCTTCAGCGGCACGGCGGTCGCCGGTAGTTTCGAGAATCTGCGCCCGAGTCTTGAGGAAGTAAGCCAGCTCGGCAGGAAACTTCGGTTGGTATGAAGCCAGCACCTCCAGCGCTTCCCTGTACCGCTTCGAGAGCTGCAGTTCCTCGACGTAGTCTTTGACCGGCTGAATATTCGAAGGATCAGAGGTTAGCAGTTCGGCAAAGAAATCCGCCGGCGTGAACTCCTTCAACGAGCGGGTGCGAACCAGCTCGGCAGCGCGTTTGTAGATCGGCGTCCGCGCAGGCACGGTCTGTGCCTTTGCTAGTTCCTGGAGCGTCCTCACTTCATCGGCGAACCGCGCCCGATGATGATAGAAATCCGCGAGCCTCCGCAGCGCATCCGGCGAGCGGCCCCTAAGGTCAGCATATTCAATGATCTCGGCCGCGGCTTTATCAAACTGCCCGAGCCTTTCCCCGAGTCTCGACGCATACAGATGAAGCCTCGCGTCTTTCGGATACTTGCCGAGCAACGTGGTGACTCGCTCAAACGCGATCGAGTAAGGCCTGGCGACCGACGCTTGCGCTCCGAAGAACTCTTCGTTGGTGTAAAGCGCATCGTCAACAAGATTCTGCGGCGCGCGATTCGGATCAGGAGGTCGAACCGGTCCCGGCTTGGCAACTGCCGGGCGTGGCTTTCTTCGGACCTGCGAGCTTCGAACAGGTGCTTTTGATTTGCGCGCTGCCCGCTGAGCTACAAACGTAGCCAGCGTTATTGACCCTATCGAAAGCGAAATGAGGATTGCTACGTAAATTTTCTTGGCCATAGCAGGCGCCCACAATCTTGGCTTCAATAGTAAGTAATCGTCCGGTAAGTAACCTCAGCCGGCTCACTGACTGGCTTCCCGTCGCTCATACCTTGCGCTGAGGTGATTCTCTTTATCCAATTGCCGGTTGGGTCGAGTTCGTAGGAGTAGCTCTGCTTGCCGACAAGACCGCCTTTGGAATCATACTCAGCTTCTTCAGTTGGGTTGCCGTCGGCGCCGTATGTGTATGTTCTCCTGGCAAACAAACCCTGCTTGTTGTACATCCGTCTCTCGGTTCGAAGTCCTTTTGCGTCATAGACAGAGACGACCTTGGCCACGAGTCCCTCATCACCCGTCTGCACTTCCTCGAGTCTGTTTCCATTGGCGTCGTACTTGAACTCTGTTTTGACGCGGGATGAACTGGTCGCGTTCCGAATGAACTCGAGCCGGCTACCGGATGCATCATAGCTGTAGAAATAATCACCCCGCTTTTCGGCATCGTAGCGGACTGATTTCACGAGCATGCCGTTCTCGCCGTAGTTTTGGGTTTCGGCTTGGACTCGCTTGCCCTCGACTTGCTTACCGGACTTGTTCGCCAACTTGGCTTCTTCAACCTTGACGGTCTTCACTTTGCCTTTGAGGCCGGCGTGCTCGAGGTCTGATTTCTTTTGCTGCGCGCCCGAGGGCGCGACTAGTGCAACCGCGAGCATCAACGGAATAATCATTCTTCTCATTAGCTCTCCTAAATCCACCGGGGGTCTTAAATCAACTTCCTGTCGGTTAACTAACATCCGCTAGTTCCCAATCACTTCAACATTCGACTCCACCGCGCTCGATAATTGCGCGAAGTCTTCTTCATCTGCGCTAGGATACTGTTGTACACTCCTCTTGAAAGGAATCAAACAGCTATGACACTCGTGCTAGATCAAAAAGAAATCGAAAGCCTTCCAATCACCGTCGACCCTGAAATCGTTAGCGGAACACCGGTGTTTACTGGCACCCGCGTTCCCATCGACGCCCTGATCACCAACCTTGAAGCCGGCCTCACACTTGATGAGTTTCTCGACAACTTTCCAAGCGTGACCCGCGAGCAGGCCCTTCAAGTCCTGGAGTTCTCAAAAAGCACTTTGTTGCGATTGAGTATCAATGAACATCCTGCTTGATGAATGCACTCCCCACGCAGTCAAAAAGCGTCTTCCTCACTTGGCGATTCGCACCGTCCAGGAGATGGGCTGGAGCGGTGTAAAGAACGGCAAACTACTCGCGCTCGCTGATCAGCAGTTCGACGTGTTCATCACGACCGACAAGAACCTCCGATACCAACAGAATCTCGCCCACGTTACGCTTGCCTTTCTGCTCTTACCTACCAACAGCGTGCCTGTCGTGATAGCACTGCTTCCACAGATCGAGGCAGCGCTCAAGAAAATCCAGTCGCGAGACTTCGTTGAAATCTCGATGCCTTGAATGCACGGCCGCGACCCTTCGCCTTCAAACATCAGTCGACCCGTCTAGCCGCCGCCAATCACTTCAACCACCAACTCCACCACACTCGAATTGTGCGCAAAATCCTCAGCCGTCACCTGAATCGTGTAACTCCCCGACGGTAACCCAGCCGGTATCCTCAAGTGCCCGATGTTAGCCTTAGCCTTCGCGTCCCACACGACCGGCGCCGGCAACGATCCAAAGATGCGAGCCGCGATCACCCGAGTGTCGCTGTCCGCGCGTACCGTAATCACCAGGTCTTCGCCTGCGTGCGCGACGGTCTGATTCAACGACGCTTGTAGCTTCGGCGGCCGGCTGTCTATCACAAAGCTCTTCTCTTCCTGATAGGCGCGGCCTTTCCGGTCCACCAACACCAGCCGGCAGTGATAAACACCATCAGCCATCTCGCTAGGAGCAAGGAAGCGCGTCTCCCACACGTCGTCGCTCTTGATGTAAGTCATCCGCTTCGTCAAACCGAACGGAAACACGGCGGTGACTTCGGTGATCGACTCATCAGCGCGGACTTTCAGCACGGGGTCGCCCGGCCGGATCACTCGCGGCCGAAGCAGCGAGCGCGGCGCCGCTAGAAACGACGTGTAAGGCGTCACGAACTTGTACTTCTTCGAGAGCGCGATGATCTCGTCGATCGCTTCCTTCGTTTCGCCGTTGAGCGCGATCAGCCTGAGCAATGCGTCGACGCGGGCACGCGCCCACATTCGCGGAACATGCGGATGCGAATCGTCGCGTTCCGGCAACTCGACCTGTTGCGATAGTCGAACCGGTTTGCCGGCTTCGTTCCCGGTCAACGTCAGCGAAGCGGAGCCGGGCCGTTTATAGCGGCCAACGAAGGACAGCCTCGCGCCGTCATAAGCCGTCGCGTCGTAATCTGGATAGACCTGGTAGAAGTTCGCCGCGTTGGCGTTTTGAAGCTTCAATGAATCGATTGGGTCGCGCCCGACTTTGCTGACGAACGACTTCAGCTTGAAGGAGAGATCGTCACTCTCGCGAGTCCAATCGAAGTAACCGCGAGACGCGCGAGCAAGCTCACCGAGCAATCGAATGTTGGTGTCCGAGCCTATGCCGAAGACATACAGTCTAGCCTTCGGACCGGAGTCGTTCGCCTTTTGAAAACGATCAACTATCGCCTTTGTTCGCGTGGTCGCAAGCGTCGAGTTCCCGTCGGTGATCATCACGATCGAGCGCTCTTTTCTCGAAGGCATCGCCTTCGCCAGGCTGGCTGCGCGATCGAGCGCCGCCCCTGTGTCGGTTCCGCCTGACAGATAGCTCGACTTGATGAATGCGAGCGCCCGTTCGATTTGATCCGGGCGCGCATCCACCGGGTTGTTGCTGAACACCGCTACGTCGTCGTTGAACAGCATCAGGTTGAATGTGTCTTGGGGCGTGAGCGAGCGCAGCAGGCCTTCGGCCGCTTCGTAGGCTCGGTCGAGTTTTTCAAACTGCATCGACAGCGACGTATCGAGCATCACCAGAATCGAGCGGGGCGGCGGCGGCGAAGTATCGCCGGGCGCGCGGCCCGCTTCGTTGAAGACGGCCCCGGCTTCGAAGTAACCATCAGGCTCGCGCTCGGCCAATCGCGGGTCACGAAGCTCATCAGCCGTGATGCGTTCGGGCGCGCGATAAGCAAGGAACTCGAACGCAGTGCCTTTGACATTGAGCCCGTAGCTGAATGCGAAGTCTTCGTTTAGCTGGATGGCGTTCCCTGCAAACGTAGCCGATTTGTACTGCGCCGAGTTTTCGATGAAGTTCAGCGTGTAGGCTTTGCTCTTAAGCGCCAGATCGGTCATCGCAACGCGCGAAGTCACCTGCAACCGGATCTCGAGATGACCAACCGATTGAGTGCCGTACTCGCTCGGCTTGAAAGGGAACGAGAAGTACGATTCGAGATTATCGACTGAAAGCAATTCGGTGTATTCGAGCTCGAGCCGCTTGGTGCCGTAAGCGGGAATGGGCGCGACCTGAACGGTGAATGCCGTGTTTGCGGTGTCTTCACCTTCCTGCTTCAACAAACCCGGATCAATCGACTGCAACGCGAGGTCATTGTAGATCTCCTCGGCGCGGCGATGTTCGAGAATCACTCCGGGTATTCGCACGTCCCCATCCCACACCGCGAAGTCCGAGATCGACGCGGTGGTAGGAATCAGGAAAACGTAGCGGCCTTCCTGGACGCGATCTGTGCGATTGCCGAAGATCTGCGTGACTCGAACGCGAGCGTACTGATTGTCGATCAGAACGTTCACAGTCATCTCGTCGAGCGAGAGAACGGCAGGATCGGGCTTCTCTGTGCTCGAGGGAATCAGGACGCCCGATTGGGCGTGAGCGACCGTTGGCGCAAGGAACAGAAATGCGAGAATACCGGCCTTCGCAATCACATGCCTCATCGTGGCGTTTTCAACGTTTCTCATGATCAGGATTTGAGATCACTCCGCTATGTACTAGAAGGGACAGTGAACTCCCAACGATCTCAGGTCGGGAAGGGTGGCTTGCCCCCGCCGCTCGAAGAATGGATGCCTCTGGGGAGCGGGGGCAAGCCACCCTTCCCGACCTGTGATCTTTCGTCCGTTTTCTCATAGATACCAAGCACACTTCCGCGACGAACGTTCAATCTAAAACTCTTTTCTCAATTCGCACCAATCCATTCAACGTACCAACATAAACGAACCGATCGTCGCTCGTTAGTGCAGTCACGCTCTGCGAAGCAAGCCCCGCGCTGACCCGAGTCCATCGCCGGTCGCGCGTATTATAAACCAAAAGTCCCCGGTCGCTAGTCCCGACGTACAATCGCTCGCCGTCGTAGTGCATCGCGTTCTGATTCACTTCAAACTTGCCAAGTTCGTCCGCGAAGTTAATCCACTCACCGGTCGGCAACAGCGCGTCAACGCCGCCGCCGTTCGTGCCGACGTAAAGCGTGCCGTCAGCCTCCGCCAGCGCCGTCACCCAGTCGTGCGACAATCGCGAGTTCGAAGTCTTGTACGTGCGCACGACTCGCAGTCCTTCAAGCTCGGCCAGCCCCGCGAGACTGCCGACGAACAATCGAGCACCCACCGAGGCCGACGTATACAAATGATTGCTCGCAAGCCCGTGAAATGCTGTGATCGAGCGGGCCCGCCCTCCAATCACTTCAGTCAGTCCGCCTGCCGTCGCCAGCACCATCGCGCGGCCTCGCGCCACAGCCGGCGCTCCGCCAGTCGAGGCCAACAACGGTGAATCAATATCGGCAAGCGAGACGTGAGCGATCGAATCGTTTATCAATCCGCCTTGCTCGCGCGTCAACACGGTCTGCTTCAAGTCGCCGCTAAACACCACAAGGCCAAGCGATGTAGCGGCCAGCATTCTGCCCGCGGTCCGGTCAAACGCAAGGCAGTTGATCTCTCGCACGCGGTCGTCTTCAATGTGTGAGAGCCGCTCGCTTGACTCTGGCGCGATCAAATCGATCCCGCGATCGAAGTAACCAACCCACAACCTTCCCGCGCCGTCACTGGCGAGCGAGGTTATGTGACCAGCGGTCAGCACGCGATCTCCGACCAGCGCTCCAGCCAAGGATTCAAATGCGGGGCGCGTGGCTCGCTCATCACGTGCGAAAGCGCCCTCCCGAGTCAGCGCCCAGAGTTTTCCGTCGTTCACGCAGACAGTCGCAGGCGCTGAAGCGGGGAGGCCGACAATTTCAGACCGGCTCGAACGATTCTCGTTCGAGGCATCCGGCCGGCCGGGTTGGATCGCGCTCAGATCAATGATCCCTCCGCTGAACAACCCAGCCCACAAGTGTCCGTCGCTGACCGCAAGCGACGTAACGTTGGGTTGATTTCCGATTGGCTTGATCTCGTTCGCATCGTTGAGCGCGGCGACTCCGAAGTCCGTCGCAACAGCGATTGCCCCATTATTTGCGAAGCTCGACGGCAACGCAGCGAGCCCCGTCACGTGCGGTGAAGGCAGCCCTTCATTCGAAGTGATGTGCTCGATATGCGCTTCGCGCCAGATGTAAAGCCCGCTGTCCTGAGTCCCGATGTAGAGCCGCGACGAAAAAGGCAGCAACGCGGTCACCCGGCTGAAATCGGCTCCCGTAGCCGAATTGAAGCGCCGTGAGAACCGCTCGCCGTTGTACTCGAACAGCCCCCCGTCGAGCGTGCCTATCAGAAGCTCGCTCTCAGTCGAAACCAGAGCGCTGATGTGGGTCGCCTTAGGTTTCGTGAAGCGGTAACCACTAAACGATTGCCCGTCGAACGCGATAAGCCCGGCGTTCGTGGTACCGACAAACAAGCGCTCGCGAAAAACAGCGAGCGCGGTCAAGTCGTTTTCAGGCAAGCCATCGAGCGTGGTGAATCGCCGTTTGACGTTGCCGCGGTCATCGAGTGCGATCAGCCCGCCTGAAGTCGCCAAATATCGGACGCCCGTGAAGGTTGCAACTGCTCGCACATCGGAAGCGTTCAGGTACAACGTCAATCCGTCCGTGGCCGGCGCGCGCAGCGAATGTTCTTCGACCTCGACGCGGGTTGCGGCTGACTGGTGTTCGCGCTCACCGGCTATGCTCCGGTTGAGCCGTACTACATAAATGATGGTTGCCGCGATCAAGAGCGAAGCACACAGCAAGGCTATGACGGCCGACCGGCCGCGAGTAAGTTTCATCTTGTCAATGACAGCACGCATCCGAAACTGTTTGCCGGCTTCCCTGGGAGCGCAGGCATCCTGCCTGCACGCCGTCCAAAGGCGTCAGGCTGCATTAGATGCTGAAATTCGGAACGCGGATGAAACGCCGATCAAAAAAAGCGCACCGATACGGATGCTCATCAATGTCGCCCGGCGCTGGTCGTCACCTCTTCTTCATCAATGTTCGTCTCGCTTCCCTGCGCGAGTTCATAGGTGGATTGACAATGAAGCAGCGTAAAAATATAGTCAAGCAGGTAAGAAACAAGGATGTGCCGTTCCGAAATGTGCCCTCGACTTTGCTTTTAGTGATTGTGCCCGATTAACTGATCCAGGAAACCAGATCGTGAACCTCCCGAACGCGCTAACGCTCTCGAGAATATTCGTCGTGCCGTTGCTGGTCGTCGTCCTGTTGACGAAGTTTCCGAGTGAGTGGCTGGGCATACCTCAGCAGTTGTTCGGGCTGGCGTTGTTCGTCGGCGCTTCGATCACCGACTGGGCAGACGGCTACATCGCCAGGAAGCGCGGCCAGGTCTCAACCCTGGGCATTCTGCTTGACCCAATCGCCGACAAGCTGCTGATCTCCGCCGCGCTGGTGTCGTTGGTCGAGAATCGGCTCGCTCCGGCGTGGGCGATCGTGATCATCATCGGCCGCGAGTTTGCAGTGAGCGGGTTGCGCTCGATCGCCGCCGCCGAGGGCTTCACCATCAGCGCGTCGAAGAAAGCCAAGTTCAAGAT
The DNA here is from genome assembly GCA_964548075.1 of uncultured Clostridia bacterium. GTDB lineage: Bacteria > Acidobacteriota > Blastocatellia > UBA7656 > UBA7656 > Onstottus_A. The sequence goes on along the minus strand of CAZJQQ010000023.1, from coordinate 62,351 downwards.
GCTGACCCAGGTGATCTCGGTGACGCTGTTGATCCTGGGAAGCGTGCCCGGCGGACCTTGGGGACTCCAGCCGCCGCTCGGCGTCAACTCTGAAGTTCCCTTCGCTTCGTTCGGAGAAATGGGCCGCACCATTGCTGCCATCGCGAGCAATGGCGCAATGTCGCTGGATGAGTTCCGGGTGCTGTGCTACGGCGCTGGCCGCGCGATGCTGTGGATCGTGGTGGTCTTTGCGCTTTGGTCGATGTACGACTACTTCACTAAGTTCTACGGCAAGGTGCGCGACCGAATCGAAGTTCGCGAACGCCGCCGCTCTCGAATCCTGCGACGGCGCCGACGAAAGGCCGCCGCTGCGGTGCTTGGCTCAACCCGCGGTGAGAGCGCGAAAGGATGAGCCGGCTGACGACGCCGGGCGAACGTGGAATAAAGCCGTTTCTATTTACCATTTGTCATTTTCCATTTTCCATTTGTCATCGGAAGACGACCCAGCGATTTCTATTCTGCGACGCGCCGTTTTGCGGCAAATGGAAAATGACAAATGGAAAATAAAAAATGGAAAATGGTGTTCCCGCTCACCCCGACATCACTCTTCTCCGCTCCCGATCAATGCCGAGATAAGGCTGAAGTTCCCCACCGCTGAATGAGTCTGCGTGTAAACGCCGTAGTCGCGAAACTCAGTGAAGCTAATCGAGCGCGGCAGCCGATCGAGCGCTTTGCGCGCCGATTCTCGATCCAACAACTCCACTGACCCGTCAGTGACGCGAGTCAGCTTCGAGATCGACAGCAATAGCTTACCGGCATCTTCGACGCGTGCGCGATGGTGGATTATCGAAGCGTTGGCCGGGCGAGTCGAAAGAACCTGTTTGAGCCGCTCATCGCCATCTTGTCCGTCACGTTTCGCATTCGTCTCAATGATTCTGACGATCTGATCGCGAGTGCCAAGCACCAGAAAGTCCCCGACAAACGCGGCGGCGTGCCGGTCGTCATCTGACGAAACCAGTATCTCAGCGCCGTTGTGTTGTTCGTTCGTGATCGACGCCGCCTTGCGTTTCAGGTACCGGTTGACGATCGGCGCGAGGCGAGGCCTGTCATTCACGCGAAAGAGCATCGCCCTCGGCTGATCGTCGCCAAAGTTGACTAACGCTATTTCGCTCCCGATCGCGTCGCCCACCGAATCCGACGGCCCGAGCCCGTACTGCTTCTTAAGGTTGATTACGAACTCTCGAAGCGCAACCCCGGCCACGATGTCCACGGCCGGCGAGAGCTTTTTGAAAACACGCTCAGGCAGCTCGCCGGCATTCTCGACGTTGATCAGCGTCAGGCTCTCGGCCTCGCGCGGGATCATGACCAGCGACTCGAAACTGGCTGCTGAAGCCGATTTCAAGGGCTGGGTCAACGCTTCGGCGATCCGGGGGCGCAGCACCGTCAGATATTTTTCGGTCACGCCGTCCGCTTCGAACTCCGATGAGTAAAGCAACCCGGCGCCGGCCTGCTTCGACAGATGCTCGATAAGATCCGCGAACGTGCCGACCGTCTCGGGTTCAGCCGCGCGGCCGGCGATCAACAACGGCCACAAATCGACGAGCTTCTCGATTCCGGCTGCCGTCACATAGCCGAAGACCGGCGGATCGCGCCCCACCTCGGGGCGCATCTGCTTGAGCGTCGCGTCGTCGGCGAGCGTAGCCGCTCGTCCGGTTATCGCGTCGAGGCATTGCTTCATCGCGTCCGCTTGATTAGCCAGGAGGATGACGCTGCCCAAGCTTGAGACCACCAACTGGTGGCCGGTCCCCGGGCCGTCGAAGATCAGCAACGGCGAAGCTCGATAGTCCTCCGAATGTTCAACGACTGATTCTCCGTAGATTCGCTGTGCGATGATCAACGCCCGTTCCCGAACAAGCCGCGTCGCGGTATCAGGCTTCGTGTGAGTTTCGATTATCAGCGCGAAGTCAGGCCTCAGGTGAAGGTACGGACCCTCGTCAGTCTCTCCGGCGTTGGACTCGATGCCTGTGATCGCTATCGCGTACTGAGCGCGGCCCGCGACCACGGCTTCGTAGGGACCGAGGCCCGAGCGGCCAATTAGATCGGTGACAAGACCCACCTGTCGAAGTTGACTCGAAAGGCCGAGGACTGGAGCGAGCTCGCGCCAGGCTTTCGTGCTTGTGAGACCGTCAACCAAATCTGCGAGGCTGTCGATCTCGACGAATGCCAGCACATCAGCGGGAGCGTAGCGCTCCATCGCGACGCGCGGTGGCAGGCGCAAAACGAAGAAGCCGGCGACAGCCAGGCCAACTATCAGGACCGAGGAACCGATGATGATGTTCTTTCGAGTTAGCGCGCCGCTAAGGTTCATATAGCTGAATGTAGCATGGCGGGTGGCCAGTGGTCAGGGCACGAGCAAAATAGAAAATGGCAAATGGCAAATGGAAAATGGAAAATGGAAAATGGAAAATAGAACATGGAGAATCTCTTATTTTCCATTTTCCATTTGCCATTTGCCATTTTCGATTTTCAATTCCGGCGCCCAAGTCTCCTCGTGTATAATCCTGGCCGAGCCCTCACAAACCATTTGCCCCGGGAGTGAGAACCCGTGAGCCAAGACGTGACTAACTGCCCGCGCTGTCAGCGGCGAACGCCTGCCGCTCGCGGCGACTGTATCTACTGCGGCGAGCAATTGCCTTTCGCCAGCATCAAGTCGGCGCCGCCTCAACGCAACATCGATCCGGGCGAACACGCGTTCAACACGGTCCTCGAGCCTTTTCCTGCGCGGATCAACGAAAGCGTCGTCACAGCGGTTGCCTCCGCGCTCGCGCTTGAGCTGAGCGAAGCACAGGAGTTGATCAATGCCGGCAAGCGCGTTCCGCTCGCGCGCAGCCAGACTCGCGCGGAAGCCGAGATGATTATCGCGCTAGTTCGCACCTGCGGATTGAGAGCCGTTGTGATTCCAGACGAAGAAATGAAGCTAGCCCAGGAACTTCTTCGCGCGCGCCGCATCGCAGTGAGTGACGACGAGCTTCGCGTCTACCACTCCGGCGGCGAGATGACTCTGATCAAAGCTGAAATCAGCCTGTTGGTCTTGGGCGAGCTGCGCAATGTCCGGGTGGACTACACAGAAGGCATTAGCGGAAGGAGCAGCCAGTCGGGCAACGTGCTTGATTCATCCGAGTTTCGATCAGAAGAATCGCTGCTCGATGTTTACACAGCTAGTCTTGATCACAGCTTTCGAATCAAGTCCGATGCGTTCGACTACTCGGGGTTGGTCTCGCCCTTGTCGTTCAGATCGGAACTCAACTTTCGAGACGCGCTGGCGACGCTGCGTGCTGCTCTGCCCCAGGCGAAAGTCGATGACGATTTTGCGAAGATGAGAAGCCTGCTTGGGCGGGCCTGGCCGGAGCGAAGCCGCAATGAATCTCGCGGCATCAAGCGGAAAGGTCTGGCATTTCGCGCAGTCGCGCAGGCCAGTGTCGTGAGCAACAACCGCGACCAATTCGACCGCTACTCACGTTTGATGTTTCTGTCTGCCACCGGCCGATAGCAGAGGTCGCGAGCCTATGGACTGACTATCTCATTCCGCCACTCATTCAGTCTCTGTTGAACTCGATCAGCGTCGGGGATTCCGATCTGCTTATAAATCTCAAGTGCCGCTTCGGCATTGGCGACGGCCTGTTCTCGATTGCCGAGTTGATAAAGAGCCAGGCCAATGTTCCAAAGCGTCCTGCCTTCACCGCGCCGGTTGGCAGTTTCCCGGGCAACAGCCAGGGACTTTTCATAAAGCTCCAGGGCGCGTTGGGGTTGGTTCAATGCGAGGTAGGCGTTTCCCAGACTGTTCAAAGCCATAGCTTCCCCCCTAAGGTCACCGATCTCGCGGTCAATGGCAAGCGTCTGTTCTAAGAACTCGATGGCTTGACCCGGGTCGCCTTTGTACAGGTAGCTAAAGCCAATACTGCTCAGTGCAACAGCCTCTAGCTGGCGATCCTCGATCTCGCGAGCTACACCAAGACTCTCCTCGGCTAAATCGATGGCGCCTGAATCGCCGACGTCACGATAGACGACGCCGAGGCTGTTCAAGACATATCCTTCGACACGTCGGTCCCCAGTTTCACGCAGGATTGGCAGCGCCTCTTTGTAGCACTCAATGGCGCGTTGCAGCTCTCCCACCCTGTAATAGGCGCTGCCAATGTTATTTAACGTCTGGCCTTCCCCGCGCCGGTCGCCGACCTCCCGAAGAATGAACAATGATTCTTCGAAGAGTTCAATCGCGCGTCGAGCCTCTTCCATAGCCTCGAAGGAATTGCCGAGACTCCGCAAATGCATTCCTTCGGCATGGCGTAGCCCTAGGCGCCGCGCCGCTGACAGCGCAGCCTCTCTCCACTCTATCTGCTGTGCCGGGTGCTGGCGCAGATCCAGTAAGTACCCTCCAGCATCCCGATAGGCGCTGCACAAGGCTGCCGCTTCATCGTCTTCTGGAGAATGCAGGGCCGCCCACGCTTGGCCGACCTGAATGTTGCTCCACTCCGTATCAAACAATCTCAGCGCCTCCCTGAGGGTCTCGCCGCCTTTGAGATAGCGTTCGTTGGCATCTCGCAGCACGGTTTCGTAGTGCGCAGCGTAACGTTGTTCGGCAGCAGCTCGTTCGGTCTCGCTCAATCGGGCATCGACAAAAACGCGAGCCAGGTCATGCAAGCGATAGCGGCTGGTAGCCCTATCCCATTCGAGGAGGCTGTGGGCCAGCAGATAGCTGAGTGCTTCGCGCGCCGAATCCAGTCCAACGTCCCAAATCTCCTTGGCCGCCATCACGTCGAACGTGCCATGAAATACACCCAGCGCTCGCCACAGCTTCCGCATCTTCGGTTTGAGCACCCTGTAGCTCAAGATAAGTGATGCATCAATCAGTTCGAGCCTACGATGAGCATCCGTCAGCCTCAGTACGTAAGCGGCCGGGCTGAGATCAATATGTTCCGCCAGGGCACTGGCGGCTAGCCGAAGCGCGAGCGGTAGGTATCCACACAAGGCGGCAATTGCATCTGCCTGCTCACCAATGCGCGGAGCGATTTTCAGCAAGAGTTCTCTCGCGTGCTCTGGCGTCAAAGTAACCAGGTGTTTGACGAACAGGCCCTCCATGGCAAAACGCTCGCGCGACGTGATCAGCAGCACACAACATGCGGGCGGAATGAGCGACTCTACCTGGGCGCGACTGGCGGCATTGTCCATCAACAACAACGCACGTTGATCGTGCAGCACAGACCTGTAGAGCGCGCCTAGCTCTGGTTCCTTCTCGGGGAGTTTGTTCGTGGGGTAGTACGCGCGGGCAATGTGAGCCATTGCATCAGTTGCCGAAAGAGGTTTTCCGCTTGTACCTTTTAGATCGAGATAGAATTGACCATCGGAGTAGCGCGGAGTGAGTCTCTCCGCCAGCTTTAGCGCAAGTGCGGTTTTGCCCACACCCCCCATTCCTTGCAGGCCAAATATTGTGACCCCATCGCGTTCAAGACTGCCCACAAGTTCATCGAGTTCATCAATCCGGTCAGTGAAGCTGCGTGGAGGTGACGGCAGTTGGTGAATTGCTTTTGCTACGGGTTCGCGAGCGGCGACATAATCGCCGCCTACAGCGATTATGTCGCCTCCTGCGCGCGCATTTTGAAGCGTGACCGCCCTCCCCGCCTCCACAGAGGAGTTTGGGGTCAGGCTTTTGGGTCGGAGAGCTTCTCCGCTGGGGTGCTCGAAGCTATTATGTCTTTCTCGGCTTTGATCTTTCTGAGAGAGACACCACCTCCGGTCTTGTCTTCAGCACGCACGCCGCCGCGCCGACTTGCCGCGTCTTCGATAACCACGCCACCTTTGGATTGGGACGTAACATTGGAAGCGTCGACCTTTAACTTGACGCCAAGCGGCCCGCCAAACTCGACTCTTACACGGCTGCGGAACAGCAGAAAGGCGGCGATAGTTATCAGCCCGAGGACTGCAATAATGATGATTGACGTCTTGTCCATAGATTCATCCTACCTCGCTTTGCCGGCACAACAAGTGGACTTTCTCTTGCGACTCTTTCCTACCGTCTTACGGGATGTGATTGGGCTTTCGAGAACCACGCTCAACTAATGCGAACAACGATCACCGAAGTGTTATCTTCTCCGCCTGCTGCGTTGGCGGCCACCACCAGCTCTTTAGCCGCCGCGGTCGGGTCAGGGTTCACTAAGAGGATGTCGCGAATCTGATCGTCGCCGAGCATTCCATTCAGCCCGTCGCTGCACAGCATCAGCAGGTCACCGCTGGCGAGCTTTTTCCGGATGATGTCGATCTCGATCTGCTCATCGGCCCCGATCGAGCGATAGATCACATTGCGGTACGGATGGCTCCGCGCCTCGAAGCGTGAGAGGTTTCCCGTGTTGACCATCTTCTGAACGAGCGAGTGATCTTCCGTCACTTGCACGAGCGCGTCGCCTGACAGCAAGTAGCACCGGCTGTCTCCGACATGAGCGATCGTCAGCACTTCGCCTACCAGCATCGCTACCGTGACGGTCGCGCCCAACCCTCGCTCCTGCGGATTCGCGGCCGCGTAAGCCATAACCTCGCGGTTCGCCGCGACTACAGCCTGCTTCAACATTTCAGTAGTCGCCATCTCGTGCCCGTTAGCAACCGCGAGCCGCAAGCCTCCGGTTTGAGTGGGCTCGGCGATCTTCTCATCGCGAGTCGACTTTAATGAGGCGGAAATCAACTTTTCGGTCATCCACTCGGCAACGGCGCGCACCGTAACGCGCGACGCTACTTCGCCCGCAGCCTCGCCGCCCATTCCATCCGACACAATGTAGAGCCCTATCTGCGTCTGCACCGATTCGTAATACTGCGTCAGGTTCAACGCAAGCACGCTGTCCTCATTCAACTCGCGAAGCAAGCCCACGTCGGTGAAGTGACCAGACTGCAGGATCACCGGCAAATTCAAATCGGTCAGCGCTTCGCGCAACTCAGCTATGCTCTGAAACCGGTCGCTGGGCTCTTCCGCAAGTGCGCGAGCCAGAAGCCGCTCGAAGTTCGGAAAAACAGTCGCAACCGGATAGAGCAACGAGCCTTCACCGGCGCTTCCGCTTTCGCCAGTGAGCAGGAACTGGAGCATCGCGCCGATCGAGTAAACGTCCGATCTGACGTCATAGAGAGCATCCGACGCGAACAACTCCGGCGCGGTGAACCCTCGGCTCGGATAGATGGGCGCGTCCTCGACTGGCGTGCCTGCCTGGCGTGCACGGTCGAAGCCGATCAATCGCACGTGCCTCTCTTGATCCAGCACAATACCGTAGGGCTCAAACCCGTTGTAAACCCATCCGTGCCGATGGAACTGCTCCGCCAGCACGCAGAGCTGCAGGCCGATGGCCCGCGCTTCCTTTTCGTCGGTCTGATCAAAGTGAGCGATGGCCTGACCGCTGATGTGTTCGAGAACAATGTAGACGTCGTCACCCTCGATCGAGTGCTCGATTGGCTTGAACAGACCAAAGCGCTCAAAAGCAGGCGCGGCCTCTTCCAGCGAACCGGAAACCTTGCCTTCTACGCCGGCCGGAGTGACCGGTGAGACCCCGGCGAACGGGTCGTTAAAGAACAGCCGCTGCTCGATTATAGTGTGACGCGACATTGGCGAGCCCTCAACGACCGCCTCGTATGCGTTGTACGTTGGAGCCGTCCACAGCAGCGACTGCACGAGGAATCGCCCGGCGATTGTCTTGCCCGCCTCGCAAGCGCGCGGCGGCCCCGGAGGCTGGACCAACGCCGAGTCGAGCTTCGAGCCACACGTCTGGCAAAAGGTGGAGTCAGGTTCGCTGTCGGTCGCACCGCAGTTGGGGCAGAGATCTTCCAGATGTTTCGGTTTGTCTTCCATAGGAACGAGCCTTAGGATAACACACGCTACCTTGAGTTTGAATCTTCAAACTCGGTTTCTAGTTTCTGGTTTCTGGTTTCTGGTTCAAGGTTTCTGCTTCAAAGGGCCTTCTCGATCAAAACCAGAAACTAGAAACCAGAAACTTGCACCCGGGTTTGAACCAGAAACCTTGAACCAGAAACGAGAAACTGCATTCTGGCTGAAGCACTGAAACGTATTTCTTTGACATGGTTTCGTCGCACTCGCTATCATCTGATTTAAGGCCCTCGATGTTAATAAACCTGGCGCACGATTCGTTTGCACAATGTGAATCGATGCGCCAGTAGATTGATCGAGAAAGTGAGTAGTAAACAGCGAACACACAGCCGGAAAAATCGCGGCGGCAATCGACCGAGATTTATTGAACCTGTAGAAGAACAAGGGCGTAATACGAGGCGGTTGCAAGTTCGCTTAAAACATTCGGAGGACAATCCTTTCCATGCAGTTCAAGACTAGTAGAAGGAAAAAGACTGTAATAATAGCGGCGGTGGTCGTCGGCCTGATCACAATCGTCATCCTGTCAAAAGCCGTCCAGAAAAAGGAAGGTGAGCCTGTTCAGGTTGGAAAGGTTGAGAAGCACACGCGGTTGGAATCGAAGGTGACCGCGTCGGGCGACATCCGTCCAGTGCATCTGTACAACCTGACCGCGGAAGTTCCGGGACGAGTCGAGCAAATCTACATCAGCGAGGGCGATGCAGTTAAGAAGGGCCAGCCGCTGGTTCGGGTGGACCCGACTCAGTCGAGTTTCTCGGTGACCGCAGCCGAGGCATCCGTTCGGGTGACGCAAGCAGACGTGGCAAACCAACAGGTCGCGGTGCAGCAAGCCGAGAACAATGTTCATCGGACGAAGGCCGATCTGGCAGGTGCTGAAGCCGACCTCGAGCGCAACAAGGCGGACCTCACGTACGCCGAGAGCGAGTACAATCGCTACCAGCAACTGGTTGAGAGCGGCGTGGCCACCAAGTCTCAATTCGATTCGGCCAAATCGCGCTACGATCAGGCGCGGGCAGTGGTCTCGGCTCAGCAGTCGCGTATCAATCAACTGAAGGTGCTGGTGCATGACTCAGAGCTTGGAGTCGAGCGCTCGCGCACCGCTCTCCACTCGAGCGAGGAGCGCGTCAAGCAAGGTCAGGCGGATCTGGCTCGCCAGTCCGACCAGCTCAAGAAGTCCACAAGATACTCGCCAATCGACGGCGTCGTCTCGAGCTTGCCGGTCAAGGTAGGTGAATACGCGCTGGCGAGTTTCTCGACTACCCCGCTGCTGACGGTCGCGGATATGTCTCAGATTAATACGGAGGTCAAGGTCGACGAGACCGATATCGCCGACGTTCAGGTAGGTCAGAAGGCGAAGGTGAAAGTTGACGCACTTGGCGACTTCGAGATCGAAGGTGAAGTAGTCGAGAAGGGTGCGTCGGCCATCACGCGATCCGGTCAGACCATCGCACAGTCAGCCAATACGCAAGAGGCCAAAGACTTTATTGTCAAGATCAAGCTCAACCCGACTCCTCAGGTGCGTGAGAAACTGAGGCCGGGCATGTCGTCGACCGCGGTCATTACGACGGCTACGGTTTCCGACGTGCTGACCGCGCCACTGCAGGCGATCGTGCCTCGCGAAGCGCCAAAGGATCAGCAGCCCTCAGACCAACCGGACGGTGGCTCGCAGAAGAAGAAAGAAGTGGAAGGTGTGTTCGTATTCAGCAAGGACGGACGCGGCCACTTCACTCCGATCACCACCGGGATCAAAGGCGATCAGGAGATCGAGATCAAGAGCGGGCTGAACGAGGGCGACGAGATAATCATCGGCCCGTACAAGACTCTGCGGACGCTCAAAGACGGTGATCAGGTCAAGCGAGAAGCGGCGCCTGTGAAGATCGAAGCGAAGAGCTAATAGGGGTGGATGGGGGACCATTCAGAGACAAACAAGGGTAACGATATGATGATCGAAGAAGCTGTGTTCGATAAGGGATTGGCCTATCTGGGCGCGGTTCCAGCCGCGACCGACAGCGTGATCCGCACGGAAGACCTCTGGAAGACCTATCAGATGGGCGCCGAAGAAGTCCACGCGTTGCGCGGCGTGTCGTTCGACCTGCAGCGTGGGGAGTACCTGGCAATCATGGGCCCGTCAGGATCCGGCAAATCAACTTTGATGAACTTGATCGGCTGTCTGGACACTCCGACGTCGGGGCAGTACTTTCTCAACACCAAGCTCGTATCGGACATGGATGACGACGAGCTTGCTCACATCAGAAACAAAGAGATCGGGTTCGTGTTCCAGACGTTCAACCTGCTGCCTCGCGCGACCGCTTTGCACAACGTCGAGCTGCCCTTGATATACAACGGCACGCCGCGAAGTCAGCGAATCGAAATGGCAAAGCTCGCCCTTCAACGAGTCGACCTTACCGACAGGATGAATCACAAGCCAAACGAGCTATCGGGCGGACAGCGCCAGCGTGTAGCGATCGCCCGGGCGCTCGTGAATAATCCCTCAATCCTGCTGGCTGACGAGCCGACGGGAAATCTCGACTCGCAAACTTCAGGCGAGATCATGCGCTTTTTCGATGAGCTTCACCGGCAGGGCAACACCATCATCCTCGTGACTCACGAGCACGACATCGCCGAGCACGCTCACCGAGTGCTGCATATTCTCGACGGCCGGATCAACCTGGACGAGCGAAGATAACTCACCGCAGCGTGAACGCAGTCAGAAGATGGCAGCGAGCAACGGGGCCGTATCCTTGCTCGCTGCCTTTGTTTTTAGCGATTGCCTTCGTATCGTTCTGTTTCATCAGTGGCGCTTGAAGCCCTACCACGTGATCCCTCATTAGGACGAGCCGCAATGCCTTGCTACAATTGGAAGCTGTTGCAGCGGGTGCCTCGATTCTATGAACAAGTTTATTGAAGCCGCCTCCATAGCCCTCTCTTCGATACTCGCCCACAAGTTGAGGTCCTTTCTCACTCTGCTCGGCGTTATCATCGGCGTGGCAGTCGTCACTGCGGTGGCTACGGTCATCGAAGGCGCGAACGTCTACATCAAGGAAAAGATCGCGACGCTCGGTTCGGGCGTCTTCACTCTGCAGAAGGCCAGCATCACTGGGTTCGGCGATTTCCAGAAATTCCTCGATGCCTTCCGCCGAAATCCCGATCTCACGGTCGACGACCTCGCGGCGTTGCGGGAGTCAGTGACCCTGGCCGACCAAATCGGCGCGCAGGATGGCGGCTCGAAGTCAGTCAAGCACGCGAACATCACGCTCGACAGCGTCGGGGTACAGGGCGTAACGCCCAATGCGTTGCTCCTTTCGAGCACGGAGGTAGCGCAGGGACGTTACATAAACGACTTCGACGACGAAAGCCACAAGGACGTCGCGTTTCTGGGATCCGAGGTCGCCGACGGCTTGTTCCCGCAACTCGACCCGATCGGCAAAGAAATCAAGATCGGCGGCGACTCGTACATCGTCATCGGAGTGGCCAAGAAGCTCGGCTCGGTGCTCGGTCAATCCCAGGATAATTTCGTTCAGCTTCCGCTTATGACTTTCTTCAAGGCATTCGGGAAGCGGAGCTCCCCGACTTTTCGAATCATCATCCGCGCCCGCTCCGATGTCCCTGCTGAGAAGGTTCAGGATCAGGTGCGCGTGCTGATGCGCAGCCGGCACAAGCTCGACTACAACAAGCAGGATGATTTTTCGATCGCAACTGACGAAGCTACCGAGCAGTTGCTGGGGTCCATCGTTAACGTGGTCGCCGCCGTAGCTTTCCCGGTGGTCGGCATATCACTGGTCATCGGCGGCATCGTGATAATGAACATAATGCTGGCCAGCGTAACCGAACGCACGCGCGAGATCGGGATACGCAAGTCTCTTGGCGCGACCCGGCGGGACATACTCATGCAGTTCCTGGTTGAGTCTGCAATGATGTCAGGGATTGGAGGGTTAATCGGGTTGCTGCTGGCGATCACCTGCATGGCAATCTTAGGGCACTACGTCCCAGTCCCAGTTGCGATCCCTCTGTGGGCGCCAGTCATCGCGATTTCGGTATCGACGCTCGTCGGGGTGTTCTTCGGGCTTTATCCGGCGAACCGCGCCGCGCGACTCGATCCGATAACGGCGTTGCGAGCAGATTGAGTATGTACATTCAAGAGATTGGCGAAAACGTTTTGATGGCGTTCGACACGCTTCGGACGCATAAGGTGCGTTCGGCTCTCACGATGCTCGGCGTGATCGGCGGGACGATGACCGTTATCGCGATCTCGTCGTTCCTGACCGGGCTCAGTGAATTCGTCCTGGAACAGACGAAACGCTTCGGCCCTGACATTGTCTTTGTCACCAAATGGAACAACATAGGTATCCGCTTTAGCCGGCCTTCGCAATCCGAGCGCTCGCGCAAGAACCTGACTATCGATGATGCCCGGGCGATCGCGGAGCTTCCGTCCGCCGAGAGCGTGAGCCCAACGTTGCTCGTGGGTTCTTTCGGGCCCGGCGGCACTCAACCCGTCGTCAAGCACAGAGGCATCGAAGCAAACCGGCCATTGATCTTTGGCGTGTGGTCTAACTACGACGTAGTTCGCAACGTCTACATCAGGAGCGGCCGCTTCTTAACTCAATCCGAGCAGGACCACAGATCTCAGGTCGCGGTCATCGGCTCCGCAATCGCCGAGACTCTGTTTGGAGCGCTTGATCCTCTAGAGCGGGAGATCGAAGTTGACGGAAAGATCTATCACGTGATCGGCGTGATGGAGAAGGCTCCCGGGGGGCTCTTCGGCGGCGACCCGGTCGAAGACCGGCAACTCATTCTTCCATTCGAGACGCTCAAGCGCGATCATCCCGAGATTGATGACATCACCGTCAACGTGAAGGCCAAGCCCGATCAGTTTGGCCGGCTGGTTGATGAAATCACCGAGTTGATGCGGCGGCGCCGTGGCGTCCCTAACGATAAGCCAAACGATTTCGGCATCAGCACCCCGGGCAGCATCTTCGAAGTGATAGCACAGTTCGCCGCTGTCGCAAGCTTCATTGTCTTTCCGCTATCGGCGGCAGGGTTGTTGGTCGGCGGGATCGGCGTGATGAATATTATGCTTGTCTCGGTAACCGAAAGGACAAAGGAAATCGGAGTGCGCCGGGCGATCGGCGCTAAGAAGGCTGACATCATCTGGCAGTTTTTGACTGAGGCAATAACGTTAACCGCGGTCGGTGGACTGATCGGTATCTTCGCGGGTTGGGTGATAAGCCTGGCGCTCAGACAGCTCGCCCCGACGCTTCCTTCGGTGATCCCCTTGTGGGCCGTGTTGCTCGGGTTCTTCGTGTCGTGCTCGGTGGGTCTGATCTTCGGGATGTGGCCCGCTGTGAAAGCGGCGCGTCTGGATCCAATCGAGGCACTCAGGTACGAATAGCCTGTGCGGAAATCCCCAACTGACCTGTATCGCCTGAGGCATATTGTCGCATCGGTGTCTAGTTCGTGATCAAGTGATAACCGACTTGCCTTGCCGTTGGCGTCTGCTCCGCTGACCAGCAAGCATCACCGGTGTCGTCCAGCAACATTAGGATGCTGCATTCAAGATCAATGTAGGTTGAGAGATACAGCACCGGCCTTATCCCGCTCGCCGCACGCTGAAGTAGCATCTCCTCCAAAAGGTCGACCGTATCCACACTCAATTGTGGCTGGGTCGCGGTCGTTGTTTGGGTTGCTTTTTTCACGGCTTCGATTCAGTGGCAATCATCGTGCCGCGCCGCCGAGGTTCATCGGGAACTTTGGCAAAAGACAAGAACCTTCCCGTAGGCAAGATTCATAGCTTCCGTCGGGCCAGAGTGTTTCAGGCTGACGATGTGATCGATCTCGCAGCCGAAGAACGTGTCATCTTCGTGGATCAGGCAGTACTCGCAAAGACGCTCCGCGCGATTTGCAACGAGCCGCCGCAGTTCCTCGCTGACGTAGCTACTCATTGGCGACGTACTGATGGGCGCGAGCCTTGGCCAACCTCATCAGGTGTTCCAACTGCATGTAGTTGTCCAGTTCCGACTTCTCTTCGGACGAAAGGCCGGTAGTCTTTTCTTGACGGCTAACACTTATGCGGCGTCTGGCGTCTACATCTACTGCGAAGGGGCAAACTTGTTAGTCAGCGACGGGAGGATAGACGATGAGAAAGACGATGCTTTTCTTGACGGTTCTTGTTTTTGGTTGTGTTTGATCTTCGAACCCGCCGGTGCGCAGGACCGAAGGCACCGCAGCACTACCATCTCCACCGACGGAGAAAAGCAAATCACCGATTGCGAGCACCTGAAAATGCGGATCGGGGACGGGGAAACAGCCCGGTCCCAGCTAATGCAGACTGTTCCGCGATCGGCAGTCTCCACTCTCCAGGTCCGCGCATCTAACAACGGCGGCATTCAAGTGCAGGGCTGGAATCGCGATGAGTATTCGATTACCGCGTGCCTGGTGGCCGCGGGTGACAACGCGAACGAGGCGAAAGCGCTTCTCGACCAGCTAAAGCTGGCTGTCAGCGATGGCAAAGTAACGGTCGAAGGACCGAGCCCGCAGGATTGGATAGCTTACTTGATCATCCAAGCGCCTAATGGCGCGGTCATGGACTTGAACTCCCAGAACGGTCCCATCGGAGTGAGCGACTTCTCGGGCAACATCACGGCCCGAAACGTAAACGGACCGATTACCTTTCACGACGTCAACGGCCAGGTGCGGGCCGATGTCCAGAACGGTCCGATTACTGTGAGCGGCAGCGGGGGAGACTTTCGTCTGAGCGCCCAAAACGGTCCGCTGACTATCGAGCTGGATGGCAATCAGTGGTCAGGTGGAGAGATCGAAGGAAGCACACAGAACGGTCCGCTCACACTGAAGCTGCCCGAGAGCTATCTGTCATCGGTGCGCGTCGATGCTTCGAAGCATTCGCCTGTTGAGTGCAGAGCGATTCAGTGCCGGCAGGCCGTGCGGACCTGGGATCGTCCAACCGTGATTCAATTTGGCGACTCAACGCCGGTGATCCGTCTGTCCACTATCAATGGACCTGTCACGATTGTGTCGCCGAGCGGCAAGAGATGAGGGAGAGAATAGTAGGAGAGAAGGTCCTCGACCATCGGCTTAGCGAATAAGCACGCGGCGTCATTTTCTTCAGCAGATCTGAAACCTGAGGCGGCTGCGCACCACTCACTCGAAATGCCTAAAGTCTGACGTGTCGCTGGAGGACGAATGACGGCTCTATTCCAGGATCTGCGCTATGGGATTCGGATGCTGCTCAAGAACCCGGGATTCACCCTCGTTGCGGTGCTGGCCTTGACCCTCGGAATTGGAGCCGACACCGCGATTTTCAGCGTAGTGAATGCGGTGCTGCTGCGGCCGCTGCCGTACGACGAATCTGAAAGGCTCGTCTTCCTCTCCGAGCGCAGCCAGGTTTTGGAAGGGATGTCCATCTCGTATCCGAACTTTCTCGACTGGCGCCAGCAGAACAACGCATTCGAGAGCATTGGCGTCTACCGCCGTTCGAGCTACAACCTGACTGGTAGCGGCGAACCCGAGCGGCTGGTCGCCGGTCAAGTTTCCGCCGATCTGTTCACCGCGCTGCGAGTGCGCGCGGCGCAAGGTCGCGTCTTCAACAACGATGAAGACAAACCCGGTGCAACGCCTGTTGTCGTCCTTAGCCACGGCCTCTGGCAGCGGCGACTGGGTGGGGATCCAGACATAGTCGGCCAGGCACTGACGTTTGATGGCCGTAGCTTCACGGTGATCGGCATCATGCCTCCTGGTTTTCTCTTTCCGAGCCAGGCGGAGGTATGGACACCCGTAGGCCAGCAAGCAAAGGATCCCGGTTGGGAAAGTCGCGGAAATCATCCCGGGCTATACGCAATGGCGCGGCTCAAGCCTGGCGTGACGGTTCAGCGGGCACGAGACGATATGGAAATCGTCGCCGCCAATCTAGAGAAGCAATACCCCGACAGCAACACCGGCAATCGCGCATCGATCACACCAGCGCTCGAAAACGTCGTTAGAGGCATACGGACCGCGCTGATTGTGCTTCTGAGCGCAGTCGGCTTTGTGCTGCTGATTGCCTGCGCAAACGTCGCGAACCTGTTGCTCGCTCGATCCACAAACCGCCAGAAAGAAATGGCAATTCGCATTGCGCTGGGAGCGAGCCGCACAAGAATCGTCCGGCAGCTGCTTACCGAGAGCATGCTGCTTTCGTTTGCGGGCGGCGCGCTCGGACTTATGCTAGCGCAGGCGGGTGTGAAGGTGATTATTGCGATTAGCCCTGACAGCATTCCGCGCTCCAGAGAGGTCGGTCTGGACCCACTTGTTCTGGCATTTACCATCGCCGTTTCAATTTTGACAGGAGTTATCTTTGGTGTGGCCCCTGCGCTTCAGGCCAGCAAGCCCGACTTGAATGAAACGCTAAAGGAAGCCGGACGCGGCTCGACCGGACGCCGGCACGTCTTGCGCAGCGTGCTGGTCGTTGCAGAGGTAGCACTGACAATGGTGTTGCTGATTGGCGCGGGGTTGATGATTCGCAGCTTCTACCGCCTTCAGCGGGTCGATCCCGGATTCGTAGCCGACAATCTGCTGACGTTCAATGTTTCGCTTCCGCCCGGGAAGTACGCGGAAGAACAGCAGCGCACCAACTTCTATCAACAGTTGCTGCAGAACCTTCGCGTGATGCCCGGCGTCGAATCGGTCGGAATGGCGACGGGACTGCCGCTGGGCAACAACGGGTGGCAGAGCGGCTTTTGGATTGAGGGACGACCGGAGCCGCCGCAAGGACAACGGCCTCTCACCGAAGTTGCGTTCGTGAGTCCAGGCTACTTCGACACAATGAGAATGACGTTGCTCAGCGGCCGGCCTTTCACTGAGCAGGATGTCAAACCGCCTGCTCCCCCGAATGCGCAGCGGCAACCTTTCACCGCGCCGACCGTGACGATCATCGACGAAGAGTTCGCCCGCCGGTATTGGCCGGACGACCACCCGGTCGGCCAGCAGATAAGCTTTTGGGGAGGCAAAGTAACGGTCGTGGGCGTCGTCCGTCGAGTGAAAATGGAAGGACTCAGCACCGACTCTAATCGTGTCCAATCTTACTATCCGTACATACAAAATCCGGGTGGGAGTATGAGCATGGTGTTACGCACCGCAGGCGATCCGGCCAGCCTCGCCGATGCAGTCAGGCAGCAGGTTCTGGCTATTGATCCCGATCAGCCGATCTACGGCGTGCAGACGATGGGCCAGATTTGGACCGATTCGATTGCACCCGATCGCCTCTACCTCATGCTTCTCGGCACGTTCGCCGCAGTGGCTTTGGTACTTGCCGGAGTCGGGATCTACGGCGTGATGGCTTACTCAGTCACGCAGCGAACGCACGAGATAGGCATCCGGATGGCACTGGGCGCGCGGCAGGGCGACGTGCTTGGTATGGTCATCAGGCAAGGCATGAAGCTGGTGGTCGCCGGGCTTGCAATCGGACTTGCCGGCGCGTGGCTGGCGACTCGCGCGATGGCGAGCTTGCTGTTCGGCGTAAGCGCTACCGACCCGATGACCTTTGTTGTGATTTCGATCGTGCTGGCAGGGGTGGCTCTGGGAGCCTGTTTCGTGCCCGCGCGCCGCGCGACTAAGGTCGATCCGATGATCGCGCTTAGATACGAATGATAAGATTGCCGATTGGCGATTGGCGATTTCCGATTGCGGAGTTGATCCGATGGGTCCTTTCAATCGGCAATCGGAAATGGGGGTGAACGATGGGTATCCTGATTCAAGACCTGCGCTATGCGGCGCGGATGATGCTCAAGCAGCCTGTTTTCACCGCCGTCGCCGTCGTCGCGTTGGCGTTGGGCATCGGCGCTAACACCGCGATCTTCACCGTCGTGAACGCGGTGCTGCTCCGCCCGTTGCCCTACGATGATCCCGATCACCTCGTGTGGCTGTGGGACACTCAGCCGCAGTTGGCGACGGCGCCGACTTCCCTTCCCGACTTCATCGACTGGAGAGATCAGAATCAATCATTCGAATATCTGGCCGCCTATCAAAGCGGCAACATGTTCGTCGACGATGGCAATGGGACGCAGGACACGGCCGTTGGGCTCGTCACCCCCGATCTCTTTTCACTGTTTCGCGTGAAGCCTTTGCTGGGCCGCACATTCACCGAAGAGGAAACACAGCCCGGCCGGTTTCGCGTAGCGGTGCTCAGCCAAGCGATGTGGCAGCGTCGGTTCGGGTCTGATCCAAACGTGCTGGGACAGACGCTGCAACTCAGCGGCGCCCCTTACACCATCATCGGGGTGATTCCTGCCGGCTTCAGCTTTCCAAACGAAGCTCAGCTCTGGCGGCCCCTGGCAATTGATCCAAAGCAACTGGACCGTGGCCCTCACTATCTGCGGGTGGTGGGCCGGGTCAAGCCAGGCGTCACGCTTGCGCAGGCGCAAGCCGAGATGTCGACAATCGCATCACGGCTTGCTCAACAATATCCCGAAAAGATCGCCGGGCACGGAATCAAGCTCGATCTTTTGAGCGATGTCGTGATAGGCGACATAGGCACTGCGCTCTTCGTGCTTTTGGGCGCGGTAGGATTCGTCTTGTTGATCGCGTGTGCGAACGTCGCCAACCTTCAACTCGCCCGCGCGGGCGCGCGCCAAAAAGAGATCGCCGTAAGGACCGCGCTCGGAGCCAGCCGCGTGCGCATCATTCGCCAATTGCTGACCGAGAGCGTTCTGCTCGCAGCCCTCGGCGGCGCGGCCGGGTTGCTGGTGGCCGTATGGGGTGTCGATTCGCTGGTCTCCTTGAGCCCGGACACAATTCCGCGAGTTCGCGAAATCGGCATCGATGCTAAAGTGGCGACCTTCACACTGCTGATCTCTCTGCTGACGGGCGTTGTGTTCGGTCTCGCACCAGCTTTGCAAGTCTCAAAGCCCGATCTGACCGATGCGCTCAAAGAAAGTGGCAGGACGACGGCCGGCGTACAACGCAATCGCCTTCGCAGCTTGCTGGTGGTCTCAGAGATCGCGTTGTCGCTCGTCTTGCTGATCGGCGCGGGGTTGATGATCAAGAGTTTCGCGACGTTGAACCGAGTCGATCCCGGATTCAATCCCGACAAGCTTCTCACGATGGGAGTGACGCTGCTGCGCGCCAAGTATCCCGAGGACAACCGGGTCGCCGCTTTCTACTCTGAGCTTCTCGAGCGACTGGCGGCCGCGCCGGGCGTCAAATCAGCCGGCGCGATCACCGAGCTGCCGCTCTCTGGAAGCAACACGAGCAACTACTTCACGATCGAAGGACGCCCGGCCGTTGCAAAAGAGGAGCAGCCATTAACCGAATGTCGCACCATCACGCCAAGCTACTTCGAGTCGATGGACATTCCTCTTTCGATGGGCCGCGACTTCGCTGATACCGACACAAAGCAATCTCCGAACGTCGCCGTGATCAACGAAGCTTTCGCGCGCCGGCATTTCGCCGAAGAAGATCCGCTCGGCCATCGAATAAAACTCCAGGGCCAGTTTCGCGATCCTCTGCTGATCGTCGGGGTGGTTGGAAACGTCCGCGACCTCGGGCTCGACGAACCGCCCACTCCGGAGGTTTACTTTCCATATCTCCAAAACCCGTTGAGCGAAACCTACGAGCGGTCCACGACCATTGTCATCCGAACGAAATCGGATCCCGCGGCGATAGCCGGGGCTTTGAGAGCCGAACTGCTGTCGCTGGACAAGACCCTGCCGGTGTATGCGCTCAAGCCGATGACCGAATACCTTCGCGACTCGCTTTCGCGGCGCCGCTTCAACATGGTCCTGTTGAGCGTGTTTGCGGCTGTCGCGTTGCTGTTGGCGACCGTCGGGATCTACGGCGTGATTAGCTATTCGGTGGCGCAGCGCACCCACGAAATAGGCATTCGAGTCGCAGTCGGCGCGCAAGCTCAAGACATTCTCAAGTTGGTAATTGGACAAGCGATGCTGCTGACTCTGGTGGGCGTCGCTTTGGGCCTGGGGGCGGCGTTCGGGTTGACGCGACTGATGGAGAGCCTCCTGTTCGAAGTGAGCGCAACCGATCCGCTGACGTTTGCGGTCATCGCGGCGGTCCTGACAGGAGTGGCTCTGGCAGCCTGTTTCGTGCCAGCACGCCGCGCGACAAAAGTCGATCCGATTGTTGCGCTTCGATACGAGTGAGTTCGGGGTTCAGAGTTCCGGGTTCAGGGTTCAGAGTCCAAGCTTTAGCTTGCCGTTGTAACTCAGACGGCTGAGGGCAAGCTAAGGCTTGTACTCTGAACCCGGAACTCTGAACGAAGAACGATGGAGGTTTGATGGAAGCCTTGTGGCAAGACATTCGCTATGGACTTCGGATTAGGCGCCGCGTTCGCATTGACAAGGCTGATGGCCAGCGTGTTGTTCGGGATGAGCGCGACTGATCCTGGAACGTTCGCGCTGGTCGCGTTGTTACTGATCGGCGTCGCGCTGGTCGCTTGTTACTTGCCCGCGCGACGCGCAACAGAGGTAGATCCGATGATCGCGTTGCGATACGAGTGAACTCAGCGCGGCCCTCGGCGTCCTCGGCTCTGCGGTTATATCTTGCACGTCGGAATTTGAACAAGGACGCCGAGGGCGCAGAGGAGCAGATTGAGGTAAAAATGAAAGAACTCTCTCAAGACATTCGCTACGGCTTTCGTATGTTGCGCGCCCGGCCGGGTTTCACGGTGGTCGCGGTTCTAGCGCTGGCTCTCGGGATTGGCGCGAACACTGCGATCTTCAGCTTGATCAACTCGGTCCTGCTTCGTCCTCTGCCTTATCCGGAACCGGAACGGCTAGTGATGCTCGAGGAGAACGACAAGGATGGAAAGACCTCGAACACTTCGTACGCGACAAGCAAGGACTGGCGTGAACGAAGCCAGAGCTTCGAGAGTATCTCAGTCGTTCGAGACTGGAGTATCACTCTTACCGCCGCAGGTGAGCCTGAGATGTTGCAAGGGATGCGCGTGTCCGCAAACTACTTCAGCACGCTCGCTATAAAACCCGTGCTCGGCCGGGAATTCCTGCCTCAGGAAGACAGCCCGGCCACCCGGCGCGTCGTCATCCTGAGCGACGATCTGTGGCGGCGCCGCTTCGGATCGGACGCCGAGATAGTAGGGAAACCGATCGTGCTTGGCGGGCAGAGCTTCACGGTCGCGGGCGTGATGCCGAAGGGCTTCGAGGACCTGGTTTCGGCGCGCTTGTTTCAAAAGGCAGAGATGTGGGCGCCGCTCGGCTACGATGAGACGCTCCCGTGGGCTTGTCGCACGTGCCGGCACATTCAAGCCGTCGCGCGACTCAAGCAAGGCGCGTCATTTGACCAGGCAGGCGTCGAGATGAACACCATCTCGCAGAACCTCGTGAATGAGCACCCTCACGATTATGCAGTATCGGGAGTCACAATAATTCCATTGCTGGATAAATTCGTTGGCGCAGTGCGCCCAGCGTTGTACCTTTTGCTCGGAGCGGTCGGGTTGGTGCTGCTGATCGCCTGCGCGAATGTTGCCAACTTGCTGCTTGCGCGCGCGACCCAGCGCCGAAAGGAGATTGCTATTCGGTCGGCGCTCGGTGCCCGGCGCGGCAGGATAGTTCGCCAGTTGCTCACCGAAAGCGTGATGCTTTCCGTGTTTGGCGCGGCTTTGGGACTGGGGCTTGTGTGGTGGGGAATCGAGCTGCTGGCCGCGTTCAGCCCGCCGACCATCCTCCGGCTGAATGAAGTCAACGTTGACGCGCGAGTGCTCGGTTTCACGCTCGCGCTCTCGCTGCTCACCGGGATCATCTTCGGACTGGCGCCGGCGCTGCAAGCCTCAAAGCTTGATTTGAACGCTGCGCTCAAGGAAGGCGCGCGTGGTTCCGGCGGTGGCGCGGGGCATCGGTTGCGCAATCTGCTGGTCGTCTCGGAGATCGCACTGGCGCTCGTCCTGCTGGTTGGCGCCGGGCTGTTGGTGAGGAGCTTCCTGCGTGTGCTCGATGTCACTCCGGGTTTCGAGCCAACCAATCTGGTAACCATGAACGTCTCTGCGAACGGAACCAGATACGCGGAGGATCCGCAGGTGCGCGCCTTCTACGATGAGGTTGTGAATCGCGTAGCGCATCTTCCGGGGGTTGAGGCTGCGGCGGTTGTCAACAACCTTCCGCTCGGCGGCAACATGGACCAGTACGGGTTTCACGTTGAAGACAAACCGCTGGCGAATCCCGAAGAAGCTCCTAGCGCCGAACGCTACGTCATCAGTCCCGACTACCTGCGGGCGATGCGAATCCCGCTGCTTGCCGGACGCGGGTTTAGTGAGCACGACGGACCCAACGCGCCGTTTGTAGCATTGATCAGCGAATCTACCGCGCAGGGCATCTGGCCAAATGAAGATCCGATCGGCAAGCGCGTGAGGATGGGAGGCCCGGATGGCCCCCCGCGCACAATCGTTGGTATCACGGGCAACGTGAATCATTACGGATTGGACACGCCGCCTGATTTGCAGGCTTACGTTCCGGAGGCGCAGTGGACAAGCTCGGACATGCAGCTCGTGGTGCGATCTTCGGTCGATCCGAGGGCAATCGTCGAAGCGGTGCGCAACGAGATCGGGGCCGTAGACAAAGACCTGCCGATCTATCGCATCGCGACAATGAAGCAACTAGTGTCGGGGTCGGTCGCGCAACGGCGATTCATTGTGATCTTGCTCGGCCTGATGGCGGCGCTGGCGGCGACGCTTGCGGCGCTCGGCATCTACAGCGTGATGTCGTATTCAGTCACTCAGCGCACACAAGAGCTCGCGATTCGCATGGCTCTGGGGGCGCAATCGAGCGATGTGCTCAAGCTCGTCGCCGGGCAAGGGATCACTCTGGCGCTCGGGGGCATAGCTGCAGGTCTGGCGGCGTCGGTGGCGTTGACGCGAGTGATGTCGAGTCTGTTGTTCGGGATTGGCGCAACCGACCCGGTGACGTTCACGGTCATCTCCGTGGTTGTCGCCGGAGTGGCTCTGGGAGCCTGTTTCGCGCCAGCTCGTAGAGCGACGAAAGTTGATCCGATGGTGGCGCTTCGATACGAATGAGGCGCTTCTTGATTTGCGATTTTCTATTTGCGATTTGCCATTTGTGATTTTCTATTTGCGATTTTAGCTTTTGGATTCCCCGGCGGCGTCCTACCATAAGGGGACCTTCCAGCGGCTCGATCCAAAATCGCGAATCTTAAATAGGAAATCGCAAATAGAAAATCGCAAATCGTAAATAGAAAATCGGGTAGGCGAATTCATGGAAACACTCTGGCAGGACTTGCGCTACGGATTTCGAACCCTCACTAAGAATCCCGGCTTTTCGTTTATCGCCGTGGTCTCGCTGGCGCTTGGCATCGGCGCGAACACAGCGATCTTCAGTTTGGTCAACGCCGTATTGCTCAAGCCGCTGCCGTTCACCGAACCGGAGCGGCTGGTCATGGTATGGGAAGACAATTCGGCAATTGGGTTTCCTCGTGATGATGTGGCTCCGGCCAACTACGTGGATTGGAGGGCGCAGAGTCAGGCATTCGAGGATATGGCGGCGCTCAACTGGAAGAACTTCAATCTCACAGGCGACGGCGAGCCCGAGAGGATTCTTGCTCACGGGGTGACTGCCAATTTCCTTCCGTTGCTCGGAATTCAACCGGTCATCGGGCGAAACTTTTCGGTCGAGGAAGACAAACCGGACGCGGCCAAAGTCGCGATTCTCAGCTACGGATTGTGGCAGGGACGTTACGGAGGGGACTCGGCGACAGTCGGCCGCGACCTACAGCTCAACGGCGAGAAATACGCTGTGGTAGGCGTGATGCCGGCGGGCTTTCAGTTTTTGCAGGGTGACATCGGCGTGTGGGTTCCCATCGCGCTCACGCAGTACCAGCTTGCCGATCGTGATAATCACTATCTGACGATCGTAGCGCGAACGAAGCACGGCGTTTCGGTCGAACAGGCGCATACCGACATTCTGACCATCACGCAGCGGATCGCGCGCGATTATCCGGACGACGCAGAAAACCTGAAATCAGCGGTCGTGTCGATGCGCGAACAACTGGCGGGAAAGGTCCGTCAACCGCTTATTGTGTTGCTGGTGGCGGTCGGATTCGTGCTGCTGATTGCCTGCGCTAACATCGCCGGCCTTTTGCTCTCTCGCGCCGCGGCCCGCCGCAAGGAGATCGCTGTGCGAACGGCGCTGGGTGCGAGCCGCGTGCGGATCATCCGTCAGTTGCTGACTGAGAGCACGCTCCTGGCCGGCGTGGGCGGTGCGCTGGGCTTGTTGGTTGCGGTATGGAGCTTCACGTTGTTGAGCCAACTCATCCCCGACGGCATGGTGTATTCGACTGGCTTAAAGATCGATCTGCCGGTGCTTGGTTATGCGATGGCGGTGTCCCTGGTCACCGGGATCGTGTTCGGATTGGCGCCGGCTCTGCAAGCGTCAAAGATCGATCTAAATCAGGCCCTGAAACAAGGCGGTGGCCGCACAAGTTCCGGCGCCGCCGGGAACAAGCTGCGCAGCGCATTCGTGGTGGCCGAAGTCGCGCTGGCCCTCGTGCTGCTGATTGGCGCCGGGTTGATGATTCAAACCGTGTTCAATCTCCGCGGCCAGTATGCGGTCTTTCAGCCGGAGAAATTGTTGACTCTGAGGACGACGCTGCCTGACAACAAGTACCGCGACCTGCGCGAGTATGTGACAAAAGAACATTCCCGGCGCGTCGCTTTCTACGACCAGGTGCTGGAGCGCGTGAGCGCGCTGCCCGGTGTCGTCTCTGCGGGCTACACCACGTCAGTGCCTTTGGCATGGAAGGGCGGCGCGAACGGTTTCACGATTGAAGGCCGTCAAGCGGAACCTGGCGTCGCAACGAACGCCATCCACCGCCAGGTTAGCGCGGCTTACTTTCAGACAATGGGCATCAGTCTCCGGTCAGGTCGTTATTTCGATGACCGAGACTCAGAACAATCATTGCCGGTCGCGATCATCAACGAATCGATGGCGCGCTTGTATTGGCCCAATGAGGATCCGGTGGGCAAGCGGTTCAAGCTGGGGGTGCCGGATGCGCCGTGGCTGACGGTTGTGGGAATAGGCGCCGATGTCAGACAGATGGGCATGGACGTCCAGGTGAAAGCCGAAATGTATCTGCCGTATCGCCAGATCTCTTCGCACCCGTGGTACGGGCCGCGCGATCTGGTTGTTCGCACGACTAGTGATCCAATGAACCTTATTTCAGCGGTGCGCGCGGTGATTCGAACGGTCAATCCGGAGCAACCAGTATCGAACATTGGAACGATGGAAGGGCTGTTGACCAGGGAGACGGGGTCGCGCCGTTTGGGAATGATCTTGTTGTCGGGGTACGCCGGGCTGGCGTTACTGCTCGCCTCGCTTGGGATCTACGGGGTGCTTTCCTATCTTGTCGTGCAACAGACGCCGGAAATCGGAGTCCGATTGGCGCTGGGCGCGTTGCCGCGCGATATCCTCGCGTTGGTGATGAAGAGGGGAGCGCTCCTGGTCCTGGGCGGCGTGGCGATCGGCGGGATCGCCGCTTTCGCCCTCACACGATTGATGGCGAGTCTGCTGTTTGGCGTGGGCGCGGCCGATCCGATGACCTTCCTCGGGATTTCGTTGCTGCTGACAGGAGTGGCTCTGGCAGCCTGTTTCGTGCCAGCTCGGCGCGCGACGAAGGTCGATCCAATGGTCGCGCTTCGATACGAGTGAGGACATATTTGTTATTTTCTATTTTCCATTTTCGATTTAGATTCTGGCTCCGCGGCGGAAACGTCAGCTAAGGCTCGATGCTCTGTCCAAAATAAAAAATAGAAAATAGAAAATACACAATAGAAAATATCGGGGGGTGAATCATGGAAGCACTTTGGCAAGACTTGAAGTACGGGGCGCGCATGCTTGCGAAGAGCCCTGGGTTCACGCTGGTCGCTGTCATAGCGTTGGCGCTGGGCATTGGCGCCAACACTGCCATCTTCAGCGTGGTGAATGCGGTGCTCCTGCGAGCGCTGCCCTACCGAGATGCCGACAAGCTGGTGGTCGTCTGGGAAAAAAGCCGGAAGAATGACCAAAACGTCGTCAACCCGGCCAACTTCATGGATTGGAGCGAGCAGAACAACGTGTTCAGCGAGATGGCGGCATTCGCCGATCGAAACGCGGTGATCCTAGGCGACGGTGACCCGGAAGAGATTCCGTCGCAGTTCGCGACCACGAATCTGTTTTCGATGCTGGGCGTCGAAGCCATCCTCGGGCGCACGTTCCTGCCTGACGATGGCAAACCGGACCAGCCGCGCGTGGTCGTCCTCAGCTATGGTCTATGGCAGCGGCGATTCGGCGGCGATCCGCAAATCATCGGCCGAAAACTGAATATCAACCGCGCTGAGGCCACCGTCATCGGCGTGATGCCGGCTGGATTCAAGTGGCACATCAAGAAAGGCTCGTTGACCGCCAAGACAGCCGAGATGTGGTCGCCCTGGGTGATCACAAACGAAATGCGCACACGGCGCGGCCGCTTCATGACAGTTGCGGCGCGGATCAAACCTGACGTGACGTTCGAACAGGCGAAGTCGGAAATGATCGCCATCGGCGCGCGGCTCGAAGAACAATACAACGCCTTCAATGCGGACTGGGCCGTGAATGTGGTTCCGCTGCGGACCCAGTTCTCAGGCGAGCTTCGTCCCGCGCTGCTGGTGTTGCTTGGCGCGGTGGGATTCGTATTGTTGATTGCCTGCGCGAACGTAGCCAACCTGTTGCTGGCGCGCGCGGCGGCTCGACAGAAAGAGATGGCAGTGCGAGCAGCGATCGGCGCGGGACGCTGGCGCATCGTGCGTCAGTTGCTGACGGAAAGCGTGCTGCTTGCAGCGGTGGGCGGCGTGGCAGGGCTGATGTTAGCGTGGTGGGGCACAGATCTGCTGGTTTCGCTGAGTCCGCCCGAGCTGACTGATTTGCAGCAAGTGAGAATCAGCCTGCCGGTGCTTGGATTCACGCTCGCGGTTTCGGTGCTGACCGGCGTCATCTTCGGCATGGCGCCTGCGTTTGAAGCGACCCGCTTCAATCTCCACGAATCATTGAAGGAAGGCAGCAAGAACATCGGTGGTGGCACGCGAAGTCATCGCCTGCGCAGCGTCTTCGTGATCGTTGAAATCGCGCTCGCGCTCGTGCTGCTTGTCGGCGCGGGACTGCTTGTCAGGAGTTTCTGGCGCTTGCAATCGGTTGATCCGGGCTTCAATGCGAAGAACCTGCTGACGATGCGTATGACCCTGCCGTCGAGGAAGTATGACAACGACCGCAAGCGGATCGATTTCTTCCGTCAGGCGGTGGAAGGGATGAGGGCGCTGCCCGGCGTCGAGGCCGCCGGCGCGACCAACTTCCCGCCATTCGCAGGGCCGCACGCGGGGACGCTTGTTGAAATCGAAGGCCGCCCGAAACTACCACCCGGGCAGGAACTGGGCACAGGCAGTTGCGTCACCGACCATAATTACTTTGCGGCGATGCAGCTGCCAGTCAGGCGCGGGCGATTGTTCACCGAACAGGAAGCAACCGAGATGCGTCACGTAGTCGTGATAAACGAAGAATTCGCGCGCAAGAACTTTCCGGGCGAAGACGCGCTTGGCAAACGGGTGATCATCTACATGAAAGATGAAAACCTTCCGAGTGAAATCATCGGCATCGTTGGCGACAACAAGCATATGGGGCTCGATAGCGAAATCGAACCGATGGCTTACTGGCCACATTCGGAGCTGGCTTATCCATTTATGACGCTGGTGATTCGGACGCGAGGCGATGCGGCCGGTATCGCTTCCGCGGCGCGCCAGGTAATTCAAACGCTGGACAGCGAACAGCCGGTGGCCGATGTGCGCACGATGGAGAGCCTGTTGGCCGATTCCGTCGCGCGGGCGCGCTTCAGCACGCTGTTGCTGACGGTCTTTGCTGTAGTTGCTCTCATCCTCGCGGCGGTCGGGATTTACGGCGTGATGTCGTATGCGGTCACCCAGCGCACGCACGAGATCGGCATACGCATGGCGTTGGGCGCGCAGGCGGGCGACGTGCTCAAGATGGTCGTGAGAAACGGTCTGGTGCTCACGGCGTGTGGTGTGGGCATCGGATTGGGGGCAGCTCTTGCGCTCACTCGGATAATGGTGAGTCTGCTTTATGGAGTGAGCGCGACTGATCCGTTGACGTTTGCGGCGATCCCGGTGTTGCTGGCTTCGGTCGCGCTGTTGGCTTGTTATGTGCCGGCAAGGCGAGCCGCGAAGGTCGATCCGATGATCGCGCTGCGATATGAGTAACGAATGTTATGCGTGTAAGGGCGGCGGCCCTCCCCCTCTTTGCAGGTCTTAGCATCTTTGCAGGTCTTTGCGTCCTTGCAGGCCTTAGCCGTTACGGGACTGAAAAACAATTAAGAATGAATAGAACGGATATGAAATCGCCTCTGAGAATAAGCCGATCAACTGGGTCGGCATGCGAGCCTGAGGGCAATGGCAGAACCGCGCTGTCCTAATCCACAAACCGCGTGATAATCTCACCTCCCGAAGCCAACGCACCAACACCGACTGTCCATGCAAGGCGCTGGCTTGGTCGCTCCGAACTCTGCCCGGGAGGCGCAGAATCATGAGAACGCTGACATTTATCGTGATCCTCTCTTGCGTGGTGTTGTCTGGCTGCTCGACCCGCGAGGCCCCGACTGCGCAGCAGGTTTTAGGCTCGGGTCACTGGGTTGACCTGTCGCATGACTTCGCGGCCGATACGATTTACTGGCCGACAGCCGAGCCGTTCAAGCTCGAAACGGTTTCGGCAGGCAAGACCGACGCCGGCTATTACTACTCGGCTTACCAGTTCAGCGCAGCCGAGCACGGCGGGACTCACATTGACGCGCCTGTTCATTTCGCGGAGGGACGGGAATCCGTCGATCAGATTCCGCTCGACCGGCTGATCGGTCCCGCGATCAAGGTGGACGTATCGGCGAAAGCGAAGGCGGATCGCGACTATCAAATCAGCGTCACCGACTTCGAAGCCTGGGAAACGCAGAACGGCAGGATCCCCGACGACTCGATCGTGCTGCTCCAGACCGGCTGGTCGGCGCATTGGAACGATCGAATGAAATACCTCGGCACCGACAAGCGCGGGGCTGACGCTGTCGCCGAGCTTCACTTCCCCGGGCTCGCGCCGGAAGCGGCCCGTTGGCTGACCGAGAATCGCAAGATCAAGGCGATCGGTCTGGACACTGCGAGCATCGATTTCGGTCAATCCAAGTTGTTCGAGAGCCATCGCATTCTGATGGGACAAAACATACCGGCATTCGAGAACGTCGCGAATCTCGATCGGCTGGCGGCGAAGGTCGCGATGGTGATCGCGATGCCGATGAAGATCCGAGACGGCAGCGGTGGCCCGCTTCGAATCATCGCGTTTGTTGAGCGCCCGAGGAACTAACGAGTGTACCTGGCATTTCGCTAGCATTCAAATCGGCAAGAAATCCGTGTAAATCCGTCGAATCCGTTTGATCCGTGGTCTATTCATTCGGAAGAATCGCTTTGCTAGTGCTGCATAGACCGCGGATGACACTGATCCGACGGATTTGCACGGATACCAGAACCTCCTTGCCACGAATCCCACATGGGTGCCGTTGTCGACGGAAGAGCAGTTGCCGCCCGGTTGGAAAGGTCTCAACGAGCGCATGTTTCAATCGCTCTACCTTATCGGACGATTGAAACCCGGTATCGGCGTCGAACAAGCGGGAGCCGAAGCGAATCTGCTGTTCAAGCAGCTTCTGCTCGAGTATTCCGGCCCACAGCCTTCAGCCGAACGGCTTCAGGATATTCAGCAGGCGCGCGCAATTGTCAGCGCCACCTTGCGTCGCGAGCCAACGATTGATTTCCGAAGTTCGAACACACCTTGTAACAAGTGAGTGGAAATGAAGAAGGGTCTTGCCGCCAAACTGAACGGGCGAATTCAAGCTGTGATGCAAGCAGAAGACTGGCTCGGCGCTATTGACCTTGTACAGAATCATACCGAGACCGTTCAAAAGCATTGGGAGTTATCCTGGAATCTCGGATGGGCCTACTTCAAGCTCGACATGTTAACGGAGGCACGAAAGTGTTTGCTGACAGCTGCCAGACTCGCGCCGGAGAACCCCGTATGTTACTGGACAAACCCTAACAGATGAAGAAGCAATGTCCAGTCACTTCTGAACTGGACATTGCCAGGTCTCGTTCGCGGCAAGCCTCTTCGGCAAAGGTTCCCGCCCTCTGAGAGAGAGAAAGAGAGTTGGAGGTCGGCTGTTCAAACGGTTTGACAGGCGCGCCGCATGAAATTCTATCTGTCTGTGTCCTCAATCTCAGAGAGAGCCCACATGACTTTCGCGCGTACGCGTTCGTCCGGATCTGAAAGGGCCTGCTTCAGGACTGCGACGGCTTTGCGGCTTTGAATCTCGCCGAGCGCCCACGCCGCGGTCTTGCGAACTTCGGCCTGCGCATCAGTCAAGAGGGCGTTGCACAGCGTGTCAACAGCACGTTTGTCCTTTGTTTCTCCCAGCGCCCACGCAGTAGTCACACGAACCTCGGCCTGTGCGTCAGACTGTAGCACGCTGCACAGAGTCTCAACCGCACGCTTGTCCTGAATTTCGGCGAGTGCCCACGCTGTAGTCTTACGCACGTCCGGCTCCGCATCAGACCGCAGCACGTTGCAAAGAGGCTCAACGGCCCGCTTCTCCTTCATCTCGCCGAGCGCCCACGCGGCAGTCTTTCTGACCATCGATTGCCGGTCCGACAGTTGCGCGATCAGGCCTTCCGTGGCGCGCTCATCTCGAATCTCACCCAACGAGCGAGCCGCCGACATTCTCACCCACTCATCCGAATCGTCAAGCAGTACAACCAGCCTCGGAACGGCGTTCCCACGTTGTCCCTCGCGCATGTTCGTCAACTCACCGATTGCCCACGCGGCGTTGCGTCGCACGCTCGGGTTTGAATCATTGAGCGCATTTGTTAGAGGCTCAAGCGCCGCCGTGCCCATCGACGCCAGCGCTATTGCCGCCTGCTCGCCGGGCGAAGGCTGCTTGAGACTATCAATCGCCGGGTTCCACCGGCCTTCATCCCAGCATTTCATAAGTTGGGTAGGCGTGTCATCTCCCAGCATCGCGACGAGCATCGGGATAGCTTCCAGCGCGTGACTCTTCCCCGCCAAACAGGCCGCCTCTGCGCGAGCCTGTGCGTTGGACGAATTCAATCTCTGCGCCAACTCAGCGCGTGTCACCGAGGTCTTTTGTGAATCCTGCGCGGAGGCGTCCGATTGACCAGGCAACTGAGCTTCGGCGCGGGTTTCGTTCACCAGTTGATTGACCGCGAGCACTCTCGAGCGTTCGTCCGTGCCCTCGGTTCGCAGATCAAACGAGAACGTTGAGATAGCGATGCCAGTCAGGCATAGCAGCGAAAAAGCGCAAATCGCGAGCAGCCGGCTGGCACGCGCTCCGAGTCGCCGCGTGTTTTGTGTAAGCTTCATGATGCGTTCCTCCAAAATGTCCGCGTCAAACACACCCAATGTGAGAGCTTGACCGGCGGGCGATACCAAGGCGCCTGCGACCCGTACAAGAGAGCGTGCGTAAGCGTCGGGCTCCAGCAGTCTCTCGGTCACCATGTCGTCACAGGCCAACTCCCTTGTCCTACCGATCTGTCGTTTGAATAGAATCGCGAGCGGGTGGAACGAGATCGGCAGAAACAAGAATTCGTAGACGAGGTTGAGTGCATAATCTCGACGCGCGATGTGCGCCATCTCGTGACCGAGCATAGTAGCCAGCGTCTCCTCCGAGGTCGATGCGTAAAGACTTTCCGGGAGGATGATCACAGGCTTCCAGGCGCCGACAGTTGCGGGAGTAGTCGCCGACGCCGAGAACAGAAGCGGGACGTGTTTCAGACCGAACGCCTCCCGGCATCGCAGGCCGACCGACGCCAGCAGTGGGGGAAGCTCGCGGTCGCAAGCCGACCGCCGAAAGCCTTGTGCGTGCAACCATCCGCGGCACAACCCGCCCAGGCGGTAGAGCAAGAAGAGCGCGTAAGCTAGCGCGATCCCCAGCGCCAAACTCGATGAGGTCACGACGGGCCGCCTCAGCGTTTGGAGTAATTCTTCGAGCCGAAGACTGCCTGCCTCCGCATTGGCACTGACGGCCGGGGCCGGCAAAGGGTTTGGTGTCGAAGTCATACTGTCTCGCGCCGGAAGAGCGACGGCTGGCCGCTCTGCGGTATTGAGCGGCGCGCCTCTTTGAGAATCCAAGTGACCCCAAAGCGGAAGCGCGAGACTCAGCATTAGGGAAGTGACCCACAAGCCGTGGCGGTAACCCGGCGCGGCGTTCCGCAAAAGGCGCGCGCAGATCGCAGCACCGATCGCGACGGCCGCTATCTGCCATGCGGCGTTAACCAGGCAGTGCATTGCAAACTCACTTATCCTGCCCATCAGCCGACTCCTTTTCGAGAAGCTTCTGAAGCTTCGAGAGTTTTGCAGGCGTCAAGCGTTTCGTTTCCACGAGACTCATCACGAGGCTTTCGGCAGAGCCTCCGAACATGCGGTCGACCAGATCGCCGAGCGCATGTCCAATTGCCTGGCTGCGGGTGACAGCCGGCCGGTAGACGTAGGCTTTCTCTTCGAGCACCCGCGTAACCTTGCCCTTGCGGTGCAGAACATTGAGCATCGTCTGCACCGTTGTGTAAGCCCTCGAGCCTTCCAAACGCAGTTGAACGGTCTGCACGCTGGCCGGCCCCGCCTCCCAAAGCACCTTCATAATCTCCAACTCCAGCGGCGTTAAGTGCTCCGATTTCTTCCGTGGCATTGTCGTCCTCCTAATGTTTTAGGAGTTTATTCGAAACCCACTTAGCTTGTCAACTAAAAAATTAGGAGGCCGGTGTTTTCTTAGACGATCAGTCCCTTCTCAGCGTCCTTATATAACGCTGCAGGCGGCCGCTCGGGTCCGGTAGTGATTCACCCCACGCAGGGTTCAACTAGCACGAGGGAGCCTTTCAAAGCCTCGCGCGAATTGTTCTGCCGCCAACGATTCGGTACTCTTGAAGGCGGCTACCTTTGCTCGCTCTTGTGACTTTGAGTCAGGGGGTTGCCCAAAAGGCTGCGCGAATAAGCGAGGCTTCGTTAGTGACAAATCGCACCGGTTCAATCAGCACCCTCCTGTTCGACTGGGACGGGACGCTTTTCGACTCCGCCCGCGCGGGCCGGCTCGCGTTTCAGAAGACCTTCGATGATCTGGGAATTGTGTTCACGCAGGAGTTCTACGAGGCCCGCTACTCGCCAAACTGGTACGCGATGTATGAAGCGCTGAACCTGCCGAAGGACAAATGGAAGTCCACCGATGAACTATGGCTTCAGCATTATGGCGAGCAGCCGCCGAAGCTGGTGGAAGGGGCCGGCGCGACAATCGATGAGCTTCACACAAGAGGCTATCGTCTCGGAATCGTCACCAGCGGCACCGAGCGAAGAGTGACTCGCGAAATCGATCAACTGGGCCTGAGCTCTCTGTTTGAAGCGGTGATTTGCAACGAGCACATCGTGAATAAGAAGCCGCACCCCGAAGGATTGGAGAAGGCTATGCAGCTACTGGCAAGCGCGCCGGACGCATGTTCGTACATCGGCGACGCGCCTGAAGATGTGCAGATGGGCAAGAACGCGCTGGTGTTCACCGTCGCCGTTCGTAGCGCTTATCCCACGAGCAAACACCTCCTCAAAGAGCAACCTGATATTCATCTCGAATCGATCGCCGAACTGCTGCTGCACTTCTAGCGGCGCACTGCGCGAGCCTGATTGCTTCAGAACTTCCCCATCAGGATCAACACTCCAATAACAATGAACGCAACGGCCGCCGCGCGTTTGATCCAGATGATTGGCAAATAGTGACCGAGCGTTCCTCCGACCACAACGCCTATCGCGGACACGCAGACAAGGGCGAGCGACGCGCCTATGAAAACCGCCCAGGGCTTCTTGCTCTGGGCAGCCATCGTCATCGCGGCGAGTTGGGTCTTGTCGCCCATCTCAGCCAGAAAGATCACACCAAATGTCGTCAAGAACACGCGCCAGTCCATTGGTCCTCCTTTAAACACAAAGGCACGAAGTCACAAAGCACCTTCTACTCTTTGTGACTTCGTGCCTTTGTGTTTTAGCGCCCCAATTCTGGAGCTAACTTGTCGTCGACCTCGATCTCCATTCGCAGCAGCGCCGCGCTGTAGGTCTTTCCTTGAGCGTCGGTCTTGAGTGACAACGTGCCGCCGCCGTCGAGGCTCTCGTGCAGCAGGAAATTCAGCGCGTGCAGGTTGGGCACCTCGAAGCGCTCGACATCGCCGAGACAAATCCCCTTGAAGTGCTCTTTCACCCGCTCGGCTGTCACTTGCTCGACAAGTATTGAATAGTACTCCGGTTTGTACGCTATCAGACCAACGTTCGCGGTGTCCCCTTTATCACCCGAACGCGCGTGCGCGAGTTGCAACAGTTTCACTCTAGCCATATCAAGCCTCGATCACCGATATCTTCGATTGGACCTCGCTCTTCGGTATGAGCGCAGGCCAGTAGGCGATTATCTCTTCAATCCTTGCCCGCCCGGCCGCGAACCCGGTGACAGTCGGCGGGCCGTTGAGCACCAGCGGCGCAACTTCGCGGGTAAATCGCTCGACTGCGCGTTTGTCCTCCGAGCGCACGCCGATGCGAAACGTGACTTCGGCGATGTCTGGTGAGGGTGGTCCCGAGAGCGCGCCGTGACAAGCATCGACTCCAACGAATTCAGTGAGCACCGAGCCGAATTTCAAGCCGAGCCTATCGAGTCTCTCTCTCACCACTCGATCGGCGGCTTGAGCTTTCCTGTAAGCGTCGGGCCAGCCGTACACGAGCGATCCGACCGCTTTCCAACCAGCCGAATAGCTCACGCTCACCTTGTACAGATCAGTCGCCGGACGGCCTTTGATCCCCGAGAATCGCACGCGATCCGTTCCGTCCTGTTGCAGTTGAATAGTCGTGAAGTCAGCGACGCAATCCGGCGTGATGTATTCGCGCGGGTTGCCCATCTCGTAGAGGAGCTGCTCTTTGATCGAAGGAACCGTGATGCGCCCGCCTGTGCCTGAATGCTTGGTGATGACGAACGTGCCGTCCGGCCGAGCTTCGATGATTGGATACCCGATGTCCGCCATGTTTGGAATCGTCTCCCAATCGATTAAGCAGTTGCCACCCGTGCACTGCGCGCCGCATTCGACAGTGTGCCCGGCAATGGTTCCCGCTGAAAGCCGATCCCAGTCGTCGGGCGCCCAACCGAACTCGTGAATCATCGGCCCGAGCGACAGACCAGTGTCAGTCACCCGGCCGGCGACGATGATCTGTCCACCCTTGTCGAGGGCTTTGGCGATGTCCCGACCGCCAAAGTAAACGTTGGCACTTTGAACTCGCGATCGAACTGCGGCAAGCGGCTCGCCTGTTTCCTGGTTCTTCAGTTCAACCCCGCGGCTGATGAAGTCGTCCAGACGCGACATTATGTCGTCGCCGGCGACGATGCCAATCTTGATCTTGCCGCCGAAGCCTTTGTGCCGAGCAGCTTCGATCACTGCATCACGGCAAGCTTCGGGGTTCACGCCGCCGGCATTGGCAACGACTTTGATATTGCGTTCGACTAAGTCCGGCAAGACTTCTTCGATCAATGCCACGAAGTCTCGCGCGTAGCCCGCGTGCGGGTCCCGCGCGCGCTGCTTTTGCATGATCGACATCGTGATCTCGGCGAGGTAATCAAGCGTGAGGTAGTCTATTGGCCCCCGCCGGACCAACTCGATCGGGGCTTGCAGGGAGTCGCCCCAGAAGCCCTGCCCGTTTGCGACGCGGATTGTCTTCATGATCAGTAAGAATGGACCACTGATGATACCGATTTGACGGATTAGCACGGATCAGACCCGTGTCAATCCGTCTGATCCGTTCGATCCGCGGTCTATCTCCCTAAAGCTTCGAGGCTGGCGGCGGCAGTTCTCTCGCCTCGACCTCCGACTGAAATCCTACTCGTGCATGAGTCCCATCGCAGAACGGCTTGTTCTGCGAATGACCACATCGGCACAGCGAGATCACCGTGCGTCCAGCGAGGCCGAAGGTGGTTCCGGCTGCGTCCTTGATAGTGATGTTGTCGCCAATTACGCGATAAGGGCCGTTGTTGATGACTACTATTTCATTCTGATCGCTCATTCGTTTGTCCTCTCTTTTCAAACAAGTCCGGTTGGTCATTGTAGCGCACACGCGGGCCTATCAGAAAGCATCGCCGACTGGCGTGCATAATCAGCGAGCGCAAATCTCGATTGAACAAACGCATCTCGAGCATTAGTATTCCCGCGCCTTGTCAATCGAAGCGAGCGAGACTTAAGAAATGGCTCAACCGACACAGGAAGGTCTGGTCAGAGGAATTCGCCGATGGGACTTGGTGGCCGTTGCCATCAACGCAATCATCGGAGCTGGGATCTTCGGATTGCCGTCAAGGGTCTTTGCTCTTGTCGGTCCCTACAGCCTGATCGCGTTCATAGTTTGCGCGATCGTTGTAGCTCTGATCATTCTCTGCTTCGCGGAAGTGGGCAGCCGATTCAGCGAGACCGGCGGGCCGTACCTCTATGCGCGCGAGGCATTCGGCTCTGCGGTCGGGTTTGAAGTTGGCTGGCTGATGTGGCTCGCGCGGCTGACCGCCTTCGCGGCGAACTGCAACCTGCTCGTCGACTACCTCGGCTTCTTCTGGGGTCCAGCGACGACTCATTACTGGCGCGAGGCTATAATCGTCGTTGTGGTTTCCGCGATCGCCGCAGTGAACGTCATGGGCGTCCGCGATGCCGCGCGCGTTACTAACGTGTTTACCATAGGCAAGCTCATACCGATAATTCTCTTCATCGGGGTGGGTTTGTTTTTCCTCAACTCGCAGAACTACTCATACGCGGAGCGTCCGGCGTACGGCGCTTTCTCCTCGTCAGTGTTGATGTTGATCTATGCATTCTCCGGTTTCGAGATGGCGGCGATCCCCGCAGGTGAGGTCCGCGATCCGCAGCGTAACCTTCCGCTCGCATTGCTGACCGCGATAGGCGTAGTGGCTCTGCTGTACATTTCGATTCAGGTCATTTGTATTGGAACACTTCCGGGCCTGGCGACCTCTCAAAGGCCGTTAGCCGATGCGAGCGGCGTCTTTCTGGGGAGGGCGGGAGGCGCAATCATCTCGGCCGGAGTAGTGGTTTCAATCGTCGGCAATCTGAACGTCATCATACTGGCAGGCTCACGACTGCCTTTTGCGATGGCAGAACGCGGCGAGCTTCCGAGAATTATCGCCGCAACGCATAAGAGATTTCGCACGCCGCACATTTCGATACTGATTACGTCCTTAGTCGTGCTCGGGCTCACGCTGGGCAGCACGTTCGCACGTCAGGTCAATCTGAGTGTGATAGCGCGGCTATTGTCCTACAGCGTGACCTGCGCTGCGCTGTTGGTGTTTCGGCGCAAACAGGGCGCTGCACCAGCAATGTTCAAAGCACCTGCCGGCGTGGCCGCGGCCATAGCGGCGCTTCTGCTCGCCGGGTGGTTACTGTCAAACAGCAGCTTGCTCGATGCGCGCGATTCGGCAATTGCCGCCGGCGTCGGTCTGCTGCTCTACTTTGTTTTCCGCCAACGGTCACTAAAGGACAGTGAGCGAGAAGCAGATCATGGCCGATGATGATCGTTAAACCGAACCTGAAGGACTCGCCAATTACCTGCCAGGCAGAGATGCCGAAAAAGTCCCATCGCAAGTGGCGTGATTGGGTTTTGGGTCTGTTTTCTCTACGGGCCGTTGGAACAACTCTCACCCTCGAATGTAAGCAAAAGCTTTTGCAAAATCTTTTGTTGACACCGCTGGTCCTTTGTAATAGACTCCACGCCGCATCAAGTAAGACACGTTTCGCAAATCACACTTGACTTCAATTCAGTCTCAGGGTCACAGCCCTGCACCTTGGCCGGCTTGCTGGGTAGTCGGCGGGCCACCGACAGGGTAAGCGGGTGGTACTCCACCAACAGCCGGCGCTCCGGATTCCCGTTCTTTTTTCCTGGAGCGTTCGTTTTCGCTTGGATCAATCAGCCAACCTGAGAACGTCTTGGATGACGTCTCTTCCAAGCCCCGTAGGAGGAGCATATGGCGTACATTTCGAAGATCAATCGAAAGAGAAAACGAGAAGCAATTGCAGCACAAAAGAACCGGCGGGAGATAATAGCGGCCCAGTTGAACAGGAGAGATATGATGAAGCTGGGACTGCTGACCAGCGCCGGTTATCTGATCCCCGTGAAAGGGTTGAGCGCCCGGCCGCTCAACACTGCTGGCTTTTTCGATGATAACACGTGCCAGAGCCCGGCTACCTCGGCGTTCACCGAGCCGTTCACGCCAATGGAGGTCAAGCTGCCGGAAACGATACCGCTCACACCAACCCCGACGATCGCTCCGAACAACGCCGCCGGGGAGGGCCGGACTCGGAATCACCAGGTCGCGACGAGTCCGTTTCCACCAACCAAGCAGTACCGGATAGTCCAGCAAGCCGCGCAGAAGAGCGTCCACGCGGGCCTCCCGCTGCAAACTCTGTGGTTATTCGACGGCAAAAGTCCCGCGCCGCTTTACATTGCGCGATACGGGGAGCCCATCCTCGTTCGCAACGTGAATAACTTGCCAGCCAACAACGGCGGCTTTGGAATCAATCAGGTCAGCACTCACTTGCACAACGGCCACACCCCGTCTGAAAGCGACGGCTTTCCCTGCGACTACTTCCCAAACCCGCAGAACCCTCTAATCGCCAACGCGTTCTTCTACGACCAGTACTATCCCAACGTGCTGGCGGGTTTCAATTCGACCCACGCCCCTAACGGCGATATAAACGAGTCGATGAGCTCGTTGTGGTACCACGATCACCGCGTGGACTTCACCGCGCAGAATGTCTACAAGGGACTCGCCGGAATGTACAACCTGTACAATGACTTTGACACTGGCGATGAGACGACGGGGTTTCGCCTTCCCGGCGTCCCGAACGCAACGACCGGCGTCCCTGATTTTGACGTCAACATGCTGTTTGCGGACAGATGCTTTGACAATGCCGGGTTACTGTTTTTCGATCTGTTCAACCTGGACGGCATACTGGGAGACAAATTCCTGGTGAACGGAAAGATCCAGGCGGTGATGCACGTTCACCCGCGGAGGTACCGTTTCCGCTGGCTGGACGGCGGACCTTCACGCTTCTACCAGTTCTTCATCACCGATCTGACCAATCTGAACGCGCACAATTTGTTCTGGCAGATTTCCAACGACGGGAACCTATTGCCGAGCCCGGTGAGTGTCGAAAGCGTCCGGCTCGGTGTAGCCGAGCGAGCCGATGTGATAATCGATTTCGCGCCGCTCGC
Organism: uncultured Clostridia bacterium; assembly: GCA_964548075.1. GTDB lineage: Bacteria > Acidobacteriota > Blastocatellia > UBA7656 > UBA7656 > Onstottus_A. The sequence goes on along the minus strand of CAZJQQ010000023.1, from coordinate 23,108 downwards.
AGGGAAAACGCTTTATCTTGAGAATCGGTTAGAGCAGACCGACGGGCGCGGGCCAACCGGGGATGTGCTGCCAGCGGGCCAGGGAAATCGAGTGCTGCAGATTGTGGTAGATCTTCCAACCGTGCCGGACAACAGCGTAAACCCGGCGACCAACCCTGTGTATTACACCCTGCCCAGCACCGCGGGGACGCCAAGGGTGACCCGGACGTTCAAGTTCGAGAGAGGCAACGGCCAGTGGCAAATCAACGGCAAGTTTTTCGACTGCAATCAGATCCGCTTCGCGGTTCAGCAGAACACAATTGAGCACTGGGTCCTGCAGAACAGCTCCGGCGGATGGCAGCACCCGATTCACATTCACTTCGAAGAGTTTCAGACCCTGTTGATCAACGGGCAGCCGCCTTCGAATTCTCCCTTGGTGCAAAAGGGTCGAAAGGACGTGATCCGGTTGGAACACAATACCGAGGTCAAACTGTTCTTCCGCTTCCGGGACTTTCTGGGACGATATCCGATGCACTGTCACAACACCGTCCACGAAGACCATGCGATGATGCTGAGGTGGGACCTCGCTACCGTGGGAGACACGAAGCAAAACCCATAACTGACCCCGCGTCCGCACCGCTCCCCGAGCGCGTGCAGACCGCAACAGACGTGCGAAAGGAGATGCCAAACCATGAAGAGCACTAACCGGAGAGAATTGATTGCGATGCTCGGGATGGCCCCCTTTGCTGGCGGGTTTCTGGCGCGGGCGTCTACCCGAGAGTCTGAACCCGACGGTTCATCATCGCGCGAGATGATAAGGGACCGCTATTTTCCGAATGTCGTGCTGACTACGCACGAAGGCAAGAAGGTCCGCTTCTACGACGACTTGCTCAAGGACAAGATCGTAATGATCAACATGATGTATGCGGACTGCGACGGCGTATGCCCCGGGATTACTGCCAACCTGGCAAGAGTTCAGAAGGCTCTGGGCAAGCGGATCGGCCAAGACATATTCATGTATTCGATCACGCTCAAGCCGGAGCAGGACACGCCGAAGGCACTGAAGGAGTACGCCAAAATGCACGGCGTCAAACCAGGCTGGTTCTTCCTGACGGGTGACCCCAAAGACATCGAGATGCTGCGGCGGAAACTCGGATTCACCAACCCAGACCCGAAACTGGATGCCGATAAGTCGCAGCACGTCGGGATGGTAAGATACGGAAACGAACGCCTCCAGCGGTGGGCTGCCTGTCCGGGGCTTGCCAACGCTAGCTGGATCGTCGAGTCGGTCCTGTTTGTGGACTGGCCGAAGACTCCGCAAACCAAAGGCGACAGCGGGACTCGACCTGGCGAGAAAGGAGCACAGAAATGAAAGGGAACCTTCTAACAAAGAGCTTGTTAATCGTTCTGGCTCTGGCGATCGTTGCACTGCCGGTCAGCGGTCAGTTGACGACTTCGCAGACCAGTTCCGTTGCTGTTGGCGACGGCCCCGAAGCAGTAGCCTTTGACGGAAGCAACGTCTGGGTCGCCAATCAATTCAGCGACACCGTTACCAAGGTGCGCGCAAGCGATGGCGCCGTGCTCGGCACTTACTCGGTCGGAAAGCGCCCGGTCGCTCTTGCTTTTGATGGGACCAATATCTGGGTTGCGAACTATCTCAGCGACTCCGTTACCAAGCTGAGGGCAAGTACCGGCGCGACTCTCGGAACTCTTGAAGCGGGAGACGGCCCGGGGGGACTGCTCTTCGACGGAGCCAACATCTGGATAGCGAACCGCAACAGCAACACCGTCAAAAAGCTGAGGGCCAGCACGGGCGCCGCTCTCGGGACCTACAGTGTTGGCGCGCGTCCGATTGCGCTTGCTTCGGATGGAACGAACATCTGGGTCACTAACAACTCCAGCAACAACGTGACAAAGCTGCGCGCAAGCGATGGAACTAACCTCGGGACATTTGCCGTCGGGAAAGGCCCGTTCGGCGTGGCCTGTGATGGAGCAAATATCTGGGTGGCGAATTTCTTCAGCCAGAGCGTGACGAAATTGGCGACTGACGGCAGCGTGCTTGGCACGTTTGCCGTAGGTGATGGCCCGGCGGGTGTGACTTATGCCGGAACATACATCTGGGTCGCCAACAACGGAAGTGACACTGTATCCAAGATACAGGTGAGCACTGGCGCGGTGGTTAACACCTTTTCGGTCGGCAGAGCCCCTTATGGCGTAGTGTACGACGGAGCGAATCTCTGGGTCGCAAGCAGCAGCAGCGCTTCAGTCTCAAAGATAAGCCCAGCGTCGAGTGCTCAAGCCGTTCCGTAAAGCGAGAACATCTGGGCCGTGACAATTCCGTCACCGCGCGTGGCAGGGTTCGCAACGGCCCGTGCCAAAACAAACATCGGGCGGGATCAATCCCGCCCGATTCTCTTTTGGATTGGGGCGCCTATTCGGACTGCGCCTCCTCCCGCAATCCCCCAAACGGCAGGTTGGGGTGCTTTCACTTCAGCCTACAGCGACGGGGCTGCGGCGTCTCCTGCAATCCCCCAACCGGGCAGGTTGGGGTGCTTTCACTTCAGCCTAAACAAAGCGGCTCGGTCGCATTGCAACGGTCTATTCAGTTCAAGCGCTTAGGCTAGAGTGAAGGATCCCCAACCTGCCGGTTGGGGGATTTGCCCGAGACGCCGCGGCCCTGGCGATGTAGGCTGGAGTGAGGTATCCCCAACCTGCCGGTTGGGGGATTCGGGCGACTTGTCACACATTCTCGACAGGGGTGGGAAGCGCGAAAACCTGACGCGCACCCGCACGCTAGGCTGCCGGTCAAGCGCGCCGAGGTGAGCGCTTCTTGTGAGCCGCGGGAACGCGTAGCGCCTGTCGTGAGAAGCGTGGCGGCTGCATCGCCACATTAGCCATCCGCATGAACTTCTCGGGTTGCAAAAGGCTGGCTACGGAGATGTCTTCGTCGATTGCTTCCCAATGAAGGCCGATTCCGCCGCCGATTAGTTCCCAGTTCTTTCGCTGCTTCGGACTAGCCGTTAGAAGCCGGGGAAACCACACCAAAGGAACGGACACAGTTCGGCCATCATCCAGAATCACGGTCAGCGCATGGTCGGTACACGACGCCTCTACAGCCAGAACCTCACTGCTTTCCACTAAAGTAGGCATTCCACTTCTCCAAGAACAAATCCCGATTCTCCAAAACCAACTCTCGAATCACAGTCAGTTCGTTAACTTCGAAACCGCGGTTCGCCGCCACGTGAAAATTGCAATTGGTCAAAGCGGGTCCACTTGTGATTAGTCGCTCGAGTGCCTTCAAGCTACTCGGTTGCTAAGGCTCACTGACAACGGCTGACGTTGGCTTATCGCACTGACCTTCAAGATTGAAAAGCCAATGACGTTCCCCTGATCATCAACCTTTTCCATTACCGCATCGTTGTCAGTTTCCCTGAAGTAACCTTCTTTTCTGTCGAACAACACTTCTAGATAATCCGCTTCTCTGTCATACCAAACTTTTACTTCTTCTCCCATATGAACCTCTCCCTTCTTCACTGTGTCGGTGAAGTATGACGTGATAATGAAACCGTCGTCCGGCAGTGCTTTCAAGATAACGCACAGGAACTTGGTCGTCACCGGAGTCGAGGAATAATGCTTGTAGAACATCTCGACTTGTTGATCTGTTGTCGAGCGAGTGATCCTGTCAGGGTCACTCAGTGTTTCAACAATCTTGGTCACCTGCGCTCGCATCTCAGGGTGATCAGTCTCGAGGTGACTAAGGCGCTCATCGGTTAGCCGAATTCTCCTATTCCAGAGGTCTTGAATCAGCAATACAGTCACCTATGATGGCGGAATACATATCACTGTCAATTCGGATGTCTGCTCGCGCGCAACAAGGTTTGCGCGCACTACCCTATCCGTTTCGCTAGTAATTATCCAGAGCTTCCTACAACTCAACCTTTCGAAGCCTCAACGCGTTGCCTATGACCGACACCGAGCTGAAACTCATCGCTGCGCTTGCAATCATTGGGCTCAGCAGCAGCCCAAACACCGGATAGAGCGCGCCTGCAGCGATCGGGATTCCGAGCGCGTTATAGATAAACGCGAAAAAGAGATTCTGCCTGATGTTGCGCATTGTGGCCCGGCTCAGCTTGCGAGCGCGCGCGATGCCGCGCAAGTCTCCCTTCACGAGGGTGACGCCCGCGCTCTCGATAGCCACGTCTGTGCCCGTCCCCATTGCAATTCCAACCTGTGCCTGAGCCAGCGCTGGAGCATCGTTCACTCCGTCGCCGGCCATCGCCACCGATCGGCCCTGAGCCTGTAGACGCTTTACTACCTCGCCCTTCTGCTCGGGCAGAACGTCGGCCTCGACCTCGTCTATGCCTAGCTTTCGAGCCACCGCTTCGGCAGTTGTGCGATTGTCTCCGGTGACCATCACGATGCGGATTCCATCCGCGTGCAGCGCTCGGATTGCCTCAGCCGTAGACTCTTTGATCGGATCAGCGACGCCAAGCAACCCCGCAAGCCGGCCATCAACGCCGACAAACATCACCGTCTCGCCCTCTTTGCGAAGGGCCTCTGCTCGCTCAGTCACGATGCTCGCGTCGATGTTCAGTTGCTCGAGCAGCTTGCTGTTGCCTAGAGCGACAACGTGCCTGTCGATCTTTCCGACGACGCCCTTTCCGGTGATCGATTGAAACTCTTCGGCTTCAGAGAGGCTCAAGTTTCTCTGCTGCGCGCCGGCTACGATTGCCGCGGCCAGAGGATGCTCGCTTCCCCGCTCGATGCTGGCGGCCAGGCGCAATAGCTCGGACTCACTCGTCCCATTCAAAGGCAGCACCGAGGTGAGGCGCGGCTTGCCTTCGGTGAGCGTGCCGGTCTTATCCACAATGAGCGTGTCAATCTTCTCCAGAACCTCGAGGGCTTCAGCATTCTTGATGAGCACGCCTGCTGTGGCACCGCGACCTGTTCCCACCATGATCGACATCGGCGTCGCAAGCCCCAGCGCGCACGGGCAAGCGATGATCAGCACGGCTACCGCGTTGACGATTGCGTGGGCCAGGCGCGGCTCAGGCCCTGCAAGACCCCACACGGCGAACGTGATGATGGCGGCCACAATGACCGCGGGAACAAAGTAAGAAGAGACCGTATCCGCGAGACGCTGAATGGGAGCGCGGCTGCGTTGAGCTTCGCTCACCATCCGCACGATCTGCGCCAGAAGCGTCTCGCTGCCAACTCGCTCCGCCCGCATAGTGAAACCACCCGTGCCATTGACCGTACCGCCGGTGACCTTATCGCCTTTGCTTTTCTCTACGGGAATGGACTCGCCGGTCACCATGGACTCATCGACAGAGCTCGTGCCTTCGAGGAGCATTCCATCGACGGGAACCTTTTCTCCCGGGCGAACTCGGAGCCTGTCTCCTGGCTTGATGGCATCAAGAGACATCTCTTCTTCTGTCCCATCATCGCGAAAGACTCGGGCCGTTTTTGGAGCGAGTCCCAGCAGCGCTTTGATTGCGCTGCTAGTCTTGCTGCGCGCCCGAAGTTCGAGAACCTGTCCTAACAGCACCAGCACCACGATCACCGCAGAGACCTCAAAATAAACCCCAACCTCATCACCGTGACCGCGGAACGAAGCCGGGAAGATGCCCGGAAAGAAGGTAGCAATGACGCTGTACCAGTAGGCCACTCCCGTACCGACGGCGATGAGAGTGAACATATTGAGACTGCGCGTTACGATTGAAGCCCAACCCCGCTGGAAGAAGGGCCAGCCTCCCCACAACACTACGGGAGTAGCGAACGCTAACTGAACAAGCTTGAGCAGCCGCATTGAGACCGCGTGCTGGAGAGGCTGGCCCGGGATCAGATCCGACATCGCCAGCAAGAACAGTGGGATTGTCAGGAGCAAACCGATCTTGAACCGGCGTGCCATGTCCTCCAGCTCTTCGTTCTGCTCTTCACCGCCGGTGACGGTTCTTGGTTCCAAGGCCATTCCGCAGATAGGACAAAGGCCGGGGCCGTCCCGCACGATCTCCGGGTGCATCGGGCAGGTGTATTCTGTTTTCGTAGCCGGCAGGTTAATGTTCAGCGCTTCAAGCGCCATGCCACACTTCGGACATGAGCCTGGGCTCTTCTGGCGAACCTCCGGGTGCATAGGGCAGGTATATTCGTTGCTGTTGTCTGCGATCCGCATCGAGTTGCTCGATTTCTTTGTCGTATCAACTCATCTTGCGGGGACAATCCTTCCCAATGCCGTCCGTACTCGAGAAGGAGTTCCCGGATCAGTCCACGCAAAGATGATCTCATCTCCGACGCGTGCCATTTGAGGAAAGCCGCTTACTCGGGCAGCACTCGACTCGGCTACTGTTATTGACTGACCACGCGAGCCATCCGGTCTCACTAGACGAACTTTAACTTCTCCGCCTTTTGCCGTGCGCTCCAACCAACTGACAAGCGCCGATCCGTCGGCCAGGCTTAGGACATCAACACGGCCAACAGGGGTTCCCTCATCCACCTGGATCGGCTGACCAAAGGTCGCGCCGGCGTCGCTAGAGAAGATGACCTTGACTCTCGGGGCGTCCTTCGCCGCAGTGAACCAGGCGACGGCTACTCGCCGCCCGTCGGCGGAAACCATTGGGCCATTGACCGGACAGCCGTGAATCTCCCAATCATCGGCATTCAGTGTTCGCGGCTCTGTCCATCGCCCTTTGTCGAAACGAACGAGTGAAATGTCGCGGATCTCTTTTTCGGAGCGATCCCGATACACCACGATTGCTCCGTCCGGCGTAAGCGCAGCCGACGTTTGGCAACAATCGCAGACCCGTGAGTCCAGCAGCGCATCTTCAGAAAGCCTGCCTTTGGCGTCGATGGTTGTGTACCTCAGAGTCATTTCATTCGCAGATGATCCGTGACCATCCTGCGAACTCTCTTTGAAGTTACGCCCGTCGAGCCATATTGCTGCGACGCGCCCACGAGTCATGGGCAGCATAGAAACAAAGCCGTGCTCGGTCCTCGTGCCATCGCGATGCGGGAGTATTGGCTTGCTCCACGTCTTGCCGCCATCCGATGAGCGAGAGATGTTGATATCGTACGAGTGAGCATCGGGACTGCCCTTCACCAACCAATGCGCAACAAGCGCTCCGTCTTGTAGCACAACGAGGGATGGGAAATCGGCCCAGTTGACGAACCAATTCAGGCCCTCGGCAATCGTGCGAGGCTCGGACCAATTGCGTCCATCGCGGATTGCAAATCGCAGCCTGTGACTCTTATTATCCGCCGGTTCGATCCACGTTAAGAAGACTCGTCCATCAGATGCCGAGTAGAGGTTTGGCTCACCACTCCCGGGCGCGGCAGGTGAATCAAGTGATCGTACTATCACATTTTGCTTTGCCGGCTCCTGTTGGCTGCCCGACGGTTTGGACGATGTTTGGGCCGGATGCTCGTGATGAGCATCAACTTCTGGTTGCATGCGGGCTTCGGCTTCCGGATGCTGGTGCTGTTCTCCTTTTCCAGCGCCGTGCTTGTGACGAGCGCTCGGGGGCACTGCGGATTCGAGCTTCTTTCTACCTTCTGGTGTGAGTGTGGGCAGCTTCCTGAGAAACAAGATCGTTTGCCAAATCTCCGTCGGCTTGTGAGTCTTGCCAAAAGCCGGCATTGCTGTGCCTGGAACGCCGCTGGAAATCTTGCGAAATAATTCCGCATCCGACTTTGACTGCAAATTGTCAGAAGTCAGGTCAGCCGCGCTTACAGCTTTCCCCTTCTCAATATCGGCTTGCCCGGTCGAGCCGTGACAGCTTGCACAGTGAGCGTCAAAGTGGTCGAGGCCTAACGCGGTGTTCTTCTCAGTCGGTTGAAGCGGGTTCTTTGTCTGAGGCTTTTGTGGAAGCGACGCGGCATACGTTATCCGATGGGATACAAGGTACGCGAGCACCAGTGTGCAAAACACAACCAATAACGCGAGCTTGACGACTCGCGGCTCTTGCGATTTCATTCAGGCCTCCTTCGGTCTAAGCAATCAACACTATCTGTCGGCGAAGACGCCAATTCATCCTTATTCATTCACTTCCCTCTTTCCACGAAACGCTCCGCAGAGGCTCAACGCACCACGATCTTCCCGCTGAGCATCTTCATTCCGCAGGTGAAGTCGAACACGCCCGCTTTGTTGGGTGTGAACTCGAGCACTACAGGTTCCTTGAACGGCAGATCCTGTTTGATGTTGAACTCCGGGATAATGACCGACGTGGCGCAAGTCTCTTCAATCTCTCGCACGAAGGTCAATCGCGCGGGAATGCCCCGCTTCAGCTCGATCCTGTCGGGCTGAAAGCCCTCATCGGTCACCTTCACGGTGACGGCCTGGACGCCGGCTTCTTGTTGCGGCTCGCGCGAAGCGGCTTGCGCCTGGTTGACCTGTTCGCTGGAAGCCGCCGAGGCCGGGAGACTCGATTGAGCTGGATTCAGTTTCAAGCTCTCCGCTCGAAGCAAAAAGCTTCCTTCGGTTACTACTCGCTCGCCTGCGTTCACGCCGTTGTACACCGGAAGCCAGCCGTTGACTTCTTGTCCGGTAGAGACTTCGCGCTGCGCGAATGAGCCCGGCCGATCGGTTGCCACGTAGACGACTTGCTTTGCTCCGATGGCTTGAACCGCCGAGCGCGGGACGGCCGGAACTGTTTGCCCGCTCGACGCAGCTTGAACCGCGCCGCTGAAGTTCACGTCGACGAACATCCCGAGCCGGAGCGCCTCTCTCGGATTCGCCAGTTCGACGCGAACCTGAGCCGTGCGCGTTTGCGGATCGACTCGCGGATCGATGTAAGAAACGCGCCCGTTGAAGGTCCGCCCCGGATAAGCCGAGGTTGTTATGACCGCGGGCGTCGCGATGTTGACCGTCTGGAAGTCCCTCTCGTAGATTTGTGCGATCACCCACACTGACGACAAGTCCGCAACTCGAAACATCTCCTTGCCCTGCATGACAACCTCGCCAGTATTAACCGCGCGGCCGATCAAAGTCCCGGAAGCGGGAGACTCAACGGCGATAAGCGGCTTTGGGAACTTCTGCGCAGTGCGAAGCTCCTCGACTTGTTTCTCACTCAGGCCGAGCAGAATCAACCGCTCTCGCGAGGAGGCAAGGTTCGCCTCAGCGGTCTTCTTCATCGAAGTAGCTTGTTCGAGTTCTTCGCGACTCGCCGCGCCAATCTCAACCAGCTCAATCGCGCGGCGGTGATGCTGATGGTGCTCTTCGACCTCAGCGGCCATCTTCAAGTAAGCAGCCTCCGCGTCCGCCAGCTCGCTGCTGAAAATCGTTGCGAGAGTCTGCCCCCGATTCACCTTATTGCCAAGCTCAACGTTGATCTGCCTGACGATTCCGCCGGCGATTGGAAACACGGGCACTTCTTTGTACGCGTTCGATTGAACGGTTCCGGTTGTTCGAATGCCGGCCGCGCCCGCCGAGGGCATGCCCGTTCGTTCAATGACGACTTCGGTTTTGAGCTGGGCGTTCTCGAGCTTGTCGGGAGAGAGCGTGACCACCATCTCGCCGGGCCGAGCCGTGGTCCCGGTTGACGTTGTCGACGCCGTGCCGGGCTGCGTCGAAACGGATTCCCCTGTCGGCGAGGGAACGGGGCGTCCGGCGATTGAACCCTGACTCGACCCGCGCGTGAGCAACCACGTCAGCGCGATTGCGGCCGCGGTCAAAAGCACGACAGCAATCACAACCCATCGCTTGAGCGCGATCGGCCGCTTGGCCGGCGGGGTCTCTGAGTTCTCATTTTGATTCATAGCACTGTCCTGATTGTCCATCATCATCACCTCACGCGGAAGGAACCGGAGTTCCCGCTGCGCGTTCAAGCTCGACCAACGAGTTGAAATATTCCTTAAGCACCTCGGTGTATCCCGTCTCGACTTCGATGAAACGTCTCTGCTCGCTGACATAATCGAGCGCGGTCTTCTGGCCAAGCGTGTACGTCTGGCGGATAACGTCCAGATTGCGCTCAGCCTGGCCGCGAACGCCATCGCGATAGACCGCGAGCGCTGACTGTGCTCGCTCGAAGCGCGCGTACGCCGCTGCCACTTCGTTTCGCACAACAAGCTCGGCGAATTCGCGGCGGCTGCGCGCGGCTGCGGCGGATGCGAGCGCGGCTTCGATGTTGCCCTCATTCTTGTTTCGTACCGGCAAGCTCAACCGCACTCCAAAAGTGAGATTGTGGAAGACGCCCATCACTGGAACGCGCGCTCCCGCGTCGTTGAAACCAAAGACATCGAAGCCGCTGCTCATTCGTTCGTACCCGGCGAAGATGCTTGCGTCGACTTTACCTTCAACGCGCACTTGTTCGATTTGCGCCGCCGCGAGATTCTCGGCCGCGCGCGCAGCCGACAGGTCGGGCCGTGTTGCAAGCGCATTCCTCACCGCGTCGCTCTGCGTCACCAGTTGGCGTGTTGTGTCGAACTCACCGCGCAACCGCAACGGTTCGCCTGGCGGCATGCCGATCACTTTCTTGAGCTCGAGTATCGCTACTTCAGCGCGGCTCTCGAAGCCGATGCGCATCGCGTCAACTCGATTCAACTCGACCAGCAGCAGGTTTTGCTCGAGGGGCGCGGTCTTGCCTCGCTCGACTCGCGCCTGAACGAGGCGATGCGAGTCGCGGGTGAGCGTGAGCAAGTCTTCGGTGAATTTCAGATTGCGGGCGGCGGCTATGGCGTCGGCGTACTTCATTCGCGCGTCGGCTGACAGCTTGCGCTCGAAATCGGCTACTTCGGCCTCGCGTACTTGAAGCTCGGCCGATGCGACTGCGACTCTCGCGTTTCGGCGGCCGCCAAGCTCGAGCGGCAGCTCAGCTCCGACCATGAGCTTGTTGTCGGGAGCATTTGCCGCGCGCGTGCCGCTAACTTCGAGCATCGGGTTTGCTTTGAGGCCAGCCTGACGAAGCCGTCCTCTCGCTTCTGCGATCATCTGCCTCGCGGCCGCAAGCTCACCGTTGTGCGCGAGCGCGTAACGAACAAGCGCGTCCGCCGTGAGCCCGTTCACCGGGTCGATGTATTGCGAGTACATCGAGCGCGGCTCGGCGGGCTCGATCGGCCTTGGCGACTTTGCCGAAAGCACAAGGCCGACTTCTTGTCCGTCGGTCATCGATTGCGGAAGCACTACTGTCGCCGAGAGCGTCAGCAACAGCGCCGCTCCAGTTGATTTGAATGGAATGTTCATCATCAGCTCCGATCTTCTTTGCGTCTTTGCGTGTCTTTGCGTCTTTGCGTGATTGCCTGTTTCGCGCAAAGCCGCAAAGGAACGCAAAAACGCAAAGAGAACCTCAGTCATTCCTCGTCCGTTTCAGCTCCCGCTCGCGAAGCCAGAAGAAAATCACCGGCGTCACGATCAGCACGTGTATCAGCGACGACACCATCCCGCCGAGCACCGGCGTCGCAAGCGGCTTCATCACCTCGGCGCCCGCGCTCGTGCTCCACATAATCGGCAGCAGACCCGCCACCACCGTGCTCACCGTCATCACTTTCGGCCGCAGCCTCAACAGCGCACCTTCCATCACCGCTTGCTTCAGGTGCTCGCGCGTTAGCCTCCCACTGTTCTCCTGCTTTTTGCGCTCAACCGCCTCTTCCAGGTAGATCACCATGACCATGCCGGTCTGCACCGCCGTTCCAAAGAGCGCAATGAATCCCACCCACACCGCGACTGAAAAGTTGTAGCCCATCGCGTAGAGGAGATAAACACCGCCGGTCAGCGCGAACGGCACCGCGAGCAACACGTGTGCGGCCTCGATGAACGAGTGATAAGTCAGATAAAGCAACACAAAAATGACGACGAGCACGATCGGCATCACCAGAAGCAACCGGGCCCGCGCGCGTTGTTGGTCCTCATACTGACCGCTCCATTCGACATAGTAGCCCGCCGGGAGCTGCACTCGATCCCGCAGCGCCAGCTTCGCTTCTTCGACGAAGCTGCCTACGTCGCGGCCCCTGACATTCAGCAGCACTGTGCCGCGCAGCAACCCGTTCTCGCTCGAGATCATCGACGCCCCGTTTACCTCTCGTATGGTCGCTACTTGCGCGAGCGGTATCTGCGCGCCGCCGGGCGCGGACACAAGCAACCCGCCGAGCGCTTCGGGGCTCGCTCGAAATTCTTGCGCGTAACGCACTCGCGCGGGGAACCGCCTGCGCCCCTCGATCGTCACGGTGAGATTGGTTTCACCGATGCCGGTGTCCACGACGTTCTGAATCGCGGCTACGTCTATGCCGTACCGCGCGGCCGCCTGCCGGTCGATTTTGATGTCGATGTAAGGCTGGCCGGTAAGCGGCTCAGGCGAAACGTTTGCCGCACCCGGCACTGTCTGCAACACCGACGCGACTTCACGCGAACGGCGTTCAAGCTCGGCGAGATCGCTGCCGTAGATCTTCACGCCTATCTCAGTGCGAATCCCGGTCGTGAGCATTTCGATTCGGTTGATGATCGGCTGCGTCCAGATGTTAGTCACACCCGGCATCGTGAGCTTGTCGTTCATCTCTCCGATGAGCTTTTCGCGAGTCATTCCGGGGCGCCATTGGTCCGGCTGTTTCAGATGAACGATCGTCTCGTTCATGTTCACCGGCGCTGGGTCGGTCGAAGTCTCCGCCCGGCCCGCCTTACCCGTCACCCATTCGACTTCGGGGAATGACTTGAGCGTTCGATCCTGCATCTGCATCACGCGCAGCGCCTCGTCGATCGATATAGCCGGATCGGTGATCGGCATGTACATCAAGTCACCTTCGTTGAGCTCGGGCATGAACTCGCTGCCGATCGGGTGAATCGTCTGAACGAGCGGTCCAACAATCGGCACGTTGGCTGTGGCGGATCGCGCCTTCGGCAACCAGCTAGCCGAAGTAGCGAGCAACACGGCGACCGAAAATAAGAGTAACGCACACGTAATCGTCAGCGCTCGATGAGCAAGCGCGAAGCTCAGCACAGGACGATAACCGCGCTGCAACACGCGCATCACCCAGTTCTCTTCTTCAGAATGGAAGCGCCCGCGCAAGAGCAGCGTGCACAACACCGGCACAAGCGTGACCGCAATGATCGTCGCCGCGAGCATCGCAAACGTTTTGGTGAATGCGAGCGGGTGAAAGAGCTTTCCTTCCCTGCCGGTCAACGCGAACACCGGAATAAAGGCGAGGATGATGATCGTCATCGAAAAGAAAATCGGCCGCCCGACCAAGCGAGTCGACTCGAGAACGGTCTCCCATACCTTCTGGCGGTCGCGCGGATCAACGCCTCGCTTTTCCATGAAGCGAAACGCGTTTTCGGTGACGACTATGCCCGCATCTACCAGCACGCCGATCGCGATGGCAATTCCAGACAGCGACATGAGGTTCGAGCTGATGCCGAGGTTGTGCATGAACAGAAACGAAGCGAGCACCGCCAACGGCAGCGGGATCGTGACGATCAGAATCGAGCGGAAGTGAAACAGAAAAATAATGTGAGCGAGCGTTACCAACAGCAGCTCTTCGATGAGCGCCCGCTTGAGTGTTGCGGTCGCCCGCAGGATCAATTCGGTCCGGTCGTAGAACGGCGTGACGCTCACACCCTGCGGCAGGCCAGGCTTGAGAGTCTCCAGCTTCGCCTTTACCGCGTTGATCACCTCGAGGGTGTTTACCCCGTATCGCGCAATCACCACTCCGCCAACGGCTTCTTTACCGTCGCGATCCAGCGCCCCAACTCGAAACGCATTGCCGATGCTCACGTCCGCGACATTGCGCACGAAGATCGGTGTGCCCCCTGAGCCTCCAATCACGATGTTCTCGAAATCGGCAACCGATCCGATCAACCCGACGCCGCGTACGATCGACCATTGGCCGTTATGCTCGATGACATTCCCGCCGACGTTCGAGTTGCTTCGCTGAACGGCTTCTACGACCGTCGACAGTGGAATCGAATAAGCGCGCAGCCGGTTTGGATCGACGTCGATCTGGTATTGCTGCACCTGTCCGCCTACTGATGCGACTTCGGCTACGCCAGGAACCGAGTTGAGTTGATAACGAAGGAACCAGTCTTGAAGCGAACGCAGGTCACGCAAGCTGAAACCTTCGCCGTCAACCGTGTACCAGAAGATCTGGCCGACGCCGGTCGCGTCGGGGCCGAGCGTGGGCAGGACGCCTTCGGGGAGTTGCTTGGTTGCGAGGTTCAACCGCTCCGCGACTCGAGTGCGAGCCCAGTAGAGATCGATCGAGTCTTCGAAGATCACGTTGATCATCGAGAACCCGAACGCCGACTGCCCGCGCACCACTCTTACGCCCGGCAAGCCTTGCAGCGTGGTGGTCAGCGGATAGGTAACCTGGTCTTCGACTTCTTGCGGGCTGCGGCCAACCCAATCGCTGAAGACGATGACCTGGTTATCAGACAGATCGGGTATCGCATCGACCGGAGTGCGGATGAGAGCCCAGTAGCCCCACCCCGCGAGCAGCACATACGCCGCGACGATGATGAAGCGGTTCTTGAGAGAGATTTCGATTATGCGATCTATCATCTGTCAGTCCGTGGTCCGTAGTCCGTAGTCCGTAGTCCGTAGTCCGTCGCCCGTCGCCCGTAGCTCGAGTTTAGTCGTTGCCTTCGAGCTACGGACTACTGACCACGGACTACGGACTATTTCGCAGTGACGCTCATTGTCGCAGGCTCCGTTCCGCGCGATCCCTGGAAACTGATCATCGCTTCCCAACTGCCGGCGACTTCGATATTGACCCGAACCTTGAACTTGCCGGGCGTGGCGGTTGTCGTCAGCGTAGCGACTTCATTCATCTCGGCCATCGATCCCATCGCGGGCATATAGAACTTGAGCGATGCGGCCGGCACGTCGACGGGCTTGCCCGACGCATCGGCGAATGAAAGCGTCAGATCATTCTCTCCGCTCTTGATCTCGCCGCTGGCGCTTGAAAGCGCGATCGTCGTATCACCTGACCTGGTGGACTTGATGATCTTATCGCCGCTGGATGAGCCCGAGCGCTCACATGCGCTCAAGACGAGAAGAGGAATCGCAATCGCGTACGATATGACAATAGTTCTGATCTTCACTGATACACCTCCCGAACAGTGTGAGTGCGTTCGTTCCAAGCACTCTCCAACCAATTTGGCTGCCCATCGATCTTGAGGCCGCGAGTTCGCACGCTTCAGTTGTTCATTGCGAAATCAGCGCACAGAGCGGACCCTCACATCGTTGGAGTTAGAGCAATGTTGAAGGTTCGTTTGAAGTGACTTGTGCCGCGAATGGGCACACTACGGCTTTTAGATCAGAAGAGTGCCGGTTCTGAGGTAGATGGGTGTCGACTGAACTATGCTGCGGGCGGGCGAGTGTAGAAACCCCGAAGGCGGTACCGAATGAGCGGCCGCCAACAAAACAGCAACCGGCGAAGCGCTCTTGTTGTCGCGCTCGGTCCTGAGCAGGCTTGCCGGCGCTGACTGTTGAGTCTCACCGGGCTGATTGCATTCTGTAAGACAACAAAGCTTCGAGGGACTCACGCTCGGATCATTGCGGCGGGCGGCGCTGCAACAGCCGCCGCATCCGCCGTCACCTTCGGCAACAGGCGACACGGCCGCGAGCGAGTTGCCGGCGACCGACAGCGTGAATGCCAGAATGAGCAGCCTTCGAATCATCAGTAGTCGGAGTCTATCAGCGCTTGTCTGGAGGGTCAACTATTTCCGCGCTCAAGCGTCGCGATCTTTAGTCAGCTTCTTCGACCAACCTAAAGTCGCGTGGGTTTCGCAGCCTGTACGACTTGCCCTCCTTGATCACTACCTGGTCACGCGCGTTGACTTGCCTTTTTGCTTCCTGTCTAATCGAATCGCCAATGGACAAGCGAGTCTACACTGCTGACTGGGTATTACCCATCAGCTCTCCACCCATCCGCGAGGGCGCGGTCGTGGTGGTGAATGATCGAATCGTCTTCGTCGGCACTCGGCTTGAAGCCGAATCGCACGCGGAATTCGGAGACGCCGAGACGTTGAGCCTTGGACGTGCGGCGATCCTGCCCGGCTTCGTGAACACTCACAGCCACCTCGAGCTGACGTTGATGCGCGGCTTTCTTGAAGACTTGGCGTTTCGCGATTGGATCCTCAAACTGACCCACGCCAAGTATGAACAACTCTCTATCGATGACCTGAAGGCGTCGGCTCTTTTGGGCGCGGCTGAGGCTGTTCGGGCGGGAGTAACGACACTCGCGGATACGGGTGACACGGCGTCGGCCTTTGAAGCGCTGCTCGAAAGTGGACTGCGTGGTATCGCTTATCGAGAAGTGTTCGGACCTGATCCCGACGACGCCTCGAAAAGCCTCGATGGACTAAAAGAAAGGATCGAGGACATGCGCGCGCGCGAAACTCATCGGGTGCGAGCGGGCGTCTCGCCGCACGCGCCTTACACTGTCTCACCCGGTCTCTTCCGAGGCGTAGCTGAGTACGCGCAAGCCGAGTCTCTTGATGTGTGCATCCACGCGGCGGAGTCGGGAGCTGAACTCGAGATGATGATGCTCGGCACAGGTGAGTTCGCGCGCGGGCTTGCAGCGCGTGGCATCGAGTGGGAGGCGCCGGGCGTGTCGACAATCAAGTACTTCGAGTCGCTCGGTGTCTTGGAGACGAGTCCGCTCCTTGTGCACTGCGTCCAAGTAGGCTCCGAGGACATCGATTTGATCGTCGAATACGGCGCGCGCGTGGCGCATTGCCCGAAGTCAAATGCCAAGCTTGGCCACGGCATAGCGCAGTTGACATGGATGTGGGACCGCGGCGTGACTGTTGGATTGGGAACCGACAGCGTGGCGTCAAACAATCGATGCGATATGATCGAAGAGGCTCGCTTCTGCGGACTCATCCAACGCATAGTCACTATTGATTCCAAGGAGCCGAGCGCGGAACATCTGTTGAAACTCGCGACGCTCGACGGCGCGCGGGCGCTGCGGCTCGATCGCGACATCGGCTCACTTGAAGCCGGCAAACAAGCCGACATCATCGCCATCGATCTTTCGCGCACCCACAACACACCGGTGCACGACCCGATCGCGGCGATCATCTTCAGTGCGGTGAGTTCGGACGTTGTGCTTACGGTCGTCGGCGGCCGAGTGCTCTTCGATCGCGAACTGAAGACACTCGACGAAGCCGACCTTCGGGGAAAGGTCAATGCCAGCCTGACCCGCATGCACGAAGCCTAGCGAGAATAGCCTTCCCGGGATGGGCGCAAGCCTCGCCTGGCCTATTCTTTGCGGTCTCTGCGGCTTGGCGTCTCGGGCGAAACAACAATCACGCGAAGTCGCAAAGCCGCCAGGGCGCGATGATGATCAGGAGCGGATTCGATCGAATGCACTAATACTCTTCTCGCTCTCAATCACTTCTGATAAGATCGCCCGGTATCTCACCGCCTTGGCTCCGAAGCTGGCGCCCCCGCAAGCGATCGCTGAACGGCATCGAACCGTTCTACACTTCGAATCTGAATCCTCACAAGCTGAAATCTTATGTCTCTCGCTCGACTACGTGAGGAACCCATGTTAAAGAAATCTATTCTTGTCTCCTTCCTGTTTTCGATGGCGGCCGTCTTCTGCGGGCCCGGCGCGTACTCGTTCCTGCTGGTCCGGGTTGGCGCCCAGTCGTTACCGCCGATCACCTACGACATTGTCTATGTTCGTTCGCCGCGGCCCGGAGATAACGTCAACAGCTTCTGGCCCGACGCGATCACTCCGCTATTGCCTGACGCCGGTGCTGACCTGGTGCTCTTGCACCCGAACGGCAGCGAAGAAGTGCTGTTCCCGGCAGGAGTGAACGGCGCGGTCACTGATCCTTATGTCGCTTATGACGCGCGCTCTGTTGTGTTCGCTTTCTATCCAAACGTTCGCAACGTTAACTCGCAACGCGGGCTGAACTCGGTGAAGGCTCTGTCATACGACGGCGCGGACATTTATCGCGTAGATCTTCAAACGCGCGCGGCGACGCGTCTCACGTTCCAGGAGTTCACCCCGAACACCGGTAACGGCGCTGACTTCGATTGCTCGAGGCCGTTCACCAATTGCCCTAAGGTCGGCGTATTCAACACTGGACCGGCATTTTTGCCGGACGGCCGCATAGTCTTCACGTCGACGCGAGACAACTTCATTCCCAACAAAATGACCAACGGTGGGCAGCGCGCGATGCAACTCTACGTGATGGATGGGGACGGCAAGAACGTCCAACCCATCGGGTTTCTAAACGTGTCGTCGGCAATGCATCCGTTCTTGTTGAAAGACGGGCGAATCGTCTTCACTTCGTGGGAGAACATGGGCGCGCGCGACGACCGCGTCTTCCCGTTATGGGCGATATGGCCCGACGGAACTCGCTTCGAGCCGTTCTCAGGCTTCGGCGATGGTCCGTTCGCTCACCATTTCATGACGCAGATATCGGATGGCTCGATAGTCGTTTGCCGATACTACAACCTGAACAACAACGGCTTCGGCGAGTTGTATCGCTTCCCGATCAATGGCATTGGCAACCCGGCCGACCCGCTCTTTCAGCCGATTCCACCGGACACTGCTGGGTCCGGGGAAATCCCCTTGAAGCGCGTTGGCTACACTCGCATCACGCCTTTCACAACGGGCGATGATTTTCCGGCTCCCTGTCGAGTGGGCGATCCCGAGTATCCGCCGGTGCCGTGCCAGGGCGGTAACAACACCCGAGTCGGGAAATTCACGCTGCCCTCCGCCGCGCCCAACAATGAACTGCTGGTCGTCTACACACGTGGCGCCGCGAACCACAACGGGATTTATGTCGGCGCAGGATTGACGCAGCCGTTCTACGACGGTGGCATTTATCGAATGCGCGGCGATCAGACACTCAACCGTCCCGAAGACCTGGTGCTTGTAAAGAACAGTCCGAGCTATAACGAAATGTGGCCGCGAGCGGTTGTCCCTTATCAAGTGATCTACGGCGTTGCCGCTCCCGCAAGCCTGCCTGAGCTTGCTAACGAAGGACAGATTGATGCACGTTTGCCTGAAGGGACGCCGCTCGCGCTGATCGGGACGTCAACGCTGATCTCTCGTGACACGCGACCCTTCAAGGGCGACCGCTTCTATCAGCACGAGAACTTCGGCGATCGCAACTGGACCAGGCAAGGCGCCGATGCCGGCCTTTACACGGAGGCCGATATCTACGCGATTCGCATACTGGCGCTCCAGCCGGTGACTGATCGAACCTACCCGAACAATGGCCGGGCGTTTGAATCGAATTTCTCCGAACGGGTGCGCATACTTGGCGAGATACCAGTACGAAAGGAAGGAACAATCGATGCGCAGGGAAACACAGACACGTCTTTCCTTGCGAAGATTCCGGCCGACGTTCCATTCACGTTTCAAACATTGGATCGCAACGGACTGGTGCTGAACGCGGCGCAAACGTGGCATCAAGTGCGCCCGGGCGAAAAGCGTTACGACTGCGGCGGATGTCACGCGCACTCGCGGCCGGCACTCGACTTCCACACTACGGCGGCAGCGCAACCGGGCTATGTCGTTCGCGACCTTGCTTTGACAACACCATTGCTCGCGGTTGACGGTTCGTCCGCGCCCGGCGTTACGACCTCGAATACTCATTCAACCAGCGTTGAATACCTGCGTGACATTCGCCCGATCCTTCAAGCGAAATGCGCGTCTTGCCATACCCCGGAAAAGGGGCAGACCCCCGCGGCCGGTCTCGATCTGGGCGCCGATGATCGGCTGGTAGACGGCGTCTATCCTGCGACCTATTCGTTGCTCGAGCGGTCGCGTAGCGCGACCAACCCGACGCCGCGCTCGGTTACGCCGGGGGGCGACTGGTACTGGCCTCAAGTGACTCGCTACATCCGAGCGGGTCAGGCTCGCCAGAGCTTGTTGGTCTGGAAAATATTCGGGCGGCGATTGGATGGCCGAGCGAATTCGGATCGCCCGACTGAAACCGTGCCCGGCAATCCCTCAACAATCCCGGGCGGCGCCGATTGGTCGCAGTGCGATCTGGACTATACAGGCACACAGATGCCGCCTCCGGCATCGGGATTCAGCTTAACCTGGGATGAACGAATGAAAATCGCCAGGTGGGTCGACCTCGGCGCTCCGATCGATCTGGCGGGCATCTTCGGATCTGGAGGATTCGCCGGCTTTCTCGAAGATGACTTGCGACCGACGCTCTCGTTAGTGCCAACTGTCGAGCGTGCCGCTTCTGCCGGAATAATCTCGCGATTCGTAATCGGCGCCTACGACCTCGACAGCGGTCTGAGCACATCGACGCTCTCGCTGAAACTCGATCGCGCGGTCGGTGGCATCCCTCCCGGAACGAATCTGGCAGCCGGACTCACGATCATTGAAGGCGGCACGGTCGCGGTGAACCTTCCCGCGACGATTGACCTGTCAACAGGGAATGTGACGGCTACGCTTCAGATTCGCGATCAGGCGGGACAGACGACTAAGGTGGTACGCACTTACAAAACCACGTGCCCCACGGTGTCGTCGGCCAGCGCGTTTTTCGGCGTTATGGGCGGCTTCGGCAGCGTCAGCATTACGGCGAGCGCCACGTGCAGTTGGTCCGCGACGAGCGACTCGAGTTGGCTCACGCTCACTTCGGCTTCGAAGGGAAGCGGCAGCGACGTGGCAACCTACGTCGTGCGCGAGAATTTCACCGGGAGTGCGCGGCTCGGCAAGCTGACAATCGGCGGCCGCATTCTTACGGTCGTGCAGGACGCCGGTCTCGGGAGCGATTGCTTTTATTCGATATTGCCTTCTTCGAGGGTATTCGCGGCCGCGGGAGGGACGGACAGCATCAGCGTTGGCGCCGACCCACGGTGCGCATGGCAAACCGTTTCAGATGTCGGTTGGATAACTGTCACTTCAAGCGGTGTCGGGATCGGCAACGGCAGCGTCAGTTATTCAGTCGCGCCCAATCCAGGCACCGGCGGCCGCAAAGGTAGAATCACCGTTGGAGACCGCGTGTTCGCGATCAAACAAAAAGGGAATTGATTACGCACGCCCGTCCCGAATTCCACAACGCAGTTGGTGGGATTCCGAATGGCAGTCGTTCTTGAGGCTGAGTACGAACGATCTACCAACTGCGTGAGTGGAACTCGCGAGTCTCTGGCATCAGTAACTCACCTTTAACCGCTCGCGGTACTGGCCCGGCAGCCGCCTTCTCAGAAATCCCTCACCTGGACCTCATCTTTCTTACAAACAAATTGAATAAACTCCGCCTGCCGCCCGTTGATCAATCAAGGAAGGAGCCCTGGCTTGGACCGGGCTGATGTTCGTGCGATATGGCTGCGCACTTCGTTAAAAACCGCAGAGCATCCAGTATCGCGATCCACGCATCAGAGCCAACTGCAACGCGGACGCCGCAGGTTCGCGCTAACTTCTTTCGCGGAGGCAGCTCATGGTCAAGACAATAGTAGCAATCGCAATAGTGTACCTCGTCGCAGTTGTCGGATGGATCACCCTCGCAGGGACGATCTCAAATCGCACGGATCATCAGGATGCCCAGCTCAAACACGAGGTCGGTCAGTTGTGGGGCACGCCGCTCGATCAAAAGGCTCCCTGGGCCTCTCTTACGGTCGATAGTCCAACCCGAACTCAGAACCCGGACCCTTCCAAAAAAGGAGTGGTCGTCGTGCGAGCCGGCGCGGACCCTGAGAAGTATGAACTGCCCATCGCGCAAAACGAGATTCGCGTGGGTTTCGAGCTGGACCAAAGACAAAAGGGATTGTTGTGGTACTCGACCTACCGCGTGCGCTTCGCGGGCGATTACGAGTTCGAGAACCCTCACGAGAAGAGCGGCCTGTTGACCTTAAACTTCGCCTTTCCCGCAGCCAGCGGCCACTATGATGACTTCAAGTTTGAGGTTGATGGAACCCCGGTCGCGTTCACGAGACAGAACGCGAGCACTGTCGTCGCAACGATTCCCTGCGCGGCAAAGTCTCGCCACCGTCTGGCGGTGAACTACAAGTCGCAGGGTCTGGATCGCTTCACGTATCGCTTCGGAGACGGGATCAGCGAGGTGCGCAACTTCAAGCTGGTCGCGACCACGGATTTCGATGGCTACGATCATCCGGCCAACACGATCTCGCCGAATGTGACCAAGGAGCGCACGGGGACCGGCTGGCAGTTGACGTGGGACTACAAGGACCTGATTGCGGGAAACGGCATCGGCATCGAGATGCCGCAAAAGATAAACCCCGGACCGATGGCCGCGCGAATTTCGTTCTTCGCGCCGGTGTCGCTGGGATTCTTCTTCTTTCTGATCTTCGTCATCTCGCTGCTAAGAGGTATTCGCATACATCCGATGAACTACTTCTTTCTTGCGTCTGCGTTTTTTGCGTTTCATCTGCTGCTGGCTTATCTGGTTGACCACATTTCGATTCATGCCGCGTTCGCACTGTGCTCGATGGTGTCAATCATCCTGGTCGTGTCGTACATGCGCATCGTCGCCGGGAACAGATTCGCTTTCGTTGAGGTCGCGGTGGCGCAGTTGGTTTACTTGATCGGCTTCTCTTACGCATTCTTCTTCGAGGGATTCACCGGGCTTGCAGTCACGATCGGCTCGATCATCACCTTGTTTGTGGTTATGCAGTCGACAGCGCGGATAGATTGGGCACAGAGATTCAAGCTAAATGGAGAGACCAGCAGCGCGCTTGAAGTCAAGCCGACGTAGTGGGACTGAGTAATAACGCCCGGCGCGATGACAGCCCAAGCCACATCTTGGGATCACCGCGCGGAGAATGGGTACGCCCGTCAGTGACGGAGCCAGGTCTCGACGATTCCGGCGATCGTACCGAGCTTGTTGAGATTGTCGAGCCGAAATAGAATCCTCGCTTGCGACGTGAGCGTAAGCGCTGCTCGTGATCGAAGCCAGGTCTGCCGCTACCTAAGCCTCATCGTCGGGTCGCCCAGTAGGATCCAACTCCTGCGGACATCGCTATCACTGATTGCGGCTTTGGCGCTCTTGATAGCATCTCCCAACGCGATCCCGCGATTGCGGAACAACTGCCGGTACAACTCCTTGTTCATTAGTGCTTGACCCTCGGGAAAAGTCATAGCCGACGAGGCCCACACCGCGACTGCCCCTCCTTCCGGGTCCTTCATCATCGCTTCGGCGAGGCTGTCCAGTAGCGGATCGTCGAAGTACCCGTTCAGGCAGTCCATCAGCACGAACACCGACAAGT
>CAZJQQ010000022.1:71937-128264 GCA_964548075.1 uncultured Clostridia bacterium | reverse complement strand
CACCTCGTGGAGGATATGACCGACAAGGCCATTGCCTGGATCGGGCAACAGAAGGCGCTCGCGTCCGACAAGCCGTTCTTCGTTTACTTTGCGCCCGGCGCGACCCACGCGCCCCACCACGTGCCCAAGGACTGGGCCGATAAGTACAAGGGCAAGTTCGATCAGGGCTGGGACAAGCTGCGCGAGGAGACCTTCGCCCGGCAGAAGAAGCTGGGCGTCATCCCGGCCGACTGCCAGCTCACCGCGCGCCACAAGGAGATTCCAGCGTGGGACGAGATGCCTGAGGCGCTCAAGCCCACGCTGCGCAGGGAGATGGAGGTCTACGCCGGCTTTATGGAGTACACCGACCACCACGTGGGCCGAATATTCGACTCCCTGAAGAAGCTCGGCATCCTCGAGGACACCCTCATTTACTACATCATCGGCGACAACGGCGCCTCCGCCGAAGGGTCGCTGAACGGCTGCTTCAACGAGATGAGCTACTTCAACGGCCTTCAGGCGCTCGAAACGCCCGAGTACCTCTCGGCCCGGCTCGACAAGCTCGGCGGACCCGAGTCGTACAACCACTACGCGGTGGGTTGGGCGCACGCGATGAACACGCCCTACCAGTGGACCAAGCAGGTGGCCTCCCACTTTGGCGGCACGCGTAACGGCACGATCGTCCACTGGCCGAACGGGTTCAAGGCGAAGGGCGAGATTCGCTCACAGTTCCACCACGTGATTGACGTCGCGCCGTCCGTTCTCGAGGCGGCGGGGCTGCCCGAGCCGATGTCGGTGAACGGCATCCAGCAGGACCCGATCGAGGGCGTCAGCATGCGCTACGCCTTCGACGACGCGAAGGCCGCGGATCAGCACGAGACGCAGTACTTCGAGATGTTCGGCAACCGCGGCATCTACCACAAGGGATGGACCGCAGTGACCAAGCACCGGACGCCCTGGGCGGCGCTGGACGCGAAGGTGCCGGCCTTCGACGACGACGTGTGGGAGCTCTACGACACCACGAAGGACTGGAGCCAGGCGAAGGACCTCTCCAAGGAGAACCCGCAGAAACTCCACGACCTGCAACGTCTCTGGCTCATCGAAGCGACGCGCTACAAGGTGCTCCCGCTCGACGACCGAATGGTGGAGAAGTTCAGCCCGGACACCGCCGGCCGCCCGGTGCTCATCAAGGGGAAGACCCAGATCCTCTTCGGCGGCATGGGGCGCCTGTCGGAGAACTGCATCCTGAACATCAAGAATAAGTCGCACTCCGTCACCGCCGAAATTGTGGTGCCCGATAAGGGGGCAGAGGGCGTCATCATCGCCCAGGGCGCGAACATTGGCGGCTGGAGCCTGTACGCCAAGGGCGGCAAGCTCAAGTACTGCTACAACTGGGGCGGCTTCAAGCACTTCTACGTCGAGGGGACCACGCCGATCCCCGCAGGCGAGCATCAGGTGCGCATGGAGTTCGCCTACGCCGGCGGCGGCCTGGGCAAGGGCGGCAAGGTCACCCTGTACACCGACGGCAAGAAGGTCGGCGAGGGGGACATCGGGTCGACGCTGGCGATGATCTTCTCCGCCGACGACGGCTGCGACGTTGGCGAGGACACCGGCGCTCCCGTCTCGGAAGACTACGGCTCGCACGGCAACGGCTTCAACGGTCGCGTCAAGGGCGTGCAACTCGCCATCGCCGAGGCCGCCGAGGACTTGGATCACTTGATTTCGCCGGAGGACGCCATCCGCATGGCGATGGCGCGGCAGTGATCACACTCGAAGAGACCGGCAGCCCAAACCTGGCTGCCGGTCTCGCTTCACGGCAAACAACTGTAGGTCCACAGAAGAAAGATAGGCCGGTACGATGGGTGCAACAAAAAAGTAAGCAGAGACCGGGGAACAAGCAACCCACGAAACGACAGAACGATGAAAACCACAAGCATACAAACCCTCCTCGCGGCGGCGCTCGTGTGCGCGGCGGCTTTCACAACGACCCTTGCTCTTCTAGCCTGAGGCAGGAGATTGATTATGCTACTTGCTGGAATCACTCGAAGCATTACGGGCATCGCGTTTGCGTTTGCCTGTATCGTCTTGTTGTTGGCACTTGCAAGTCCGGGGCTGGCCCAGACCACACAGTCAGGGTCGCAGCCGCCGGCACAGCAACCGGAAGCGGGCGTCGAAGACAACCCGGCCCGCGCGGTCTTTCTCAGCGTCAGGAACGAGTATCGAAATCTGAGAAACGGCGCCTGGAATAATCAACTTATCCTGCGAAAGGATGCACTAGTGCTTAAAGGCAGCCGCGGCGCCCGCAACGGCTTCATACTGCGAGCCGATATCCCGCTCGCAACCACGCATCTGGGTTCAGAGACACATACCGGGCTTGGCGATCTCTATCTTCAGGCGCTCTACATTCCATACATCAGCCGGAAGTTCGCCTTCGTCGCCGGGAGCGGTTTTGTCGTTCCTACCGCGACTCACAAGACGCTTGGTTCTGGCAAGTGGGCAGTCGCGCCGCTGGCAGTGCCGGTCTGGTTCCTGTCGCGGGGGAAGGGGTTTTTCCTTGTGAGGGTTCATGACTTCATTTCAATCGCAGGAGTGGGAGACCGCCCCGACATTCACACTTTGTTTATTAATCCTGTTCTTATATACGTACCGGCCAGGGGGTGGTGGACGCCGATTGAGATAGAATCACGGACCAATTGGAAGAACCACAACAAGACAGATTACCGCGTTGGGTTTGGATTGGGGAGGGTGATCACGCCACACTTCGGCCTCGAAGTAAGATGCGAAGTCCCGTTCGGCGGAACGAGATCGGGTGATTGGACTATCAAGGTCGCAGGCATCAGGTACAAGTGATTCGGCTTGCAATCCCCCAACCGGAAGGTTGGGGATCGTTCACGCCCGCCTACAAGCAGACACCGGACGCCCATCCACCAATCCCCCAACCGGGAGGTTGGGGATCGTTCACTCCCGCCTACAAGCAGACACCGGACGCCCATCCCGCAATCCCCCAACCGGGAGGTTGGGGATCTTTCACTCCAGCCTACAAGCAGACACCGGACGCCCATCCCGCAATCCCCCAACCGGGAGGTTGGGGATCGTTCACGCCAGCCTACAGCGCGGCGGCCGGACGCCCATCCCGCAATCCCCCAACCGGGAGGTTGGGGATCGTTCACGCCAGCCTACAAGCAGACTCCGGACGCGTCTCCCGCAATCCCCCAACCGGAAGGTTGGGGATCGTTCACGCCAGCCTACAAGCACGGCAGCCGGCGCATCTTCCCCTTGCTCTTGCTTAGCATACTCCAAGCGTCTATCTTTCCTCGGTGTTGCTTGAACCATTCA
The DNA here is from genome assembly GCA_964548075.1 of uncultured Clostridia bacterium. Classification (GTDB taxonomy): domain Bacteria; phylum Acidobacteriota; class Blastocatellia; order UBA7656; family UBA7656; genus Onstottus_A. Next base: position 124,949 of record CAZJQQ010000022.1, on the reverse strand, counting down.
CAGAACTTCAATGGGCTTACCAACTCCACTACTACATCTGCTTTCGCACGCGCTGGCGCCGCGAGGAGTTCGCCGAAGTCGACCGGGAAGCCTCGCTCTCCCGCCTGTTGGCAGAGGTCTGCGGCAACCACGATTATCACCTCTTACAACACAAGGTCTACCCAGATCACCTGCGTTGCCTTCTCAGTCTCAAGCCGGATCAGTCGGTCTCGGTTGTGATCAACAAGCTCAAGTCAAACGTATCGCGCCAATTCTGTTTGGAATTTCGTCTTGAGTCGCCGTTGTGGGCTACCGGTTACCTGGCGCGTACCGTCGGACGCGTGCGCATTCAGGCAGTGAAGCAATACCTTGCTCATCAGGCTGAACATCACGGCTATAGTGCACGGGTGAGTCCGCCCGTCTTTCGGTATCGCAGCCATGAGCCGGCTCTGCTCCGCGCCGCGCATGCGGTATTTGATCTGAGCTACCACCTGGTCTTCGCTACGCGCTATCGCCGTAGCGTTTTTGGGTCGAGTCTTGGGCGTGAACTGGTGGACTACTGGCTGAAGGTCGCAAGCAAGCGAGGCTTCGCCTTGGATGAAGCAACCGTGCTTCCCGACCACGCGCATCTACTGATCAGGCTTGCACCAAAGACGAGCATAGAAGAATGCGCGCTTTCATTGATGAACAACAGCCAGCACTGGATGGAACGACACCACAAAAGAGCGCTTATGCACGCGGAGATCGATAGGATATGGCAACCGTCGGCTTATGCCGGAACATGTGGCAAGGTGACAACCGCTATGGTGAAGGCGTTTCTCGGCAGCGGGTGACGAACCCCAAAGCAGGCAGGAGTGAAAGATCCCCAACCTTCCGGTTGGGGGATTGCGGGAGACGCGTCGGCTGCCGCGCTTAGGTTGGAGTGAAAGGATCCCCAACCTTCCGGTTGGGGGATTGCGGAGACGCGCCGGCTGCACTGCTCTAGGCTGGAGTGAAAGATTCCCAACCTTCCGGTTGGGGGATTTGCGGAATCCCCGCCGCTTTTGTGGGCCACGTATGAACTCATCCTTTCTGATTGCGATTTCAGGATAGTCCCGCCTCTGCTATCATCCTCGCGTTTGAGTGTTCTCTGCGATTCGCAGACGCATACAAAAGCGACTCGGACCGCTTTTATGCGCCGAACCTCCTGCGCAACCTATGATATGGGCCAGACGACAAGTGATAGTGTCAACAATAAAGGCGTCTGGCCCGGCAATTCTCTTCCTTTTGCCGTTGGCGTTATCGCTTCTGCCGTCGAGATCTGCCGCTGCCACTGACGAGCCCAAACGAGTCCTTTTACTTTTTGCGGAAGACCAGAGCCTCCCTTTGATAGCCACTCTGGGCCAATCAATCCGATCGACCCTCAACAGCAAAGCGTCGAGTCGAATCGAATTCTATACCGAACATCTGGACCGGGCGCGAATCGCCGACGATGTCTACGAAAGAGAGCTGGTCAACTTCTGGAAAAAGAAGTACGAGGGCCGCAAGGTCGATCTAATCATCGTGTGCGTCGCGTCGGCTGTTGATCTGCTCTCGAGACATAGCGCCGAGCTATTCCCCGGCACACCGGCGGTGTTTTGTGTATTCTTCGAGCAGCAACTTTCGGGAATCAAGACGGCGCCTGCTGTTACCGGAGTTTGGTCGGCGCCGCCATTTCGGCCGACGTTGGAGCTTGCCCTGAGGTTACATCCCGATACCCGCCGGGTGCTGGTGGTTATTGGCCCTGCCGACCTTGACAGATCGATACTTGAAATCGCGAAGGCGGAGCTTCGCGAGTTTGAAACCAAGGTGGAGTTGGCTTACCTGCCCGGTGTTACGATCAGTGAGTTGCAAGAGAGACTTGCGAGCCTCCCCAAACAGACGATCGTCATCTACTTGTCCTTCTCAAAGGATAGCGCAGGCGTCGTCGTAACGAACCTGGAGACTCTTACCAGGGTCGCTCCTACATCGGCCGCTCCCCTCTACGGGATTTCGAGTTCTTATTTCGGCAGCGGAATAGTCGGTGGGAGCCTGCTAAGCGTTGAAGATCTGGGCGCGAGCGCTGCAGAGATCGGAGCGCGCATTCTGGATGGGGAAAGACCGCAGGATATTGCTCCACAAAGCGTGCCAAACGTCTTGATGTTCGACTGGCGCGAGATGCGCCGCTGGGGAGTCAGCGAAAAGAACCTTCCGCCCGGCAGCATAGTCCGGTTCGTGGTTCCATCTTTCTGGGACGAGTACAAGTGGCGCATCATCAGCTTGATTTCTTTGGTCATCGTCCAGTCGGTGCTCATCGCCGGATTGGTCATAAACCGCATCAAGCGCAAACAGGCGGATGAGGCGTTGCGCGAGAGCGAAGAGCGGTTCCGCGTCATGGCCGACACCGCTCCGGTGCTCATCTGGATGTCCGGCCCCGACAAGCTCTGCACTTACTTCAACCGGCGATGGCTGGAATTCACCGGCAGGACGATGGAACAGGAACTCGGCAACGGCTGGGCGGAAGGGTTGCACCCCGAGGATCATGAACATTGCCTTGCCACCTATGGGTCGGCCTTCGACACCCGGCGGAGTTTCCGTATGGAGTACCGGCTCAGGCAGCACGACGGCGAGTATCGTTGGGTTATGGATACAGGCGTGCCGCGCTACATGCCGGACGGAACGTTTGCCGGTTACATCGGCTCCAATGTAGACATCACCGAGCGCAAACGAGTCGAGGAGACGGTGCGTAAGATCGCCGAGGGTGTTTCGGCCTCGACCAGCGAAGATTTCCTGCGTTCGCTGGCTCGCCACCTGAGCGAGGTCCTCGGCGTAGACTCCGTTTTCGTCGGACGTGTGGCGGGCGACAATCACGATCGAGTCAAGACGGTAGTCGCATTCATGGACGGTGAGATAAGAGAGAATATCGAGTACGACCTGGAGAACACGCCGTGCGAGGAGGTGATGAAGTCTGGCCTGCTCTCCTGCGCTTCCGGCGTTCAGTCGCGTTTCCCCCGTGATCAGCAACTTGTGGAAATGGAGATCGAGAGTTATCTCGGAATGGCTCTCCGCGACTCGACGGGCCAGCCCTTTGGTCTGGTCTCTGTGATGGGTCGGCGGCCGCTGAAGAATATCGAGACGGCTGAAGCGTTGCTCCGAATCTTTACGTCCCGCGCCGCAGCCGAGATGGAGCGCCAGCAGGCCGCAGAGTCATTGCAACAAACACAATTGGAGCTTGCTCACGTGGCGCGAGTGCTGACCACCGGAGAACTTGCTGCCACGATTGCCCACGAGGTGAACCAGCCGCTGACCGCTATGGTCGCCAATGCCAATGCCGCCCGTCGCTGGCTCGGCAACGGCAACGCGCACTTCGATGAAGTCCGCGAGGCCATCGACGACATAGTCAAGGACGCGCATCGGGCGAGCGAAGTGATCGGGCGGATTCGCGCCCTGCTCAAGAAAGGCGCTCATCGCACGGCGCCTCTGGACATGAACGAAGTCATCGAGGAGGTGGCGGCAATCACACGCAATGATTGTCTCGGGAAGAGAGTATCGCTGAGGCTGGAGTTGGCAGATGGTCTTCCGAAGGTGGAAGCTGATCGCGTCGAGGTGCAGCAGGTTATCTTGAATCTGATTATGAATGGAGTCGAGGCCATGACGGGAGAGCACGATAGCACGCGCAATCTGCTGGTTCGGAGCGTGAGAGAGGATTCGAGAACAGTGCTTGTCGAGGTGCGGGACTCCGGGGTAGGGATCACAGCGGAAAGCCTGGACCGAATCTTCGACGCCTTCTACACAACCAAGCCGGACGGGATGGGCATGGGCCTGTCAATCTGCCGGACTATTATCGAGGCGCACGGCGGGAAACTGCGGGCCGAATCGAATGAAGACCGGGGGACAACGTTTCGATTCACCTTGCCGATTGTAACGGCCGCCGAAACGAAGGCAATTCTTGAGAGCTGACAATCCAATGAGGGTTGATTCGAATGCCGAGTATAAGCCAGCGGCGAGGCATTGTATTCCTCTGATCGGCATTACGATGACAAGGAAACCATGGCCGGCCGCGCCGCTCGCTTTACTCGGCCTGTTTTTTCGCTCGTCGATACCCGTTCGCGCAGAGACACCGAAGTCGGTGCTGGTGTTCTATTCCGAAGTGCGGGCCAGTGTGCGGCCAATGATTCTGCTGCTCGCGGTCCTGTTCGCCGGGTTTGCAATGAGCGCTTTGGCAACGGCCCATCAAACCGTCCTCACCGATCCGACCTATCTCATCGACACTTGGGAGATCGAGGACGGTCTGCCTGAGAACTCGGCCACCGCGATGGTGCAAACGCCGGACGCATACCTTTGGTTCGGCACGTTCAACGGCTTAGTGCGCTTCGATGGCGTGAAGTTCACGGTGTTTGATGCGGCGAACACGCCGCAACTGCCGAGCGCGAGCATCGTCAACCTGCACTGCGACCGGAGCGGCAGGCTTTGGGTCAGCACGTCGCGCGGGCTGGCGGTGCGCGAGGGCGGGCAATGGCGCACGCTGGGCACGAACGACGGCTGGCCGAGCGACTACGTGCGGACATTTTCGGAACGCGGCAACGGCGACTTGCTGATCACAACGTTCCACGGCCAAGTATTCGAGTTTGTCGGTGGGCGACTCACCGAATTGCCGACGCCGCCGGGGAAGTCTGGGCTAGGGTATCTGGGATGCGTCGATGACGCGGGACACTGGTGGGTCGCGCAGCATCAGTTCATCGGTTCGTGGGACGGGCAGCGCTGGAGACAAACGGTCGCTTCCACCGCGACGAATGCAGCCAGGATCGGCTGCACCACGGCACGCGATGGCGGCGTATGGCTGCTGATGGAGAAGGATCTCCGAAAGTATCGACAGGGCGTCGAGGTGTCCCGAGTTCAATTGCCGGAGGTGCCCGAAGCCTTTTGGAGCATGTCGGAGGACAGTCGTGGCAACGTGTGGATTTGTACCGACCACGGCGTGTGCCAGATTTCGCCTGATGGGCGGATGCGCCGATGGACGACGACGAACGGGCTTGTCTCTTCAAGCACCAGATTTGTCTTTGACGATCGCGAGGGCAATCTTTGGGTCGGGACGAGCGGCGGCGGTCTGGCGCGTTTCAAGCCGCGGCGATTCCAGAGCTTCGGCGTCGAAAGCGGACTGGCGGAACTCGTCGTCGACTCACTTTGGCCCGGCCGAGACGGAGGACTGTGGATTGGGACCCGGGGCAAGGGCTTGTTTCGTCTACACGATGGCAGCGTGACGAACGTGCCGTTGCCACGCGCGAACATCCGCACCCAGGCGCAGAGCGTACTGACCGACCGCGAGGGACGCCTGTGGCTCGGAACGAACTGGGATCTCTGGCTTTTCGACAAAGGAGCCTTCCGCGGGATTCATCCCGAGCAATTTCGCTTTGCTGATATCCGTGCGCTGTTCGAAGATTCTCATGGGCGCATTTGGATTGGCGACGCCAGGAGCGCATCGGTTCTTGACGGGGAGAATTTGCGCGTCTTCACCGCCGCCGACGGTCTGCCGGCAGACGGCGCGTACTGCTTTGCCGAGGACAGCCACGGCGTAATCTGGTTATCGACGCGCAATGGCGTGTTTCGGTTGGAGAACGATCGTTTCGTCGAACTCCTGGACAAGGGCCGGCCGCTCCCCAACGTCACCTGCTTTAAGGCTGATGCCGACGGGACGCTGTGGATGGGCTCATTCGACAATGGTCTGCTCTGCCAACGAGCCGGGCGATTGGCGAGAATCGCCGGCCTGCCGGTTCGCGCCGTTAATGGAATCCTGGAGGACGGCGCCGGCTTTTTCTGGCTGACCTCGAACCGCGGCGTGGTGCGCGTCCTGGCGAAGGACCTTCGGTTGGCGGCCGAGGGCAAGGTGTCCCATCTGGACTGCCAGATGTTGGACCTGGGGGACGGTCTTCCCAGCGTGGAATGCGCCAGCGGACAGCAACCTCCCTGCGCGCGGGACGCAAGCGGGCGATTGTGGTTCGGCACGGTAAAGGGAGTAGCGACGATCGACCCGGCCGAGTTCCGGCTGAATACCAACCCGCCGCCGGTGACTCTGGAACTAGTGGTCTATCACACGCCGGCGCCGCAGGGTGCCCGGCAACCCGCTCACGATTCGACGGTTCAACAGCTCAACGGTTCAACGACGCAGAATGAAGGCGAGGTCCGTCTTGCGGCCCCGTTCAATGGGCCCCTTCGTCTGCCCGCCGGCAGCCGCCACATCGACATTCATTACACCGCCCTCAGCTTCAGCGCGCCGGAAAGAGTGCGCTTTCAAGTCAAGCTGGACGGCCAGGATGCGGACTGGCGGGATGCGGGCGACCGGCGCGTCGCCTCCTTCTACGATCTCCCATCCGGCGATTACCTCTTCCGCGTGCGCGCTGCCAACAACGACGGAGTGTGGAACGAAACCGGCGCCCGCCTGGCGTTCACGATCCTGCCGTTCTTCTGGGAAACCTGGTGGTTCCGCATCGTGATCGGCTTCACGCTGCTGGCGTCGGGCGCGGCTGCAGCGTGGCTGGCGGCACGCGCAAAACTCCGCCGCGCCGCGGAACGTGAACGCGCGGAAGACAAATTCCGGCTGACGGTGGAAGCCTCGCCCAACGGGATCGTGCTGGTGAACGGCGAAGGCCGGATGGTGCTGGTCAATGCGGAGACGGAAAAACCTTTCGGCTACGCGCGCGAGGAGTTGATCGGGCAAGCGGTCGAGATGTTTGTGCCGGAACGGCTCCGCGGCGCGCATCCGGGCCATCGGGCGGGATTCTTCGCCGCGCCGCAAGCACGCGCCATGGGCGCTGGGCGGGAGTTGTTCGCCCGGCGCAAGGACGGGACGGAGTTCCCGGTTGAAATCGGGTTAAGCCCTATTCATAGCGTGGAAGGGATTCTCGTCCTGACTGCCATCGTGGACATCACCGCCCGCAAGCAAGCCGAGGAAACAAAGAACAATCTGGCTGCAATCGTCGACTCTTCGGATGACGCGATCTTGAGTAAGACGCTGGCGGGAACGATCACAAGCTGGAATGCAGGCGCCGAAAAGATGTATGGCTACTCCGCAAGCGAAATGGTAGGTCAGCATGTTTCGACCCTGGCGCCAACTGACCGGAAAGAAGAAGTGCGGGAGATTCTTGAACGGATCAAGCGCGGAGAGCGTGTGGATCATCTGGAGACGGTGCGCGTAACCAGAGACGGCAGGCGAATCGACGTCTCTCTGACGATTTCCTCAATCGAGGATGAGCACGGAATGATCATTGGCGCTTCGTCCATTGCGCGCGACATCACCGAGCGCAAACAGGCGGAAGAGGCTCTGCAACAAACTCAATCGGAGCTTGCTCACGTCGCCCGCGTGATGACCACCGGAGAACTTGCCGCCACAATCGCTCACGAAGTCAACCAGCCGCTAACGGCGATGGTCGCCAATGCAAATGCCGCCCGCCGAATGCTTGGCAACGGAAAACCAGACCTCGACGAGGCCCGCGAGGCGATTGACGACATCGTCAAGGACGCTCACCGGGCAAGCGAGGTCGTAGGCCGCATCCGCTCGTTGCTCAAGAAAGGCTCTCATCGCACAGAGCCTCTTGCGATCAATGAAGTGATTGAGGAAGTCGTCGCCATTGTTCGCAATGATCTCGCTGGAAAGAGAGTGTCGCTGAGGATGGAGATGGCTACTGACCTACCCGAAGTGGAAGCCGATCGAGTCGAGATACAGCAGGTCATACTCAACCTGACGATGAATGCGGTTGAGGCGATGAGCAGCGTCGAAGACAGAAGCCGAAACCTGCTGATTAGGACCGCGAGAGATGAGTCCCGGGGCGTGCTGATCGAGGTGCGAGATTCCGGAATTGGGATAGCATCTGAAAACCTGCAGCGCATCTTTGATGCGTTCTATACAACCAGGCCGGAAGGGATGGGGATGGGGCTGTCGATCTGCCGGACTATAATCGAATCGCACGGCGGGAGGCTGTGGGCCGAATCGAATGAAGGCCGGGGTGCGACGTTTCGATTCACGCTGCCAGCCATTATTGGAGAGGCATCATGAATGACTTGCTCGATGTTGTTTATGTTGTGGATGACGATCCTTCAATCCGCGGGTCGCTCCAAAGGCTGTTTCGCTCAGTGGGTCACGAATGCGTCAGCTTCGGTTCGGCGATAGAGTTCCTGCGCGGCGAGCGGCGGGACGCGCCTGCCTGTCTTGTGCTTGACGTGCGGCTCCCCGGCCTGAGCGGGCTCGACCTGCAGCGAGAGATGGCCGAAGCGAATGTGCAAATTCCCATTGTCTTTCTCACCGGTCACGGCGATGTCCCCTTATCGGTTCGCGCAATGAAAGCCGGAGCAGTGGATTTCTTGACCAAGCCTTTTCACGAGCAGGACCTGCTCGACGCCGTTCGGCAGGCCATCGGCCGCGACCGTGAGGCGAGGCGGCAGCAGGCCGAAACTTCAACCCTACGCCGGCGATATGAAACGCTTACGCCCCGCGAGCGAGAGGTTTTCTCGCAAGTAGTCACCGGGATGCTCAACAAGCAGGTCGCCGGAGAATTGGGCACGAGCGAAAGGACTATCAAGGCCCATCGACATCAAGTGATGGAAAAAATGCAGGCCGGTTCCCTCGCCGATCTTGTCCGAATGGGCGAAAAACTCGGTATTCCCGCCTCAAAGCGCTAGCCGGGTTGTACCAAAGTACAATGCCCTCTCCCAAACGCACAATAGATTGTCCCTCGCCTCAGTAGTACCCTCTCACTGCAGCAAAGAACAATTCTCCAGACCACATCGGATTTGCAGTCGGAATAATTGGCCCTGGCGGCGGCATCGCCAAAAGGAACGCAACCATGGAAGGAACTGCTTTGATCTCGATAGTTGACGACGACGAATCGATCCGCAAAGGTCTGAAGAGACTCTTCATGTCTGTGGGATTCGATGTGGAAGTCTTCGCCTCCGCGGAGGAATTCCTTAGTTCCAGAAGCCTTCTGGACTCAGCGTGCCTGATTCTCGATCTGCGAATGCCCGGCATGAGCGGCCTGGAATTACAGAGCGTGTTGACCTCCTGCAATCGCCAGATACCCGTCATCTTTCTTACTGCTCATAATGACGAGCACGCGCGCGCTCAGGCGCTCAGGGGCGGCGCGATAAGTTTCCTCTGCAAACCGTTCAGCGAAGACACTCTGATCCGCGACGTCAACCTTGCGGTCGATCAGCACAGATTGAACGTTCATTAGCTGGTGGAGTACTTATTGTATGGTCAACGAAAATCAAAAGTACCGGAACATCGGCAGCCGCAGGCTGGGCAACGCGACGCATCCCGGCCTCTTCCCTGCCCCGCGAGCACAAAAAGGCAGCGCCTCCCCTTCGCGTGGGCGGGAAGGTCAGGCTGCAGTCCGGAAGCCGGCGCGATTAGGCAAGTTGATTGCCGATCTCTCGGCTTCGTTCGTTGGTCTTCCGGCCAATTGCATCGACGTTGCGATAGAAGAAGGGCTCCGCCATCTGGCCGAGACGCTTGGAGTCGATCGCGCAGCGTTTTATCAAGGCAAAGCGGATGGGTTAGCGGTTGCACATTCGTGGCCAGTCGAAAGACTCGAAGGCTCTTCAGACATACGGCGAGCGGACGATTTGACTCCGCTCGCGAGGAATCTGCGCCGCAAGGGTGTGCTTGTGCTTTCGCAGTCCGAAGGGCCTTCGGATGAAACCTGCAAGGAAGACTTTTTGTTGCGCGTTGGACTCGAGTCCGCGGTGCTCGTAGGAGTAATGACGGGCGGATCGCTTCTGGGGACATTGATGTTGGGTTCATCAAGGGAAGCCATCTCCTGGTCTGGTGAGTTGGAGCAACCATTGCAGATGCTCGGCGCCGTCTTCGCCCTGGCCCTCGCACGCAAGCGGGCCGACGAAACGCTTAACGATAGCGATAAACTAAGCCGCAGCATGCTTGACTCGCTCGAAAGCCACACAGTCGTCGTCGACAAAGACGGCAGAGTCGTCGCAGTCAGCGAAGGGAGAGGCTTTGGAGCCGAGATGTGCGCCGCCCTGCCGACAGTCGCCAGCCTGGGCGTCAACTACTTCGAGGCGTGCCGGAAGGCTTGTGATGGAGGATTCGGGCCGGCGCGAGCGATTCTGGCTGGGGTCGAGGCTGTCGTCGATGGATCCCGAGAGTTAATCGAGATCGAGTGTGAATGGCTGTCGCCTTTTGGCCGGAAGTTCTTAAAGGTCTCGATCACGCCGCTAAGGAAACGCGGCGCCGGAGCGGTGATCTCATATAACGACACGACCCAGCACAAAATGGCGGAGGCAAGGCTTCGAGAGTTGAGCGGGAAGATTATCAAAGCTGTGGAGGAAGAGCGCACGCGCATCGCAAGAGACCTTCACGACGATTTGAGTCAGAGACTGGCGCTGATGGGCCTCGAGGTGGAGCAGATAATACACGTCCTGCCCGGAAACTGCGGTGACGCACAAAGACGGCTGAGTGACCTCTGGAAGCGCAATCAAGAGACTTCGATAGAGGTGCGCCGGCTGTCGCACCATCTGCACCCTTCCAAACTTGAATACCTGGGGCTCGCCGCCGCAGTGAGGAGCTTCTGCAACGAGCTCTCTGAACACCAGGGAATAAGGATTCGCTTCAAGCACTCCGGTGTTCCGTCCTCGATGCCCAACGACATGGCGCTGTGCATTTACCGTGTTGTTCAGGAATCCCTGCGTAACGTGGTTAAGCACAGCGGCGCGGAAAAGGCGGAGGTGGTGATCTCCTGCACCCCCGCGGAGATCAAACTGTGCATTTCAGACGAGGGGGCCGGTTTCGACCGTGACAGCGATAAAACGAAAACGGGGATCGGACTGATCGGCATGAGAGAGCGTCTATTGCTGATCGGGGGAGAAATCTCTATCGACTCACAGCCTTCGCGGGGGACCCGGATCGCGGCGCGGATCCCCTTAAAGCAGCAGGCTCAGGATACGGGTGTTTTGCACGTCCCTAAGCCACCCGGGTCTTAACGAAAAGGAGTAAGCAATGAAGAGGACACGCATACTGTTAGCCGATGATCATACGATGCTGGTTGAGGCAATAGCGAGCTTTCTTGAACCTGAATTCGAAGTGGCAGGGGTCTTTCACGACGGGCGCGCGCTGCTTGACGCAGTCTGCGACCTCAACCCTGACGTGGTGGTAATGGATATCTCGATGCCGATGTTAAATGGTCTGGACACTGGGCGGCGGCTGAGAGAGATGCGCCCGGCAGTAAAGCTGATCTACCTGACGATGAATGACGACCCGGACCTTGCGGCTGAAGCATTTCGACTGGGAGCCTCCGGCTATGTTCTTAAGACGTGCGCATCATCAGAGCTCGTCCAAGCTATACGCGAAGCTCTTCGCGGAAGATGTTATGTCACTCCCCTGGTGACGAAAGGGATGGTCGGGTCGTTTGTTCAAAATGCCATGCGCAACAAGCATCCTCAGAAGCTGACACTCCGGCAAAGGGAGGTCCTCCAACTCCTGGCTGAGGGGCGCTCGATGAAAGAGGTGGCGGGCATGTTGGACATAACCCCCAGGACGGTCGCCTTTCACAAGTACACGATGATGGAACACCTTCACATCAACAGCAGCGCCGAACTTGTCCACTTTGCTGTCAAGAATGCGATCGTATGCCAGTAACTCACGCTGGTCCGCCCTGGCGGAGTGAGGAGTCGCGCTCAAGTTTGAGTCAGGATCTGACGATTCGCGCATTGGAATGTCTGGACCCTGAGTTGAAGGCGTCTATCGACGCCCTCTGGACCGCAACCGCGGGTAACAACCCTAAACACTAGTCGGGCGTCGTAGGCGCCAATTCCCTTTTTTTCCAAGCTGTCAGTTTTACCAGTATTTTTTCGCGCGAGCATCCATTACGATGGCTACGTTAACGCTAATACTTTGCAATGGGCTCAGCCCGAGTGAAATTCGTGAATCGGAGCAGACCGAAAACTAAGGACTTGCGCAGGGGCGGTCCATTGACTCGCACTCGCCTGCTGGTCGCCGAAGATCACATAGGTATGCGCGAGAGGATCGTGCAGATGCTCGAGCGCGATTTTGATGTGGTCGGGGTTGTCGGCGACGGTCTTTCATTCCTGGAAGCGGCGGCGAGGATGAAGCCGAATGTGTGTGTGATAGATATTTCGATGCCCTCACTGGGCGGCATCGAAGCGGCAATTCAACTGAAGGAGGGCGGGTCAGATGCGAAGGTTGTCTTTTTGACTGTGCATGAGGATCCGGATTACGTGAGGGCAGCCCTGGCGGCCGGGGCGTTGGGATACGTGGTGAAATCAAGAATGGCAACGGACCTGTGCATTTCAATCAAAGAAGCAATGGCCGGACGATTGTTCGTCTCACCATCGGTGCCTTATGTCACTCAAAACGACCAGCGCGACGATGCTCGGTGACTGTTAGTTTTTTCTGCTGGACCTGTAAGTTTTGCCAGTACTATCGCGTAAGACTTCGAAGATAGAATGTAAGGCGGATGCTTGGAGGGCCGAGACAAGGGTTGTCTGATCCGGCATTGGAAAAGCTGCTGGAGATCACGGAATGCGGCCTAGCCCTCGCCCTCCAAGCCGTCAACGCACAAAGTCAGAGGGTTCACGAATCACTGGTTCACTGGTTATCTCGACGGCCTGTGCCACCGAAGATGCCCTGTGAGGGTGGTCTTGAATCGCTGAAGAACATAGGAGACCTACAATGAAAAGAATATTTCGCTTGCTCATTCTGTTTGCGTGTTGCTCGGCGCTGTCTTTGTCGGCAGCGGCTCAGGGAAAAAACGAGGCTTCCGCCAAGGAAGTCTACACAGGCACGATAGTCAACATGAGTGGAAGGTCTGCGAGCACCGGCTTCACGCTCAGCTTCACCGCACGAACCTCGGATGAAGAGGCGCAACAATATCTATCGCTCCTGGCCAGCGAAGGTCAGGACGATTTGATGAAGGTCTTGCGAAAAAACAAGCTCGGCTACTTTGCCTCCACCGGACAGACGGGTCGCGACTTGCTCGTCGTTCGCGATTTGCAGGTTGAGGGCAAGCGCAGGGTAATAGCCGTCTTTGAGCGATGGATCAGGATTGGGGAGGCTCGCAACGGCTATCGCTCGGAAGACTATCCCTTTGGCATCGTAGAGATATTTTTCGATGAGAAGGGGAAAGGGTCGGGGACTTTCATCGGAGCGGCCCAGGTCAAGATTGTGCGCGACAAAAAGACTGAACAGTTAAAACTGGAGATCGAAAACTTCGGGACCTTTCCTGCCAAGATCATGGGGGTAATGCAGCGAGGTAAGAAGAAATAACTATGTCCAATCTTTGACAACCCAAACACCTCGCAAGAGCGGGGTCGAGTTCAATCGGCGGTTGTGATGAGCCTGGAATGCCAGCTCGACTGTCGGCGTGTTTTCCGGCGGCTATTGGTTCCCAGCGACCGGAGCCGTCCCAACGGTCCTGAGCACCAATCAGGATAAGGAGAGTCACTGATGAGAAGATGTTTAGTGTTGCTAGCGTTTCTTTTTGTAGTGCCGGTGGCGGCGAACGCCCAGGATTATCCCAAGGCGGAATTCTATGGCACATACTCTGTGTTTGTTGCCGATATTGATGTGCTCAACAACGAAAGTCTGCATGGCTGGGGAATAGGCATACAGGGAAACCTCAACAAGTGGTTCGGGATCGCTGGTGAGTACAGCGCTGGCCACGGAGCGTCTGGACCCGTGACTATTTCCGGAGTCGGAACGATTCCGGAGGTTGACCTCAGAGTGCGAACGTACCTGTTCGGTCCGCGTCTTTCATTCCGCTCAAAGGCGGTAACCGTGTTCGGCCACTTCCTGCTAGGCGGAGGACACTTGAAGGTTGAAGATGAAAGGACAGGCTTCAATGCCGGCAACCAGGAATTTGCGATGGCAGTCGGGGGCGGCGTAGATGTGAACCTTGGCAAGCGTTTCGCAATCAGAGCTGGGCAGTTCGACTATCTGCCTATTCATACTGACATCAGGGACAGAGTTGGTGGTGGCGGGAGCAGTTGGGCTCATAACTCGCGCTTTCAGACCGGCTTCGTCTTCAAGTTCGGCAACTAACGGGTTCGGACTTCTTCCTTGTCGGCGCCGGGCACTTTCCGCTACGGCGCTGACAGGGACAAGCACTGACAGGGCTCGCCCGCTATTAGTTAACAGTTTCTGCCCAGTAATCCGTTTCTACGGTCGAAACTGAGTGGCACAACCCTCGTTTTAGTTGCGAGGCAATCAATCTCTCGACTTCGGAGGCTTCGACGGGCTTCGAGAAGAAATACCCTTGACCCTGCTCGCAGTTGAGCTCGGTGAGCTCTGAGAGTTGCTCGATAGTTTCTACTCCCTCAGCCGTTACAGTCATTCCAAGATTATGCGCGAGCAGGACTATCGTTCGCACTATATGCGCATTCTTAGCATTGGTGGTCATGGTACTGACAAATGCGCGGTCTATCTTCAAATTGTCGAATGGGAACTTGTGCAGGTAGCTCAAGGATGAATAGCCGGTCCCAAAGTCATCTATCTGAAGCTGGGCACCCAGAGCGTTAAGACTTGAGAGGACAGATGCCATCGACTCAGCGTTCTTCATGAATACGCTTTCCGTGATCTCAAGCTTCAGGCTCTGCGGTTCAAGACCCGTCTCCTGCAGCACTCTTGCGATTTGCACGACCAGGTCTGGTTGTGCGAGCTGTTTTACTGACAGATTGACGCTTATGGATAACGGTGGATCGTGAGGGTACAAAGTCTGCCACTCGCGAGTCTGACGACACGCTTCACCCAAGACCCAAAGGCCGAGCGGGGCAATCATGTTGCTTTCTTCAGCCACGGTTATGAACTGAGCCGGCGCGAGCATCCCGTAACTGGGGTGTTGCCAACGAACAAGGGCCTCAAACCCGGTAATCCTTCCCGATCTCAGTGAAACCACAGGCTGGTAGTGCACTGAAAACTCATTGCGCTCGAGCGCCTGGCGTAAGTCTGTGCGCAGCCTGAGGAGTTTAACCGCCTGCTCGTGCATCGTCGTGTTAAAGATTGCATGACACGACTTTCCGACGCCCTTCGCCTGGTAGAGAGCCGTATCCGCATCGCGGAGGACCTCTTCCGGGCTGTTGTAGCTGAGAGAATTAAACGCTATTCCTATACTCGCGGTAGTGTAGATGATTTGATCGCCCAGTTCGAATGGAGCGGCTACCTCCATTTGCATCCTGGCGGCAATCTGCTCCACTGCCCCGGGTTCCACCAGATCCTCAAGAAGGATCGCAAACTCATCGCCTCCCAGGCGGGCAATGGTATCACCTGGTCGCAGCCCGCCTTCGAGCCTGCGAGCCATCGCTATCAGGAGGTCATCACCGAAGAGGTGCCCAAGGCTGTCATTGACCAGCTTGAAATGATCCAGGTCCAGGAAGAGCACTGCAAACACATAGTTCGAGTTTCGTTTCGAGCGCTTTATCGCCTGACCGAGGCGGTCCATAAATACGAGACGATTGGGCAGATTTGTGAGCGGATCATGCAGCGCGTCATGCATTAACTTCTCTTCGGCCACCTTACGCTCCGTTATATCGCGCGCGTTAAGGATGACGCTTGGCTCTTCCGCACGATCCAGCACGCACTTACCTATGACCTCGAACACGCGCCAGTGTCCGAGTTTATGCCGAATGCGCCACTCTACAGGCTGACTCTCACCAGGAGATTGTAGGTTGTGCGCCATAGCGGAAAATGCGTGGGAGAAATCCTCAGGATGAACGAACTCAAACAAGTTTCTTCCCAGTAACTCTTCCGGACCGTAGTAGAGAGCCCGGTCGACCGACGGACTGACGTAGCTTAGCGTCCCATGACTGTTCGCAATAAGTATGAGGTCCGAAGCGTTTTCGATCAGCGAACGGAAGTGCTCCTCTCTCTTTTGCAGTGCCTCCTCTGCGTGCTTGCGTTCGGTTACATCATTCATCAACTCCAGCATAGCGCGCTTCCCCCCAAAGAGGATCTCGTGCGACACTACCTCCACGTCAATAGCCGTTCCATCTTTCTTGCGGTGTCGCCAGGCGCCGGTGTTGGTCAGTTCCGGGATCCTTTTGGCAAGTTCAAGTAGAAGCGCGCCGGCGTCGTCTGAACAGCTTATTTCTCCGACGCTCATGCTTAGAAGTTCCTCCCGTGAGTACCCGTAATACCGGACTGCTGCATGGTTCGCCGCTAAGAATCGCAGGGTCCGCCGATCATAAACCCACATAGGGAGCGGACTCCCATCAAACAACAGCCGGTACTTTTCTTCCGATTCTCGAGAGGCCGCCTCGGCTCGCTTTCTATCGGCTAGTTCTTGCTGCATGGATCGGTACATCTCGGCATTGTCCAGGGCCACCGAAGCCAGTTGAGCAAAACGGTTCAGTGCTCCTACCTCACCCGGCCCCCAATGTCGCTTCTCCTCGTCACTCGCTAGTCCGAGCACACCGATCACGTGAGAGTCGGACTTAAGAGGCACTGCCACGACTGCATGAAGCTCTTGATGCCTGGTAGTCAGTAACGGAGGAAGCGCGCTACCGTAGTCCTTGAGCAGAAGAGGCTCGCCGGTTTCCCACACTCGCCCGGCCAGGCCTTCGCCAGGCCTGATGGAAGAACCGGTCAAACCGCTAACCTTGCCAACGCCGACCGACAACTTCATTTCTTGTCCACTGGGATCAACCATATAAACGAAGCCATCGGTAACACCCATCAATGCGCAGGCCTGCGTGAGGATGGGATTGAGCAAGTCCTGCGTGTCGAGGCGGTTTATGATGCCGAGGGTTGTCTCATGAATGCTCGAAATGTATTGGCTCTGGTGCTGCAACACCCTCTCCACTCGCTTCAACTCTGTTACATCGTGGGCAAGCAAGGCAACTTGGTCCTCGGTCGAGTTCTCGAGTACGCGGATGTCAAATTCCCAGACCCTCCCGCTCAAATCTTCTGTAACTTCGACCGATCTTGGCTGGCGGAGTTGTTGGGCACGGCGCACTTCCTCAGCTACCCTTGTCCACATGGACGTGGGCTCGATTGATTGAAGACTCCGACCCGGAATCTCTCCGGCACGGTTAAACAGTGACTCTCGGGCGGACTGATTAATCTTTCTGATGAACCCTTCGCCACTAACGATCAGAAGCGGCGATTTCCGGGTGACAAATTCCATCAAGTCGAGACCCTGCGTTTGCGCGGCGATGGGCTCGGCTTCTTTGCGAGACAGTTTTCTCACGGCATTTTATCTCTTCTTGGATAGCAGAGGGCCTACCAAGACGAATCGTTGATTGGGGAGCAGCACGAACTAGTGGTTACTTAAACCCAACCTGTGCATCCACATACTCAAGGCTCGTGCCATAATCTTCGATTTCAGGCCTACAACGAACAATGACAGTGTTTAGCGGTTGAGCCTTCAGTCACTATCGTCTTGAATTGCAGTACCTTAGCCACAATAAAAAAGGTGTTAACCGCCTTGAGCGTGCCAGGGGATTCGACTTGGATGAGCCAATGCCTCCAGTAGTCTGAGGGAAGCGAATCAATCAAATTGAACTAAACGATTTACCGAGGTTGACCAAGTCGCCGGGCGCAGCCAACACCGCGGGCTGGTCTTGCTTTGACGCCACGGTAGATGGGACATTGGGTGTAGCTTTTTTTGCGCCGTTTAGTGCGACACGATTCTTTCTGCCGTGGCGGCCAATCGTCTCATCGCCGATCGGGTTGGCTTTCTTCAGCTCGGCCGGCGCGACAACGATTCTAAATGAGCTTGTCTGGGTGTGGATTCCTTCAATGATAGTCATCCTCGCGCCGTGGCTGCGCAACCGTTTCTTAACCAGAGTCTCGCCCCTCAAACCAAGGCTCGAAGCCGTAGAGAGGCAACCTTCACAATCTCAGCTCAGAGCTTGCCCGGCTCCTATCCGTTCTCTGCGCCTTTGCTTGGAACCCGCTTACTCGCCAAGACTCTACGCCGTAAAGATCGAAGACAACATCCACCCGCTCCCTGGTTGAACAATCCCGAGCGACGTAATAACCTTCATCTCTTGGACTGAAGACACCGCTCAGCCCTCAACACTGAATGGAGGCAATCTCATAATGGCAATCAATAAGGTGGCAGTGCTCGGATGCGGATTGATGGGCTCAGGCATCGCGCAGGTGTGCGCTCAAGCAGGCCGCGAAGTAACCGTCATCGAAGTCTCGGAAGAATATTTGAATGGAGGCCTCGGCAGCATCGCCAACCAACTTGGCAAAATGGTCGAGAAAGGCAAGCTCAGCGCCGAGGACCGCCACGGGACTCTCGCTCGACTGCATGGCGCGACGCGGCTTGAAGACGCGGCAGGCGCAGAGATAGTAATCGAGGCGATCATAGAGAACATGGACGAGAAGAATAGGACCTACTCACGGCTCGACCAGATTTGCTCTCCTGAGACCATCTTCGCGTCGAATACATCGAGCCTGTCGATAACTCAGATGATGACCGCGACCAGTCCCGAACGGCAGCGCCGATTCATCGGGATGCACTTCTTCAACCCGGTGCCGGTGATGAAACTGGTTGAAGTCGTCCGCACGATCCTAACCGACCCCGAGGTCTTCCGTGTTGCAACCGAATTCGGCCGTGAGATCGGCAAAGTCCCGGTTCAAACATCTGATCGAACTGGCTTCATCGTGAATCGTTTGTTGGTGCCTTACATGCTCGACTCGATTCGCGCGCTCGAAGAAGGCGTCGCATCGATCGTGGATATCGACAACGCGATGAAGCTAGGATGCGGGTATCCGATGGGACCGTTAACGCTTGGAGATTTCGTTGGACTCGACACGACGTTTTACATAGCGAACATCATGTTCGACGAGTTCAAAGAGAAACGGTTCGCGCCGCCGCCGTTGTTGAAGCGGATGGTGCTAGCAGGCTTGTACGGAAGAAAGAGCGGCCGCGGGTTCTACGATTACAGCGACCCGAATAGTCCGAAGCCAATGAATCTGCTGTAGCACGTAACAGGTCCTGAGAAGAAATGAGGAGAGTTAACCGCAAGGACGCAGAGGTGCATGGAGTTCAGGCTTTAGCCTGGTCGTTCGTTGATTAAGCATGGGACGACCAGGCTAAAGCCTGAACTCCATGCACCTCTGCGGATTAGTATCGCGGAGTAGACATGGCAGAACCGAAGGCGAGCCGGCCGCATATGCCCGGCTATGGAATTCTCGAGGCTGACAAAGGCAAGGGCCTGCTCCCCTGGAGCTGGGCGACCGAGCGCCTAGCCAAGGCGCACACCTATTGGGTTGCAACCACGCGGTCGGACGCCCGGCCTCACGTTATGCCGGTGTGGGGCGTGTGGGTGGATGATGGATTCTGCTTCAGCACGGGAAGCCAATCGCGCAAGGCTCGTAACCTCGCGGGTAATCCAAGATGCGTGATTAGCTGCGAAGTAGACGGCGCCCAAATCATGGTGGAAGGCGTCGCCGAAATAATAATCGGTTCGGAGTTGAACCCCCGGTTCGCCGAGGCGTACGGCCCAAAGTACGAATGGAACATGGAAGGCCTCAACGAGCCGGTATATGCGGTTCGTCCCGCAGTAGTGTTCGGCTTCACGACTGCAGACGGTGAGTTCACCAGCACCGCGACCCGCTGGACGTTTGATCCCGACTGAGCCGGTTCGGGTAGGCGAGCGAATCGCGCTAACGCAAACACTCGCGGCGCGCGGAGATTGAAAATCGCAAATCGCAAAAGGCAAATCGCAAATAGAAAATTTTCTATTTGCGATTTGCGATTTGCGATTTTCTATTGACGATTGAGAATTGGAGGATTCTGGACCCGGTTTCTTACGCCGCTCCCGCATGATGCTGACCAAGACCCTTGTGATAGATCTCGCTTATTAACCCCCCCATCGCGCGGCCGTCGATCGGCTTCGACAACAAGTAGCCCTGGACATACTCGCAGTTTAACCCGGTAAGCTGAAGCACTTGCTCGCGAGTCTCCACGCCTTCCGCAACTACGTCCATCCCAAGGTTTCCGGCCAAAGTCAAAATCGTTTTGACTATCTCAGCATTCTTGGGGAGGTTGATCCTCGATACGAATGAACGATCGATCTTCAGCGTGTCGATCGGGAAACGGTGCAGGTAGCTCAGCGACGAATAGCCGGTGCCAAAATCGTCCAGCGACAGCCGAATGCCGAGCGCCTTGATCCGCTTAAGCATCATTGCGGCCGCGTCGATGTTCTCGATGATAGCGCTCTCGGTGATTTCGATCTTCAAGCTGCCAGCGTCGAGACCAGTCTCTTTCAGTATCTGAGAAATGCAATCGATCAAGTCGAGCTGCGAGAATTGCTTGCCCGAGAGATTGACGCTGATGCTCAGCGGCGGGTCCGAAGGAAACTGCTCCTGCCACACCCGCAGTTGCTGGCAGGCTTCTCGCAGCACCCATTGTCCAATCTGAATGATCAGCCCGCTCTCTTCCGCAACGGGAATGAACTTCAATGGCGATATGTAACCGTGCTGCGGATGCTCCCATCTCAGCAACGCTTCAAAGCCGCTGATTCGCCAGGTCTCCAACGATATTATCGGCTGGTAATGTACACGGAACTCGTCGCGCGCCAGCGCTCCGCGCAGTCCGGTCTCCAACTGCGAGAGCGCCGCGTTGCGCGCTTGCATGCCCCTGTCGAAAAGCTCGAAGCAGCCGCGGCCCTGGTCCTTGGCGCGATACATCGCAGTGTCCGCGTTGCGAAGGATTTCGCTGGGCTCCTCTGAAGCCGTCTGGTTGAGCGCGATTCCGATGCTGGCCGAAATGAAAACTTCGTGCCCGCTCAGATTGAAGGGCGAAGTAAGCCGCTCACGAATTCGTTCGGCCGCCTGGGTTGCATCGCTCACGTGCCTGACGTGATCGAGGATGACCGCGAACTCGTCGCCTCCCAGCCGCGCAACCAGGTCGCCGGGCCGCAGACATGACTCGAGTCTGCGCGCCGTCGCCACCAACAACTGATCCCCGATCTGGTGTCCAAGGCTGTCGTTAACGACCTTGAATCGGTCCAGGTCAAGGAACAGCACGCCAAAAGCATAGCCCTCGCCCTCTTTCACCTCGGCAAGCGAATGCTTGAGCCGGTCCATAAACAACGCGCGATTAGGCAGTCCAGTCAACGCATCGTGAAATGCGTTATGTAACAATTGCGTCTCGGCTTGCTTGTGCTCGGTCACGTCAGTTAACGAACCGGTCATCTGATAGACATACCTGTTCGAATCCAGCACAGCTAAACCGCGGCTCAACATCCAACGGTAGCTCCCGTCCTTTCTGCGAACACGATGTTCGCTCTGAAACTGAGTTGATATGCCGAGAAGGTGCGATATTATCTCAGACTGAAGCCGTTCGATGTCTTCCGGGTGAACGCGGTTGAACCATTCATCCGGGCGGCTGCCCAACTCGTTTTCCTTATAGCCAAGCATCGCCTTCCAGCGCTCGCAGAAATGCATCGCGTTGGTTTCAAGATCCCACTCCCACTTTCCGTCGCTTGCGCCTCTCAGAAGCCTCGCACAACGCTCCTCGCTTGCCGTAAGCGACTCGAATGCTCGCTCGCGTTCCAACCTGGCTTCCTCAAGTTCGAGGCTCTTGCGCCTGAGTTCGAAAGTGGCCATCACCGCGCTCGCCAACGAACAGAGAGCGCGCGCTTGTGTTTCGCTTAGCTGCCGGGGCCTGTTATCAGTGACCGACAGAACGCCGATGATGCAACCTTCAGGCGTCGACAAAGGCGCCCCGGCATAGAAGCGAACCGTCCCGCGCTCGTTCGACGCGACGTCTTCTTTGAACCTTCGATCCTTCAGCGCGTCTGGCACTACATACAATTCCCTGTCGAGAATCGCTCGCGAGATAAGAGCGTCCTCGCCCGCAGTGTCATCCGACAACAAGCCGACTCGGGAAATGTGCTGCACACCGTCCGACCGGGCGAGGCTTAAAAGTGCGACAGGCGCCGAACAGACTTCAGCCGCTAGAAGCGTGAACTCATGCAGGAGCCTGTCCGCCTCGCCGGGGTGAATTTGATAGCGCATGAGCGCTTCGAGTCTGACCGCTTCAACTCCTGGCTGCGGCCCTCTCGTAGATGACTCCAGGTCGTGTAGCTCTGCACTCAATAGGGTGTCCCGTTAGATCAATGATTCTACAGCACGAGCGAAAGCTAGATTCGAGCACGTGCAAGGGGGTCCTTCGCCGGCAGAACAGTGGCAAGGACAATGCCACGTGGCAGAAGGGCTACAAGGTGGGCGAGATTGAACGTGCAAGACTCCGTTAGGAATGTGCGCGCCGTAGGAATGACTGACCGAATTGACGGGGAACTATCATTTTGAACGATGAGCCAAATGGCCCTGGGAGCGCAGGCATCCCTGCCTGCTCGGGTCGGAGGGAAGCAGGCAGGGATGCCTGCGCTCCCAGGGTTCTCGCTTCAACCCGCCACTCCCTCGAGCTTGTCCTCGAGGGCCGTAAACACGTCCCTTAGCCGGTCAAGCACCGATTGCTCCGCCGCCCAGAATCCGCGGCCGGAAGCTTCGAGCAGTCGGCCCACAAGAGTTCGCGCCGAGTGAGGATTCAGCGAACGCAGTCGTTCGAGCATCTGGTCATCAAGCACAAAGGTCGCTGCGACCTCGTCGTAAACCCAGTCGTCAACCGCATCGGCAGTCGCCGACCAACCAAAGGTGTTCGTCACGTGATGTTCGATCTCAGCCACGCCGCTGAAACCGTGCCTGAGCATTCCCTCGAACCATTTTGGGTTGAGCGTCTTGGTTCGAGTCTCGAGCCGGACCGTCTCTTCGAGTGTTCTAACCTTCGCGCCCGGCGAGAGCGTGTCTGACAGGTAAATCCGTGGCCGCGTGCCCGTTTGCCTCTCGACTGCCTTTGATACGCCACCCAGGTATTCAAAGTAGTGATCGACATCTGTTATACCGACCTCGGTTGTGTCGATGTTTTGATAGGTCACCTCGACTCGAGAGAGCGCACGCTCGAGAAGTTTTCGCGCCTCACGGCCATCGAAACTCATTCCCTGCGAGTCGCGCCCGTACGCAAAACACTTTCGCCTGACGAACAAATCGCCCAGCTCGCGGCCGTCTTCCCATTGACTGTCGAGCACCATGAAGTTGACGTTGGTTCCGTAGTTACCAGCTGCGTTGGAGAACACTCGCACCGCGGCCTCGTCGAATGAGCAGCCTGCCTCAGCCATCTGTTCGTCAACGTGCCGCTTCAGGAAGTTCATATCAGGAGCTTCATCGAGCGCGGCCACTGTTCGCACTGAGTTGTCGAGCAGCGTCATCGTCGCGCCGAACAGATCCCGAAAAATCCCTGATACAGTCATCACGATGTCGATGCGCGGACGGCCCAATCTGTCGAGCGGTATCACATCAACATCGGTCGCTCGATTCATCGCATCGCGCCGGGGCGTTACGCCGAGCAGCCACAGTACCTGCGCCACGGCTTCGCCTTCGGTCTTGATGTTGTCGATTCCCCAGAGAACCATCGCGATGGTTTCCGGATAGCGGCCAGCCTCCTTACGATGGCGCTCAAGCAGCGCGCTCGCGATTGGCTCGGCGCGACGCACCGCAGTCGTCGAAGGAACCGAGTACGGATTGACCGCGTGAGTGTTGCGGCCCGTCGGAAGAATGCCCGGGTTCTGAATGATGTCGGCGCCGGGTCCAGGCTCGACATACTCGCCTCTCAGAGCGCGCATCAACCCGTCGAGTTCGTAATTGGTTCCAAGCTGCTCACGAATGCGAGAAAGCAACTCGAACACTTTCAGCGACTGTTCGGTGGGAACGATAGCCGCCTCGGACAAAAAGTTAATCGCGGCTTCCCTTCCCGCATCGCTCTTGTCATCCACGAAGCGCGCTATGGCGTCTCGCACGATAGCTTCAACGCGTTCGCGTTCACGCAACCGGTTCTCAGAGTCCAGGCTCTCTTTGAGCAACGTTGGATAAGCGGGCAGACCAAGCCCTTCGGCAACGAGATCGGGCAGCGATCGAATGCCAAGCTCGGGCCGATCAAACGACGCGACCATTCTCAACAGATCCGCGATCTCGGGGTCATCCGACGCTCGACCGAAGACGTGCAAGCCGGTCGGTATCAACCGTTGCTCGATCTCGAGGACCTTCTCGTAGAGTTCAAGCACGCGCCGGTCGCGCCCCTCGTTGTTCGTTCTCTCAACCATCAGCATTCCGACTCTTTTGCGCTAGGCTGGACATCGCGAGCGATCCTCTTCGTGAGTTTCAGGTCTCACTCGGCCTCCCGGCAATGGACGTGATTGCATTGTAGACCGCTTCGGCGCCGCAGCGTGGGAGATAGAAGTAACGCGCTCCAAGCATCCGTGCCAGTGCCTCGCCTTCGCCGCTCGAGACGAACTTTGACTTCGTATCCACCACGACTGAGCTGATTCTTTCCGATCCGAGCAATGCGCCAAGCTGCCCAAGCTCCTCACCGATCGTTGACTTGGTTCGACTCGCGCGTCCATCGCCGAGACCAACGTTCGCTCTCCCATCGGTGAACAGCACGAGCATAGCTTCCGAAGTCCCTCGAAGTCGCGCGAGCCGCGCCAACTCAATCGCCTTCACGACCCCTGCGGAAAGCGGCGTTCCTCCTCCAGCCGGCAGCGCGTCTACCAGCCGCTTGGCAAGCTCAACACTGCGCGTCGGAGCCAATAACACTTCCGAACTTGCTTCTCGAAAGCTGATCAACGCAACCTTGTCGCGATGAAGATACGATTGTTGCAGCAATCGAGTGAGCGCCCCCTTTGCCTGCGCCATTCGGTTGAGCGCCATGCTTCCGCTCGCGTCGACGGCGAAGATGAACAGGATTCCCGATCGATGCCTGAACTCTTTGAACCTGAGATCCCGTGGCTCGATTTTCACACGACGGGTTTGAGTCGTCGTAGCCGCTTCCTTTTGAGCTGCCTGCTTTCCGTTCAGCTCGCTTTGCACGCGACGAAATAATTGAAACGGCGCGGCAGCGCGAAGGGTTGCGTCGATCGCGATTCTCGCGTCTCGGGTCCGGCTTATGGCGCTGCGCACATACCTCCCACGCTTCGACGTTGACGCTTTGAATCGCTTCCCCGTGCGAGACTGCCGAGCCGTTCGTTGCGCCGCTGAGAGCAGGTCCTTCGGCAGACGCGCGTCCATCGCCTGGGCGATCATGTCTTCGAGCGCGCCGGGGATAGAATCACGGTGACCATCGTCGACCTCGGGGCGACTGTTTTCCTTCGTGTTGTCGGGCTGTGAAGACTCATCCTGCTCCTTTGTTTCCTCTCGCGGCGACGAAAGCGTTGTAGCGCGCGGCACAAGCACAAGCTGGATAGCAGCAGCGAGGTCATCTTCGGTGACTGCGTCGCGCCCAGCGAGCGCCGCATTTGCTCGAGCCGCCTTCACAGCGAAAACGTCAGCTCGATTCCCTTCCACTCCCAGCCTGAGAGCGATCTGCGAAATCTGCCGCACCTGATCCTTCGAGACGCTCACTCGCGGCAACCGCGCTCGCGCGTCTTCAATGTCGCGTTTGAGCTGCTCGGTCTCAACCGCAAAGTCGTCCGCGAATCTGAATGGATCTCTGTCGAATCGAAATGCGCGGTCTACGATCTCGGCTTTCTCATCAGCCGAACTTTCCGCTGGCGAATCCACGATCAACCCTACGCGGTCGCGCAACAGAGAACTCGGCTCGCCCTCATCTGAGTTGTATGTTCCGACGAACGTGAAATCAGCGTCGTGGATCGCACTCATTCCTTCGCGCTCAACACGTACCTGCCGAGAGTCCAGCGCGTGAGCGACGTGCGCTGCGATACCCAAATCCAGCAGATTGATTTCGTCTACGTAGAGCACCCGCCTGTTGGCTCCCGCTAGAAGGCCGGTCGACATCTCCCGCTTTCCAGTCGCGATCGTTCGTTCCAGATCCAGCCCGCCAAGCAAACGGTCCTCAGTAGTGTTTAACGGAAGTTCTACAACTTTGCTCTCGGCTTCTGAGTCGCCGGAAAAATCCGCCGCTGATCGAGCGCGATCCGCTGTGTGCCTGGGCAACAAAACCCCCAACGCTCTCGCGAGAGTGCTCTCATCTGAACCGCTCGGCGATGCGATGAGCGCTCCCCGAAGCCCCGGCTCGATTGCGAGCAGCAGCAGCCCCTGCTTCGCCGCGAGGTGATCCACGACCGCGACGAAGGGATACATGACGCGGGGCGAGTGCGCTTCAACGACAGCGTCCGCGCCGGTCGACTCAATCGTTGTTAGTGTCACTTGACTACTCTCAGCCGCGCCTTAGTCGACAGCATCGGGATCAATTCGCTCAGCGCCTCCTGAATGCGCGCGCCACTGTCGACTGTCTCAAGCGGATCCTTGCGCAGCCGATGCCGCAGCGACATCACCGCGACTCGTTCAATGTCAGCAGCATTCACCTTCTCGCGTCCTTCAAACGCAGCGAGCGCGCGCGCGGCACGCGCAATAGTCAACTCACCGCGATGGCCGTCGACTCTTAGCCCAGCACAAAGCGCGGCGATCAACATCAGCAGCTCATGATCGATCTCAACACGACTGACCAGCTTTCTCGCGCGCGTGATTCGCCTTCGCAGTTTGTCTTGCTCGCTTGACTGCTCGGTCTGAAAACCCACCGGGTCGTCATCGAACCGCTCGCGTCTCTGCACTATCTCGACGCGCTCCTCGATGTCTGTGATGGTCGTTATCTGAGTGTAGAGCCCGAAGCGGTCAAGCAACTGAGGCCGCAACTCGCCTTCTTCGGGATTGCCCGATCCGACCAGCACGAAGCGCGAAGGATGAGTGACCGAAACGCCTTCACGTTCGACCACGTTGAGCCCCGATGCCGCCGCGTCGAGCAAAGCATCCACAAGGTGATCCTCGAGCAGATTGACTTCGTCGATGTAAAGAAAGCCGCGGTTAGCGCGCGCAAGCAACCCCGGTTCGAATGCCTTCACACCTTCGACGAGCGCGCGCTCAATGTCGAGCGTTCCACAGACTCGATCTTCGGTTGCTCCAAGCGGGAGGTCAACGACGGGAACCGCGCCGCGCTCTGCCGGCAGGCGACCATCTCGAGACTGTCTGTCCGCGCAGTCCTGACACAACTCGTTACGGCGATCTGGGTCGCAGCCGTAAAGACAACCTGTCACCTTCTTAATCTGCGGCAGCAACTCGGTAAGCGCGCGAACACCGGTCGATTTTCCGGTGCCGCGATGGCCCATAATAATGACGCCGCCGATGTTCGGGTCGATCGCGCTCAGAACCAGCGCGAGCTTCATCTCTTCCTGGCCAACTATCGCTGTGAACGGATAGACGACGCGACTGCTCAAGGAGCGCCTTGTTGCGCGCTCACTAATACTTACGTCTTTCGACTTGAGTTCTTTGGGCATTTTGAGGAATGGCGAGCGTAGAGCGAATACCGGCCTCGACTGCGCTCAACAACCGATCTTCAATATAGAGGCGTGATTTCGAATCAGTCAACCAGCGCCGTTGACGAAGGGTGAACTAAGCAGCGAGAAATAGGGGACGTTGGGGCGGCCAGCCGAAGGCCGCCCAAGGTTTGATGGTTTGGTTCTTACTTGTCCGTCGCGCGGGGTGCGCCTGAGAAAGGGCACGTTCCGTCCATAGCGCTGCAAGAGTGATCGCCTCCGATAGACGTTTGCTTATCCGCCTCCAGGGAGTCGCCCGTGTGGTGGTCTTTGATCTGGTACCGCAGGAACGCATGAATCGCCTCGACTGCTTCCGCGTTCGCGGTCGCAATTCGGACTCGGCCGCCTCCGTCGATCGTCTCAAACGTGTAGTTGATGTCGGTCTTCAAACGCTTCATCGCGGGCACGCCCGGAGGAGCTTCGCCATGAATGAACATCGGCGCGCTGAAATCGCCCTCTCTGAACAGCTTCGGTATGTGCGAGAGGTGAGTCCTGACCTGTTCCTGGCTTGCGGCGTCATTGGGATCATTGGCGGTCACCTCGATTGCCCCACCGTCCGCAGTCAGTCGAAAATGGTGCGTGGTCTTCTCGTGGCTGAACCCCATCGCGTGGTCGCCGCGTTCGTTCACGCCCTCCACACGCTGTTTGTCTTGCTGATGATTGTGATGTTGCTCCGGCGGCTGCTGTGCCCTGGCGGCCATAACGAAAGGCAGCATCAGTGCTAACAAAAGCCCAAAGTAGTTTTTCGCTTTTACCATTGAGTCTCCTTTTCGTTTAGGGTGAATCCGATTCCGAGCGCGCCGCGCACAAGACGCACACGATCGAGGTCACTGGCGGGATATTCGCGATAACCGTTGCAAGAACGGCGCGGCCGCGCGAGCAAGCCCTTGCGTTCGTAATGCCGCAATGTGTCAGTGCTCACACCGGCGAGCCGCGCCAGTTCCCCTGAGCGCAAATACTCTTGTTTCGGGGTCTCTTCCCTCACTTGTTCACCTTCGAGCGATTATAGACTCTGGAACTGGTTCCAGGGTCAAGCTCTTTTTTCAAGCCATTCATTCCGAGCGTACCGTGACGCTGTGATAGCCCGACGAGCCGCTTGGAGCTGGCGGCGCATATTGCGAAGTCTGCGTTTGACCTCGACCATCCGTGGCTCTCACTAGAACTTTGTGCTTACCGGGTTGCGCCGGTCTCCACTGCTTTTGCCACAGCACCCACGAGATCGGCGAAAGAGCATGCTTGATCTCTGCTTGTTCCCAACTCGCGCCGCCATCGGTCGAGACTTCGACCTTGCTTATTCCACGGTCGCCGGCAAAGGCAATTCCAGCAATTGCAGTCTCGTCGCTTATGGTCGTGTAAGGCGCGTCTATGCGCGACATAGTCTTGTACTCCGCGCGATCATCCCATCCTCGCCGTTGCCAATAGCCTTTGAAATCGAAGTCCACCGCTTCGATGCGGGTGATCCATTTCACGTTCTTCATCCCGTAGATCCCCGGCACAAGCAGACGCACCGGAAAGCCGTGCTCAGGTGTGAGCGGCTCGCCGTTCATCTCGTAAACCAGCAAAGTTCCATCGGCCATCGCGCGGTCGAGCGGAATCGAGTCTGTGTAGTCATCGCTCGCACGCAACACAATGTCGAACACTCCCTGCTTGAGCCCTGCCGTCTCGAGAACGTCCTTGAGTCGCACGCCTCGCCACAGCGCGGTTCCGATCAGATCGCCGCCGACTTCGTTGCTGATGCAAGCGAGCGTCGCATATTGCTCGACTGAAGGCAGCGTTTTCATATCTTCGTAAGTCAACGTGAGCGTGTTGTTGACCAGCCCCGCAACTTCAAGCTTCCATCTGCGCGCATCAACCTGCGGGTCGAACGCGTTCTTGGACACTTGATAGAAGTCGCGGGTCGGCGTTATCTCGAGAGCCAGATTATCGACGTTTGGGAACACACCGTCGCCACGCTTCACTCGGCCTGAACCAGACTGCAGCCACGATCCAAGAAGCGACTTGCCAATATCGTAAATCCCAACGGCGACAACTGCGTATCCAACACCTCGGACTACACGGCGTCTGCTGATGACCCTCGCCGGCGCGCTGGCGGAACCCGGACGATTGATGTATCGCATCGCAGCCAACCCTAACGCCAACCCGTAAACGGCATGTACTAGAAGAAGTGAAATGGACGTAGACAGCGCTCCCTGCCGTAAGCGGCTGCCGAAGATCCCACCGCCCACTGCCGGCAAGAGGACCACGACGGTCACCGCCCAGATCGACAGAGCGAACGCGATCGGCGAGCCCAATCGCGCAACGGCGGAGTCTTTTCGTGGCGCGTAACTAAGATAAGCAATCGCCCCCGCCATCAGCGCGATCAGGTCGATCACCGTGCATCCTAGAAACGCCAGGTGCTTGGCAAAAGGACCCAGCATCCCGACAGCGAGTTCAACCATCCACATCGGAGCAACGGCGAAGATAAACTGCGCAAGAAGCTCGGGCACGAGCGGCGCCTCGAACACAAAGCGGGCGATGAAACTTGCGATAAGCGCCGGCACGGCCGCCAATAGCGCGACCTGAAACCGAATCTCGTTGTCAGTCGGCAGGTCCGGCGTCGCTTTATTCAAATCGAGCTTTAGAATGTCCATTCGCGCGTCTTTCGGCGATAAAGGATTATAGCCCCTACCTACCTAATCACCGAATTGACACGCGATTCTCCGGCACTCAACGCGAGGTTTGTTTTTTCAACCGTTGCCCAGGCTAAGCTGAAGATAGTAATCTCTCTGCGATCGCGCGAGAAACAATCGATGGCTGAGGCTGAACAAATACTGACTACCGAGGTGGACGCTGCCGCGGCGAAGCAACCGCCGGCACGCCAGCCGCGCAAGCTTGTTGAGATCATCACTTCTCAGTTGGCGGTCTTGCGCACTTACCACCGCGCCGTTCTCGACACCGATGCGGTCGAGGCCGTCCACAAGATGAGAGTAACAACGCGCCGGCTTCAGGCTTCGCTTGATTTGCTCGAGCGCGAGATGAAGGTGCGGAAGCGAAAGCGGCGGCTTCGCAATTGGCGCCGCCGGCTCTCCAGCGTTCGGAACTACGACGTATTCCTGGAACTCATCGAGAAGGAAGCGACAAGCCGGGGCCGAACGCGGCGCGAGCAGCTCGAGTTGGTAAAGGCCATTCTCCAAGAGCGACGCTTGCAACGCGCTGCAAAGGTAAGGAAGTTCCTGGAGGGTATTAACATCGACGCAATCGCCCTTGCCCTGGGATTAAGCACGCCCGCGCCTAATGAGGCGCCTGATCCAACTCGCGTCCTCGACGATACGCGCAGTGAAGCGCCGGCGCTCGAGATTGCGGCCGAAACCATGATCGTCGATGAACGAAGGGTAGCGAGCTACGCTGCCGAGCGGCTCGACCAGAGGCTTGCGGAGTTTCAAGCTCTGGCCGCGCAATCGCATCCGACCAACAATCCGGCGGAGCTGCATCAGCTACGAATCGCCGCCAAGCGAGTGAGGTATTTGTTGGAGATCGTCTCGGAGATGGGTTTTGGTGATGCGTCGCGGGCGTTGGCCTGGTTGCGGACGCTTCAGGATCGCATAGGCGACTGGCACGACCTGGAAGCGCTGGAAGAGGAGATCATCGCGATCGTGTCGGGCAGCGAATTCATGAAGCAACACTTCGCCGAGAGCAGCCAGATGCTTCAGGCGGCAGCACATCTGCAGAAGAAAAAGGTTGCGCTGGTGTCGCGGCTGTTTCCGGTACGCGTGCCTCGGTATCTCGAAGCTACCTCACAGCGCATCACGAGGGCGTTGCGCCGGAACTCGATGCGCGGTCAGGCGCCGCGGCGACTCAGCAAATGATTTGCATGCTGGGCGTAGATCGTAGTACCTATCGTGATGTTCAGACCATCTACTCGATCACGACCTTCCCAACGTCAACTTCATTAGCGCCCTCCTCGAGCTTAACTCTGAGGATCTGATCTGCTTTGCGTCGGAGCGCGAGTCCTTTGGCCTCGTTGGTGTAGCCGCGTTCAACCTTCTTATCGGCGGTTGCATACTGTATTTCCGAGACAGTGAAGGACGCCCATCCCCCCGGCGGTTCGTCCAGGCTAAGACTCACTTCGGTGACTGACTCCTTTCCGATGCGAGAGATTCGGGGCATGCTGATCGCGAAGGCGCCTTCGGAGTCACTCTCACTCTTGGGAAACTCATCTGGACTTCACGACAACGTCGATTGGGCTCGAGCCGTCGATCTCGGCTTTGAATCCGGTCCTGTCAGGCGGAACTTCAAAGACGGCGATCAACTTGCCGCCTCTCTTACTCAAAGGTTGTCCCAACTCACCGGAATCGTTATCGAAGGAGATAGAATCTCCGTTGGGACGGTATTTCGTTTGCGCTGATGCAAAGTGGAACATCAGCGTGTGACGCTCGCCGGATGAATCAATCAGCACGACATTAGCTGAGGCCGGTTCACTCCGCCGCTCTTTTTTCAATGTCAACTCGAGCGCCAAGAATCCCACGCCGGGCTTCGCTGTCACCGTGTACTTCATCGCTGGCCCGGAAACCGGCCGCGTGCTGACCACTATGCTCTTTGGTCTCCAGGCCGCGGTGATGTCGAAGTCGGAGACGGCCGGCGCTGGCGCGGCGGCGGGGCCGGGCGCGGCCGACGAAGCCGATGCACTCGGCGCGGCCGGAGCAGGGGAGTTGCTATTCGATGTCGGCTGGCTCCCCGAACACGCGCTGAGAATGAGGATGCTTGCTATGGCAAACCAGCTCAGTGCTGTGCCTGCCTTAACTCTCTTCTTGATTCGGCTACACATTCCCTCGGTCATCTGACGCTCCTCCAGGCGGCGAGCAGGTCACATTATGAGCGCGCCTCTGTGTCAAACACTCCGCTTTCTTCCCGATTACTGCTGATCAGACCTCTCGACGTGCTTCTCTTTCAGCGCACAAGCTCCTGCAGCTCGAATCTCCGTTCACGCCTTCTCGACAGTGGTGTCCGACTGCTGGGCTTCAAGCGCCTTCAAGGTCCTCAAAGTTCTCATTGCGAGAAAGGCGCCCGTCGAAGATATGATCAGATTGACAACATTCACTAGATACTGAAACTCTTTCAGACCCAGATAGCGCATCGAGCGATCGGGTTCAAAAGTCGCGAGAACATAAACAACGCCTATGACCGCCCCGGCAAGCACAACATAGCAAGCTACCTTGCTGCCCCTGTTGAGTGCTCGAATGATACCGAAGATGAACGCCGCCTTGACGAAGGTCAGCGCTCCGTTGATGACAAATACGGCTGCGGCGTCTCCACTATTGCCCTTTTCGCCTGCTGCCGCCACGACTACCAACAGAACGATGACTTGAATGATCAATACCAGTTTGAGGAACTGGGTTAGCCCAAGGGTCTCTGGAATCCCGGACTTGTCCCTGGCTGTTTGGCTGTTCTCGAACATATTGCCTCCGTTTCTTCTTACTTCGACATTGGTTCTCGTGCACGGTCTTGCCCGCTCTGTTATTGCTGAGATGCCGGCCAATCATCAGCCGCTTTTGAACAAACCAATCTCTCTGCCGATCTGCGACGCTCTCCTTCCCGGCTCAACTATCTCTCTCAACCCTTTGTTCAGGCACTTGAAGTACCAGAAGATCAGAAACAACGTGGCCGCGCTCAAGAGCACTGCACCGGCCGGCGGACTTGAGCGAAAGACACCCAGAAGTTGAGCCACCAGGCAGATCAAGAGAGGCAGAAACCCGGGAGCAAGGGACGAAAGGGCGGTTGCCTGTTTGATGATTTGCTTGTTGGCATCCACATCCGTCGCCCGCGACAGAGCGTGCCTGACTGCCTGCTCGAATTCGGCGAACCTCGGCTGGGGTACTGCCGGGTAATCATCCGCACTGATGTTCAGTTTGGCGAGCGCGGCGGCGGCTTTCCCTCGTTGTTGAAACGATTTGCTTTGAAGTTGACTCAACAGAGCTTCAATGTTCTCGGTTGGCTGGTGGTTCATTTGTCCTCCTATCTTTCCTTCCTCCCGAGAAGAGAGACTTCACTCGAAGCCCATCGCACGCGTAACACTGGGCGAGAAACGAAATGAATGAACCGCCCTCGGGCATTGACTTGAATCTCACAAAAAGACTTTCGTACTGATCGAAACTCAGAACCAGCCTAAGCCCGCCTTCCTGAGCCGCTCGCTTGATGAGCAGATCACAGTCGATTCGGCTAGGCCAATCCTGACATGTCAACTCAGGCCAAGCATATGGGCGCAAGGCTATCGCGTGTTCAGCCGCTGGTCAAGGCCGGTTCGGCGCAAGAAACAAGCCATTACGCGCCCTGAAAATGAACCTGAATGCGAGGCCGCGTAACGTGAGGATGGTTCTTCAGTGACCCCGGCGGATGCTTTTGTTAATAGAGATCGGGCTTGCCGCGTTTCTCTGCGGGGTTGGTGCACCTCTGCGCAAGCGAGCGCACGTATAGACTTATGTGGACTATCAATGCGAGAAGGCTTGAACTTATGTCGAGAAATCTCGTTCTAGTAACTTGGGAATCAACAGATCGGAAACGGGTAGCGGGACCATCACATGAAATTCTTTGAATCCGTGGCACTGGCGCTCAGCGCGATTCTCGCGCACAAGCTCAGATCCTTCCTGACTCTGCTTGGAATCATCTTCGGCGTCGCGACCGTTATCGTCGTCGTCTCGCTGATCGAAGGCTTCAATAAATACTTCAATGACAAAATCGCCGACCTCGGATCGAACGCCTTCGTCGTAAACAAGATGGGGATCGTGACAAGCATGCAGGAATGGATCGAGCGAAACAAAAAGAACAAAGACATCAAGCTCGATGACTTGCGCGCGATCAAAGAGCACCCGACCTACGTCAAGGACGCGGCCGCGACAATGCGCCGCCGGGGGACCATAAAGCGGGAGACTCAGACCCTGCAAGACGTGGAGCTGATTGGCGTGAGCGCCAACATGGTCGATATCGATTCGATCAAAGTCGATCAAGGCAGATACATTACTTCGACCGAGGAGGAGCACTCGCGTTATGCCTGCTTTATTGGGTATGGCGTCGCCAACCAGCTTTTTCCAAGCGTTGATCCACTAGAAAAGGAGATCAAAATCGAAGGCCTCCCGTTCCGCATCCTAGGCGTCGCTCAAGAGATCGGGACCGTGTTCGGAAACCCGCGCGACAATTTCGTCATCATGCCGATCTCGACTTATCAGAACATCTACGGCTCTCGCGGCTCGATCGGGATCAGAGTCGCGGCAATCGGACCAGAGGCTATCGAGAAGGCGCAGGATGAAGTAAGAGTGGTTCTTCGAGCCAGGCGGCACTTGAACTACAACGACCCGGACAACTTCGGCATCGTGACTTCGGACGCGCTCAACAAGCTGCGCGAACAGATCTTCGGAACGATCTCAATCGTCGCCGTCGGCGTGACTTCCATAGCGCTGATCGTCGGCGGCATCGTCATCATGAACATCATGCTGGTGTCGGTGACCGAGCGGACACGCGAAATCGGAATTCGCAAATCGCTTGGAGCGAAACGCAAAGACATAGTTCGTCAGTTCTTGTCTGAGTCAACCGTGCTTTCGTTGCTCGGGGGGTGCATCGGAGTCGCCATCGCGTGGGGTCTTGGAAAACTGGCGACGGTTCTTTTTGATCTCCCAACGGCCTTGCCGATCTTCTGGACGTTCATGGCGCTGACCGTCTCGGCGAGCATCGGTTTGTTCTTTGGTATCTATCCGGCGTGGAAGGCCGCGAAACTCGATCCGATTGAGGCGCTTCGCGCGGACTGAGCCGGTAGCGGTCGTTTGTAGTTCGGCCTTCAGGCGGAAGTTTGTACCCGTAAGATCAGCGCTGAAAGCCCAGCTACGAACTTCCGCCTGAAGGCCGAACTACGAACGGTCGAATGATTGTTATGAGCAAGCAAGACACAAGTGAAAGTTTCAGAATGGCGTTTGCAACCTTGCACGCGCACAAGTTCCGCTCGTTTCTTACAGTGCTCGGCGTAGTGATCGGAACCGTGACGGTGATGGTCATCGCGTCGTTCATCTCGGGACTCGACCAGAAGTTCAAGCAGGACATCGAGTCCTTCGGAACCAACACCGTTTTCATCTACAAATTCGATCCCGGCATTCACACCGGCAGGCTTACACCGGAAGAGCGCATGCGCAAGCCGATCTCTTACGAAGACGCGATGGCCATCAAAGATCAGTGTCCGTCGGTCAAATACGTCGCGCCGTTTCTCAGCCCGGACGACGTGCTGAAAGTCCGCTATCAGGACCAGGAGCTGTACATCACACAGGTCCAGGGAACGACAACCGACTACGAACGCATGTCCTCGGTGCACATCGGCGAGGGGCGGTACTTCACAGAGGTCGAAAACCAGCATCGCGCCGACGTGTGCGTGATCGGAGCCGACATCGCCGACAAGTTCTTCCCGCACGTGCGGGCGCTCGACAAACAGATCCTCGTGAACGACAAGCCCTTCACCGTGATCGGCGTGATCCAAAAGCTCGATAGCTTCTTCATGGACGACAACGACGGAGGCAATCAGAATCGCGCCGTCTACGTTCCCTATGAATCGATGAAGAAGATGTTTCCAGCCGAAACAGACCACTTCGTGATGGCGCAAGCCGAAGAAGGAAAGCTGGTTCAGGCCGAGGATGAGATAAGATCGCTGCTGCGCCGCCGGCGCGGGGTCGACTACGATGCGAAAGACAACTTCGGTCTATCGACTCCCGACGCGATCACCGAGCAATTCCATCAGATCACCGGCGGCATCGCTATCCTGATGTTCGCAATTTCCAGCGTCGGCCTGTTGATCGGCGGCATCGGTGTGATGAACATCATGCTAGTGTCAGTCACCGAGCGCACAAAAGAGATCGGGGTTAGAAAAGCGATTGGCGCTCGCAGACGGGATATCCTTCGTCAGTTTTTGATCGAAGCGATGTCGTTAACCGGTTCAGGCGGGCTGCTTGGAATTGCGATTGGATGGGGCTTGAGCCTGCTTGTAAACCTGATTCTGCCAGTACACGTTCCGGCGTGGGCTCCTATTGCGGGGATAACGGTTTCGTGCGGAATTGGATTGGTCTTCGGGATGTGGCCCGCAATGAAGGCTTCCCGGTTGGACCCGATCGATGCGCTTAGATACGAGTAGCAGCCGAGATACGCAGTCGCTCATTCGTGATAACTCCAATCATCGCAGGGCCGACAAATAACCCGCTTCGTCCAGCAAGTAAATCGTGTCGCTGGTAATGACAGGGGAGGATGACAATTCTTCTTGCCATCGGTATTTCCACTTCAAACTCCCCGCAGCAGAGTCAAGGGCATACAGAGTCTTGTTGGATGATACAAAATACAGCACGTCTCCAGCGATAACGGGAGCACTACAGGGATCACCAACCTTGAACCGCCACGTCTCATGACCGCTAGTTCCATCTACGGCATAGACAAAGCCGTCTCTTCCTCCGTAATAGACGAGACCGTTATCAAAAGCCAATACCGTGCCTACCTTGTTGGCTTTCGTAGCTTTCCACAACAACTGTCCAGTTACCATGTCCGCTGCACACAGATCGCCACTTGCGGCGAAGTAGATTCGATTGCGAGCCACGGCGCGCGTGTAAACATTGCCTTCCGTCTTGAGTCTCCACTTCTCCTTCCCGGTCCTAATGTCTACTGCGAGAAGATGACTTTCCATATCTCCAAAGTAGACCGTCTCAGCATTAACTGCCGGAGAACTCGCAATCCCTTTTACTTTGATCATCCAGACTTGTCGCCCCGTGAGTGCGTCCAGTGCATGTAAAGTGGCATCGCGTGGGAATACCTCTTCAAACCCTGCAAACAACAGAAGACCGTCGGAGACAACTGGGGAGATCAGATCGAACCGATAGTCTTTTCTGCCGATCTGCCAATTTATCTTCCCAGTCTGACGATTCAGGGAACGGAAGCTCCCATCGCTAGTACCTATGAAAATTTGATCGCCTGCGATCGCTACCGGCGACACCTTTGTGTTCTTTAGCTTCAGCGTCCTCTTCTCTTCGCCAGTCTTGGCGTCTACAGCGAAAAGGAAGCCATCGCCAACAGACAGGCTAAAGTAGATCGCATCATCCGTAGCCACGGGGTTACTGTAGTGAAAATCTGTCGGGAACCGCGAAACGCCGCTCATCACACCAAGATCACTTTGCACGATTGTCATCTGAGACCGTCTCAAAACGAAGAGCCGTTTCGACTTCCAGACAATCGCTTTTGGTTCGGGGGGGCCTTTAAATGGATAAGCTCGAGTCCATCCCAAAGTTATTCCCGTCATAGTCCCTTCGGACGAGAGGCCCAAGTCTGCTTTCGACGGCGTCCGGCTCTGAGTTGCCAAATGTTGACTCGAATTGTTCGACGGGGTTTTGAACCAGATGGGACTCCCGCCGACAAATGTGGCCGCAAGCGTAAAAGCAACGCAGACACAGAGTGTGAGCAAACTGATTCGCACCTTGATCATTGTCCGGCGTCAATCCTCCTCGGCTATGCTGTGCACGAACCTCGCAGTCATACTAGTACTCAGTCACACTTAGTTTGATGGATCGCAGATCCAGACTTCAGGGCTCCAATCCCGGAGGGATGACCTATAGAAAGGCCGCGCGCCAGACGCTTGTAACTCCGTTAGGAGTGACCTGTGTTCCGGCAGGCGGTGTTCTGGTGGAAAAAAGGTGACTCCTAACGGAGTCAAGTATCTTCGCCGCGCCGTCTTCTATAGGTCATCCCTTACGGGATTAGCTGCTGAAATTCCTGGTCCACTGTGTATCAAGTCGAATGTGACTGACTACTAGCCTAGCAGAGTCTCATCGCCTCTAGACGCGCTCGTAAATGGTCACTCTGTCGTTGATAGTACGCGCTTAGTCCCGCAAGCGCTAGAGTTGAAATCCCCAAGACTATCGTTGTCCATTGCATAGAGCCGCCTCATGGGCCGGTCCATAACGATGATACCTCTGACTCGCCGTAACTAAACCTAGTTGCTTGATTGGAACGAGGCCTATGATACTTTCTCTTGCAGCCAAAGGTTTACCAAAGTCTCGGCGGATACGCCTCGCGCGCGCGCAGCACGGCGCAATTTCTGATATAGGCCACTGTCGAGTGAGATCTGGTATGTGCGCCGCTTTATATCAATCTCGCATTGCACATCCTTCCAGGATTCTCCGTAATCGGCGAGGCTGTGCGTATCCCAGAATTCCACTGCGTCCTCGAGGCCATTGAACTGCTCTGGCAGCGGATCTCTGCTTCTTGACTTTACTTCTTTCCATAGCTTTTCTTCTCGCGTTCATCCATATAATAGTCAGCCAACGAAAGAAGCTTTACAGTGCTCGTCTGAGCCTGCTTTGAATCTTCTTTCAGCTCCATGACGACTTTCTTGATCCTACCCGTGAACTCAAAGGGCGACTGATAGCCCTCCGTCACCGGAGTCGAAGGATCGCGGCCTACCGTAAGACCTTCGCTCAGTCCGAAGGTGATTGGCACAAGCCGCGCAATCTTGCCTTCGCCGACTCGCTTGTCGTTGATGAAGAGCGCCGCGGTCCCGCTGCTCGAACCGGCGCTCGTGAACTCGACCCGCAGCTTCACTGATCCTGCCGGCGCCGCTTCTGTTGAAGTCACCGTGTAGCGCTCGAGGCCAACCCAATTGTAAGCGTAGCTCAGCCGATTCTTCTGCATGAAAAAACTGAATCCGCCAAACCGCCCGCCAAGCGCAAGCAGCACACCATCTGCGCCTCCCGACGGAATCTCGACCTCGGCGGTGATGCTGTAAGAGCGGCCGCGGAAGTTCAGCATGTTGCCTCTGGGCACCGAGGCCATGCCCGGATAGTAAGTAACGATCGTGCGCGGACGGTTCAATGCCGGCTGCTCGAGCGAGCGTATGACCCCCCGATCATCCAGCGGCAGTACGTTGTATCTTCCCGCTTCGCTCCACCAGCGTTCAATCATCTCGCGCAGCTTGCCTGGATTCTGCCCCGCAAGGTCGTTGGTCTCTGAGAAGTCCTCCGCGACGTTGTAAAGTTCCCACGGGTCCTTTTCAAAGTCTTCCCCGCGCACGTGCATCGTGACCGCTACCCACCCCTTGTAATAGATCGCACGATGGCCGAGCATCTCGAAATACTGAGTCTCGCGCCGGGTCGGCGCCTTCGCATCACTGAAGGTGTATGCCAAACTCAGCCCATCCATCGGCCGCTGATCCACACCGTTCACCACGCGCGGTTGTTGAATACCCACCAGCTCAAGCACAGTTGGCGTGATGTCGAT
This sequence comes from uncultured Clostridia bacterium, assembly GCA_964548075.1. Lineage (GTDB taxonomy): Bacteria > Acidobacteriota > Blastocatellia > UBA7656 > UBA7656 > Onstottus_A. The sequence goes on along the minus strand of CAZJQQ010000022.1, from coordinate 85,355 downwards.
CATGTGATGATACTGAGTGCGAATGCCGCCTTTGTCCTTGATCGTCTTCGGCCAGTGAACGATCATCGGATCGGTGATTCCTCCGGCGTGAGTCTCCTGCTTGTAGCGTTGGAACGGCGTGTTGCCGGCCATCGCCCAACCGAGCGGATAGTGAGGATAAGTCATCGGCCCGCCCAACTCGTCAATCAGCTTCATATTCATCTCGACGTTGTCGGGAATCTGATTGAAGTACAGACTCTCATTGAACGAGCCGGTCTCGCGGCCCTCCTGACTAGCGCCGTTGTCGGATACCACGACAAGCAGAGTGTTCTCCATCAAGCTTCGCTCTTCGAGAAAAGCCAGCAGCCGCCCGATGTTTTCATCACAGTGGGTAAGAAATCCGGCGAAGACCTCTTGCATCCGCGCGTACAAACGGCGCTCGTCGTTGGTCAGCTCGCCCCAGGCCTTGACGTCAGAGTTGCGCTTCGCAAGCTGAGTGGTCGGCGGCACGATCCCCATTTGCTTCTGCCGCGCCAGCGTTTCCTCACGAACCTTGTCCCATCCCTTGTCGAACTTGCCGTTGTACATCTCGATGTACTTCTTAGCGACGTGATGAGGAGCGTGACCGGCGCCATAAGCTAGATTCAGAAAGAACGGCTTGTCGGGTGTGACCTGCTTTTGGTCGGCGATGAACTGCATCGCGCGATCGGTGAGATCTTCGGTCAAGTGATAGCCCGGCCGATTGGGCCGTTCGACGCGGTGATTGTCGTAAACCAGATCGGGGAACCACTGGTTGGTCTCGCCGCCGAGAAAGCCATAGAACCGCTGGAAGCCCATCCCAAGCGGCCAATGATCGTAAGGGCCCGAGTCACTTGTTTCGTCCGGCGGCGCCTGGTGCCACTTGCCTACGTAGAACGTGCTGTAACCGGTTTGCTGCAATATCTCGGCAATCGTCGCCTGACTTCGAGGCATCCTCCCGTCGTAGCCGGGATAGCCAGTCGCGGCCTCGGTTATCACGCCGAGGTGATTTGTGTGATGGTTGTGACCGGTCAACAAAGCCGCCCGCGACGGCGAGCAGAGCGAAGTCGTGTGAAAGTTTGTGTAGCGCAATCCGCCCGCGGCAATCCGGTCGATGTTCGGCGTCTGGATCTCGGAGCCGTAGCAGCCCAGTTGCGCGTAGCCGACATCATCGAGCACCAGGTAGATGACATTTGGCGCGCCCTTCGGCGCTTGAGGCGGAAGCTCCCACGAAGGCTTCGAGTCTTTATAGCTCCGGCCGATACTGCCGCGCTGCGGTTCCTGTTGCTGATCCGTTGCGGTGCTCAGGCCGTGCCCGAGCATAAAGACCGCCGCCAGAGCCATCGCCAGTGCCGCGAGTTTGATCGGCACTCGAACTGTCACCTTAGTTCTTTTCATGTCGCACTCCTGCTTTCGCCTTCCATTCAATTGGGGTGAGATTCTACCACTGCGCCACACGCCGCAAACAGAAGACCCCGGTCAATTCAGCTATGGCCGGTCGAACCCGCTAATGCACACGATGGTTTTGGCCGCGTCGTCAACTTTCGTATGTGAGAAGCCGAGATTGGCCGTGCACAGCATACCCTTGTGCCAAATCAAACTGGTGTTGTTGTCCAGCGGCGCCGTCCGCTTGTTGGCGACAAGCATTCGCTGCGAGCCGTCCGGCGATACCACCCAGATCTCGCTGCGCAGAATCTCAGACACATAGATATTGCCACGGTCGTCCAGTTCTATGCCGTCAAACGGCGAATGACCACGCGATATCACAACCGGTTCGCCGGCAGAGCCGTCCGGTTTGATTGGGATTCTCAAGATCATGGGATCGCCATCCGTCGCGACGTAAAGGTTCTTCCCGTCTTTGTCCATGACCAGCACGTTGACCCCGAGCGGAAAACCGGAATAGGGCGTTGCCGACCAGTTCAACAGCGGATGCGAGGACCACATCTCGACTCGCTTGCCATCAGGTGAAATCTTCCATATGCCGGAATACGTCAGGTCGGTCAGATAGATGTTGCCCATCGAATCGATTTCAACGTCATCAGGCAGGCAAAAGGCCCAGCCGTCGGCGCGAGTTGCCAGCGCTGTGACACGTCGCGTTTTGCTGTCGATCTTGTATACGCCGCTCAGCGTGACGGTGGCGTCGCGACAAGCAGCGTGCTGCGGGTCATTCAAGTTGTTCGCCTCGTACTTTAGCGAGCTCTGCTTGAAGGCGACGTATATGTTCCCGTCCTTGTCCAGATCGATCCCGACAGTGTCTCCTTTTCTGGCATCCTTCTCGGACGGCACAACGGCAATGACTTCCTTCTTGCCGTCGGGAGTTAGCTTCACGATCTTCCCGGTGTGGAACAGCGCCGCGTAGATGTTGCCGTTGGCGTCGACAGCCAGACCCTCTGGAGTATCGTCGAAAGTCGCGAACACCCAGGCCTTGTATTCAGCGGGCGCAGCAGGCGCGACCAGCGCAACGCACATAACGATGATGGCTACAATCGATCCGCAGCGGGCCTTAAAACCACGCATCACGTCACCTCCTTCTGGATTGGTGATGATAGAAAGTTCGACCTTGTTTCGGCAGAGTCTGAAGATTCGGCTATGCAACCTGATCACCGGTTAGACTTGAGACTCCTTACTGCGCCTTCACACAACGAAATCCGGTATTCGATCCACCGCTATCAACCGCGCCTCGGCCTCGGCTTCCGACGAGATAACGCGAGCAGTATCGATCGCTGCACAAGAACGATCCGCCCTTCTGCACGCGCTTCCGGACACCGGGTTCGTTAGGATCGTAGCTATCCGGCGGACCCTGGGGATTGCGAGCCACCCCGTTCGCCCCCAGCGTCGCGAAATAATCGGGGCGATACCAATCGGCGCACCATTGCCAGACGTTGCCGCCCACGTCGTACAGGCCGAAGCCATTCGCGGGAAACGCTGTGACCGGCGACGTGCGCACATAGCCGTCTTCCGCCAGGTTGTTCGAGGGGAACCGGCCTTGCCATATGTTGGCTGCCCACGCACCGCCGGGCTTCAGATCGACGCCCCACGCGTAACGGCTGCGATCCAATCCGCCGCGCGCGGCGAACTCGAATTCCGCTTCGGCCGGCAACCGCTTCCCCTCCCAATTCGCATATGCCACCGCGTCCTCCCACGCGATGTGCACAACCGGATGTTCGTCGCGACCTTCTATTCTAGTGCCCGGACCTTCCGGGTGCTTCCAACTCGCGCCCGGCACGTATTCCCACCACTGCGTTATGTCGTCAAGCGCCACATCCTTCGCGGGAGGAGAGAACACCGCCGAGCCGGCCACAAGTTTACTCGGGTCCACTCCGGGATAGTCCCTCGGATCCGGTTTGCGTTCGGCGATCGTCAGGTAGCCGGTGGCTTTCACGAACTGCGCGAACTGTGCATTCGTGACCGGTGTACTATCCATCCAGAAGCCATCGATTGTAACCAGATGCACAGGTTGCGTGTCGGGCATCTCGCAGTCGTCACAACCCATCCAGAAAGTTCCGCCGGGAATCCAGACCATGCCATCGGGCGTCGCGCCCGGGGGAGTTGGGTCGTTTGTGCTGACAAGCGCGGCTGATTGCGCATCCGGCTGCCTTGCGCCTGGGCCGTGACCGCTCGAGTGCTGAGCCGAGTGCGAATCAACCTCAGGCCGTGCGAACCACTTTTCCTTGCCAAGTAAGCCTGCGATTGCTGCCGCCAAGATTAGAACCACCGCGACGCCGTAAAACAGCCCGCGCCTCGAACGAGCCGATGGTGCGCTCCTTTCACTCGCTGGTTGTCTCCGCCTCTTCATTCGTTAGTTGACTCTTCGACCAGCAAGCGCTTGAGCTGATCAATCGACGCGTTGGGCGCAAACTCTCGCGCTCGAGCGACGAAGCCGGTCATATTCGCGACGGCGAAGCTTATGCCTTTCAGATTGCGCTCGCGGGGCACGCCCGGGATCTCGCGAGGGTAAGCCGACGCGATGAACACGGTGCCGTCGTCCGAGCGATTCACGTCGTAGCGATCACGCGCGCACTGCCAGTCTACAACAACACCGATCACCGATGGCAGGCAACCGGGCAACGAAGGTTTGCCCGACATCTCGCGGGCCGCGACAAGCACAGTTCCCTTCTCCACCGCGCGCGCGACAGCCTGCTCGATTGATGCGCGATGCTCGATGTTGACGGTACCGAGGCTCAAGTTGATCACGTCCATCTCATTCTCGATGCACCAATCGATCGCCTTGACGATGGCTTCTATGTTGGTCGTGAGCGCGCGATCGAAAACCTTGAGGGCATAGAGTTGCGCATCCGGCGCTCTCTCACGTATCGCGCCCGCGACTGCAGTGCCGTGACCGATGTAGTCCAGATAGTCATTCGAAGAGTCCGCTTCGCTTGAGGTTATTCTGGTGCCGCCCGCCACGCCGCCGACGTGAGGATGAGCCGGGTTGACTCCACTGTCGATGATGCCGACCTTGACGCCCCGGCCAGCATAGCTAGCGAAGGGTTCCGGCGGTAATGTGCGTTTCTCGATCGTGTCCACGAAATCTAGACTCCGATGAAGAATCCGTGTGAATCCGTCAAATCGGTGTCATCCGTGGTCTATTTCGTTTCGTTGCTTAGATAGACCGCGGAGGACACTGATTTGACGGATTCACGCGGATCATTTGCATCTTGAGGCACGTGCGAGAACAACGACGCCAGCGCCTTGCCGCTCGCGAGCAACTCACCAGGCGGGCCAGTCTCAATCACCCTTCCGTTGTCGATAACGATCACCCAGTCGGCGCGCTCGATCAGCGAGAGCCGATGAGAGATTACAACAGTCGTTCGGCCTCTCATCACAGACGCAAGCGCGGCAGCGATCGTCTGCTCGGTAATCGGATCGACCGACGCCGTTGGCTCGTCGAGTACGAGCACTGCGGGATCTCTCAGAAGCGCTCGCGCTAACGCTATGCGCTGGCGCTCGCCCGCCGAAAGCGCCTGCCCTCGCTCGCCGACCCCTGTGTCGTAGCCATCGGGTAATGATCGAATGAAATTATCTATCGAGGCCGCTTCCGCAGCGCGAATGATATCTTCCCGAGTCGCATCCGGCCGCCCGTACCGGATGTTCTCGGCTACGGTTGCGTTGAACAAGAACGCGGTCTGCTCGACCAGAACAACCTCTCTGCGCAGGTCGGCAAGCCGGACTTCGCGCAGATCGCGCCCATCGAGTCGAATCGCGCCGGCTTGCGGGTCGTAGAATCGCAGCAACAAATCGGCGACCGTTGATTTGCCGACTCCGCTTGGGCCGGCAATCGCGCAGAGCGAACCTGCTGGAATCTTGAAGCTCACCGCGTCTAGCACCACAGTCTCGCGATCGTATTTCAGAGTGACGTTCTCGAATTCAATGTCGCCTTTGACGTGGTGAAGCTCCAGGGCGCCGGGCGCCTCATTAACCTCGACCGGCGAGTCCAGTATTTCGAACACGCGATTCAACGACACTCGAGCTGTCGCCACGCTGGTGTATAGGCCCATCAGATTCTGCACCGGCGCGAGCAGCCGCATGTGATAAGCCATAAACGCGACTAGGGCTCCAACCGTCATCACGCCTTCGATGACAAGCTTCCCTCCGTAAAGAAACACAAGCGCCGTGCTGAGGGTGAGCACCGTTCCAGGCAGCGCGCCCGCAAAAAAAGACACCAGTTGCATTGAAAGCAGCGCATCGACGAAGCTCTGATTCTTCTCCCGGAATCGAGCCACTTCCGCGTCCTGAGTGTTTGAGGTGACCACCAGACGCATTCCCATCAAGGTCTCAATCAAGAAGCTGCCGATGTCAGCGCTGCGCTCGCGCATTCGCTGCACGTTGCTGGTGAGCTTCGCGCGATAGTGCTTGAGCGCAATAACCGAAATTGGAATCAGCAGTATGCTCAACAGGAACAGCTTCCAGTTGAGCAGGACCATTATCGCCACGCTGCCAACGAGAAAGATGAGATTGCTGATGGCGGCAAGCAGCGTGTCGGCGGCGACGCGTTGCACTTCGCTGATGTCGTTATTCAAGCGTGAAACGATCTCGCCGAGTTTGGTGCGAGTGTAAAATCGCGGCGACAGCTTCTGCAGGTGCTCGTAGACTGCAAGCCTCATGTCGAACAACACTGACGCGGACACTGCGACGTAGCGATAGCTGCTGACGATGTTCAGCGCGAACCCAAGCACGGTCACCACAACCATCAGCGCGGCCACTATCGTCAGTGCCTTCATGTTTTTTTGAAGCAGCGCTTCGTCGATAAGCAGCTTGGTTATGTATGGTTGAGCAAGACCGAGGAGAGTCGAGACGAGACTTAGCGCTAGAACGAGCGTCAGCCTGCGCCAGTAAGGAATGATGTAAGCGAAGATTCGTCGATAGTCGTTGTTCATCTGAACTTTGCGTCTCTGCGGACCTTTGCGTCTTTGCGTTGAGTGTTTTTCGCGCAAAGACGCAAAGGCTACGCAAAGACGCAAAGGGCGTCACGCTTCAACTTTGTAGTAACACATATATCCTGAATCGCAGTGCTCGCGGTCGCCGCGTAGTGATTTCGCACGTTCGATCGTAACGAGTTTCTCTGAGCCTCCCCGCACCTGATCGACGATTGCGCGCACCATTCGCACGCTTGCGAGCTTCTTGAACGGCGAGGCTTCCCGGCCGACAATTTTCAGCGACGCGACTCCGATCCGTTTGAAGTCGTGAATGGCGCACAAGCCACACGGCCCATAAGGCAGCCCGTTTGGCGTTGAGCCGCAACCGTTGCCGTTCACGTACCAGATCCATTCGCGATAGTCCGTCAGGTTTCTGCGCAGACGTGAGTTCTGCCTGCGCGTAAGCTCGCGGCCCCCGCTGCGTTCGAACTCAGTGTCCATCTCGGAGAGACTCGTACAGAACGCCCCAACCGTGTGATGATGGGTCGTCGAGCAAAACCCTTCCTCGAACGCGCACCCGTCGTTGAGCATGAAGACTTCGATCTCGACTTCATCGCGCGTGGCGTTCACGATCCTCTCTATCTCAGGAATCGTCAGGCTTCGAGGGAGGATGATTCTGCTCGGCCCGAACTGAAGTAGAAACCGAATCGCTTCGGTGTTCAACGTCGCCGCAACCGAGCTGACGTGCAACGCCGCGTTCAACTTCGCCTGCGAAAGCTGCATCAGCAGATTGATGTCCGTCACGATCAACGCATCAACGCCGGCTTCGCCATCGAGTTTCCTCGCAAGCTCCATCACCCACGACATCTGTTCAGCGGTGTAGTAAGGCGCATTGAGCGTCAGAAACACCGGGATGCCCAGGCGATGCGCGCCGTCCACAAGCTGTTTCAACTCCGTCAGCGTTTCGAGGCTCCCGCCTTTCGGACTCCGGCGATTCAACCAGACGGCTCCGGTGTAGCGGTCGAGCCACTCGCGCGGAACGATGCCGCAATAGAACTCTTCGGCGCCGCTTCCCGCAAGCATCTCCAATTCATCGTATGAGCTGATCGGAGCCAGAACTTTCATTGATTCACGCGCGCTCCCAGGTCATCGGCAATCGGGGTTGGAAGACGATCCGATCGATCAAACCTGAACGAGACTGCTCGAACAGGCTGCGCAGCATCGCTTCGGTGTGAACGTAGAAATAACTGTTGCCCTTGAGATAGAACTTTTGATCGCGGTTCTCGAACGGCGTGTTCGTGTAAGCATATTCGAGCAGATGAGTCTGACACTCGTGATGACACGGCGCTCCCGGCTGGAACTTATCGCGCTTGTCGTAGTGAATCCCCGCAGCCATACAGATTCGGCTGGTGCTGATGAACCCGAACGGCACGTACGCGCTCGCCTTTACGCCATTTTCCGCGAAGCTCAGATCGACGCCTTGCAGAAGATTGTCGAGTTCCACCGACTGGACTCCTAACCCGGACAAGAATCCTGTGTAGCTCGCACAGTCCAGATTCGAGCGGCGCAGCGACACGAGCGCCTGCGCGGGCGCCTCGCTTGCAGCATAAACGCCGGTCACCCGCGGATCGCGCAACGACTTGTTCATCAAGCGTCCTTGAACGGGCTTCACGTGCGGAAACTCGCGGCGAAGCAGATTGAGCACGCCCCAATCGTTGAACACTACCTCGCTCTCGACGTTCTCGCTCAGCATTTCAAACAGCGGCTTCAGCAACTGAATCCCGGCGTCGCTCACATAGGGTGTCAGCAAAGTGAGGCTCATTTCACGCTCGCTCGCGGCGGTCAGCACAGCTTCGAGTTGCCAAGGCGAAGGGATCAGGTGCTCGCAGAACTCGTTTCCGTACGCGCAGCGTGTGAAGCTCACCGGCCCGAAGTACTCATCGATCAGCCGCCAAGTCAGCTCGACGGCCGGCGCGAGCTTTGAACCGCTGTTGAAGGAACTGGTCTCAAGCGCAATCAGGTCGCTCCTGACTTCTGCTGCGCTACTGACGTGTATGCTCCAGTCCATGAGAATCCCCTGGGAGCGCAGGCATCCCTGCCTGCTCTTCTCCCACAATGCCCAAGCAGGCAGGGATGCCTGCGCTCCCAGGCTAAGATTGAGGACGAAGAACCAGTAATTGCGTGATCGCGTCGCCGTCTAGCGTTATGGTCTTCTCAAGCTTCAACGTATCGGCGTCGTAAATCTCGATCGTCGGACCCGCGCCATAAATATAAAGCTTGCGCCCGTCGCCGCTCACCGCAAAATTAAATCGCGCACGGCTCTCGAACTCGAGCTTTTTGATCACCTTTCGCGCGGTGACGTCAAACACCCAGAACTCGGTCCGCCGATTCCCACCCTGGCCGGTGGACGACACTGTATAAGCCTTTTTGCGATCGGGCGTCAGGAAGAAGCGATTCATCGGCGCCGCCGGACCGATCGGTGTGAAATCCACATTCTTCGTCAAAAGGTTTATCCTGGCGATGCCAAATATCGCGCGCCGCACGACAGGGTCCGTGGCGTTGAACACCGATGTAACGTAGCCCGGTTCCTCGTTGGGATCTTCGTCACCCCGGACGTTTATCGGGAAGAGACCCGGGTAAAGCGGTTTTGAAAGCTCGATCTTGTCGACTTGCTTGAAAGTGCTGAGGTCGAAAATCAGAATATCTTCCTTGAATACGTACAACAGCTTACCATCGGGCGATACTTTGTACCCGGACAAGAATCCGAACCCCTGGTCGAACTCCTTTGGGAAATCGAACGTTTTGGTGATCTTCTTTTGCTCCAGATCGATCACCACAAACTTCGGCTTCTCAATCTTGTAGCGGTCTATCTCCTTGATAGAGGTCCGCAATGTGGCGTAGATGTATTTGCCTTGAGGGTCGGGCGCCGCGCCCAATGGATAGACGTGGCGATTGCCTTCGTTGAGGTCGAAATGGCTGGTGACTTTTCGCGTAGCGAGGTCGACCACTTCGATTCCCATCCTGGTCGTGAGAATGAACAGCTTCTTCTTGTCCTGAGCGAGCACGACTTGCAGAGGCGCGCCGGTCTCGAGTTTGATCTCGTCGATCACCTGCTGCTTCGCTTCATCGATGACCAGGATCTTATTGGGCCAGGTGCCGATATACATCAACGCGCCGGTGGCTTGGCTTGGTGGCTGCGCGTAGGCTGGTGCGACAACAAGAAGCAAGACCGTTATGAGAAAAAGTTTGATTCGCATTCGGGACCTCCCCTGGGAGCGCAGGCATCCCTGCCTGCCTCTTCGCGCACAATGCCAAGCAGGCAGGGATGCCTGCGCTCCCAGGTTTCTCACGGAAACACCAGATCAATGTTCCGCCAATCCTTCGTCGCGCTCGCGCACTTGCTGGTCCAATCCGGATAGTTGTTGAAATGGTCGGGCACCTGCGCCGGCCAGAAGCACGTGATGTAGCAATCGTACAAATCGCGCTCTACCGGCTGGCACAACCCAGCGGTGCCTCCCGCCGAGTCCGTTTCCCATCCCGGCGAGAAGACCAGCGAACAGCCCATCGGAAAGTGGGGCCGCTGCGGAGGAGGCCCCTGGGCAAGCGCGTGAACGTCGCCGTATTCCGACGCGATGAACTCCTCGACTCGTCGCGCCTTCCGGTTGATGGCCTTCAGATGTTTCATATCGCTTTCCTTTCATCGAACCGATCGAGATATCCGGGATTGCGCGCGGCAATCTCTCCGTAGATCCGCAAACAAACATCGGTCCATCCGCGAATCCAATCGCAATAGTGCAGGTTCGCGTGCGAAGTGTCGCCGTACCGGACGTAAGCTTCGTGATAGCAGCCGCCCGAACAGACCGGCCGCGCCCAGCAGGTGTGGCAGTCGTATTTGGTGTTTATGTGACTGCGGTTGAGGTGTTCGGCTTGAGCCTCGCGATCGATGCCCGTATCGATGTGCCCAAGTTTTCCCGCCGGCGAATCGACAAACCGATGGCAGAGTCCAATGTCGCCCGACGGCGCGACTCCCAGCAGCCCGAGACCCGCGCCGCACGGATAAGCTTTGCTCACACCCTGGTGCAGCTCTTGAAGCGTGTCGTTGACGTTCGAGAATCCGTGATGCTTGTTTTCAAGCGCATACTCGAGGTATTCGCCTGCAAGCTCAGTGAACTGATCGAGCACGTGATCGAGACCGGTGTTGCCAATTGCATAGAGCCTCACCGGCGAGGTAGTGACCGGAGCGAATCCGACCTCGTCGAATCCCATCTCGTCAGTGAGATGACGAAATATCTTCTTCACGTCAATCACCTGAGCTGTAAGCGTCACCCGCGCGCCGATGGGACGTGAACGGTGAACCTTGACCAGTTCTTTGATCTTCGGGGCGATCACGTCGTAGCTTCCCTTCCCGTTATGGAACACTCTGAATCGATCGTTCGACTCCTTGGGGCCGTCGATGCTGACCGTTACCCCGACATTGTTCTCGGCGAGAAAGCTGATGATCTCCGAAGTCAGCATCGTCGCGTTGGTGGTCATGCTGAAGTCGATGTACTTGCCCATCTCGGCGGCTTTAGTGCGAGCGTACTCGATCGTCGATTTGACCACTTTGAAGTTGAGCAGAGTCTCGCCGCCGAAGAATGTGAGGTGAACCATGCGGCGTCCCGGCGATTGATTCAGCAGGAAGTCCACCGTGCTGCGAGCGGTTTCGTCGCTCATGAACTTCGTCTTGCCTTCAGGCGTTGCGATGCGGTCTTCGCCGTACTCGTAGCAATAGGAACAACTCAGATTGCATTGATTGGTCACGTTCATGACAATCGTCTGAAGCGGGAACGGTTGCTGCGGCGCTTCGAGGCGCGGCTCGATGAAGCCGTCTCCGTTTGCGATGGCGTGGGCCTGATGAAGCTCGTCGAGAGTCTCTTCGATATTCGCGCGCGAATATCCGCGGGCCTGAAGCTCGTCGAAGATCTGCTCGCTTGCCATCTCACGGCCCTTGAGCAGCTCGAGCACCGCGCTCGACAGGTCTTCCAGCTCAAAGATCGCCGCGCTCGGGACCAGGTACAGATAGTTCTGCCCGCCGCCTGCGAACGCGTGAAACTCGCCTTGTCGATAAGCGCTCATCGAGACACCTCCGGTTGGTCCCACTTCACGTAGAGCGGGACGGTTACGACTAGATAAGACCGCGACTTCAAGGGCTGGGCGTCTTTCGCGGCATCTTTCGGTTTGTAGGTTGCAACAACCCACACGTCGCCATAGTTGTTGACGCCCTTCTTCCGCTTGGGATTTGGTCCGTCTATGGCCGGCGTGAACAGGCCGTTGGCGTCGAGCACTCCGACAAAGTCCTTATCGTCGTCATCGAACGTCGCTGGAAACTCATCGATGGACCATTCGACATCCGCCGTTCCGAGACTGACATCGTCCGGGGTTTGAGGCTTTCCGTCGGGCCCGCGGTTGTAAGCGGTCGCGCCGAATTGCTGAAACTGTTTCGGGAAAGCCACGCCGCCGACCCGGGCCATTCCGGCGTCAGGGTTCAACTTGATGTAGTCGACCTTGTCGAAAACGGCAACGGCGCGCGGCGCGAAATATCTGCGAAGTGAAATATCGCGATAGCCGTTCGCTGCTCCATCAGCGACATCGACCTCAACGGTTACGTCGTCGCTTCTCGCGCTTACGACGCGCTTGATGGTCACGCCGGGGCCGAAGTCGATCTCTTCACGTTTTACGTCGCCTGGAAGATTGGCTCCGTAGATGTGAACCTGCAATCCGGTCGTTTGAGTCTTGAGCCCTACCGGATTAGCGCCCGCGATAAGAGGTTCCGCTGAGATTCTTCGCAGCGTCACATCGATGCCGAACTCGTCATAAGCTCCCCAGAACCATCGGCCTTCCATAGTCGACCAATCGCGCGAAACAAACATCGCTTCACGATTCTCGCTTGGCTCTTTGCCGTCGCTCGACGTCGAGCGCCCTCGCCAGCTATAGCCTGAGTACACGATTCCGCGGCCGGTTCGTGTCACGGTCGAACCGTCTTTCACGTATCGCAGCGTGAGCTTTGTGCTGAACTCATCCTCGACGGAAGTGGGCTCGACCGCCATCTCGCCGTAAATCTGACCGCGCCCAATCTGACTGCCACTCACGAGCCAGCGTCCCTGGAGCTTAGGCGCCCGCATGTTGGCGCGCCACGCGCCCCACTCGGGAGTGGTCAGCGGATAGTTCTTGGCCAAGAAGTCGAGCGACTTATCGAGCGGGTGCCTCTGATCCGGGTCAGTCGGAGGCGGCGCGCCTGGAGGTTGCGGGAATCTATAGAACCCCTGAAACGACACAACCGGGAACATGCCAATGTGCATGTTCCCAAGCAGCTCCCACTCTTCTTTCGAGCGCCGCTGCGAGAGGACTCGCCCAAGGCTGTGACAGAGAATGCAGGTTGCGCGCAGGCTCTCGTCGGGTAACTTCTCGTCGATGACCCGCTTTTCTGCTTCGTAGAAGGCAGGCTTGGCTTCTTCGGGAGCAAGCCCGTGATTGTTGCTCAGGTACTTGACGATCTGCCTGGCCTCGTCCGGAGTGAGCGTGAGTCCGTTCAGGCGAATCATTCGCTTGATGACCTGCTGCCATCCCTCGGGCGTCGTTCGCTCATAGGATATTCGAGTGAGGCGGCCCTTCTCATCCTTCTTGTGACACGACGAGCAGCGGTCGACGACGAGTTGATTGGTGACCGGAATGCCTTCTTCGGCGGCTTCCTTCGCCGCCTTGTCGTCGGCCGCGGGGGCTTGCGCCGCTGGAGTCTGCGGAGGTTGAGTCTGAGACTGTGACTGCGCGGTGAATGTGAGAAGTAGCGGCGAGAGAAGAAACGCTGCAACAACGAATCGCTTTAATGCCTTCATCGGCGACCTCGGCGAGAAGTTGGTGTTAAACGGAGGCGACTCTTCGGCAAGAAGAGCGCAGCAAAGACTTCGTAACAACGATGGGCACACGAAAAGATGAGCCAGAAGCCTGATCTGAAATTAGCTCACGAGCATGATCATTATGAGGACGTTTGAAGTCAAATGGATATCAACACCCAGGTTTGTTCCCGAC
>CAZJQQ010000022.1:0-71837 GCA_964548075.1 uncultured Clostridia bacterium | reverse complement strand
TTCCCGACCTGTCACCGGGCGTCGTGCGTGAGTGGACCATAACCCAGGCAAGCACCGCTCGGCGGATTCGCGAAGTTTTCACGCAATATGTCTTTTCGGAAGACGATGACGCCAGGTCTTGTCCGAAACCAGCCAGCCTCGTTTCATTTGATCTGCTTTTCGCTCAGCCACGACATGAATATCTTCTTCTGCATCTCAGTCGCATTAGGCTTCTCTTTGATCGAATAAGTCACCTGCTCCTCTTTGCCAACGGTAACAGTGATGCTCCTGAGTTGGTCTCTACGCATAACCGTGAACACGACGCTCGAGCCGATCTTCTTCTCGTTGAACCTGTCATTGAAGCTCGCAGCTTCGACGCGGTCGCCATCCATCGCGACGAGAACATCCCCAACGTCCAGGCCGGCTTCTTCGGCGGGTGAGGCTGGCGCGACGTTGGTGATCGCGATCTGTCCTTGCGGCAGCACCGTCGGGGCCGCGTTGAAGAAGCCCGCTCCAGGCAACGTGTTGCCGGTAGTGATGCCGATGTAGGGTTTCGCGCTTCCCTTCCTCTCTTCAAGCATCAGCCCGGCGTGATCGAAGAACGCGTTCCATGGAATCTCTTCGGTCCCTGAAACGTACTTCGCAAAGAAGTCGCCGAAATCAGCGTTCGACGGAGCGGCTTCGCGAGTGATCAACTCCACTGCGTCGCGAAACCCGCGCTTCTCTTCGAAGCCCGGTTTGGGCAGGCCGTGATTTTTCATCAGGTACAAAAACACATCCGTCAAAGAGCGTTGATTCGCCGTGCGATGTCGAATCTCAAGATCGAGAAGGTTTCCGATGAGCTGACCTTTGTTGTAGTAGTCGATTCCCTTGTTCGTCGCGTTGTCGCCCCGGTTCCACGTGTCCCAACTCGCCAACTCTACGCTCATGATCTTTCGTCCGGGTGAGGACTGTAGCGTTGCGATCTCCCGCGTCAGATCATCGTAAAAATCCTTGAGCGACCATACGCCGCTACGCTTCAATCCGATTGCCGCCCAGTAGCTGGTCATTCCCTCTGAGACGTATAGGTTTCGTGTGTTCTGCTCCTGCGTGTAATCGAACGGGCCGAGTATCCCGGGGCGAATCCGCTTTACGTTCCACAGGTGAAAGAACTCGTGGGCGACGACGAACATGAACCGCTTGTAGTTCGCCTCGGGTTGGTGCGTGTTGTAGGCCGAGAAACTGATGTCCGTGGAATTGAGGTGTTCGAGTCCCCCGGATCCCTGGCTTCCTCGCGCTCGAAGGAAGAACACGTATTTCTTGTACGGCAGCCCTCCCATCAACTCGGCCAGATAGGTGACCACCGCTTTCGTGTCATCGGTGATCTTCTGCTTGTCGTAGTTCCCTTTCCCGATGAACACGATGTAGTGAGGCACGCCTTTGCTAGCGAACTGGGTCTGTTCCCAGTTCTTGCCGACCGCAATCGATGAGTCGATAAAGGTATCGTAGTTCTCCGCGACGAAGGTGTTCGGCTCTTTGCCAGGTTCCATCCCGGTTTGAATTCGCCAGTCGGAAGGCGCATCGAGCTTGATCGAAATCGGGCCGTCCAGCGGATACGGCCGCTTGCCGACAACGTACATGAAAACGCTGGGGCCCGTGATGTAGCAGAACTCGTCGTTGTAGCTCCGATAATAGAGTTTGTAGCGAGCGGTAATCCGGCGGCCGCCTGCGGTGTAGATGCGCCAGGTTTGCTTATCAACCTTTTCGAACTTGAGCGCCACGCCGGAATCGTCGCTCGCTGAGAACTCCTGCACGTTTCGCCACTCGTTGCGAATGCCGTAAGCTCCGGGCGCCCAAGCAGGCATCGCCACATCGATCGAAGCCGGGCCGCCGCTGTTGACTTGAAGCGAGACGTGCAGGAAGTGCGTCGTCGGGTTCTTGTCGAGAGTCACCTGATAAGCGACTGGCGACGGCTGAGCGAGGACCGCGCAGTGAAGGGCCAACGCGATGCCGATTGCGAACACGAATCGAAGCGCACGAACGTAGACTTGCCTCATAGGTGCCTCCCCTTTGCGCTCTTCGCGGTCCTTTGCGTCTTTGCGCGATCGTATTATCAGTCACGGGTTTCGCGCTAAGACGCAAAGGACCGCAAGACGCAAAGATCGCAAGGTTCAGATCCAGGACCCACGCGCTCGCAACTCTTCAAGCGCGCGTTGCACGAACGGACGGGCCATCTGCTTGCGCCAGTTCATAAGAAAGTCTGTGTTGTCCAGCGGGCGAGCCTTTAAGTAGCACGCTTCCGCAGCCGCGTTGATTCGCTCTTGATCGAGCCGTTCTCCAATCAACGCCTGACCTGCTTCGGTCACTTCAATCGGAGCGGGCGCAACGCCGCCGAGGATGAGCTTCGCGGCGCGCACCGTTCCATCATCAGCTATATCGAGAGCGGCGGCTACACCCAGGACTGGAAAGTCAAACGAGCCTCGCCGCCGAAGCTTCTTGTAGACGGCTCGAAGACCGTTTCGCGGCGGCAGATGAATCTCAGTTAGAAGCTCATCAGGCCGCTTGTTCAAGTATTGAATGCCATCGTTGTTGTAGAGGTCAGCAGCATCCAGCATTCGCTCACCGTTCGCGGACACGAGCTTCACCTTCGCGCCGATCGCGACCATCACCGGCGCAAGATCGGATGATTGAACCGCCCAGCATTTCGGACTGCTTGGCGCGACCCAACAGATATCGCCGTCTTTCTTCATGCAGAAGTTGATGCCCTTGCGCCACTCGTAGTTCTGATCGTAGTAGTTGCATCGCGTGTCGAGGAGAAGGTTGCCGCCGATCGTCCCCATGTTTCGAAGTATCGGCGTCGAAATGAGCCGCGCGGCGTCGGCTACGAATCGATAGTCGCGATGGATCGTCGGGTGCTCGCAGATCTCGGTCAGCGAAACCGACGAGCCGATGATGATGCCCGTGCCGGCGTCGCCGCGGATCTGGTGAAGCTCGCGCAGGCGAGTCACCGAGATGACTGTCTTCGGCGTCTGCTGTCGGCGCTTCATGTTCGGATAGAGATCGGTGCCCCCAGCGACAAACATCGCGTCAGCGCCAGCGTCGCCGACCATCTTCACCGCGTCCGAAATTGTCTTCGGCACGCGGTAGGTGAATTTGGGGAGTCGCATCATGGCTTCGTTTCGCTCTCCCTCTCGCGCATTAGCGTAATGGGTATCTTCGCCCCAGGCGGTAGATCTGTCGGGCTCATCTCCTCCTTAGTAAGAGCAATGCCGTCTTGAACCGGGAGAAGGCTCGCCAAGGCATTGAGAGCAGATGAGATCCAGAGAGCCCAAAACCCGGCGGCGAAGTCCTTGCTCAGCGCGACGAATACCCCAGCGATTACGAGCGCAACCAAAGACAGTAGGGACCAGAATCGCCATTTTCTATTTGCATTGATCATATGTCACCCAATGGTGTTTCTCTCCATGGCGCCACTCAACCGCTAGCGCCCCTGTCGCCATTTAAGAAAATCATCCCTCGTTGCTTCGGCATCCTTGAGAATCTTCTCGGTCAATCCTCGTCCAAGGTCCTCACCCTTGTGAAACGGAACGGTCGCTGTCCGTCCATCGGGATGCCTGAAGAACTTATGACTGCCCTTCTGTCTTGATTGCTTAAAGCCCAAGCTCTTCAGATACGCAATCATCAGTGCAGATGTAACGGTTGGCATTCTGGGCATACGGGGGCTTCCGTGTTAGCTACCAAACTGGAGCTGCTGTACACCAATGAATCTCATCGGAACCGGATCTTCCTCTTCCAAACAAAGCGCTATCACTTCTCTGATCCGTGGGTAAAGAGCTTCAACGGTCTTCGCTTGAGTGTAGCAACTCTTTAGTGCGGGCACCGTCGCCACGTAGTAACCATCTTCATCTTGTTCAATAAGAACAGTGAAGGTTTGGTTGTCTAGTTTGTGCTTCCTAACGGCCTTCTTCGTTTGCATTCTCGGCCTCCCGTCAACAAATCTACCTTTAGTCTCTCACATGCACCGCCACGCGCGGCAGTTCCTTTCCGTCTCCGCCTTCCGCCGGTGTCGCCACTCTGATTGGCTCGGGCCACGCGACTTCAGGAACGGACTTCGGACCGAAGCGCCCGTCCTTCCCTTGAGCCTTCGCGCGAATGGCCGTCAAAACCTTTTCAGGTGTCGCCGGCACCTCGTCAATGCGAACGCCGACCGCATCGTAGATCGCATTCACTACCGCGGGCGGAACGGGCAGCAGCGGACCTTGCCCGACTTCCTTAGCGCCGAAGGGTCCGTTGGGATCGGGATCTTCGATCAGGATTGTCTTCACATCACACATCTCGAGCGTCGTCGGGCTCTTGTATTCGAGCATCGAAGGAAACTTATGCACGACGTTTCGATTGCCGCGATAAGCCATCTCTTCCATCAGCACTTCGCCCAGGCCCATGTAGACGCTGCCCTCGACCTGTCCCATCACCAGCGCGGGATTGATCGACTGGCCGACATCGTGAGCAATCCAAACGCGATCGACCACGACGATTCCGGTCTCGGCGTCAACGTCGACTTCGGCAACTGCGGCCGAGTAGCTGTACGCCGGCGAAGGCCCGACGCCCGCGCCTTTGTACTTGCCCGGCGAGCGAGGCGGCGTATACGAGCCTACCGTTCCGATCGTACCGAACTTCGACTCCGCAAGCTGGACTGCTTCCGCGAAGCTCATCCCTCGCTCGGCGTCCTCGACGTCGAACACTCGGCGATCCGCGAACGCGATGCATTCTGTAGGCACGTCCAGCTTTTCAGCAGCGGCTTTCGCCAACAACTCGCGAGCGCGTTCGGCTGCCTGCATAGCGGCATGTCCCGTCATCAATGTCACGCGGCTAGAATAGCTTCCCAAATCGACCGGCGTCAGATCGGTGTCGGCGGTGATCACGCGAATGTCGAACGGATCAATGCCCAGGACTTCGGCAACGATGTAAGCCAGAATCGAATCCGAACCCTGGCCGATATCGATCGAGCCGCACATTACGCACACGCCTCCCTGCCGATCCAACCGGAGCTGCACACCCGAATGAGGCATGTTGTTCCAGTAGATCGGCAGCCCCGCGCCGCAGATATAAGAGCTGCAAGCGAACCCGATCCCTTTGCCTGAACCAAGCTTTTTGAACTTGTTGTTCCAGTCGGACGCTTCGATTACTTTGTCGATGCACTCGCCGAGACCGATGCTGCCAACCCGAAGATAATTCGCGGTGATCGTGTTTGGTTTCACGAGGTGTCGCCTTCGCATCTCGACTGGATCGAGTCCAAGCTCTTCGGCAATCTTGTCGATTTGAACTTCGAGGGCGAAGCGCGGCTGAGGAGTGCCGTGCCCACGCTTCGGACCGCACGGCGGCTTGTTGGTGAAAACGCGAAGACCCTCAAACTTGTAGCGCGGAACGTCGTAGGTCACGGTCTGAAGCGCGCCGGTGTAGAACGTGCTCGCGACACCGTAGCTGCCGTACGCCCCGCCATCCAGAAACGAACGGAAGTGCATAGCGGTGATCGCGCCGTCTTTCTTTACCCCGGTCTTCACCCACATCAACACCGGATGCCGACCGCGATGACAATAGAAGACCTCTTCGCGGGTGAGCGTGATCTTGACCGGACGGCCGGTGATCATCGCCAGCTTCGCGGCCGCCATTTCGTGATTGAACGGATCGCTCTTGCCGCCGAAGCCACCGCCGTTGGGCGTCGCGATCACGCGAATATGACTGGCTGGCATCTCGAGCACCTTCGCAAGCGCGCGATGAACGTAATGCGGCGTCTGAGTCGCGCTCCACAGCGTCAGCTTCTCGTCGGTATCAAAGTGCGCAACGGCCGCGTGCTGCTCCAGAGGCAGGTGGGTGTTGCCTTCGTAGAAGAAAACGTCTTCTCGCACGAGATCGGCCTCGGCAAATCCCTCTTCAACGTCGCCGAATTCGAGCGCGACTTTCTTGTGAACGTTGCCGCCTTCGCCGTACTCGTGAATGCGCGGCTCGTCAGTCGCCAACGCGTCTTCGATCGAGGCGATCGATTCAAGTCTCTCGTATTCGACTTCGATCAAGTCCATCGCATCGAAGGCCGTGTCTTCATCGACGGCGGCGATTGCGGCAACTGGGTCGCCGATGAAACGGACTTTGTTGATGCACAGCGCGTGTTCGTCCTCGCTGACCGGGAGAATACCGTAAGGGATGGGCAAATCTTTTCCTGTGATGATGGCAACTACGCCGGGCAGCTTCAACGCTTTGGAGACATCAATGTGTTTGATCAAGGCGTGCGGGACCGGACTTCGAAGTAGTTTGGCAAACAGCATGCGCGGGAGAACGATATCGTCGGCGAAGCGCGTTTGGCCGGTGCATTTCGCGCGGGCGTCTACCTTGCGGAACGGTTTTCCGACGACTTTCTTTTCTCTGCCGTTATGACCGTTGTTTGTCTTCATCCGGATCGGACCTCGTGTCCAACTCGCTTTTACCCAGCGGAGGCTTTCACACCTCAAACCCGTAGATGCTCTCTCGCGCAGGTTCGGCGTCCTCGCCCCGCATCCTCGCGGCAGCCAACTCAACCGCTTCATAGATCTTAATGTAGCCCGTGCATCGGCA
The DNA here is from genome assembly GCA_964548075.1 of uncultured Clostridia bacterium. GTDB lineage: Bacteria > Acidobacteriota > Blastocatellia > UBA7656 > UBA7656 > Onstottus_A. Next base: position 65,273 of record CAZJQQ010000022.1, on the reverse strand, counting down.
GAGGTTTCCAGCAAGCGCCTCCTGGATCTCTTCCCGTTGCGGACGCGGGTTCTTTTCCAACAGTTCTTTCGCAACCAGCAGAAACGCAGGCGTGCAGTAGCCGCATTGAGCGGCTCCAAGATCGGCGAATGTGTCCTGCAACGGATGAAGCTGTCCGCCTTCAGCCATGCCCTCGATCGTAGTCACATCGCGCCCTTCCGCGTCGAGTCCGAGAAAGAGACACGAAAGCATTGGCTGGCCGTCGATCAGAACCGTGCAGACGCCGCACTCCCCCAGCTCGCACCCGTGCTTCGTTCCGGTCAGCGCAAGGTCCTCGCGCAACACTTCGAGCAAGGTCTTGTGAGGCGCAAAAGCTACCTCGGTGGGTTCGCCGTTCAGCGTAAGTTGAATATGGGCTTTTTGTTTCCTTGTCGCAGCCATTACTCGCTTATCACAGAGACTCGTAGTTCGGCCTTCGGGCGGAAGCTGGGCCGCATTTTCCATTTTCCATTTTCCATTTTCCATTTGATATTTGCCATAGACTCATTCTCTTCAATAACAAATGGAAAATGGAAAATGGAAAATGCTGCCCCACTTCCGCCTGAAGGCCGTACTACAAACTCTCGATCGTTGCGGAGCCTCCTACCCAGCTACGCGCTTGTAGCGGCGCGCTTTGAACTCATAACGTGGCAGGCTTCCACGCACTGCCTGTTCGACGCTCACACGAATGTTCAGTTGAGAGCGAAACGCCGCAAGCACTGCCTGCTTGACATGTGAAAACGGCTCCCTGTCATTGATCTCAATCTTGAGCAGCAGATCATCCATGCCGGCGATCCGCTTGATCTCCACCTCGTACTCGATTATCGACGGCAACGCGCGAAGCAAGTTGTCAATCGCACTCGGATACAGATTGACACCGCGCACAATCAGCATATCGTCGGCGCGTCCCAGCACTCCGCCTTTGATCCTCGCCAGCGTTCGGCCACATGCGCAAGGCTCGTTGGTCATCTCCACGAGATCGCCTGTTCGATAGCGCAGCACGGGCATGCCCGGCCGGCCCAGTGTGGTCACGACCAGCTCGCCGCGCGTGCCTTCATCAACCGCGCCGCCGGTCTGTGGATCGATCACCTCAAAGGTGAACTCCAGCTCGTTGAGATGAATGGAACCGCTTTGAGCCTGACAGTCAAAAGCCCACGCGCCCACTTCCGTTGCGCCTGCGTGGTCAAAGCAAGGTGCCCCCCAGGCCTGCTCGATGCAGCGCTTGACGCTCTCGATGCTAGCCCCCGGTTCGCCCGCGTGAATCGTGGTGCGAATGGCGGAAGAACGCAGGTCCAGCCCCAGCCCGTCCGCGACCTCCGCCAGATGAAGCGCGTAGGTCGGGGTGCAGACCAGCACCGTGCAACGATTCTCAATAATCATCCGTAGCCGCTGCTCGGAGCTCAGGCCCCCGCCCGACAGGCACAACGCGCCAATATGACGCGCCCCATCTATCGCGGCCCAGTGGCTCACGTAAGGACCAAAAGAAAAAGCGCAGAAGACCAGATCGTCCTCGCTCACGCCCGCGGCTCGATAGACGTAGCCCCAGCACCGCATCCATGTCTCCCAATCCTCGCGCGTGTCGAGCCACTTGAGAGGCTGACCAGTCGTTCCCGACGTTTGATGCAGATACGAATAGCGAGCCAGTGGATAAGTAAGTAATCTGCCGTAGGGCGGGTGAGCTTGCTGCTCTGCGGCCAGTTCCGATTTGGTTGTGAACGGCAAGCGCTTGAGGTCTTCGGCCGAGCGCATGCTCTGCATCTCGATTCCGGCGTGGTGAAATTTCTCGCGATAGAACCCGTTGCTGGTTAGCTCCCGTAAAGCGCAACGGAGTCGCTCGTCTTGAAACTGGCGCAAGCGTCCGCGGTCCAGGGTTTCCATCTCACGATCATGAAAACATATCTGCTTCAAAGGCTTCACTATGGCTTGTACCGTTTTAATCAATCAGCGAACCAACCCACGTCGTCCCATCGGATGGGGTGCAATATACTACCTGTTGACATCAGAGGCAAGCGCATTATAATTCGCGCTGGAATGAATGACGAATCTGTCAAAGTCCTGCTGTTGGCCGCCGTCGGCGCGCGCACACGCGCGCTGCGATTGGAGTTAGGCCTCACCGTCAAGGAGTTCGCCAGGCGAGCGACGTTGTCGCCGCGCTTTGTCAATCAGCTCGAGGCCGGGGCTGGCAATATCTCAATTGCGGGACTGGCCCGGGTAGCCGCAGCGCTGGGGCGCTCCGTGCACGAGCTGATTCCGCCAGTTGGCGATGATCATTCTCCGGCGGCCGAGATCTGGCGGTTGGTGAGCGACGCCGGCAGCGATGAACTTCACGACCTGCAGCAATGGCTGGAGAAGCGCAAGGGCAGCAAATCCAAGCCGCGCTTTTTGGCGTTGATCGGGTTGCGCGGCGCGGGCAAATCAACCGTTGGGCCGGTGTTGGCCAGGCGGCTCAAGACCGACTTTGTCGAACTCGATAAGCTGGTTGAGAAGGCTGCAGGTATGTCACTCGCTGAAATCTTCGCGACCCACGGCGAGGCTTACTATCGGGAGTTGGAGCGAGAGTCTATCCTCCGGATATTTGCAAGTTCGCCCGGCTGCGTGCTCGTACCCGGAGGGTCGGTGGTGACCGATCCCGAGACCTGGGCACTAGTAAAACAGCGATGCTTCACCGTCTGGTTGCACGCGACGCCGGAAGAATTCATGAAGCGGATGCGGCGGCAGGGCGATCTTCGCCCGATGCAGGGGCGCCCCTCGGCAATGACTGAGTTGAAGTCGTTGCTGGCGCGACGCGAGGTGCTCTACGCTGAATCCCGGCTGAAGATTAAGACAACCGGCAAATCTCCCGCAGCGGCAGTCTCGCAAATTATCAAAGCCGTTGGCCCAACGAGAACCTAGCTCGCCCCACCAAGTCCATCGCATTCAGGTCGCGTGATACACCGCCAGCACGGCTATGAGTATCGCTTCTTCTTCCAAGGCTCGGGACGCAGCCTGTCTCAGTTTGTCCGCATACGCGGAGATGATGTCGAAGTTCTCTATGAACCCGTAGGGAGTATCCGTGTAGATCAGCGCTATACGATCCTGCAGCATGAAACCGGCTTGCGAAAGATAGCTTCCCTCAAGTCCGCGAACAATCGTACAGCCACCAAAGGTGTAAGTGAATTCCCGATCGAGGGCTTCGAGCAACTCCTGATAGGCTGGCTTCGGCAAATCCGGGAGGTAGACTTCAACCCTTGCCTTTTCGAATAGCGGCAATGAACTTCTCCCTTCGCTTATCGAACTCCTGCGTCCGCTTTAGAGATTCTTCCGCGGATAACTTCGCCCGTGGTGGCCGCTCGATCTTGATCTCTTTTATGTCCTTGAGCCTCTTTGCCATGATCCATCTCCAACATCGGAAGTCAGTCCCGTGTTGATTCTAGCACAGGGTAAACACGGCACTTGTGCCTCTGGCTGTAGGTCCGCAATCCACTCCCCTGACCCCACCGGGCGCTAGCGTCAGTTTGGCTGCTTCTTCACCTCAGGCAGCTTCCGCGGCGCATAATAAGGCTTGCCGTTCAGCTTCTGCACTTCCTTCATGAAAGTGGTGCCGTAGTTCTTCTCCGCGTCCGATAGAGCCCACGCCTGACGTTTGTAGTTCCAGTTGTCCGGGTCCAGCCGCTGCGCCTCCTTGAAATGCGCGATCGCCTCCTCGCCCTTCCCGTTCTTGTGCAGATACTCGGCCAGCGCGAACTCGGCGTCGGCCATCGCGCGCTCCGGACTCGGCGGTTTGAGCCGCTCCTTCACTTCTTGTTCGTTCATCACAAACGAACTGCGATCACCGTTCGCGACCCAATCGCGAATTGCGTCAAGGTAAGGACCTGCATCCACGCCGTGCATGGCTTTGTAGCGATTGTCGACGTAAGCCACTTCGTTCGGGCGCACGATCATTCCCTTCTCGTTGATCCACACGGCGGTCGGAACGTTCACCATGTTGTACAGCTGAGTGACCAGATGCTTGTCGTCGATGAGCGCGCTGTATTCGGGTTTTGCTGCGGTGATCCAGGGAGCGGCGTCTTTGGCGCCGCCTGTGTCCTGAGCGATGGAGATGATTTCGAAGTTCTTGTCGTTGAGGTCGTGATAGAACTTTTGCCATCCTGGCAAATCAAACCGGCAGCCTCACCACGAGGCCCACGTTACCAGCAGCACCTTCTTGCCGCGATAGTCGGCCAGCGAATGCGTCTTGCCGTTGATGTCCGGGAGAGTGAAGTTTGGAGCTTCGAGTGAGGCGAGATAAGTCCCTCGCTCGTCTTCGCGCTTGCCGAAATACCAGACGCCGTTCTTCTCATCCCGTGCGACGGACTGCTTGACCAACGCGGCGAACGCGGTCAGGTTGAACCAGGTAACCGCGCCGCGTTTCGAGATGAACTCGGCTTTTCTTTTTGAAGGGAGTGGAAAGCACAGCTCGTCGCGGCAGACGCCTTGAGGCTTCACGACGAATCGCGTGGCGCGTTTCAGGTCTTTCATCGTAATCCACAGGTCTTTCGCCGTTTCGGGTGAAGTCGTCACGTCAGTTTGGATGCCATCGTAGATCACAGCCGTGCGGCCTTGATTCGCGGCATTAGTAGTAGCCGCCGCCAGGAGACTCGCGATTGCAATGCAGATTAATGTCTTCAACATGTGTTTGACCCTCGAAGTTTGTACTACGCGTTGGACTTATGATTCGGATGCCGCGGCATCCATTCAGTGTTTTTTCGGGAACAGGCCGATGATATCAACCTCGACGAGGCCGGGCAACTCAAAGCAAACTTTGGTGGTGGGGATTCAGTGTATTGTCGGCAAAGCGGTCTTCTGCGTCCTCGGCGTCTCGGCGGTTTAAGTCCGGATGCATCTTAACCGCAGAGGACGCCGGGGACGCAGAGGATCCAACCATCGCGACCAGGCGCACTACCCCGTTGCAAAGGGCACCCATCCGCGCGTGAGAAAATCCGAAAGCGTGAATGCAAACAATATGATCAGCCAGATAATGCCCGCGCCCACGAACACCCAGGTCAGCTTCGAGCTGTAGCGAACGTGCATGAAATACAGCACCACAAGAGTCGCTTTGAAGACCGCTATCGATAGCGCGACGATCGCGTTCCAACGGCCGAGGTCGTAGTTGGCTACCCAAACCGTCACTCCCGTGAACACCATCAAGGCGCCGAAGATTACGAAGTAGATTTTTCTCGAGACTACGTGTTCCGACATCTCCAATCCTTCACTGATTGTGTATGTGCGCGCCAAGCAAATAGAGCAGCGGGAAAAGGAATATCCACACGATATCGACAAAGTGCCAATACAACCCCGATATCTCGACCGGCGAGTGATACTCAGGAGTAAAGCGGCCGCGCTTCGACATGACCAGGATCACCGTCATTATTCCGAGCCCCACGATCATGTGAAGCGCGTGAATGCCGGTCATCATGAAGTAGATAAAATAAAACATCTGCACGTGCTGAGGATCGCCGTGTCCATGCCATAGGAAGCCTGAACCCGGAATCAGGTGATCAAGATACTTGTGGTAGTACTCGTAGGCCTTCACGCCGAGGAACGTCGCCCCGAGAATCATCGTCAAGACCAGAAACAGCATCAGCATCTTTCGATTGCCGGTCTGCGCGTAGTAGACAGCAAGCGCCATCGTCAGCGAGCTGACAATCAGCACAGCGGTGTTCGCCGCCCCTAGCCTCCAGTTCAAGTGCGAGCTGGCGGCCGCGAACGAGTCGGGATCCTTCGTCCTATAAAGGATGTACGCCATGAACATCCCACCGAAGAACAATATTTCGGTGATCAGAAAAGCCCACATCCCGAGCGTGCCCGCTTCGCGCTGCTGCTCGATGTCGTCGAAGTGATGGGCCAGTCCGTATGTTGTCGAGTGACTCTCAGCCAAAGTAACCCTCACCGAGGATTGAGGATCGTCGGATGGAGTTCCATCCTCCAGTGTCCAGCCATTTTCCATTTATCATTTTCCATTTGTCATTTGTCATTTCCGTACCATTCCAATCTGTCATCGCCGAATTAGCGTCCGGTCAATGACAAATGGAAAATATGGAAAATGACAAATGGAAAATCTCGATCTTCCACCTTCAATCACATCCATCCTCTATCTCTTTCTTTCAGTGCCTCGTGATATCGATAACCTCAGCTTCGTGCGCGGGCCGGAACTCATAAGCCTCCCACGTCACAACCGGCGTCTCCTTGAAATTCTCGGTCGGCGGAGGCGAGCTTGTCCTCCACTCCAGTCCGAACGCGCCCCACGGATTCGCTGACGCGCGCGGGCCGTATCGCATCGACCACACAAAGTAGATCAACGGAATCAAGTAGCCAATTCCCAGAATCGACGCACCCGCCGAAGACATCACGTTCAACACCTGAAACTCTTCGGGGTATGCGTAGTACCTGCGGGGCATTCCCATATACCCAAGCAGGAACTGCGGAAAAAACGTCAGGTTGAATCCTACAAAGATCACCAGCGCCGCAAATCGCGCCCATCCCTCCGAGTACATCCGCCCGGTGATCTTCGGCCACCAGTAATGCAATCCGCCAAGATAGCCCATTATCGTGCCGCCCACCATGATGTAATGAAAGTGAGCCACCACGAAGTAAGTGTCGTGAACGTGTATATCCACGCCTAGCGCAGCTAGGAACAAGCCGGTCATCCCGCCGATGATGAAGAACCCTATGAACCCAAACCCGTAAAGCATCGGCGTGTTGTACGAGATCGAGCTCTTATACAGCGTCGCCGTCCAGTTGAAGACCTTCACCGCAGACGGCACCGCCACCGCGTAACTCAAAAACGAGAACACCAACCCCGCGTACACCGACTGCGTGCTCACGAACATGTGATGGCCCCACACCAGGAAACCGAAGACGGCGATCGCGAGGCTCGAGAACGCAACGAAGCGGTAGCCAAAGATGTTCTTGCGCGTCATGTTGGCGATCAGCTCGCTGATCACCCCCATCGCCGGCAAGACCATGATGTAAACCGCCGGATGCGAATAGAACCAGAACAGATGCTGGAACAAGACCGGGTCGCCTCCAAGCGCCGGATCGAAGATGCCTACGTGGGCGATGCGCTCGGCTGCCAGCAACAGAATCGTGATCGCCACGACGGGAGTGCCGAGGATCATGATCAGGCTCGCGGCGTAATGAGCCCAGATGAACAGCGGCAGCCGGAACCAGGTCAAACCCGGCGCGCGCATCGTGTGAATCGTGACGATGAAGTTGAGCCCGGTCAGAATCGACGAGAATCCGGTTATGAAGATGCCGACGCCGGTCAGCAACACGTTGCCGTTTGAATAGGTCGTGCTGTATGGAGTATAGAAAGTCCAGCCGGTATCGACGCCGCCGGTCACGATCGCGATCAACGTGAACAGCGCGCCCACATTGTAGATGTACCAGCTCAGCAGATTGATCTTCGGGAAGGCGAGGTCCTTCGCGCCGATCATGAGCGGCACAAGAAAATTCCCGAGCGTGGCCGGAATCGCCGGTATCAGAAAGAAGAAGACCATCGCCACGCCGTGCATCGTGAATACGCGGTTGTAGGTCTCGGCCTGCATCATATCGCCTTGCGGCGTGAGCAGCTCCAACCGTATTGCAACAGCGAACAGGCCGCCCAGCGCAAAGAAAAACGTCACCGACGCGAGGTACAAGAGCGCGATTCGCTTGTGATCCTTAGTCAGCAGCCACGACTTAATACCGTAAGTCGCGTTTAGGTAATGAGTGCGCGGCGGCTGTTCTTGAACTTCGATGTTCATATGAGTGCTCTACTGTTGCCACTACTTCGTCTGCTGCACGGCCGGCGACGGCGCGCCTTGAGGCGTTGGCCCTTGAACGCTGGTAAGCGATCGTATGTATGCGATCAACTGGAGCAACTGCTCTTCGCTGACCTGTCCCTGAAACGTCGGCATTATCGCTTCATAGCCCGCGACAACCTTGGCCTTCGGATTGGTGACCGACTCGCGAACGTACACCTCGTCGGCGTCGACCTTCTGACCGTTGCCCAGTTGAACCGGCTTACCGAACACGCCTTGCAGCGACGGCCCGCGGCCGGTCCCGTCGCTTTTATGACAGGTGTTACAGGCGAGTTGCTGGAAGAGCTGTTCGCCGGCTGCTGCGAGCGAGGCTCCCGGAGCGCCGCCGCTCAGCCACGCCTGGTACTCCGGCGCTTCCATCACATCGACCCATCCGATCATCCCCGAGTGACTCGTTCCGCAGTACTCAGTGCAGAACAAGTGATATCGGCCCGCTTTGGTTGGCTCGAACCAGAGCGTGCTGTACTTGCCGGGCACGACGTCCATCTTCACCCGGAACGCCGGCACGAAGAAGCTGTGAATCACGTCCTCGGTGGTCATCGTCAGCTTTACCTTTCGGCCAACGGGAACGTGCAACTCGTTTATCTCACGATGTCCATCCAGGTGTTGAAACTTCCACATCCATTGCTTGGCGACGACGTAGACGTCGATGGCCTCTTCGGGAGGCCGGTACATTTTGTAATAAATGCCCGCGGACCAGACGAAGATTCCCATCGCGATCACGAACGGCACTCCGACCCAGATCGCCTCGAGGCGATGCGAGGCCTTAACGGGTCTGGGAATCTCCTCTTCGCTTCGCCGGCGATACTTCACCGCGAAGTAGAGAATCAGCAGCGTAAGCACCGTCCCTACGACGATCGTCAGCGCCCACAAAAAACCGTACAGCGCGTCTACGTCGCCTGCGAAGCTCGATGCTTGCTCCGGTGCAAATGGAACAGTCTGCATTGCCTAGACGATCCCTCCCGCGCTTGCTCGCCTGGTTGAAAACCCACGGATCCGAAAGACGATGAACATCGCGATGATCGCAATCACCGTCGCGGCTCCACCCATCCTCATTATGTTCATCACCGCCGCGCCGTATTTACCTGACGCCGGGTCGTAGTGATAGCAGTACAGCAGAAGCTGATCGACAGGAGAGCCGATCTTGCCGGCCGATGCTTCGACCAACCCGAGCCGCAAGTCTTTCGGCGCGTACTCGATCCCGTAGAAATAGCGCGCGAGCTTACCATCCGGAGTTGCGATCATTATTCCGCTCGCGTGAATGAACTGAGTGGTCTTCTCGTCCCATTTGTAGTGAAATCCCGCAGCCTCGGTGAGCCTGTCGATGTTCCTCTGGTCGCCGGTCAGAAAATGCCAGCCTTCGGCCGCGCCTTCGCGCTTGTACCACTTGATGTAGGTTTCTTTTTTCTGCCGCGCGAGCTCAGGGGTTTCCCTCGCATCGAAGCTCACAGTTACGACTTCAAATTCCTTTCCGATGCTGAACGCCTTCAACACGTCGAGACCGCTGGTCATTCCATTCAGCACCTGGTTGCAGAGCATCGGGCACGAATAGTAAACGAGCGCGAGCACGACAGGCTTACTTCCAAAGTAAGCTCCGAGTTTCACCTCGTCGCCGTTCTCGTCGCGAAACACCGCGTCAAGCGGGAGCGGTTCGTCCAATCTCTGATCGATCCGCACTTCTTCGAGGTCGCGGGGTTTCTCGCCAGCCGGTATCGGCGCGTGTCGCGGCGGCGGGCCCTGTCCCCAGCCCTGCGCGAGCGCGGACGTGAGAAAGAGAAAGCAAAAAGGCAAGAGCGAGAGGGCGGCTCGAACGCTGCGACGGCATCGGTCAAGCCCGAGCCGTGCGCGGCCGCATCGCCGCGTTTTTTCGATCTTGTTGTCGCTCGTTGAATTCATTGCTGCTGCTGTTCTGCGCCGGCCGACACCGGTTCAAGCTTCTTCGCGGGCCGGGTCGGCAGTCCGCGTTGAAGCAACAACTTTTTGGCGTCCTCTATCGGAATCCTGACAACTCCGCCCTGCTCGTCCACCCAACCGTAGCTCTTGAGTTGATCGTCCCAGCTCTTGCGTAACTCCTTCATCTCTTTGAGAGGGTGCTGCGTCTTCAAGTTCGGCGGCTCGTTCTTGTCGATTTGTACCTCGCTGTTTGGCGCAAGCTGAAGCCTGGGCTCAGGCGGAAGCTTCGCCCGTTCCGCGGCGAATGGTGATGGCCTTGATTCAAGCTCCGCCTTCTTTTCGCGACCTTCAAAGGTGTTCAGCACGGCCGCCATAAGCCAGCCGATGAAAACAACCGATACGGTCAGCACAATGATGAACCAGGTGATGCCTCCGACTTGGACGGTGCTGCCCTCGTGGCCGGCGTCTCCGTTGTTGGTGTGTCCGTTTTGTTTTGAGTGGCTCATAGTTTCTTAGTTCGTAGTTCGGCCTTTAGGCGGAAGTTTGTACGCATCCCGAGACTCCTAGCCGCGCTACAAACTTCCGCCTAAAGGCCGAACTACGAACGACGGATTGATTCAGTAGATATCCCAATTTTTCCATAGTCCAGGATTGGATATTCAGCCCAGATTCGCTCCGCCTCTTCTCGTCCTACCAACTCCAAAAACTGTGCCGCGCTGGACCAGGGCCAGTCCTGCCACTTCTCAACATAGCCATGGTAGACCGGGTTGTGATGAACATAATTGACGGTCGCCCAAAAATGCCGTTCCGAACGAATGCGGCGGTCAAAGCATCTATGCCACACTTTGCGGCCGCGACAATTCTGCTCGTCATTCCACGCATACGACGAGCGGCCGTGGAATTGCCCCAGCTCCTTGGTCAGCTCCTTGAGTCGAATGCTCTTCACAAGCACGTGGTAGTGGTTTGGCAGAATACACCACGCGGAAATCTCGGCGCCAAAGCTTCGGCAAGCAGCCAGCACTCCTTCTTCACACGAGGTCATTCGTGCAGGACTTTCCCCGATAACCGGGTGATGTTCGTAGCACGCGGCTGTAATCAAATATCGACTACCGCTTCCGGGATCTCCATGCGGAGGCGCGTGCCACGGCAGATGCCGCGCCTTACGATCCTCGACAACCTCGGCTCTCTGCGCGGCCGTCATTTTGCGGTAGTCGTACATGTTGACTCGCTACATAAACAGTTCGTAGTTCGGCCTTCAGGCGGAAGTTGGTAGGTGATTCCTGAATATCATAACTGCATACAAACTTCCGCCTGAAGGCCGAACTACGAACTCCTTTTTAGTGCCCGTGACCCGAGGCGAATACGCTTTCAATATCCGGGTCGTGAATCGGAAGCAGTGGCCGGCTCGCCAACTGCGTCGCAAAGAACCAAAGCCATACGCCGCCGATCCCCGCAAGCAATAGCAAATCCAGCATCCAATCCATCCAGCTAAAGTTGAACGTGCCGCTGTGAAGTTCCGGACCCGTCAGCCAGATCAAATCGACAAACCTCATCACGATCACGCCGATCGCGACAGTCGACAGCAACCGGCCGTTCTTCTTCAGATCTCGCGACAGCAGCAGCACGAACGGCAAAAAGAAGTGTAAGACGATCAACCCGAAGCCCACGTATTTCCATGAAGACTGAATCCGCCGCACGTAGAACGGAATCTCTTCCGGTAGATTGCCCGCCCAGATGATCAGGAACTGCGAGAACGCAAAGTACGCCCAGATCATCAGGAATGCGAGCATAAGCTTGCCGAGGTCGTGCAAATGAGAAGGCTTGATCACGTCGCTCATCGGCTTGCGCCCCGACAGCAGCACCATGACCGCGATCACGAACGCCATCCCCGCGAGCCCTTGCCCGCCCATGAACAACAAACCGTACATAGTCGAGAACCATTGCGGGTCGAGCGACATCGCCCAATCGACTGACGCGAACGTGACCGTCAGACCGTAGAGCAACAGGCCGGGAGCGCTGAGCCCCTGCAGCTTGCTGGTCAATCTTCGCTCGCCGGTCCTGTCCTGTTCGGCTGACCAGCCGTTCAACAAACGGGTGACCAGTATCCAAACCAAAAAATAGAAAGCCGCGCGCCCGATGAAGAACCCTACGTTCAAATAGAGGTGCTTCTCTTCGACTGCGTGATTCAGCGCAGGGCTCGCTGCGAGCTTCTCCGGAGACGCCCACGGAAAGATCGACTTCAGCCCGAACAAAAGCGGAATGAACAGCAGTGCGAGCAACGGGAAGGTACGCGTCGCGCTTTCGAGCACGCGTCTCGTCACCAGTCCCCACACTCCGCCTGACATATGCTGTAGCATCAGAATCGCGAAACAGCCCAGCGGTATCGCTATCCAAAAGATGTAGGCCAACAGGTACGACCTGAAGAACTGCTCGCGGCTCTCGCTGCTGATGAGGGCGCCGGCAGCGCCCGCCGCAAGCGCGACCAATCCGACAGTCAACGCGCGCCGGCGAAAGTCTTCCAAATCCACCCGAGCAGTTTCAAAGCCCTCAATCATTTCGCTCCCTCATGTCCCTCTTTCGCTTCGGGCTTCTTGTTCAACTCGCCGCGTTTGTCTGCTGGTACATCCGCAAGCGAAGCGCGCTGGCTCAACTGCAACGCGCGGATGTAAGCGATAATCCGCCAGCGATCCGCCGGCTCCACCTGCGCCGAGTAGTCAGGCATGTTGCCGAAGCCGTTGGTGATCACATCAAAGAAATAACCGACCGGGGCGTTCCTCAACCGATCATCGTGATAAGAAGGCGGCTTGCGGAACCCGCGTTTTGGAATCATTCCGCCCCCATCGCCAAGCGGTCCGTGACAAACCGAGCAATAGATGTTGAAGCGCTCCTGGCCAATATCAAGATCCTTCGCGGTGATCCGCATCGGGAACTCTGTAACGAAGCCCTGAAGCCGCGGCGTGGCGCTTGAAGCCGGCTGGCCCGGGAACTTACTCGACGAAGTCGCCGCCGTCTTATCTACCGTCTGCCCAAATCCGGCGATCCTGCCCGTGTAGAACTCGACGTCGTCGCGAAGTTCGCCGCGCGCGACGGTCCCTTCGACTCGAGGCCGCGCTGAGCGGCCATCGTTGATCGATCCAATCTGATCGACCGGCCGCAATGGTCTGTACTTCGGCTGGTCGTGCATGTCTTGTCTGCAACCACTAATCCAAAGAGAGCTGACAAACACAAAGGCACAAAGACACAAAGGGCGCACAAGCCGAGCTTGTCTTCGTGTCTTTGTGCCTTTGTGTTTGGCTCCGCTAATCCTCGACATCGCGGACCTCCGCTACTCCCTCGAGCCGGGCCAGGAACCCGCGGGTCTTTTCCCGTTCGAACATAGGGTCGCGAGCTTCGATGCACAGGAAAAACCGATTGCGGCTGACCATCTCAAAGCTGTCGACGTTGAACACCGGATGGTAAGGCTGAGGCAATCCGTTCAGCGCCAGCATTCCGAACACCGCCGCAAGAGCCGCCAGCAGAATCGTGCATTCGAACGTGACCGGGATGAACGCGGGCCAACTGTTCAACGGACGCCCGCCTATGTTGAGAGGATAGGTTTCCGACGAGACCCAGTAGCACAAGGCATACCCGCCAAGACACCCGAGTATCCCGCCAATCAAAACGATCAAGGGCAACTTGGTATGCTTGATGCCTAGCGCGTCCGTCAGCTCTTCGATCGGATACGGTGAGAACGCATCCATTCGCCGGTAGCCCGCCGCATACGCTTTGCGCGTAGCCTCAACGACCGCCGTCGGAGCTTCGAACTCGGCCATCACGCCATAAAGTTTGTGCGTTTCGTCCATCAGCTACGCCTTCAATCTGTCCTCTGCGCCCTCGGTGTCCGCGGTTAATCTCCGGATGGTTCAGGACTAACCGCAGGACGCCGAGGACACAGAGGACTGCTCAATCCATTGATATACCACTCCTCAATCGCCCGACTCCTTAACCGCCGCTTGCGGCAGAATCCCGCGGATCTCAAAGATCGAGATCATCGGCAGGAACCTGACGAACAGGAATATCAGGCTCATAAACAGACCGATCGTCCCGATGAACATCGACCAATCCCAAAACGTCGGTTTGTACATCGCCCACGACGACGGCAAGAAATCGCGACTCAGGCTTGTCACGATTATGATGAATCGCTCGAGCCACATGCCTACACCGACGACGAGCGATATCAGCCACAGCGCCGTCACGCTATGCCGGACGCGGCGAATCCAAAGCACCTGAGGCACAATGACATTGCAGGCAATGAGCGCCCAATACATCGTCGCGTACGGCCCCTTGAAGCGATTCATGATCATGTATTTCTCGTAGGCGCTGCCCGAGTACCAGGCCATGAAGGTCTCCATCATGTAGCCGTAAGCGACTATCAAACCGGTCGCGAGCATGATCTTTGACATGTTGCGCAAGTGGCGCATCGTGATGAAGTCTCCCAGCCCGTAGAACTTTCTGAGCGGTATCGCCAGCGTCAACACCATCGCGAAACCGGCGTAGATCGCGCCGGCCACGAAGTACGGCGGAAAGATCGTCGCGTGCCAGCCGGGAATGATTCCGGCCGCAAAGTCGAAACTCACCACCGTGTGAACCGAGATAACCAGCGGCGTCGCCAACGCAGCCAGCAATGCATAAGTCGTCTCGTAGCGGTGCCAGTGCCGAGCCGAACCCCGCCAGCCCATCGCCAGCATCCCGTAGATTACCTTCGCCGTTCGTCTCTTTGCGCGATCGCGCAGCGTCGCAAGGTCCGGTATCAGCCCGACGAACCAGAACATCGCCGACACCGTCGCGTAAGTCGATATCGCGAACACGTCCCAGATCAAAGGGCTGCGGAACTGAGGCCACACGCCCATAGTGTTGGGATAGGGAAGCATCCAGTAGAAGAGCCACGGCCGGCCCGTGTGCAACAACGGAAACAGACCCGCGCACGCGACCGCGAACAACGTCATCGCTTCGGCGAATCGGTTGATCGATGTTCGCCACTGCTGACGCAACAGGAACAGGATCGCCGAGATCAGCGTGCCCGCGTGGCCGATGCCGATCCACCAGACGAAGTTGATGATGTCGAACGCCCAACCAACCGGGACGTTGTTGCCCCAGATTCCGATCCCGGTCACTACCAGATACCCGATCGTGTAGAACAACCCGAGCGCGATCGAAAACGAAATGCCGAAGCCGATGAACCAACCGATCGGCGTGCGCCGGGTCAGCGCGATCGAGCTGATCTTGTCGGTGACCGACGCAAACGTCTGCCCCGCTCCGATCACCGCCGGCGGAGTAATGGTTGAGTCACTCACGGAATCTTGAGTGTGCTCGCTCATCGGTTACTCGTTCTCCAACTCGGGATTCTTGTTTCGCACAGCGCCCAGATAGGTCGTGCGCGGCTTCGTGTTCAGCTCGCCAAGCAAGCTGTAGTTGCGCTCTTCAGCCTTCAACTTCGCGACGCGGCTCGATCGATCGTTGATGTCACCGAACACGATGGCTTCGGCCGGGCAAGCCTGTGCACAAGCCGGAACGATCTCGCCGTCCCGAACCTTTCGATCTTCCAGCTCCGAGTCGATCTTCGCCTTCTGAATCCGCTGCACGCAGTAAGTGCACTTCTCCATCACGCCGCGGCTGCGCACAGAAACATCCGGGTTGCGCATCATCTTCAAGCTGGCAGTGTAGAAATCCTGGTAAAGCAGAAAGTTGAATCGGCGGACCTTGTACGGACAGTTGTTCGAGCAATACCGCGTGCCTACGCAGCGGTTGTAGGTCATGTCGTTCAGACCTTCGGCGCTGTGAGACGTAGCCGCGACCGGACACACCACCTCGCACGGCGCGTTCTCGCAGTGCTGGCACGGAACCGGCTGAAAATAGGTCTCGGGTTTCTTCTCACCGCCCTTGTAGTAGGCATCGACGCGAAGCCAGTGCATCTCACGGCCGCGCGCGACCTGTTCCTTGCCGACGACCGGAATATTGTTCTCGGCGACACACGCAACTATGCAGGCGCTGCACCCGATGCACGAGTTCAAGTCAATTGACATTCCCCACGCGTAACCTTCGTAAGCGAAGCCGGGATACAACGACTGCTCGTGGTGCGATTCACTTCCTTCAGGTGCGAGACTCGGATGCTTTGCGTATTCTTCAAGCGTGCCCGATCGAAGGATATCCCGCTCGCCGACTTCTGACGCGTCGATCAAGTGATGCGACTGAGTGGTGGCTAACGAATACGCGCCGCCGATCTTCGAGACTCGCAGATCGGCGCCGAACCACGGAGAGTCAGACGTCCGAATCGCGTATGCGTTAAAGCCCGTCTTCGTCCCAACTCGGCCTGAGACCGTTCGGCCGTATCCGAGGTGAACCGTTATGACGTTATCCGGTTGTCCCGGCTGGATGAAGACCGGAGCGATGACCGTGCGATCGCGATACTGAAGCTCGATTCTATCAGCTAGAATCTCACCGCCAATGCTGCTCATCCGGTTCGTTGAAAGCTGGTTTACTCGTTTGCCCAGGTCCAAACTCGCCGCCGTCGCCGGACTCACAATCGCTGCGTTGTCCCACGTGAGCTTGCTTAACGGCTTGGGTAATTCCTGGAGCCAGCCGTTGTTCGAGAAGCGTCCATCGTGAATGGTCGGATCAGGTCTGAACACAATCTCCAATTGGGTGTTGGGGGATGGGGGATGGGGGTTGGGAACCTGGCTCGCCCACTCAGTTTTCAAAGTAAGCGTCTTAGGTTGCAAACGAGTGTTATCGACTAAGCCGTCGTGAAGCGACCTGCGCCAGAAGGTCTCGAAGGCAAGCGGTTCTACCGGCGTCGCGCGCGCCATATTTGTTCCCACGGTTACTGCCGAGAATCCCCGTTGATCGTTGGTCAAACCGGCGAAGATCGGCGGCTCCAGACCTCCGAGCGCGAACCTTATGCCCCAATAGCCGCGAACGATTTCGTAGCTCGACCGCTCCGGTTCGTTCAAGAAAGCGGCAAGCACTTCGTGCGCGGTCTTGCCCGAATAAAGCGGCGCGATCAGCGGCTGAATGATCGAGACCGTTCCGTCGTAGGCGCGCGCATCGCTCCACGATTCGAGATAATGCGCTTCTGGAATGTGCCACTGACACAGTTCAGAAGTCTCGTCTTTGTAGAGACTCAGGTGAATTCGCAGCGGAACTTTCTTGATAGCATTTACGAACTCGAGGTCGGCAGGCGCGTTGTAAACGGGATTGCCGCTGAGTATCAGCAGTACATCGACCTGACCCGAGTTCATATCCGCAACAAGCTCTCGAAGCGATGCCGTTCCGTCAACGGGGTTCGCTTCGACCGGATCGGTGTAGACGACGGTCTTGCCGACGTTGCCAAGCGCCTGATTCGTCGCGTGAGCAAGTGCGTGAACGGCGGGCGGCTGTGATTCGCCGGCGATCACGATGCTTGATCCGCGATGTTGTTTCAGATCCTTCGCAACGGCTTCGATCCAGTTGAAGTGAGCGACTTTCCCAGCCGTTCCGCCTTGGGTGACTTGAACACCCAATTGAGCCGCCGCCTCGCGCGCGAAGCCTTCAAGCTCGGTGGGCCTCACTGGCAAACGATGATCAGCCACCGAGCCCGTGTTAGTCACCGTGCTTTCCACGACGTACAGCCGGCTCATCTCACGCTTGCCTTCGGTCAATCGCCGCTTCCCTGCAAAGTCGCGCGCGTGTCGCAGGCTCGCCGGACCGCACGCCAGAAAGTCCGAATCGAGTGACAGCACGACATCGGCCTTGTCGAAGTGGTAGATCGTGTTTGCGTACTGACCGAACGCCAACCGCGAGCCTTCTCGCACAGAGTCGCGGCCTGCGGGGTCATACTGATGCCACTTCGCTGTTGGCAGTATCGCGAGCAAGGTCTTTATCTGATGTGCGAGCGTCGGGGACGTTACAGTCTCGGTGAGTATCCGCAGTCCGCCTTTCGCCGGCTGCGGTGCAGCAGCGGCCGCGCGTTGTGCGCCTACCGCGGGACCAACTCCTCCGAGAAACGCCGACCACGTCACGATCTCTCCGAGATAGGTGAGCGTTTGAGAGCGGTCCGGATCATAAAGACCGAGCACCGAAGCTTGCGAGAACACATCGGTCGCGCCGAGGCTTGCCGGGTGGTCCTTGTTGCCTTCGATCTTGGTTGGCCGGCCTTCGTGGCTTTCGACTATCAATCCGGTAGCGAACCCTTCCAACTGCATTGCGGTAGCAAAAAACACCGGCTTGCCCGGTACGAGGTCTTCAGGCTGGCGAACGTAGGGCGCTATGTATTCGGGGGGCTGACGCGTGCAAGCCGTGAGTCCCGCGAGCGCAAAGGACGCGCCCATCAATTTGAGGAACGTGCGGCGGCCAACGGGATCGCTCCATTCAGTCGCTTGCTCGGGGAACTCGCGATGAAGAAGTTCTTGAAACTCGTCTGTCTCTGCGAGCTCTTCAAGGCTACGCCAGTATTGCTTTCCTGACGATCGAGGATCGAGGATTGAGGATGGAGGATTGAGGATCGAGGGTGGAGGATCGAGGATGGAGGATGGAGGATGGACGATCGAGGATTGAGGATCGAGAATCGAGGATTGAGGATCGCCGGGACTCTCCCCGCTCGCTCTTTCTTCGAATCTATCGATGCCCTTTAGTTGAACTAGTTCGCTCATCGCCCGATCATTCCCCCGGTTGTCCGCGATCCTTTTATCCTCGACCGTCCATCTTCGATCCTCGATCTTCCATCCTCTATCCTCGACCCTCGATCCTCCATCCTCTTTCCCCTACCTGTGACACGTACTGCAACTGGTCATCACCGCGGTGCTCTGAAGCTTGTATTCTTTCGCGAGTCTCTTCCCTTCTTCGGCCTGGTTGTAATCAGCGGGAGGCCATTCCATCTTGAAAACTTCGCTCCTTGGTCTGATGAACATCTCAGGCTGGCGATGACACTGGAGGCACCACTCCATCTGGAGCGACGCCGCTTGATAAGTCAGCGGCATCAGATCAACTCGCCCGTGACAGGTCGAGCACCCCACGCCCTTGTTCACGTGAATGCTGTGATTGAAATAAACGAAGTCGGGCAAGTCGTAAACGCGCGTCCATTTGATCGGTTTGCCGCTTCGCCAACTCTCGCGTACGGGTTCCAGGTAAGGGCTGTCCGCCCAAATCTGCGAGTGGCAATCCATACAGGTCTTGGTCGGCGGGATCCCCGCAAACGCGAGCTTCTCAACGGTCGTGTGACAGTAGCGGCAATCGATCCCCTCATCGCCGGCGTGATGCTTGTGGCTGAACTGAACGGGCTGTTCGCGCGGGAAGAAGGCTTGAGTATAGTAAGAGGACCGGTTGAATTCGAGCAGCATCCAGATGGTTATCCCAATGAAGAACACCGCCCCGAAGATGGTAGTCTTCGAAATGAAGTTTGTGCTTCGATTGAAGATCTGCCCCATGGTTTCCCCAACCGCTAACAGGCGCTGGAAACAACGCGCTCGAACAATGAACCACGGACAAGGCGCACAGACTCGGGTGCTGATTTGCTCGTCTGGGAATTGTGGGGAGTGTCGAGTTGCGCGAGCCGGCAGTCCGCGGCCGCGCCGAAATGGATCACGAATTGTCCTACTGCCTTGTTCACGATTGCCCGGCCACAACAGCGCCAAACTGCCAGTGCGCGGATCGTCTTAGCTTCTCAGGTCTGAATGCCGATCCGCGCGAATTGATGGTGTAACCAGATGCGAAGCGCCATGCAAGTAGCGCCAAGTTGACTGATGAAAGTTGATTAGCATCAACGGGCACTTATTCAAGCATTCAAATCTGCAAAGGTCAAATTCGATTCGCGCGATTTTGGCGGTGTACTGACGCGGAGAAATCAAGATCATCGCCGTCTCAGGCGATCTGCGACGCGTGATGCAAGGCGGTATTGTTAACCAGCTTCGGAGAAGATCCGGATGAGAAGTTTGTAGTTCGGCGTTTACGCGGAAGTTCGTAGCACGCCAGGTGTGAGCCTCGTTGTCACAAAACATTTCAGGAGTTTGTGGTTCGGCATTCATGCGGAAGTCTATGGAACACTCTCTCACTGAAACTACGAACTTCCGCGTAAACGCCGAACTACAAACTCTCTTCCACAGGAGAACAAATATGCGTCTCGGCCATTTCACCAAAACCAGTTACAGGGGCAAGATTCTCGCGGCTTCCCTGTTGGTGATGTTCGCATGCGTGCTGGCGGCGACGACCGACAGCCGCGCTAATTCAGTCGCCGATAAATGGGACCAGGTCTTCAACTCAGCTCGAGCGATGCTCGCAAAAATGCCGGATGCGTCGCGCATCGAAGCCACCATCAAGGACCCCTAGCTGCGCGAGGCGGTGCTGCGCTCGTACCGCGGGCTCAAAGCCTGCGCGAAGGTGAACCAGGGTCAGTCGAATTCCCAGGAGCGGGCGTTTGTCGCTGAGTTCGAGGCGCTTTCAAAGCCGTACTCGCCGAGACAGGTCGAGGGGGGTATCGCGACTGCGCATCCGGCTGCGTGAACGACGGTTCAGGTTGCGAGAAGGATTGTGAGTCCCGAAGAAGAAGGTGTGCGGCTGCAAAGATGCCTCATTTTTGCTGCGTGATGAAGCGCCTATTCGGCGGAGACGGTGTTGATTGGTGGTATTGGTTCGGAGTAGGCCGCGCGAATCAGCGGTTTCTTCTGACTGACGGGCGATCGAAACCAGCACTTCCTCGCGATGCAGTGACACTTAGCAATCGTCCACAAGATCAGTTAGAGTTCGTAGTTCGCGTTAGACTCCTCCCAGGTTCTACGGCGAGACGCTAATGGCAATATCACAATTGAAGCGTGCCAGGCTAATGAAGAAATTGCGGGACCAGGTCGGGTTCGTGCAACGCTCCAGTGAGGCATTTGACAACGGTGTCGAGGAAGAAGCTTTTCGTTTAGCAGTAGCGCTGAGAGTCATCTTCCACAATACACCTGCGAGCACGTCGCTCGTTGCTCATTTGACTTTCGCAGGTAAAAGGATGCTTTCATCATCGCCAGGGCGCGGAGGCTGGATGGATTATCTAAAGCAAGAACTAAACCTAACAAAACCGCACCCAGTTAGAATGCTTCCAATGTTAGGGAACAAATTCAGAGAAGTCTCAATCGAGGAATGGTGGATGAAGGAGCCTGTGTTCAGCCACAAAAGCAAAGAGTTCTCTAGGAAACGGATAATCCTGAGCGCTGCAAACAAGGATGGTGGTGCGCACGTCGACGAGGAGCTCGAAGAATACTATGAGTCCCTTTGTTCAGGTGAGCATGGGTTGGGAATCACAGGCAATAATCTTACATTCGATGGCGAGCCACCATTTCCTCAGGGCATAACCCTCTTCGCGCAGAACACCCACTTGGCGTTGATTCGACAGTTCGGGCATGAGTTTCTGGCGGCGTTTAATCATTTTAAGTGGCTGGAATGAACTGTTGAATGAGCGCGCGGTGTAGGCGGGAAGTGTTACTACGTCGCGCGGTAGTGTAAGCGCGGTCGTCCACCAGTCAAATTCCCGGGCTTTGCCGTGAGTAGGTTTGAAGGGCTGCCGAACTAGTCAGGGCTTAATGTCCCCAACTCTGCTAAATAGCCGTACTTGCTGGGGCGTTGCTCCGCTGGGTCTTCAGAACTGTCCTTGCGGCGCGTCGTAATAGAACACCACCTCATAGAACACCACCTCGCGTTCCGTTGCGGCAATGACGCGGGCTGTGTATACTCAGGCTCTGCGTTTTGATCTTTGCCGCTATGGTGTAAGTGGTTAACACGCCGCCCTCTCAAGGCGGAGACTACGGGTTCGAGTCCCGTTAGCGGTACTTTTACCTTCAATGAATCACTAGCTGCGCGCTAGGTAACAGCCTTTGGTCGGCAACGCAGAGTCAGAAAACGCCGTCGAGCCATCCACCTCTTCATCAAGAAAGCCGGACTCACGTGTTGATAACGACCAGTCAGCGAAGGGTTGAAAACACCATGGCAAATCAACTGGTTGGCCTCTTAATAGCTGCCGTGCTCGCGTATGGTGTTGCGAATGGTCAGAGCAAATCCTCCATCCCGCCTCGCGGTCACATGCCTGCTCTGGATTCGGAGTACTTGCCTCGGGGGTTCGTTGGCGACGATATTGCTGAGACCTACGATCAAATGTATGACCTGATGGGGCCCAAGAACGAGTATGAAAGTTCCGAACACTATCGAGCTAGATTCGAAACGGCATACGCAAAGTACAAGAGCCAGGACTTCTTCATCAGGGTCAAGCCGCCTCACATGCCAGGAGTGAATGATGGTTTCTATCTTACCAAGTACGACGCTGACGGAAACGAATTGATGGTTGAGATTCCGAGCAACGAGTTTTTCGGTACCTACGAAATGACGGTAGGAGGTAGCGTCCGAGCGTCCAGATACAAAGCGAGAAATAGTTTTGGCGTCGCGACCACGGTGACTCGTTACGTCGGCGATCGGTATGTGATCGTATTCGACTGGGCGCGGGGTGGCATCCGAGTGCGGCTGAAGATGTCGCCGTCAGAAGCCAAGCTTGTTCGGGGCAGAATCTCCGTCTTACTTGTGGGAACTCCTGCCGTGAAAGGTGGCAGAGTCGCGGTGTCTTACAATCCGACAGCTGAGAATCCCACGATAAGCAATCCGTTCGAGGATCTAACTCTGAGCCATCAGATAAGCATGAACATCCGAAGCATTTGGCTGTACGACCGCGTAACAATGAAGGTGCTCACAAAAGCTGATAGTCGATAGCCCACAGGCAAAGCGCACGCGCTACCATTCCAGTCCGGCAGTGTTGAACTCGAACACCGGGCTACCGTTTTGATAGACGATTGCTTCGATGCGGATGATCTTCGCCTTCTTCGCCTCAGCGATAAAGGACTTTTCATTGCGAATGAACACCATTGTTGAATCATGGTCGGCGGGCTCTGTGACGGTAAATCGTCGTGCCGGCTTTTCGTCAAAACGGACACTCACGCGGCGCCCGTAGTAGCCACCACAGGTCAACTGACCCTTTTCGATACTGAGTATTACCCCCTCGCCCCCGCGCATCCTACGAATAATCAGCTTGGCCCGCTGCTCGCCGGCGTACGGGAAATCAAAGTTAACAGAGTTTGAAGACGTGACACTAGCGGCTCTCATCTTTTGACCAGTCATTTCATCGTTGCTCTCGATGTACTTCCATGCTGACTGAGGCGGCGCGTTTGCAACTGTTGGTCGGGGTGAACTAGCGGAGCCAGGCAAGCCGGTACTTGATACAGACGAATTAGAATTCAGATTCAAATCTCGCTTGGCATTCTCCCAAATGAAGGCGGCACAAGCGAAGCAACCGCCAATCACAACACACGAGCCTATGATGACGCCCAACGCTATCTTCGCGCCCGTTGTCATACCGGGCTGCTTAGGCGGTGCAGGATAGTACCCAAGCGGCGGTTGTATTGGCGGTTCTTGGCTCACTGAACTACACCGTTTCCATCTTCGTCTGCAGGCATTGTGGCAGACACTATATTCCACTTTTTCCCGCAGAAGCAACGAAAACGGCCAAACCGAGCGTTCCAAGATTGGCAACGCGCTGGAAGCGCGGATGCCTTAACCCCATCCAAGGGTTGACCCCCGGTCGCAAGGTGGTTCTACCTTTTCAATTCCGTAGCCCGCTCGGTGATTCACCACGGAATTTGAAAATAGTGGTGCGAGACGAAGAACCCCGTCGCCCCGCCGATGATTGTCAAACATACAACCAGCGACGGCCAAAGATGTGTGGCTTTTCTTAATGCTCCTACAGCGATCACGGTTACGACGAAACCCCAGCCGTAGCAGACAGGGCTCGCGCCGATGCGATCGATCCACCACGCGTTTCCAACGTTGTAACAAACACAGTGCGGGACGAGCGGGACGAACGACATCACCGTAATCGCAGTAAGCCAAACTTGCTTGCCTCTGAAAAAGTAAACCGCGCAGACCAACGCGATCAGCGGAATCCAGACCAGTTTTACGAACGTGCAAAAGGGCGAACAACCTTGCAGGCTCAACCCCATGCAGTCGAGCGATGATGCCAGGAAGCCAAGCGGGATCGCCGCGAGCAACAGCGCTCGCCTGGTGTCGCCAGTCGGCCGACGAGCAGCCACGCTTGCGGCCCTCGCATCGAACACATTTGCGGCGCCCACACCGACCGCGACGATGACCAACACACAGAACGGCGCCGCTAACCACCATTTCATTCCATCGGAGAAATCGATCGCAAAGCGAATCAGCAGCACCGCTGATATCACCAACCCCAGGCGAAGCAACCATTGTTGAAGTCTGTCAGAGCCCACTATAATCTCCGCGCGACACCGGATAGACCACTGATGACACTGATGCGACGGATTCACACGGATCTGATCCGTGCCAATCCGTTCAATCCGCGTGTTCCGTGGTCTATTCCGGATTAGCATAACCGAGCCAGGAGGAATCGATGAAGCGACTCGTGATCGCGCTCCCGCTCGTTCTTGTGGCGGCGCTACTGACGCCGCCGCTCGAAGCTCAGGTCGAAGCATACGACATCGTCATAATGAACGGGCGCATCGTTGACGGGACCGGCAACCCCTGGTTCTACGGCGACGTGGCGATCCGAGGCGACCGCATAATCAAAGTGGGCGCCGTCGGTCCAGGGCGGGCAGCACGGCGCATCGATGCCCGCGGTATGATCGTCGCTCCCGGCTTTATCGATATGCTCGGCCAGTCTGAGCTGAATCTGTTGATAGACCCGCGAGCCGAATCGAAAATCTTTCAAGGCATCACAACCGAAGTCACCGGCGAAGGCAGCTCGCCCGCGCCCCTGAACGACTACATCCTCAAAGAGAGTGAGCCGTTCTTCAAGCATTTCAACGTCACCGCAGACTGGCGCACGCTTGGCGAATACTTCTCGCGGCTCGAACGCAGCCATATGGCGATCAACCTGGCGACCTACGTAGGCGCAACTCAGGTTCGCCAGTACGTGCTTCACGACGAGAACCGCGCTCCGACCGCCGCTGAACTGGACGAGATGCGAAAGCTTGTAGCTCAAGCGATGGAAGATGGAGCCGTCGGCATCAGCACGTCACTCGTCTATGCGCCCGCGTTCTACGCGAAGACGGAAGAGTTGATCGAGTTGGCGAAAGTCGCTTCGCGCTATGGCGGCGTGTACGCGACGCATATGCGTAACGAAAGCAACTCGATCATGACGGCGCTCGATGAAGCGATCCGCATCGGAACGGAAGCGAATATTCCGGTCGAGATCTTTCACCTGAAGATGGCGGGCAAGCCAAACTGGGGAAAGATGCGCGACGTGATCGCCAGGATCGAAGGCGCACGGGCGCGCGGGCTGGACATCACCGCCGATCAATATCCGTACGTCGCAGGTGCAACATCGCTTGGAGCAGCCGTGCCGCCGTGGTCGCACGAGGGAGGCACGGCAAAGTTCGTCGAGAGATTGAAAGACCCCGCGACGCGCGAGAGGTTAAAGCAGGAGATGCGCGCGCCTTCGAACACCTGGGAGAATTTCTATCTCGGCGCTGGGGGCGGCGAAGGCATCCTGATTTCGAGCGTGTTGAACCGTGATCTGGCAAAGTACGAAGGCAAGCGCATCAACGAAGTCGCGCGAATGATGGCAAAGAGCGATGAGATCGATGCGCTGTTTGACCTGTTGATCGCCGACAACGCGCAGACGAGCATGATCGTTTTCCTGATGAGCGAAGACGATGTGAAGCTCGCGCTGAGGCAGCCGTGGGTGAGCGTGGGAGTAGATCACGGCGCCGTGGCACTTGCGGGACCGCTCGCCGAAGGCAAAGCTCACCCGCGAGGCTACGGCGCCTTCCCTCGCATACTGGGCCGCTATGTCCGAGACGAGCACGTGCTGACGCTCGAAGAGGCGATTCGAAAGATGACCTCGCTTGCCGCTAATCGAGTTCATCTCGTCGATCGCGGGTTGCTCAAGCCGGGCTTCTTTGCTGACGTCGTGGTATTCGACCCGCAGCAGGTCCGCGACGTGGCGACGTTTGAAGACCCGAATCGGCTGTCAGTCGGAATGCGCTACGTGATCGTGAACGGCGCGCTGGCGATGTTCGCGGGCAGACAAACAAACGCCTTGCCGGGCCGGCCTTTGCGAGGGCCGGGGTATAAGCAGAGCGGGCAGAAGGCTGAAGGCAGAAAGCAGTGAGGAATGAAAACATGGACGGCAAAACGCCGTAGCGTGATGCTGCCTTCCGCCTTCTGCCTTCTGCCTTCTGCCTTCCGCCTTCCGCCTTCTGCCTTCTGCCTTCTGGCTGTGACCTATGAGTCCAATCTACTGCGATGAATGCGGGCGAGCTAATAGCGCCAGCGCGAAGAAGTGCATCTGGTGCGGCGTGCCGACTTCCACTGGGAGAACGGCTGGCACCATAGAGACGACTCGGGTAGAGATCGGCTATCTCGACGGCATTGACAGATTCGAAGACGCCGGGCCTGTTCGCTTGATCATTAGCGTCGAAGAGATCGAGGTTGCCGAGCTGATACCGGGCACCAGATCGGTCAAGATTCCAGTGTCGTCAATCCTCGAGGCGAACGTTGTGGATGCGAGCACTATGATTGAAGGCAAGCGCGTGCGTCCGAAATGGTGGTGGCTGGCGCTCGGGCCCGGTGCTCTCTTGATCCCGGGAAGAAAAACGCCGGACGTGAAGGAGCACGACTACATTCTTACGATCAAGTACAAGGCTGGGAATGAAACCCGTAACGCGGTTTTTCATCGTGAGGACCGAGCGGGACTCGCGGTTGTCGAAGGGCTGGCCCGGATTGTGACCTCGCTCGTGCGGCAGAGGTAGCATAGACTTTAAAGTCTATGCTACTTCGCATTCCTTCATCGTCGTTCGCTCGCTCAATCGGCGGTTTCGCGGCTCGATCTCGTTGCCGAAGTGCCTGACAAAGGCCTCGATCACTTCCGGATCAAAGTAAGTCCCCGACCGCTCCGTGAGTTGTGCCAGCGCTTCCTCGGGCGACATCGGCTCGCTATAGCAGCGTTCTTCGGTGATCGCGTCATACGCATCGGCCACGGCTACGATGCGGCTGCCCAATGGAATCTGCTCGCCTTTGAGTCCGCGCGGATATCCTGTGCCGTCCCATCGCTCGTGATGCGAGGCGGCAACCATCGGAACATCGGCGAGGTCCTCGGGAAAGCGAATCTTTGAAAGCAACCTATAGGTGTGCCGCGGGTGCTCCTTGATCTGCTCATACTCTTCCGGCGTAAGCTGCGCGGGTTTGAGCAACACATCGTCTCGAATCCCGATCTTGCCGTAATCGTGCAACAATCCCGCGTAATAGACGGATCGGGAGTCTGCGTCGCTGAGCCCCATCTCTCGAGCGATTCCCGAAGCTACAACGCCAACTCTCGCCGAATGACCGGCGGTTGTGTCGTCACGCGCATCGAGCGATGCGGCAAGCGTGGCTATAAAACTCTCAAGCGAACGCCGCTGTTCTTCCAAAAGGTAGAGGTTCTCCATGGCTGACCCTGCTTGTCTGGCCACCGCGGTCAGAAAGTCGAGCGCTTCGTCATCGAATGCGAGATCGGTCTCTACGTTGTCGGCGTAGCAGACGCCCCACAGCCGGCTCTTGGAGCCAATTGGCGCGCACATCACCGATCGAATCGAACCGAATCTCACGGAGTCACCATCGGCGAAACGCGAATCCGCGCTCGCGTCGAGGCTGAGCACCGCGACATTGTCGTTGTACGCGAGATCGGTGATGCTGCGGCTCGGAGCAACAGATCCTCCGTTCCCACCCACGGAAGAGACCTCGAGCCTTCGGGCGTCGTTATCCCACAAAAGCACTGCGCAACGCTCCGCGCTGATCGCGCGACTCATGAACGCGGCCAGCCGGTCGCTCAAGTCTTGGCACGACTGGGCGGTTAACACTTCGCTTGTGAATTCGTAGAGCGCGCGCAGGCGCTCAATGGTCTGGTCAGCCAGGGCGCCCGAGGGCGGCAGCTTTCCGGTGTTGATAAACAGAGTATCGTCGGGCGTGATCACGCGGATTGGTTTGAGTTCGGCGCTCTGACCGGCATCGTCTCGTGAATCATCTGAGTGAAACACGAACTCGATTCCCCGTGCTCTGCCCAGCCTTATCGAGTCGCCGTCTTTCAAACGGCGTTGCTTGATCCGCCCGCCGTTCACGAAGGTTCCAGACGTGCTGCCCAGGTCCCGAATGAGAATCCGTGAGCCGTCTGAAAAAATCTCAGCGTGATACCTGGAGAGGTAAGGATTATCGAATACCAGGTCGTTGTCTTCGTGGCGTCCGATTCGCAGCGTCGCAGCGCTGAGTTCCAGCGTCCGCGCCTCGCCCTGATTCGCGAAGGTCAGGTTGGATTGCTCACCCATGACTTCCTCGATAACCTCAAATGCGCTCTTGGCCGCAAATGAGCCGCCCGCGGCTAATACCCGCGCATTTCGCAAGCACCTGAACTAACACAGGTGCGGCCCGGTTCCATGAAGCAAGCCTTGGGGGCAGCAGGGTGTGACTGAGTCTCGGCAAATGGAAAGCGTTCAAGTCCAGGATGTGAGGCGTGAGAGCTGTAGCGAGCGGACGGGGCCAAGTTCGCGGTCGCCAGCCGTCCAGGCTCATCGACGTTCGGCTGGCGTCGCGGAACTGCGTCTTGAACTCCGGAGTTCAAGCCGCCAAGAAGCACGATCACCGGCGACGTTGAATCGCTACCCTCAGACAACAAGGTAGAACTTGCCCATTCCTCGCCGTCGCGCGGTTCGCGATCGAGCTTCTCGAGCAAAGCTTCGAGCACTCGTCTTACTGTTTCCTTATCCTGGTTGGGCATGCCTTCCCCGTTACCGCACTATCTCAACGCTAGTCCTGCGCGTTGTCTTCGACCGTATCGACGACGCCGATGATGGCAGAGTCGATCGCTGCGCCCGGGCTCCCGGTCGACGTCGTAGAGGCGGACCATCCTTCACGAACGACGACAACCATATCACCTACCCCGGAGTCGACCGCGTCGAGAGCGAGCAGTTCGTCGCCGGCGTCCGAGCCATCCGGGTTGATGGGCCGAACGACCATGATCCGAGCGCCCTCATACCGGTGGTCCTTTTGAGTGGCTACGACGTTGCCTACTACTCGCGCGAGAATCATAGTACTCTAGACTTCCGAGTTTGGATT
Source organism: uncultured Clostridia bacterium (assembly GCA_964548075.1). GTDB lineage: Bacteria > Acidobacteriota > Blastocatellia > UBA7656 > UBA7656 > Onstottus_A. The sequence continues at coordinate 36,399 of CAZJQQ010000022.1, read as the reverse complement.
TGAGGCCGTGAATCTGGAATCGAGAAACACCGAATCAACTATCCCAACTATTGTGCAATCGCTGGGCACTTCAGACGGCAAGAACGGAAACGAGGCTTCGCGGCCTCGGCACCAGAAGACTATATCTCCCTTGCCGGCGCCCACGGAGTCGATCGCCACCATTGGCAGGCCTTTCTTATTGAGCGAACCATCGAGCGGCTGAATCACAAGCAACTTCCGGCCCTCAAGCGATTCGCTCTTGACCGTTGCTACTACCGTCCCGAGCACGCGAGCAAATTGCATTTGGATAGACCTTCCAGGGCGCACAACCTCAAACGGCTACCAGCTTGCGCTGCTGTGCAGAGCTTGTCAAGAATTAAGCTTGAGCCTTGAAAGAATGACAAATGAAAAATGGCAAATGGAAAATGGAAAATTGATGTGAATCGAATCCGGGAGTTCGATTTTCCATTTGCCATTCTTCATTTGTCATTCTCGACCGGGACAACTAGCCCGCATTCACATCCATGAAAACCAGAAGATCCACCGGATTCACCTCGGCGCCGAGTTGGCGAAGCATGGTTGCAACTTGTCCGCGGTGGTAAGAGGAGTGATTCATCACATGCTGCAGCATATTCCCAAGAGGATACGCCCACTCTTCGCCTTTTGTGTTCGTGTAAGTGATCACTTCGGCGAGCGACTCATCGCTTATGCCGTTAATGAACTCCGCGCAGTCTCCTTCAACTTTCGCCCATCTAGTTCCAAGGGACTCGACCGTGGGAAACTCGGTTGGAATCAACAGGGCGTTCGGCGATACACGCTTCCACCGCTCGAGCCAGATCCACTCTGCTGCGAGGATATGCGCCAGCGTATCCCTCACGGAACGGTGACTGCTGTTCAGGTCCCTTACAAACTGCTCCGGCGTCAGCTTGGAAACCGCATCGAGAACTCTGGCAGTGGCCCAGCGATTGTACTCGTACAGGTACTCGACGTCGTGCTTGTTCATACCGGCCTCCTTACTTCACTTCAACTCGGCTCGCTTAACAACATAGGCCCGGTTGACGACTACCGGATCCCTTGGCCGCTCGGTCTTAGCATCCGTTGGGGCGCGCGCGATCGAGTCGACCACATTCATGCCCTCGATCACGCGGCCGAAAATCGAGTACTGACCATCAAAGCCCGGCTGTGGGGCGACGCAAATAAAGAACTGACTGGTGGCGCTGTTGATGTCGTCTGATCTTCGGGCGGCGGAGACTATCCCCCGCTCGTGCCTCAACGTTGAGATTTCGGCTGCCACGGTCCTTTGGCCCCTCTGGCCTTGTCCCCAGATTACCGGATCACCGTTGATCGTATTTGGATCGCCGCCCTGAATCGCTGTCACTCGGGTCTTATCTCTCACGATGCGGTGGAACCTGGTGTCGTCGTAGAAACCTGTTCTTGCCAGGTCTTTGAAGTTCCGGACGTGTTTGGGCGCGGCTCTGCGGAGCAACTCGATTACGATTCGGCCGTAGCTGGTCTCGAGCACCGCGACTTCGTCGTCAGTTTCCGGTTTGCTCCCGCACGCGCTCGAGCCCAACAAGACAGCAACCACCGCTAAGACAACCAACCCGGATGTGATCCTCATGAATCTCGGTACCCTCAGCTTTCAAGCGCTTTTTTCAGGACTTCGTTGACAACCTGCGGATTCGCTCGCCCCCCGCTCAACTTCATGACCTGGCCGACAAAGAATCCAACGAGACTTGTTTTCCCGGCGCGATACTGTTCAAGCTGCTTTGGGTTGGTTGCGATGGCCTGGTCGACAAACGCGCGGATTGCGGCGTCATCTGATACCTGCGAGCCACCCATTTCGCGCACAATTTCTTCCGCCGTCTTACCTGACTGATACATTCGAACCAGCACATCCTTGGCCATCTTTCCGCTGATCCCGCCGCCGTCGATCATCTTGATCATCTCGGCTAGCGACTCAGCGGTGACCGGCGCCGCGCTGATGTCCGCGGACGCCGCCTTCATCTCGCGCAGCAGCTCGTTAAGAATCCAATTCGCAGCCGCTTTGGCATTGCCACAGGCGCGCGCCGCCGCTTCAAAGTAATCCGCCATCTCGCGCGAGTCGGTCAGTTGCGCCGCATCGTCAAGTGACAACCCATACTGATCGACAAAGCGATGACGCCTGGCTTCTGGAAGCTCGGGCAGCTCAGAGCGCAATTTCTCGATCAGGTCCTCGGCGATGACCAGCGGCGGTAAGTCCGGCTCGGGAAAATAGCGATAGTCGTGAGCTTCTTCCTTCGAGCGCATCGAATAGGTCTTCGACTCGCGCTCGTTCCACAGCCTCGTCTCCTGAACGATCGTCCCGCCTGCTTCGATCGCGCCGATTTGGCGATCAATCTCATACTCGAGTGCCTTCTGAAGAAATCGAAACGAGTTGAGGTTCTTGAGCTCGACCTTCGTTCCAAATTTCTCCGCGCCTCGCAGACGCACCGACACGTTGGCGTCGCATCGCAAGCTGCCTTCTTCCATGTTTCCGTCGCACACGCCGATGTATAGGAGCGTTCGACGCACGTACTGCATGTAGTCGTAAGCTTGCCACGAGGAACGAAAGTCGGGCTCTGAAACTATCTCGGCTAGCGGGACTCCGCTTCGGTTCAGATCCACATAAGACTTGGTCGTCTCGGGCATGCCTTCGTGAAGCGACTTGCCCGCGTCTTCTTCGATGTGCAGCCGGGTGATACAAAACTTCTTCGCGCGCCACTCGGTCGCGTGTCCAGACTCGTTGCGTTCCGATGTCGGTATATCAACCCAGCCGTGCTCGGAGAACGGGCGGTCGTATTGCGAGATTTGATAGCCCTTGGGAAGGTCGGGATAAAAGTAGTTCTTGCGCGAAAAAATCGACTCGGGATTGATGTTCAGATTCAGAGCGAGAGCCGCGCGCGCGGCCATCTCGACCACTCGGCGGTTGAGGACCGGCAACGCGCCCGGCAAACCCAGACACACCGGACAGGTGTTGGAGTTGGCTTGGTCACCGAACCTGGTCGAGCATCCACAAAAGATCTTTGATTCGGTCCTGAGCTGGGCGTGAATCTCCAGCCCGATCACAACTTCATACTTGTCTCTCATAGGGTCTTCCATCCGCGAGTCGAGCGAAAGTATAGCATCGGGTCACAGCCAGCCGCCAAGCGCGTGAAAGTCGATCAGAACTGCAATGATTCGAGATTTTTGTGCTAATATTTCCGCGGTGAGATTCTACGATGAGCACAAAAGCAAGAGCGACAATTGAAGATCTCTACAGCCTACCGGACAAAGGCAAGGCCGAAATCGTCGATGGGGAGATCGTACTGATGTCACCAACCGGGGATATGCCTAACCGCGCCGGCGGATCGATCTACGTTAGCCTGCGTCAGCAGGAAGGGAGAACACCCGGGCGCGCGTATCCCGACAACGTAGGCTTCCGGGTCCATCTGCCTAACCGAGACTCCTTCAGTCCAGATGCCGCATGGCATCTCGGACCAACGACCGGCATGAAGTTTTTGGACGGCGCGCCAGTTTTCGCTGTCGAGGTGAGAAGCGAATACGATTACGGCGCGATTGCTGAACAACTGATGGCGGCCAAGCGCTCGGACTACTTCGCTGCTCGAACGCAGGTTGTCTGGGATGTTGATCTACTCGGTATTGAAGTAGTCAAGTCCTACGACGCAAACAGCCCGGAGACCCCAAGAATCTTTTCTCGCGGTGACATCGCCGATGCTGAACCCGCCGTGCCCGGCTGGAGAATGTCCGTGGATGAGTTGTTTAGTTAGGCTTATCGGGTCAGTCGAGAACTCGGCGCTAATGACCGTCCACAACCGCATACTCGCTCAGGCGTCTACTCGCGAGCTTGTTGGTTCGCAATACGGCTTGGGGCGCGGCCGACTTAAGTTTCGCAAAGAGTTTTCGCATCTCGCTGGCTCTGCTAAGCGCGCGGTGCATCCTGGTGATGCTCATCGGGTGTGTGATTTCGAGATCCACATTTGATATTGCGATCTCCGAGAAGGCCCCTTTAGCCTTGAGGCTCATTCCACCAAACAGATCGGCGGCCAACTCGATCTCTCGCACGCCGGCCCACGGAATGAAACGGTGCTCGCGCCCCGCCCGAGATTCCCTGATCCCCTCTTCACTCAACTCGATTGTGTGGCTTGCTTCGCGTTTGAAGGCCCACAACAACCCCGCATACCCGAGCCACATCATTAACACAGGAATGAACGCCAGAATCGGGAAGATTATTTCGGCCAGAACGTCGTCGAGGTCCGATTCGGTGATGATTGCAAACACCGCACCGAGTCCGCCGTAGATCAGCGTCAATAGCATCACGACTATTCCGAATGATCTCGCATACAGGTAACTGCCCTGCCGCTTGATCAGTATGTGATCCAAGGACGCAAGCTCCCTTCCTCGATGTCCATGCGGTTGCGCGAATTATACCAGCATCAGCTTCAAAAGAAATCCTCGCCGTTGATGCGATAGACGCGAGTCCTGTGTCCGGCGTTCGCTCTTGCAAGAGACTAACCGGACACAGACTAAAGAGACTCTTGCAAAACCCCCAACTTCAGTTGGGGGATGTTTCATTTCAACCTACGGCACGACGGCGCTTCTCCCCTCCGCGGTGATTAGCTCCTCTCCCGCGCGCCACTCGCGGCGCGAGTGGCGCGCGGGAGAGGAGAGACGAACAGACGAGCGTCACCCACAACACACGTAGGCTGAACTTAACGATCCCCCAACTGAAGTTGGGGGTTTTGCAAGAGGCTCTAAGGTCTATGCCTGGCCTGACAGCCTTCGCCGCCGTCTGTTATGATGATTGTTTATTCAAGGAGCAATGAGGACAACATGCAGTCACGAGAAGACATTCGAAACATCGCAATCATCGCGCACGTCGATCACGGCAAAACGACGTTGGTCGACGCGATGCTTAAACAATCGGGGTTGTTTCGCGCTAACGAAGCCGTCGTCGAACGGATGATGGACTCGATGGACCTGGAACGCGAGCGCGGCATCACCATCATGGCAAAGAACGCGTCGGTCCATTACCACGGCGTCAAGATCAACATCGTCGACACTCCAGGCCACTCCGACTTCGGCGGCGAGGTCGAGCGCGTGCTCATGATGGTAGACGGCGTGATGCTGCTGGTGGACGCCAGCGAAGGCCCGCTTCCGCAGACTCGTTACGTGCTTTCGAAAGCTCTTGCCTTGAATCTGCCAGCAATCGTCGTGATCAACAAGATCGACCGCCAGGACGCGCGAGCCGAAGAGGTCGTCAGCGAAGTCTTCGATCTTTTCATCGACCTCGACGCCAACGAAGAGCAGGCCGACTTCCGGATTATCTACACCGTAGCGCGCGATGGCACGGCGAAGCGCGAACTGGCGGACGAAAGCTCGGACCTGCGCCCGCTGTTTGACCAAATCCTCACAACGATTCCGAAGCCCGCCGCGCCAATCGACGGAGTGCTGCAGTTGCTCGTGGCAAACCTCGACTACAACGACTACGTGGGCCGGCTCGCGATCGGCAGGATTTTTTCCGGCGCCGTCGCGGTTGGTGATCAGATATCAATCTGCAAGCTCGACGGCCGGATCGAGAAAACGAAAGTGACCAGGCTATACGCCTTCGAAGGCATGAAGCAAGTACCCATCGACCACGCGGAGGCAGGCGAGATAGTCGCGCTCGCCGGCATCGAAGACATCTACATCGGCGAGACGGTTTCTTCAGCCGAAGACCCACAGCCGCTTCCGCGAATCACGGTAGATGAGCCGACGATCTCGATGCTATTCAGCGTTAACACCTCGCCGTTCGCAGGCCGCGAAGGAAGGTTCGTCACCTCGCGCAAGGTCAGAGAGCGGCTCGATAAGGAAGCGCTTGCGAACGTCGCGATTCGAATCGAGTCTACTGAGACAATGGACACCTTCAAGGTGTCAGGCCGCGGCGAGCTCCAGCTTGCGATCATGATCGAGATGATGCGGCGCGAAGGATATGAACTTCAAGTGTCGAAGCCCGAGGTCATCACCCGTCGAGAGAACGGTCAAGTACTCGAGCCGATCGAGCTGACTGTGATCGACTGCCCCGACACTTTCATCGGCGTGGTTACCGAGGCCCTCGGCCGCCGCAAGGGCCGGCTGACCAAGATGATCAATCACGGGACTGGCCGAGTACGAATGGAATTTGAGATTCCATCGCGCGGGTTGATCGGATTCCGGAGCGAGTTTCTAACGGACACTAAAGGCACCGGCTTGCTGAACACGATCTTCCTGCGCTGGGATGAATGGCAAGGGACGATCTCGCAACGGATCACCGGCGCGTTGGTCGCCGACCGGCTTGGCCCCGCCACGACCTATGCGCTTTACAACCTTCAGGAGCGCGGCGAGCTTTTCGTGAGACCGGGAACCGAGGTTTATGAAGGGATGGTCATTGGCGAAAACGCTCGCGATGTGGATCTTGACGTAAACGTGGTCAGGGAGAAGAAGCTCACGAATATGCGCGCTTCGTCGGCCGACGAAGCGATGCGCCTTGTGCCGTTCCGCGAACTGTCGCTCGAACAAGCGCTCGAGTTCATTCGTGAAGACGAACTGGTAGAAGTGACTCCCTCGTCAATCCGAATGCGCAAGAAGACTCTTGCTTCCAACCAGAGACCAAAGGGCCGTGCGAGTGAGTAGAGCTCGAAATCGAAGCACAAGTCATACGACGCAGGATGACAGGTTGGGAAGGTGGGCTTGCCCCCGCTCTTGGGCCACAGCCGCTGCCTGTTCAGCAAGAGCGGGGGCAAGCCCACCTTCCCAACCTGTCATCCTGCGTCGTTACTTATTCGTGGCGCCCTGGCTCTCCGGCTCCCGCCGCAGTCGGTTATTTCGCGTAGTACCCCTTTCTTGTGCGCACTGCTGCGTCCGAACGATTGACGCCTACCCTTACACGGCGGAAGGTCCCATCCCGCTCCGGGTTCGTAGGATAATAGCCCACGCTGTAGACCGTTCGAATCGCAGCAGCAACCTGTTTGTAGACTCCCGAAAGATCTCCTGTCTTCTCAGCTTTGAACATCTGACCGCCGGTCAACTCACCGATTCGCTCCAGCTGATCGCGCGCGATGGCATAAGCCTCCGACGAGCTGTTGCCACGCTCAAACACTTCTTCGTACTCAGTGTCCAGGTAGATCGGGAACACGATCACGTCCGACTCTTCAAGCCTCCGCGCGAGTTGATTGAACGACACACGGCTTTGCATCGGGTTGTAGCGATCGAGCGAGCTATCCACGCCGTCGGTCATCACCACTATCGCGTTGCGTTGCCCGCGAGTCCCACGAAGCGTGTCCATCAGTGAAAACCAGAGCGCTTCATAAAACGCCGTGCCGCCTTGGGACCGATCGACTGCCTTGATACGCCGCTTCAGCTCTTCGCGATCATTGGTCAATTGGGACACGACGCGAATCTCGTCCGTGAAGGTCACCACGGCGACCTTGTCCTGCGGGCCTAAGACGTCAACGAAGCGGAGAGCGGCAGACTTGACGACGTCCAGCTTGTCTTTGATCGAGCCCGAAAGATCAAGAGCCAGGACCAGATTGAACGGAGCCGTCGTCGGCTGGAAGAATTCGATCTTTTGTGGCTCGCTGTTCTCCGCAACCTCGAAGTCTTCCTTCTTCAAATTAGCGAGAGCGATTCCGGAACGGTTGGTCACCGACACGTTCAGGTTTACCAGCGCAGCCTTGAGCACGATGGCGTCTTCATCGGGACTATTCCCCTTCGTCTCGGACTCGGCGACTGGCAAGTTCGATGAATCATCCGCTCGGTTTCTGTGCAAGACCGGCGGCGCACCGCCGCGCGAATTGGTTGACGCGATCTCGTCATCGGCGTCTGCCCTGCGTGCTCGCGAGCCCTGCTGCACGTAATCCTCTGATCGAGCGCTCTGGCCCGTTTGAGAAGCCCCTCGTGAAGATGTGCCTCCCGTCGCAGGCCCTTGCGCGGTTTCCTCGCGTTGATCGAAGACCGAGCTTGAATCGCGCGACTGTCCCGGAGGCGCGGGGGCGGGGATGATTCGAACTCGCAAACCTGAGTCGCCCCCGCTGGTGTTTCTGGTCTGGCGATCGCGTTCCAGTGGTCCAACACGCGATTTGCTCGAGCCATCATCAGAGCGGTCGCTTCCGCCAAATACGACTGACCCATTAGCTGGATTAGTGGCGCTCGCTGTGCCGGAAGCGGGAGCTTTTCCAGAAGACTGGCTGGCCTTTCGGGTGTCTTCGTCGTCGGTCGTCTGGTCGAAAACCGATCCGGCAGCATCCTGCGAACCTCGCGGCGGCGCGTTCGAAGGAATTATTCGCACCTTCAGTCCGGAATTCCCGCCGCTCGTGTTCCGTTGGGTTCGCGGGCGGGTTAACGGACCACTTGTCTGCGTCATACTCGAATCGTCGCTTCGGTCGCTCCCGGCAAAAACGACCGAGCCGTTACTCTGGACCGCTTGTTTGGTCGCGCCTGGATCGCTCGCATCCGGATCGTCCTGCTGACCCGGATCGCGTTGGATTCGCGGGTTGGTTCCGCCCACCCGCTGCGTGATGGGCGTTTGGCTTCCGGTCTCCGAGTTGACCGATGACACGCCCTGCGACGGCTGATTGTTGGCTGCGACTGCGCCGCCATCTGTCTTGGAGACCCTTGCACGCGCAGTCGAGTTCGGGCCCGGCGTGAGCGTCACGTTCCCATTCTGACTGTTCAGGATTACTTGCGCGGCACCGTTTCCAATTTGTCCCTGGAGGCTATGTGTGCCGGTTCTCTCGACCGCCGTCAACGGAACTGTCGAACGAACCGTGCCCAGTGCCGAACGCATTGCTACTCGTGCGTCGTCGTTCGCGGGCAGACGATAGGCGATGCTTCCGCTGGTTGTATCTACGACCGCGCTAGCGAGCGAGCCGCTGATATCAACGGGAAAAACACCCCCGGTCAACTGCATCCGACTGCTACTCGGCAGATAGACGGTTAAGTCGATGCGGCCCGGTCCCGGCTTGCACTGGACGATCACCGAGTTCAGCGCGCCCATCAACACGAGTTCGCCCGGGTCGATCGAGCTTCCAGCCGGGCCCTTCTTCTCGGCGACCACGCGCACTGTTTGATAGTTCCATGATTCAACGCGAGTTGCTCCGCGCGGATTCTCAACAACGACCTCGCCGTTGAGCTTAAGAGAGAACGTCTCAACGCGAACTGCGCTGCCTTGTGCGCGAAGCGTCGCGACAGCGGTGACAAACACGAGTGCAAAGAGAAGGAGTGAACGAACGCGGCAGACACCGCGCCGATGTGTGGGGGCTAAAGTTTTCATGGCCTACCTCCGCTAGACTGACTCGAGAACCAGTAAGTAGTCGCGGCCCAGCATTCCACATTGGCGCTGACCGCGGCATCGAATGGACGAATGCTTCGATTCTCGTACAAGGACCAGGGCCAGTCAAACAAAGACCATGTCACCCATTCAGGTATGCGGACAAACGCGTTTCAATGGGCAGGGAATGTAGAGGCGATCCTCGATGGCCGCCCCTCGTAGCGAAGGCAAGCTAATCGTTTTATGGTGTATGGGCCGGCCACGGAGGGCCGCCTCTATAAGGCTAGATCGTAGGCTTCGCAGTTCCATTCGGCCGCGCGTTGTAACCGCGGCGATGACGCACCGCGATATCATCGCGCCCTTTGACGCTCACTCGAACGGAGCGATAGCCGCCGTTGGAAAGCGGATTCGTCGGATAGTAGCTAACCACATACACGTGTCGAAGCTCTTCCGCGATTCTGTATGCAACCCGGCTCAGGTCGTTGATCTTCTCCGCATCGTACACCGGTCCGCCTCCTGCCGCGGTGATGTCCGCCATGAAATCTCCGCCTCCGCCGTTCCTTCGAGGCCACGACTGCGGACTGGCTGATGTCACCGAGCTGTTTCCAGTCGGTGTCGAGTTCGTCAGCTTGAATGGCCCGCGGCGGCGGCGCGGGATCGGCCAGGGAAACGGGAATGGAAGCTGTATGCCGGGGATCGGGCTCCGAGGCCACGGGTCTACTCTAACGCCTCGCCCGCCCGTGCCGGGGTATCGCAAGCCATAAACCAGCACGTCGGATTCGGTTACTGCGTTGATTGCATCATCGTAGCTGGCTCGGCCGCTCGTCGTGTCCTCGCCGTCCGAGAACAGTATCATCGCTTTGCGGCCGTCAACATTGCGGAGCTTTCGCTGCACAACATCGAAAACGGCATCGTAAACGCTCGTGCCCGATCCGGTGTGTGTCTTGCGAATCGCCCACTCAAGCTCGCGCCGGTCGTTGGTGAAGTCACTCAGGTAATGAATCTGACGATCAAAAGACACGACCATCACGCGGTCCTGATCGCGCAACTGCCGCACGAACGCGATCGCCGCGTCCTGAATATCTGCGATGTTTCCTTGCACGCTCGGGCTGACGTCGAGCAGGAGCGCAACGCTGAAGGGCACCTCCTCAGTGCCAAACGAAGCGATCGTCTGCTGAACGCCGTCCTCGTAAAGCGAAAAGTCACGCGCGCTCAACTGAGGAATGTAGCGGCCCGACCGATCACTCACGAGAAGAGGCAGGTTGACGAGCGTGGATTCCAGCTTGATAACATCCTCTTCGCCGCCTGCCTGCTGCTGACCCGCGCCGCCCTTTTGCTGGCCGGAGCCGGAAGGTCTAGCGACGGTCGGGTCCGAAGAACCTCCTTCGTCGCGCTGAGAGTCATTGGGACGGCGCAGCACCGGCGGCCGCGCGCCTTGAGCAGCGTCATCGTCTCGCGATCGGGAGTCTGCAGGACGCCGAAGCACAGGCGGAGGCGCGGTTGAGCGCTCGGCTCGGTCTGGATCAGCGTTACCACCAGTCGTGGATTCAGGAAATCTATCGCGTTGGACACCGGTAGAGGTGGAGGGCTGCGACCGGGTCGGCATTTGGCTCCGAGAGTCACCGCGAGTAGAAGGGTCCGCACTGGAGGAGCTCGGACGCTGCCGGGGTGACGACGAAGAATCACTGCTGCGGACCGTTGAGTCGCCGGAGGGCCGCCCATTCGCTCCAAGCGGCGGACGGTCGAACGGAGGAGCCTCCTTTTGCGGTGGCGACTGGGTGGACTCTTGCGGAGGCTCGCGCTGCGGTTGCGATTGGGCGGAGTCTTGCGAGGCACTCGTGTTCCGCGGCGGCGCCGGCCCTTGTGGAGCATCCTTCTTCACCGGCGGTTCCGCATTTTGCGAGGTCTTGTCTGAGGACGCTGAGGGCTGTTGCTGATTCGGTTGAGCAGGCGCCGCAGCCTTGGAAGTCTCGGGTTTGGAATCTGTCGCCGAACCCTGTCCTGGAGGTGTGTCCGGATTGTCCGTGTTCTTGGTAACCGGCTCGCCGTTCTTACCGCGCCGAGGTTTTGAAGAAGTCGCGCCCTGCTGCGCCTGGCTGGTTGCTGAACCGGCGTACGCTAGCGGAAGGAGCGATATCAAAAGTGTAGCCGTCAGAACAGCGGCAAGCGACGCGCGTACAGCTTTGAACTTCATGCTTGAACTCCAGTGGTTTGATTCTAAGCGGAGCGGCTCGCTTATGCAATTGGGCGTCTGAGCAGCGGCGGTGTTCGTTTTGACGTCGGAGCCTCGCTATTCAAACCTCTGGATTTGGATGTTTCGAGATTCGCCGAACGTAGCCTGAAGGGTAAGTTTTTTCTAAGCCCGAATCGCTCAAATCGAGCCTCGAGGCTGAGCCTTAGACGCTGGCCGCCACAAAGCAGTAGCCGCGCTTCAGAATCGTCTCAACGTAGTCGCGAATCAGCGATTCGCGTGATCAGCGGCCTGTTGTGCGAGCGCATTTCAAGCCTAGCGCCAGAAGTAATGCCAGGTGTATCCCAGATCGACGCTTTTCCCCGCAGCGAGGTCAATCTTCCACGTGATGCGCCCCACCCCATTCAACTGATGCCACCACGAAGGCCAGCTGTACCAGCCCCACCACAACGGATAGTTACCGGCCGCCATGTACCGCCCATCCTCGAACGCGTTGATCTTCACGACGACGCCCCCGTGATCGGCCGTCTGAACGTTTCCTAACACATGGCGAGTGATCTCGAGTTCGATCGGCTGGGTCTTGTAGTTAGTCAGGGTGATCTTGCCCGCCAGGTCCACTCGGGCGTAGTCGTCGCCCTGCCATCGAACAGCGTTGGGGGTGCGCTGTGTTTCGGTCTCGGACTTCGCGACTTGAATGTCCACTGCTTTGGTGATTTCGAGGTCGGTGCTTGCGCCTACTGAGGTATAGGTCATCATACCTTGCGCAAGCACTCGATTGTCACGAACGATCAACGCCGGCGCGGTCGTCAGCGGGTAACTGCCTTTGTTGGTCAACCGGATCTTGTGAGTGACCTTCGGTTCCGCGAACAGGCGGGCCATCTCCGCTTGTTGTTCGTTGTTGAGATTCGAGCGGACTTCAGGTGGCGGCGCGAAAGGCAAATCCATCGTAAAGATGTCTTTGTAGGGCACCGAGTACTCGGCTACGGGCATCACCATTCGCTCACCTTTCTTCAGCGTGATGTGCCGGACGGTAAAGACGAACAGATCCTCGCTCGTTGTTGATTCGGGAAGGTTCGGGCCGAGATCACCTGGTCTGTCAGTCGAAGACGCTCTCGATTCACCCATGCGCGCGGTCTGGGTAGCGATGGCGTTGGACATCATCTGCGAGCGGTCGCTCTGGAAATACTGCGACAACTCGGCCGCCTTTTTCTGAAGCGCAATCGGATCAGTCGAGTCCTTGAAAGCGAATGTCGGCACACCGATCACCAGATTGGCGCTGACGTCGTTAAGGTCCGTCAACTCGTTCACAGCAGTGGCCTGAAGCTTGACCGCCGCGTTGCCGGCCCCGTCGATTGTGACCTTATAGCTCGGGATCCACCGCACTCCTTTTTGCAAATAGACAAGACCCACACCTGCCGTCTTTTCAGGCTTGCGGCCGGACCAATCGAGCTTCAGCGTGAGCGCGTTGCGGAATTGTTCATTTGACAGCCTGGCTTTGTGTGGCGTCTTGAAGGTCACGTCCTTGATGTTCTCGACCAGCACAACCTTGATGCCTTCGGCGGTCTTCAACAGGATAACGTCGCCTTTCTCGGGGAGCCGTTCGCCCATGTTGGGCAGCCCTGTTGCCGCCAGTTCTTCAGGGCTGCGCGTGGGGATGCCTAGGATCGTGCCGGCGTAGCTGCGTTCATCCTTCCCAAGAGGCTTCTCGGATATTATCGCTTCGACTCCGGTGTTCGCTTCAAGCAGCTGAGTTAGAGTTATGGCGGTCTCTTCAACCAGCACCTTCCTCTGGCTTGCTGTTACTCCGATCAGCTTCAGGTCTTTGTTCGATGAGTAGGGCCAGAACGTACCCAGCACAGGCGCGGGTAAATAGTCCATAACTACATTGCCAGCCGCGTCGGTCGGCATCTCCCCCTCGTGCAAAAGAAATGCGTGGCCGTCTTTGAAGATCGTGATTTCCTTGACCGGCATTCGTGCCAGCGCACTGAGCGGCGCAGGCTGTTGCGCAATCGCGGCGGCGGTGATGAGTGCAGGTGCAGCGAATACGAGCAGTAGGGACGCCTTTGTCATGTTGATGTCCTCCCTGGGTGCGCAACGCCGACCATCAGGCGTTGCACGCAACTCACTCTTGAGAGATGGGGTGCTTGCACGAAAAGACTACCGGAAGATTGGAAAGAAGCAAGTGTCGAGGACGATGACCTCGGGTTCGTTGCAGACAAAGTGACGCTCGGATCGATCTCCATGCGTTCTGCGCGCATAGGATAAGCGGCTTGCAGTTCGCTACAACGTTAGGTACATCATGAGTGATGTGGCGAATCACGAATCACGGAGTAAGAGTGTCTTCTATGAAATTAAACTGTGGATGGAAAACCGATTTCACGAGCCGTCCGGCTCGGCGGCTGTATCTGACGGAATGCGTGCTCATCTGTTTTATGATCATGCCCGTCACGCCTAACCTCGGGCAGACGAACAAAAAAGTCGGATCGGCCGACGTCGCGCGCTCGCCTTTGTTACAGGTCGCCGCGACCGTTGAAACGGAGCCGGTTTCAACCGGCGGCGATTCGGCGGACGACACGACGTTATGGGTCAAGCCGTCTGACCCGTCCCAGAGCCTCATCATAGGCACAAACAAGCAGCGCGGCCTGGCGGTCTACGACCTGGCAGGCAAGCAGCTTCAATTCCTGCCCGATGGCAACATGAACAACGTGGATCACCGCGATGGCTTCCCGCTCGGCGCTGATAGAATCTCTCTGGTTACATCCAGCAACCGCAGTAATAACTCCATCGCCATCTACCGCGTCAATCCTTCGACACGGCGGTTGGAGGACGTCGCAGCGCGTCGCATCCCCGCCGCCCAGGCGTATGGCGCATGCATGTATCACAACCCGAAGACTGACAAGTTCTATTGCATCATCACAAGCAAACAGGGAATCACCGAGCAGTTCGAGCTGTTCGACGATGGAAAGGGTCTCGTCGACGCGCGCAGCGTGCGACGCTTCAAGGTTGGCACTCAGATTGAGGGCTGCGTTGCCGACGACGAGCTGGGCTACCTCTACATAGGCGAGGAACAAGTCGGAATATGGAAGTATCACGCGGAGCCGGACGCCACTCTGGATCGCGTGAAGGTTGACAGCGCGACGGCCGCGGGCCATCTTGCGGCCGACGTTGAGGGGCTCACCATCGCCTACGGGAAAGGCGGCAAGGGCTATCTGATCGCTTCAAGCCAGGGCGACAACAGCTACGTCGTCTATCGCCGCGAGGGCGACAATGCCTTCGTCAAGAAGTTCCGCATCGGGGCGGGCAACGGGATTGACGAGGTTACCAACACTGACGGCATATACGTCACGACGGCAAACCTGGGGCCTAGGTTTCCTCGCGGCATCTTCATCGCCCAGGACGGTGTGAATGACAAAGCCAATCAGAACTTCAAACTGGTGCCCTGGCATCTGATCGTGGACGAGCCGTGAATCGCGCTCGTTTTGGAGGCTGGTATGATATCGAACCGCAGACGGGTGTTGCTTTCCTCATTGTTGACTCTTCTCTTCCTGAGCGGCGTGATGCCGGCGGGAGCCGGACCGCGCGGGCGGCTAAGTGTTTGTGAAAAAATGAAACCTTGCCAACTCCTTGCTCAATCCGATGCCGAAAGAATGCTCGGGCAATCCGCTCGGTTAACCCAGGATATCTCCGAGCTCAGAGGCGATGTCCTTCAGTGCTTGTGTGCGTACAAGGGAGTGTCGATGGACAAGGCAAGCGGGCAAGACAGTGTCCTCTTTTTCTCGTTGGAAGAGAAAGAGACGAACCCTTCGGCTGAACAAGCGAGGCAGGTGCTCGTGTCAACGAAGGAAGCGAATGCCCATGACACTTCGATATGGGATTTGAAAGGAGTCGGCGATGAGGCTTTCTTGTTAAGCAATGATTCCAATTCTCATCTCATCATGGCGAGGAGAGGTGCAATCATCATGCGCCTGCAAGTAAAAAGGGCGGCAGGAACCAAGTCTTTAGAAGAACTAAAGGCCTTCGCTGAAAAGGCTTCCAAACTTCTCTGACCTCCGATGGTCCGCATGGATCAGTTTTTGACCGAAAAGACCGCAAGCATTTGACTCAGACCCTACGCCCAAAAGTTCCTATCCAGCGTGCGATACTGAATCGCCTCGCTCACGTGCTGAGATTCGATTGCCTCTTTACCCTCAAGATCAGCCAGTGTACGGCTCACCTTCAGGATTCGATCGTAAGCGCGCGCCGACAATCCCAGCCGAGTGATCGCGTTCTCTAACAATCCCTTCGAAGCTGAATCGATCGCGCAGTACTTCCGAATCAACCGAGGCGACATCTGAGCGTTGCAGTAGATTCGCTCGGTGGTGAACCGCTCTAGCTGGACGCGGCGCGCTCTCACTACTCGCTCGCGTATATCGGCCGAGCTCTCGGCGGGGGTCTCGCTAGCCAACTCCTTGAACTTCACCGCGGGCACGTCGAAGTGAATGTCTATGCGGTCGAGAAGCGGGCCCGAGATCTTCGACACGTACCGCTTAATTTTGAATCGGCGAGCACTTGCAATCGCGAGTCGGGTCGTTAAAAACCCGCAAGACACCCCCCCGCGTTGCCTTTCTGCCATCTGAAGCTAACTGCCGAAAAGCCAAGGAATTCCTCTTATCCCAAAGAGATCAAGACGCTCGGTGACCACATTAGAGCACGTCCGTTAGAGCTTGGCCCGCTACAAAAACAAGCTGCCGTCCGTCTCGGGGCCACGTTACCCAGCATTCTGAACTGGGAGAAAAACCGGTCCGTACCGTCCTTGCGCTTCGTGCCCAAGATCATTGAGTTCCTCGGCTATGATCCTTGTGCCGACGAAGAGCTACAGTCGGTGGCGATCAATTGAAGGCTCACAGAAGGAAGCTCGGTCTGTCCCGGAAGAAACTGGCCGCCTTGCTTGGAATCGACCAGAGAAACCTTGCGGGCTGGGAGAGGAGAAAACATCGACCGACCAAGAAATCTGGGGAACTCACAACGAGATACTATCGTGGAGAACGGCGTCTCCGAAATGATGTCCGCCAGAAGTGACGGGCCGACTAACATTGTGTCTAAGTCGTGCTGCTACTGAAAGGACGACAGCGCGGCGTCTCGATAATTCGCGAACTCTTTGTCCTTCGTAGCCATAAGACTTCGCTATTCGACAAATGTCAACCAAGTCAAGCCTCGTGGCGCTGCGTGGCGCTGTTCTTTCGACAGACAGAGACTTGTAACAGACATCAGAACTGTAACTTCAACGCCAGTTGAATCAAGCGCGGGCCACCGATCTGATAGAGGGGACTGAAGCCTCCATCGCCTCCGCCGAGGTCCCGACCAAGCATCTGCAGCGACTGCCCGAAGAGCGGAACGCCAAGGAAGTTCACCGGGTCTCCAAAATTGGGATGGTTGAAGACATTGAAGAAATCGGTTCGCCATTGCAAGTTGAACCGTTCTGTTAAAGTGAATTTGCGGCGGAGCGCGAAATCTAATTGGGAGAGTGGGAACCCACGTAAGCTATTGCGGCCCAAAGTTCCCTGGCGGCCAGCCGGGGGCACCGCGAACGCTGCCGGATTAAGACGCCGCCCACCCGCGACTTTTGAATCATTGATGTATTGCGGCACTCCAGGGACCAAATCCGGGCGGGTTGTGCCCGCCTGGACGCCAAAAAGCGCTCGATTAGTAGCAACCAAGTTTACTGGCGTGGCCGTGCGGGCTCTGAAGATTCCATCAATAGACCAAGCGCGAAGCAACTTGTCCGCGAAGTGATTCACAGACCACCTGGGAACATCATAAGTAGCCGCAGCGGAGAGCGAGTGCCGCACATCGAAGTTAGACGGACCTCGATCTACGCTGGGGTCAATCTTTGTGACCGGCAGGTTTCTGAATGTTTCGCCGGAAGCGATGTCAATTGAATGCGACCAGGTGTATGAGGCGACCGCTCGCAAGCCACGCGACAGCCGGCGTTGAAACTGAAGTTGAAGCGCGTGATAGTCCGATGTGGCCGCGTTTCTTATTACCAACAGCCTTGTAAAATTCGGATTCGGGAGAGAGGGTCCACGTAGTACCTCCAGCCGCAAGAGACGACGGCCCGCGGCGGCCACATAAGAAGCGGTGATGGACTGGGCAGAACCTATTGCCCGCTCCACGGAGACGTTCCATTGGTATGTTCGGGGCAGCTTGAAGTCGGGATATACCCGGAGATCACCATAGGGAGGATCGAGGGTAATAGGGGGAGGCGAAGCCTGTGCCGGGTCTATTGGAAATGTGTTTGGCAGAATCTTGACCCTTTGATACGGGAAAGAAGCGGCACCAAATGCATCGCCGGTCGCGCCCGTACCAAGATCATAGAAGACGCCAAATCCTCCTCTCAATATTGCCTCCCCACCTTTCGCTCGGGATATCTGATAAGCTGCCCCCACACGCGGAGCGAAGTTATTGTAAGTGGTCTTCCACAGCGGCGTCCCTTTTGGCGCCAACGTCATAGTTGGTAGATCGTCCAGCCCCGTTACTGTAAACGCATCGTTTCCTTGCGTCTCTGACGGAGGCGGGTTGACTTCCCAGCGCAATCCGTAGGTAAGCGTTAACCTGCGTGTCGCCTTCCACGTGTCCTGAGCGTAAGCCGAAGAATTGGTGAATAAAAGATGTCGACTCGAACGGGCAGCGATTCCAACAAATGAGGGGGTCGCAGCAATCGCTCCGGCCACATTATCGAACAGGACATTGATCAGATAGTCTGGCGTGCCCATGATGGGAGACAGTCTCCGATAGTCGGCGCCGAATTTTAGCTGGTGATTGCCTGCGACGATCAGTAAGTTGTCAACAAGGTTGATTTGACGTTGGAAATTGACCAAGTCATCTCCGCCTACGAAGTACTCTACGGGACCTACCGAAACCAAAGTCACAGTTCTTGCGCGTGTGGCAAAGGGAAGGAAGAGGATTGCATCAGGTGGAGGGACCGCCCCGCCGAAACTATCCAACGCAAAGAGGCTGCCCGCCCTGCTTCTACTGTAGTTGGCCCGGAGGTCGTTGTTGATTCTTGGATTGAGGACTTGTGTCGAGCCTAACGTAAGCGTCTGGGTATTGAACCTTGAGACGGACAGATTACTTGGCGTCCCATCCGTTACAATGCGCTCACGCGTTTCGGAGGGAGAGTAGTTGTATCTGCCAAAGAATGTGAGCTGAGCGCTGAACCCATGATCGACTCGAATGCTTGTTGCGTTTAATGTGGTTGGGTTTGAATAGCTGGCGGAGGCTTCTGCAAACCCATCCCCCAGTTCCCGCCCGGTCGGCAATACAAACGCGTCTAACAGAGGCTTAATTTGCGGCGGCGCCATCTGACGCGCGCTTATGGTCGGGACTATCGTAATGTTAACCTGCGGCTGGCGCAGGCCTAGCCCCTCGTAAGAGAAGAAGAAGAACGTTTTATTCTTGACGATTGGCCCACCCAGCACGCCGCCAAAATCATTCTGGCGAAGTGCAGGTTTCTTCAAGCCCCGACTATTGGCGAACCAGTCGTTGGCATCGAGCGCGTCGTTGCGGAAGTAATCGAAAAGCGTGCCGTGAAACTGGTTGGTGCCCGAACGCGTAACGACAGATACTTGAGCGCCGGGCGTGCGGCCAAACTCAGGCGCATAGGTTGACGTCTGAATGCGGAACTCCTGCAGGGCGTCAATTGAAACGAGGTTGTTAGTGCCGCCGAGAGGACCGTACGCTGGCACAGTACCTCCAGCGGTCTGGGAAAGTGAAAAGCTACTGACGCTAACGCCTACATTGGCGCCCACCCCATCAACCATGAAGTAATTAGCGTTAGCCCGCTGCCCGTTGACGCTGAACTGTCCTTGCTCACTGGAATTCCCTTTGGTCAGCACGACGCCCGGGGTTAGTTCAATCAAGGTGTTGAAGCTTCTGCCGTTGAGCGGCAGGTTCTCTACGAACTGACGATCAACCAGCGTGCTCACTGTTGCAGATTCAGTTTTGAGCAGAGACTCGCCTTGGACTGTAATCGATTCGCTGGCCCGACCGACCTTTAGTTCAATCCGCAGCGAACGCTGGTCGTTGACATTAAGCACAACATCCCTGATCTCCACTGGCGCGAATCCTTGATGTTGAGCTGTCACAGTGTAACGGTCAGGGGGAAGCAGCGAGATCACAAAATACCCGTCGTTATTGGTCAGGGTTTGTCTTCGCAGACGTGTGTGAACGCTTATGATCGTAACAGCCACGCCTGGGACGAGTGCGCCCTTCTCATCCATCACTACTCCGCTTAACGTGGCTGTTGCTGATTGCAAGCGTGCAGTCATCATTCCGGGCGACGCGACGCTTGGTGCTGAGCCGATGGTGATAGCGAGGACGGTGAAGACAAGTGATCTGACTCTATTCCTTAAACAGTTCATACTTCCTCCCCTTTAGAAGAATCATCGCTTCTCACACCGCCGCGATTATCTGAAATTCTTTATTAGAACAATATCGCTGACCGTCGTGCCGCGCGCCACGGCGAGGTGCTTACCATCCCGCGACCAGGCAAAACAGTGGATGTCGAGATCGGTCTTGAAATCGGTCAACTGTTTTGGCGGTCCGCTATCTATCGGAAGGCTCCAGATGTTGGAAGTACCTCCGCGGTTACCAAAGTAGGTCAGGGCGCTACCGTCTGGCGCCCATTGCATACGCGGTGCGTGCTCCACTTGATCAAGAACTGTAATGGGTTCCCCGCCCTCGAATGAGGCGATTCCTACTTTCCTTATCTTGGTTTGGTCAAGAGATGTGAGATAGGCGATCAGGTTTCCATTAGGCGAGAAGCCCAATATATTCGAATGCAGGCCGGTCAGTTGCACGGGTTCGCCACCATCGATTGGCACCTTCCACCTAATCCGGCTTCCGGCGGTTAAATAAAACACCCATTTACTGTCAGGCGAGCAGAAAGGGTTGATTTCAACGCCACTGCCGTTGGTCAATTGCTTCGGGTTGCTGCCGTCAATATCTACTCTCCAGGTATTCCCGTTGCCATTGCCTGCGCGGAAAGATACGAAGAGAATGTAACGACCGTCGGGTGAGACCGATAGGCCATACCTGTCCGAACCTAAACCAACCGTCAATTGTTTCTGGTTGCTGCCATCCGGGTCCATAATCCAGATATCCGGATTGCCGCTGGCAAATGACGAATAAACTATTCTGCCATCCGGCGTCCAGGAAATACCGCTGAGTCCGTCCCTGGTAGCAACTCCTGAGGTAATCTGTCTGGCGCGGTCAGGTTCTCCATTTGGTTGCGTCCAGATATTCATTGGCAGACTGATCTGCGTCGTAACCAGAGCGCCAGAATCCGCGGTCAGACTCAACCTGGAATAGCCATTCAAATCGGTGGTGATCCTGTGCGCGTTGCCATCGGGGTTAAGCAGCCAGATCTGGACAGTGCTCCCTTCCTGATCACTGGCGCTCATTAGCAGGCCGCTGCCATCCGAGAGCCACGCAATGTCGTCAATATAACTCCAGCCCTGCGAGGTGATAGGTCTCTCCGCCCCGTCTTCAATCCCCACTTCAACGAGGTCAAAGTAAACGCGCTTGCCAGTCTTATTACCGCCAGCACAAGCGATCTTTTTTCCATCCGGCGACCAGTCCACCGCCCAGAAAAAGGCAGGACTTTTGCGCGCGGCGAGCCTCCGTTCTTCGGTCCCATCCGCGTTGGCCACGAAGACGCCACTTTCCGAAAGGTCTTCGACCACGAACGCCAGGCGCTTGCCGTCAGGAGAAAATCTGAGGTGATGCTTACCGTTGCCTTCGAGCAACTTCCTGGGAACGCCTCCAACTGCGGGAATTTGATAGAGCGCAGTTTCATCTTTCCTCTCATCGAAATAATAAAGAAAGTCGCCGTCGGGAGAGAAACTCAGGTCCATGTAAGTCGCGGTGCTGGGTGGAACGATCTGCATATTGCTGTTGGTGTCCAGTTGTCTGATCCACAGGCTTTGCTGCCCGGTGTCAGAGGCCACATAGGCAAGATACTTGCCGTCTGGCGAAATAGCCGCGCCCCGGGCTTTACCGCTGGTAGTGACCCTGGTGAGCTTTATGTTTTGCGAGGAACCAGTGGACTTTGATTGACGGATAAACCTATTAGTCAAATATGCAATCACGGCCGCAGAAATGAAAAGAGCAGCCACAATCACCGCCGCTGCCGTCCTGTGCCGCTTAATCTCACTTATGATGTACTCGGCGCTCCACGGTGTCTGGATACGCTTGGATTCAAGCTCTAGCTTCTCTTTTAAGCCCTTGAGATCGCTCACCAAGTCATCGATACTTTGGTATCTCTCTTCTTTCGTTTTCCGCAGGGCCTTGCTCACGACGCGTTGCAGTTCGGCCGGTACCTGCGGCGAATACTGCGTTAACGGCGGCGGATCATTCTTCAGGATCGAAGCGACCAACTCATGAGCGGTTTGCTCTTCAAATGGCGCGCAACCGGCGACCATTTCATAAAGCACAACGCCAAAGCTAAAGATGTCGCTCCGCCCATCTACTTGCTGGCCTCGCGCCTGCTCCGGCGACATGTATTTGACTGTGCCCATCACCAAGCCGGAGGAAACCTTTACATTCTCGGCAGCTTGCGCCTGAGTCGTAGGCTCGTGCTGTTCGGTGAGCTTCGCCAGGCCGAAGTCCAAAACTTTCACGTAGCCATCGTGGCGCAACATGATGTTTTCCGGCTTGATGTCGCGATGAACTATGCCGGTCTCGTGCGCTACAGATAGCGCGCTCGCTATCTGAATGGTTATGTCCAGAGCTTCGCCTATGGTCATCCTTTGGTGACTCAAACGCTGGCGCAGCGTTTCACCATCTATGAACTCAGAAGCTATGAAGTAACGACTGTCAAACTCGCCAATGTCGTGAATCGTGAGGATATTTGGATGATTGAGGGCGGATGCGGCGCGGGCTTCTTGCTGGAATCGACCCAGTCGTGACTGGTCGCTGGTGAATTCATTAAGCAAAAGTTTCAGAGCTACCTTGCGACCAAGTCTCTCGTCCTGGGCCAGATAGACTTCTCCCATGCCGCCTCTGCCGATCGCGTCGACGACCCTGTAGTGACCGAAGCCTTCGCCCGGCGCGAGTTGGGGTTGATCGTCCACCAGCAACGCAGCCGCTACTTGGAGGGCCGGTTTTTCAACAAACTCCCATTCGTCGGAGTCAGATGCGAGCATTGCTTCAACTTCGCTTCTCAATGCGTGATCGCCGGCACAGGCCTTTTCGAGAAAGCCGGCGCGCAGCGCGGGGTCTAGCTCAACGGCGGCTTGAAACAACTCATCTATCTGCGGCCAGCGTTGAAGGTTCATACTCGAAGCCTCGACTGGATGCTCCGAGCAAATCGAATTTTTACTTCTTTCATCATGACTCTAAATAAGTAGCGAGAAACTGCGATCAAAAGTATCAGGTCGCGCCTTTGCTAATCTCGAGATGCAACCAGGCTTTGGCGGAGCGCCACTCGCGCTTGACCGTGATCGGGGAAAGTTTCATCAGCTCGGCGATCTCTTCACCGGTCAGCCCGCCGAAAAACCTCAATTCAACGATCTGGCTTTTGCGCTCGTCGATCTGGGCAAGCTTTTTGAGCGCGTCGTCAAGCGCGACAAGTTCCGCTGCCCGCTCTTTCGCGACGACCCCCACGTCGTCCAGAGGAACGTGCTGAGCTCCCGCTCCACGCTTGACGTAACGGTGGCTGCGCGCGTGATCAATCAGTATATGCCGCATCACCTGGGCCGCCACTGCGAAAAAGTGAGCGCGGTTCTGCCACTCGACCCGGTGCTGATCCACTAACCGGAGGTACGCCTCGTTGATCAAAGCGGAAGTCTGCAGGGTGTGTGCTGGACTCTCCCGCCCCATGTAGATCCGAGCCAGCCGGCGCAATTCTGGATAGACCAATGGGATCAACCGATCCAGAGCTGCCTTATCGCCTTCGCTCCAACTCAACAAGAGTTGGGTGATTTCTTCTGGGATAGCGGGCATAACTGAGGGCCTGTGCCGACAATGAGATGTCAGCTTCAGTTTGCGATTAAGAGTACTTCGCTCGCGTTCCGAACAACCTATAAAACTCGGCGGGATGATACCAGCCTTCTCGATATCTCGCTATAGCAAGTGAGAGAAATTCATTAGACCGACATTTGAAGAAAGGAGAATTTCCATGGGAAGACGACAATTTCTGTTGGCCACCTTGCTGGCAGCTATTATGGCGTCAATCGGAGCGATGGCGCCGCGACACTCAGCCGCGGCCGAACCCGCTCAGGGGGCTTCCGGAGCAAGCAAGCCTGCCCCGACCACTATCAACGTGACAACCACTGTTTACGACTTCGACGCCACCGGCGCAGAACAGCTCTTGATGAGGAGCGATGACTACAACGGCGCAGGCCAGGCGACCTACACCACAATCGACGGCTGTGGAAGCTGGCTTAACTCAAAAGGCATCACTCTCAATCTGTTCAGTCAATCGGTGCGTACATTGTGGATTACGCCGAATGTCGCCATTAACAGCTCGCAGCCCGCAGGACCTCCCGCAGGCTATTACTGGCAAAACGGCGAAGCGTACTGCGCGTGCTACGATCAGAGCGGAAACACCGTGCCATTCCCTAATCTAACCAACGGCAGCAACAACTGCTCGCTGGGCGTAGACTTTAATTCAAATGGCACGAAGTACAAGTTGGTTATGAGCCCGCATCTGCCGGCCACCGGACCTGCGACCGGTTTGGCGAGCGTCGCCTGTAATGCCGTGAGCAACGGCCAGTGCGTCAACTGGACGATAACGCCCAATACAGCCGCTGCGAACGCCTCCGTCGCGGATCTGTTCTATTACAACAAGAGGGGAGCCCTGGTCTTTGTGGGCCAGTATTACAACACATTTCGTATTGACTCTTCGAACCCATAAGCGAACCTTGAGGTTCCTGGCGGCCACGAAGCGTTGGGAGAAGTGATGCCTAAGTCATGAAGAATGAAAAATGAATCTTAGTTGATCATTGCCTGTTCTTCCTCAGCACTTTGACCGCTTCAGGTCATCTGTCTCCTCTCCGCGCATTCGCGGTAGACGGACTTCTCGCGGTTCCGCTGCCGGAAGCCTGACGCATGAGGATTCGCCTCGAGTAACAATCATAGATTTCGGACGAGGTCTCGCCCGAGGGGCGAGGCTAACTCGGGGACCGGAGGTACTTACATCGATCTTTCTCACCTCCGGTCCTCGGTGAGCCCCCGAATGTAATCGTGTCCGGCGGAGGTGGTATGAGACGCCTTTGTTTCCTCTATGCCATCCTTCTTATCGTGCTGGTCGGCTCACACTCAAGGGCCCAGAGTTCGGGCTCCGCCGCCAGCTACACCAATCGAGCTATGACCCGCTATGCCCACGGAGATCTGGACGGCGCGATAGGGGATCTTGGTATAGCTATCGCTTTCGATCCAGGCTACGCTGCGGCTTTCTACAATCGAGGACGCGCCCTGCACGACAAACATGATCTTGATTCGGCTATTTCAGATTACACAAGGGCAATCGTGTTAGACGCGCGTCTCGCTCAGGCCTACAACAATCGTTGCGTCGCGCTGAAAGAGAAGGGCGACCTGGACGGA
Organism: uncultured Clostridia bacterium; assembly: GCA_964548075.1. Taxonomy (GTDB): domain Bacteria; phylum Acidobacteriota; class Blastocatellia; order UBA7656; family UBA7656; genus Onstottus_A. The sequence continues at coordinate 11,341 of CAZJQQ010000022.1, read as the reverse complement.
GCTATTGCAGACTGCAACAAGGCAATCGAGATCAAGCCTCGTTTGGCCGAAGCGTATTCGAATCGCGGTAATGTGCGTCAACTCAAGGCCGACATTGAAGGGGCAAACGCTGATTTCACCGAGGCTATACAAATCAATCCGCGGCTCGCCGAGGCTTATTACAATCGCGGAGTGGTCAGATATCTTAAAGCCGATTTTAAGGGAGCTATCACAGACTATGATCGCGCCATCAAGATTAGTCCCAGATACGTGGAAGCCTACTGCAACCGAGGAGCCGCGAAACGAGGCAAAGGAGACATCGAAGGCGCCATCGCCGATTACACCGCCGCAATCGGTTTAGACCCAAACCACGCGCTCGCGTATTTGAACCGCGGCTTGGCGCGTATTCTTCAGGGAAAGCCGGCTGAAGCGCAGCTTGACTTTGGTCAATGTCTGAAACTGGACCGCAGCCTGGAGCCGATGCTGCATGAGCGCATCGAGGCGACCAGACGGCAGCTTGAGACGAACCGCTAGCCGCACGCCATTCGTCGCCGTCAAGCTGGGTTGTCGATAAGCGGAACCGGGGATGGCGATTTCGCCGACCTCAGAGCCTTGCCTTCAACACAGTCAGGAGCAGGGGCGGACTGAACGCTCATTTGATGTCCCCCGCATGTCCCCTCCCGTGCTCAGGGAAGAGGCTTTTGTCCGTTGACTTTGTTGACATTTTTGAAACCTCGGCGACAGAGAGCGGCATCGAAAAATCTGTTGAGTAAGCACGTCAGTTCCGTGCCGACGTCATGCCCAGAAGTTCCTATCAAGCGTTCGATACTGAATCGCCTCGCTCACGTGCTGAGATTCGATAGCCTCCTTGCCTTCAAGGTCGGCAAGCGTGCGGCTCACCTTCAATATTCGATCGTAAGCGCGAGCCGACAATCCCAGCCGAGTGATCGCATTTTCTAACAGCCCTTTCGAAGCCGAGTCGATCGCGCAGTACTTCCGAATCAACCGCGGCGACATCTGAGCGTTGCAGTAGATTCGCTCGGTGGTGAACCGCTCTAATTGGACGCGGCGCGCTCTCACTACTCGTTCGCGTATGTCGGCCGAACACTCGGCGGGGGTCTCGCTGGCCAACTCCTTGAACTTCACCGCGGGCACGTCGATGTGAATGTCTATGCGGTCGAGCAACGGGCCCGAGATCCTCAGACGTACCGCTGAATTTGAATCGGCGAGCATTTGCACTCGCGATTCGGGTCGTTAAAGAACCCGCAAGGTTGCGTTGCCATGTTGCCATGTCACCTTAAGTACCACTAGGCCGGATCGACGCGTCTGACCTGCCTTACCTAATATGGTCTCCTAAGCTTTGCAGCGGAAACTTCAAATTGAAAGTCGGACTAATTGGCTGCGGGACGATGGTCAAACTCGCAAGGACCAAGGTGTCATCACCCTACGATTGCGACTCGCGAGATGGAAAGCATCGCCTGGAGCGAAGGACTGGACGGTAGCTGCGGCGTGCGATCAACGCAACAACTGTCAAAGGAAGAGAATTTGGGATACGCTCAGGAGGATCGACCTTTCGTGGACTCGATACTGGCGGGAGCGCCCGTCGCTGTTACGGCGCTTGACGGATTTGAGCGGTCGAGCTTGTGGATGCGTGTTATAGAGCTGCTCGAACCGGCGAGCGAGTGACTTTTAGACTTACGGCCTGAGCGCAATATCAGTCAGACGCATAATGCGCCGAGGGGCTCTCTGTTACTGCTTGGCTCATCGCAAGGTTCGACACGCAGATTGCGGTGAGCACACAGGAAACTTCAGAACTGCAACTTCAGAGCTAATTGAATCGAGCGCGGCCCGCCGATCTGATAGAGGGGGTTCAAGCCGCCCAGGCTGCGCCCCAGCATTTGCAGCGACTGCCCGAAGCGATCACCGTCATCGAGAAAGCCGTCCGGGTCGGCAAAATTCGGGTGGTTGAAGACGTTAAAGAAATCCGCTCTCAGTTGCAGGTTGAGCCGCTCTGTCAAATGAAACCCGCGGCGCAGAGCGAAATCTAACTGTGACACCGCAAATCCCCGCAGGCTGTTACGCCCTAAATTCCCTTGTTGATTGGGAGGCGGCGGCGTGAACGCGGCTCTGTTGATGCGCCTGCCCCCTGCCACTGACGGGTCATCAATATAGAGCGGTACTCCCGAGACCAAGTCCGGGCGGTTAAAGCTTGGTAGACCGGACAACGATTTATTCAGAATGATATCTACTGGCGTCGCCGATCTGGCTCTGAAGATCGCATCAACAGACCAGCCATGGAGAATGGCGCCGGCAATCCGATTTGATTCTAAAGCCGGGAGGTCATAAGTGAGGGCCGCGGAACAAGCGTGTCGCACATCGTAGTCAGAGGAGCCGCGATTGGTGTCCGGGTCAATTGTAACGGCGCGCGAGGTTAAATAAAACTCGTTCGATGAGTTGTCAATCGAGTGCGACCAGGTGTACGAGGCTAACGACTGTAGACCTTGTGATAACCGGCGATGAAATTGAATCTGCAAAGCATGATAGTCCGAACTCGCCCCATTCTTTGATACCGTGACCCGGGTGAAGTTTGGATTGCCCAATAGTGGGCCAGATAAGATTTCGTTACGCAAGAGGCGGCGACCGGCTGCGCCAACATAGGAAGCTGAGAGCGTTTGCTTTGCGCCAAGCGCCTGCTCTAAGGAGATGTTCCACTGATATGTACGCGGCAGTTTCAAATGAGGGTCGAGGATATTGAAGTCGGGGTAGGGTGGTCTTCGGGTTAAAATGGGAGGCGTAGCCTGCTCCAGGGTGAGTGGGAACGGCACATTGAACATTATTTTACTGCCCCCGGAATACAGATAGCCTCCAAATACTGCACTGCCAGCCGGGCCGGTTCCAAGGTCATAAAAAGTGCCAAAGCCTGCCCGCAGCACCGACTCCAGACCTTTCGCCTGAGAGAACATGTAAGACACCCCGAAGCGCGGAGCGAAGTTGTCGTAGGATGTCTTCCACAGCGCCGTGCCCTTGGGGGCCAGGGTCATTGTGGCAGGATTGTCCAGACCGATGACGGTGAACGGTAGGTTGCCATTCTTCTCCGTGAAAGGCGGATTGAGTTCCCAGCGCAGCCCGTAAGTGAGGGTTAAGCGCCGCGTGGCTTTCCACGTGTCCTGCGCGAAGGCGGAGAAGTTGGTGAACACCGGGAACCGGCGACCTGATCCGGCTCCAACACCTACGAACGCCGCTTTATCCGCTATCACTCCGCTCGCAACGCCGAAGCCGACCGAAAGGGTATAACCCGTCCGGTCTGAAATGGGAGAGAGCCGGCGGTAGTCAATGCCGAATTTCAGTTGATGAGAGCTGGCGAGGATGGCCAGACTGTCAACCACATTGATCTGACGTTGTACATTGTCGGCATTCTTTCCGACGATGTAACGAGCCCGCCCGACGCCAAAAGAAAATAATCCAGTTTGTGACGTGGCGAACGAGCCGAAGAGGACCTCATCTGCTGGCGGAACCCCGCCGCCAAATTGATCTAGATAAAAGGAACTGCCTGCCCTGGTCCTGCTGTAATTCACCCGAAAATCATTACTGATTCCGGCACGAATCACCTGCGTTGAGCCGAGGGTGAGAGTCTCTGTCTTGAACGAACCGACTCCGAGAGCATTCAGACTGAAACTAAAATCCCCGCCCCGCACAAGACTTTGAGAAGGGGCATAGTTATACCTGCCGAAAATAGTCAATTTGGAATTGATCGTGTGGTCAACTCGAACGCTTGTCGCGTCCTGATTCAGGGGGTTTGAATAGGTGGAGTTGAATTCTGCGAAGCCGTTCCCGAAATCCCTGCCGTTCGTGATCGGGAACGCATTCAGGAAGGGGCGCAGTGACTGAGGGACCTGCTGGCGCGTGCTCACCGAGGGCACCTGTGTGATCCCGACCTGCGGCAGGCGTAGTCGCAGTCCCTCATAGGAAAAGAAGATGAAGATTCGGTCCTTCTTGATCGGCCCGCCAAAGACGCCCCCAAAGTCGTTTTGCCGGAGGGGAGCCTTGTTCAGCCCCAGGCGGTTGACGAACCAGTCGTTGGCGTCCAGCGCGTCATTACGGTAGTAATCGAACAGGGTGCCGTGAAACTGATTTGTGCCTGAGCGGGTGAGGAGAGACACCTGTGCTCCAGGCAAGCGGCCGAACTCGGGCGCGTAAGTGGAAGTCTGGATGCGGAACTCCTGGAGGGCGTCAACCGAGACGAGATTATTCAGGCCGCCGGAGGCGCTAAAGGCCGGCACCGTGCCGGCGGTCGTCTGGACGAGAGAGACGCCGTTGCCGATGCCGATGTTGGCGCCGACGCCGTCAACAGTAAAGTAGTTGGTATTCGGGCGTTGCCCGTTGACGCTGAACTGGCCTTGCTCGGCATAGTCTGCCTTGGTCAGGACCGTTCCCGCGGTCAGCTCGATCAGGGCGTTGAAACTCCTGCCGTTGAGCGGCAGGTTCTCGACGAACTGGTGATCCACTAGAGTGCCGACCGTGGCAGACTCGCTCTGCACGACCGGCGCCCCCTCGATGATGACCAATTCGCTAACCTGCCCGGTTTTTAACTGAATCTTTAGCGCTACCTGATCATTGACGTTCAGCGTGACGTTTCGAATTTCCGCCGTGGTAAAGCCCTGGCGTTGCGCCTGAACGGTGTAAGGGCCGGGCGGCAGGAGCGGGATGGCAAAGTACCCATCGCCATTCGTCGTCACCTGCCGCCGGAACCCGGTTTCGACGTTTGTCAGGGTGATATTCGTATCAGGCACAACCGCGCCCTGTTCGTCCACCGCCGTGCCGCTCAGTGTAGCCGTGGGTGATTGGGTAAGGAGGACGGACAGGCTGGAAGCATTTCCGCTCCGCGCCAAGCCGATTAGGATGAATAGAGTGATTCCCGCCGTGAGCAGAAATCGACTATTTCTGAGCTTACATTCAAAGATAGGCAATGGATAATAATGGTGAGAGTTTGGAGTACCGCCTTCAGGCGGAAGTGTCCGACTTTTCAATCTTCCGCCTGAAGGCGGTACTCCAAACCTCCTGCAGCATCGCCCCACTAGCTCAAAGATATTCATATTCACCTCCTGGTTCTCAGCGCGGTCAGATTACCCGGTTGATCAGGACTCCATCGCTGCTCGTGTCACCAAGCGCCCGTGCGTCAGTTGAACAGGGTTGCCGCCCATAGCCCATTCGCCAGATGTGGAAAGCGCCCGATGCACCACGGCTGGAAGAGAAGACGATGTAGGGCCAGGCGGCGAAGCCTGCGGCTGGTAGTTCGTACCGGCACTCGCAGCCAGTTGTTTTCGGTTCGTTCCGTCCGTATGCCTGATCCAGGGGATCGGTAACGGTTATCTGAAATCTTTTATTAGAACAATATCACTGGTCGATGTGCCGCGTGCAACAGCGAGTTGCTTACCATCGCGCGACCACGCAAAACAGTGGATGAAGAGATCAGGCTTGAAATCGGTCAACTGTTTTGGCGGGCCGCCATCTATCGGAAGGCTCCAGATGTTGAAAGCGCCTCCGCGGTTACTAAAGTAGGTCAGGGCGCGTGCGTTCGGCGTCCACTGCATCTTCATCAGCCCGCGCGTCGGCGGTCGATCAAGAACTGTGATGGTTTCTCCGCCCTCGAATGAAGCGACTCCTACTTTCTTTGCCTTGCCTTGATCGTGATCATCATCGATGAAATAGGCCATCAGTTTTCCATCAGACGAGACGACCAAGATATCCGAGTACGGGCCAGTCAGTTGCACGGGGTCGCCGCCATCGATCGGCACCTTTTGAATCCTGACCCCGCCGATTGAATAAAAAACCCATTTACCGTCAGGCGAGCAGAAAGGGTTGAGTTCAATGCCTTTGCCAGTAGTCAACTGCTTCGGGTTGCTGCCGTCAATATCTATCCTCCAGATATTCGCATTGCCATTGCCTGCGTGGTAAGATGGGAAGAGAATGTAACTGCCATCGGGTGAGACCGATAGGCCAAACCTGTCCGAACCCAAATCAACCGTCAACTGTTTCTGGTTGCTGCCATCCGCGTCCATAATCCAGATGTCTGGTCTGCCGCTAGCAAATGATGAATAAACGATTCTGCCATCCGGCGTCCAAGAAATACCGCTGAGTCCATCCCTCGTAGCACTCCCCGAGATAATCTCTCTGGCGCGCTCGGGCTCTCCGTCCGGTTGCGTCCAGATATGCATAAACAGATTTTTCTCCATGGTAAGAAGAGCGTTAGAATCCGCTGTTAAACTCAATCCGGCATAGTTATTCAAATCGGTGGTGACCCTGCGGGCCTTGCCGTCGGGATAAAGGAACCAGATCCCGGCCATCCCTTCCTTATCACCACCAATCAGGAGCAGGCCGCTGCCATCCGAGAGCCATGCAATGTCGCTAATAAAACCCCAGTCCTGCGAGGTGATGGACCTCTCCGCCTCGTCTTCTATCCCTACTTCAACCACATCGTACCTGCCGTTGCCGGTCTTCCCGGCGCAGGCAATGCTCTTCCCGTCCGGCGACCAGGCCACCGCCCAGAAAAAGGCAGGACCCTGGCGCGCGGCGAGCTTCCGTTCCCCGGTCCCATCCGCGTTGACCACCAGGACTGCAGTTTCTTCGGAAGGATAGTCGACCACGAACGCAAGGCACTTGCCGTCAGGAGAAACGGTGATGTTGGAATTACTATTGCCTGCGAGCAACTTATTCGGAACGCCTCCTTCTACAGGAATCTGATATAGCCCAATTTCAGGGTCATCTTTCCTATGGCCGAAAAAATAGAGATAGTTGCCGTCGACTGAGAAGCTCAGTTTTGAGTCAATCCCCATGCCGGGCATAGCGATCTGCCTGATACTGGTAGTGGCCAGTTGTCTGATCCACAGGCTTGTCTGCCCGGCATCAAAGGACACAAAGGCAACAAACTTGCCGTCTGGCGAAATAGCCGCTCCCTGGGCTTTACCGGTGGTAGTGACCCTGGTGGGCTTAATGTTTTGGGAGGAGGCAGCCGACTTCGGTTGACGGATAAACTTATACGTCATCCAGACAAGGGCGGCCACAGAAATGAAAAGAGCAGCCAGAATCGCTGCCGCTGCCGCCCTGTGCCGCTTCATCGCACTGATGATGTACTCAGCGCTCCAGGGCGTCTGGATAGGCCTGGATTCAAGCTCCAGCTTCTCTTTCAAGCCCTTCAGGTCAGCGAGCAAATCGCGAATCGTTTGGTACCTCTCTTCTTTCGCTTTCCGCAGCGCCTTGCTCACGACACGTTGCAGTTCGGTTGGCACCTGTGGCGAAGACTGTGTGAGCGTCGGCGGATCATCCTTCAGGATCGAAGCGATCATCTCACGAGTGGTTTGGCCTTCGAATGGCGCGCGCTCCGCGACCATTTCATAGAGCACTACAGCCAAGCTGAATATGTCGCTGCGTGAATCTACCTCAAGGCCGCGAGCCTGCTCGGGCGACATATACTTCACGGTGCCCATCACCACACCAGAAGAGATGTCCAACCGATCGGCGGCACTTGGCTCGGTCGTTGGCTCGTGCTGTCCGGCGAGCTTGGCCAGCCCGAAATCAAGCACCTTCACATAGCCGTCGCGCCGCAGCATTATGTTCTCAGGCTTTATGTCGCGATGAACTATGCCAGCCTGGTGCGCTACGGACAGCGCGCTCGCTATTTGAATGCTTATGTCCAGAGTTTCGGTTGTGGTAATACTCTGACGGCTCAAACGCTGGCGGAGCGTCTCACCATCTATGAACTCAGAAGCTATGAAGTACTGCCCGTCAAACTCGCCAATGTCGTGAATCGTGAGGATATTCGGGTGATTCAGCGCAGATGCGGCGCGGGCTTCTTGCTGAAAGCGGCGCAGTCGTGATCCATCTCGTGTGTAGCTCGTTGGCAGCACCTTCAGCGCGACCTTGCGACCGAGCTTCGCGTCCTCCGCCAGGTAAACCTGCCCCATGCCCCCCACGCCCAAAAGAGAAACAACCTTGTAGTGGCCGATTGAATCTCCGGCGTTTAGCTCGGGCTGATCTCTGGCAAGCAGGGGCGCAATCATCTCGAATGCGGGAGTTCCGATCAACTCCCATCGTTCTTCTTCCGAGGCTAAGAGATATTCGACTTCCTTAAGCAGCGCCTCGTCACCACTGCACGCCTGGCTTATGTATGATGGCCTTTCATGAGGATCGAGCTCCAGGGCAGCCTGAAATATTTCATCGATCATGCGGTAGCGTTCTATGTCCAGCATGATGTCAACGGCGGATGAGTTGCAGACGCCTCCATCTCTTATAGCGAGAAATTGACGCAAATCGCTCCGTGTTAGCGTAGACTTTAGTCTGCGTTTGTTCGCAGGCTGAAGCCTACGCTACCACGATTAAGTAAGCGGCTTTATTTCACTCCACCCGCGACGGTTCCACTCGGCAGCGGAAGACCACATCCAATCTGATGGTCGCTCGACCAAACCCGCCTTGACGGGATTACTCTCGATATAGACAACAATGCTATAAAACTCGTTTTCGTCGCGCGCCCAGTGGTCAAACGACTCCTTGTGCCAAAAGGTCGTTCCCGTTCGTTCGAGAATGCGGTTGGCCTCGCGAGAAGTATAACCTTTCAAGCGCTTCGTAATTTCGCTCAGTGGTGTAAAAAAATCTGGCGAAGAAGAAAGTTGCTTTGGCCGCAACAAGGCATGGACATGATTGGGCATTATTGCATACGCCCAAAGTCTATAGAACTGTCGATATCGATTCAGCAACGCGTCCTGTACTATATCTGTGATAGTGCTTTGCCTGAGCCATGTTGGCCCAGCCTCGGCCTTATCAAAAAAGGCATCGAGCATCGCAAACAGCTTTTTGTTGTAAATAATCTTAAGTTCCTTCAAGGGGACTTTTGCCTTGTCTGCCTCGCTTTCGAGCAGGCTTCGCCTCGCAAGTAACCGATCGATAGCTGACTTCGGAAGCGAGCCATAAAGGCGCCAGGTTACGAAGAGCGCCACTCCCGGCGGTGTCCAATGTGGAAGGTTACGACGATAGAAAGGCTTCGCTCGTTTCATGACTGGTAGTAGCGTAGACTTTAGTCTGCGAAAGGTTAACGAAAACACAGACTAAAGTCTACGCTACGCAGACTGAAGTCTATGCTACTTCGCCTTTGATGAAGCGCCGCAGCCACGCTTTTGCTGCCCGCCACTCTCTTTGAACGGTTGTGGGCGAAAGTTCCATGACCTCGGCCGTCTCGTCTATGTTGAGCCCGCCAAAGAAACGCAATTCAATGATGCGACTTTTGCGTGGGTCAACCGTAGCCAGGCTCGTGAGCGCCTCATCGAGCTCGACCAATTCTCGGGCGCGGTCTTCGCTAATAACCATGACCTCATCGAGCCCCACCTTTTGAGCGCCAGCCCCGCGTTTTTCGTACCCGTGGCTACGAGCGTGATCGACCAGGATGTGACGCATTATCTGCGCTGCGACCGCAAAAAAATGCGCGCGGTTCTGCCAATTTGTCTCGTCTTGGTCAACCAGCCGGAGATATGCCTCGTTTATTAAAGCCGAGGTTTGCAGCGTATGATCATGTCGCTCCCTTCGCATAAAGCCACGAGCGAGCCTGCGGAGTTCCTCATAGACGAGCGGCGTCAACTGGTCGAGGGCCGCTTTATCGCCATTACGCCAGTTAATCAGTAATCGCGTGATTTCTTCGGGAGCCGCTTCCATGGGTAGCGTAGACTTTAGTCTGTGTTCTTTGTAGGTAGTATAGAACTTCAGTCTGCGTTCAAGCCTCGTCGCAGACTGTCGCAGACTAAAGTCTACGCTACTTCTGCGTTCAAGCCTCATCGCAGACTAAAGTCTACGCTACTAATAGTGTCTACGTAAGCGCGGGATTATAGCACCACAGCGGTATCCAACAAAAAAACAATCAAGGATGGAGCGATTTGGTCCAAGTTCTCGCTATAGCAAGTGAGAGGAAAACTCTTTGGCGCGACATTTTTGAGAGAAGGAGAATCTCCATGTATAGACAGAGAATTCTGTTCGCCGCCTCGCTGGCAGCTTTTATCTTGTCAATCGGAGCAATTGGGCCAGGGCACACGGCGGCCCAAATGGCCGCAGCAGCGGTGTCAAGCGGGCAAGTGGGCAAACCCGCCCCGGTGGTCGATGTCACGTCTACCATCTTTGACCAGGACAGTCTCGGCAATCCATTGCAGTTGCAGAGTGATGATCTGAATGTCGACCTCACTTTCACTGGTCAACCTTGGGGCATTTACCATACCGACTCCTCGACAAGTGTCACCGATCAGATCGGCTCAGGTTCACCAACCAATGACTCCCGTTGGGCCCTCGACCTGAGCGGGTCCACCAACCGCTCGATCAAGCTCACGTTCAGCCGGCTCCCTGGCTTTAGCTCAGGATTCACGGACACCAAATCCTTGCACGCAGTTGTACTCAGCAAGTGCATGAACCCGGATGGCGGGGCGACTGGCGCCATCAATTGGTTCTCCATCATCACCTCCGATCCAAATTGCTCAATGCGAATCAACTTTACCGTCGGAAAGACAAATTACGCACTGGTGATGTCTCCCTTTCACGATACTCCTCTACCAACAGGCAGGGCGATAGTGACGTGCACTCGGCCGAGCCCGGACGGCAAGTCATGTTCTGGCTGGAGCGTTCTCCCGAATCCGACTCAGAGTTCGATAAACCCTAACCCCGGAGTAGCGAACCTCTATTCCATCAGCCGGAACGGAGCTTTTAACTTCATTGCACAATACTATCTCGCGTATAGCGCGAACGTGGTGTATCCGTGACGTCTGGAAGATTGCCGAGACTGTAGAGCATTCGGATGCGATGCAGACTGGAAGGCGGCGAGGACCGAAGGTAAGACATCGCACTCGTCGCCTCTGGTCCTCACACCATAACTCCCAGACATGCGTGTTGGAGGTCTGTATGCCACGGTTCTGTCTTCTACTGGCGATTCTACTTGTCATTGCCAGCGCCACAATCGCTGCGGCTCAGACTTCTCGCTCGGCAGTCGATTACTTCAATCGCGCGATGGTACGCCACGCCCACGGAGATTTGGACGGAGCGATCGCGGACTTTGACATCGCCGTCGCTTTCGATCCGGCCTATGCAGTGGCGTTTTACAATCGAGGGCGCGCTTGGCACGACAAGCGAAATCTGGATGAAGCCATCGCTGATTACGGCAGGGCAATCGCGCTCGACCGGCGCTTCGCTCCGGCATACAACAACCGCTGCGCCGCGCTTCAGGAAAAAGGGGACCTGGACGGCGCTATGGCGGATTGCAATAAGGCGATCGAGCTGAAGCCGCGCTTGGCGGAGGCCTACTTGAATCGAGGGAATGTCCATCAGCTAGCAAGAGACT
>CAZJQQ010000021.1:0-128893 GCA_964548075.1 uncultured Clostridia bacterium | reverse complement strand
TCAGTGGCATCGCAGCTACGGACTACTGACCACGGACTACGGACTCCTCCTTCATTGAGTCTCCCGTTTCATCTGCGGTTGACTCTCGTCGAAAATATGAGTCGTGTGTTCGGTGACGCTCGGGGGCGGTTCGATTGAAGGTTCGTAGCTTAGTGGGGTCGCCTCTCGCTCGACCACTGGCGCGGTGTCTTGCCTGACAAAGGGTTTCGCTTCATCCAACAAAGGCGGCGGAGTGAAACGCGCGATCAGTGTCGCCATCGACTCTCCAAAAAACGCTGCGTAGATGATCTGCGCCAGGCCCTTCAACACGGGCAGCAACGCGATCATCCACATCATCCTCACCAGCGGCTCGATTCCCTGGACGTGTCCATTCGACGCTTCTTCGATCCGCTGTATCAAACCGCCGTCTATCGCATTCTGGCTAAGGTAGTACAACACCGCTCCGAGACCGGCCCCCCAGAACAGGCTCACCAGGCCATTTCTGAGGTTGTGCTGCCACGAGTAGGACATGTACTCCTTTGGCTTTGGGAGGTTTTGGCGGCGTGCTTCTTCTCGCGCTTGCTTTCTTATTTCGCGAGTGACGCGGTGCCGATCCCTCGCATCACTGGAGCGGGACCCTTGACGCTCGCCGACACCCATTTTCAAGTAGGGGCCGCTCCAGCTCGTCTTCCAACTCTGCGCAAAGTCCTTGGCGTTCTTTGCCAGGGCTTCGACATCGATCCCGAATGGACCCTGAGGACTATCGCTGCCGCTAAGCGCATTATTGATCAACTGAAGATTGGTTCCACAAGCCTTGCAAAATCGCTGGGTCTCCAGTGATTCACCGCCGCACTTTGGACAGAACATTTCGCCTCCTGGTTGAGTTCAACCTTTAGGTTGCCCGCTCGAGATGAGGCAAGCTAAAGCCTGTACTCTGAACGTTGCCGATTATACGCCGTGCTCATTTGCATTCAAAGTTCTGGGTCGTAGAGTACTGGCGTGTTGCCACCTGCGGTCCTCTGCGTCCTTATAGGTTTACTCCTGGCTCAGCTCTGGGAACTAACCGCAGGACGCCGAGGGCGCAGAGGACTGCTCTTTCGACAACACACTAAATGCACAACTACCAAGTCCGCACACAGCGATTAACCTCCAGCTTTCGGGTTTGCGCTTGATTGATCCCAGGACTTATACGGTACCTGTAGCGCGATTGTTTGAGCGTCGGGTAATCTTTCGTTGAGCACAAAACGCAATGGCCAAGGAACGAATCGACAAACTGATGGTCGAGCGCGGGCTCGTCGAGAGCCGCACGCGCGCGCAGGCGTTGATCCTCGCGGGGCAAGTGCTGGTGCGAGAACAGCGCGTCGATAAGCCGGGGCAGTTGTTCGATCCGGATGCCGAGATTCGAATCAAAGGCGAGACTCTTCGCTACGCCGGGCGCGGCGGCTTGAAGCTTGAAGCAGCGCTGCGCGAATTCAATATCGATCCACGTGGGAAGAACTGCCTCGATGTCGGAGCCTCGACCGGTGGTTTCACTGACTGCTTGCTTCAACACGGGGCGGCCCGAGTGTGGGCCGTCGACGTGGGTCACAATCAGCTTGTGTGGCGCTTGCGGCAAGACCCTCGCGTGGTGGCGCTCGAAGGCGTGAACGCGCGCAACCTGAATCCGGATCAGTTCCCTGTTCGTTTCGACGCCGCGACAATCGATGTTTCGTTTATCTCGCTCACCAAGATCCTTCCCGCGGTTCGGCCGTGTCTAACGGATGCGGCCGATTGCATTGCGTTGATCAAGCCTCAGTTTGAAGTCGGCAAGGGCGAAGTCGGACGCGGCGGCATCGTCACTGATCCTGCAAAACACCGGCGTGTGCTGAACGAGATCAAGGAGGCGGCGCTTGGGTTCGGCTTTCGTCCGGTGAGTTTGATTGAGTCCCCGATTCTCGGAGCAGAAGGCAATCGCGAGTTCCTGATGCATTTGAAGCCAGACTACGAAAACGGCGCCGGGATTGGCCTGATTGATCGACGGATCGATTCAGTCACCGGTTGAATCTAGAAACTTGTGCTCCCAAATACCATGCTATAGATTAAGCTATCGCAAGACCATGCGTGCCACTTTCACCTACCTTATCGGTCCCAAAAAGGGAGAATGCGCAAAGTTTGACGCCGACAGAATCTCGGTCGGGCGCGCGCCTGACAACATGCTCTCTTTGGGCGACGGCGCGCGACGGGTTTCATCACATCACGCCGAAATCATTCGGCGCGGCGATCAGTATGTGCTGCGCGATCTGGGCTCGACCAACGGGACGATGATCAGCGGCCGCCGCGTGGTTGTCAGCGAATTGGCGGCCGGCGACTTGATCGAATTCGGCGCGGGCGGTCCGCTGTTGCGATTCTGTATCGAGCGCCCCGAGAAGGAAGACCAAGTTGAGACCGTCAGCACGGATCAACGAGAAGACGATCGTGTCCGTACGGCCGCCGCGGTCCAGAACGAGGCCGCCGGTCACCGCGCGGCCGCCGGCTTGAAGAGCAACGCGACACTCCTGGCCGCACTGGTAGCCGCGATGCTGCTGGGAGGCGTAGGCGGAATAGTCGCGTCTTCAAGGCTTCGCGCGTCCGATCCGGAGTCGATGAGCTTTGCGGAAATCGCCGAGCTAAACAGACCGGCCGTCGTCCTCATCCGAACTGAGTTTGAACTGCTGGATTCGAGCGGCCAGGTGACGACGACCGAAGCGCGAACCGGGTCTGGCTTCATCCTGCCGAAAAGCGGATTGATTGTCACAAATCGTCACGTGATCCGCGACTGGGAATACAACACACTGCCACCAGGAATGACCGGCCGCTTAACAAAGATCGAAGCAATCCTGCCGCTTCATACGCTCGAAGACGCGGTGCCGGCTGAAGTCTACAAACTCGGACCGGATACGTTCGTTGATGTGGCGGTACTAAGGATCAGCCCGCCGAGCGAGCGCTTTGTTTACGGCGTCGAGCCCGACATCAGTCACACAAATCCGGGCGACGAAGTCGTCGTTATCGGGTATCCTCTTGGGCTGGACCTGTTGCAATGGACCAAAGACACGATGGCCGATCCGTCGCTTTCAACCGGCACCGTCAGTCGCGTAGGGCATGATTTTATCCAACTCAACCTGCGCGCCTATCACGGGAACAGCGGAGGGCCAGTGTTCAATCGAAAGGGCCAAGTGATCGGGATTCTGACCGGACGACTGGGCAGCGCGCAAGACATTGCGCTTTGCACTCCGATAAGCGCGGCGCTCACCTTGGTGAAAGAAGAGATTGGCTCGCTGGGAGCGCAGGCATCCCTGCCTGCCTCTTTTCGAGACCGGGGCTATTCTCTTCTCGCGCAACGGCAAGCAGCCATGGATGCCTGCGCTCCCAGGTTTTCTAACAAAGGGACTCACTTATGGCAGATCAAGCACAACGCATCCGAGGACGAAAGACCTACGAAAAGTTTCAGCCGCCAAAGCGCGTGCTTTTAGGACCCGGGCCAAGCCCCGTTGAAGATCGCGTGCTCGAAGCGATGGCCGCGCCGGTGCTCGGGCATCTGGATCCGCTCTTCCTCCGCTGCATGGACGACATTCAGGAAATGCTTCGATACGTGTTCGAAACCGACAACCGCGTCACGGTTCCAATCTCGGCGACCGGAAGCGCGGGCATGGAAGCGGCTCTGGTCAACATCATCGAGCACGGCGATGAAGTGGTGGTCTGCATCCACGGAGTCTTCGGCGAACGAATGCTCGATATCATCGAGCGCGCCGGCGGCAAGCCGGTCATCGTGCGCGCTGAGTGGGGCCGCGCGATCGATCGCAAAGACATCGAAGCGGCGCTCGACTCCTCGAAACCGCGAGCTCTGGCGATCGTTCACGCTGAAACCTCGACGGGCGTGCTGCAAGATCTGACGGGTCTGGCCGAGCTTGTTCATGGGAAAGGCGCGTTGCTGGTGGTCGACGCGGTGACCTCGCTCGGCGGGCATCCCGTTGGAGTCGATCGCAACGGCATCGATGTTTGTTATTCGGGCACCCAAAAGTGCCTCGGCGCTCCGCCGGGTCTCGCGCCGATAACTTTCTCCGAGCGCGCGCTCGAGCGAATTCGCGCAAGAAAAGCAAAAGTTCAGAGCTGGTACCTCGACATGACGATGGTCGAGAAGTACTGGGGCAGCGATCGGACTTATCATCACACCGCTCCGATATCGATGAACTACGCGCTGCGCGAGGCGCTCCGGATCATTTGCGACGAAGGGCTCGAAGCTCGATGGCGGCGGCACGAGCTGAACCATCGCGCGCTTGTTTCTGGCGTGGAAGCGATGGGACTCGAAATGAACGTCGCGCCCGAGCATCGCCTGTGGAGCCTGAACGCCGTTCGTGTGCCTGAGGGCGTGGACGACGCTCGCGTGAGAGGGCAATTGCTGAACGATTCGAACATCGAGATTGGCGGCGGGCTTGGTCCGTTGAAAGGCAAGATCTGGCGCATCGGGCTGATGGGTTCGGGTAGCTCGCGCCAGAACGTCTTGCTCGTGCTGGACGCCCTACATCGCGCGCTCAACGCAGAGGGCTTCTCCTGCCCTTCAGGAGTCGAAGCCGCAGAAGGCGCGAACTAGCGGCCTGTAACGGACATATGGGTGGTGAATTGTAGTATCCGCGCGAATCCGTCCGATCCGCGTCATCCGCGGTCTATTGGAGCCGGATGACACGGATTCGACCGGTTAACACGGATGCGATCCCGGCGGCAATCGAATCGAAATCGCTGAGCGAGGCGACGGGCTGAAATGACAGACGCAACCGAACCGCATCAGAAAGGCAAAAACAGCGGCCATCATCCGGTGACGCTTCCGCCGACGCTTTTTCTCTCGCGCAAGCTTTTGTTCAACCGCGAATCAAGCTGGCTCGAGTTCAATCGCCGCGTGCTTGAAGAAGCGTTGGATCAATCGCAGCCGCTGCTCGAACGCGTCAAGTTCATGTCGATCTTCTCCGCCAACCTCGACGAGTTCTTCATGATCCGCGTGTCCGGACTCAAGGAGCAGATCGATGAAGGCGTCACTGACCTTTCGCTCGATGGCCTGACGCCTGCCGCGCAGCTCAAATCGATCAACGAGAGTCTGCGGCCGATGCTCACCCGGCAGGTCGCTTGCTTCAAAGAAGACCTGCTGCCCGCGCTCGCGTCTCACGGAATTGTCCTGACCCCTTACCGCGCGCTGTCGGATCGCGAGCGGCGGTCGCTCACCACATACTTCCTGGAGAACGTGTTCCCAGTGCTCACGCCGCAAGCGGTCGACCCGAGCCATCCATTCCCTTACATCTCGAATCTCAGTCTCAACCTCGGCGTGATGATCGAACCGAATGGCAGCGCGGACTCGACGCCGAATGCTTCGCCGCCTCGCTTCGCGCGTGTAAAGGTCCCGCCTCTTGTCCCACGCCTTGTGCCTGTTGGAAGCGGCCAGAGCACTGAATTCATCTTTCTCGAAGAACTAATCGCGGCCAACATCGAGGTCTTGTTCCCGGGCATGCGCGCAAGCGAGCTGAATGCGTTCAGGGTGACGCGCGACGCCGACATTGAAATCCGTGAAGACGAAGCCAACGATCTCTTGCAAGCCGTCGAGCGCGAACTGCGCAAGCGGCGATTCGGCACTGCGGTGCGGCTCGAGGTAGCCGCGTCGATGCCGGGTGAAATGGTGCGATATCTCGCAAGTTCGTTGCGGCTGAGTGTCGAAGATGTCTACACGATCGATGGGCCGCTCAACATGCCCGATCTGATGGCGCTTCATAAACTCGACCAGCCCGCGCTGAAAGACAAACCGCTCATTCCCGCCGTCCCCCCTGCGTTCAGGACCGAGGAGTCGATGTTCGATGTCATCAGACGGCACGACGTGCTCGTTCATCATCCGTATGATTCTTTCTCGCCAGTGACCGACTTCATCAACGCCGCGGCGGACGATCCGAACGTCCAGGCGATCAAGATGACGTTGTATCGGACCGGACCCGACTCGCCGGTCGTGACAGCCTTGATGGCGGCGTGCGAGAAGGGGAAGCAGGTCGCGGTGCTCGTCGAGTTGAAGGCCCGCTTCGACGAAGAGAGCAACATCGAGTGGGCGAGGCGCCTCGAGCGCGTAGGAGTTCACGTCGTGTACGGGCTGATTGGATTGAAGACTCATTGCAAGCTCGCGCTGGTGGTGCGCCGAGAAGGCGATTCGCTCCGGCGTTACGTTCACATAGGTACCGGGAACTACAATCCTGCGACCGCTCGCATATACACCGACATCGGCCTGTTCACGGCCGACGAACATTTCGGCGCGGACGCGACTGAACTGTTTAACTATCTGACCGGGTATTCGAAGCAGGTCGAGTATCGCCGCCTGCTGGTTGCGCCGGTGAACTTGCGCGAGCGACTGACTGCTCTGATTGAACGAGAGAGCGAGCATCACAAGAACGGACGCCCCGCGCGGATCATCGCCAAGATCAACAGTCTGACCGACACCAAGCTCGTTCGCGCGCTCTATGAAGCTTCGCAGTCGGGCGTGCCGATCGATCTGCTGGTGCGTGGAGTCTGCGCGTTAAGACCGGGCGTGCCGGGGCTTTCAGACACGATCAGCGTCACAAGTATCGTGGGTCGCTTCCTGGAACACAGCCGGATCTTCTATTTCCTCAACGGTGGCGAAGAAGACATCTACATCGGCAGCGCGGACTGGATGCAGCGGAATCTCGATCGGCGCGTTGAGCTGCTCCTGCCAATCGAAGATCCGCGTTTGAGGAAGCACTTGAAAGAAGAAGTGCTGGACGTGTGCTTGCGGGACAACGTGAAGGCGCGGCGCCTTCAGCCGGATGGCAGCTATGAGCGGGTGCGCGCGGCGGAGGGTGAAGAGACGGTGGATTCGCAAAGTCACTTCACTAATCATTACAGCTCTGTTTAAGTCACCTCGACGCAGCTACGGGCGAAGGGAGGAGACATGGTGAGTGCAGATCTTCGGCGAAGAGACTCTTTCTTCCATTGGCTAGTCGTCATACTGGTTGCGGTTGTCATCTCGCCAACCGCTCTTTCGCAGGAAAAGAATCCATTTACGGGTAAGTGGAAGGCCAACCTGTCGAAATCGCAGCGCGATCCCAATCATCTCTTCAAGAGCCTCACGCTCAGCTTCGACATATCCGACGATGTTGTGTCGGTAACCTACGCCGGCGTTAACATGTCGGGTAGCGAAGAGTCGGGCACAAGCAAGCTCCATCCGGACGGCAAGGAACACCCGATTGCCGAAGCTCCCGGCGTTGTGGAAGTTTCGAGATGGGTGGGCCCCCGCCTTCTGGAATCGGTGGGCAAGAAAGATGGAAAAGTGGTTGGCCAGAGCACCTACGAAATCTCCAGCGACGGGAACACCTTGACCGCAAAGATCAAGGGCATCGATGCAAGCGGGTCAACGTTTGAGCAAGTCATCGTGTTCGATCGCGAGTAGGTTTAGCGACGCGAGCAATCAAATTCCTGCGTATGAATCGAAGGCGCATATGAAGACACTAACTCGCCGCAGTCTCTTGAAATCGGCTGCTGGAGCCGGTTTCGCGGTGCTCGCTGCGCCGATGATAAACCTCGGGCGTTTCCGACTATTCGCCGCGTCACTAAAGGAGTACTCGGCGCGGGCGATTGAGCTGATGACCCGATCAACGGTCATCGACATGCTCAGCCCGTTCACGCTCAACTTTCCGAAGCAGGCGAAGTGGTTCGCCAATCCTGAGAGCTTCACCGCCACCGACCTTCAACCGATTAAGGATTCAGGCATCAACGTCTTTCACATTGGCGTCGGCATGGGCGGGCCTGAAGCTTATCTGGAAGTGTTGAAGTTCTTCGCATCGTGGAACGGATTCATCGCGGATCATACCGATCATTTCATGCGAATCGACAGCGCAGGCGATCTCGAGCGGGTTAAGCGTTCAGGCAAGATCGGGGTCCTGCTGGGATTGCAGAACTCAGAGCAGTTTCGCATGCCTGCTGATGTAAACTTTTTTCACGGTCTTGGACAACGAGTTTCACAACTGACTTACAACTCGCGAAACATGATCGGCAACGGCTCGACCGAACGGCGCGACGAAGGCGTCAGCGATTTCGGCGTAGCCATCATCGAACGAATGAACTCGGTGGGCATGGCTGTCGACGTTTCGCACTGCGGCGATCGCACTACGCTTGATGCTTTTGAGATTTCCAGGAAGCCGGTACTGATCACTCATTCGAACTGCCGGGCGCTGGTCTCCGGCCATCCGCGCTGCAAGACTGACGAAGCGATAAAGAAGATGGGGGCATCGGGAAGCGTCATGGGCATAACCGGCGTGCGCATGTTTGTGAAGGCCGACGAGCCGACGACGATCGAGCATGTGCTCGATCACTTCGATCACGTCGCCAAGCTTGTTGGTCCGGAGCATCTCGGCGTCGGCAGCGACATCGATTTATACGGCTACGACGCGATGCCGCCCGAGCAGAACCGGCAGTTGCGAGCCGGCTACAAGGGGAGCTACGGCTTTCGAGAGAAGATTGATATCGAAGGCATCGATCATCCGAAACGTATGTTCGACCTGACCGAAGGGCTGATCGGCCGAAAGTACAGCGACAAGGACATCGAAGGCATACTGGGCGGAAACTTCAAGCGGGTGCTGTCACAGATATGGACTGCGTAATCCGCTTCCTGGTTCGCGCGAGACACGGTTCTTTGCGTCTTGGCGGAACTTGGCGTCTTTGCGCGAAAACTGATTGAACAGCGGGGCTTCGCGCAAAGACGCCAAGTTCCGCTAAGACGCAAAGAACACCACAAGAATGCACCATTAACTCTAGGAAAGAGGCTCTCAATTGAAATCAGTTGGAGGTACAACTATGAAGGGGAAGAAGGCGATTTGTTTAGTCGCTCTGTTGCTGCTTGCGTTTCCTTCAAGCCAATTCAGTTATGCGCAGGAAGCACCATCAAAAGATTTTGATGAGTACGTCAACAAAGCCCTGAAGGATTGGGACGTTCCGGGGCTAGCAATCGCAATTGTCAAGAACGATCAGGTCGTCTTCGCCAAAGGCTACGGCGTGCGCAAGCTCGGCGATCCCGCTCCGGTGGACGAGAAGACGCTGTTTGCAATCGGCTCGTCCTCGAAAGCCTTCACCTCGGCGTCGATCGCCATGCTGGTCGATGAAGGCAAGCTTAAACTGGACGAACCAGCGACAAAGTACCTTCCCGGCTTTCAACTCTTCGACCCCTACGTCACACGCGAGCTGACGGTCCGCGACCTCCTGTGTCATCGCAGCGGACTCGAACGCGGCGACTTCCTGTGGTACGGCACCTCATACGGCCGCGACGAGATAGTCCAACGCGTCCGTTACTTGAAGCCGACCTGGAGTTTTCGCTCGAGGTTCGGCTATCAGAACATCATGTATCTGGCTGCCGGTCAGATCGTCGCGGGCGTCTCCGGAAAGCGTTGGGATGACTTCATTCGAGACCGCATTTTCAAACCGCTCGGGATGACTTCGAGCAGCACGAGTATCAACGATCTGAAGAACGCCGGTGACGTCGCGACGCCACACGCAAAGCTCGACGGCAAGATCGAGATCATTCCGTGGCGCAACATCGACAACATCGCGCCGGCCGGTTCGATCAACTCGAACGTGGTCGATATGGCGCAGTGGGTGAGGCTTCAGCTCGGCGAAGGTTCCTACAAAGGCCAGCGTCTGATCAGCTCCGGCGCAGCCAAAGAGATGCACACCGCGCAGACTGTCATTCGCATGGAACCGCCGTGGACGCTTTTCTACAGCGACGCGCATTTTCTGAACTACGGGCTTGGCTGGTTCCTGCACGATCATCGCGGACGCAAGGTCGTCGAGCACGGCGGCAACATAGACGGCATGAGCGCGCTGGTGGCGATGATCCCCGAGGAGAAGCTCGGCCTGGTGATCCTCACGAACATGAACGGCACTCCGCTTACTGGCGCGATCGCCAGCCGCGTATACGACTTGTATCTGGGCGCCCAACCGCGCGACTACAGCGCCGAGTTGTTGAAGACCTACAACGCGCTGCTCGAGCAAGGCAAACAGGCGCAGAAGAAGATCGAAGAATCGCGCGTCAAGGGAACGTCTCCAACTCTGGCGTTGGATCAATACTCCGGCGCTTACAAGGATGAGATGTACGGCGATGCAAAGGTTGCGGTTCAAAACGGGAAGCTGGTGCTTACGACTCCCGGCTTTGTTGGCGACCTCGATCATTGGAACTACGACACGTTTCAGGTTACGTGGCGCGAACGCTCACTTGGAAAGGCGCTGGCAACTTTCACGCTCAACGCAAGAGGGAAAGTTGACGAGATGAAGCTGCCTGACTTGCAGATCAGCTTCAAGCGCGGCCCTGATCCGGCGGACACGACTGTCGGCGTCAAGTTGAGCGAAGCTGAGCTGAGCAAGTTCGCCGGTAAGTATGAAGCGAAGATTCCGCCTATCGAGATCAGCATCGAAATGGTCGGCGGATTGTTGAAGGCCGTTGTGCCGGGGCAACCGGTGTACACGTTGACGCCTGTCTCGCCGGTCCGATTCAGAATCGAGGGCGCGCCCGCGGGGTTCTTCGTGCAGTTCGAGATGGCGGACGGAAAAGTGAAGACATTGACCATCGAGCAAGGTCCAGGCGTCAGCTTAACACTGATGCCGAAACAATGAATGAGTTCGTAGTTCGGCCTTACGAGTAGCATAGACTTTAGTCTGTGTCCGCAACCCCGACTGAAGATATATCGATCGGACACAGACTAAAGTCTATGCTACTCCTAACTACGAACTTTGTCTGAGGAGATCCCCAAGTGAAAAGAGTCCTGCGGGCACTCGCGTTTGCGCTGATACTAAGCGGCATCTGGGTTTCATCCGATTCGGAGTACGTCAAAGCGTTCGCCCAGGATGTTGAGTTCACGAGCCCGCGACTGTCCGCTCTTAAGAAGGAAGTCGAGGCCGGGAATCGCGTCGCGCTCGATAGCTTCTGGCAGGACGTCACCAAGCAAGGCGCGCCGCTCGTGGAGCAGATCAAAGGCGACGATCGCCACGTGCTGCTGACTTTCCTGTGGCGCGCGAAAGAGGAGACCAGAAACGTGGTCGTATTCGGTGGAGTAGCAGGCACTGACTTCAGCAAGAATCAGATGACTCGTCTGCTCGACACGGACTTGTGGTTCAAGACCTACAAGGTGCGCGACGATGCCCGGTTCACTTATAATCTCGCGCCGAATGACTCGCTCGTCCCGTTCGGGAAGATCGATCTCAAGGACCAGAAAGCAGTGATGCAGCGTATCTCAGCCTTCAAGCTCGATCCGCTCAACCCGAAGACCTATCTCGGGCTTCCGCCGACCTCGCTTCTGGAGTTGGCCGGTGCGCCACCGCAACCCTGGACCAAGCGTTCGCCCGATGTGCCCGCCGGCAAGGTCGAAGAGAAGAGGCTAAAGAGCGCGATCCTGGGCAACGAGCGCAAGGCGTGGGTTTACACGCCGCCCGGATACAACACCGCCGGCGAGCCGTACGGTCTGATGGTCCTTTTTGATGGCTTCGCCTACACGCTGCTCGTGCCGACGCCCGCCATCCTGGACAACCTTCTAGCCAAAAGTCTCATACCGCCGATGGTTGCAATCGTGCTGGACAATCCGACACTGACCAGCCGCGACGAGGAGATGCCGTGCAACGCGCGCTTCGCCGACTTCCTGGCCAGGGAGGTCGTGCCCTGGGTGCGCGAGAACTACCGCGTTACGAAGGATGCGAGCAAGACGATTGTCGCGGGATCAAGCTATGGCGGGCTCGCCGCGACGTTTGCCGGGTTCCGTCACCCTGAGATCTTCGGCAACGTGATCTCGCAGTCGGCCTCGTTCTGGTGGAAGCCGGACGGAGATGCCGAGCACGAATGGCTGACCAGACAGTTCGTCGCGAGTCCCAAGCTGCCGGTGCGATTCTATATGGACGTTGGCTTGATGGAGACAGGTCCCACGCCGGACAACGGTCCGGATCAGGTCGTGGTCAACCGTCACATGCGCGATGTGCTGCAAGCGAAGGGCTACTTTGTTCACTACCGCGAATTCAACGGCGGGCACGAGTATCTGAACTGGCGAGGCACGCTGGCCGATGCTTTGTTGGTGTTGGTTGGAAAAAACGCGGCCGAGAACAAGAGCAGGCCGCAGTGACGGAGATTCAAATCAAAGAAGTCGCAGGTCTTGTCTCAACTGCCGTTGGGTGATCAACATCGTTTCGTTGCGCGGGATGTCACAGCCGTCCTGGGTTTAGGCATGAGCAAGAGCCACGACACACGCGACAAGCAGGCCACCAGTGTCATCCGCACGTTCATCTGCATCGAGATACCTGAGTCAATCAAAGATCGAATAAGCAAACTTCAAGAAACCTTGCGGCGGATCGACGCACAAGTCAGTTGGGCTAAGCCGTCGAACATTCATCTGACCTTGAAGTTCCTCGGCGGCGTCGAGGCGTCGCGAATCGAGCGCATCAGCAAAGCTCTCGAGCGCGCCGCAAACGGAATCAGTTCGTTTGAAGTCGAGGTCGACGGCGCAGGGTGTTTCCCTTCGCCTAGAAATCCGCGAGTGTTGTGGGTTGGCGTCTCAAACGTGCCCGAACAGGCCCAACAACTTTACTCAAACATCGAAGACGAGCTGGCGCGAGAAGGCTTCGAGCGCGAGCAGCGAGAGTTCTCGCCTCACCTGACGATCGGTCGCATAAGAACGCCGCACAACGCCGCCCGCGTCGCGGAAGGCTTGATCGCAAGCGGCTTCGAGTCCGAAACTTTTATGGCGACAGAAGTGATAGTGATGCGGAGCGACCTGAAGGCCACCGGTTCGATCTACACTCCGCAAGCCGTCATTCGACTCTCCTGACATCAACTGCGGCCCTCTCTACTCGCCGGCTCGCTTTGAAAACCCGCACCGTTTACAAACGCCGCGAAGCGCTGCAATACTATGACGCAACCCGCTCGGTGTTCCGGGCGATTTCCACGGGGAAAGAATGGCGAGAGTTGAAATCGTAGCGGCGGTGCTGACCATAAGCGACTCGGCTTCGCGAGGCGAACGCGAGGACAGGTCGGGGCCTGCCGTAATCGCCGAGCTTGAAAAGCTTGGCGGCCGAATAGCCGCTGCTGAAATCGTTTCGGATGATCGCGATTTGATCTCAGCGAAGCTTCGAGAATACGCCGATCGAGGCGATGTGAATCTGATTCTCACGACGGGCGGGACCGGATTCGCGCCTCGAGACAACACACCTGAGGCCACGCGAGCGGTGATAGAGAAAGAAGCTCCGGGGCTTGCGGAGTTGATGCGGCTTCGGAGCCTTGACGAAACTCCACTTGCGCCATTGTCACGCGCGGTGTGCGGCATAAGAGCACGAACCTTGATCGTCAACTTGCCGGGAAGCACGCGCGGCGCAGTTCAGAACTTCACTGCGATTCGGAGCTCACTGCCGCACGCGATTGGTCTCCTAACAGAGCAATCCAAGAAGTGTGCTACCTAGTCATTGGTCACTAGCCATCGGTCGTTCGTAGTTCGGCCTTCAGGCGGAAGTTTGTACCTGCGCTTGCGAATCCAACTCAACTACGAACTTCCGCCTAAAGGCCGAACTACGAACTTATGACCAATGACTGATGACCATTGACTGATGACGAGTGACTAACGACGAATAACCAATGCCTGACAAACTAATTCACGCGACTGCGGCAGACAATCAGCTTCGATGCATGGCTGCGATAACGACCAACCTGGTCGGCGAAGCCTGCCGGCGCCATCGCACATCTCCGACGGCTTCCGCGGCGCTGGGGCGCGCGCTCACGGGCGGTCTGCTTTTGGGAGGCGGCGTGAAGGACCTCGAGAAGCTGACCGTCCATTTCGATTGTGATGGTCCAATCGGCGACATAATCGCGCAGGCAGATCCCCTCGGCAACGTGCGCGGCTACGTTTCGAATCCCCAAGCCGATGCCCCCGCGATGAACGGGCGAGGCAAGCTCGACGTGCGCGCTGTGGTCGGCGCAGGCAAGCTTTACGTGACCCGCGACGCGGGCTTTGAAATCGGCTTGATGAAAGAACCATATCGCGGGATGGTGCCGATCGTGTCGGGCGAGATCGGCGAAGACATTGCTTATTATCTGGCGAGATCCGAGCAGGTGAATTCCGCTGTGAGCCTTGGCGTGCTGATGACCATTGACGGCGTGGAAGCGAGGCACCCCGGAAACGGGAACGGTTCGCCTGAGGCATTGACGGCCGAGTTCTCGCTCGACAGCTTGCGGGTGGCCGCGGCGGGCGGATACATCGTGCAGATGATGCCGAGCGCGGATGATGGACTTGCCGCCCATCTCGAGCGGAACATTTCGCGAGCGCCGTACGCGACAGACATGGTGCGCGAGGGTCTCTCACCCATGGAGATGCTTCAAGCGGTGCTTGGCGATCTGGACTTGCTGGTGCTTGAAGAGAAAGAGCCGCGTTTCTATTGTCAGTGCTCGCGCGAGCGCGCGCTGTTGATCATCTCGGCGCTTGGCCGCGAAGAGGTCGAGGACATGATCGAGAAGGACAACGGCGCCGAGTTGATCTGTCACTTCTGCAACGAGGCGTATCAAATCAGCGCAGATGAGCTGGCTGATCTGTTGATCGAAGAGTAAGTCGGGCGCGTTCTCTGTATCAGTCTGGCAGCCCGACGCGGCGCAGAAGGTCCGCAAATCGCGGGTCCGAGCGGAGGCTGTCGAACTGACAACGCATTTTGATGTTGAGGAGCAGTGGAGAGCGTTCCGCGTAAGACTTCTCGAGAAACTCGAACGCCTGATCTTTCCTCCCAATACGCGCATAGGTTCCTGCCATTAGAAACGTTGGGAAATAACTCCGCTTAGATCTCTGCTTGTACACGTGAAGCTGCTTCTTCCAAAAGCCGCTCATCCCTGACCGGGCGTATGCTTCTTTCAGTGATGCGATTGTTTCCGGGCCGGCGCCGGTAAGGACTTGAGCCTTTGAATATTCTGCGACGGCTTCCTGATACATTTCATTTTGCTCATAAGCCTCCGCGAGGTTCCAGTGGGCGTTCATACGGTTTGAGTCCAATTCAATCGCCTTCTTCAATGCTTCGATGGCCTCATCGTAGTGCCGCGCGTACAGCAGAATCTCTCCCAGGTCTATGTTGAAGACGACGTTGAGCGGATCAAGCTCGAGTGCCTGTTTTATCTCAGCAATCGCTTCATCGGGCCTGTCCACTGTAATCAAGCAATATGCATGCGCGTGATGAGCTTCCGCAGAACCGGGATCGTGCTCAATCGCAAGTTCAGTTTCTCGGACAGCGTTCGGCAGATCCCAGTCATTGTAGTAGGCGCCTGACATCACGAGGTGAGCTTCGGTTAGCGTGCCATCTAGCTCTAGGGCCCTCCGGCCTGCCACCCGGGCTTTTTCTATTGCTTCACTCGGAGGCGATTCCACAAACCAGATAGCCCTGTTATAACTTTCGGCGAGCCCGGCATAGGCAAGAGCATAGTTCGGGTCTATCTCAATCGCCCGTTCGAAATCCCCTATACCTTTCGTTATGCTTTCCGGGGTCCTCTTGTTCAAAAAATAGCGGCCCCTTAGATATGCCTGATATGCATCAACGTTGTTGGTGTATCGCCTTTGGGCTTCTGCTTCCCCGCAGAGCCTGACCTTGAGTGCGGCGGCCACGCTGCATCCGATCTCATCCTGAACGGCAAGAATATCCTTCAAGACGCGATTGGAACTGTCGCCAACCCAGAGGACACGGCCGTCTTCTGCGCTCGCAAGCCTCACTTCAACTCGCACGGTGTCGCCGTTTTTTCGTACGCTCCCTTCCAACACTGCCATTACACCCAATCGTTTGCCCACCTCACGCGGGTCAGCGTCCTTGTCTTTGAAAGTGAAGACGGAAGCGTGCAAAATGACTTTCAGGCCGTTGATCTTTGCAAGCTCGTTGATCAGGCTCTCGGTCACTCCGTCAGTGAAATACTCCTGGGAAGGATCGCCGGTAAGATTCTTCAGGGGCAGCACGGCAACGGATCGAATCGGCAAAGACTGAGTCTGCGTGAGGTTGGGGTGACTGCGAATTAAGATCAACATGACTGTGGTCAGCGTAATGGCCGCAACAATTACGCCTGCTGCCATTGCCCAACGAAAACGCTCCTGGCGGCCTGAAGGCTTGGGGTTGGCAAGTGACAGGGTGACCGCCACTTGTTCTTCTGCTGACGGCGCGTTCTGAATCTCATCTTCTTCACCTACGATCCTCACTCCGCGCGTTCTCTCGATCTGAATTGTGGAGGGCTCGCCGTGCGCGATGTGCTCTTCCAGTGCACCGATGTAGCGATAGCCTTCCGAATAACGAGTCTCTATGAATTCAGGACTATCCGAAGAGTCGCCGAGCGCCTTCCGGATCGCGCCAACGCACTTCGTAAGCGTCAGCTCGTAGACGTCTTTCCCTTGCCAGAAAAGATCGAGCAGCTCAGCGCGGGTGACGCACCGGTCGCGGTTCTCTACCAAATAGAGCAGTACCTGAAACGGGCGACTCGCCAGATGCACCGGCTCACCTGCTCTACTCAGCAAGCGCTTGTCGGGCTCTAGCTGAAAATCCCCCAGAACGTACGTTTTCCTGGCCTGTACTGCCATAGCAGTTCACCGAAGGCAGAATCTTTTCCTTAATTCTTCGCAACCTTTTCAGGATTTGGTTGTGATACCCGGTTTAGTCTTCGTGCCGTCAGAAGCGAATTCCGGGTTGGCGGATTATATCACCACTATGGTGACGATCAAGAAGAGAAGAATCGAGATCACAGCCTTCGAGAGTCCGCTGTTCTGGATTCTGCGAAATATTTCTATCACGCAGCCAAAGCGCTCTCCTCGGACCTTGGGATGCTCGCGGTCAGGGACTCGGCGCCTGGAGCTTGAGCGAGCATCACACGTACGACCCGAATGGTCAGGTGCTCTACATGGGCAACGGACAACCGCGCCGCGCCACTGCTGTGCCTCGCGTAATCACAAGGTTCGCTGGGGGCGGCAATCCAGCGGATGGCCTTGGCGATGGTCTGCCAGCAAGAGACGCGAGAGTATCCCCCGAGTTTGGCGGCATTGCCGTCGCGCCGGATGGCAGCGTCTTCATTGTAGATATGTTCAATCATCGGGTCCGCAAAGTAGGAACGAACGGAATCATCAACCGGCAGAGTTTCACAGGGCCGGGTGGGACTGTGAATGGCACCTATGACAACCAGGACCGCCTGACCGGTTACGGCACAGCAACCTATGCCTATACTGCCAACGGCGAGCTGATGAGCAAGACGGCCGGCAGTCAAATTACAACCTATCAGTATGACGTCGTCGGCAATCTCAAGTCGGTCACGCTGCCCGACGCCACACAGATAGATTATCTGATTGACGGCCGGAACCGGCGAATAGGCAAGAAGGTCAGCGGCATACTGGTGCAAGGTTTCTTGTATCAGAACCAGATCAACCCCGTCGCAGAACTGGATGGCAGCAACAATATCGTGAGCCGTTTTGTTTACGGCAGCCGCTCGAACGTACCTGAATACATGATTAAGAGCGGGGTGACTTATCGTATCATCTCAGACCATCTGGGCAGCCCACGATTGGTTGTGGACGTAGCGACAGGCAACGTCGCCGAGCGCATAGACTACGACGAGTTTGGCAATATCACACAGGACACAAATCCTGGCTTTCAACCGTTCGGATTTGCCGGCGGGCTCTATGATCGTGACACGGGGCTTGTGCGCTTCGGGGCGAGAGACTATGACCCGGTGACGGGCCGCTGGACTGCGAAAGATCCGATATTGTTTGCGGCTGGCGATACGAATCTGTACGGATATGTGCTCAACGATCCGATCAACCTCACGGATGCGGCAGGCTTGTGTGACAATTCCAAGGACCCAAAACAGCTAAGGCGAGAGGCTGACAATCTACGAAGTCAGGCAAGGTCTCACGAAGCGACGGCTGCACAATACCTGGAGCAAGCCTCTGACTACGACGCACACATTATGGTGCTCTCTTTGGCGCCGTTACCCGGCAATGTGCTTTTAGCGCTAGAAGAAGCTAGTGAGTCAAACTCGCTCAAACAAAAGGCGGAGGGGGAATCATCGTTGGCTTCCACGCTGAATCAGCAAGCACAGAGCCTCGAAAAAGAGGCTGAATGCATAGAAAAGGCCCAAACGCCACCGCTACATCCACCACCAGTCGCCAGCTGGCATTCCCCTCCGTCTCCTCCGCCTCCGTAGTAGCAGCATTGTGATTTGTCCAGAGGCACAAAAAGCAGTCTGCCGATCTACAGGAGCAGAATGATCTATGAGCGGAACGAGCGAGCCAGAGAAAGCTACACCTCCTGAACCGCCGGAACCAAAGACCAACACTTGGGGACGGAGGATACGAACTTATTCCGTTCGCGTGCTCGTCATATTCGTTCTCTCGGCCATCGTCGAGAAGTGCATCGAGTTCTTTTCAGAGAAAGGGATTGAGCATCTTCGCCACCTCAACGAGGCTTTCATCAATAGCGTTGATCAATTGAAGCCCTGGAACCTGGCGAAACTATTCTACGCGGCGCTCTTGGGTAACGGCCTCTTTGAGATTACTTCGCTATGTTCTCACACCGGCATAGTCGGACGGATCTTTTGCGCCATCCTGAATTCACCTTATGCGGCGTTTCAGACCATCAAGGCATTGTCCTCCCAAGGTCCGGTGAGTGTCCTCACGGCTTTGGTCGCGTTCCTTGTTGGGGTTCTGGCAACGGTATTGTCAGAAAGAAAGGAGTCAGACCACTACGATTGGCGGGATGTGCTTGGGATAGTGCTGTTCGCACCTCTAATCGGAAGCTGTTTCATGTGGGCGCTTCTGGGATTAATGCACCTCGCGTCTTTTCTATTTGGCTGGATGATGCTGGTAGCCGCAGGAGCGATCGCAGGTCTGAGCGTCACCGCCCCGCTCATTGGATCTCTCGGCTCCGCGGTGGTGAAGGAACGAGAGCATTCCATATCGCATAAGATTGTCCACACACTGACGCGCTAAGGCGAGCAGTCTCACAATTCTCTCAGCAGGCGGCCGATGCGGCGTTGAAGGTTTCGATAGATCACGTCTATCGGTTGAGTCGCGTCGATGACCTCAAATCCGTACTCGTCGATCATCGAGTCGAACACCGATAGCATCCTCGTCTGATACGCGGCAAAACTGTCGTACAAGTCATCTCCGAGGTGGATGTCCATTCCCGATTCCCAGTAATCGAACCCGGCCGGGCTGCTCAACACCCTCGGGATCAAGCCGCCGACATTCGACCGCAGATAAAAAACCGCATCGGGCTTCAACGCCAGTCCATAACAAGCCTTGATCCAGCTCGGCTCCAGACCCCGGACAATCGAGCGCGCGATCAAAGAGTAGATGTAGCGATCGGTCAGCACAATGAAGCCCGCTCGCAGCGCCGGTATCATCTCGTTCTCGAGCCGGTCCGCAAAATCGGTCGCGTAAAAAAGCGTCAGCGAGATCGGACCCAGCGTGATGCCCGCCTTGGCCTGCTTGATTCCCTTCCCAGCAAGCGCCGATCTGGTCATGCCGGTATCCAGCACCGCGTGGCCGTTCGATTCCAACCACGGCTTGAGCATGGCCACCTGCGTAGAGCGCCCAACTCCATCGGGACCTTCGATGACGATAAGCCTGCCGCGAAGCTCCGACAGGTCAACGCCCGGCAAGCCCTCGCCGTAGAATTCGAACGTGTGGTTGTTCGGCCGATTCTCCAAGCTCGATTCAGTCCTCCCCTAAATCGAAATTCAGCATTGTTCGAGTGGGCATGGGGCGCTTGGGTACGTCCATAAGCTCGCGTTCGACGATGGCGCGCACCTCGTTCTGCTGCTCTTCGATCGAACGAGTAGCATCGATGACCCGCAGTCCGAATTCGTCTACCATCTCTTCGTACTTGTGACTGATCATGCCCTGGAACAGCTCGAAGCTCTCCTCCAGGTCGTCGCTCAAACCCAGGTCCATTCCGGCTTCGTAGTATTTCAGCCCGGCACGCGCGCTGAGGATTCGCTTGAGCGAAACGTCGAGCGGCACACGGAAATAAAAGGCGATGGTTGGTTTGACGGCGAACTTGTAGAGCTCGCGCACCCAAAACGGACTGACCCCGCGCGCGGTGTCGCGCGCGAATGCTGTATAAATGTAGCGATCGGCCAGTACGATGGCTCCGGCCTTCAAGGGCGGGATGATGTGACGCTCGATGCGGTCCGCAAGATCGGTTGCGTGGAGAAGCGAGAACGTGGTGGGCGTCAGCATCTGCTTCTTCTTGCCCCGGCGAGTTGTCTCCTTGACCAGCGGAGACGAGTTCCATTCGCTGAAGAACACCATATACCCTTCGCGCCTAAGCCACTGTTGAAGCAGACTAAGCTGTGTAGACTTGCCGGACCCGTCAATGCCCTCGACGATGAAGAGCTTGCCCGGGAACTGGTGGTCGCCGTACATTCGCATAGGGGAGAAGTATAAACAAACAACGAGGCTCGGCCAAACTATTATGCCAGGAAGAAACGGCCTGATCACCACGCTTCTTGCCGCGGCTATTATTGCGGCCCAGCCAGTTTTGTCTGACAGCAAGCCAATAGCACCTCAGGCGCCTGTCGCTGCTGGCGACGCCAAACCTGATTATGCCCCGATCGTAGAGCGCAAGCTGGATTTCTACAGCTTCACCTACGAGACCCCCGGAGGCAGTCGGTTTGACCTTTGCGATTATGATTTATGTGATTGTTAATATCTTGCCCAGGGTGGCGGCGGCAGGTGAGGCTGCCCGATCAGCCCAGTCGCTTGATCACTTCTTTGGTGAGCGCGGTGTAATCTTCCGCGCCGTCGCTTCTCGGTGCGTATTCAAACACTGACTTGTGCGCTTGTTGTGAGTAGTCCAACTCAGTTCGCTCGCGAATCCGGGTCCGCAGCACCCGTCCGTGAAAGAGCTTCTTCACTTCGTGGCGAACCACCTCCGGTCCCGCGCGGCGCGTGGTGTAGAAGGTCATCACAATGCCCGTTCGTTCGCTGTCGATTCGCGCGTCGCGGGTGTGCGTGTCTATGAACTCGATCATCTGCTCGATCGAGCGCAACCCCAACCACGTCGATACGCACGGTATCAACAGGTAATCCGAAAGCGACAGCGCCGCGGAGGTCATTCGCCCAAGCTCCGGCGGACAGTCCAGCACAACGAAATCGTACTCATCGTCTCTGGCTGCAAGCGCGTGCCTCAGCGGCGCCGTCAGGTCTCCCAAACCATCCGAACTCAATGTACTCTGCCACAGACGCCGACCCCCGCTCGACAGCAGCCAAACGGTTTCGCGGATGTGATTCGGGCTGAAGGTCCCGTGTTCGAGGGCCGACGCTACCGTGCTTCGCGCGTGATCGGTATCGGCGATCAGTTTGAGGTTGTCCTGCGGATCGCAATCCACCAGCAGCACTCGCGCGCCGGCCAGCGCCAATCCGAAGCCGAGGTTCCATGCCGTAGTGGTCTTGCCCGTCCCGCCCTTCGACGCCGCGATTGCTATCTTCTTGCTCATGAGTGACCAACCTAAAACGGTTGCGGCTGAAGCCGTTACTACGAGCCTGCGATCTATTTCTCGAGGACTGGCTCGGGGGTTTGCGTGGCGGAGAGTTGCGGTTCCCCTTCGCCCCCCTGCGGTTCCGTAACTATTCGGAGGTTCTGTATCCCCCGAAATGCGAGGTAGTGGGTATAGAATACGATCACCAGTCCAACAACCGGGATCGAAAGGAAGATGCCGATCAGCCCGCCGATTTCGGCCCCCGCAAGGATGGCCATGATCACCACCATCGGGTGCATCTTGATCCCCCGCCCAACTATCTTCGGGTAGATGAAATAGTCTTGCACCATACGCAGAACTGCCAGGAACAACGCGACGATCAGCGCGGTCTTGAAGGAAACGGTCAGCGTCAAACCAAAGATCGCGACGGCCGAGATCAACGGACCAACCAGCGGGATGAACTCCAGCAGCCCGGCTATCGCTCCGAGCACCACCGGATAAGGCGCTCCGATCACGGTGAGGCCAATCATCATGACCGTGCCGACGACAAGACACGCGGTAATCTGCGCGCGGATGTAAGCTGCCAGCGTCCGGCTGACGTCCATCAACAGCCAATGAGCGCGCTTCTGCAATCGTTCATTCGGCAGCAGAGTTATCAGGTTCTGCTCAAAGTACATCGCATCTTTGAGGAGAAAGAATGAGAGTATCGGAACCAATATCGGCCACGTCAGATACTGCAGGTAGCCGAGCGCTCCTGCTAGAGACTCCGTCAACCAGCCAGCCAGTGTGTTCGCCAATTCACTCGCGCGAGTAAAAACCGCGTCCCGCCACTGCGGCGGGAGCTTCACATGCCTCATCCAGCTATTCGCATCGTTGAAGATTTTGTTGACGCCGGTCTCTGCCGACTTGGCATAGCCAGGCAGGTCCTTCGCCAGATCAGCCACCTGCTGGGAGAGCGGCGGCCAGATGAGCTGCGCTCCCGCAAATAGGACAACCGCGATCAGCAAGTAGACAAAAGCTATCGCTACCGGGCGCGGCATTCGAATCTCGTGACTTGCCAGGTAGATGGGCTGCTCGAGGAAATGCACAATCGGCGCTACCAGGTAGCAGAAGAAGATCGATACGATGAGCAAAAGCAGCAGCGTGCGGATCTCGAAAAGCAACCAGCTCGCAATGGCCAGACCGGCCAGCAAGAAAATCACCCGGACGATCACCTGCGTCCAAAGGCGAATCATCTCGGAGTTTTGATGCAGCTTTTCCTTCAATGAGGTTTCCCTGACTGCGATGGAGATTCTCTATGCGGCGAGTATATCACGAAGCCCCATGCTGCGCGCTTGCGGCAAGACAAGAAAAGCGCGACCCGGACTTGTCCCGGCCCGCGCTTATTCTTTGCTGAACAGTTCGTAGTAGTCAGTAGTCAGTAGTCCGTAGTCCGTAGTCCCGAGTCAGTAGTCCGTAGTCAGGTCAGTTGAGCGGTAGCCATGGACTACGGACTACTGACTACGGACTTCCTTAATTCCTCCGAATATCCCCGCGTGCTGCGGCGCGCACTCGACGAATGTCATCAGCCAACGCCTTCGCCTTCGGAAGCTCGGCGACCGCACGTTGGAGCTGCAGGTCCCCATCGGCGAGCGCTGCGCGCGCATTCTCCTCGCCGAAGGCTGCCGTAGTGACCTCGTAGCGGATCCGCCGTTTGAGCCAGTCTGCATCCTTGTCAACGCGCGTCTCGTCGGCCTTCAGTTCCTTGTGCTCGTGGAGATAGCTCTTAAACGCTGCGAGCACTTTGTCGCCGACCGGATAGTCTCGCGCCACAAGACGGTGCTTGTGATCGCATGCCCCTTCTATCTTGAACTCGGTTTGCCCCGCAGTCTTGCCGGCAACCAGAGCGCGCGTGAATTGGAAAACGGGTTCGATCCACGTTCGCTGAAGGTCGACCTCTTGAGATGGAAACTTCACCAGCACATCAGGCTGAATCCCGCCGCCGCCGTAGACCGTCCGCCCCGTGTCGGTGCGTTTCTCTTCGGTGCGCTGAACTGCGTCCTTGTCGCCCCGTTTCAGATAATAATCGTAGAAGGATCGGTTGTTGTACTCGCGCTGGATAAGACGTCCGCTTGGTGTGTAGAAGTGGCCGGTCACAAGCCAGAGCCCTGAGCCGTCCGTTAACTGGAATACGCTCTGCACAAGGCCCTTGCCGAAGCTGTTCTCGCCAACTATGACGGCGCGGTCGTGGTCTTGAAGTGCGCCTGCAACTATCTCGGAAGCCGACGCAGATCTGGAGTTAATCAGCACAACGATAGGGAGCTCGTGGGGGTTGTCATTGGTGGCGGTCTCGTCGCGAGGCTGAAAGACATTCGGACGCCCGCGCAACGTCACGATGGCCTGGCCGCGATACAAAAAGAGATTTGTGATCTTCTTCGCTTGATCGACAAGTCCGCCGGGGTTGTTGCGCAGATCCAGTATCAACGAAGTCATGCCCTGACTTTGGAGTTCCGCAAGCCCTTTGCGGATCTCGTCGAAGCTCGTGAAATTGAATCCCCGATCAAAGTTAATGTATCCGACGCCGTTCCCAGCCATGTAGTAGTTCGTCACCGAATCCAGCTTCACCGCTTCGCGAACGAACTTGAACTCGACCGGCCGGCTGGCGCCCAGGCGCATCACTTTGACGGTGACCGACGTGCCCTCGGGTCCGATAAGCTTGCTGGAAACTTGTTGGGAGGTCCAGGTCTCGGTCGATTCTCCGTTGATCTCGACGATCTGATCGCCGTAGTGTATGCCGCCGCGATGCGCCGGCGTCGCATCGAACGGCGACATTATGTAGACCTTGTCGTTTCGCTGCGCGATGGTCGAGCCTATGCCCGAGTACCGGCTGCGCTGGTCCTGCTGGACCTTCTCCCACTCTTTAGGATCGAAATAGTTGGAGTGCGGGTCGAGCGTGTGCAGCATGCCAAGGATCGCAGCTTTGGCCGCCTTGTCCAGGTCGACCCGCCCCGCGTAATTGTCCTTCGCTACAAGAATGGCTTTCGCGAAGTCATCGGCAATCCGCTGCCTTGTGGTTGAATCATCGTCTCTCGCTCCGAGCAACCGCTGCGCCGGATGGGCGCCTGCAAATGTAATCGGGATGATGAGCGCGGCGACGAGCAACCAGTACCGATTTCTCAATTTCATCGTTAGCTTCACCTCAGAAACAACATCAGGCGAGTCACGGGAGTCAGGGGTCCTCGCCAGCACAGCCTCAACTGTCGTTCAGGAGAAATCTTAGCGGAAAGAGATTCGCGAAACAACCGAAGCTTCGAAGACGTGACGCCACGCCGGTCTTCGGTGGCTCAAATCCTCAGCCTTGAAGTGGGGACGGGCTTCGCCTTAGAGGCGCCGGGTCGCGCGGCTTGTGTCATCTGAGTCTCATCCCATTGCTGGAAATATGTGTCAAATGCTCCAATCGACTTGATTGCTTCAGGGTTCCTTCGTAGTATTCGGCGTGCGGAGTCCTTGGTCCGCATCGCTCTTGACTCAGACAACGGTGTCTTAGAGAAGGCGGCATTCAAAAACAAAGGCAACCGCGCATTAGTGCGGCCGGTACGCGTCGCAACCCAAAAGCGACAAAACAGGTTGACTGCCAACCTCGCCCTTAAGGCATCGACGAGCCGGATTGATTTCGTGACAGACCGCTAAGAAACAGGAGAAAACCACATGAACAAGTTTGCTATTGCTTTCGCGGCTCTCGTGTTTGTGACGTTGTCAGCCTCGTCACAAGCGTCAAACCCACACCCTGCTCAAACCAGCTGCAATCTGACGGAAGCCACCGCGCCGAGTGTTAAGGGTCTCCGGCTAGGCATGAGCACTCAACAGTTACTCGCGTTGTTTCCAGGTGTTGCGAAAAGGAAAGAGATGAAGGATGCTATCGAGAAAGCAAAATCCGCTACTGGCCCCGAGGCTGCATATCTCGGGTTCGAACCCGCCACTGACGGCGACGCCCAGCAGTTCGCCGGGATTGAATCAGTCTTGGCCGGTGTTGTTAAGGGCCGACTAGTGGATTTCAGCGTCCAGTACGGCGGCGAGACGTGGAGTTCGATTGACCAGTGGGTGGCGAAGCTCTCGGAGTCGCTAAAGCTGCCTGGTAAGGACAGCTGGGTTACTGGCCCGAACGAGAATCCTAACAAGGTCCTGCGGTGCGATGGCATTGAGATTGAGGCGGCCATACAGGGCGGTAGCGCATCAATCAGGGTGACGAATCGGACACGTTAAGGCAACGTCTCTCTTAAAAAAAAGCAAAGCGGCCCGAACCTGTTAAGCTCGGGCCGCCTTCTTTACCCAACCGTTTCGCCAGACCTAATTCCTGCGCGGCTCCCCATCCCGCGAACTCCTCAACCTGCGCAGATCCTCAGCCATGATTCTTGCGTTCGGTATTTCGGCGATCGCTCGCTGCATCTGAAGGTCGGTCTCCAACAGCACTTGATATGCCGTCTCAACCCCATAGGCCGCGGTCACCATCTCGTATCGAATCTGCCTCTTGATGAAGTCGCCTTCCTTGTCTACACGGGTGTCTTCCAACTTGAACTGCTTCTGGTCGCGCAGGAAGCTCTTGAACGCCGCGAGGACTTTGTCCGTGATCTGGTACTCGTTCGGTTGAAGCTGGTGGCGGTGATCAGCTTGCCGATCCAGCTTGAATTCATTGCACCCCTGAATCTGACCCGCCGCGAGTTGGTGAGCGAACTCGAACACCGCGTCAAACCATACGCGCTGAAGCTCGAACTCGCGCTGGGGAACTCTTATCTTTACTTCGACGTCGGGATCGATTCCTCCGCCACCGTAGACCGTACGGCCCGAGTCCGTTCGCTTCTCATCGGTATGCGTCCCGTTCTTGTCCCCGCGCTTGAGATTGTAGTCGTAGAACGACCGCCCGCTGTAGTCGCGCTGGATCAGCCGGCCGCTCGGCGTGTAGTAGTGACCAGTGGTCAGCACAAGCGCCGACTGATCCGACAGCGGGAACGGGCTCTGCACAAGCCCCTTGCCAAAACTGTTTTCGCCAACCAGCCGCGCGCGGTCGTGGTCCTGCAGCGCTCCTGCCACAATCTCAGCGGCCGAGGCCGACAGCTTGTTTATCAAAACGACGATCGGATATTCCTCGGGAGCAGTGTTCTTGGCGTCAAAATCCCGAGACGGGAGTACGCGCCCGCGCATCGACAATATCTTCTGGCCGCGATACAGGAACAGGTTCGACACGCGCTGCGCCTGATCGACCAGCCCGCCGTGGTTGCTGCGAAGATCGAGGATCAGCGAGGTCATCCCACGCTGTCGCAGTTCTCCAAGAGCCTTGTTCACCTCATCGAAGGTGGTTGTATTGAAGCCTCGTTCGAGATTAACGTAACCCACCCCGCCCCCGAGCAGGAAATAATTCGCGACCGATGGCAGGGGCACGGATCCACGCGTCAGCTTGAATTCGAGTGGTTTATCAACGCCCAGCCGCGCAATCTTGACGGTTACCGTAGTGCCTTCCGGACCGATCAGTTTGCTTCTGACTTGCGCCTGAGTCCAGCCCTCGGTCGACTCGCCGTTGATCCCGGCTATGTGATCGCCGTATCGAAGCCCGGCTTTGTATGATGCGGTCGCTTCGGTCGGCGAGACAATGTACACTTTCCCGCTGTGTTGAATGATCGTGGAGCCGATTCCGTAGTAACGGCTGCTCTGATCGTTTTGGAAATCTTCCCACTGCTGCCGGTCGAAATACATCGAGTGCGGATCCAGCGTGCGGAGCATGCCGGTGATCGAAGCCTTGGTCACCTTGTTGAAATCAAGCTGCCCCGCGTAATGGTCCTTCGCGACGAGGATGGCGTTGCTAAAGTCATCGGCGATTCGCGCCCGGGCCGCAAAGTCAGCCGGGCTTTGACCCGCGGAACGCTGCCCTGTGTGCGCACCGGCAAACGTGAGCGGCAGCACAAGCGTCAAGACCAGCAGCCAATGTCGCTTTTTGAATTTCATCTGGAGTCCTCTCGTGGAAGTCGTCATCTGCCGCCGCCTCCGGTCGATGTTTCGCCCCAAGATACTCGGCGATTCTACAGTATGAACCACTGGAAAACAACCATATGCTGTTGGGCGCTTGATTGAACCACCGCTTTGCTTCTGTTAGTTTAGTGAGCGATTAAAATAGCCTGGATGTTCAGCAGCCGGAAGAAACTTGTGATGTGCCAGGTGTGCCGGGGCTTGATTGAAGCCTCGGCAAAAACCTGTCCATTGTGTGGAAGAGAGTCCGTCCCACCGGCTCGTATCTCCTCCGCCGGCCTGACGACAAGCGGCAACTTTTTCTCGCTCGTAATACTCACCATCAACATCGTGCTGTTCGTGCTGATGTCAATCGTCGAAGTTCGCAACGGGGGCAGCGGCGAAGCTTTCATCAAGAGCGCAAGCGGCGGCGTGCTCAACGATTTCGGCGCATTGGTTCCATCTCTCGTTCGCGCGGGGCAATGGTGGAGACTGGTGACTTTCAACTTTCTGCACATCGGCTTGATGCATTTGATGTTCAATAGCTCGGCGTTGTTCTCGATCGGCCCGCAAGTAGAAGGCATCTTCGGTTCGCAGAAGTTCGTGTTCGCATATGTCGCGACCGGGATCGGAAGCGGCGTCGCATCCTGGATGTTCCTTCCGGCCGGCACCGCGGGCGCGTCCGGCGCCATATTCGGGTTGATCGGGTTGATGGCCGTCTATGGCTACAGGCTGGGCGGGAGCTTTGGTCGCGGCTTGATGAGGCAGATGCTGATCTGGGGCGGAATCGGAATCATGTTCGGCTTCTTTATCGGAGCGAATAACGTCGCTCACGTTGGAGGATTCGTCGCTGGCGCAGCGCTCGGCTTCGTGCTCGAGCCCGATGCTCCATCGACGGCGAACTCCGCCGCTCGCTGGAACGCGGTGGCGATTGCGTGCATTGGGCTGGTCGCGGCCAGTTTCGTGATGGCCGGACGCGTCTACGGAGCTGAGCAAGAGAAAGGGAGCCAACGCGAGGCAATGGTGCGACGATACCGGCGCGCCTACGAGTTCTCGCAGGTCGTAGAAAAAGCCAAGGTCTCCCTCAAGGGCTCTTTCGATTTGAACCGTGAACCCGGCGGCGCTGCCCGAAGGGATGCTGTCGAAATCGCAATCGAGCTGCGGCAGGTCGGGGGTGAGCTCGAAAAGGCGCCGACTATCGATGACCGCAGCACTGCAATCAAGACTCGGCTGATCGAGGTGATTGAAAAGCGCGCGAAGGCTTGCGACCGGGCAGGTAGTGATTCGATGATATCCGCCGGCGCATCAGCGGATCTCGAAGCCCTCGCCGCCGTTTTCAGAGATTACTCCGATTGGGAAGCAAGCGCGGTAAAGGAGTTTAACGTTCTGCTTGAACGATAGCTGGCGCTGAACGAGTGACACTGTTTCCAAGCAACCGATCTTGCATCGAGTGGTGAAATCCTACCGATGACCTTGAACCCCATCTCGAGCGAATCCCAGTTTAGAGAGTGTTCGGTTTGCGGGAATCCAACGCCAGCCGCCAGCGCCTCATGCGCCCACTGCGGAGCGCTTTACGCGGACGCCGAAATGGCCGCTCGGGAAGCCGCTACCGAATACCGCTTCCTCAGCGCGCTGTTCACTCGCTCAAATCCTTTCACAATGATCTTCATCGGCGTCAATGTCGGCGTGTTCGTGTTGATGTGCCTGGCGGGCGGTTTCGCCGTGACCTCAGTCGATCCGGAAGTACTGAGAGGGTTCGGGGCAAAGCAAAACAACCTGATCGCCGAGCAGCACGAATACTGGCGGCTCATTACGTCGATCTTCATTCACATCGGGTTCATCCACCTGTTCCTGAACAACTACGCGCTGTGGATTATCGGTCAGGAGATCGAACGGATCTACGGCTCGGCTCGCTTCGTGGTGCTGTACCTGGTCACCGGCGTGATCGGTTCACTCGGAAGTTACGTATTCAATCCCCAGGCAACATCGGCGGGCGCCTCGGGCGCCATCTTCGGCCTGTTTGGCGTGATGGCAACGTTCGCTTTCAAGTATCGGAAGGAAATCCCGCAAACTCTGAGCCGCGAGATCAAGCGGCGCGTGCTTCCGATCATCGCTATCAATCTGGCGTTCGGGTTCTCCGTCAGAATCGTGGACAACGCCGCGCACATCGGAGGACTCCTGTCAGGAGTCGCGCTCGCGCTCGCAATTCCATACATGCGGCCGAACGAAAAAGTCACTCCGCTGCTGTGGCGTGTGCTGCAGGCGGTTGGCCTCGTGGTGGTCTCCGTTTCGTTTGTGAGTGCATTCCGCAACTACAGCGGCCCCCAGTTGGCCTTCTCCAATTTGACCAGGCGTCCAGCCCCCAGCGTGGTCACATATTTTGACCGAATGAAAGAGGGCGATCGGTTACTGGTGGAATCCTTTAAATCATTCGACGCCGCGATCCGGGGGAGAAACGGGGCCGCTGATGTTAAGCCGGTTATCGAGTCAATCGAGCGAGGAATCCAGGCGGTCAATTCAGCGCATCGGATTGATCCCCAAGCCGATCACTACCGCGAGCGCTTGCTCGAGTTGCTGACTCGGCAGAAAAACATACTGAATGAGTTCGATCAATCGACCTCAAAGAACCGGGATAGCCTGAGGCAGGAGGAGGTGGTGGTGATCAGTCAGCGCGGTCAGTTCATGTCGGATTATAGCAAGTGGCTGCCCGGGTTCTTGAAGGAGCACGGCTACGAATTAGGTGAAAGCACCGATCGGTGATTTCGTGCGAGCATCATGCGTCACCTAACCGCTCGACATCGAGGATGGGCACCCGTAGTCTCCCGTTCTTAAAGTAACTCCCCGCAGGCCAACCGAACTCCGCGCGCTGTAGCGTCAGGCTGTCCTTACCGTGAGCGACCGGACGAACCTTCTTGGGCTCCAATGCCAGGACTCCCTCCACTCGATCAGCCAACAAGCCCAACTGGGCATCGCCCTTCACGAGAATCAAACGCCGCCTCAAAGGCTCCTGGCTCACTTTCAGACCGAGGTCCATAACCACAGTCATTCGACCTCGCACGCTTACGATTCCGGCAACTCCGTCCGGCGGATTCGGCAGCGGGGTTATTCGCGGACAGTCAACGACCCCTTCAGTGTGCTCAACCCCGATAGCGTACGGTGCGTCGCCAACTTCGAACATCAGCACCGAGACAAGCTCCTGTTTACCCTCACCGGAATTCTGCCCATGCTCCAGAGGAAAGGCAGCCATCATCAGGCGGGCGTTCGCGGTCCTGTCGTCGATCGGTTTTGGCATTGCTTTGTGCGTCCGCTTTCACAACCGCATGCTTCTGAGGACCAGAAGGCTCGGCATGTCGAGCACCAGCGCGACGTCTCCCCCTTCCAGGTCGACGGCCCCCACGATGCCCTTCAGCCTGCGCCCGACTGAACCAAGCGACTTCACTATGATTTCGCGTTGCTCGTCGAACTGCTCGACCGCAACCGCCACGTTTCTGTCCGCGGCACTCGTTACCAGCACCGGTACCTTGACCGAGCCAGCCGCTGCCGAAGGCCCTTCGCCATTTTGACCGCCCGGTTGATGAAGCACTCGCGCGCCTCCCAACCCGAGCGCGTATCCAAGCTCGACTAGCGGAATAGTACCGCCGTGCCATGCGACGCTCCTTCTGCCGTCGCGGCCGATTATTTCCTCGGGAGAGACGTATAGCAGCTCGATGATCTGGGCCACGTTGACGGCGTATCGCCAGCCGCTCGCCCGCACGATGAACGCCGAGATCATCACCAGCGTTGTTGGAACTGCCAGGTCGAACCTGGTCCACTTCCCCTTTTCGGATGAGATTCGTACCTCGCCGCCAAGCTCGTATATCGTTCGCTCGACCGCATCGAGTCCGACGCCGCGACCCGATACCGCCGAGACCTGATTGGCGGTCGAGAAACCAGGCCGCAAGATCAAGCGAAGAGCCTCCTCTTCACTCAAGGCTTCGTCGTCCGAGATCAGTCCGGCTTCGACAGCCTGACGCCGCACCTCCGATCGATCGATTCCGTGCCCGTCGTCGGTGATTGATACAACCGCGCGCGTTCCTTCGAGTCTGGCTTCGAGCTTGATCTTGCCTCGCGCATTCTTGCCCGCCAGTCTCCTCTCTTCGGGAGGCTCAAGCCCATGATCCACAGCATTTCTGAGGACGTGATAGATCGAGTCGGCGACTCGATCGACGATCACCTTATCGAGTTGGGTCTCGCGGCCGGCCACTTCAACGGATACTGATTTGCCAAGCTCTCGAGCAAGCCTTCCAGCGAGCCGGGCAGCTCGTGTGAACGTCTGCGCAAGCGAGACCATTCGAAGCCCGACCAGCCGCTCTTCCAATTCGAGGAACTCACGCTTCATCCGCCGTGCGCTGAATCTCAGGTCGAACCGCTCGCGCGCGCCCAGGTTCGCAGCACCCAGGAACGTCTCGGCCAGCAAAGTGAGCTTTTCCATCCCAATCGATAGCTCGTGAGCCAGACCGGACAACTCGTCGATCTGCGACATCTCGACGCGCACGCTGGGCGAGAGCGGCTGCAATGATTCTTGTGCAAAACTCGGAGGGAGAACGGCGCCAAGATCCCCGGCGCTTCCCTTCGTGGTTGCGCCCCTTCCGGGCATTATTCGGCCTGCGGCCCTCAGCGCCGCTCCAGCTTTGCGCCACGTTGAGCGTTCGAGCCGCATGACGCGCCCGTTAAATGGTCCGGCGATTCTTTTGACGTCGGCTTCTTTGAGCGCGGCGGCAAACACCAGCTTGAACCCGACGAGCGCCGCTGCCGTTGTTTTCTCGGGCAGAGTGGTAATCAACTCACCGGCGGCTTCGAGCCTTGCAGCAAGGGCTCTATATTGTGTGTCGAGCTTGCCAACCTCGAACGTTACGATGATCGCGTAAAACGATCTGCCCGCGCGAACGTTTTCATTGACCCGATGCTCTTCGTATTCGGTCAGCAGCGCGCGCTCGCCCTCGGACAGATTGAGCATGCCAAGCCCGCTGTCTTCTCTCCTTTCACGCTCGCGAGATTTCAATGTGATCGAAGCCAGTAGCTGACGAAGCCGCTCGAAGTCCTCTTCACTTGCGTTTCCGCGAGCCGCGCCAGCAACCAGCGCCGCCAGCCCGGCGCCGGCCTCTTGAAGCGCCGAGCTTGTTCGTTCATTCAGCGCGAGCTGACCAAGCCTAAGATCGTCGAGGATGTCTTCGAAGTCGTGAGCGAGTGACTGCACTTCGGCCTGACCCATCATCCCGGACAGTCCCTTCAAAGAGTGAACAGTCCTGAAGGCTCGATTGATCAGGTTGGTATCGGGACTGTCGCTGGCGCGAGAGGCCAGCGAGTCGAGGTCGGCCAGAAGCGAGTCTATCAACTCTTCCGACTCGGAGAGGTACTCACTCAAAAGCGCCTTGTCATCGATCAGGTTATTTGTCATTTGTTATTTGCCATAATTTGCCATTTGTCATTTGTCATTGAAAGCCATGCAGTCTGGTTCACCGGCAAATGACAAATGATAAATGGAAAATAGAAAATGGAAAATAGAAATGCCCTCACTGCTGGCTATTCGCCGCCGTCGCCGTCTGATCGCTCTCGAGATCGCGCTTGATTGCGTCGAGTATGCCGTTGATGAATTGAGTTGCTTCAAATGTCGAGAAGCGCCTCGCTATTTCGAGCGCTTCGTTTATCACCACTGTTTTTGGCGTGTCCGCTTCGTAGAGGAATTCGTAG
This sequence comes from uncultured Clostridia bacterium, assembly GCA_964548075.1. Lineage (GTDB taxonomy): Bacteria > Acidobacteriota > Blastocatellia > UBA7656 > UBA7656 > Onstottus_A. Next base: position 95,706 of record CAZJQQ010000021.1, on the reverse strand, counting down.
ATAGCGAGCCGGAGGATGTTCCGATCAACGACGGCCATTCGCTTGATGCGCCAGTGCTCGGCGCGCCGCTTGATCAGTTCGTCTATTTCGTCGAGCCGGGAGATCGCGCCCAGCGCGAGGTTATTCGAGAAATCGCGAGCGACATTGCCCATATCATCGCCGAACGCCTCCCAGTAGCTGCTGGCCAACTCGTCAACGCCCGGCTGTGCAATGTCGTATTGAAAGAGCATCTGTAAGGCGCAGATGCGCGCCTTACGCCTGGCACCCATAATTCAAAACCTGCTGCTAACCAAAGTGTTACTCTAAAGCGCCCAGCTTCAGAATTCACGATACAGATTGACAAGCTCGACAGCGGTCATGGCTGCGTCGAATCCTTTATTGCCCGACTTCGCTCCGGCGCGATCTATGGCCTGTTCGAGATTGTCCGCGGTCACTACTCCCAAAGCGATGGGGAGGTTTGTTTCAAGAGAGACGTTGGCGATGCCTTTGATGACTTCCGCTGCGATGTACTCGTTGTGAGATGTTTCGCCGCGAATCACGACGCCGAGACAAACAACCGCGTCATATTCGTCGCTCATCGCCGCTCGCTTTGCCGCCATGGGTAATTCAAAAGAACCCGGAACACGAATGATCGTGATCGCGTCGCTCGAAGCGCCGAGCCTCTCGAGCGCATCAACGGCGCCGCCTATCAATCGGCTGACTATGAAGTCATTCCAGCGGCTTGCGACAATTGCCACTCGAAGCCCTTCGGCGCTGAGCCGCCCCTGGATTGTCTTAGCCAATCAGCCACTCCTCTTCACTGGCCTGGAGCTTTGTCCCTCATCTGAGCGTTACTCAATCGATCTATCCAGCTTCTGACATCGACTCAGTTGCTCTGGCCATTCATTCAATCATCAACTGCGACACGAGTATAAGTTCGGGCATATAGGGTGTCAAGGAAACGCTCAAACGTAGGCTTCAACACGTCGCGGTTGCCGGTTTTGTTTTGGACTGCGCCGCCCTCGTGTGATTGTCTGTCTAGCGAATGGGCGGCGGCGCTTTTGCTTGGTGATTGTAGACACTACTCGCCAGAACCAAAAGCGCCGCCGCCCATTCGCGAGACAAACTCTCACGCGAGGGCGGCGCAGTCCAAAAACGTGTTCGCGCGGCCGCATCTCTGGACACGCGAAAAGCGCATCTGTTAGTTTAGACGCGGTGTGCTCCCGTAGCTCAGTTGCATAGAGCGTCCGCCTCCTAAGCGGAAGGTCGCGCGTTGGAATCGCGCCGGGGGCACCATTCAAACTGAGTGCCGCTGGGTGAATTCAAATGGTCATGCAAACCATCAAGCGAGTAGTCAAGGTGCCTGCCGACCGAGAACTTCGAATCAAGCTTCCCGACGAGGCTACTGCCGATGAGGAAGTTGAAGTAGTCGTTCTGTTCAAGACGTCGCGAGCGAGTTTTGACGAGAGGATCGCTGCAGTCCGTCAGGCTGCAATGGACCCGCTGTTTCTTGCGGACTTGAACGAAGTGTCCGAGGACTTCAAGTACGCAGACATGGACGAATGGCCCTCATGAATGTTCCGCGATGGAGCGTCTGGCTAGCCAACCTCGATCCTGTGCTGGGATCTGAACAGGGACGAACCCGCCCCGTTTTGGTGGTTAGTGAAACGGCAATTAACGACGTCCTTCCAGTCGTTGATGCGCTCCCAATTACCTCGCGTAAGGCTCACCGTCGCATTTATCCCAACGAAGCCTTGGTTCCTGCTGGAGAGGCAGGTCTGACCGCAGACTCTATCGTGTTGTGCTATCAGATCAGAGCGCTAGACAAGAGGCGCCTTCTGCGTGGAATGGGCGAGATCGACAAGCCTCTGCTCAAAGAAGCAGTATTAGACGCCCTGTGCTTTCAACTCGGAATCAACGGACCGGAATGAACAAGCAATGCCTGCCGATATTCTCAGCGAAGTTGGATCGTTTCGGACGCTTGAACAAGTGATGCTCTGGGCGTTCGGGCAAAAGCCACCCGCCGAGTTGCTGAATGTCGTTACTCAAGATGAGTTCACCCATGATGTTGTGATTCGGGTATCGCCGGACGTGTTCCTGGTGTTTGACACAACTTGACTTGGCGCTGTAAGGGCGGTCGCTCTTTTGGATCACGCGCCCGATGCAGATGAACTGCTTGAACGCCGTGTCGCCGGTGGCTGGGTTCCTACTCCTACTCGGATGCGTGACGGCGATGCGGTACTGGGACACGCGGCGTGTCTCTACACTGAACGGTAGAACGAACCGCTACCCGAGGCAATCCGAACTCTGAGGAAGAAATGTCAAACTCCCTATTCGATCTAACCGGCAAGTCAGCAATTGTCACTGGCTCAACCAAAGGCATTGGACGCTCGATCGCTGAAGCACTGGCACGCGCGGGCGCGAAAGTCGTAATCTCCAGCCGCAAGGCGGACAAGTGCGAAGAGGTCGCCAACGCCATCAAGGCTGAAGGTCTCGAGGCGACTGCCATCCCTTGCCACATCGGCAAGCGAGAAGACGTCGAACATCTCGTAGCCGAAACAAAAAAACGGTATGGGAAGATCGACATTCTGGTCTGCAACGCAGCCGTCAATCCTTACTACGGTCCGATGTCCGGCTTAACCGATGATGCGTTCACCAAGGTCATTAACTCAAACGTCCGCAGCAACCTCTGGCTCTGCAACCTCGCGATCCCGGAAATGGCGGAGCGAAGGGACGGCAGCGTAATCATTGTTTCCAGCATCGGCGGGCTCCGAGGCTCGCAGCATCTTGGCATCTACGCAATCTCGAAGGCTGCCGATTTTCAGTTGGCGCGGAACCTGGCTGTTGAATGGGGACCGAAAAATATCCGGGTCAATTGCATCGCGCCGGGCCTTGTCCGGACCGACTTTGCCCGCGCGCTTTGGGAGAACCCGGAGATGTTGGCCAGGGCTGAAGCGATGACTCCGCTACGGCGCATTGGAGAGCCCGATGACATAGCAGGCGCGGCAGTTTTCCTTGCGTCGCGCGCGGGCAATTGGACGACTGGGCAGGTGGTTGTCATCGACGGCGGCGTGACGATCGGCGCGGGATGACTTATAGTGCCGGTCGTCGTTGCGCTCAGCCCTCCGCGTCAGTAGACTTCGGATCATCCGTTTGCTTTGCGAGGTAACGGAGTGGGAAACCGAAAATCTCTTTTCAGCTCCGAAGTCTTTTCACTGGAACTAAGAAACTTAGAGACTTTCGTGAGAAGTGAAATGTTCTTGGTGCACCTCATCGAGATTGTATTGGGGGTTGTCGTTCTGGCTCTGGCGATACTTCTCATATCTTTTTTTACAGTGGTTGTTCGCCGGTCGTTAGTTAACCGCTATGCTTGACACAGGCAACGAGGCTCCCAGCTTTTCGCTTACGCGTCTCGACGGAAAACCGTCACGATTTGAACGCGGCGCTCAATCAAGACACCGCCTGCTTGTTTTCTTCGAGACCGACTGCCCGACTTGCCGGCTCGCGATCCCTTACATCAATCGTCTGTCGCGCGAACTTGGCGAAGCATCGGAGATTCTCGGCATATCTCAAGACGGTGAGCATCCAACTCGCGAGTTGGTCCAGCAAGCTCCGATAGAATTCCCAGTCGCGTTTGATCACGATCTGAGTGTCACTAGACTTTTTGATCCCGTTGCCGTCCCGACGCTCTTTCTCATAGGCACCGACGGCCGCATTCTTCAAACTCTCGGCGGTTTTGATAAGCGCGCTTTGAATGAAATCGCCACGGCGATGGCGGGCATGCCGCTAATCATCGCCGAGCCTTTCGACGGCGCGCCCGACATTAAGTTCGGCTGCGCATCGCGCCATCTTGAAGCATCCAGCGAAGGAGAGCTTGCCGCAGCAGCGAACCCTTACCTGAAGCGAGCCGCGCGAGCCTCGCGCATCGAGCTGGACGATTCGGTCGACCCCTTCGAATACTGCATGCAGTTCGGCGATCCGCTTCCAGTTATCCCACCAACCGTTGAGCGAGTCGAGCGTATGCTCGCGGCAACGCTGCTTCCGCCCGATGAGGTCGTCGCGCTGATCCCGCCTAACTACGGAGCCGCAACCGTCGAGAAGATCGCCGCCAACGCCGTGATGGCAGGGTGTAAGCCTGAGATGATGCGTGTGCTGATCCCGCTCGTGCGAGCCGTGTGCGACGAGCGTTTCAACATTCACGGCGTGCAGGCGACTACTCACTTCGCCGCGCCGCTGGTGATAGTCAACGGGCCGATTCGCGGCGAGATGGGCTTCGCTTGTGGGAGCAATGTCTTCAGCAACGTCGCGCGCGCGAACAGCACAGTGGGCCGAGCGCTCCAGTTGATACTGACTAATCTTGGAGGCGCGCGGCCGGGTGAGATCGATATGTCCACGCTTGGAAACGCGGGCAAGTTCTCTTTCTGTATCGCAGAAAACGAAGAGGAGAATCCGTGGGAACCCTTGCACGTCGAGATGGGTTTCAAGCCGGATCAAAGCGCCGTGACTTTATTCGCCGGCGAATCGCCTCACGGCGTCAGCGAACACATGGCTCGCGAGGGAAAACAGATCCTGAAAGCGATCAGCCGCGCGCTCGCAACGGTATGGTCCTATCGCGTATGCGCCGGCGTCGAAGCGATGGTCGTGCTCTGCCCCGAGCACGTGAAGACGCTTCATCGTGACGGCTTCACCAAGCAAGCCGTGCGCGATTTCTTGTTTGAGAACACCGGCATCCCGATTCGACACTATGAACACGGCGCAGGCGAAGGGACTCAACATGTAAAGTTCTACAAGCAGGCAGTGATCGATGGCGAGCAGTGCTATTTGAAGTTCACGGATCCTTCGGCAATCAAGCTCGTGGTCGCCGGTGGAACGGCCGGCAAGTTTTCCGCGGTGATCGGAAGCTGGGCCGCCGGCGCCCGCGGCAGTCAGATGGTTACGTACCCCCTGGGAGCGCAGGCATCCCTGCCTGCTTCTTCAGGGACCGGTTAGCAAGGAGGCAGGCAGGGATGCCTGCGCTCCCAGGAGATGAAATGCCAACAACGCTTGTGAACCCGCTCGACGAAACCCCGCGCGTGTTTTCTAAGGCAGCGCCGCGGCTCACTAATCTGACCGGCAAGCGGATCGGTCTTCTCGACATCAGCAAGCCCGGCGGCAACGTCTTCCTCGACCACCTCGAACAGTTGTTGAAGCAGCGCTACGGCGTGGCCGAGATCGTTCGAGCTATGAAGCCTACGTTCACCAAGCCGGCGCCCGACGCGGTTATTGCGAAATTCCTCGACGCGAAATGCGACGCGGTGATCGAAGCGCTCGCCGACTGAGGCTCGTGCACGACGTGCAGTTTGCACGACTCAACAAGGCTCGAGAGTCTCGGAATCCCAGCGGTACCGGTGGCGACTACCGAATTCGTGACCGCGGCTCGAGCGCAAGCAAGCGCGCTCGGCCGATCGGACCTTGATGCGGTCTACGTCGCGCACCCGATTCAGGATCAAACGAAACAGGAGATTGAAGCGAAGGCGGACGCCGTTCTCGAGGAGTTAGTGAGACGGCTCATCAATTGATCATGACTTCTTTACGCTCAACGGCACAGCAGTCGGCCTGCCGTCTGATTCGCAATTGCACTCAAATCCAGCATCAGCTAAGGAGGAAGAACTATATGCAGCTTCGACAAGCAAGCCTCACCCAACGCGCACTCGTTGTTGTCTTCTGTTTCAGTCTGGGCTTCACGCCCGTCGCGTCGTTTGCACAGGACGCGAAAGCGCCGGCTGACCCTCGGGTGCACAAGGCCAATTACGATCTGGCTTCGCGCTGGACGACTGCCAAAGTAACCAAGCTGGTCTTCGATACCGCGGTCACCCCGCACTGGCTCGAAAGCGGGGACCGCTTCTGGTACAGCTACGAGACAAGCCAGGGCAAGAAGTGGTGGATGGTCGATCCAGCAAAGAAGACCAAGACGCCGATGTTTGACAACGTAAAAATGGCGGCTTCGTTGACCAGCGCCACTCGCATTCCATACGACGCGCAACACCTTCCGATCGCCACGATCAAATTCATCAAGAACGACACAACGCTTCAGTTCGACGCAAACGTTCCGATCGACGCCGAGATTCCGGGCGTGAAAAAGTATGAGCCGCCAACCCGAGCTCGCGGCGAGCAAGATCAAACTCAGGATCAGCAGACGCAGCGCGCGCCGGGCGCTCAGCCGCCAGCGCCTCGCACCCGTCCCATTTATTTCGAATTCGAGCTCGCGACGGCCAAGCTCACGCTGCTGACTGATTTCAAACCGCCTCAGAAGCCGCGCTGGGCTTCTGTTTCGCCCGACGACAAGACGATCATCTTTGCGCGCGGCCGCAATCTGTTCACGATGGACGTCGCCAATTACGCGAAGGCTCAAGCCAAAGAGGACGACACGACGATCGTCGAGACCCAGCTCACAACCGACGGCGAAGAGGACTACAATTTCGATCGCCGTTTGACCGACGAAGAGAAACGCAATTATCGATTCAGCGACAAAAACAAGACGCCGCGCGTACCGGCCATCGCAGTTTTCTGGTCGAAGGACTCGAAGAAGTTCGCCGTCCAGCGCAACGATCAACGCAAGGTCGGCAAACTGTGGGTGATCAATTCGCTCGCCAATCCGCGCCCGACGCTGGAGAGCTATCCCTACGGCATGCCCGGCGAAGTCAATCAGCCGCAAGCCGAGATTGAAGTTTTTGAACCCGCGTCAAAGGGACGCGTCAAGATCAAGACCGACGCCTTCAAAGATCAGCAACTGGCCGTCTACACCGCGCCGATCACCAACGCCGAGCGCGAACGGGCGCGCGTCTTCCAGGTTGATCGCGGCGATCAGGAACAACAGCAGCAACAGCAACAGGGCCCGCCAACCGGCGGCCAGGTTGAACCGAAGTGGCTCAGCGATACGTCGGACAAACTCTATTTCAACCGCACCAGCCGCGACTTGAAAAAGATTGACGTGTGCCTGGCCGATACCGCAACCGGTGAGGTCAAGACGTTGATCGAAGAGCGCTCGAACACCTATGTCGAGATCAAACCGCTGCGATTGCTCAGCGGCGGCGAGATGATCCATTGGTCCGAGCGCGACGGCTGGGGACATTACTATCTGTTCGATGCGAACGGAACGTTGAAGACCCAACTCACGTCCGGCGAGTTCGTTTGCAGCGAGATCGAAGGCGTGGAGGAAAGAACGCGCACGCTTTTCTTTTCGGCTACGGGACGCGAAGCGATCGAAGACCCGTACTACGCTCACGTGTACAGCGTCGGTCTGAACGGCGGCGTCATCAAGCTGCTCGACCCGGGGAATGCGACGCACAACGTGACGATGGCCGATTCGAACAAGTATTTCGTTGACAACTCTTCGCGCATCAATACGCCGCCGACCGCCGACCTTAACGATGTGTTGGGCACTTGCATATTGACGTTGGAACAAACCGACGTGACCGCGCTGGTAGAAGCTGGCTTCAAATACCCCGAACCGTTCAAGGTCAAGGCTGACGACGGCATCACCGATCTTTACGGCGTGATGTACAAGCCCTTCGATTTCGATCCAGCAAAACGCTACCCGATCATCGCGTTCGTGTATCCGGGGCCTCAGACCGAGAGCGTGACTAAGAACTTCGCGGCTCGCAACGACCGAATCACGCTTGCGCAGTTTGGATTCATCGTTATCGAAGTCGGCAATCGCGGCGGCAATCCACAACGCTCGAAGTGGTATCACACGTTCGGCTACGGCAACCTTCGCGACTACGGTCTGGCCGACAAGAAGGCGGCGATCGAACAACTCTCGCGCCGGCATCCGTTCATCGACATCGACCGCGTAGGCATCTACGGTCATTCAGGCGGCGGGTTCATGTCCACGGCGGCGATGCTGGTCTTTCCCGACTTCTTCAAAGTAGCCGTCTCGTCGTCGGGCAATCACGAGAACAACATCTACAACCGTTGGTGGAGCGAAAAACACCACGGCGTCAAAGAAGTCACCGACAAGGACGGTAACGTCAAATTCGAATACAGCATCGAGAAGAACTCCGAGCTGGCCAAGAACCTGAAAGGCCATCTGATGCTTGCGACGGGTGACATAGACAACAACGTCCACCCGGCCAACACGCTGCGCATGGCCGACGCGTTGATCAAGGCCAACAAGCGCTTCGATATAGTCATCCTGCCGGGCAAGCGTCACGGCTACGCTGATGCGACGAATTATTTCTTCTGGGTGCGTGCGGATTATTTCTGCAAGCACCTGTTGGGGGATATGTCCGACAGCGTTGATATGGTCGAACTGAATCGCGAACGCGAACAGGTCGGGGACAAAGGTCTGGTACGCCGCGGGCCGGATGAGGAAGAGGAACCGTAAGGGTCAAGCAGGAGCGCAAGCCGTAGCGCACGCCGCCGGCTTGCGGAATGGAGTACGGAATAAACGCGAATCACGGAACAGCCCGAAAAGCTGATTGACGGCTGTTCCGTTCAAGCTTTATCTTTCCGCCGTCCGCGCATCGGCAATCTTCACACGCAACGGAGGATGCGACTAACTAATGAAAGACAAACTCGACGAGCTCGAACAAGCAAAACAGAGCGTGAGCCCTAACGCGCCGTATGCGGTTTCCCAACGGTACACGCTCTCGCAACACATGGTGACCACGGCGTTCACGCTCGATGGCTTTCGCATAGTTCGAACGTTCGGAGTGGTGCGAGGCATCACCGTGCGTTCGCGCTCGATCTTCGGGACGATTGGCGGAACGCTGCACACGATAATCGGCGGCAACATCACCGCGTTCACCAAGCTGTGCGAAGTCGCTCGCGCCGAAGCATTCGAGATCATGGTTCAGCACGCGAGCGAAATCGGCGCTAACGCAGTGATCGGCATGCGCTACGATGCGAACGAGATCATGAACGGCGTAACTGAAGTGCTCGCATACGGGACTGCAGTAGTAGTTGAGCCGATAGAGTAAGATTCAAAGTGACTCCCGAGCAATACCAACAGCACGTACTTGGCCTGCTTGCGACGACCTTCCCGGATGAGGAGTTCGAGGGTTCGCCCGACCCCTTCCTCATCAAGCACGGCCAGGCCGAACTCGGACTCCGGAACCTCTACGCGCTTCACACGGAGAAGCAGTTTGAACCCGAGGAGCGCGACGCTCACATTCGCGAGCACGTCTGGCGCATACTCGAAGCCCTGCACGTCACCCAGGACGCAAGCGCGCTCGATTGGGAAGATGCGCGCGCCAAACTCCGGCTCCAGCTCATGCGAAGCGAGCACACTCTGCGCGCCCCGGTGATCACCTTTCCATTCGCCGGCGATGTCGTGGTCGCAATAGCGATTGATCTGACGCACGCGTACTCCTATGTGTCGCCTGCGAATCTCGAGCGCTGGAAAGTCACCGAGGAGCTGGCCTATGAGCAAGCGCTCTCGAATCTCGAGCAGGCATCGACTGGAATTCAGATTCACGCCACCGAGGCGCCGCTCTTGCTTGCTATTCAGACTGGAGACGGCTACGACGCCGCGCGCCTGCTGCTCCCGTCGATGCGGAAACTGGCGGTCGAGCACCTTGGGGAGCCTTGCTACGCGGCGGTCCCCAATCGCGACTTCCTCATCATGTGGTCGCAGTCAAATCCTGAGGAGTTTCAAACGATGGTTAGGGCTCAGGTCCGGCACGACTGCGAGAGCCAGCCTTACCCGCTCACATCAACCGTCTTCGTGGTGACCGAGGCGGACGTGAAGCCGGATGTAGCGTAGACTGTCCAGTCTGCGCATGTTCGAGCCTTCTCTTGCCGATCTGACGGGCTCGCAGCGGCGGCGGAGGCAACTAAGCACCGAAGCGCGTGAACTCCGTTCGAGGAATAGCTGATGAAAAAGAAGATCACAACCGGACGCAACAAACCAACTAAGCGCTCGCGCCCGGTGGCCCAACACTATCTGTACACTGTCGGCTGGTCGGAAGAGGACGAAGCCTATGTTTCGCGGGTGGCTGAGTTTCCGTCGCTTGCTGCCCACGGCGACTCGCAGGAGGCCGCACTGCGTTCCGTTCAACAGGTCGTTAAGGCAGTCTTGAAGGACATGGCCGCGTCCAAAGAGCCGATACCACAGCCGCTCGGCAAGCGTTCGTTCAGCGGGCGGCTCAACGTGAGAATGCCGAGCTACTTGCACCGCTATCTCGCTATCGAGGCCGCCCAACAGAGCGTGTCGTTGAATCAGCTCATCAACCTCAAGCTCGAAGCGCCGCTGGAAATGGCGGTAACGTCGGACTAGTCCAGAACCGAATCGTCGAAGTGATAAGCGGTGATTAGCAACGATGAAGCACTCGGAGTAACCTTGAGCCGAATTGGAAGGTTCCAACAACAAGTCATCCGACTGCGCCAAGTGGAGACGAATCCAACCAACTACAGACTCTCAGCAGAAGGCTATCTTGCCGAGATCGACCGAATGAATCTTGAGGTCCGCGATTACTTTTACGTTGCTCCCCAGCGAGGTTACTCAGGATGAAGCTGCGCCATTGAGTACTCATTCGACCGATTCCGCACTGACGTGAGTGGTATGAAACGCAAGGGCAAGCAAGGGACCCATTTTGCGGTCTGTATTGACAACAAAGGCTACGAGGCTTCTCTCGACGTTGGGAAACTGTATCGCTTGGTTCCCGACGAAGAAGCTGCTTCACACGGTTACAGCCGCGTGATTGACGAGAGCGGAGAGGCTTACGGCTATTCCGCGAATCGGTTCTTCCCAATCAAAGTACCACTAGCGTTGCAGCAGGCTCTCAAGTTGCCGACCGCCGACACGCTTGTCACCCGCCATCCGACGCGAGTATCGTAGCTGCTCTCAGGAACAATTCTCCAAGCTGCCGTCTTACCGGGAGGTGAAACGTGAGCGCACGCCACAAAACTGTTCTGGCCGTTTGTGCCTTGTCAGTGGCCTTCGGGCTTCTGTCGTCCGCGACAGCCCAGCAATTCAACCCTAACCTCTATCAGGGCCTCCGCTGGCGATGCATCGGTCCCCATCGCGGAGGCCGAACCGTCGGCGCCACCGGAGTACCCGGGCAGCCGAATGTCTTTTACATCGGCGTCAACAACGGCGGTATGTGGAAAACTAACGACTACGGCCATACGTGGAAGCCGATCTTTGATGATCAGCCGACGGGTTCCATCGGCGCGCTTGCGGTCGCTCCATCCAATCCCGATATCGTCTACGTCGGTTGCGGCGAAGGCTTACAGCGGCCTGATCTCGCGACCGGCGACGGCATGTACAAGTCGATCGATGCCGGAAAAACGTGGAAGCACCTCGGCCTGCGTGACGGCCAACAGATCGGCGCGATCATAGTCGATCCCCGCGACGCGAATCGACTCTTCGTGGCGGTGCTCGGGCATCCTTACGGCCCCAATGAAGAACGCGGCGTGTTTCGCTCGACCGACGGCGGCGAGACTTTTCAGAAGGTCCTCTACAAAGACGAAAACACCGGAGCGATTGCGCTCGCATTCGATCCTTCGAATTCGCAGACCGTCTACGCCGATCTTTGGGCAGGCCGGCAGGGCCCCTGGGAAAACGGCGCGTGGCAAGGCCCGGAAAGCGGACTCTTCAAATCAACCGATGGCGGCGCCACATGGCGAAAGCTCACCAAAGGGCTTCCGACTTTCGAGCAAGGGCTAGGACGAGTCGGATTTTGTATTGCGCCGAGCGACCCGAAGCGGATGTACGCGACTGTCGATGCATCCCCGCAAGTCGGGGGAGTCTACCGATCAGACGATGCCGGTGAGAGCTGGCGGCGCATGAGCAACGACGCGCGGCCGTGGGGGCGAGGCAGCGACTTTGCCGAGATCAAGGCTGATCCCAAGAACCCGGATATCGTCTACAGCGCAAACGTCGTGACCTGGCGCTCGACGGACGGCGGCCAGAACTGGGTTGGGTTTCGCGGAGCGCCCGGCGGCGACGATTATCACACCGTCTGGATCAACCCTGACAACTCCCAGATCATTCTGATCGCCAGCGATCAAGGTGCGATCATCACAGTCAACGGTGGACAGACATGGAGTTCGTGGTACAACCAGCCGACCGCGCAGTTCTATCACGTCATCACCGACAACCGGTTTCCATATTGGGTCTACGGCGGACAACAAGAAAGCGGCTCCGTTGGAATCGCGAGCCGAGGCAACGACGGCCAGATCACGTTTCGCGAGTGGCATCCCGTCGGGGTTGAAGAGTACGGCTACGTCGCGCCCGATCCGCTGAACCCGAACATCATCTACGGCGGCAAGATCACACGCTTCGACTACAGCACGGGACAAGTGCAGAACATCTCGCCCGAAGCGACTCGCAGCGGCAGGTATCGTTTCCTTAGGACCGCGCCGGTGATCTTCTCGCCAGTAGATCCGCGCGTTCTGTATTTCGCCGGCAACGTGCTGTTCAAAACGACCAGCGGCGGAAATACTTGGGACATCATCAGCCCAGACCTCTCACGCGAACAACCTGACGTTCCCGAAAGCATCGGCGTCTACCGCACGCCCGAGATGGCTAAGCAGCCGCGGCGCGGAGTCATCTACACCGTGGCGCCTTCATACAAAGACGTGAACGTGATCTGGGCGGGAACCGACGACGGTTTGATTCACGTCACTCGCGATGGAGGCAAGAACTGGAGCAACGTGACTCCGCCGGGAACAACCTCGTGGAGCAAGATCTCGATCATGGACGCCGGGCGATTCGACGCGAACACGGCTTACGCTGCGGTGAATCGAATCCGGCTCGACGATCAACGCCCGCACATCTATAGGACTCACGACGGCGGCAAGACATGGAAGGAGATCGTGAATGGGCTCGGCGACAGCGGACCAATAAACGTCGTGCGCGAGGACCCAGCCAGGCCCGGGCTGCTGTTTTGTGGCAGTGAACGAGCGGTGTACGTCTCGTTCAACGATGGCGACAACTGGCAGCCGCTCCGATTGAACATGCCCGCAAGCTCGATTCGCGATCTGGTTATCAAAGACGATGACATAGTTGTCGGAACCCACGGCCGTTCGTTCTGGATACTCGATGACATCACGGTACTCCGTCAGATCAGCGAACAGGTCGCCTCAACCGACGCCTTCCTCTTCAAGCCGCAACTGGCTTATCGCGTTCGGTGGAATATGAACACCGACACGCCGCTTCCGCCCGAAGAGCCTGCCGGCAAGAACCCGCCAGACGGCGCGGTCATAAATTATTATCTGAAGTCCGCGGCAGGCAGTCCGGTAGTGCTCGAGATATCCGACTCATCAAACAAAGTGGTGGCTCGTTTTTCGAGCGCCGACAAACCGGACGACATCGAAGCGATCGGAAAAGAAGTCAACATCCCGATCTACTGGATTCGACCTTCGCAAATTCTCTCGACCGAAGCCGGAATGCAGCGCTTCGTTTGGAACCTGCACTATCCGCGGCCCGAGGCTGCGCAGGCCCAGTTTCCAATCGCGGCGATCTACGGCGACACCGAGCGTCATCCACTCGGTCCGTGGGTTGCGCCGGGCGATTACACGGTCAAGCTGACGGTGAACGGACGCAGCTTCACGCAGCCGCTGACGGTGAAGATGGACCCGCGAGTGAAGACGAGCGCAGACGGACTTGCCCAGCAGCACGCGATTGCGATGCGATGTTATGAGGGTATGAAGCAAGCTCGCGAGGCGATCGAGCAGGTTCGCAAGCTCAGAACGCAACTCCGGAGCTTGCGCGAGCGAGCGGCCCCGGGCGCGATTGCGGATGCGATCACGGCGCTCGAAAGAAAAGCCGGTGCGCTTGAAGGAGCGGGCGGCGGCTTCCGTGGAGGCGGCGGCGGCCCGGGTGGCGGATCGAGCGAGCCAAGCTTGGCGCGCGTGAGCGGCGAGTTGCTGGGATTGATGGGCTTAGTCGAAGGCGCCGATGTGACGCCAACGACTCAGGCAATCGCCGCGTCCCTGCAGGCGCAGCAGACTCTTGCTGGAGTGTTGGCGCGTTGGAACGAGCTGAAAGACAAAGACGTGAAGGCGCTCAATGAGCAGCTAGCTAAGGCGGGTCTTCCAGCTCTCACGTTCTGAACCGTCGCCTATGCGATCTCCCAAGACAGGGGTGCTGAAAAGGCCTTTCCCTAGCCCAGGGCGTTTACGCCTGGGGATCGGTCATGGCTCGAATCATCGAGCCTCCTTCAGGAGGCTTCTCGGGTCGGCTTGAGCCAATCAGCGCTCTGCCCCTCAAGGCCGCGAGAAGCCCCATAAATGGGGCTAGATACGGAAACGGTGGCACTGTCATCCCAGGCGTAAACGCCCTGGGCTAGTGAAAAGCAGAATCGCAAGATCGCGCAAATCCTGTATGGCAGGTTCGGTCCAAAAGAGCTTCATTCAACTGAGAACATCCTCTTTACCTCTTCGTGCGGGAGGACGCGGCCTTCGTCGGCCGCCTTGATGCCGAGCTCAATCTTCTTCTTTACGTACATCTCGTACATTATGTCATCCCAGCTAGCCTCGTCCGGTAGCCGGGTTATCAGGTTGATTGCTTCTCCTTTTGTGGTGCTCATAGGGTATCCTCACGCTCGCGGCTGCGTGCTCCATTATACACAACGCTCTCAAAGAAACGAACGCCTCACGCGTTGGTTGGTCTCGGTTCTAGAATGACATAGGAAGAAGTGAAGATCTTACGCAGGATCTAAGGTCGGGAAGAGTGGCTTGCCCCGCGCTTGCGCACTCATAGATGCGCCAACAGCGGAGGCAAGCCACCCTTCCCGACCGCGAGCTTACTACGGCAACGGCGGCCTTCAGTACTTCCCGTCCTTGTCATACGCCGGAACGTAGCGCTACTTCTTCTGCAGCTCAGCCAGAGCGGCCAGGACCTCTTCGCTGTGCGCAGGCGGCTTCACTTTCATGAACACCTGGGCGAGGTTCCCCTTCGGGTCGATGATGAACGTGTTGCGAGCCGACAGCTTGTTTCCCTGGTATTCCATCACTGAGCCATATGCTTCCGAAACGGTCTTCTCAGTGTCCGCCAGCAGTTTGAAGCTCAGCCCTTCCTTGGTGCAGAAGTCCTTGTGCGAATCGGCCGTATCGACGCTTACGCCCAGAATGACCGCCTTAGCCGCTTCGTATTTTGCGATGTCGCGTTGGAAGTTGTGTGCTTCGATCGTGCAGCCGGATGTGAAGTCCTTCGGGTAGAAGTACAGCACAACCCATTTGCCTTTGTAGTCCTTGAGGCTGACCGACTTGCCTTCGTTGCTCTTAAGCGTGAAATCCGGAGCGGGCTTGCCTACCTCGGGCGGCTCGCTGAAAGCCAGCGCGACTGGCGCAATGCACAACAACGCTATGAGCAAAAGACTTGCGATCTTGATTTGTTTCTTGTCCATTTTCTCTCCTTCACGATTGGGGTTCATCCACTGGGAGCGTGCGGCTCTTACCAACATTTGAAGTAGCATAGACTTTAAAGTCTATGTTACCCCTTCCAAGACTTACTTTGCTGCCGCCAGCACCGCGTCGTAATCAGGGTGATTCGCGATCTCGCTGACGTATTCAACGTACTTCAATTTGTCATCCGGTCCAACGACGAAGACGGCTCGCGCGTGCACGCGATCAAACGGCCCGCCTTCGATCAACACGCCGTAGCTCTTGCCGAACGAGCCGTCGCGGTGATCGCTGGCCGTCGTGATCTTGTCAACTCCCGCCGCGCCGCACCATCGCTTCATCGCGAACGGAAGGTCCATGCTTATGCACGCGATCTCGACGCCCGGGACCTTCGAAGCTTCCTCGTTGAAGCGTCTCGTTTCAGCGTCGCAGACAGGGGTATCGAGCGACGGAATGCTGAGAAGTATCCGGGTCTTGCCGGCCGATGAGCCCAGGTTGTAATCGCTCAAATCGCTCTTCTGTGTTTTGAAATCCGGCGCGGTGTCGCCAACTTTGACTTCGTTTCCAACCAGCTTAACCGGATTGCCTTTGAGTGTGACGTTAGCCATTCAGTTTCTCCTCTGAGTTTGAGATCAATAGTGATTCGAACAGAACGTATAGCCTAAAGGTTGAGCGCCGCGTGATCAAGCCGCTTTCTTGTTCGTAGTCCGGCCTTCAGGCGGAAGTTTGTATCTGCTTTTGCTGGTTAAGCCTCGAGTTACGAACTTCCGCCTAAAGGCCGACTACGAACTTTTGGCGCGTGCTACCAAGCTTGGAGCCGAATGCGTTCTTGTGTAAGCTTTCGGCTATGCAGAGCCCTTCAAAGTTCAAGGTCGGCCTGGTGCAGATGGCGGCGTCTGCCGATGCCGAAGACAACCTCGCGCGGGCCGTCTCATTCGTCGAATTCGCGGCCGCGCTCGGCGCCCAGGTCGTCTGCTTGCCCGAGCTGTTTCGCTCTCAGTATTTCTGCCAGCGCGAAGACGTTTCGCTGTTCGATCTCGCCGAGCCGCTCCCCGGGCCTTCGACCGAGGCGATCGGAAGAGTCGCTCGCGAGAAGAAAGTCACAGTCATCGCTCCCATCTTTGAACGCCGAGCGGCCGGCCTCTATCACAACAGCGCCGCCATCATCGACACCGAAGGCAAAGTCTCGGGCCTCTATCGCAAGATGCACATACCGGATGATCCGGCTTACTACGAGAAGTTCTACTTCACGCCGGGCGATCTGGGTTTTCGCGCTTTCGACACACCGGTTGGAAAGATCGGCACGCTCATCTGCTGGGACCAGTGGTATCCCGAAGGGGCGAGGCTGACGGCGCTGAGAGGCGCGAACGTTCTCTTCTACCCCACCGCGATTGGATGGCATCCGCACGAGAAAGAAATCTACGGCGCGGCACAGCATGACGCTTGGCGGACGATTCAGCGCTCGCACGCAATCGCTAATGGAGTTTATGTCGCAGCCGTGAATCGAGTCGGTCACGAGAAGCCTTCGGACGGCGGACCGGGTATTGAGTTTTGGGGCTCGGCGTTTCTGTGCGACCCGTTCGGAGTGGTGATCGCGGAAGCCTCGACCGATCGCGAAGAGGTGTTGATCGGCGAAGTGGATCTCGCTCGCATCGAAGAAGTGCGGCGCAACTGGCCCTTCCTGCGTGACCGCCGCATAGACGCTTACGCTGGGATCGAACAGCGGTTTCTCGACGAAAAAGAATGAGCCAAAAGACGGAACGAGCTGCGGACAGCAGCCCAGGTTCGATGGGCTTTCGTATGCCCGCCGAGTGGGAGCCTCACGAAGCCACGTGGATCGGATGGCCCCACAATCGAACCGACTGGCCGGGCAAGTTCACAACCATCCCGTGGGTCTACGGCGAAATAGTCCGCCGGCTCGCGCCGGGCGAGACCGTTCGCATCATCGTCACTTCGGAGACCCACGAAGCTCGAGCGCGGCGTGTGCTGTCACGCGTTGGCGTTGACCCTACGCGAGTCGAATTCTTTCGCTTCCCAACCAATCGCGGCTGGACCCGTGACTTCGGTCCGATGTTCGTCAAGCGCGATCGCAAACCCGAAGTTGCGATCGTGCGTTTCCGGTTCAATGCCTGGGCGAAATACAACGATTGGAAGAAAGACGATCGCGTAGCCGAGCGCGCTGCCTGCGCACTCGGCTGCCGAGTCTTTCGGGCCCAGGTAAACAACCGCGGGGTGGTGCTCGAAGGCGGCGCCATCGAGGTCAACGGATGCGGAACATTGATCGCCACCGAGGAGTGCCTGCTCGATCAAAGCGTCCAGGCGCGGAACCCTGGTCTCTCACGCGAGGACATCGAGTCAGCGCTTCTCGACAACCTGGGCGTAACAAACGTGCTGTGGCTGGCTCGCGGCATCGAAGGCGATGACACGCACGGCCACGTCGATGACCTGTGCCGCTTCGTCAATTCAACCACCGTGGTCTTGTGCCGCGAGGAGAACTCGCGCGATTACAACCACGCAGTGCTTGAAGAGAATCTCGATCGCTTGAAGTCAATGCGGCTCGAGAACGGCTCGAAGCTCGAGGTCGTTCCAATTCCAATGCCTGCGCCGCTCGTGTTCAACGGACAGCGCCTTCCGGCAAGCTATGCTAACTTTTACATCGCGAATTCGGCGGTGCTGGTTCCGACTTTCAATGATCCTAGGGATCGCGTGGCGCTCGGCATCTTGAGCGAGTTGATCACCGATCGTCCCGTCGTTGGGATTCACGCGGTCGATCTGGTGTGGGGTCTTGGGACGTTGCATTGTATGACTCAGCAGCAGCCGGGAGTTGGGCGCGGATGAGTTGGTTGGGGGAGCCCGGGTCATTCAGTTTCGCGCGTCTCTCTGCGTCTTTGCGGGTCTTTGCGTCTTTGCGCGAAATAACCGTAGCAAGAGACAGTTTCGCGCAAAGACGCAAAGACCCGCAGAGACGCAAAGCTTGATAAGAATCTGGCGCTCAACGCTCAGTCGAAAGAGGTGAACAGATGACATCTTCTGACGGGACGCGAGACACCGACGTTATTTGGCAACTCGTCCAGCGGATGAACGATGCGTGGGCAAAGCCCGGCAGTCCTGAAGACCTCGCGTCCTTCTTCCGCGAAGACATCGTGATGGTGCATCCTGATTTCACACAGCGCACTGAAGGCAGAGAAGCCTGTGTCGAAAGCTACGAGGACTTTTGCAAGCAAGCGGCAATTCTGGATTTCAAGATCAGCAATCCGGGGATTGACGTATTCGGGAATACGGCGATCGCGACCTACTCATACGAGATCGCTTATGAGATGGGCGGCGAGCGCTTCAACGACACGGGCCGGGACATATTCGTCTTCGTGCGCGAGAACGATCGATGGCAGGCCGTATGGCGGACGATGATAATCCCGGAAGCCAAAAGCGTGAATTGATGGTCGCTCGGCAAAATCGTGTTAAGATCGTTTCCCGATGGCAACGAGAAGACCAACAATGACTAAGGAAGAAGCTCTTGCTTACAAAGAGCGGTACGAGGCAGTGAACGCGCTCGAAATCGAAGAGCTCAGGTCGATGAGCGACACGGAGAAGCTTTCTCAGGTTGCGGCGTTGATGGCTTCGGTCGATCAAATGGGATGGCGCAAGGCGTTAGCTGCTGAAGAAGAAGAAGTGAGAGACCTCTGGGTTCGTCTGAAGCGAGCGTATCTGCGTGACTGACTCAACCTACTTGGAACCTCTGCTTGACGTTCTTCGTGATCTTGTCGCCTGGATGAAGGCTCAGAACATTCCAGGCGCAGTCATAGGCGGCGTAGCAGCAGGCCTTCTCGGTCGCCCGAGGGTGACCGGGGATGTGGACGCCGTATTACTCCTGGACATTTCGGACGCTGAATCGTTTCTCGCAGCGGGTTCGCGTTTTGGGTTCTCGGCGCGTTTCCCAGACGCCCTCGCTTTCGCCGCTCGCCGACGAGTCTTGCTTGCGGTTCACGATGCAACAGGGCTCAACATAGATCTCTCCCTCGGCGCAACTCCGTTCGAGGAAGAGAGCATCTCGCGGGCTACGGTGAGAACAGTCGCCGGAGTTTCTTTTCCCCTGATTACCGCCGAAGATTTGGTCGTTATGAAGGCTCTCGCACGCCGAACTCGCGACGTAGCGGACATAGAAGCAGTGCTCGACGCGCATCCAGACCTGGATCTCGATCGGGTTCGATACTGGGTTGGCGAGTTCGCTACGGTTCTCGAAGCTCCAGAGATTCTAGAGGACCTAGAACGAATGCTGAAGGGGATTTGACGCAGCGCACCATGTGGCCTCCAGTTTCTTGGGCTACGAAGTATCTTGTCGCTGGGTCCATTCGCACAAGACTCGGGGTACCGGGCAGTAGGTATAGTCCTAATCTTGCGTTGATGCCCAATGGAAGCAATGAAGGCTTGGCGTGCTTGCAGCTTCTGCGGTCGCCCATATGAGCTAGTCGGCGGCAACGGCCTCCTTCACCAACCGCTGCTGCTCCATCTGATGAATCGTGTGCGACCCCGTGGCTGGGCTAGCGCTTGCGGGTCGGCCGATGTAGCGAAGAGTCTGCGTCGCGCCGAGCATCTTCAATAAGCGTGGCTCCATGAAAGACCACCCGCCCATGTTCTCTGGTTCTTCTTGAACCCATCGGACATCAGCCGCCTTCGAGAATCGAGAGAACTCACTAACCAACAGGTCCTTCGGGAACGGATAGATCTGTTCGACGCGCACGATTGCAATGCGCGAGTCGCCAAGCTTGTTCCGCCCAGTGACCAGATCGTAGTAGACCTTGCCGCTGCACAATAGAACGCGAGTGACGGAGGCGGCGGCGATCGAGTCGTCGCCGATCACCGGAAGGAATCCTCCACTCGTGAAGTTCTCCACAGGAGAAGCGGCCTCAGGGAGTCGCAGCAAGCTCTTGGGAGTTATTACCACCAGAGGTTTGCGGGGCCGTTGCCGCGCCTGGCGTCTCAGCGCGTGAAAGTACTGAGCCGCAGTCGTGCAATTCACGACCCGCATGTTCCCTTCCGCGCAGAGCTGTAAGAAGCGTTCGATCCTTGCGCTTGAATGCTCAGAGCCCTGGCCTTCGTAGCCGTGCGGCAACAACAAAACTATGCCGGTGGGCTGATTCCACTTCTCTTCCCCTGATGCGATGAACTGATCGACGATCACTTGCGCGGCGTTGATGAAGTCGCCGAACTGAGCTTCCCACAACACCAGCGTATCGGGCGCGGCGACGCTGTAGCCATATTCGAACCCGAGCGCGCCAGCTTCCGACAACGGGCTGTCATAGATCTCGTACTTCGCCCCGTCTGAGAGTTGAGAGAGCGGCGCCCACTCCACGCCGGTCAGGGTGTCGGTGAAAGCCGCGTGACGATGGCTGAACGTGCCTCGCACCGTGTCCTGACCCGAGAGCCGAACCGGCGTGCCTTCGATGAGCAGCGACCCGAACGCCAGGGCCTCAGCCATGCCCCAATCGACCGCCGCTGCGCCTTCAACCATCTTCGCGCGCCGTGCGAGCAAGCCGACGATCTTGGGATTGAGATTGAACCCGCGAGGCACGGTGGTGATCGCATGCGCGATCCTGCGAAGCGTCTGTTGATCGACCCCGGTCTCGATCACTTCAACGGTTTCAGGTTCGGGCTCGTGATCGGGCAGCGCGATTTGAGTGTCCTGCTTTGCGACGATCGCTTTAGCTCCGAGCTGTGCGTTTTCATACCGGCGATTTCGCTCATCCACCAGCGTTGCGACTAGCTCTTCGGTCATCACCCCTTCGGCGATGACCTTCTTCGCGTAGAGGGCGCGCGCGCCCGGATGCTCGCGGATTCGCTGGTACATCACCGGCTGCGTGTAAGTCGGCTCGTCGCCTTCGTTGTGGCCGAGCCGCCGGTATCCGATCACGTCGATCACAACGTCCTTCTGAAACTTCTGCCGGTAGTCCAACGCGATCTGAAGCACGTTGTAAGCGGCCTCGACGTCGTCGCTGTTCACGTGAAAGACCGGCGCCTGAATCATCTTCGCGATGTCCGTGCTGTAAGTCGAAGAGCGCCCCTCTTCAGGCGGAGTGGTAAAGCCGAGCTGATTGTTGGTGATGATGTGAATCGTTCCGCCGGTCTTGTAGCCGGGCAGTTGCGAAAGGTTGAGCGTCTCGGCGACGATCCCTTCGCCCGCGAAGGCGGCATCGCCGTGAAGCAACACCGCCAGCCTGCTCGATCGCTCGCCGTCCGCGTCTTGCCTTGCACGAACGATTCCTTCGACGACCGGATCGACGAATTCGAGATGACTCGGATTCGGGACTACGGCAAGCGCTACCTCGCGGCCATCGGCCGTCTCACGAACCCCGCTCGCGCCTTGATGGTACTTCACATCGCCTTGATCGTGAGGGAAGTTCGGATGGATCGAGCCTTCAAAGCTGGTGAAGATGCGTTCGCAGAACTTGCCGATGACGTTCGCGATCACGTTCAACCTGCCTCTGTGCGCCATGCCGATGGTTATGTCATCGATGCCTCGTGGCGCGGCGCTTTCGATTAACTGGTCGAGTACGGCGATGACGGTCTCGTTTCCCTCGATCGAGAATCGCTTCTGCCCGAGATACTTCGCGCCCAGAAATCGTTCGAACAATTCGGCTGAGATCAGCTTCCATAGGATCTGTTTCTTGACCTCGACTGGAACGGGCGGCCGCGCTGTTTCAACGCGCGCGCGAATCCATTCTTTCTCTTCCGGTCCTTGAATATTCCGGTACTCGATCCCGACTTTTCCGCAGTAGTAGTCGTGCACATGATCGACGATCTCACGCAGCGTCGCGGTCTCCGAACCGCCGACTCCGCCGGTGATGAACTGGCGGTCGAGATCCCAAATCGTCAGCCCGTAAGTCTCGATGTCGAGCTCGGGGTGATACTGAACGGTCTTGCACCCGAGCGGGTCCAGGTCCGCGATCAAGTGGCCGCGAACCCGATGAGCGTTGACCAGCTCGAAGACTCGAGCCTGCTTTCGGACGGCGTCGCGGCTGCGATCTTCGCCAAGTATCGCCGGGTTGACGTCCATCGCCCATCGATAAGGCCGATGACGAATCCCCAGGTCCGCGAATATCTGATCATAGAATTCGTGCTGGCCGCGCAGCAGCTCATCCATCAGCGCGAGGAAAGCGCCCGACTCTGCGCCCTGCACGATGCGATGATCGTAGGTGCTGGTTATGGTCATCACCTTGCTGATGCCGATGCGCGAGAGACCTTCGGGCGACATCGCCTGATACTCGGGCGGATAACCGATCGCACCGGTCGCGACGATGACGCCTTGCCCCGACATCAGTCGCGGATTGGAAGCCGTCGTGCCGATCGTTCCCGGGTTGGTCAGGCTGATGGTCGTGCCTTGAAAATCCGAGATCTGAAGCTGGCTGGTACGCGCGCGCTTGATGACGTCGTCGTACGCGTCGAGCAGTTCAGAAAATGTCAGCTTGTCCGCACCTTTGATGTTCGGAACAAGCAACGTGCGAGTCCCGTCTTTTTTGGTCACATCAACCGCGACGCCGAAGTTCACTTGCTGATGACGCAGGCGATAGGCGCTCTGACCCTGTTCTTCAAATGAATCGTTGAGCTGCGGGAAACTCTCGAGAGCTTTCAGAATCGCGCGCGCGATCACGTGAGTGTAGGAAACCTTGCGGCCCGATGTGGCAAGATGTTTATTGATCACCTGGCGGTTCTCATCCAACAGCTTGAGCGGAATCTGTCGCTGCGACGTCGCGGTCGGAACCGCGAGGCTAGCCTCCATATTTTCGGCGATGCGCAGCGCGGGCCCGCGAATCGGTATGCGCTCGACGGTCTCGGCTTCGGCGGCGACAGGCGCGGTTTGTGATCGAGTCGCCGGGGCCGGCGCAACGGCCTCCTGAGCGGGTTCGCGGGCTGGTGCTGCCGCTTCGCGGCCCCACTCGTAAGTCGCCTGGACGATGCCGGGGGCGACGGGAGCAGAAGCTGGTTGGGCGCGTTCTGCAGGCGTTGACTCAACAGCGAGCGGCCCGGTTTCCCTTTCAGTTACAACGCGACCGGTGCTCAACAGCTCATCGAAGAACGAACGCCAGTCATCATCTACGGACGACCGGTCGCGCTCGAACTGCGCAAGGAGCTCACTGACGTAATCGGCGTTGACGCCGAACTCATCGGCGATCAGTTGTTCGATTTCCACTTGCCTTGCTTGACTCGTCGCCATAGCGTCTTAACCTCAATGCTGAGTTTAATGGGCGAGGATGATGTAAACAACCGGGTTCGATGATCAGTCAGCGATCAAGGGGCGGAGTTCGTAGTTCGGCCTTCAGGCGGAAGTTGGTATGTTGGTTTCCGGGAAGCGCTACGAACTTCCGCTTGAAGGCCGAACTACGAACCCGCTCCTCTGTGACCCGGTTCGCTAACCCTTGTCTCTTCCTTGTTCGCCTCGCGAGCCGTGCGCTACACTTCGAAAGGCTTATTCAACGTGAATCGGCGAACTTGTTTTTGAAGACAACGTACAAGCTAATCAGCCCTACTTTTGTTCAGCTCGAGTTGATTGGAGAATCGACGTTGAAGAAAGCGTTACCGATCGTCCTACTGTCGCTGCTGCTGTGCATTAGCATTGCTGCGCAGACCCCGCGACCGGCACAGGGCGTTCCTGGCGGTGTGCCGGTCGGCGTAGTTGTATCGGGGGACGTGCGTCAGGAAACCTTCGACATAGTCTGGCGAACTGTGAAAGAGAAGCATTTCGATCCGACGCTCGGCGGGCTTGATTGGGACAAAGTACGCGAACAATATGCGCCGCGCGCCGCCTCTGCAAAGAGCGACGCTGAGTTTTACGGGGTCCTGCGACAGATGCTCGGCGAGCTTCACCAGTCGCATTTCAACATCATTCCACCACAAGCAGTCATCGAAGATGATTCGCCGGAACCGAAGGGCGGCGGCATCGGCATCGACCTGCGCCTCGTAGACGGCCAGGCAATGATCACGCGCGTCGAGCCGGGATCAAGAGCTGCAAACGCCGGCTTGCGCACCGGATTCATCATCAAGAAAATCGATGACATAAGCGCTGAGCAGGTAGTCGCGTTGTTTGCGAAGAGCAAAGACTCTGAGGCCCTGCGAACGTTGCGAATCACCCGGACTCTCCTGGCCAGGATCAACGGCGCCCCCGAAACGACCGTACGCGTTGCTTATCTGGACGATCGCGATCAACCCCGCCAAGCGACCGTCGCGCGGGAACGTTTGAAAGGCGAGATGTCGCAGCGGTTCGGCAATTTTCCGCCGCAGTACACAGAGTTTGAGGCGAAGCGATTGGCGGGCGGCGTCGGCTACATTCGCTTCAACGTCTTCGTGATGCTGTTGATGGAGAGAATCAAGACAGCTATCCGCGGGATGGGCGATGCGCCCGGCATCATCATCGACCTGCGCGGCAACCCCGGCGGAGTTGGCGGCATGTCGTTTGGAATAGCAGGCGTCCTTGAAAAAGAGCAGGCTTCGCTTGGCACGATGCGGATGCGCTCGGGCCACCAGAACTTCATGATCAACCCACAGGCGAACCCGTATCTTGGGCCGGTTGTAATTCTCACCGATGGCGGCAGCGCTTCAACCAGCGAGATCTTTGCGGGCGGAATGCAGGAGCTTGGCCGGGCTGTCGTGGTCGGCGAACGAACCGCGGGAGCCGCACTTCCGTCAATTCTCCAAAAGCTGCCGACCGGCGCGCTGTTTCAATACGCCATCGCAGATTTCAGGACCCCGAAGGGCACGCTGATCGAAGGCCGCGGCGTCGAGCCCGATATCGAAGTCAAGCTCACTCGCCGCGAGCTGCTGGAGGGTCGCGATCCTCAACTGGACGCGGCTATCGAACAAATCAACAAGCAATCAAAGCAGCGAAAGGCTGTGGCCGCTCGCTCAACGTTTTGATGAAAGGAAAAACAATGAAACGCACGCTAACAACTCTAATCCTGTGTTCGTTCATCGCGGCCGCGGCTTTTGCGCAAGGCGGTCCGCAAAAACCTTCGCCCGACGGGACGATGGGCGCGTTACCCACCGTCGATCAGATTCTGGACAAGTACGTGCAGGCGCTCGGCGGAAAAGCCGCGATGGAAAAGATCACCAGCACTGCGTCAAAGGGCACATTTGAGATCGCGGCATTCGGCGCAAGTGGAAGCGCCGAGGTATGGGAGAAGGCGCCGAACAAGAACGCCATGAGGCTCGATATTCCGGGCTTCGGTCTCGTGCTGGAGGGCTTCAACGGAACCGTTGCCTGGTCGCAAGATCCACAAAGTGGATTGCGCGAGAAGGCCGGCGCGGAGCTCGCGGCCACGAAACTCGACGCAGACTTCTACAAGCCAATCAAGCTCAAACAGCTCTATCCTAAGATCACGGTGAAGGGCAAAGAAAAGGTGGGCGACAGGGATGCTTATGTGTTAGTAGCAACGCCCGCTGAGGGTGCGGCTGAGACCTGGTACTTCGATGCGACGAGCGGGCTGCTTGGCCGGATGGATCTCGAGCGCGAGTCCCCGCAAGGCAAGATGGCAGTTCAGGTTTACCAGGAAGACTACAAGGACGTCGACGGGATTAAGGTCCCGCACACCGTGCGCCAGATCACTTCGGCGTTCACGATCATCATCAAGCTTGATGAAGTGAAGCACAACGTCGCAATCGACGACACGAAGTTCAATAAGCCAGCCGCTCAGTAAAGAAGTCCTACTCTGTTTCGGCGCGCGGATCAAATCTGCCGCGCGCCGAACCGGTGCATTCACTCATCGAAGCCAACGAAAACGGGCTCCGGTGTCAGCTCGACGCCGAACTCTTCAAGCACGCGTTTCTGAATCAACTCCTTCAATCCAACAACCTCGCCCGCAGTTCCACCGCCTCGATTGATAATCGCAAGCGCATGCTTTGTTGAAGTCCCAACGTTGCCATGTATGTACCCGCGCTTGATTCCGGCACGCTCGATCAACCATGCAGCGGAAAGCTTCACGCGGCCATCAGAAACAGGAAACGCAGGCAGGTCTTCGCTGCCGCCGCCCGGCGTTGCAAGCCTCTGTTTGATCGCCTCGAACTCGTTGCGCGTGACCGTGGGATTGACGAAGAAGGAACCGACGCTGCGCGAGTCAATGTCGCGCGTGTCGATTACCATCGCTTTGCGACGCCGGATGGCCAGCACTGCTTCGCGTACATCCGCGACTCTGGGCTGCTCAATCCCAACATCAGCGAGATAGCGCTGAAGTTCAGGGTACCGAACCATCGGCTCGCCATTAACGCCCAATCGGTAGGTCACTCGAGTAATGATGAACCTGCCGCGGTCTTGCGTCTTGAATCTGCTGGTGCGGTAGCCGAATTCGCAATCCCGTGCGCTCAAGTCCACCAGGCTTTCAGTTACAAGGTCCAGCGCTTCAACCGACACCAATGTCTCACTCGTCTCTTGGCCATACGCGCCGACATTCTGAATCGGCGTCGCGCCGACGCGGCCAGGTATGCCTGACAGACATTCGAACCCGCTCCACTTTCGAGCGACACAATGAGCAACGAGCGTGTCCCATTCTTCACCTGCTCCGGCAGCGATTACAACATCGCTACCGTCGAAGTGTGTCTCAATGCCGCGAATGCTCAAACGCAGTACGAGTCCCGAAAAGCCACTGTCGGCGACGACGATATTGCTGCCGCCGCCAAGCACAAAGAGCGGCGCGCCCCGAGAGCGCGCCCACTCGACGCCGTCTAACAATGCACGGGGAGTGGTGGCCTCAGCGAAATAGCGAGCTGCCCCGCCGATGCCCAACGTCGTCATCGGCGCAAGCGGTACGTTCTCGCTTAACGATTTCTCGAACTCTTGTCGGCTCGTTCGTAGCATAGACTTTAGTCTGTGTGCATTCTCCGACGCTTCAAAACAACACAGACTAAAGTCTATGCTACTTCCGAAGGCCGTGACTTGATAGACGGTACATTGCCCCGCCGCGCCGAGTCCAGTATTATCACCGGCAAACCAGTTTGGAGGATGATCATGAAAGAAAAGCTCGCGGCTCTCATTTGCACGATTCTGATTTCAACTCTCGCCCAGGCGCTCACGCTTCCGCGTGCCGGCGATGGAAAGCTGACCCCTGAAGAAAAAGCGAAAGCCATCAAGATGCTCCTCGACTCACAGAAAGAGTTCCTCTCTTACGTTGAGACACTCAGCGACGCCCAGTGGAACGCGAGGCCGGTTCCGTTCAAGTGGACGGCCGGAGAAACGGCTGAGCACATAGCGCTCTCCGAAGGTCTGCTATTTGGCGCGATGGAGCGAGCTCTCGCCGCGCCCGTCAACCCCGACTGGGAAACCAAGAGCGCCGGCAAAGAGAAGATACTCGACAACGTGCTGGCGGCCCGTATGGGCAAAGCGCAAGCGCCCGAACCGATTCAGCCGCTCAAGAGAAAGATGTCCCGAGCGGAAATCATGACGCTGTTCAAGGAGGGCCGCGCAAAAACGCTGAAGTTCATCGAGACGACCGAGCTGCCTTTGAAGGCTCACACGCTCGATCATCCGTTTCCTATATTCGGCACGTTGAACGCTTATCAGTGGCTGCTCTACATTCCGGCTCACAATCTTCGCCACAACAAGCAGATTGCTGAAGTGATGAGCAACCCGGCGTTCCCGAAATAGTTTCGTCCAGAACGATGCCTGAACAACTCCGCCTCGACATAAACGAATACCAGAGCGTGACCGCCAACCTCTATCCCGCAAGCTCGCGGGATCGCGCGGGGATCACGTTGATACTCGGTCACGGAGCCGGCGCCGGCCAGTCGAGCGCGTTCATGGTGAACTTCGCAACTGAGTTAGCATCACGCGGAATAGACGCCGTCACCTTCAACTTTTTCTACGCGGAGCACCGCCGCGGCGCTCCTGATCCAAACGACAAACTGGAGGCGTGCTATCGCGCGGTGATCGAAACCGTCCGCAAGCACAAGAAACTCGCGCGGAACCAGCTCGCGATTGGCGGCAAGTCGATGGGAGGGCGAATCGCTTCGCAGGTTGCGGCCGCTGGAGCCGGCGATCTGGCAGGGCTGGTTTTTCTCGGCTATCCGCTGCACCCGCCCGGCAAACCGGAAAAACTTCGCTCGAAGCATCTGCCTCTGATCGAGTCGCCGATGTTGTTCGTTCAGGGCTCGCGCGATACATTCGGAACCGCAGACGAGCTGCGCCCGATCGTCAAGACGCTGTCTCGCGCTACTCTTCATATCATTGAAGGCGGCGACCACTCGCTCAAAGTTCCGAAGAGCGCCGGCGTCACTCAAGAGGATGTGTACAAATCGGTGCAGGACGAGATAGCTCGCTGGTTGAAACAGCCATGAAAATTAAGATCGTAGTGCTGCCCGGAGACGGGATCGGTCCCGAAGTGACCGTCGAAGCTGTGCGTGTGCTCGAGGCCGCCGCGAGAGCGTTCGCGCACGAGATCGATTTCAGCTTCAAAGACGCGGGTGGCTGCGCGATTCGCAAACACAACGATCCGCTTCCGGATGACACGCTCCGAGCCTGCCTGGAGTCGGAAGCGGTGCTGCTCGGAGCCGTAGGAGATCCGGCATTTGACGGCTATCCGACAAACCTCCGCCCGGAAGCCGGTCTGCTCAGGCTGCGTCGCGGGCTCGGCGCGTTCGCTAATCTGCGGCCCGCCCGCTTGTACCCTTCGCTCATCGACGCTTCACCGCTGAGAGCTGAGGTAATAGAAGGCACGGACGTTCTGATTGTGCGCGAGTTGCTCGGCGGCTTGTACTTTGGCGAGCCACGGGGCGAGCGCGACGCTGACGGCTGGCGCGAGGCGATCAACACGATGCGCTATTCGGAACCGGAGGTAGAGCGAATAGCTCGCGTGGCTTTTGAGCTGGCGCGGTTGCGGCGGCGTAAGGTGACCTCTGTCGACAAAGCTAACGTGCTCGAATCCTCACGGCTCTGGCGTGAAGTCGTGATCCGGGTGGCCGCGGATTATCCGGATGTGACGCTCGAACATCAATACGTCGATTCGTGCGCGATGGCGTTAGTCGCGAGGCCCGCTAGCTTCGATGTGATGGTCACCGAAAACATGTTTGGCGATATTCTCTCGGATGAAGCGGGCGCGGTCGTTGGCTCGCTCGGTTTGCTGGCGTCGGCGAGCATCGGCGGGCCAGTGGGATTGTATGAGCCGGTGCACGGTTCCGCTCCGGACATTGCGGGGAAAGGCATTGCGAATCCGCTTGGCGCGATCCTTTCGGTGGCGATGATGCTACGTTACTCGTTCAAGCTCGAACCGGAAGCCGCGGCGATAGAAGAAGCTGTCGAGCGTGCGTTGTCCGACGGACATCGCACCAGCGATCTTGCGAGAGGCGACCAGCGGTTCGTAACCACTGAAGAGATGGGCCACCAGATCGTCGGCCACATAAAGCGTGTTTAGACACGCTCAGGCTTAGCAGGGTTGTTGGAAATGGGTTGCGAAACGACAAGGAAACGGCAGGCTATATCGGCTGAGGTTTTCCCTAGCCCAGGGCGTTTACGCCTGGGTTGAAGCGTGAAGGAAGTTCGGCTTTCAGCCCCATTTATGGGGCTTTCGGTCGTCTTTAGCACCCGGAATGGCTGAAGCCCGGCCAGAAAAGCCCGCTGAAGCGGGCTTGAGTCAATCTGATGGCTCACGACCCAGGCATGAACGCCTGGGCTACGGAAAAGAGTTTTTCTGCAGCCTGTCAGGAGTCAATCGTTGGAGATAGCCTGGGTAGCATTCATAAGTGTAGGAAAGCGCTCCCGACCCATGGCGAGCAGGTGGTGTGCCGCTGTCGCTCTTTGAACTTGAATTGGTAGGCTACAACTTCTCTTCCTTTGCCAGAATCTCTTTCATAATCTCCGACGACCCGGCGCCGATTGTGTTCAAACGCGCGTCCCGCCAGAAGCGGCTGATCGGATACTCAGTCGTGTAGCCGAATCCTCCGAAGATCTGCATGCAATCATACGCGACCTTTTGCGAGAGCTCGCTTGTGAAGAGCTTGGCCATCGTGATCTCTCGCACGGCGCGTTCGCCGCGGTTGATCAAATCGAGCGCGCGATACGTGAGCCACTTTCCTGCTTCGATGCTTGTCTTGTGCTCGGCGAAGCGGTGCTTCCACACCTGGAAGTCGCCGATCGGCTTGCCGAAAGCCATTCGCTCCTTGCCATAGGCTACCCCGTACTCGATCGCGCGCTCCATCGTTGCTATGTTCGCGATCGCCGACGCCAGCCGCTCGCCTTGAAAGTTGTGCATCGTGTAGTAGAAGCCACGGCCGATCTCGCCAAGTACGTAGCGCTTAGGAATGCGGCAATTGTCGAAGAACAATTCCGCGGTGTCCGAGCAGAGATTGCCAACCTTCTTCAGTTTCTTGCCGACCGCGAAGCCCTTGGTGTCAGTTGGAAACAAAACCATCGAGACGCCTTTGTAGCGATCTTCTCCGGTGCGAACGGCGAGGATCATGAAGTCCGCTCGCGCTCCGTTGGTGATCCAAAGCTTCTGCCCGGAGATCACCAGATCGTCTCCATCGCTCCGCGCGCGAGTCGTCAGCGCCGCAACGTCCGACCCGCCGCCGGGCTCGCTGATCCCAAGCGCGGCGATACGGTCGCCTGCGACGGCCGGTCTCAAGAACTCTTCCTTCTGTTCATCGGTGCCAAGCTCATCGAGCACCGGCAGGGTTATGTCCGACTGAACGAAAATCGCCATCGACACGCCGCCGCTGTTCGAGTACGAGAAGCCTTCGAGGTAAGCCGCCGTGTACCACCAATCCAGTCCGCTGCCGCCGTACTTTGGATCGAGCCGGATTCCGAACAGCCCGAGGTCGGCGGCTTTTTTGAAAAGCTCTTTGGGGAAGATTCCCGCCTCGTCCCACTCTTCGGCGTGCGGAGAGATCTCGGTTTGGACAAACTGCTTCACCGTTTGACGGAACAAGTCGTGTTCTTCGGTGAAGTAGGGAAAGGTGGTTGCGACCACCGGGGCGGCTTCGGTCATGCTGGACATATTGGCTCCTTTGTTTTGAAAATAAGTCTAATCTGAGGCGAAAGGTACAACGTGATGCTGATGGTGAATTGTCATTCGTGATGCGTGATTCAGTAAGCTGAAACCTACAAGTAGCCCTGCGAAGGATCACAGGTTGGGAAGGGTGGCTTGCCCCCGCTCGGCTCGTCAACGCAAGATCTAAGGTAATTTCGCGGAGCGGGGGCACGCCCACCTTCCCAACCTGTGATCCTGCTGGAAAGTTCGCCCACCAGCAGATTCACGCATCACGTTTCACGAATCACTGCTGCGATCTCCACAAGTCTGTCGCCCGGGGCTACGACGTCACCTTGCTTCACCAGCACGGCTTCGACGACGCCGTCGGTCGCGGCCCGCAACGTCTGCTCCATCTTCATCGCTTCAAGGATCACCAGCGCGTCACCCGCCGAAATCTGTTGTCCGACTTCGACCAGTACCTTCAGCACCTGGCCGGGCATCGGAGCATAAGCGCTTTCGTGCCCAGACGCCGCGTGCGTTTGCGGATACCTCGGCAAGCGGGTGACGACCTGCGACGACAAATGAGACTGCACAAAGAACTGATCGCCTGCTTCCGCGATTCGAAATATCTTCTGCGTCCCGTCTATTGAGAGGCGAATGCTTCCCGGCTCGAATGATACAAGCTGCGCGTGGGCTTGCCAACCTCCGCACGATACCGCGAACGTTTCATCGCCGATCGGCCGCCACGAAATCTCGAATGCTGCGCTTCCGACTTGCAGTCTCATCGACGGGTCGCGAAAGGGATTGTTGCGATAGCTCGGCTGCACGTGCGGAAGGATAGAGGCTTCCGATTGTCGCCGCTTGTTCAAGTACAACCCGACAACGCTCACGGCGATCAGGTCCTCGGTTTCATTCTCCTGCGTGATCAGCTCGTCGAGGTGCTCGTCTACAAAGCCTGTGTGATAGCTTCCGCTCGCGAACTCCGGGTGCTCAATCGCGCGGATCAAGAACTCGCGATTAGTCTGCACGCCGGGCGCGAAAAGACCCCTCAACCCGTAAGCCAGCTTGCGGCGAGCCGTCTCGCGATCCGATGCGTGAGCGATCAGTTTCGCAAGCATCGGGTCATAGTTAATGCCGACTTCAGTCCCCGTGCCAACGCCCGCGTCGATTCGCAATCCTTCGATCGATAGCGGCTCATCCCACTCGTGAAGCGTGCCGGTGGCTGGAAGAAACCCGTTGTTCGGGTCCTCAGCGTAGAGCCGCGCTTCGATTGCGTGGCCGTGCTGCTTGACGTCCTCTTGCGCGAGCGAAAGAGCCTTACCGCCGGCAATTTCGATTTGAAGCTTGACCAGATCAAGCCCCGTGATCATCTCAGTCACCGGGTGCTCAACTTGGAGCCTGGTGTTGACCTCGATGAAATAGAACTCGCCCGACGGAGCCAGGATGAACTCGACGGTCCCGGCGTTTGTGTAGCCGATCGCTCGGCCTGCGGCGACCGCCGCTTCGCAGATACGATTCCGAAGCTCCGTGTTCACGGCGGGAGAAGGGCTTTCTTCAATGATCTTCTGATGACGTCGTTGGATCGAGCACTCGCGCTCGAAGAGATGGATCAAATGTCCTTGTTGGTCGCCGAGGATCTGCACTTCGATGTGGCGCGCGCGTTCGATGTACTTCTCCAGAAGCAACGTCCCGTCGCCGAAAGCTTTCTCGGCTTCGCGGCGCGCGGCTTCAATAGCTTCTCGAAGCTCGCTCGCATCGCGGACGACTCGCATGCCTTTGCCGCCGCCACCTGCTGAGGCTTTGATAAGAACCGGCAGGCCTATCGCTTCTGCGCTCTTGCTGAGAGTCTCGATAGACTGATCTTCGCCGTCGTAGCCCGGAACGACTGGGACGCCACCCGCTGCCATCATCCTGCGAGCCGTACTCTTCAGACCCATCTTGCGAATTGCGTCAGCGGTCGGCCCGATGAATTTGATGCCAGCGGCTTCGCAGGCTTCGGCGAAGCCGGCGTTTTCAGACAGGAATCCGTATCCCGGATGAATGGCTTCGGCGCCGGTTCGACGTGCGGCCTCTATTATCTTCTGAATATTGAGGTAGGACTCCTTGCTTGGAGCAGGCCCGATGTGAACAGCTTCATCGGCGAACCGCACGTGAGGCGCTCGCGCATCGGCATCGGAATACACGGCAACGATAGAGATGCCCATCGCACGACAGGTTCGCGTCACGCGCAGCGCGATCTCTCCACGATTGGCGATTAGGATTTTATTCAAAAGGCTCCATGAGGACCGATTCGCGTAGAGAATAGACCACGGATCAAACGGATCGGACGGATTCGCACGGATCAGATCAGTGTGAATCCGTCCGATCCGTTTGATCCGTGGTCTATTCTGATTTCAATGCCTGAACACGCCCCACTCCATCGTACCTTCAACCGAACGGTTGTAAGCCGCCGACAACGAAATCGCCAGCACGGTCCGCGTATCGCGAGGATCAATAATACCGTCGTCCCACAATCTCGCAGTCGCGAAGTAAACATCAGACTCCGCCTCGATTTGGGCTTCCAGAGCCAGTCTTGAGGCAGTGAGCTTCGCTTCGTCAATCGGCAGACTTTGCTTTGTCAGCGCTTCGCGTTTGATTATGTCCATCACTCCCGAAAGCTGCTGAGGTCCCATCACGGCGATCCGATGATTCGGCCACGTGAACAAAAACCGCGGCTCATAAGCCCGCCCGCACATCGCGTAGTTGCCCGCGCCGTACGAACTCCCGGTCATGATCGTGATCGCCGGCACCGTCGAGTTCGACACCGCGTTGATCAGCTTGGCGCCGTTGCGGATGATGCCTTGTTCTTCGTATGTGCGTCCCACCATGAACCCGGTGATGTTCTGCAAGAAGACGAGGGGGATGTTCTGCTGGTTGCAGAGGTGAATGAACTGCGCGCCCTTCGCAGCCGACTCAGACATCAACACGCCGTTGTTCGCGAGTATCCCGACGGAATAGCCGTGGATGTAGGCGAAGCCGGTGACCAACGTCGTGCCGTATTTCGACTTGAACTCTTCGAACTTCGAGCCATCGACTATGCGGGCGATTACCTCGCGAGATTCGAATGGCACTCGCACATCCGCCGACGCAATCCCCAACAATTCATCCGCAGGATAGAGCGGCTCTTCGACGGCGCGCAGCTTTGGTCTAGGCGGCGCATCCGAATAATGACTGACAGTGTCTCTCGCGAGTCGCAGCCCATCGAGTTCGTCCTCCGCAAGATAATCCGACAAGCCCGATATCCGCGAGTGCATCTCAGCGCCACCGAGTGATTCCTCATCGACGACTTCACCGGTAGCCATCTTCACCAGCGGCGGACCGCCCAAGAACACCTGCGCCTGATTCCTGACCATTATCACGTAGTCCGACATGCCCGGCAGATACGCGCCTCCGGCGGTCGAATTGCCGAACACAACCGAGATGCTGGGGATGCGCATCTTTGAGCGGCGAGTGATCTCGCGAAAGCCGCGGCCCCCAGGCACAAAGATCTTTGCTTGAACAGGAAGATCCGCGCCGGCCGATTCTACTAGGCTGATGCTAGGCAGATGGTTCTCTGTTCCGACGTCCGAGAGGCGGCGATTCTTAACCTGCCCGATCTCGCTGACGGCGCCGCCTTTGACGGTCGCTTCGTTGGCTATGATCAGGCACTCGCGGCCTGAGACCAGACCGACGCCGCCGACCACGCCGGCTCCGACGAATTCGTTTTCCATGCCGATGCCGGCGAGCGGCGCGATCTCGAGAAAGTATGAGCCTTCGTCGAGCAGCATCTCTATGCGCTCGCGAGGCAGCAAGCGTCCTCGCGCGAGGTGTCGTTTGACGTACTGCTCGCCTCCGCCTTTGGTCGAGCGCGCGAGCTCGCTCTTCAGTCTTTCGACTGCCGATGAATTAGCGGCGTAGTTAGACTGATAGGTTTCGTCCTGCGGATTGACGACCGATTTGATCGCTTGCATTCGTTCCTCAGAAAAAAGTTCGTAGTTCGGCCTTCAGGCGGAAGTTCGTAGCGTGGGTTCGGTTTTGCGGGATTGAGGTACGAACTTCCGCCTGAAGGCCGAACTACGAACTCTTCGTGGTTTCGCGCTCAGCCCTTTGCGCGCGAAGACTCAACGGCGAGAGTATCTCGGCAAGATCGACCAGGCCCTCCGCTTCCTTGCGCTCGCTCGCCGTTAGCGTTTCGCCTCGGTCCTGACGATCCAAAAGGTCTTGCAACCGTTCATCCACGCCTGGTGGAAGTTTGAACTGCTGCAAATCGGGCGGGAGTCTCTAGCTTGATCAGCACATCCATCACTCAACTCCTTGACTAGGCGCCTCGCCTGGTTCAATCTCACCTGGAAGCGCTGACCTGACTGATACTGCCACGCGGCTCATCATAGAGTGAGCGCTACGCAATTGTCCACAGGCTTGGCCCTTCAAAACCCATCCTATCTCCTGAGGAAGCGCATGGGAATTAAGGGTGATCGAGCCATCTGGGACGCTGAAAGCCGCGGCATCGAACTAATCGACATCACCATCGGTGAGCTGTTCGATCGCCAATGCCAGGCCAACGCTGACAAGGAAGCGCTCGTCTACAGCTACCCCGAGATCGGCCTCGATCTTCGCCTGACTTATCGCCAATACAAGGAGGAAGTGACTCGGCTCGCGAAGGGTCTGCTGGCTCTTGGCATCGAGAAGAGCGAACATGTCGCGGTTTGGGCGACTAACGTTCCCGAGTGGGTGTTGCTCGAGATCGCCCTTGCAAAGATCGGCGCGGTGCTCGTGACGGTGAACACCAACTGCCGCGTGTCCGAGATCGAGTACGTGCTTCGTCAGGGCGATATCACCACGCTGTTCATGATCGAAGAGTTGCGCGGCAATTCATACGTCGAGTCCTTGTATCGCATCGCACCGGAGTTGATGGATCTTGCCGATCCAATTCGCGAACGCCTGCAAAGCGCGGCGCTTCCCCTATTGAAGCGAGTGATCCTGATTGAAAACAACGCACAGCGAGGCATGATGCTCTACTCGCAAGTCGCGCCGCTTGGCGAAGGAGTCTCCGATGAAACTCTCATCGAGCGTCAATCAAGCCTCGATCCTCACGACGTGATCCAGATGCAGTACACCAGCGGAACGACCGGGTTCCCAAAGGGCGTGATGCTGACTCACTACGCCATCATCAACCAGGCGCACGTGTCCTGCTTGATCGGCAGCCTGCGGCCCAACGAACGCTACGTCAGCGCGATGCCGTTGTTTCACATCGCCGGAAGCCTCGGCGCGGTGATGTTCTCGGTGTATCTCGGCTGCACATTGATACCGTTGATTACTTTCGACGCCGCGAAAGAACTCGAACTGCTCGACAAAGAGAAAGCGACTTTTTCGTTCAACGTTCCGACGATGCTGGTCGCAATGCTGAATCATCCGCGCTTCCTGGCGGGAGAGTTCGATCTTTCGTCGCTGCGCGAGATCATCACCGGAGCGACGCCGGTTCCTGTCGTGCTGATGGAAGACGTCAGAGCAAAGATGGGCGCCGACTGCACGATCGTCTTCGGTCTGACCGAATCGACCGGGACAGTAACCGAGACAATTCAAACCGACAGCTTCGAACTGAAGTCTTCAACAGTCGGCATTCCGCATCCGCACATGGACATCAAGATCGCTGACCCGCTGACGGGCGAGCCGGTTGGCTTTGGCGAATCGGGCGAGTTGATGACGCGAGGCTTTTTGGTGATGAAGGGCTACTACAACATGCCCGACAAAAGTGCCGAGGCTATCGACGCGGAAGGCTGGCTTCACACCGGCGATCTTGCGACGATGAACGCCGAAGGCTACGTCAACATCGTCGGGCGAGTGAAGGATATGATCATTCGCGGCGGCGAGAACATCTATCCCGCGGAGATCGAAGCATTCCTCATGCGGCATCCGGACATCGCTGAGGCGCAAGTGGTCGGCTTACCGGATAGCTTCATGGGCGAAGAAGTAGCGGCGGTGATACGGCTTAAGCCCGGCTCGGCGGCGGACGATGAGGAGGTACGCCGATACTGCAGCGACGGGATCAGCAGACACAAGTGCCCGAAGTACATCAGGTTCGTCACGTCGCTTCCGTTGACTGCAAGCGGCAAGGTGAAGAAGTTCGAGTTGAAGGCGCAACTCATCAAAGAGCTTGGGCTGGACGATGTCGCAAAGCAGAGAACAGCATAATGAAAACTATCAGAATCGCAAACGGGCAGGGCTTCTGGGGTGACTCGCTCGAAGCGCCCGTCCAACTCGTCGAACGCGGACCGATCGACTATCTGACGCTCGATTATCTCGCTGAGATCACGATGTCCATCATGCAGAAGCAGCGCGCTCGCGATCCGCGCTTCGGCTACGCGCACGATTTCATCGGTGTGATGGCTCGCA
This sequence comes from uncultured Clostridia bacterium, assembly GCA_964548075.1. Taxonomy (GTDB): domain Bacteria; phylum Acidobacteriota; class Blastocatellia; order UBA7656; family UBA7656; genus Onstottus_A. The sequence continues at coordinate 58,045 of CAZJQQ010000021.1, read as the reverse complement.
TTCTGCCGGCCTGCGTCGAGAAGAACATCAAGGTCGTGGCAAACGCAGGAGGGGTGAATCCTCAAGCGTGCAGCAATGCGGTCGCCGAAGTCGCTCGCAAGCTTGTCTTGACGGGCAAAGTCAAAATTGGGATCGTCGCCGGCGATGACATAATGGACAGGCTGGATGAGCTGATGGATCAAGGGATCCTGCTCGAGAACATGGAAAACGGCGCGCCACTGTCCGCCATCAGAGATCGCGTGCAAAGCGCGAACGTTTATTTTGGCGCGGCTCCGATCGCGGAAGCGCTCGACCGCGGCGCGCAGATCATCATCACCGGCCGTTGCACCGACACCGGGCTGACGCTTGGGCCGATGATTCACGAGTTCGGATGGGCGTCGGATGATTGGGACAAGCTTGCCGCAGGCACCATCGCCGGTCACATCATCGAGTGCGGCGCGCAATGCACCGGGGGCAACTGTCAGGTTGATTGGAAGTCGATCCCGGATTTATCGAACATCGGCTACCCTATCGTCGACGCCAATGACGACGGCACATTCTCGGTCACCAAACACCCTGGTACAGGCGGGCGGGTCACAGTTGCCGGCATCATCGAGCAGTTGATGTATGAGATGGGAGAACCTCAGCGGTACATCACGCCTGATTGCATAGCCGATTTCACCACTGTTCAGCTCGAGCAAGCCGCGACTGATGTCGTGCGCGTTTCGGGAATCAAAGGAAGAGCCGCGACGGATACCTACAAGGTCTCGATCAGCTACTCGGCGGGTTACAAGGCGGTGGGCTCTTTGGTTTACTCGTGGCCTGAAGCTTACGAGAAGGCCAAAGCCGCCGATGCGATCCTGCGTCGGCGGCTCGACGCTCTTGGATTGAAGTTCGACAAGATGCATTCGGAGATCATCGGGGCGGGAGCGTTGCACGGAGAGTTAGCGGGCGCCGCTTCGCCTGAGCTTCCGGAAGTGCTCCTTCGCGTCGGTGTGCGCTCAGAAAACAAAGCTGCGCTTGAGCGATTCGTGAAGGAGCTTGCGCCGCTTGGGCTAAATGGCCCACCAACCGTTTGCGGGTTAGGAAGCGGCAGGCCGAAGGTCGAAGAGATCGTCGCCTATTGGCCCGCGTTGATGCCTAAGTCAGCAGTCACGCCGGACGTGGAAGTGTTCACCGTCTGAAGCGGACGATAGACCACGGATGAGACGGATTGGACGGATCAACACAGATCTGATCTGTGTTGATCTGTCCAATCCGTTTCATCCGTGGTCTATTGCCTCGGAATTCAGGCGCTCAGCTTGACCTACGAAAATCGCGCAACTAAGATTCAGAATTGCCATCGGGCGCGCGACGGCGTCATGCAGAGCCAGAGCGGATTGTAAGGCATCGAGTTGAAGAATCAGAAGGCCCCTTAGCTCAACGGCAGAGCAGAGGACTCATAATCCTTTGGTTGGAGGTTCGAATCCTCCAGGGGCCATCAAAGAATCAAGAACTTAAGAAGATCACGCCGACCGCCGTTTTTCATTTTGTGTCCGAATTGTGACCGGAAAACCGAAAGCCAGCGGCCCGCCGCTGGCAGCTCCGTGCTCTGGTAGCACCAGCCTGTGTAGTGTCACGCGCGCTGAAGAGACTCTCGCCAGGCTTGGTACTCTGACGGACGCAACCTGAAGCGAGCGTAGTTACCCTCGTGCAGGTTGTCTAATTCCCTGACTGCCATTCGAACGAAATCGTCCAAGTGTTCCGGCGGCACTCGGCTCACCGCAGCCGCAGTCACTAGTTCTACAGTTGGTCGCGCAAGGTTGCGCACAATTTCGCTCACTACTTCAGTAAGTTCGTTGCGGAACCTGAGCCTGAACCTGTCGGGCTGTCCCAGCGATTGGCTGATGGCGACATAGCGTTGGCAGGATCGTTCGTAGGCCCACACAAAGACATCCCGCAACAACTCGACCCGATTTAGTTCGTAGACTCCTAACAGACCGGCAATGTAGGCGCGCTCCGATACGTCCACAAATGAGAGCGGGCATAGGTTGTGGCGGACGAGCGGGATGTTCGCACCCAGCCGAGAGACACGTTTGTTTACGTCCTCGAACGGCTGCAAGTAGGGCAGGTGCACCATGGCGAAGAATGCCTGCTCGAAAGGCTCACGAATGGCACCGCCCGTGTCCACGACTTGTTGAAAGCATTCTTCGATTAGCTGCGGCACCTCTAGCGAGTGATACACCGAGTCGTTAATCCCAACGCCGATGCGCCGCAGCCGACCGCTGGCGGCAGGGTCCGGCAGCAGGTTGTCCGAGAGCAGCGCATGGAGGTTAAGAATGGTTTGTCTGTTGAACGCCAGGTCGTCGGCTGAATCGACGAGGAACTCGATGGCAGCTTTGTGATTCAAGATCATCTGGGTCTCGGCCGCGTCTTTGCCCTCGGCTGCCTGCCCGTGCTCGATGAGCCGCTTCGTGTCGAGCAACGAGTAAGTGTTGCCTTCCAGTTGTGATGATGCCCACGATAGGTCGACCAGCAGGCGGTCAAGAATGTGACGCGCGTAGGTGCCTGCTGGTTTCTCTGAGTCGGGAGTACGGCCCATACGGTTTAGGTGCGCGATCGTTTCTGGCGTCAAGTAGCTACTCTGGTTGGGTCTGTACTTGTCTAAGAATTCGCGGTTGTAACCTACAGGGGTGCGCTCAGCCAGAGGCCTCCACACTTGCCGGCTTACCTCGACTCCTGATGGAGACAGTGCAACCGAACTCTCCTCTCTCTTCCCTTCACCTACCGAAGGGGGAAGCAGGTAGCGGGTTGAGCGTCCCTTCTTTTCGGAAATCAGTTTCCCCGCTGCTACTAGCTGTGACAGTCGTCTTTGGAGCGTGCGGCGACTGATCTCCCCCCTGAGCAACTTGGATAGGGCGTCGATACCCATTCCTCCAGGCGAGTTGCGGATATGCGCGAGCACTTGTTCATTGTTCTTGGTCGGCACTTTTCGCTCCCCTTTCATTGCCGGCGTCAGTAACTGTTCCCGCGAGCCATTAGCTCTATTCGCGCCATTACTTCCTTCTAAGTTTGGCGCAATTAGTTCTATTCGCGCCATGAGATTCTAACACATTTGGCACAATTAGTTCTATTCGCGCCAAGAACGTTCTTCGTCTTTGGCGCGATCAAAGGCTGCTCGCGCCAGAAATACGTTGATATGGACCAATCGCCGCTGCGCTGGGCAGAAGATAAATCGACGCCTTGCTGGGCGCCAATCGCAAAGGTCTGGATCGTATCAGACGGGCTGCGCTGGGCAGAAGATAAATCGACGCCTTGCTGGAGCCACTTTAACTACTCAGGGCCGCCGCAAGCATGACTGCTTCGCGTACTGTGCGAGACGCAAGCTCCCGAGCCGCTCCGCGAATGATGTAGCCCATGACTTCTTCGCCACGAACGTTGAGACAGAGAAGCGTGCCAAAGAAAAGGACCGGCGCGAACGCGAGACGGCGCTCGCGAGAGAGAAGCACCTGGACAGCCTCACGGGCCGCGAGCCTAAGCTATGGGCCGAGATCGAGACTCTGATCGTCACCAAGCAGCCGAAGCGCTACGATCATGAAATCAAGCTCCTCGCCGATCTACGCGACCTTGACTCCCGTGCCAAAGGCGGCGACTTCCAGATGCGGATTGAGGCGCTCCGTCAGGCACACGCGCGCAAGCCGACGCTCATTGAGCGGCTAAAGAAGGCGGGTCTATGATTGCAAGTCACTAGTATTCAGTCACATTCGGCCTGATACATCGTGAGCCAGAATTTCAGCAGCTAATCCCGTAAGGGATGACCTGTCTATAGAAAACGGCGCGGCGAAGATACTTGACTCCTTTAGGAGTCACCTTGTTTCCCGCAGAACACCGCTTGCAGGAACACAGGTCACTCCTAACGGAGTTTCAAAGACCCATGGCGCGCGGCACTTCTATGGACAGGTCATCCCTCCGGGATTGGAGCCCTGAAATCTGCATCTGCGATCCATCAAACTGAGTGTGACTGAGTAATAGTGAGCCGACCCCACGAACCCTGAAACTACTTCTAGCAACCAAGGTAGTCTTTAACCGGGTGACGCACTGTGCGATCAAGCTCGCTTCGAGAATAGCTGCTCGAACAATTCCTCTGATCTTGCCAACCCCTCTTCTGTAAGCACAACAGACTTTGTCTTGTTTTTCGGGTCGGCAATGAATCCCTGTTCGTGCAAACGATTCAGCGCATCCCAATCGAACCCTTTCCAAGCCCGCACTCGGTCATGGATCGTTAGGTACATCAAAGCGAGCACAGCGTCGTCCACTTTGTCTTCGTCGTAATCCAACCTCCACCTCACTCCAGAGTAAAATCTCTGCCGGGAACCATATTGTACTCTTCTCGAGGATTGAGAGCGTTCCTAATCTTAGTAGGAGATGACCGGCGTACCACCTGCGCAGGATGTCGCATTCATTCCGTCAGCGTCAAGCCCCCTTCTTCTCCTCGCGGGAGTTGATGTTGCACACGTGCCGGCTTAGGGCGATCGGTGGGAAACTCTCAGTTGCCAAATGACTACATCCGAAAAAGTCCAGGAGATTTGTGACCGGATCGCAAGCGACTTTCAACCCGACAAGATCAACGTGTTTGGATCGCACGCGCATGGAACTCCTGGCCCTTTTTCCGACCTGGATCTGCTTGTCGTCATGCCTTTCGAGGGTAGCGCTCTACGCAGGCTGCCCGCATAATCACCCGCATCAACCCAGAGATCGGCATTGATCTGATCGTACGGACTCCTGGGCAGGTGCGGGAGCGCCTCGCTATGCGGGACTCCTTCATGTGCGAGATCGTAGAGCGTGGAAGGGTTGCGTATGAAACGGACCACGCTTGAGTGGATCGACAAAGCGGAAGGCGACTTTGTCACACCACTAATGTCCTACCGGGCACGAAAGAATCCCAACCCCGACGCAGCCTGCTTCCACGCTCAACAGTGCGCGGAGAAATACCTGAAAGCGCGACTGGAAGAAGCTGGGCTAGCCGTGCCGAAGACGGACAACTTGTATGCGCTGCTAACACTGATTCTGCCGTTCGAGCCATTGTGGAACGGCCTCGCCGCGGACCCCAATGTACTAAGCACGTTCGCGGTGGCGTATCGGTATCCCGGGATATCGGCTACCCGTGTTGATGTCAAGGACGCAATCAAACGCTGCCGAAACGTGCGCAGCGTGGTCCGACAAGCATTCGGTCTGCCGGCGACGTAGCCCCGACGAGCACGCCTAACGGCGCGTTGTCGGACTTTTTCGATGAAGGCGAGCATTCCGCGGCGTACTTGACCTCAACCGGTATTCCCTGCTCACCGACGGTCAACACATAGTCAACTTTCCGGCTCGGCGCCCCGCTCGGGAAAGTGCGCAACATCGAGACTGCATCACTTTCAGACCCGCATAGGATTCTTGGTTTAGTGGCGGTGGGCTCAAACTGTGGGCGAATTGTTACCGGCCTAGTAGATTGACGGATGATATGCATCTGGTAAACTGAGACCGATTGGATTTTCCAGCAAAGCTCACTAGTCAGACACTCATATGTCGTTAGTCAAAGTGAAACCCAAAGGCGAAGTTACCCTCCCATCCGCGCTCCGCGAACGGGCCGGCTTGAATGTAGGCGATCTGCTAGAAGCAAGGTTTGAGAAGGGCAAGATCACGCTCACGCCCAAGAGCCTCATCGACCGGCGGATTGAAGAAGGACTAGAAGATATTCGCAGAGGCCGCACGTACGGTCCGTTCGACACTGCCGACCAGATGATCGAGTCTCTCCAGCGCAATATGAAGGAGCGGGCCAAAGCAAAGAAGACAAAACGCTCACGATGAAGCTCGATTATGCCGAGCGTTTCATCAAATCGCTTGAGGACGCTCCCTCACCCATCCAGAAAGCGTTTTACAAGCAATCGCGCCTGTTGCTGGAAAACTTGCGCCACCCATCTTTGCGCGCAAAAAAGTACGACGAAGCACGAGACATCTGGCAGGCCAGAGTTACGCGTGGCTGGCGCTTCTACTTTAAGATCGTGGCTGATACCTATTACCTTATTGATATTATCCCCCACCCGAAATGACAATCGTCCGGGGCTCAGAGCTTGAGTGATAAGTACTGGCCATATGTTGTATTCAACTCGCGTCCGAGCCTCAGGTCACTGCCATCCAGAATCCCGCGAGGCTCGAGTGGGAAGCATTATCAAAGATTGACTGCTATCGCATCGGAGCGGAGGGACTCTTACGGTCGCGGGATAGGATCGAAAATCACACTACCGGTTGCTGAACCTCCCGCAGCCGACGTTCGAGAAATCGGCGCTCGCTGTCATTGGTTACCAACGCAAGCGCTCGCGCGTAGCTGTTTGCCGCTTCTTCTCGGGATCCAACTCGGCGCAGCAAGTCGGCGCGCGCGGCATGCAGCAAGTGATAGCCATCGAGATCGCCAGTAGCCGCAAGCACATCGATGAGTTCGAGCCCGCGCCGTGGACCGTCCGACATCGCAACCGCCACCGCCCGGTTAAGCGCCACAATGGGAGAGGGCTGCTGACGCTCCAGCAAATCGTAAAGCCGGACGATCTGAGCCCAATCCGTATCTCTGGCTTGCGTGGCCCGACAATGCTCGCCCGCGATTGCCGCCTGCAGCGCGAATGGACCAGGCCCGGCGCGCAACACCTCATCGACGAGCGGCAGCGCTTCGGCGATCTGCCGCCCGTCCCAGCGACCGCGATTCTGCTCTTCCAGAACGACTAGATCGCCAGCCCCGTCGATGCGGGCATCGCGACGCGAATCATGAAGCAACATGAGAGCGACGAGAGCAGTCGCCTCCGACGGAGGTCGAGGCGCCATCAACATCCTTACGAGTCGCCCAAGACGGATGGCCTCCGAGCAGAGATCATTTCTCACCAGCGGCTCGCCTCGGGTCGCCACATAGCCTTCGTTGAAGATGAGATAGATCACGGTCAGCACTGCGTCCAACCGCTCGGGCAGATCACTGATTTCAGGCACCGCATACGGAATCCCCGCGTCGCGAATCTTCCGCTTCGCGCGGACGAGCCGCTGCGCCATCGTCGCCGCAGGCACGAGAAACGCCCGCGCGATCTCGTCCGTCTCAAGCCCGCCCAGCGTCCTCAGTGTCAGCGCGACCTGCGCCTCGTGCGCAAGCGCCGGATGACAGCAGGTGAAGATCAGGCGAAGGCGATCGTCGGGGATTTCGTCAGTGAAATAATCCGGCTCCTCGATGGTCCGGCTCAACTCGGAGACGGCGTACGATTCAAGTTTTTCCTCGAACAGCGTCCGGCGGCGTAGGCGGTCAATGGCCTTGTGCCGAGCCGTCTGGACGATCCACGCGCGTGGGAACTCAGGGACGCCGGAGTCCCGCCATTGGTCTACAGCGGCTGCAAATGCTTCCTGCGCGGCCTCTTCGGCCATGTCGAAGTCCCCGAAGAGGCGAATAAGCGTGGCGACGATCCGTCCCCAATCAGAGCGATAAACGGACTCGACCGCAGCGTTGGCTTCTGGGAGCATGCCTGATGTTAAATAATTTCCAGCCGATGTGTCGATCCGGGCACGCGCCATTCGACTAACTGACGGAGGAACAGGGTATGAAATACATGCTGCTGGTTTATCTGGACGAGCACGTCCTGAGCGAGGCGGAGCGGGAGCACTGTTATGTAGAGTCCGCGCAGCTTACGCAAGATCTCAACGCGAGCGGGCACTATATCTATGCAGGCCCGCTGCACCCTACTTCGACGGCGACCAGCGTTCGGGTGCGCGAGGGCAAACGCCTCGTGACAGACGGTCCCTTCGCGGAGACGCGCGAACAACTTGGCGGTTACTACCTGATCGAGGCCAGGGATCTCGACGAAGCGATGGGTATCGCCGAACGAATTCCGGTAGCGCGTATGGGCACCATCGAAGTCCGGCCCGTGCTGGATATCCCGGGTCTGCCGGAGAATTAGTGGCGTGTAACAGACATTTCGCTAGTGAGGTAGCCGCGCAAATCCGCCGGATCAGTGTCATCCGTGGTCGATGCGGCGCCAGCAAAGCGATTCCGTCGAACGCATAGACCACTGATGACACGGATTCGACGGATTTCCACGGATTTCTCGCCGATTTGAATTAGCAGAAGGAGATGAATTGATGAAAACCATCGAAACACACATAGACCATAATGTGGCTTCGCAACGGCCATGGCTCCTCACGGCTCTTCAATCATCAGCGATCGGGATGATCCTGATACTGACGATGCCGGGCACGGCGCATGAAATGAACAAATCACGAAAGGGATATGAAATGAGCGTTCAACAGCAAACACCCCGGCCAAATCCAGACCTCAAGAGCTTCAATATACTGGTTGGTACCTGGAAGGTGTCCGACCCGAGCGGAAAGGGAGCTATAAGCGGAGCGGAAACGTACGAGTGGATGGAAGGCGGCTTTTTCCTTATGCACCGCTTTGATTTTGAGCATAACGGACACAAGGTAAGAGGCATTGAGATCATCGGACACGAACACGAATTCGGAGCTGAGCCAGGCAACGAAATAAAATCGCGCGTCTACGACACCCGGGGCAATACCCTGGACTACGTCTATGAAGTAGACAAAGGCACCCTCACGATTTGGGGCGGCCAGAAAGGTTCTCCGGCGTATTTCAAAGGTAAGTTCAGCGACGACGGCAACACCTGTACCGGCGGCTGGGTTTATCCAGGCGGTGGCGGGTATGAGTCGACCATGACCAGGGTTAAGAAATAGATTGGCACCGTCGAGATCCGCCCGGTGATCGAGCTCGCGGGTCTGCCGGAAAAGTAGCGCGGAAGGATTCAACGAATAGTCCAAACCAACAGGAGACGATATGCAAAAGATCACCCCATTCTTATGGTTCGATGATAAGGCCGAAGAGGCGATGAATTTCTATATTTCTATTTTTTGGAATTCAAAGGTTGTGAGCGTCACTCGATATGGAGAAGCAGGGCCTGGCCCAAAGGGTACTGTAATGACCGCGGCCTTCCAACTCGATGGACTGGAATTGACTGCATTAAACGGCGGCCCGCATTTCAAATTCACGGAAGCAATATCCCTGTCCGTGAACTGTGAAACGCAGGAAGAAGTAGATGATCTGTGGGAGAAGCTTTCTGAAGGCGGAGAAAAAGGAAGATGCGGTTGGCTAAAAGACAAGTATGGCCTGTCATGGCAAGTCAATCCCACTGTCTTAGGTGAGCTGTTGCAAGACAAAGATCCTGAGAAGGCGAAAAGAGTCATGGAGGCAATGCTTCAAATGGATAAAATCGACATAAAGACCTTGAAGCAAGCGTATGAGGGGAAATAATCCAACAGCCTCGAAGTCGCCAATGAGGAAACCAATCATGACCTACGTGCTGTGGATCATTCAGGTGCTGCTCGCGCTCCTGTTTGTGTTTGCCGGCGGCGCGAAGCTGGTCCTGCCGCCTGAGGCGCTAACGGGGCCGGTGCTGCTGCCGGTCCTGTTCTTGCGGTTCATCGGTGTGTGCGAGGTGCTCGGCGCGCTCGCCCTGATTCTCCCGGGACTCCTGCACATTCGGCCGGGACTGACACCGCTTGGCGCCGGCGGGCTGACGATCATCATGATCGGTGCGACCGTGACCAACCTGGTGGGCGGTGGTGTCGCGCTAGCGATGATAACGCTGGTGGTAGGGCTCCTCGCAGCGTTCGTAGCCTACGGCCGCCGGCGGTTGACGCCGGATCCGCGCGAATCCGTCGAATCCGTTTCATCCGCGGTCTAATGCAAGACTAAAGGCAAAAGGAAGAGGAGATTTCTCATGAAAAAAGTAACTCCTGGTGATAAGCCCGCGAAGAAGAGCGCACCCCTGCAGACAATAGACGACTACCTCGCGGCGTTGCCCGAAGACGCGCGGGCCGCGCTCGCGAAGCTTCGCAAAACGATCAAAGCTGCCGCTCCCAAGGCTACCGAGGTCATCAGCTACCAGATCCCGGCCTACAAACACCACGGACTGCTGGTGGGCTTCGCGTCCTCAAGCGGTCTCTGCACCTTTCACATCATGAGCACGGACGTGACGCGCGCGCACGCGGCTGAGCTCAAGGGCTACAAACTAGGCAAGGCCTCCATCCGCTTTGCGCCCGACAAACCGCTTCCCGGCGCGCTCATCACGAAGCTGGTCAAGGCGCGTATCGCAGAGAACGAGTCGGGCCGGGGTTATGGGGACCGGCAGTGAGGGATTCGCAGTTGTGACTAGAACCATTCGAAAGGAGATGAAACTATGAAGACTATGAACAACGTAGCACTCGTCGTGGCCCTGCTCGTCGGGTCGGCCCTTATCGTGGCAGGCGGCAATTCTACCAAGGCTGAAACCGGAGGGGCGACCGTGAAGGTACTGAGAGGCATGACCGATGCAACAACCCGTGTCGAGATACGCGATCTCGTCATTACCCGTCTCTTCGACGCCTCGATCGAGCGGGTATGGAAAGCCTGGACCGAACCCGAGCAGGTCAAGCGTTGGTGGGGCCCAACAGGCTTTACCTCGCCTTCGTGCAAGATAGATTTTCGTGTAGGCGGCAAATTCTTATTTCACATGCGCGCGCCGAAAGACTTTCAAGGCGGCCAGGATTTCTACACCGCTGGTGTCTACAAGAAGATCGTGCCGATGAAGCTCATCGAGTTCACTCAGGGCCTGGCCGACAAAGACGGCAACAGAATTGATCCTACGACGATGGGCATGCCCGCGGACTTCCCGAAAGAAATACCCAGCGCGCTGGCTTTCAAGCGCGTTGGCGACAAGACTGAACTGACCGCCACGGAATACGGCTGGACGGTCGGCCAAATGCGCGAGATGTCCGAAGCCGGGTTGAGCCAGTGCCTCGATAAGCTTGCAGAGGCTTTGGCAAAGCACAAGTGATGGCTTTGGAATCCGTGCAAATCCGTCGAATCAGCGTCGATCCGTGGTCTATGGCATTGGCGAAGGGAGTCTTCCTAACTCATAGACCACCGATGAGTAGATCTGATCGCATGCACGTAACAAAGCGATCGGTATTTTCGTAGTCCGAAACCTATCGGAAGGAGAACCTCATGACTATCTTTGGCAAGCGTCTGTCTGAGTATGTTGCATTCTGTAAGCCGTTTCTTGGTTTGATTCTGGTCGTTGGGATCGCCCGATTCGCGCTGTACGCGGGCGGCGCGCCGAATTCAATCGCGAAGTGGGTGAGCATGACCGTGGTGATGTGGATCGGAGTTTTTTATTACTCGATCCGGGTTCATACCAGCGGCTTCGGCAGCTACAAACAGCTACTCCCAATCTGCTTCCTCCAGAGTCTTACCGCTCAACTGATAATCGTTCCGTCGATCATCCTGGCGATTCTCACCGGCAAGGACAACGTCTACAGCATTCCGGAGAACTTCTTCGGCGCCGACGGTAAGACCTGGCTTCATGTCGCCGGACATCTGTTTATTGGGGGAACGACCCTCGGACCCCTGTTGAGCTGGCTCGTCGGTTGCCTGATCATGTTTGTAACTAAGAAGCTGGGACCCAAAGATAAGGACGCAAGAGCCACCGCTCGTGCTTGATGAGTTTAACGTACTCTGAACCAAGGAAGAAAGGAGCGAATCTATGAGCGGAGTAAGGGTACTAGTCGGTACGCGTAAGGGCGCATTTATTCTGACGTCGGATGCAAAGCGCAAAGCGTGGGAGATCAGTGATCCCCACTTTTCCGGTTGGGAGCTCTACCACATCAAAGGGTCTCCGGCGGACTCGAATCGGCTGTATGCGTCGCAGTCAAGCGGCTGGTTCGGCCAGATCATTCAACGTTCGGACGACGGCGGCAAAACCTGGCACCAACCCGGAACACCGCCAGGCGAACCAACCACTACCCCGGAGGGGATGCCCAAAGCCGAGAGCAACAAGTTCGTCTACGACACTTCTCCTGAAACTGGCAAACCGCTAACCACCCATCAGTGGTATGACGGAACGCAACATCCGTGGGAGTTCAAGCGCGTCTGGCACCTGGAGCCATCACTGACTGATCCCGACACTGTCTACGCCGGGGTTGAAGATGCTGCGTTGTTCCGCTCGACGGACGGCGGGAAGACCTGGCAGGAGCTCGCCGGATTGCGAGGACACGGCACCGGGCCTTCCTGGCAGCCAGGCGCCGGCGGGATGTGCCTGCACACGATCATTCTGGATCCAAGCGATCCCGGACGAATCTTCATCGCCATCTCGGCTGCGGGCGCGTTCCGAACCGACGACGGCGGCAAGACGTGGCGCCCCATCAACCGCGGTCTGCATTCGCAGTACATCCCTGACCCTACTGCGGAGATCGGCCACTGCGTTCACCACATCGCAATGAACCCATCTCGCCCCGGCGTTCTGTTCATGCAGAAACACTGGGACGTGATGCGCAGCGACGACGCCGGCGATTCGTGGCACGAGATCAGCGGGAATTTGCCGACCGACTTCGGGTTCGTGATCGACGTCCACGCGCACGAACCGGAAACGATCTACGTAGTCCCGATCAAGAGCGACGCGGAGCATTATGTGCACGACGCAAAGCTCCGCGTGTACCGCAGCCGCACCGGCGGAAACGAGTGGGAGGCGCTCACGAAAGGTCTCCCGCAGAGCGACTGCTACGTCAACGTTTTGCGCGACGCGATGGCCGTCGACTCGCTCGACCCGTGCGGCGTGTATTTCGGCACCAGCGGCGGGCAGGTTTACGCATCGGCCGACGCCGGAGACAACTGGTCTCCTATCGTCCGGGATCTTCCGCCCGTGCTGTCTGTCGAGGTCCAGGTGCTACCCTAGGTGCTCAAATGATCCGAGTCGAGCTCCCGTACCATCTGCGAACGCTGGCGAAGGTCGACGGCGAAGTGCAGCTCGAGGTTCGCGGTCAGGTTACGCTGAGCGCGGTCCTCGATGCACTCGAGGCGCGCTATCCGATGCTGCTTGGGACGATCCGCGATCATGTCACCGGGCAGCGCCGGCCGTTCCTGAGGTTCTTCGCCTGCGGGGAAGATCTCTCACATGAATTAGCGGACGCCCCGCTGCCCGACGCGGTCGCCACCGGCGCGGAACCTTTTCTGGTCGTGGGGGCGATAGCCGGCGGCTAGAGCCAGCTCATTTTCCATTTTCTATTTTCCATTTCCCATTTGTCATTGAAGAGAATCAGTCAATGGCAAATATCAAATGGAAATGGAAAATGAGCTGCTGCGTTCCGTCTAAAGCCGGTACTACGAACATTCTTCAAAGGAGCCCTCGATGCAACTGAACCCTCATCTCCATTTCAATGGACAGTGCGAGGACGCGTTCAAGTTCTATCAGCAGTGTCTTGGCGGGAACATCCAAACAATGATGACCTACGGTGATACGCCGATGGCCGATCAAGTGCCATCAGAATGGCGCGAGAAGATCATTCACGCAACCCTGATTGTTGGCGAGACGGCGCTGATGGGTGCGGACGTTCCGCCCGATCAGTATGAAAAACCAGGAGGCTTTTCAGTAGCGATCCAGCTCAACGACCCGGCTGAGGCGGAACGCATCTTTCGCGAGTTGTCAGAGAGCGGAACGGTGACGATGCCGCTCCAGCAGACTTTTTGGGCCGCCCGTTTTGGGATGGTTGTCGATCGATTCGGCATTCCGTGGATGGTCAACTGCGAGCGGGCTTCCTAAGTCTGTATCCCAGCGAACGCCTCAACCTCTGCGTCCCCCGCGTCCTTGCGGTTAGAATGCATCCGGACTTAAACCCGCAGGGGACGCCGGGGACGCGGAGGGAGCGCAGGGAAGAGCGCGTCCCTTAGCCATCGACTCTCTCTCTGACGTCCGCATCGTCATTTCGAGCCTGGGCTCCGCACTCAATCAAATAGCCATCAACCTCTGAATCATTTGCGCCTTGTCGCGGACGAGAGTTGCGGCTGACCCTCGTGTATTATGTTCGGTCATATGGTGACAGCCCTCGACGTTACCGAAATGCTAATCCAGCAAGACATCGCCCATTCCTTCCAATCGCCTGTCGTGCGAGTGTTGCTCGGCGCGATCGCGATCGCGCTTCTCTACGTTCTGTGGAAAGAAGTCCGGAAGATCCCCGCCAAGCTGTTCACGCTGATGGCTACGGCATTCGTAGACATGCTTGGCTTGTTGATGATCATTCCGCTGCTGCCGTTTTACGTAAAGGAACTCGGCGGGTCGGGGATCGACGCGCTCGGGCTGCACTTTGGAATCGGCAGCATCGCCGGGTTCATCGTCGCTTCGTTTACTGTCGCACAACTGATAAGCGCGCCGATGTGGGGCCGGTTCTCTGATCGCGTAGGGCGCCGGCCCACTCTGCTGATCGCGATAGGCGCAGCAGGAATCGCGTATCTGATCTTCGGTTTCGCGCACTCCCTGCTCCTGTTGTTCCTGTCGCGCCTGGTGCAGGGCGCGGGCGGAGGCACGGTCGGCGTGATCCAGGCTTACGTAGCCGACTCAACTGATCCAAAGGATCGCGCGCGTGCACTCGGATGGCTCTCGGCGACAACCAATCTCGGTGTAGCGCTGGGGCCGGTGCTCGGGTCCTTCGCTATCGCATTAGGCAAACGCGATCTGATGCCGGGACCGGGGACGTTGCTGATGGGGCGAGCGGGGCCGGGAATCATAGCGGCGGCGCTCTGCTTGCTGAACATGATTTTCGCGGCGCGCTATCTGACTGAATCACGTGATCTCAGCGAGCAGCCGAAGGCAGGAGAGAAACGTCAAACCTCGCGCCAGGCGATCTGGCGAGTGATCTCGCATTCAAGCTTGCCTTCGTCGCGCCTCATCTTGATTTATGCAATCTCGATCGGCGCCTTCCAGGGGAGCTTTTCAGTGCTCGCGCTCTTTCTGAACGCGCGCTTTCAAGTCACCGAACAGACGATCGGTTATTTCTTCATGTATGTCGGGGCGATTTCGGTCTTCGCTCGGGTGCTGTTGTTGGGGCGCGCGGTTGATTGGCTCGGCGAAGCGAATCTCTCGCGATTGGGGCTTGTGCTTCTGGCCGCGGGCGTTCTCGGAATGCCTCTGTCGCAAGACCTGTGGATGCTGGCGTTAGCCGTAGCGCTGATCCCGCTAGGCACAGCCTTTACGTTCCCGTGCGTGACCGCGCTTTTGTCGAAGGTCATCAATCCCGGAGAACGTGGCCTGTATATGGGAATGCAACAAACGTATGGAGGCGTAGCCCGTATTATTGCCCCGCTGTTCTTCGGCTGGGCGTTTGATTCGATCGGGGTATCGTCGCCGTACTTCTTCTCGTCGGCGATCATCCTGGCGACGCTTTCTCTTGGATTCGGGTTGGATCAGTATGCGAGACCGAAGCTTGCTGTCTCGACGGAAGCGAGCGGCGCGAAGAGAGGGGCGTAACCAACAATCCTTGACAGAGTGCTCCCATCTTGGGATTATCGCAGGTGAGGACGATAGAGTGCATGCGCGTCATCAGCAAGCGAGCATTGAGGGAGTTTTGGGACCAACACGCCGACTCCGAGGGGCCGTTGCGTGACTGGTACAAGATAACGAGCAAAGCCCAATGGAACAATCTTGCGGACACGCGGCGCGACTATCCGCACGCCGACTTAGTTGGGGCGTGCACAGTTTTCAATATCGCCGGGAAGAAGTACAGGTTGGTAACAGCGATCATCTATAGCATCAAGCGCGTCTATGTGCGCAATCTGCTAACCCACGCGGAATATAGCAAAGGCAATTGGAAGAAAGATTGTGGAGCATAAGGAAGTTGAAATGAAAACGGTGGCAATGAATCGAACCAGCGTGGCCCGTGGGCTGAATCCACGGCGTTATGCTCGCTTACTCTCGCAACGGCTTCCGACGGTAATACGCACAGAAGAAGAAAATGAAGAGATGTTGGCAGCCATCTGGGAATTGATGAAAAAGGGAGAGGACAAGCTCTCAGCCGAGGAATTGGCTCTACTGGAACTGATGTCGGTCCTGGTCGAGCGATTTGAAGAGGAGCACTACCCGATACCGAACTCGCCGCCGCACCGGATTCTGCAGCACTTGATGGAGAGTCGGAATGCAAAGCAGGCCGATTTAGTGCCAATTCTCGGAGGGCGCGGACGCGTCTCCGAGCTGGTGAATGGAAAACGCTCCATCAGTAAAGCGCAGGCGAAGGCGCTGGCAGACTTCTTTCACGTCTCAGCGGAGTTATTCCTGTAACAGCCTCCATCGGAACGCATCAAGATAATCTGTTCATTTCTGATCATCTCCAGCGGAGTCGCTCGCATCATCGCGGCGCTTTGGGTTCTTTGCTGTGTGACTTCGCGATAAGCTGAGTTACAATGAGCGCAACTATGGATCGCAAGCTGACAATCGAATACGGAGACGATGTGCTGTTCAGTCTCGGGATGTCGCCGAGCAGTTCTCGGAGGAAGCCAGATTCCTGCTGGCGGCGAAGCTCTACGAGTTGGGCAAAGTCACTTCTGGACAGGCGGCTCGGTCGTCCGGCAAAGGGCGAGTCGATTTTCTGATGTCACTGACCAGAATTGGCATTCCGGTGAGCAATCTCCAACCAGAAGATGCGGATGCTGAAGTGGACTTCGCGCGCAAGGGCTGAACGCATAGTGATCAATACTGGCCCGTTGATCGCGCTCGCGCGAATGGATGCTCTCCATGTGCCCGGCCAACTCCCGTATCAGTTTATCTGTCCGAGTCTAGATACAGCTGAACCCAATCTCTCTCAAATAGTCAAATGTCGGATCGTAAAACTCAGGCTTGCGCGTTGGATCATCGGAGTCGCCAGGAGGGACGACGATTACCATACCTTGCCGGGCGCGGGTTAAAAGAACGCGATACGCGTTCTTAAGGTAGATCTGTCGTTCAGTCTTTCGGATGTGATTCCATCGATCGCCAGTGAAGGACCAGTGTTGCCAACCCTCGCGAGCGTGTCGGAAATCCGCATCCCAGGTTACGCAAGCCCAATCGAGTTCGAGTCCTTGCACGTGGAATTCAGTGGCTACGTCTTCAAGGTAGTATGAAGACCGCACATCTTCTTTTCCGTCGAGAAACCAGTGGATCGGATCCATGGGAGACTTCACATCTATCGCGTGCGGTTTGAGGCGTTCTGCTTGTGAGGAAACGACGATCCCGTAACGCTCCGAACCACGTGCTTGCCTCTTCAGCCAGTGCTTTGCTTTCGAGAGATCGCGTGTGATCACAATAGGATAGTTCTCTCTGACGCTGTCCAAGGTGCTTCGGGCGCTATGCGGTTCCAAGTCCAATAGTTGTTTCACCAACTGCGACACATTCTCAGCGCGGAAGGAACGCATTGATACTGATAGATGTAGGCTTTCATTGATTGTTACATGAGAACGCGCGCGTAGTTCCTCCAACACCTTTCCAGCACCATACTCGCTGTCGGTAAGCCGAGACGATATGTATATGCGCCAATCCGGAAATGACCGGTTCAATGACTCAACCCATTCGCTGATGCCGGCCTCTCCGGTATTTATCTCCTGACCGCCACCCACGAGGCACACAATTACCGCCCAGTCCGAGTGGCGATCAAGACATGAAATCAGAAACTCAGGTTCAGACTGATCGAAGTTGTGAGTGTTCTTCTTTCGGAGCATGAAGTAAGAGGTCTTTGCCAGGTTCCAAGCGCGCTGCGCTTCGTCAAATAGCGCAACGTGTTCAATCGGCGGCCGGTCTCCGTCGATGAGACACTCATCGCGGAAATGGTGGACGTTCTGAATAAACGCGCTAACCCTACTTCGTGCCTCGCCTTTCTTAATCTTTCGCCCCTGCGCTTTTTCGTTCTGAACATTGTCGCGTGCGAGCGCCTCGCGCAGAATCGCCACGAGCGGGCCGTTGCCGGAAAGAAAAATGCTGTAGAGACCATCTGATTTGTCGTGATGTCTTGTCGCGGCATTGAGTCCCACCAACGTTTTGCCGGCGCCGGGGACTCCGGTGACGAAGCATATCGATTTGAAAGCCCCTTCCTTCGACGCACGAATGATGTCAGAAATCGAGTCTGAGGTAAGACTCAGATTGATTGCCGTCGCGTCGTTGCGCGAGATGTCGCTGACTGAGTGGCCTTTGTAAAGGGCGAGGGCTGCTTCGATGATAGTTGGCGTTGGGCAATACCGGCCGCTCTCCCATGCTTCGACGTCTATCTCGGTCTGATCCTCGGCGAATGACAGAACAACCTCGTCGATCACCTTGCCCAACAGATCGACATTACATCTGATCGGGGAGAGTAGTTTGTCGTTTTGCGGCGTCGCGCAAACTACCGGCGTGACGTGTTGCGCGCGCGTGGCGATGAGAACGGGCGCAATAAGACGATCGCGGCTGGATTCGTGAAAGTTCTTTAGGTCAAGCGCATAGTCACAAACCTGATCGAGTGCCGATGATGTGAACTCTCCTTCACCAACTTTGAATTCCAGGACAAAGATGACCGGCCCCGTGACAAGAACGACATCGATGCGTTTGCCCATGCGCGGAATTGCGTACTCGAAATAGATTTGGCCATTGAGGTGGGAAATAACCTGCTGGAGTATGCGTATTTCTTCTAACCAAGCGTCGCGTTGAGGCTGTTCAATAGGGAACCCGCTGCCTGTCACGAGCTTGCCTAGAATCTCGTAAGGTGAGGTAGCTCGAAAATTCGCGAGTGAGTCCTTGTAGTATTCTCGTTTCATAGCGTCGCGGGTTAGGAGCACGCTTAGCAAAGTTTAGTTTGGGCCCTACATGCTATCTGTCACGCTCGGCCCGGTCTAGGGGTTCTCGTGCTTTCCTAAAGTTTGTTGCTCGAGAACCATTTTGGCTGACCCAAGGGGCTGCAGAGATTAGTCAGTGAGAACCCGGAGCAGTTCGGCCTTGCTCGGTGCCTTCGAATACTTGCGTGGAGCATCGAAAACTCGCTTAACTCCATCTGCCGATCGTTTGGTGTCGTGAGGGTCAGTGTGTCGGTGCTCTTCACGGTTCGCCCCCACCGCGTTGCGCGGCCGGTTCGTTCATCCCTCTTCGGCGCGGCGGCGCGACGCGAGACGCCGGGTCACCCCGGGACTCGTCAGCTCCCTGAGCGCATCCCTTCCCACCCATCGCGCCGCGGGCTCAGATGAGTCCGCCAGGCGCCGGGCTACTGTCACCGCGGCTGCGTTGAGCGCGGGATTGCGTTTCCCGATCGCACGCAGCGCCATGTTCACCGCCTTCTTCACGAAGTGCCGTTCGTCGCTGGCGGCACGCAGGACTAAGATCAAGCCCTGGCGAAACTGCTCGTCGCTCGCGAGCTTGTCATGCACAGTGAGCGACCACAGCAGCGCAAAGCCGGCACGCTTGACGAACTCGGCTTCCTGGTTGCTCCATTGAGTGACTTTGCGCCAGGCGTGCGGCGTCTGGTCGAACAGCTTGAAGCAGACGGTGTCCACTATCCCCCAGTTGTCGAAGTCCCCAACCCACGCGTCCATCTGTGCGGGCGTGACGCGCGCCGGCTCGTCTATTAAAGACGCCAGCATTCGGGCCTCGTACCAGCCTGTGTCCCAGAGCGCGGCGGCGAGTTCGTGATTGCGCCCGAGTCGCTTGGCCAGCAGATTCATGTTGGACATCGAAACGCCAAACGCTTTCTTCGTGAAGATGCCGTACCTCCCCGACATGTCTGCGAGGACGCGCTTGTCGGCAAGGCGCTCGAGCGACGTGAGCACAGCCTTGACCTGATCTTCGAGCGAGGGTTGCGCTCCCTTCTTCGTTGGCTTGGTGTTGGCACCTGCTGACGCGGTAGATTTGACGCGCGAACTCACGGGCTGTGGTTTCTTCTTTCGGGTCGGCTTGGTGGGAGCGCTCTTCGTCACCTTTTTCTTGGGGGGCATGCGCGTTCTCCTCAATCGCACGGGTTCGTAGTACGGCCTTTAGGCGGAAGTTTGTACCTGTCACAGCCCCGTGATTGTGCTACAAACTTCCGCCTAAAGGCCGTACTACGAACAAGCACAATTCCGCAAATCGGCCGGCTGCGGCGTCACGACGGCTATTGCTCCTCGATCTGCGCGCGCAAGCGCTCCTCCTGTTCTCTGACCTCGGGAGTTAGCTCGTCGCCGAACTCCTCCATCTCGAACACCTGGCGAATCTCCATCTCGCCGTCCGGCGCGTTCTGAGGGCTGGGGCAGCGCTTGATCCACTCGACTGCTTCGTCCAGCGAATTCACCTTCCACATCCAGAAGCCGGCGATGAGTTCCTTCATCTCGGCAAAGGGTCCGTCGAAACGATCGGTTTCGCTCCTGCCGAGAACCTGACCGCTTGGCCCTGGAACTCGGGTGCAGCCCCTCGCCTGCGAGCATCACGCCGGCTTTGACCAACTCTTCGTTGTACTTCATCATTTCGCCCAGGAACTTCGCATCAGGCATAGCGCCCGCTTCTGATTCTTTGTTTGCTTTGATGATGACCATGACTCGCATCGTAATCTCTCCTTGTGGCTTAGAATTCGGAGCCGGGCTCCCGGTCGGTCTCGATCGGCTGAACCCAGGCTCTACCTGTGCATCGAACAAAGGGCCGCGAGATCGACAGATTCAGGTTCTTTTCTTGAAGGTATTTGTTGTCGGGATCGCCGGCAGCTTCCCTTATCGGATTCGCCAGCCTTTATCGATGTAACGGTGTGGACCGACATCAGTGACCTGAACCGCCGCGCGGTATCGGCCTACCAGCTCAGTCCTCAGAATTCGTGTTTCAGATGGAATCTGTTCTTCGTCGGGGCCATCGCGCAGCGCTTCTTTTAGCACCCGCCCACCGAGTGACTCGCCCGCGGCATCGTGTTTCAGAAACAGGACGGTAGGCGCGATATCGACGTTCCCAGCCGCGACTCGAACCGTGACTCCGCGCTTAAAGTCGGGACCCCAAAGTATCAACGTGTTATGCACCAGCCACGGGCTCAGGCCCCCGTGTCCGCTCGCGGCCCCTTCGAGTGGGCCTGTGGCGCCACTTCCGTCGGTGTAGTGTTTCCCCGCGACGCCAAACGCATTGACCGCTGAGCTCCACGGCAAGGTGAACAGAATATCCGGACCGCGGTGAAAGTTCATCTGCTTAATCAGTTGCAGCGAGAAGGTCCCTGAAACCCAACCCAGTTCATCCACCGGTTTGCGCCCACGCCTCCACAGCCGGCCCGAAGCAGTGGGCCTTAGTCTGTCAGTGAAGATCACATCGACCCAGTCCTGTGCCTGCAAGAAGCGCGCGACCTTTCTGATCCGCTGCGCGTCTCGACCTTTGACGTGCACCAGAACCGACTGTCCATTCGAGGCCAACACCACGTCGTCCGAGTCGGCGGCGCTCTTGAGTCCCGCGTTGATCAACGCTCGCGTTGCGTCAACCCTGAAGTTATGCAAGCTGAAACCGTGATCGGAGAGCACTATGACATCGGTCTTGTCGGCCAGGCCCAGGTCCTGCAGCGTTGCAAGCGTAAGCCCGAGATTGCGGTCGCTGTTGGCGAGCGCCTTGCGGGCCTCTGGGGAGCTCGTACCGTATCTGTGTTGGGAGCCATCGGGCTCGGTCTGCCAATCGATGGCTACGTCGGGTTTTAGTTCAGGCAGGACATACTCGCGCAGCACTCGGTCTGCCCAGTCGACCGCTGCGCTGTCCTCTTGGGCGGGCGCGGGACCGAAACGTGAGAGGATGGCGGCGCTAACGTCATCGGGATAAGCAACGCGCTTACCCGGGTCAAAGTTGCCGTTCACCAGCACGCCGACGCCTTCCGGGGCCCGATGATTCAGGAGCAATGCGCTGCCGGTCGACCCCGAGCTCACAGCGGCGAAGCGCATATGTTGCGCTTTCAGGCGTTCGGCCATGCTTTCCATAAAGAGCAACCGGCCTTCGGTCACATCTCGCAGCTTTAGCAACTGGCGATAGTCGCTAGTGTTGAAGGGACGGTTAGGATTTACGCCGGGCACAAACATCGAGTTGCTTACGAGCCCGTTGGCATCGGGGTAGTGTCCGGTTGAAATAACCGCGGCGTTGACTCGCGTGACAGTGGGGAATACCGAATGCGAGTTGATATAGCTGACGCCTTCCTGACGCAGCCGGAAAAGCGTGGGCGTATCTTCGCGGTTGATCGAATCGGGACGCAGCCCATCCATAACGACTATGAGGATAAGGCGGGCGCTGGCTTGTGATTGCCGAGTGAAACGCGCCGCCTCGCCGGCAGGCGAGATTGGCGTGCCGAGCACGGTGATGCTCACAGCCAGTGCCAGCCCCACCAGAGGATTACTCATTCTTCGCATTGCGTTAGTCCCCGCCCCTCATCCTACCAGCTAGATCCCGACTCTCGGCAATACCGGCCGCGAGACTCCGGCAGGCTGCTGAAGATCGATCACTCGGGACACTCTCATGCTCCACCAACCCTGTGTTGGTGGGATCTCGACTGACAGGCGGGTCAGCCCGGCATGCTATCTCTCCACCGACCCCGCGTCGGTGGAGTCGCGACTCCCAGCTAAGACTTAAGTCCCGTCCACGCCGCTTAGCCTACCAATCGTGGCTCCACCGACACAGGGTCGGTGGAGGGCCTCAAGTCCCGTCCATCATAGTAGTGCCTTGAAGCTCTGCACTTTTTACGCGGTTTTCAACTAATGGCCTTCGAACTGGATGCTATCGCTGACCGGGCGTCGCCGCCGCTGGCTCGCTCTTGTTCACAATCCTGTATTCACTTCTTCGGTTGTGGTGCTATGGCGCCGACTTGCTGCAGCAATGCTAATGTGTCAGCGACATGCCACATTTCTACCACCTTACCTTCACCAATCCGATCTATGGCAATCCCAGAGTACCGTACCTGCTTACCGGTGGGAGCAGCCCCTCTGAATTCTCCTCGGTGCGTCCCGTGAAATGTCACTCGAGTTACCACCTTGTCTCCTTCAGCTATCTGATCCTCTATGACCAGATGTAAGTCGGGGAAGGCGCTACGAATTAATTGGACACCCGCAAGTTGTTGTTTGAGACCCTTTGAGTTGTTGAACACAACATCTGCAGAGATATAGCTATCGAATGCAGCCAGGTTTCCTTTGTTCAGAACTTCATTCATATAACCACGGACGATGGCTTTGTTATGTTCAAGCTTCATCTTCTCCTGGTCTGCGTTGCCTTGAGATAGGGTGACCTGGCACAACCCTGCGAAACAAAGAATTGTGAGAACGATCTGCTTCATATCAGCACTCCTTTTCGTCGATGAGCGTATAACAGTAGCGTAACGAGGCCGTCACGCCAGGGCAACGCAGGCGTAAAGCGCACATAGGCGGCTACGCAGATGCGGATTAATGCGGATCAAGAATTAATGTTGTCAATGCTAAGACCCGTTGCTATTGCTGACCAGTAGTCGCTGCGGCTGGCTCGCTCTTGTTCACAATCCTGTTCCAGTCTGGAGGCTCCACGCCGATCAAGTGATGAACAAAGAAGTCATACAGCAACCGCTGTCCGTAGGGGCCGCCGGCACCGTGGCCGCCGCCGGGCACAAATAGCAGATCGTACTTCTTGTTAGCTTTGATCAGCGCGTTCACCACTTGAAGCGTCGATGCCGGATCGACGTTTGTGTCCATCTCTCCAACAACGAGAAGGAGCTTGCCCTCCAGCCGGCGCGCGTTGTCCACGTTCGATGACGCAGCGTAGTGAGGCCCGAGAGGCCAGCCCATCCACTGTTCATTCCACCAGATCTTGTCCATCCGGTTGTCGTGGCAGCCGCTGTTGGAGACCGCCGCTTTGTAAAACTCGGAATGAAAGAGCAGCCCTCCGGTCGAGCTTTGCCCCCCCGCCGACGTGCCGTAGATTCCTACGCGGCTGATGTCGTAGTACGGATACCTCGCGGCGACGGCCTTGTGCCAGAGAATGCGATCGGCGAAACCCGCGTCGCCAAGATTCCTCCAGGCGACATCGTGAAAAGCCTTGGATCGGTTCGCCGTTCCCATGCCGTCCATCTGAACGACGATGAAGCCCAGCTCGGCCAGTGACTGCATTGGAGAATACGCGCCAAACGACTTCGGCGTGAACGAACCCTGCGGACCCGCGTAGATGTTCTCGATGACCGGATACTTCTTCGATGGATCGAGGTTCGTCGGGCGGATGATGATCCCCCAGATATCAGTCTTTCCATCTCGTCCCATTGCAGTGAAGACCTCGGGCGGTTGCCAGCCTGCCTTGGTCAACTCGGAGAGGTCGGCTCGCTCGAGCTCAAGCAGGACCTTCTTATCTTCGGTTCGGCGAAGCTCAGTGACTGGCGCGAGATCGACCCGCGACCATAGATCGACATAGTACTTCATGTCTGACGAGTAGAAGACCAAATGAGTCCCGTCGGCTTCAGTGAATGCGGTCAGGCCGCTGCCGTCGAAGTTGATCCGGTAGTAGTGAGTGAAGTAAGGATCTTTACCCGGATACATGCCGCTGGCTTCGAACCATATCTGGCGTTTCTCTTCGTCGACCTTGTTGACCGCGCGGACGATCCAATTGCCCCTGGTGATCTGGTTCTTAACGTTGCCCGTCGCGCCGTCATATAAGTAGAGGTGACGCCAGCCGTCTCGCTCCGACGCCCATATGATCTCCTTGCCGTCGGCGAGGTCGCTTCGGTATCTGGTTCCGGTTTCCGTGCGAATGCCGGCCAGCGGACGATAAGAGAAGAACGTCTGGGGTTCTTCGCTGATGACGGCGCGGGCTTTGCCCGTAGCCGCGTCTACTTCGATCACGCGATAGACCTGATGCCCGCGTTGATTGTATTCGAAAATGAAAGCTCGGCTGTCCTTCCACCAGACGGAATTGGACAGGCTAAACGGATTTGGAAATAAGCTATTGTCGATGACGGTCTGTTTCTTCGCCTCGACTTCAAACAGCACTGGCTGCGCTACGTCAAGCGCGTCGCCGGGCTTCGCGTAGTCTCGCGTCGAGTGCTTTGGCTGAAGCTGATCCGACGGGGACGACTCGACATAGTGAACCTGTCTGCGATAGCCGGGGCAAACGCGATAGGCGACCAGGCGTTTTGAATCCGGAGACCAGGCAATTGATGCGAGCGTGTAGTAGTTCCCTTCTGAACCATCCGAGCTAAGCGCAAGTACTTCGGTTTTACCTTTGGGTCGGACGAAAACGTTGAAGTTTTGTATGAGCGCTTCCCACTTTCCATCGGGCGAAGCCTTCGAGGTCTGAGTCTCAGGAGCCTGCCCCAAACCCGGACCGCGCTGTTGCTGACCTTGCTGCGGCGACAGGTCAGTCATTCCGTCGTAGACATCGTTGCCGAACTCCTCAGGCGCGTCCTCACTGGGCGGGCGAAGCTGCTGGCCTTGAGGCGCCGGGCCTATCTTCTTGCAAGAGTAGTCCGAGAGATCGCATTTCCAGGTCGAGCCGCTGGCCACAAACTGAACGGCGTGCTCGGCATCGACAAAAGAGAGGGCTGTGAGCGGAAGGGTCAAGGCGGTAAGTTTCTCATTGCTGGCGGCGGAGAGCGACACGGCAAGCTTCTCGTGGTCGAAGGCTGGCTTCTTCGCAAGCGTCTCCGCATCGACCAGCACGAATTCGTTGCCGCCTTTGACCGACTTCCTGTACCACAACCGGCTTGTCTTTTCGATCCAGTTGACTCGATCGGGGATGTTGATGGCAAGCGCCTGGAATTTGTTGCGTAGCGCCAGGGCTCGTTCGTAGTCGGTCACCGTTCCCTGCGCGAGCGTGACTGCGGGAATCAGAAGCAGCGCGCATAGCAGGCCGGCCTTCCAGAAAACGTGCTTTCGGTTCATGGTATCTCTCCTCAGTTGAAGTTCAGACGGTTGCGCTTCAGTCGGTATGGGCCTGCTTATATCGACAGAGCGAGTCTTGGTCAAGTGATTTGCGCGAGACGCGTCAGGTTGAGGTTGGGTGTTAATGGCCGAACCCCTTATGGGAACGGTCCAGGTCAAGGCGTAGGACCCCGCGCTTCGCGTTGCCCAAAAGGCAAGCTAGCCCCAAGTCACCAGGTACCGGCAGCAATCGCCACCTCTGGCGCGGCAGGTGGCTTCGACCATCTCGACGTTTCTTGCGCCGCACATCTTCAGCGCTTGCTTGTACCAGCCCATCACGGTCATGCAATCAGCCTCCGAATAGGTCTCCGCTTCGTAGGTAGTCATAACGCCCGAGGTCGGCCCGGTCGGTTTATAGTCGCGCCAGCCCTTGTCATAGTAGACGTGATAGATCAACGGCGCGCGCAGCATGAAGCCTTGCGGGTTGCCGGGGTCGAGGTAGAACTTCTGTATGCCGGTGAGGTTCTGCTGGGCAGATGCCGCGCCCATCTCTTCAAATAATCGCGCGTCGCCTCTGCCTATCACTTGAACGATCGCGTCGTCGAGGTGCTGGCAAGTTTGGAAGTGATACCAGCCCGCGCTATTGAGCGGCGCTCGAAGAACAGCTTGATCCGCAGCGGGCAACGCTGACAGAACATCCTCGACGGCCTTTGGCCCGAAGCGGTCTTTCACGAATTGCAGGCGAGACTCAAGAATGGCGCCTTTGATTTCCATGTTCGTTCGCTCCCGGACAAACTGCCTCGGGGTGAAACAGCGTGTCGTTGAACTTACTTTCCGGGGCTGATCTGACGGGGCGTTGAGAGGCTTTCGACTGCGGCAATCTTAAGGAGATGAATGTCGCACGTCAATATTAAAAGGCGGATCGGATCGATGCCGCGAGTACGGCCAACCAGCGCAGTGAGTGGCGAACCCGGATCAGAACCCTGGGAGAGCCCGCGCCGAAAGCGATAGCGTCTAGCCGGGACAAGTCTGCGCGGGCCTCTGTCGATGCCGCTCGAATCTCTTCGACGAACAATAAATCAACGGCGCTTCCCAGGGCTGCTCGGACTTGCCCTGGGATACATTCTAACGCCCGCTACGCGGGCTCGCGTTCGACATCATTCGCTCGATCTCATCGGGCTCCGAAGGCAGCTTCGCGCTCATCTTCACCAGTCCCTTGTCGGTCACCACGTAGTCGTCTTCGATCCTCACGCCGAAGCCTTCGTCGGGAAGATAAATCCCCGGCTCGATCGTGAACACTGATCCAACCGGCAACACGCTGTAGACTCCAACGTCGTGCACATCCATGCCGATCCAGTGACCCAGGCCGTGTATGAAATACTTATCGAGCGTGGCGCCCTGCTTGTCACGCAGAGGGCTCGCCTTCATAACATCTCTCGCCGTGCGTTGAAGATCGGCAATGCTCGACTTGCCCGGCACGAAAGCTCTTTCCGCCGCGCGCTGTGCGTCGAGCACGAGCTGATAGACCTCGCGCTGCCGCGGCGTGAACTTGCCCGAAGCCGGGAACGTGCGAGTGATGTCCGCCGTGTAGTAGCTGTACTCGGCCGCTGCGTCGACAACGACAAGCTCGCCGGCCTCGATGCGTTTGCGGTTCTCGTTGTAGTGAAGAATCGTCCCGTTGATGCCGGAACCTACGATCGACGGATAGCCCGGCCGTTCCGAGCCCAGCCTGGTCCACGCCGCCTCGAGCACGGCCTGGGCTTCGTACTCATAAGCGCCCGGCTTGATGGCGCGCGTTATCTCTCGATGGCCTTCGATTGAAACATCGACTGCCTTTTGCAGCAGCTCGATCTCGGAAGGCGATTTGACTTTGCGCAACTCGGCGACGAGCTTCGACACATCGACGATTGCATTCTTCGGATAGCTCTGGCGCAACGTCTCGACGAAGCGGCTTTCGCGGCTGATGTCCGAGCCCGGCCCGGTAGGAATCACGGTGTATATCTTTGGCAAGGGCTTGTCTTCGGATGAAGGTTTGGTCAGCAACTCGTTGAGCCGTTCTTTGAAAGCGGTTGACGCCGCAACTTCCTCGAGACCGAAGAGGCGCTCGGCGTCGGGGCCCGGGCCAAGCTGAACGCCGGTCCACTGCTCGTGTTTAATGTCACGCGCCGGAATGAACACCGTCTCGTGCTGCGGCTTGCCGGGAATGACTCCGGCCGGAACGAATATCAAATAAGCCGCCGGAGTCTGAACGCCGCTAAGGTACATGAAATCGTTGTGCTGGCGAAAGCGTCCGACCTCGCCGAGGTCTTCTTCGCGCGCGCCCACCATCACTACGATGCCGTCTTTGATTTGCGCGAGCAGCTTCTGACGCCGGGCGCTGTATTCGGCCTTCGGTATGTTCGCGAGCTTGTCGTTGTCGCTAGCGACGGCCGGAACCGCAAGCGCCGCCGCGATCAACACGAACGTTGCGAGGATGAGCGGGTGTTGAGTGTAGTTGCGTTTCATGGTGGTAGAGCATAGCAGGAGGCGGCGAGTCACGGAAGTTCGCCTCTGCGTCCTCGGCGGTTGAGTCTTGTGGGGCTGAATACGGACCTTAACCGCAGAGGACGCCGAGGACGCAGGGAGAATACGCGGATAGAAATCGCGAATCCTGTGCGCTCCCTGAATGGACTCATACTCGTCCCGCCTAACAACGCGTCGCGGTGCTTTATTGAGTCTCGCCGCGTATAATCTGACTCAGTGCGAAAAAAGACACCCGACAAGATAACGATCGAAAAGGACAAGTTTCGGCCGCGTCCGCGCGCGCCAATCTTGCCCTCGAAGAAGTTCGAAGACAAACGCCGACGCGACGAGCGCCGCGAGAAACACAAGAAGGACCCTCGCCGCGTGGAGGACGAATAACGCACCGAAAACCACTGGCACGTTCGGGTTTGCCAGCAAGGTTCGGATAGACCAGGTTCAAGCGCTGCAGTAGCATTCAAGGCTGGCCGGAATTGAGCTGTTCAAAGGGTTTCGAGACCTTGAAATTGATGACGTTTTATCGTGTATCAGGTGGAACCGGGGGGCCGATTATTTCGTTTCAATCGACACAGCAAAGCTTGACGGAATTAACCAAGCTCAACAGCCGAGTGCTTAAGATGGACGAACCCGCGCCTCCAAGGAGGAGACAAAATGGCTACCAGCCAAATCGACCTTCGCACGGATTTGATCGACTGGCGAAAGCGGCTTGAAACCGCAATCGACGAGTCAGAAGAAAGCTCTCATCTTGCGTCGCTGCTTTCCGAAGTGGATTCGGCGCTGCATAGAATGCACACCGGAACAGCCGGAATCTGTGAAGCCTGTCATGAGACCATCGAGGACGACGCGGTCAAAGATCCAATCGCTCGCTACTGCCTCGAGTGTTTGAACGCCCAGGAACAACGCGCGCTCCAGCACGACCTCGACAACGTCTCGCTGGTGCAGTACTCGCTGCTTCCAACTCAAGACCTGCGCGTCGATGGCTGGCGAGCTTACTACCACTACGAGGCGGCCGGCCCGGTCAGTGGTGACTATTGCGACCTGGTGAGCAACGAGAACGGAGATCTCTTCTTCCTGTTAGGCGATGTTTCGGGAAAAGGGATCGCGGCGTCGATGCTGATGGCCCACCTCCACGCGATCTTCCGCAGCCTGATCACTCTCGACCTGCCCGTGGACCAGCTAGTCTCACGAGCCAATGAGGTCTTCACCGATTGCACTATGCCGTCATACTACGCGACGTTGGTATGCGGAAGGGCGCGCCGGTCAGGCGCGATCGAACTCTGCAACGCCGGGCATTGCCCGCCGCTGTTGCTTTCCAGGGGCGATGTCACAAGCATCGACGCGACAGGGCTTCCGATCGGAATCTTCTGCCGCGAGCAGTACACAGCCCGCGAGTTTCAACTGGAACTGGGTGACAGCTTGTTGCTCTACACGGACGGCTTGACTGAGTCGCGAAGTCCGTACGACGCGGAATATGGCGCCGACCGGCTGAGTCGAGTCGTGAGCGCAAAGCACTCGCTGGCGCCGCAAGATTTGACCGCCGCGTGCATCGAGGACGCGCGCTCGTTTCGCGGAGGCCAGCCCAAGCCGGATGACTTGACGGTGATGGTGATCCAGCGAGCGGACTCAACAACGCACTAGGGCGCTGGAATACCCCCTCGAGGACTTCGTTCGTTATGATCGCCAACAGAAGTGAGCCGTCCTCAAGCCAGTCACCTATTCCGGTTTTGATTTCAACCGGCGCGTCGTAGAATCAATCTCTCATTGAGATTCCGATATCAGGAGCTTGCTATGCTGAGACGAGCCTTCCTAACCATCCTGGTTGGCGCGCTGGCAGTAACGCCCGCTTCCTTCGCGTTCCAGGAGCAGCAACCCGACTTCAGCCAACTCGAAAAAGTCGTCCTCGAAGAGCTGAAAGAAACAAACACTCCGGGCGCAACCGTCGCTATAGTCAGCGGCGAGCGAGTCATCTACACGAAGGCCTTCGGCATATCAAATGTCGAGACCGGCGCTCCGATGACGCCGGACTTGCTGTTTCGAATCGGCTCGACTACCAAGATGTTCACGGCTACCGCGCTAGTCTCTCTTGCCGAAGAAGGAAAGCTCAAGCTAGACGAGGCAATAGGCAAACATGTCGACGGGCTGAACCCGAAGATCGCCGGACTCACCGCGCATCAATTGCTGACGCATACCGCAGGCATAATCGACGAAGCTCCGATGTACGGAGATCACGACGACTCCGCGATGGGCAGGACGATTCGCTCGTGGAAAGAGGACCAGCTTTTCACTGAACCAGGAAAGATCATCTCGTACTCGAATCCCGGTTATTGGCTTGCGGGCTTCGTAGTGGAATCCATCACCAAGAAGCCCTTTGCTGATCATATGAGCGAGAGCATCTTCAAACCGCTCGGCATGACCAGCACTACGTTTCGCCCGACCGTGGCGATGACCTATCCGCTCGCGCAAGGTCACAACGCCGCGGGAAAATCGACGCCAACCGTGGTCCGGCCTTTCGCCGACAACGCCGCGAGCTGGCCCGCCGGGTCGATGTTCACCAACGTGCTCGATCTGTCGCGCTTCATCATCGCGTTCATGAATGGCGGCAAGCTCGAAGGTAAGCAAGTGCTGTCTCCGCAAGTCATCGCAAAGCTCTCAACTCCGCAGGTCAGCATCCCCAGCCAGCCCGATGCGAAGTACGGGTACGGACTGATGATCAGCAACTATCGCGGCGTGCGCGTGGTCGAGCACGGAGGCTCGCGAAGCGGATACGGTTCGGTCATCAAGATGGCGCCCGATCACCGTTTCGGCGTGATCGTGTTAGGAAACCGCACCGCGGTGGCTCTGAACAAGACCGCCGAGAAGGCTATGGAATTGATGCTGCCGCTCAAGCCGAAAGAAGCGGAGAAGCCAAAACAGGATCTGCCGATGACCGCCGCGGAGATGGCCAACTACGCCGGCAAGTACGGACAACGAGAAGTCAGCGTCGAAATCCTACTCAAAGATGGAAAGCTGTTTCTGAAACAAGGGCCGAGTGAGCTGCCGATCCGCAAGATTGGCGAGAACCGGTTCGCGGCCACTGCGCCGGCAAGCACTGCAACACTTGAGTTCGCGCTTGTGCCTGGCGCCGATGGCAAGGCCGAGTATTTCCAGGGTGGCCTTCGCTCCGCCAGAAGAATGAGCAAGTAAAGCTTGAGACGCAGGATCACAGGTCAGGAAGGTGGGCTTGCCCCCGCTCTTCGTTGACACACCAAGCCTCCAGCAAGAGCGGGGGCAAGCCCCCCTTCCCGACCTGTGATCCTCAGACTGGTTCTGTAACCCCCGGTTCGGCATCTGAAGATCAGCCTCACCTAAGACCAAGCTCACCTCAACACGCTGCGCACGTCTCGAACGATCGCCACGTCTAGCAACGTCGGGCCACTTTCATTCAACGCCCAGTCCAACGCCGGTCTCAACTCAGCCGCCTTCGACACTCGTCTCGCGGCAAGACCCATCGATTCGGCAAGCTTAACGAAATCGACCTCCGGCTCGGTGATATCCATACCGATGAAGACTCCGCGCTCGGCCGACGCTCCCTTCAGCGCCAAAAGCCCGCCCTTCAAAATCATGTAGCTCGAGTTGTTGAACACGACGAACGTTACCGCAAGACCATAGCGGGCCGCTGTCCACAAACCTTGAATCGTGTAGAGCGCAGTTCCGTCGCCTACCGAGCAGATCACCTGACGATCCGGCATCGCCAACTTAACGCCGACCGCTTCGGGTAATCCCAAACCGAGCGAGCCGCCCTTCGCATAGAAAAACGTTCCCGGCTCACTCAATGTGAACAGCGTTCGCACAAACGCAGTAGACGTCACCGACTCATCGACAAGCACAGCGTCGGGCGCGGCAGCCAGTCTCATCTCACGAGCTACGTACGCCGGCGACATCGGTCCTTCGGGTGAAGCCATCGATGCGTTCTCAGCAAACTTCGCGCGCACCGCGGCGATGTGAGCCGTTATCGCCTCGCGGCGTCGGTCGAGCATCGCCGAAGCGGCGCCGCTCGCGAATGGCACCAGCGCCTCAATCAACTCTTCAATCGCCGATCGCGGATCAGCAAGGATCGCGACTTCTGCCGGATACGTTTTGCCAAGCTCGTGATCACCGGCATCGATCTGAATCATTCGCACGCCGGCGGGAATCATTTGAGTTCCGGTGTAAACAAGCGGCGCGAGATTGTTGGCTCCAATCGCCAGGATCACATCGACGCCCTCAAGCAGACCGCTCGTCTGTTTCGCATTCGGATAAAGCGGCCCGGCATAGAGCGGGTGCCCGGTCGGAAAAACGAGCAGCGAGTTCAGAGGCTCGGCGTGAACGCGCGCGGCAATCATCTCAGCGAGCTTCGCGAGTTCACCGAGCGCGCCCGATCTCGCACAGCCGTCGCCTGAGATGATCGCAGGATTCTTTGCGGTAGCGAGCAGGGCCGCCGCTTCTTTGATCTTTGAGAGGTCGCCTCGCACACGCGAACCGATACGCGTGACTGGCGGCAACTCGATCTCGGCTCGCTCTTCCATCACGTTGACCGGGAGCGACAGGAACACTGGGCCGGTGGGCGGAGTCTGGGCAATCTTGAAAGCTCGCGCCATCGCCGCAGGCACTTCGGCCGCGTGACGAACTTCCCAACACCACTTCGTATGTTGCCGCGCAAGCTGGAGCATGTCGGCGTACAGCAGCGGCTCATCGATCATCGACCGGGTGTCTTGTTGACCGGCAGTGACGATGAGCGGCGTACCCGCGCGATAGACGTTGTAGAGATTTCCAAGCGCGTGAGCCAAACCGGGATTCGTGTGCAGGTTGACCACCGCAGGCTTGCCGGTAGCCTCAGCGTAACCGGCAGCGATCCCGAGCGCCGAGTCTTCGTGCAACGCGAGAATGTATTTGATCTCATCGCGCGCAGCGAACAGGTCCATCAACGGAAGCTCAGTCGTCCCGGGGTTGCCGAAGACATATCGCACGCCCTCGCGCACCATGAACTCAAACATCGCCTCAGCGCCGGTCATCTCTGGCATAGCACCCTCCGAACTCGTTTCTCTCCGCACTCAGTGAACGTTCTGATTAGTCCGGCGACATTATATTCGACTGGATATGCCCTAACAACGAAACGCAATGCCCAATGCAACAGAACGTTTTGCGAGGGAACATCTGATAGAATTCCGCTGTCCTCCGCGACGACTTGGACAAATTGGCCTGGTGGGATTTTGAAGCTCTTATCCAAACGCTCTTAAAAGAGCGCATCGGTATTGGTATCGAAGCGTGGGGTGGTAGCAAACGCGATCTCGGGCGCGACGCATACTACCCGGGCAGTCTCAAGTTTCCAACGGACGCAGTCACCGCCGGGCCCTTTGTGTTCCAGTGCAAGTTCGTAGAGGGCGCGAACGCCGCAGGCGCAAATCCAACCCCCGCACTTATCAGCGCTGTGCGCGCGGAGTGCAGGCGAATTGCAGAGAGGAACTGGGAAGAGAATCCTACTGTCTACGCTCTCTTCACAAATGTGGTGCTTACACCCGAGAACCGCCAGCAAGTAGAAGCATTAATAAAGACTGTCTTGCCCGAGGCAACAAGCTGTTCGGAAGGTGGAACTGACGTTTGCGCACTAATTACCGAGCCATGAGACTGCCGAGCGCCGATGCAGGGCACGTTAGAGAACGGTTTGGCCAGTTCTTCGACGAGATCCTAAAGGCTGTGGGTGAACAAGCAGCAGCGGGCGTTGAGTGGTCGCTGAAAGGAATTACCGCGTTCTATGTAGCCAGGGAGCTGTCCGAAAGCTACTGTCCTACCGTGGACCTGTCGGAGCTCTTTGGTAAGCTGGCCAGCAATGTCCGGCAGCTGCTTGCGAGGCAGTCGGTAGAAGTAATATCCGTCTCCGAAATCGGAGAGTTCAGAGTTTTTCTGAACCTAATGTCGAAGTGCGATCCCTCGTTCCTTCGATCACCACCCTCAAGGGCGGTGACCGGAGTTATGGTCTTCTTCCCCGCGACGATATCAGTGATTTCCTCATTGGATCGCCCAATGACATGAGCGAAGTCAGCCGGGCTCCATCCTCGGGCATTGAGTTCTTCCCCAAGAATCTCGCCCGGCTTGATCGGTCTGAATGGGCGAATCATAGTCCTCATTCTGATCTTCAGCGCCTTCATTTGTGGCTTGCGATGTGGCGTTCGACCGTAGCGATCAGGGCGTTAAGGCTCTGCGCGGTAACTCTCTGCGCCTCGGTCAGCGCCAAGTGGCTCTCCGCCAACTCCACATGTCGTTCTGTTAATGTCGTGAGTATTTCGTTGGTTCTCGTCTGAGCGGTGGCAACGTCAAGTAAGACACTCTCTACCCTCGTCATGCGCTCGTCAGACTGAGCTTGGCGAGCATCGAACCGCGCTTGCTGCTCAAGTAGAAACTGCATGGTTTTCTCGACATCCATTGTGGACCTCTCCTTATTCCCTTGTTGACCCAGGACCTTTGGCGCTAGCTTAGCATTACGGGAGCCAATCTCAAAAGAGCGACGTTGACGTGATGTATCATGCGGAGCGAGTAACTCCGAGGAACTCGATTTAGAAAGCCGATGACCTACATCCGCGGGTCGCTCGCTATCTGACGAGGGTGTTCCGATGAAGGTAAGAAGGAATCTGCGGTGAATTACCTGGAAGAAATTGACTTCACCCATCTCGAGTTTGGCGACTGGTATGATGAGTTGCCTGATGATGAGTCGATCGACCTTATCGTGTCGAACCTCGGCATCAACAACTTCGAGAACGCCGCCGCGGTCCTAAAGTCGTGCTTCCGAGTGGCGAAGCCCGATTCGAGGCTTCTGCTCACGACGAATCTCGCGGGCCACATGAGCGAGTTCTATGACGTCTACCACGCGACGCTTATCGAGCTGGGTCGGAGCGATCGACTCGCGGCGCTCGATGCTCACGTCAGCCATCGCGGAACGATCGACTCCGTTTCGAGAATGGTCGCTGACGCGGGTTTCAAGGTGGTGTGCATTGACACGGATTCCTTTCGGATGAGGTTCGCGGACGGGTCGTCGCTGCTCCGCCACAACTTCATTCGTCTTGGTTTCGTTCAAGGGTGGAAGTCGGTTGCGCCAGCCGACGCAATTGAAACAACCTTCAAGACACTCGACCGAAACCTCAATGCCTTGGCCGCAGAGAAGGGTGAACTCGCGCTGACGATCCCGATGGCGTGCATCGACGCGGTCAAGCCGACGTCAGGTAGCGGCTGAGTCGCGAACATAGACCCTTGCATTCGACTGTCGACCGCATCGTCGTTTTGAAAAGACAATGAAGAGATTTGGATTAGCGGCGCTAGGCTGTTACTTGATTCACGCTGGCTTTCACCTTCTTAACGGCCGGCCTGAGGAGGTGCTCTGGATGTGCCACCTCGGCGCAGCGCTTGTGGGAATCGGTCTCCTCTGTTCCTCCGCAATCACGAATGGGATCGGCACGCTCTTCCTGTGTATGGGGACGCCCCTCTGGGTGATGTACCTGGCAGGCGGCGGCGAGTTCTATCCGACCTCTACCTTTCCGCATATCGGCGGTCTGGCAATCGGGCTGTATGGAGTCCGCCGTTTGGGGCTTCCTTCTGGCACATGGTGGAGGTCAGTTGTTGCGCTGGTCTCGCTGATTCTCGTCTGCCGGCTGGTGACTCCGGCACAGGCTAATGTCAATGTTGCCTTTGCGATCTACCCGGGGTGGGAAAAGGTTTTTCCTTCACACCCAATCTACCTCGCGGTGATGATGGCTCAGTCAGCGGGATATTTTTTCCTCTGCGAGTACGCGCTGCGGCGCTGGCTCGTGCCCAATGAGAGTGTAACGCAGGTTGTTTGACCTGCGTTTGGTGCGCGGTCCTGTGGCGGTTTTGACAGCCTACGGTCCGTGCGATAAGGAGCACCATGAACAAATCGATCGCCCCGGAAGGGCTACGCCAGAAGATCATGATGTGGGCAGCTATCGCCGGTCTGTTCTTCGGACTGATGCCGCCATATGTTTTTACGATCGTGATCGTCGCAACGTGGGGCGTTCCTCCGTTGGAACCACCAACCGAGCAATCTTTTCGGATGATCTATTTTCTTCGGCTGGTTTTGGGAAATGTCCTGGGTCTGACGCTGGGCGCTTTTCTTGCGGCGGCCGCAACGAACCTCGGCCTGCGAATGGCTGGCAAAGCGACTTACTTAAGAGGCGCGATCGGCGGGGCGATACTTGGGGCTGCAGTGGGCGCGGTGACCGCCGGCTCGTGTCCGTTCTTGCTGCTGATCAGCTCCACTGATCCGAATTGGGCCTGGGTGATGATCGAGCGATCGTTTCTGGTCGGCGGCCTTATGGGCCTGATCAACGGCCTGTTCGCGGGCCTGGTCATTGTCTACTTCATCAAACGCCAACCGAGCGGATGAACGGCTTTATGCTCGCCTTGTCACGAGACAAGTCGGCTCTCTTTCTTAATAACATTTGACAAAGTGGCGTCAACTGGGTGTCGTTGCCAGGGACATCGCCAATCTTAAGTTTTTGTTTATTGAAGGGCGGGGGTCCAGAGTTGAAGGCGCCCTCTGCACGGGTCTTTAAGCCAGGGGCTTGGCCTTGGAGGTAATGATGGTTGAGATCACCTCGCTGTGGCTTCCCATTCTGCTGTCCGCTGTGATCGTGTTTGTGGTCAGTTCGATCATTCACATGGTGCTTGGGTATCACCGCTCTGACTTCGGCAAACTTCCGGACGAAGACGGAGTAATGGACGCCTTGCGGACGTTCGACATTCCACCCGGTGATTATCAGGCGCCGTGTGCCGGGGGACCGGAAGGAATGAAATCGCCCGAATTCATCGAGAAGATGAAGAAGGGACCGGTGGTGCTCATAACCGTGATTGCAAGCGGAGGGCCGTCGATGGGCAAGAGCCTTATCCTTTGGTTCCTCAACAGCGTCGTCGTCGGTATCTTCGCCGCCTACATTGCCAGCCGAGTCCTGAAGACAGGCGCCCACTATCTCGAAGTCTTCCGCTACGTTGGCTGCGTGGCGTTCGCCGGGTACAGCCTGGCGCTTTTGCAGAATTCGATCTGGCTCGGCCGCTCGTGGATCACGACGTTCAAATCAGTGTTCGACGGCCTGGTGTACGCGCTCGTCACGGCAGGCACGTTCGGATGGTTGTGGCCTAAGTAGGAGTCGAGCTCGGCAGGTTAGATGAACAACCTGGAATGGGTCGCTGAGGTTGAAGCGGTGTATCCGATGCCGGGGAAACGCATATCACAAGTCGGGAGGAGCCATCGAGAGAAGGTGGGAGATTAGCCTATGTTTGCTTGCGCCCCATGTCTAGTTGATAGGCGCTCTTGTGTTCCTTTGATCTCATCTCACTCGCCTTACACTGACGGACATCAATTGTGGTTCGCGATGTGGCGTTCGAGCGTAGCAATCAAGGCGTTGAGGGTCTGCTCGGTGACTCTCTGCGCCTCGGATACTGCGTTGAGGCTCCGCTCAGTGACTCTCTGCGCCTCGGACAACGCGCTGAGGTTTCGCTCGGTAGCCTGGGACAATGCGTTGAGGTTCTGCTCGGTGACTCTCTGCGCCTGGGAAAGCGCCTCGTGGCTCTGCTCCAACTCCATATGTCTTTCTGTCAACGCCGTGAGTATTGCATTCGTATTCTGCTGGGCAGTGGCGACATCGAGTAACACGCTTTCTATCTGCGCCATGCGCTCCTCGAACTGAGCTTGACGAGTGTCGAACCTCGCTTGCTGTTCAAGCAAGAATTGAATGGTCTTCTCGACATCCATCGTGCGGACCTCCTTGGGAATGTCTTGGGCGGTAGATTAGCACGAAAAGTGTAAATATAAAGAGCGGCTCGGCAGGTCGTTCATTGTCATTTGAGCTGCATCGCGCCGGTCGATGCGAAGCGGCGTTTTTTCCCTTTTTGCGTCTCGGGTCACACCACTATCATCGCTATCGTAGCTGCCGCCATTACCGCTGCGGTCACCCAGCCCGCCCATTTCAACAGCCAGGGATTCACTCGCTCGCCCATCACCTTCTTATCGCTAGTGAGCATCGTGACCAACACAATCAGCGGCGGCGCCAGCACCCCGTTGACTACCGCAGCATAGAACAACATCTTCACCGCGCTGATCTTCAAATAGTTCAACGCAAGTCCAAACGCTACAGCTGCCGCCAGCACGCCGTAGAACTTCTTGGCCACGCGAGGACGATCATTGAGCGAACCACGCCAATGCATCGCTTCCGCTACTGCGTACGCCGCCGAGCCCGCGAGCGCCGGAATACCCAGCATACCTGTTCCAACCAGCCCGATCGTGAACAGCAAGTAGGCGCCCTTGCCCGCCAGTGGCTTCAGAGCTTCAGCAGCCTGCCGCGCAGTTTCGATGTCACGATGGCCTTGCTCGTACAGAGTCGCGCCCGTTGTCAGAATGATGAAGTACATCACCACTCCCGCGAAGATCATTCCGGTTAACACATCAGTGCGCGCGGCTCGAAGCTCTTCGTCGGTGGCGCCTTTCCGCGAGTTAATGGTGCGCCGGCCCTTCGAGCGTTCATCTTCGACTTCCTGCGCGGCCTGCCAGAAGAAAAGATATGGCGAGATCGTCGTGCCCAGTATAGCGACGAACGTTGCGATGTAGCCGGCGGTCCACTCGACGTGCGGCACGAACGTCGATCGCAAGACTCGACTCCAATCCGGGTGCGCCATGAACGCAGCGGCGACGTAGGCGAACAGGACCAGCGTGAGCCACTTGAATACGCGCGCGATGTGCCGATAGCTTGACCAGATCAGCAGCACCACAATCAAGCCGGCGAACAGCGGCAACCAGACGACCGCGTGCAAGCCGGTCATCATCTCCATCGCTTCAGCCATGCCGCCCAGGTCAGCGCCGATGTTCACCGTGTTGGCGACCGCGAGCAAAATGCACGCGCCCAGCAGCACCCACTTCGGATAACGTCTCCGGAGCACGCCCGCAAGCCCCTGCCCCGACACCAGCCCGAGACGCGCGCACATGATTTGGACGGCGATCATAAGCGGGAACGCAAAGAACACCGTCCACAACTGCGCGAAGCCGAAGGCCGCGCCGGTCACTGAATAGGTGGATATGCCTGAGGGATCGTCGTCGGCCGCGCCGGTGATCAGACCGGGGCCAAGCTCGGCGAAGAAGCGGCGGACGTGCGAGCGCGGGCGCTTTTTGAGAGAATCACTCGGCGTCAGATGCTCTCCTGTAGCAGATAAATCTCGCGAGACACGGACCGATTCGCCGCTGGCTCGCATTCGTCGTATGTTCGTAGTTCGGCCTTCAGGCGGAGGCGGCAGACTCATTTTCCATTTTCCATTTTCCATTTGTTATTGAAGAGAATCAGTCAATGGCAAATATCAAATGGAAAATGGAAAATGGAAAATGGGTCTGCTACTTCCGCCTGAAGGCCGAACTACGAACGGCAGCACGAACCTATCGCCTGCGTTTCAGCAAGACCTTGGCCGTGTAGCTCACAACGACTTCGTCTCGCTGGTTAATCACTTCGTTCAACATCGTGACGATGCCGCTGTGTTCATCGCGCTCGCTCTTTCCTTCGACCTTCTGCTTGACGCGGATAGTGTCGCCGATCAACGTGGGTTTCACGAAGCGCAAGCGGTCCAGTCCGTAAAACGCGATCACCGTGTCGGCCGTCTGGCCCATGCGCACAGAGAGTCCGGTTGCGATCGAGAAGACAAGCGCGCCGTGAGCGATGCGCTGTTTGAACGGTCCGCGTTCGGCTAGCTCCTTGTTGGTGTGAATTTCGTTCCAGTCGCCGGTTATGCCTGCGAAGTTCACTATGTCGGTCTCGGTAACGGTGCGCCCGGCAGTAGTCGATTCTTCACCGACCTCGAAGTCTTCGAAATGTTTCCCCATCGATCACTCCTCATTAAAGTTTAGAGTCGAGTTGTCTTCTTTCTTTTCGATCGTCAGTTGGAACAGCGGATCGGCGGCATCGCTAAAAACGAAGCATGAGTTGCGAAGTTGGGGCATCCACCCTAAAACCATCTCGCGCCGAAGCCGCGCGTCGTCGCGGGCCTCACGCATCGCGGCCGCGGCTTCGGGCTTGTCCTTCGCGGCGACGTAGTTCATCTGAAACGCGCACGCCGCCATATTGGTTACGAGCGTATGCAGATGACTGCAGCTCGCGGCGCCGCCTACGACCTCGCCGGCGCGCCGTCGAAAGCCCCGCCCGATTCGTTCGCCAACCAGGCCTTCAAGCGCCGCAAGGGATCCCTGGCAGAAACCTGGATAGGGCATCGCGGTAATATCCCCGCTGGCCTCGCGAATGACAAAGCCGGGGAAGCTGACGACGAATCGAGCCGTCAATGAATGAACGTTGTCGTTGAGAGTGCCACGAATCTCAAAGCTCGAAGGATCGAGCCAGTCCATCTCGACATTGACCGATCTTGAAAATGCGGGCATGAAATCTCCTGAAGAATCGAAAGTCAGAAGGCAGAAGGCAGAAAGCAGAAGGCGGAAGCGGGAAGGCGGAAGGCTGCCTTCTGCTTTCCGCCTTCTGCCTTCTTTCCTTTAGTCCGTTGCGGCGCCGCTCGTTCTTGTACGAGTGACAATCTCAGCCGCGCGTGACTCGATAGTCCTGAGCAGTTTCTCGAAAGGCTCGACGAACAACCTCACGCCGTCCGCCAAAACGTGAGCAGTCACCTGATCAAGACTGATCCCTACGTCTTCGAGCCGGGCCAGCAGCGCGCGCTCCTCGTCCAGATTGTCTTCTATCGTCACGCGCGCGCGCCCGTGATCGCGGAAGGCAACGATCGTGGCCGGCGGAAGTGTGTCGACCGTCTCCGGGCCGATGAGCGCTTCGACGTAATACACATCCGGATAAACCGGGTTCTTCGTCGAAGTCGAAGCCCACAGCGGACGCTGCACCTGCGCGCCTTTCTGCTTCAACGCCGCGAACCGCTCGCCGTGGAACACCTTCTTGTAGCGCTGATAAGCGATCTTCGCATTGGCGATAGCGATTCGGCCGAGTAGAGATTGGAGTTTTGCTTTCTCCTCTTCGACAGTCGTCTGGCTTATGCGCCGCTCAAGCTCCTTATCGACCGCAGAATCGATTCGGCTCACAAAGAAGCTCGCGACTGATGAGATGTTATCGATCCGGTTGTTCTCGGCTGCGCGCCGCTCGAGGCCGCGAATGTAAGCTTCCATAGTCTGGTCGTAAGCGTGAAGCGAGAACAGCAGAGTGATGTTGATGTTGATTCCTTCGTAGATCGCTTGCTCGACGGCGGGAATTCCCTCGGGTGTTCCCGGAATCTTGATCATCACGTTCCTGCGATCGACAAGCTGCCACAGCCTCCGCGTCTCTTCTATCGTACCTTGTGTGTCGTTGGCCAGCAGCGGCGAGCATTCAAGACTGACGAAGCCGTCCGTGCCGCCGGCCCGTTCGTACACTCCCGCGAGCACGTCCGCAGCCATCTGTATGTCGTGAATGGCAAGCGCTTCGTAAATCTCCTGCGCGCTCTTGCCCTCTTCGGCCAGGTCACGCAACTGATCGGCGTAAAGGTCCGAGCTGACGATGGCCTTTTCGAATATCGCGGGGTTCGAAGTAACCCCGCTCAGTCCATCTTCATCGACCAGCCGTTTCAGCTCCCCTGAGGTAACAAGCTTTCGCTCGATGTTGTCGTTCCAGACCGACTGGCCAAGCCCGGTGAGTTCGATCAGTGGATTAGTGCTCATGGTCTCTCCTTGGTAAGTAAGTATGCAGCGAAAGTTTGAGCGCGCAAAGCGGACGTAAACGCGCGGTTGAGGATTCGTCTGCCGATCACGCGGCTAATTATCTGGCACGCGATGCGTGAAGCGCAACATCGCGAGGCGGGCCCGTGTTGGTGGGTTATGTCGCTGAGCAAGCAAGCCTGGGAGCTACTTGGCTCCAACCACCTTTTTGACTTCGACGATTATCGTCTCATCTGGCGGCCGGTCTGAGGCGTCTTTGCCGACGTGCATGTAGCGAATCCGGCTCTCTTTATCGAGGATGAAGATCGACGGATGAGCTATGCCGCCGTGCTCGGCCGCGTTCACGATTCCGTATTCAGTGATCGTTTTCTTTTCGGCGTCGGAGAGGATTTGGAACTTGGCGCCGGTGGTTTGCGCCATCGACCACGCGAACGATTGCTCGTCGACGCTGACGGCGATCAGTTCCGCGCCCGCCTGTTTTATCTTGTCGTAGTCCTCAGCCAACCTGGTGAGCTGCTGTGTGCACGCGCCTCACCAGAAGCCCCGGTAGAAAACAAGCACCACCGGCGATCGCTGTGTGTACTCCGAGAGAATCACCAGAATGCCATCGCCGTTGGGCAGCGCAAAGTCCGGAGCCTTGGCGCCCACCTTTAGCGAAGTTCCCGAGGCGCTCGGCGGCGGAGGAACCTTGGGCGGCGCGAGCGGTGATTGACCTGACTGCGCGTCAGCTGCGATGCACAAGGCGGCAAAAATCAAGGTGCCAAGAAACGCTTTCATCGTTGGGGTAAATCTAATTTGCCGGGTGAGCGATTGTCAACGGGCTGCAAGCTCAGTGTTTGAGCAGGCGCGCGCTTGTGTGCTATCAATCGACTTCCAGCTAAGTTGAACAGATCGGGGACCGAGTGAGCTTTCCAAGAGCGAGTGGCATCCTTTTGCATCCGAGTTCATTGCCGGGACGGTTTGGCATCGGAGACCTCGGCGATGAAGCATACACCTTCGTTGATTTTCTCGCGTCCAGCGGACAGAGCTTGTGGCAAGTCTTGCCGCTCGGGCCGACTGGCTACGGTGACTCGCCCTATCAATGCTTCTCCGCGTTCGCGGGCAATGCGCTGCTGATAAGTCCAACTCGGCTCATCGCAGAAGGGCTGTTATCGAGTAATGACGTCAGCAGTGGTCCTCGCTTTCGGCCATCGCGAGTCGATTTCGGCCGAGTGATCGACTACAAGA
Organism: uncultured Clostridia bacterium; assembly: GCA_964548075.1. GTDB lineage: Bacteria > Acidobacteriota > Blastocatellia > UBA7656 > UBA7656 > Onstottus_A. The sequence goes on along the minus strand of CAZJQQ010000021.1, from coordinate 14,975 downwards.
AAACGCTGCTCGAGAAGGCCTTCGACAACTTCAAACGCTTCCCTCATGGAGCGTTGCGAGCGGACTTTGTCCATTTCTGCCAGGCGAGCGACTGGTGGCTCGAAGACTATTCGATGTTTCGCGCGTTGAAGGATGCGCATGGGGGCGTGGCGTGGACTGATTGGGAACTGCGATTCGCCGTGCGCGACGCGCGTGCCCTCGCTTCTGCGCGAGAGGCGCTGCGCGATCGAGTCGAGGCCGAGAAGTTCTTTCAGTTTCTGTTCTTCAGACAATGGTCGGCACTCAAAGCCTATTGCCGCGACCGGCAGATAAGAATCATCGGAGACGCGCCGATATTCGTCGCTTGTGACTCGGCCGATGTGTGGGCGCATCCGAAGATGTTCAAGCTCGGCAGCCGCCGACAGCCGATCGTAGTAGCCGGCGTTCCGCCCGATTACTTCAGCAAGACCGGGCAACTTTGGGGAAACCCGATTTACGATTGGAACGCGATGCGCGCAACCGGCTTCCGGTGGTGGATCGACCGGCTGCGCGCGACGTTTCAGACGGTCGACATACTTCGCATCGATCACTTTCGCGGGTTCGCGGCGTGCTGGGAGGTTCCCGGCCAGGACAAGACGGCGGAGCGCGGTCAGTGGGTCGAGGTCCCTGGGCGTGAACTCTTCACCACGTTGCGAAACACATTGGGCGAGATGCCAATCATCGCCGAAGACCTGGGTGTGATCACCCCGGACGTTGAAGCCTTGCGCGACGACTTCGGCTTTCCGGGTATGCGCGTTCTGCAATTCGCGTTCAGAGGCGACAGCAAAACGATCGATCTGCCGCACAACTATGTTCGCAACTGCGTCGTGTACACAGGCACTCACGACAACGACACGACTGTTGGATGGTTCAACAGCAAGGCGGGCGAGGGTTCAACTCGCAACGCCAAAGAGATCGAGCGCGAACGCGCGTACTGTCTCGAGTATCTAAGCTCGGACGGCACCGAGATTCACTGGGACTTGATTCGCGCGGCGTGGGCTTCGGTAGCGAACACTGCGGTGGCCCCGCTGCAAGACTTGCTGGGACTAGGTTCGCGCGCGCGGATGAATCTGCCCGCGAGCGAGCAGGGGAACTGGCAGTGGCGATTCAGGGCCGGCGCGCTGACGCAGGGGACTAGCGACCGGCTCGGGGAGCTTACGGAGCTTTACGGCCGGAAGCAGAGATGACGGGGAGAGGAGGCGAGGGGGAGACGGGGCGAGGGGGCGAGGGGGCGAGGGCAGAGGAGCGAAGGAGTAGAGGCGACAGCACCTCTGCTGCTACCATTTTTCCATTTTCTATTTTCCATTTGCCATTTTCCATTTTCCATTTTCTATTTGCCATTCCCGGTGTCCATCGAATTGAAGAAATGACAAATGGCAAATGGAAAATGGCAAATGGAAAATAGACAATTGAAATCGGACTAGACGTTCCACTCCTCTGCTCCTCTACTCCTCTGCCCTCGCCCACCCACGTCTCCCCCTCTCCTCTTCCCCTCTGGCTTTCATTCCAGTTCTCGTTACACTACCAGTGAGGCCGCGGTAGCGAGTCGCATTAAGGGCATCGAAAAGTGCCGTTTGCTTGACACTTTTTTTAGCGCTGTGTTAGCTTTTGTGGCTTGAACTCGCGGTAGATTTCGCAAACAAGGAGTGCATGCTTTGGTTTCGATGACCCTCGCCTTCGCTGAAGGTGGCGGCAACATCATAAGCCCTGACGGCTCGCTCGTCTTCGTACTCATCCTCTTCCTCATTCTCGTCTTTGTGCTGAACAGGATTCTGTTCAGACCCATCGGGCGAGTCCTGGATGAGCGGCAGACGTTGACCGAGGGCGCGGCCAACGAAGCTCGCGCGGCGCGCCGGAGTTATGAATCGAGGCTCGCCGACTACGAAGCGACCATTCGCCAGGCGCGTGCGGAAAGCTACAAGCGCTCTGAGCAAGAGCGCGCGGTGGCCGTCGCAGAGCGGCGACATTTGATCGACCAGGCAAAGTTGGCCGCCCACGAGCAGATCGAGCGCGCGAAACAGGAAATCGAGCACCAGGTTGTTCAAGCCCGCGCGGCGCTTGAGTCAGAATCGCGCCAGATCGCCGAGCGAATATCGCGCACCGTGCTGGGGCGCACTGTGGGAGGTGGAGCCGATTGATAATTGACTTGTTCATCCGACCGGCTCTGTTCTTGGCGGGCGAGCAGGCGGAAGCGACGGGATTCTGGAATCCGAACCTCTGGAGGGTACTCAATCTTTTAGTATTCGTCATCTTTCTCGTTTACATCCTCCGGAGCAAAATTCGGATCGGCCAGGTCTTCAACAACCGCGCTGCTTCTATCGTCAAAGAACTCGATCAGGCCAAACGTGACAAGCAAGAGTCGCAGCAACGGCTCGCGGAGCTTGAAGCGCGTCTTGGCCGGCTTGATCAGGACGTCGCCGAGATCCGCGCGGAAGCTGAGCGCGAGAGCGCGCGTGAGGCCGAACGGATTAGTCAAACCGCGACCGCCGATGGTGAGAAAATTAAGCAGACCGCCCAACGCGAAATTGAAGGCGCGATGAAAGCCGCCAAAGGCGATCTTCGGGCCTTCGTCGCTGACCAATCGGTTGCGCTTGCTGAAGGAATCATCCGCCGCGAGATTCGCACGGATGACGACACCCGAATGGTGAACAAATTCATCGATGACCTGAGCGAGGTGAGCAAATGAGCGTAGTCGCAATCGCCCGCCGATACGCGGACGCGCTCGCCGACGTCGCCACCGCCCGCAATCAGGTCGAGCAGATCGACAACGAGGTGCGCGTCTTCGCTGAGATGGTGAAATCGAGCCGCCAGCTTCACGATATGTTCGCGAGCCCAATCGTCTCACAGACCGACAAGCTCAAGGTGCTCGAAGCGCTCATCGCGCGCACAAGGACCGGCCAGATGACCGCCAATCTGCTGCGCACGATGCTCAGTCATTATCGCATGCATAACGTGGCCGAAGTGTACGAACAGTTCCGCCGCGAGATGAATGAGCGCAAGGGCCTGATCATCGCCGAAGTAACGACCGCGACCCGGGTCGGCGCCGCGGAGCAGGCAAGGCTGGGACGGACTCTCGAGCAGATGACCGGCAAGCAGGTGGAATTCAAATTCAAGACCGACCCTTCGCTGATCGGCGGACTGGTGACTCGCATCGGATCGGTCGTCTATGACGGCTCGGTGCGAACCCAGCTTCAGGAGATCAAAGAACGATTGAAACAGGGAGACAGCGCGATTTGATGTTCGTAGTTCGGCCTTCAGGCGGAAGTTCGTAACTGAACTCGGTGCGAAATAATACTACGAGCTTCCGCCTGAAGGCCGAACTACGAACATCTGAAGAGCCTGGGATTACCAGATTCGAGATTCCGAGATTTGAGCATCCTCGCGGGAGACAACGATGGACGCTATCAGAGCAGACGAAATAAGCAAGATAATACGCCAGCAAATCGAGGGCTACGACACCAGCCTCGAGATCAGTGAAGTGGGCACAGTGATTCAGACTGGCGACGGCATCGCCGAAATATACGGGCTCGAGCGCGTGATGGCCGGTGAGCTTCTCGAACTGCCGGGCGAGGTCGCGGGCATCGCGCTCAACCTCGAAGAAGACAAAGTCGGCGCGGTGCTTTTCGGCTCCTACGAGAACATCAAGGAAGGCGACGAGGTCCGCCGCACCAAGCGAATCATGTCGGTGCCCGTTGGCGAAGAAATAATCGGACGGGTGGTCGATCCGCTCGGCCGGCCGCTTGATGGACGCGGCCCAATCGACACCGGCGGAAAGTTCAGCCCGCTCGAACGAATCGCGCCCGGCGTGATGGACCGCCAGCCCGTTCGCGAGCCGATGCTCACCGGGTTGAAGGCGATTGATTCGATGGTTCCTATCGGCCGCGGCCAGCGCGAGCTGATAATCGGCGACCGCCAGACCGGCAAGACCGCGGTTGCAATCGACGCGATCATCAACTCGAAAGGCAAGGACCTGATCTGCATCTACGTTGCGATCGGCCAGAAGGAATCTACCGTCGCGCAGGTGAAGAAGACCCTCGAAGACTACGGGGCGGATTCCTACACCGTCATCGTCGATGCCTCGGCGTCGAGTCCCGCGGCCATGCAATACATCGCGCCGTATGCCGGATGCGCGATGGGAGAATTCTTCCGCGATCGGGGCCAGCACGTGCTGTGCGTCTATGATGATCTCTCAAAGCACGCGTGGGCCTATCGAGCGATTTCGCTTTTGTTGAAGCGCCCGCCCGGACGCGAGGCGTATCCCGGCGACGTGTTCTACCTTCACTCGCGCTTGCTCGAACGCGCAGCCAAGCTATCGGATCAACTCGGCGGCGGAAGCTTGACCGCGCTGCCAATCATCGAGACTCAAGCCGGCGACATATCGGCGTACATCCCGACGAACGTCATATCGATAACCGACGGACAGATATTCCTGGAGACAGACTTGTTTCACCAGGGCGTGCGCCCTGCGATCAACGTAGGCAACTCCGTGAGCCGTGTCGGCGGCTCAGCTCAAACGAAAGCTATGAAGCAGGTCGCGGGCACGCTGCGGCTGGACCTTGCGCAGTACCGCGATCTGGCCGCGTTCGCGCAGTTCGGATCGGACCTCGACAAGGCGACGCAGGCGCAGCTCAACCGTGGACAGCGGCTGACTGAGATCCTCAAGCAGCCGCAGTTTACGCCGATGCCCGTCGAGCAGCAGGTGTTGATCATCTGGACCGCGACCAAAGGGCTGGTCGATGACGTCGCGGTCGCCGACCTCAAGAAGTTCGAGCAGGGACTGCAAGCCTTTGTCGAGAACACTCGCGGAAGCCTGCTCGAGAAGATCCGGGATCGCAAGAAGCTCGACGAGGAGCTCGAAGCAGAAATGCGCGCGGCGGTAACCGAGTTCAAACAGCGGTTCACATCGGAAACAGCAAGCGCCTCCGCGGGTGACTGACGGACCTGGCGAATGGAGAATTGGAGGAGGATTGAAAATTGAAAATTGAAAATTGAAAATTGAAAATTGAAAATCGGCGGATGCGTGCTGCATGGTCCGTGTCAATTTGCAATTTTCATTTTTCAATTTTCAATTTTCAATTCTTCGGGTGTTTATGGCTAACCTTCAAGACCTGCGCCGCCGAGTTCGCTCGGTCCGCAACATGCAGAAGATCACCAAGGCCATGAAGATGGTGGCCGCGGCCAGGCTGCGCCGCGCGCAAGACCGCGTGGTCGCCGCGCGTCCCTACGCCAACACGATGATGCGCGTGCTGGGCCGGCTTGCTGAGCACACGGGCGATTTTCATCACCCGCTGCTCGACCCGCGTGGCGACGAACATCTGGTGATCGCGCTGGTGACGGCCGACAAGGGACTGTGCGGAGGCTTCAACACCAATTTGATCAAGGCGGCCCAGCAGTTCGCGCGCGAGCACTCGGGAAAGAAGGTCGAGATCGTTACCATCGGCCGCAAGGGGCGCGACTTCTTTCGCCGCCGGCCGGTGAACATTGTCGGCGAATACGTCAACGTGACCGCGCGCACGGTTGACCACGAAGACGCCGCCGCCATCGCGCGCGATCTGATGCAGATGTTCACAGCCGAAGACTCGACCATCGACAAGGTGTTCCTGATCTACAACGAATTCAAGTCGGTGCTCTCGCAGCGCGTCACCACGAGGCAACTACTGCCGATCGGAGCGGACGCGCTGGACGCAGAGCCGGCCGCTGACACACGGTCAACAAGTGAGGGCGAGGTTTCGGTCGACTATCTGTATGAGCAGCCGCCCGCGCAGATATTCGGAGAACTGCTGCCGCGGTACGTCGAGACACAGCTTTTCTACGCGCTGTTGGAGTCGATAGCCAGCGAGCACGGCGCTCGAATGACCGCGATGGACTCGGCCTCGAAGAACGCCGGCGAGGTAATCGAGACGCTCACCTTGAATATGAACCGCGTGCGTCAGGCTTCGATCACTCGCGAGATCATTGAGGTGGTGTCTGGTGCGCGAGCGCTCGAAGGCTGACATCCGAGGGCGCAAACGGCAGGTCCGTAGTCAGTGGTCCGTAGTCCGTAGTGTGGAGTTTGGTTGACACCTGACTCCGAGCTACGGACTACGGACCACTGACTACGGACTTGCCTTCTTGTTTTCTCTGCCGCTATGCCGGATGTTTTGCTAATATCGAAGTGAAATGGCTGAGAACATAAACGCGGCGAGAGCGCCCATCACTATTCGAATAATCTGGTACTGGTTTCCGGTCGCGATGATGTTTGGAGTGATGTATTACTTCTCGACCGATGTATTCTCGGCCGACAACACTCGCAGCGTCCTCGAAAAGATCTTCCTCTGGTTCTCGCCTAACGCGAGCAAGCATGCGCTTTTAACCTTCAATTATTTCGTCCGCAAGGCCGCGCACTTCACCGAGTACGCGATATTGGGAGGGCTGATGTTCCGGGCGTTCCGCGCCGGCGATGCGCTGCGATGGCGGTTCAAGTGGGCGCTTTACTCATTCGTGTTTGCGGCAGCGTGGGCGCTGCTGGACGAGCTTCATCAGAGCTTCACGCAAAAGCGAGGCGGCTCGCTCTGGGATTCGCTGCTGGATTCCAGTGGCGCGCTGTTTATGCTGATAGCAATCTCGATAGTCACTCGCAGGCCGCGAGCGTCGTCTTAGCGCCTTTGCGACTTTGCGTCTTTGCGACTTGGCGTCTTTGCGTTACGGTCCCGCGTCAAGCCGTGAAGTCGCAAAGATTCTCAAGTCCCAGATTCCAAATCCCTCGCTACGCTTCAATCTTCACCACGCCGATCTTCTCAAGCAGCCGCAAGTAATCAGCCACATCCTCGATCGGAACCAGCCCGTAAGCAGCGGCGATGTAATCGCGAATCGTCTGGATGCTCCGCTTGCCGTCCACCAGATTCAGAATCTCATAGAGTACGATATCCGCATTCTGCCTCGTGTTTATCCGTTCGAGTACCTTCAGATCGTCGCCGCTCGCCCGTTCAGCAACGTAATCATAGTAGTAGACATTCATCGGGCCCCTCACTCGCCGAGTCGGGATGCGCGCGTAATCTATCGTGACGCTTCGGGGCCTCGAGGCCTCTTTCGGATTGCGCGGCTTTTGGTCTTTAGGCTCCTCTCTCGGCTCCAGAGTGAAAATGACCCGCTTACCTTTTTTCTGTTCGCTCAACACACCCGTCAGCAGCAACCACATGCCGCTCAACTGATCCACCAGTCCTTCCGCCTTGGTTTCGAGCGCTTTGTCCCCCGGCGCGAACGTCATCACCGACGCGAGCGCTTCGGCGTCGTGCTCGAGTGACCGCGCGATGATGTTGCGCGCTTCCTCTGCCGCGTTCGGAACGCCGCTGGCCTCTACTGCGCGCGCCCGGTCTCGCTCCTTCGGCACACAGGCCAGCGCCCGGGCGAATACCTCGTCAGCCAGCCGCGCTGCCTCACGCGCGCCTGCACGAGCCAGGAAGTACCCCGAGGCTGCCGCGATGAAGGTCGAGCGCTTGATCTTGGTCGCGTCGATGTTCGCGGGCGAGTCGTTGTTGGTGTGAATAAAAACGTCCGGCCAGTCGCGCAGGTAGATCGCCGGGATTCGGAACGAGCCCTCCTGGTACACATCGTGATCCGAACCCATCTCGAACGGCGTGAAATCGGCTACGAGGCTGTCCTTACTCCCTTCAGGCGAAATGAGCGCGTCCTCGAAACCGGCTCCTGAAGCCGCTTTCGCGCTGCCCGCAATCGCATACTCGCCGAATATGTCGCCAACCGTGTTCACACAACTCGGAAGCGACGCAGGCGTGTGAGTCACGTGCAGCACGGCTTTCGTCAACGTGAAGGCGCCGCCGACCATGTCGCAGTGAACGACCGCCTTCATGCGGCGAACGATCTCCGGATGCTGGGCAAAGTAGGCCACTGTCCCGCTGATCTCGGGAGGCCAGATGAATCGAATGGTGCGGCGCGGGGCGGAGATCTCGCCGCGACGGATCAACGCAGTGAGAGCGCGCGCTACCTCGAGTATCGCCGCCGCCCCGGAAGCGTTGTCGTTGGCGCCCGGCTTCTGATGGCACAGATGGCACGAGTACACGATCTCTTCGCTGGCGGCGTCGCTGCCCGGAATGACCGCGCTCACCACCTCGTAGTTACTCGGCTTCATCTCAGCTTTCACGGCCGCGTGAAGCGTGATCTGTTCGCCACGCGCAAGCCGCGATTGATACTCGCGCGCTCTGCTAAGCGAGATCATGAACGCGAACTTGTTGTTCGGATTGTATGGCGACAGGTGACCCCATCGGACGTTGTCCGCGTAGTCGCCCGACCAGCCAGTGATCTGATTCTGCTGATAACTGAGAATGCCGGCAGCTCCGCGGTCCTCGCAGGCCTGCTTGTGAACGGCCGCGACTCCTCCGCCGGCTAGCACGATCCGGCCCATTACTTCTTTGCCTTCGTAGTCCTTCGCAGTAATTCCCAAGCCGACGTCGACGAGCGTGGCAGTCGCGGTAGCGCTCTGCGAGTAGTCAGCAAGCGCGACACGCATTTCTTCCCAGTCGGCGATCTTCACCTTGTTCGGTTCGGTTTCCCACAGCTCGGCGGATTGGGCTTCCCATCCGGTCGCCGACTTCAGCGTGTGGTAAGTTTTCTCGCCGTCCGCCGGGAAGCGTTCGATCTGAACCTGATCGAGGCCGTACTCTTTCGCCTTGGCGGCAATGTACTCGGCGGCCCGCGAATAACCCGAGGACGCTTGCACCCGATGAGAGCGGGCGAGCTCGATCACGGTGTCTTTGGCGATCACGCCGCTTATCTCGGCGCCGAGCGCGGTTATCTCTTTGTCCGAGAGCAGCACCGTCTTTTTGAACTGAGCGGGCTGCGCCTGCCCGGCAACAGACCCAGTGACCGATTGGGTTAGAAGGACAGAAAGAACAAACAGTGAAGCGGTCTTCTTTTTCATCATAAGTGCCTCGTTGGATGACCCAAATACAAGTTAAGGATTCTACCTCATCAAATGTCAATCAGAACGTCTCGGCAGGCGACCGTTGACGCGGACCCGAAGGCCCGTGACTTCTGACATAGCCCGTCAGTCAATCAGGCGCTCGGAAAGTCGATCTTGTTGTAGATTTCGGATAACCGAAGTGAACAGGGTACTGACTTCAATTGGATCGTATCTTCTAGATTGTTGGTCTCGTGAAGTATCCAGCTCCCGTCCGGTTGACGAAAATAATGCTCAACGTGGGGCCGGTCTTGCGCAATCAGCAGATACTCAACGAACGACTCGATTGTACGGTATTGCTCGAACTTGCCGCCGCGATCGTAATCCTTAGTCGACTCTGAGAGGACCTCAATGATCAAAGCAGGGTTAAGCAGCGTGTCCTGTTGTTCGTCACTAAACCTGGGCTCGTCGCAAAGTGAAATAACATCCGGATAAGTGTAGAGCCCGGTGGGAGCAACTCTGACTCGGAGGTCCGTTGAGTAAACCTGGCAAGGCCCGCCCTTCAATTGTGATTGAAGCTCGTAGACCAGGTTGGTCACTATCAGAACGTGCCACTTGCTCGCTCCACTCATCGCAAAAATTTCGCCGCTGTAATACTCGTGTTTCGCCTCACAGATACGCTCAAGAGCGAGATACTCTTCCGGCGTGTAATACGTCTTTGGGTTAGAAACCATCGGAAACTCCTACAATCGATCAAACCAGGCCGAACTACTTCCGCCGCATGTTGGGCCGCATCTGTGCGAATGACATCGCCGCCGCATACGCATACCCACACAGGTAAATCATCAAGAACGGCAGCGTGCCGAAGATCCCGCTGTCTATCGCAAACCAGATCGTAAACACAAAGTACGCCGCGAACAGCAGCTCCAGCAACGGCAGCGAGATCCGACGCGGCACATAGCGCTTCTTCACCCAGGTCGTATCGTGTGTGTCTTCAATCCTGTACTTCGGCGTGCGAACGAACGGCGTCTTTACCCCAAGCAACGCTTCGAGCACTGCTCGCGCGTTCGAGAAGGTCAGAGCGATCCCCATGCTCATCACGAACGGCATGTACTTGAGCGACTTCTTCCACGTGTCCGGATGAAGGTACCGCTGCGTCACTACGTAATAGACCACGACCGAAAGCGTCGAGAACGTAAGTATCGGCACGTCCAGCGCGAACAGGTGAAACAGCCCCTGATTGTAACGCACGATCAGAATCGGGAGATTGATCAGCGCGAGCACGATCACCAGCGGCGCCGCAAGGTTGCCGGTCAGACGGAAGAACTGTTCGATCTTCACGCGCGTCGATAGACGCGGATCATGCCACATACGTCGAAACAGTTTCATCCCGACTTGCACGACGCCCTTGGCCCATCGCCGTTGTTGCGACTTGAAAGCGTTTATCTCGACTGGCAACTCGGCGGGCACGTCGTCGTCGGCAAGATAGACAAAGTGCCAGCCCATCAGTTGTGCGCGATAAGAGAGGTCGGTGTCTTCAGCAAGCGTGTCGTGCTGCCAGCCGCCCGACCACTCGATCGTTTCGCGCCGCCAAATCCCCGCCGTGCCGTTGAAATTGAAGAACCCGCCGCAGCGATTGCGCGCCACTTGCTCGATTATGAAGTGACCGTCGAGCATGATCGCCTGCACTTTGGTGAGCAGCGAGTAGTCCGCGTTGATGTGGCTCCATCGCATCTGCACCATGCCCACTCGCTCGTCGGTAAAGTAGTCAATCATCCGGCGTATGCAATCTGTCCGCGGCACGAAGTCGGCGTCGAAGATCAGAACGAACTCGCCCGAAGATTTCTTGAGCCCAGCTTCAAGCGCGCCGGCTTTGAAGCCTACCCGGTCTTCGCGATGATGATAAACAATGTCAAAGCCCTGCTCGAAGTATTTGTTCACCGCAGCCGAAGCGATCTGCTGGGTATCATCGGTGGAATCGTCCAGCACCTGAATCTCGAGCAGCTCGCGCGGGTAGTCGAGCTTGACAACCGCCTCGATCAGCCGCTCGGCGACATACATCTCGTTGAACAGCGGTAACTGCACGGTCACCCGCGGCAGGCGGCCCGGAACAAAGCTGGATTTGGGGTGCGGGCGATGGTTCTTATACCGCAGGAATAAATAGACAAGCCGATAACGATAGACCCCGTAAACCGACAGCAGCCCGAGGATGCCGAAGTAGACCGCCATGAAGTAGATGTCCAGAGCATCATTGACGTTCAAATAGCTGATGTTGCCGGCAGGATAGCGTCCGCCCTGCGCCGCTGACGAAGCTACATACTTGTCAACCGCGACGTTGCCGGTTTCTGGAAGCGCGAGCGCGAGGAGTTCCACTTGAGCGGTCTTGCCTGCTTCGACTGCCGCTGAGCCAAGGATCCGCTCAACGCCGGAACATTCCGAGGCAACTACGTAGCGCCCCGGCTCGAGGTTATAGAATGAGAAGTCGGCAGTCGCGTCGGTTATCACTCCAAGCTGGCGCAAGCTATCGAACCCATCACGCCTCTCGGTGGATGCGCCGGCGCCCGCCCGGGAGACCGTTTGATACTCCCTACCGGTGGAGGCGTTCCGCGCCGTCACAGTCAAGCCCGCCATCACATAGCCGCGCTTTTCAACTATCGTTCCTTGTATCGATGCTTTGTTTTCTGCGTGAGCCGGCCCCGCCAAAACAGATAAGACAATCCCGAGCAGGGCGGGTCTGAGTAACTTGGTCATTGAATTCCTATGATTGCGGCCTGACTACTATTCTTTACTGCCAAAAAAGTTGTAGTTGAACCAAGCGCAAAGTATAGGGATGAGCCGCGCTCATTTCAAGACGAGGAGCGGCGCAGTATTTCAACTGCGCCGCTTTTTTGGACAAGGCCGCCCTTCAGCTACGAGTCGCTCAGATAAGACACCAGCGGCACTTTCGATCTCTAAGAGCTGTAGACGACAGGATCAAGAAGCGCCGCCGGTCACTCACTGAACAGAGACCGAGTCGAGGGCGGCGCACTACAATAGTCACTTGATGTTTACCGTAATGCTGGTCGAAGCGCTGTTGCCCGCTGCGTCGAAAGCGATGCACTTCAGCGTATGATCCCCCTTCGCCGCATTGTGGGTCTTCCATTTCACGGTGTAAGGCGCCCGCGTCCAAGTAGTAAACAACTGGTTGTCTATGTAGAACTCGACTCTCGTGACCGCGACGTTGTCGGATGCGTCTATGGTAACTTTGACGTCGCCTTTAACCCGGTCCCCGTTCTCGGGCTTGTCGAAAGAGACTCTTGGAGCAGTGGTGTCGGGGTTTGCCCTCACGGTGACCGTGATCGAAACGCCTGTCGAGTTGCCCGCTTGATCGGCGGCTACCGCTCTCAGCGTGTGCTGTGAGTCCGCAGCCAACGAAGAGGTGTTCCACTGGAACACGTATGGAGCAGTCGTGTCGGTGCTAACCAACGTCCCATCCGCATACAGTTTCACAGAAGCCACGCTTACGTTGTCTGATGCATTCACCGTGATCTGTTCCGCCTGAGACTTGGCCACAGTCCCGCCGGCCTGCGGCTGTTGGAAGCTCACCGACGGCGGGGTGGTGTCGCGTCGAGCGGCAGCCGTCACGCTGATTGAGGCAGAGCCCCAGTTGTTCGCTTGATCTCCGGCAACGGCGCTGAGGGTGTGCACTGAACCGCTTACAAACGATGACGTGTTCCAGGTGAACGTGTACGGAAGAGCCGTGACTGTTCCCACCACCTCCCCGTCCGCTATCAGGCTCACTACCGCGACACCCAGGTTGTCTGAGGCGGTCAGTTGCACGCTCACGGACGGCGATATGGCGACCTGTCCGTTCATTTGAGGCTGAACGAAACTGACCGTTGGCGGCGTCGCGTCAAACCCGGCCCTGACTGTCATTGTAGTCGAGATGCTAATGGTGTTCGCCGACTGGTCCCTCGCCGTGGTCGTCAGCGTGTGCTGCGAGCCATCCGCAAACAAAGACGTATCACAATAAAAGGTGTAAGGCGTTGAGGTGCTGGTTCCCAACGACACTCCATCCACGAACAAGTTGACCTCGAGTACGCTGCCCTCATCGAGAGCATTCACCTGAAGAAGCTCGCTCCTGGATATTCCGATCAGCCCGTTTGAATCGCCGCCTATCTGGGGATGAAGGAAGCCGGCAGCAGGAGGCGTCGTATCCGGAGCGCCGTTCATCATGCCTTCGATGAGAGTGATGGCGCGTCCGGCGTTCAACCGTCCCCATCCGTAGCCGGAGTCCCATCCCGCCGGACCGAGATCATCCGCCGTCACTTTCAAGATCGTGTCTATCTGAGCTGGAGTCAGGTTCGGATTGATCGACAGCATGAGCCCGATAGCTCCCGCTACCAGGGGAGTAGAGAAGGAAGTGCCGTTCACCGCTTGATAAGCATTGCCGGGTGCGGTTGTCAGGATGTTCGAGCCTGGCGCCGACAGATCGATGTGGGTTCCCGTTGTCGTGAAGCCGGCAAGCGAGTCGCCCTGGGCAGTTGCGCTGACCACGATAATGTCCGAAGTGTCGGGCGCGGAGTTGTAGGTAGCCGTGTTCCCTGCTGCCATAACCAGCACGCCGCCTTTGCTCTGAATGTAGCGTCCCGCGTCAGTCATCGTACTGTTGGCGGCGCCCATGTAGCTCACGCTGGCGACTCGCGCGCCGTGGTCCGCTGCCCACACGACTGCTTCTGCCAGGTCGCTCTGCATAGCCGCTCCACTGGGAAGCGACGACACACGAACGGGCATGATGCGACAGTTCAAAGCGGGTGACGCTACTCCTATCGCGTTGTTCCCGGCCGCCGCCGCGGTGCCTGCCGTCCACGTTCCATGCGACGAAACAGGGCTCGTGTCCGAATTGTTGTCAACGACGTTCCAGCCCGGCACCAGCTTCGACGACAGGTCCGGATGAGTTGCATCAACTCCCGTGTCGCACAGTGCAATTGTGATCTGATCGCTGCCGGAGGTAATCCCCCAGGCTATCGGGCATGAAATCGCCGGCAAGTGCCACTGGGATGAATACAGGGGATCGTCCGGCTCCATTGTACTGACCGGATAACACAGATAGTCCGGTTCGACGAACTCTACTTCTGGCTGTGCCCTCAAGACCCGCGCGCAGGCTTCCTCATCCGAGCCTTCCGCCAAATCCATCACGTGAACGCCAAGACCTGGTAACTCGCGGTCGGAGCGCGCGCCCGCTGCCATTATCATGGTGTTCCGCCGCTTGGAAGAAACGCCCGCGCGATACTTGACCAGGAGGCGTCCGGGAACTGCCATCGGGTTCATCCGCGCCGTATCGGCCAATTCCTGCGCACTGGCTCCGGTTCCGTCATCGGCGTTAGCTACGCGAGCAGCTAAGAAATGCGATTGAGTGGCTAACAGCAGCACCGCGAGCCATACTGTGAGTACTGTCTTGATTCGTCTGTTCATAGCACGTCCCCAACTTTCGATATTGCTGTCCTCCGCACGAACGAAGTCGTTCACGTAGCTCTTTGCAGGGACACACCGGCTGTGAGTGCAATCACGAGACCAGCGCGATGAGTGCGGGATCTCACAAATGGAAGCGCGACGAAAATGCAGCCTTACCCACCCGGTCTTGCTACGCAATCCTTCGAACCCGGTTATTTCGATTGAGATGTTTAGGGGGTTGCGATTCGTCGCAAAAGGCGGCCTTGAGGAATAGCTGTACACATCACAAGACTTGGCGGTGTGTAAGCTTGCCCCGGCAGGGCACTTCAACCGGGGAACGCTGTCCCTTGAAAGCACTCGTCTGTGAGCAGTTGGTCCATCGCCCGGGCAGCAGCTCGGGTTGTATTAAATCAGACAAAACGACTATTGGGATGTTCAACTCCTTCCCCAGCTGATCGACACATTCGTTACAGAGACCGCAAGCGACGACTGGTTCGCTGATTTCAATAACGACGGGATTGCGGAGATGGCGGTGGGTCGACTCCCTACGCCTACGCCGGTGGAAGCTGCGACCACCGTTACGAAGCTCGCGATCTACGAGAACAGCGCTCCTATCAACTCGGCGTTGCTG
>CAZJQQ010000020.1:0-129934 GCA_964548075.1 uncultured Clostridia bacterium | reverse complement strand
ACAAGCGGTTGGAGCGGACCGCTGAAAAGCGCGGCCGCTCAACCGCAGGCCGTTAAATTGGGAAGTGTCAAATTGACGCTGAGCAAGACTAATCGCCCAACTCTTGCAACGCCTGCTCCAACGAAGCTCTCACATGAATCGATTCCTCGACTTCCATTCGGCGCGTGAGCGGTTCAATCGAGGCCGGATCGCCGAGCTTGCCCAAAGCCGTCGCTACAGCTCCTCGCACTGAGGCGTCGCTGTCATCAAGCGCCGTGATCAGCGACGACAACATTCGCGGATCACGCTGGCCCGTCGCGCACATCCGCGAGAGGTCTTCGGCTGCTCGTTGACGGGCGTATGGCGAAATGTCCGAGAGCGATTCGATCAGGCTGAACAGCCTGGCGTCTTTTGAAACGGGTGGGCCTTCGTTAACTTCAATTGGTGGCTCGTAGCCCCGGCGCTTGAGGTAGAGTCGTTCGTTGAAGCTCAGAGATCCATCGCCTCTGAACGCATAGATGAGAGCAACCACGATGACAATGATCAGGATTATGAAAAGCATCGCGATTTTAGATTTGCGATTTGCGATTTTTGATTTGCGATCACAGATTGCGCGTCATCACCGCGCCGGATAAATCCAAAATCGCAAATGACAAATGACAAATCGCAAATCGCAAATCAAGAATTCAAACTCCGTTCTTTCCGCGCTTCTTCTCTTCCTTCTTGGGACTCTTGTCATCGCGTTTGAGCCCGGGCGGGGGCCGGAAAGAATCTCGGTCGGTCTCCGGACGCGGTCTCTCGACATGTGGAGGTCTGGGTGGCGCAACGGGCTCGCCTTCAACCATCTTTGGCGTAGGACGTTCCTTGGGCTCTTTGGGAGTCTCCTCATCCTGACCAACGCTCTTGGCTTTGTCGCCCAGTTCGTCGCTTGCCTGGGCCGCTTCCCCAGCCTGGGCCTCGCGAACCGAGCGCTCAGCTTCGGCTCTACGCGCCAGCACTTCCTTATCAGGCTGAACGTTCTTGGGGAACTGATCGTTGGGCTTATCCTTCAGGAACTTCTCCATGAAGTGCATCCACATCGGCAGCGCCGCGACCGAACCGGCTTCCCTGTTGCCAAGCGTCTTCTTCAAACCGGGATAGCCGATCCAAACGCCGGCCGCGTAAGTCGGCGTGTAGCCGATGAACCACGCGTCGGTGAAATCGTTCACCGTCCCGGTCTTGCCGCAGATCATCCGCTTGGCGAGTTCCTTGTTCGACATCATCGAACCCGCGGTCCCGCCGGTGACCACGCCGCGCATCATTATTTGCATCTGCGTCGCGACCCAGGGCGATATCACCTTGGACGATTCAGCTTTCCACTCCTGTTTCACGTCGCCGTCCGAGTCGGTGACACGTTTGATCAAGTGCGGGCTGACGCGCACTCCTTGATTCGAGAACGCCGAATAAGCGCTGACCATATCAAGCAGAGGTTCTTCGGTCGCGCCAAGCGCCGAAGGCAGCACGCGTTTCATCGGGTTGGGCAGGCCAAATCGCTTGACGATGTCCGCGCCTTTTTCGACCCCAATGATCGAAAGCAAGCGCACCGCAACCACGTTGATCGACTGCTGGAGCGCGCTCCTCAACGGCATCATCCCCCCACCTGAGTTGCCGTCATAGTTTGCCGGCGACCAGCCGGTCTGTGGATCGACGAACGGTTCGGCGCTGACGATCGTGTCGGGGGTGAAACCGTTCTCGACAGCCGCCGCATAGATAAACGGCTTGAACGTCGAGCCGGTCTGCCGCTCGGCTTGAGTAGCGTTGTTGAATTTGCGAGTCGCGAAATCGTAGCCGCCGACCATCGCCTTCACGTCGCCAGTTTTGGATTCCAGGCAAATCAACGAGCCGTCGACCGACGGCAATTGATCGAGCGTGACATCCAGCACTTTCTTGTCGTTGTCGGCCTTGTTGACCTTGAACACCGCGAGGTCGCCTTTTCGCAGCAGCTTCGACGGAGTCGCGCCTGCCCACTTGGTTGCCGCATCGGTGAGCGGAGCCTTGTAGTCGCCGAAGCGAACCTCGGCGCCTGCCGCACTGACGCTCATCACCACTCCGTAGATGTATTCGCCTGCCGTGTAGTCACCCATCCAATCGGGGTGTGAATAATGTGAAATGTCAACGGGCGGTTTTTGATCCAGGAGGTTGGTCAGCTTGCCGCGCCAACGCTTGCCGTGACGGTCTTCATAAGCGTGCAGGCCCCTTCGCACGGCGCGCACCGCCTCGCGTTGAGCGGTCGGATCGAGCGTCGTATAAATGTTCATGCCTCCGGTCTGAGTCTCCCATGTGCCGAAGGTCTCTTCGGACTCCTGCCGTACCGATTCAACGAAGTAACCAAAAATCGAGTTGTTGGCGTTCTGCGGCGGGGTGATGTTCAGATTGATTTTTGTCTGCCGCGCCCGATTATAATCGTCGGCGGAGATGTAGCCTTCTTCGTGCATCCGGTAGAGCACGACGTTGCGCCGATCAAGCGCCGCCTTCTCGTCGCGGGTTGGCGAGTAGAGGCTCGGCGCCTTGGGCAGCCCCGCCAGCAACGCGGACTCTTCGAGCGTCAGGTCCTTGAGCGATTTCGAGAAGTAATATTGCGACGCCGCTTCGAAGCCGTAGGCCCCTCCGCCCAGGAAGATGTAGTTGCAGTACATCTCCATTATTTGCTCTTTTGTGTAGTAGCGCTCGATTTGCAGCGCGAACAGTATCTCTTTGATCTTTCTTGTGTAGGTCTTCTCGGGCGTCAGATACAGCGAGCGGGCAAGCTGTTGGGTGAGTGTTGATGCGCCCTCTGCTTTGCGGCTCTTGATGACGTTCTTGAATGCGGCGGTGACGATGCGAATCGGGTCTACTCCGATGTGCTGAAAGAACCGATCGTCTTCGATCGCAAAGATCGCGTTCTTCATTGTCTCAGGGATCTGATCGTAGGTCACCGGAATGCGGCGCTCAAGCGAGAACTCTCCGACTACCGTCTTGCCGTCATCAGCGATGACTCGGGTGACAAGGTTCGGGCGGTAGCTGGCGAGCCCGGCAACCTCCTGCGCCTGCTCGGTCATGCTCGCCTGGTAGGCGACGGTGGCGCCAAACATCATTCCCGCGATGACCGAGAGCGCGACCAGAGATAGGAAGGTGTAGCGGCGGAAGAATTCCTGAAGCCAATTAGGCGAGAGACCCAATCCTCGGCCTTGAGACCTGAATCTGTTGAATGACGGCATGGTGTTCCTCACTGATAGCAAGGTTAACAATGGGAGCCTCTGACTCTCGGCATCAAGGGTACAGCAGCCCCGCGGACGTTGTAAAGCAGCGGCGTTTTGGATGCAGGAATGCGCGATTTGGTTTGTCGGGCCTGCCGATTCACAAACGAATCTTTTTGTTAGAACAGCCGTGAGTTCAGAGGTCCAGAAACGAATATGACACAGGGTGTCAGGAACCGTCGCGTACACTGTGTTCGTGAAAGGATAAGTTCGTAGTTCGGCCTTCAGACGGAAGTTTGTAAGCGTCTGTTTCAGCGGCTCCGACATACGAACTTCCGCCTGAAGGCCGAACTACGAACTCTGTCCAAAGGAGCATGCTATGCAATATGGATTCGTTATCGAAGGTGGCGATGCAACCGCAACTAGCGAGCTTGCACATGAAGCAGAGGCCGCTGGCTGGGACGGCGTCTTTATCGCCGACGGCATAGACATCGGAATGGGTAAGAACTCTCCGTCGTGGCCCTGGTTCGATCCCTGGATCGTTCTTGCGGCGATGGCAATGCGAACCGAGCGCATTCGCATCGGGACCATGATAACGCCCGTTCCGCGGCGGCGTCCCTGGAAGCTTGCTCGCGAGACGGTCACCCTCGACCAACTCTCGAAAGGCCGGCTCATCTTCGGCGCCGGGCTTGGAGCCGCTGAACACGACGGCGGGTTCTACAAGGTCGGCGAGGCGATGGATCTCAAGGTCCGTGCGCAGAGGCTGGATGAGGGCCTCGCGATACTGGCCGGGCTCTGGACCGGCAAACCATTCAGCTTCACCGGCGAGCACTACGATGTAAAGGAAATGACCATGCTGCCGACGCCGGTGCAGTCGCCCCGAATTCCGGTATGGGTGCCAGGCGTTTGGACCAAAGAGAAATCCATGCAACGCGCCCTCAGATGGGACGGGATCATTCCCCAAAAGTACAAATCCATGGAGCGAATGACCCCGCCCGAGATTCGCAAACTGAAGCAATTCGTTGATGAGCGCCGCTCCGAGACGACTCCTTTCGACATCGTGGTCGGAGGCACAACGCAGGGCGGCAACCGTAAGCGAGCGGCAACAACCGTTCGCACATTCCAAGAAGCGGGCGCTACCTGGTGGCTGGAAAGCTTGATGACTGGTTCCTGGGACAAGCTGCGGAAGCGAATAACGCAGGGGCCGCCCCGTCTGGATTAATGCCTCTCGTCGAAGACACGGTCGCCAGTAGCTATTCACCGCTGAGAGGGTCGGTCCAGGCTCGTCTTATTGCTAGCCGGTCGCATCCTGGCCTTGGCTTGCGATCGGGCTGGTGTTGTCCTCGCTCCAATACGCGCTCCAGGCGCGGCCTTCATCCCTCAACAGGCCGAGCAGCGTCATCGTGACTGCCAGAATGACCGGACCTATGAACAGGCCCAGGAAGCCAAACGCATTCACGCCGCCGAACACCGCAAAGAAGATCAGCAGCGTGTGCATCTGCACTCGGCCGCTGATCAAGTAGGGTCTGAGCACATTGTCGATCGTGCCGACGACGAACATTCCCCAGGCAACCAGAATAACCGCCTTGACCCAACTTCCGCTCGCCAGTAGATATATCGAAGCCGGCACCCACACGACGGTAGTCCCGACCAGCGGCAGCAATGCAAAGAAGGACGCGACGACTCCCCACAACACCGGCGAAGGGACTCCCAAAATCCAGAGGGCCAATCCGACCAAAGTACCTTGAACCGCTGCGACCACCAGTCCGCCATACACAGTGCCGATGATCGTGTTCTCGATCCCGCTGAAAAGCTTTTCAACCTGCTCGCTGCTGAGCGGCAAGACCGCGGCGGCTCGCCTGCGCAAAGATCTCCCTTCGCGAAAGAGAAAGAACAGCGTGAACAGAGTGATGACGGCGTTCAGTACAAACGTGGTCACGCCACCCACGATCATCCAGCCTTCCGCAACAAAGAACGAACTCAGCTCCCTCAACCGGCCGAGCAGCGATGCGCGCCAGTCGAACTGCGATAAGTCAACGTAGCGCCCGATCCACTGCAGCGGCCGTTCGAGCAACTGGCTCACGAAGGGACTCAGTCCGCCGCTCTCGGTGCTCTTCTGATCTATCAGGGCGTACAAGTCGGCGACCTCATTCTTGATCGCCAGAATGATCGCGGTCGCCGGAACGATGATCAGAAGAACGATAATGATTGTTGACGCCAGCGCGGCGAGGCTCGGGCTGCGAATAAGCCGATGGATCCGAACGTGCACGGGAAAGAAGACAACCGCGATCACGACCGCGGAGAGAAGCGGCCTCAAGAACGGCTGAAAGAGGAGATAGCAACAGTAGAAAGCGACAGCGGTGATCGCTAAAAGAAAGATGATTGTGACGCGCTTCTTTACCACATCGGCTAACTGATTTTGCCGAGATGCGCCCGATGTGTCTCGGTCGGCAGACCGGGCGGTCAATCGGCACGGCCGCAAGACTATTTCTTCGGCGTCGCCCGTATAGCTTTCAGTTCCACAAGCAGAGAGTGGGTTTCAGTGTCACCGATCTGCCCTGCGTGCGTTTCCGATTCATTCCAGGTCGCGCTGCCCGCAGTGACCTGACGCTCTGCAGTCTTGCCATCAGGAAAAGAGTACGTTGTTTTGCCACCGCTGAAGGTGTATGCGACATAATCCGGATGCGAATGCATAGGGAATTTGTCACCGGGCTTGCCGCGGAATTCAAGCACCCGCACCCTGGCATTGTTCAGCCGCACTTTGAAAGCTTTCGGGTCTACTTTCACGGGGTCTGCTCCCTTCGCCATCTTCCCGCTCTTGCCGCCTTTCAACTCGACAATCAGTACGTGAGTTTCAGTAGTTCCGGTATTCTCGCCGGCGTGTTTCTCTGCCGCGCCCCACACCACCGCGCCCGCCTTAAACTCACGCACCTGACTTTTTCCACCGGCGAGAGTGAACTTTGTTTTGGCGTCGGTGAAGGAGTAAATGACAGTGGCTGGATGCGAGTGCATAGCCGTCTTCTCGCCTGGCTTAACGTGAGCTTCCAGCACCCTCACCCGATCGTTCTCCAGCAGCACTTTGTATATGTCGGGCGCAACTTTCACCGGGTCTTGCGCCATCGCGGTCTCTGTCGCAATGGCCAACAAGGTGACAAACAGAACGCTCATGATCGCACGTTTCAGATTTTTCATAGTTGATTCTCCTTTCAGTGTTTTGGCTTAGCCCCGCTTCAAAGCATGCTCGGTGTTCGACCGGGACTGGCGCGCCAGTGGTGCTCGTTCTAACGCTTGGCAACTCGTTTGTCAATGCGCATGATAAAGACGCCGATTGGGAGAATGTGGAGGTCCGACAGGAATGGTTCTTAAGCTAAAGGATCACGGTGCGACTCGGTCGTTGGCCGCACCCTTAATTTACGCAGTCAGCCGCGAGGCCGTATGTTCGGCGTCACCGGTGTCGGGTATCGGCTCTTTGTACTTGCAGCCTTCCGCACGGCACTGAAGCTCGCGCGAGCCGTCCTTCTTGATCTTCTCAACGAGGAAGCGCGCGCCGCATTCGGGGCACGATTGCGGAATCGGCTTGTCCCACAGAGTGAACTTGCAAGTAGGGTAATTCCCGCAGCCGTAAAACGCGCCGCGCTTGCTCTTCTTGACCACCAACTCGCCCACACCGCACTCAGGGCAGCTCACGCCGATCGTTTCCTGCTTTATGTATTTGCACTTTGGATAATCCGAGCACGCCGTGAACGGACCGTAGCGCCCTTGCTTAAGCACCATCTGTTTTCCGCACTTCGGGCAAAGCTCCTCAAGCATCACGTCGGGCGCCGCGAACTTGCCGCCCTTTTGAATCTTTCGCGTGGTCTTGCATTCAGGATAACCGGTGCATGCGAGGAATTGCCCGAACCGGCCGCGCTTCATCGCCATCGGCCGTCCGCAGTTGTCGCAAATCTCCTCGGCGGCTTCCGCGTGAGCTTCTTCGCCCGCCTCGTCGTGGGCCTTCGGAATATCGCGAGTCGTCTTGCACTCGGGGTAGTTGGTGCAAGCGAGGAACTCACCGAACCGGCCGAACTTCTTCGCCATCGGCGAGCCGCAGTTCTCGCACTTCTCGTCGGTGATAATCTCCTGGCGCTTCACGTCGCGCATATGAAGCTTCGCGACATCGAGATCCTTGGTGAACTTCTCGTAAAACTCCGCGAGTGCTTCGGTCCATACCATCTTCCCGTCTTCGATCTCGTCCAACTCCTCTTCCATATGCGCGGTGTACTCGACGTTGAACAGATCGTCGAAGCTCTCGACCAGCAGATCGTTGACGATCATCCCGAGCTCGGTCGGATAGAAGCGGCCTTCCTTGCGCTGCGCGTATTCGCGGTCCTGAATCACGGTCATTATCGAAGCATAAGTCGAAGGCCGGCCGATTCCCTTCTCCTCGAGCGCTTTCACCAGCGTCGCTTCGGTGTAGCGCGGCGGCGGTTCGGTGAAGTGCTGCTCGTCGACCACACTATTCAGCGCAAGCCGCTCGCCTTCTTCGACAAGCGGAAGCTTGTGAGCCTGCTCTTCGTCCTCAGCGTCCTTTTCGTCCTTGCCTTCTTCGTAGACCGCGAGGAACCCGTTGAACTTGATGACCGAGCCGGTCGCGCGGAACAGGTAA
Source organism: uncultured Clostridia bacterium (assembly GCA_964548075.1). Taxonomy (GTDB): domain Bacteria; phylum Acidobacteriota; class Blastocatellia; order UBA7656; family UBA7656; genus Onstottus_A. The sequence goes on along the minus strand of CAZJQQ010000020.1, from coordinate 122,095 downwards.
CGCGAGCCCGCGCTGATGTCGATTGTGGTTTGGTCCACAAGCGCCGGCATCATCTGAGAGGCAACAAACCGCTGCCAGATCAGCTTGTACAGCGAAAGCTCATCCTTGCCGAGGAAGCTCGCAATCAAATCAGGGGTGCGCATCGCCGAGGTCGGGCGAATCGCCTCGTGAGCGTCCTGCGCGCCCTTCTTCGAACGATAGAACACGGGCTTCTCAGGCAAATACTCCGGGCCGAATTGAGTGCCGATCAGGTCTCGCACTTCGGCGAGAGCGGAATCGGCGACCCGAGTTGAATCGGTTCGCATGTAGGTGATCAATCCAACCAGCCCTTCTTCGCCGATCTCGATTCCCTCGTAGAGCCGCTGAGCAAGCTGCATCGTCTTCTTCACCGGAAACCGCAGCTTGCGAGAAGCTTCTTGCTGGAGCTTCGAGGTGATGAACGGCGGAACCGGATTGCGCTTCTTCTCTTTTGTCGCGACTGACGCAACGATGAACTGCTGCTGCTCAATCTCGGCAAGCAGGTCCTTGGCTTGTTTCTCTTCCTTGATGTGAATCTCGGACGCTTTGAGTTCTTCACCAAAGTCCGAGGCCTTCACCGACTTGTCGTCGATCCGCAGCAGTCGTGAGTCGAAAGCGGGCGGCAGCTTTGCCGCCAGGTTCGCGATAATGGTCCAGTACTCGGTTGCGGTGAACGCTTCGATCTCGCGCTCACGCTCCACGACCAGACGCACCGCGACCGATTGGACGCGGCCGGCGGATAGTCCGCGTCGAACCTTGTCCCACAGCAAAGGGCTGACCTGATAACCGACTATTCGATCGAGCAACCGGCGCGCCTGCTGCGCGTTCACGAGGTTCTCGTCTATGTCGATGGGATGTTTGAAAGATTCTTGAATCGCGGTCTTGGTGATCTCGTTGAACATCACCCGGCGGACGGTCTTTCGGTTCTTGCCGCGGCCTTCGAGCTCTTCCTTGATGTGCCAGCCGATGGCCTCGCCTTCGCGGTCAGGGTCGGTCGCGACGTAGATCGTATCGGCGTCTTTGGCGGCGGCCTTCAGTTCCCGGATAACCTTCTCTTTGCCGGGGATCACCTCGTAGGTAGGCTCGAAGTTGTTGTCGAAGTCGATGCCGATTCCTTTCTTTGGAAGGTCCTTGATGTGCCCGACCGAGGCAAGGACCTTGTACCCGGCGCCGAGGTACTTATTGATGGTTTTGGCCTTTGAAGGGGATTCAACTACTACTAATGCTTTGGACATAATTGCGATACCCGTGAATCAATAAAGCGAACTACTCAGACGGCGTTTTGTTGCCACCTCCAAATTGGCGACTTTACGTGGTGAGTTTTAGGCTGTCAAGCGTGTTCTTTCTCTGCGATCTCGCTCACGGGGCCTAACCCGTGAGTTGATAATCGGTTAGATGTCGTCGCGGGAACCACACTGGGACTACGAGTTCACATCAGCTGCTAGTGTAAGTGACCTATGTCGATGCTCCGCCGCTTTCGGGAATAGCGATCAGCCAAGCAGGTCTTCAACTCTGCAGGAAAGGCCGGGGATTGTGGGCGATACCAGGGTCTTGCCGCGTTTCAGCCGTTGGACCTTTTGGTATTTCCCGTTCTTCGGCTGCGAGTGAACCTCTATGACGTCTTTCCGTAGAACCATCAACCAGGCTTCCGGTATCCCGGCGCGAGCATACAGCGGCAGCTTCACGTTGCGATCGTAATTGAGAGAAGAGTCGGCTACTTCGATCACCACTAACACATCCTCAGGCGCCGGATGCGAGTTGGAGTAAAAGTCTTTGCGCGGCTTGAGCAACGCGAGGTCCGGCTGCGGCTCCGAGATATCACTAAGGCGGATGGGGTCCTGCACGCTGACAATCACAGCGTCACCAAGCTTGCGATTAAGAAAGGTACTTGATCGCTTTACAGTTCCGCCGTGCGTGCTGCCGATTGGGCTCATCTCAATGATCTCTCCTTCGATCAACTCAACACGAGAGTCCTCAGAAAGGAGCCCGACCTCAGCCATTCGGTGGTAATCATGCACGTTGAAGTAGTGCTTCCGAAATTGAACCGACATTGCTTACTTTCCTCGTGCTCGGGGCAGCCACAAGCCGCTTTGACGATTCGGATGATACCACGTCGCGGGCGCGGGCGAATACACTTAGCATCGGGGCGAGTCTCTGGAGATGGCAGGAGGCTCCTGCCACAACCATTCTTGCTCGGGCGACTCCGCAATCTACATCCTCCTCACGAAAGTCTTCCCCGGCAGTTGTCTTATCCGATCCAGCATCTCGAGCTTCAACAGCGCGCCCATCAGCTCGCCCGAACCCAACCCCGCCTTAGCAATCAACAGATCGATGTGAACCGCATCGTCGGTATTGAGCATCTTGAGGACCTTCCGTTCCGGGTCCGTCAGCTCGACCTCATCCACGCTAGCCTGTTTCGCGGTTTGCTCTCCGCGCTCAGCAGAGATAATCGCGGCTTTCATCTCCGCAGGCAGCTCTTCGATTACGTCGCTCCACGTCTGAACCAGCTTCGCTCCGTCTTTGATCAGATAGTTCGGACCGAAGCTCTTCGCGGACGTGATGTTCCCCGGGACAGCGAACACGTCGCGTCCCTGCTCATACGCGAGCCGTGCCGTGATCAGCGAGCCGCTTCGCTCTGCGCCTTCAACAACCATCACTCCAAGCGCGAGGCCGCTGATCACACGATTGCGGAACGGAAAGTTCTGCGACACCGGAGGCGTTGCGAACGGAAACTCGGTGACCAGCGCTCCCTGTTCGGCTATGCGAGCGGCGAGCTTGCGGTTTTCTTTCGGGTAGACCGCGTCGAGTCCGGTGCCCATCACACCGACTGTCAGACCTCGGCCATCAAGGGCTCCTCGATGCGCCGCCGAGTCGATGCCGCGAGCGAGTCCCGAAACGATTGTCACGCCGCGCTCGGCAAGCTCTCGCGAAAGCTTCTCGGCAACGTTCCGTCCGTAGGTTGAACAACGACGCGAACCTACGATTGCGATCGCGGGTTGAGAGAAGGCCGATGCGACATCGCCGAGACAGTAGATCACGATCGGCGGATCATATGTCTCGCGAAGCAGCTTCGGATATCTTTCATTCGTGAGGGTCAGCGCTTCCCCGCCAAGCCGCGCGAGCGCTTCGATCTCGCGTATGGCTTTTTCGCGCGGCTCAGAGCTCTTGATCGCGTCGATTGTCTCCCGTCTCAGTCCTGCTAGTTCGAGAGAATGACCGCTGGATTCGAAGACAGTCTTAGGCGTGCCGAGTTTATCAATCAACATAGCCGCGGTCCTCGAGCCTACGCCGATGACGAAGCTCAGCGCGATCCAATCGAGAAGCGAGTTTTCCTGGTCTGAGGACACTTGACGAAGTTGTATCGGCCCTGGGAGCGCAGGCATCCCTGCCTGCTTCTTCTTGCCCGCAGGCAGGCAGGGATGCCTGCGCTCCCAGGGCCGTGCTGTTTATCTTCAGGAAGGCTGCCCGATTCTATCGCTTTTGGCTCAATAGTCAAGCGATGTTTGTGACAACCCGCTTCGCGCAGCCGAGACCATTCCGGCTTCCGCTGATTGAAGGCGACCCGGACGTGCTAGAATGACCGTTGACACACGCAATACCCGGAGGAGGCCAGATGACAGATGTTCGTCAGATGAAAGCGAAAGTCGAAGCAGCAATAAAACGCGTCGATCCCAAAGCGATGACCAGTACGTTCTATGACGGCGCAAGCGATAGACTGTTTGTTACGATCGTCAAAGGGTCGCGAAAGATCTCCGTGACTCTTCGAGCACGCGACTTTGGGAACGGCGGCGTGGAGAAGATAGACCGCGCGATTAAGGATGGACTCAGACGTCTTGAAACCACGCCGATCGGTTGAAGCTTCAACCCGATCGTTCATCCTCGGAATGAGATTCAAGTACAGAGAGACCGTGTTGAACGAGTTGGCGCGACACGGCATCAATCCTCGTGACGACACGCCCCCCGAGCTGGCTTATCAGTTCGTAACCGATTTGCACCTATTCGAGATTCGCAAGCTGAAACAGAAAATGCTCGGCGGCGAAATACCAAAACATGAGTATGCAAAAACCGTTGAAGCGCTGCGAAAACGTTACCCGGTTCTGTCGCTCCCAGTGCGCTTCTGGATAGAGGGTAAGTAGGTTCAGCCGCGCCGGGTCCTCGACACTTGCGGAAGTTTGCCTTCGACTGTGACAATGACTCGTCAGGTTCAACAGGAGACGGGAGAGTTCATCTTGGATGATTTGGAAGAGTTAAAGAGCATTCAGGAGCTTGACCACGCGCTCGATGAGTCGCGTGAGCGGCCGGTGCTTTTGTTCAAACACAGCCTGACGTGCCCAATCAGCACGCGCGCATTTAGCGAGCTGCGGTCCTACCTCAACAATGCCGATCCGCGCATCAGCTACAAACTGATCACGGTTCAACGCGCCCGCGAGGTCTCTGACGAAGCCGCCTCCAGACTGCAGCTCAAACACCAGTCGCCCCAGGCGATTCTGATTCGCAACGGGCTCGGGCTCTGGAATGCGTCCCACTACGACATAACGGCCGAGGCGCTGGATCAAGCGATAAAAGCCATGAACTGAATTCCGCGCTCTCGCGCTTGCCCCCCGCGCTTGACCGATTGAACGCTTTCACGATAATCATCCGGTGACGTGATAACGACGAAACTGAGACCTCATCTCGCCAAGCTTCTGCTCGCTTCGATCTTCATAATCCTCTCGACCTCCACGATCTTGTGGACCCTGCGTGATCGCACGCCGCCTCCGTGGGACCCCTCTGATCACCTCAGGTACGCCTACGATTACTACCGGCTGCTGGCGCACGCCGACTTCTCAGGCTTCGCAAGAGAATTCTTCAGCACGCGGCACTACTACGCGCCGTTCGTTCACCTGATCAGCGCCGGCGTTTTCCTGGTATTGGGAGCTTCGAGACTGACCGGCATAGGCGTGAACCTGTTATCGCTGGCGGCTCTGCTCTGGGCAGTCGCCTGGATGTCACGGCACGTCTACGCGAAGGCACCCGTCGCCGTCGAGGGCAGTGATGCTCGGGTCCAACCAACCGTCCTCTTGAGCGTGATGCCGGCACTCATCGCGGCTTGTTATCACTTCAGCGCATGGCTGATGCACGATGCGTTCCTGGACTTTCCGTTGACCGCTGCCGTGACGGTGAGCTTCGCCTTGCTGATCCGGGCCGATGACTTCCGCGTTAGACGAGACGCGCTCGCGTTTGCGGTTGCGGCGGGAATCGGAATGCTCGTGAAACAAACCTTCGCCTTCTTCCTGGTGCTCCCTTTCCTGTACGTGGTGATTCGAGTCTTATGGACGCGCGACCGCCGGGCGATCTTGAACCTGGCGCTCGCGGGGGTGGTTTTGATTCTGGTAGCGTCCATTTGGTACGGGCCGCATCTGCAGGATGTGATCGCCATCTACCGCGAGAACCGGCAGGCGGCTGTGAATGAAAACGAAGCACCGCTGTTCAGCTTCGATTCGAATTTCTTTTACGTTCATGCGCTGATAAGCATGCAGATGCAGTTGCCGTTGGCGGTGATCTTTGGCGTGGGGTTGGTTTATTCGCTCGTGCGCTGCCGCAAACAGAGCTTGATCCTTTATCTGTGGATCCTGAGCGGCGTCGCCTGCTTCGCGCTGGTAGCCAACAAAGACGTTCGCTACACGGCGCCAGTGCTCCCAGCGGCGGCGCTCATTTCAGTCTGTTGGTTGCGAGAGTTCAAGCCACGGGCCGGGAACGTTAAGACCGCAATTCGAGAAGCGGCCGGTGTCTTGAAAGCGGCTCTGGTAGCCGCTATCGCGGCTTGGGCGTTGATGAGCTTCTTTAACGCGCAGTGGCCAAGGCCAGGGTGGGGCACGGCGATCGACACTCCGCGTTATCGGTGGATGGTGTTTGCGCGAAACTACTACGGCTTCGACCACCGGCCTCTCGATGACAACTGGAGCGTGCCTGAAATAGTTCGCGCCGTATCGAGCGAACAGACAACCTCGCCGCCGGTTCTTGGAGTCGCAGTGAACTTGCCTTACTTGAACCCCTCGAGCGTGGCGCTCTACTCGCGCTTGCTCACGAACCAGCGAGCCGCGCCCTCGATGATAGACGTGCGCTGGGTGGTTGAGCCTTCGATGATCGATCGCATTGACGACTGCGACTACATCCTGGTGCGCACCGGGCTCGACAAAGCGGATTGGGTCGCAACCGTCGAACGCGACCTCGAGCGGTTGATACGCGGCAATCCCGAACAGTTCATTCGCGCGGCAAGCTTTCCGATTCCGCTCGAGGGCGCGGAGGCGGTCGTCTATCGGTACGCAAAGCGATGACAGGGTCTCAGGGATGAGCTTGAACACATTGTGGGCGGCGCGACCCGCCGGCGCGATACCAACAAAGAATGATTTCACCCGGCGAGAGTGGGAGATTGTGCAAAGCCTCCGCACGCCCGAACGCGTGCAACAGTTCCTGAGAAGCATTCCTTACAACCGCGAGCTGGATGGAGAAACGTGCTACTCGTTCCGGCGGATGTTGCGCGAGAATCGCGCCCATTGCCTCGAAGGTGCGCTTGCGGCTGCGGTGATCCTCGAGCAGCACGGATACCCGCCAGTTGTCGTGAGCATCGAGTCGCAGGACAAACTCGATCACGTATTGTTGTTGTTCAAGAGGAACGGCCGATTGGGTTCCGTGGCGCGTTCCCGAGACATCGGACTGCACGGACGCAAACCCGTTTTCGGCACCGTGCGCGATCTGGTGATGAGCTACTTCGAACCTTACATCGACAAGACCGCAAGGCTCACCGGATATGCCGTTGCGAATCTGTATGAGCTGGGGAGCTACGACTGGCGATTCTCAATGCGCAACGTTCGCAAGGCCGAGCGATACCTGCAAGACATTCCACATCGCCCTGTTAATGCATCCGACGCGCGCTACGAAAAGGCGCGTCGCCGCTACCTGAAGTTTCACAGCGAACATCCCGATCGCTCGCCGGACTATTTTGCCAATCGCCCGTCGTGGCTTGAGTGATCAATGTACCGTCTCAGGATGCTTTGTTTAGCAGTATCAGCACGGAGAAGAACGCATTGTTAACCGTGTGTATCGCAACACTGGGAAGGATGGATTTTGTCCTGGCGCGTACCATCGTGAGCGCGAGGCTCAACAGCGTCAATCCAGCGATCGAAACCCACGCTCCCAGGTACTGCAGCACATGAACTCCCGCAAACATCAGCGTCACCAGCAGCACCGTCGCATTCAATCCGAAACTCTTTCGCAACCCCGAGTACAGGATGCCGCGATACACGGTCTCCTCTACAAGCGGTGCGGTGAGAGTCGCGAGCACCGCTACCGCAATCCGCACCTGTTTTGACGACTTGAGCAGCTCGGTGAAAGAATTCTCTTCCGACTGAGGTAAAAAGCGAGAGAGCAATTGAGACACTATGAGCAGCGCTACGATCACGCACGCTGAAAACGCCATCCAGTACCAGATTGAATGCCCTGCCCAGTTCCAACCGAGGCTTGCCCAGAATTGCCGTTTGCCGAGCCGCGTCACTACCGCCCAACAGATCGCGATTGTGATCGCGTGCGCCACGATTGTCGACAACACCTGCACCAGTAGGAGGTTCGGTGACTTCAGCCACTCGAGCACTTCCTCTGTAACGGCCATATTCGGAAGCGCCGCGCCGCGCGCGGATTGAATTAGGTACCATGCAATGACGGCGATGATCGGGATCACGATGATCGCAGCGACGCTTGCTAACCAGACGCTTACGCCAGAGGCCGGACCCCAGTAAGGATGGTCGGGGTCGGACGGAACCTCGTCTTGCGGGACCGGAGAAACGGCGAAACGTCCCGGCGCCTGCGCTGCCGATTGAGCTTCCCAGAAAGATTGCGAAGACTTGGTCGCGGCGCATAGGCTGCACAGCCCATCGATTTGAAACTGATCCTTGTTTAGAAGAGCGCCACAAACGCGGCAGGTTTCCGCGGACGCGAGTTGATCAACCATCGTGAAAATAGAAGTAACATTGTTTGTCGGCTAGCCGCAAATAGTATTGACGGCTTAGGCGCGCAGGCTCGCAGCTTCTTGCTCTTCGTGAGGCGCAGCTTCCAGGTTGGCTTCAATCGCCGCGCGCGTTCGCGCGATCAACTCGCTCAGGTTTTTGTCCGAGTATTCTCGTGTTTCGATCGGCTTCCCAATGATCACATCGACCCGCCCCGGGCGAGGCGCAAGCGTCGTCTTGGGCAGAAGCTTGAACGTCCCTCGGATCGACACCGGAACGATAGGTACGCCGGCTCGCACCGCAATCTTAAACGCGCCTTGCTTGAACTCCTGAAGCCGTCCGTCCGGCGTGCGCGTCCCTTCAGGAAACACCGCCAGCGATTTCCCTGCGCGCACCCCGTCAATCACGCTGCGAAGACTCTTCGCCGTCTTGCGCGGGTCGCTGCGGTCGATCGGAAAGTTGCCCGCGCTCCACAAATGCCATCCCATGAACGGCACGAAAAACAGTTCCTTCTTCGCCATTATTCGAAACTGATGAGGCAGGTAGGCGAACAACGCCGGAATGTCGATCAGGCTCGAATGGTTGGCCATGTATACATAGTTCTTATCGGCGCTAACGTTCTCGGTCCCGTAGACCCGGATGCGAGAGAAGATGCTCCACGCGATAAGCCGGCACCACCACCTCGCGCACCAGTGCTGCATCGCGCCCGTGCTGTCGAAGGGCCATAGCAGAAGCGAGATCGTCGCCATCACCACCGTGTGCGTGTACCACAGCAGATTGGCGAAGGGCGCCCAGAGATAAACCAGAATTGTCGTCAGCTTGTTCAAGATCCAATCTTCGACTGAACAAACGGTGCGGCCAGCAGTATCGTGATGATCGACTTCGCGTCGTCGATCTCACCCGAATGCACTCGCGCCAGGGCTTCGGCAAACGGCATCCGAACGACCTCGATCTCTTCGTCATCGTCGAGGCTTTGCTGCGTAGCTTCAAGCCCGGTCGCGACGTAAACGAACAGCCGCTCCTCGCAGTAACCCGGCGCTACAAAGAACTCGCCTATCTTGCGAAGCTCGGCTGCCCGATAACCCAGCTCCTCTTCAAGCTCGCGTGCCGCCGTTTCTTCCGGCGAGTGACCGGGCTCGATTCGACCCGCCGCGATCTCGAGCGAGTAGCGCGCGAGTGGATAACGCCACTGCCTCACTAAGGCAATGGTGCCGTCGTCGAACAGTGGCAACGTCCCTGCGCCTCCGTTATGGTGGACGATTTCGATTTCGACTTCTCCCTTTGCCTCGGACATGAATCGGCTCCGCGACAGGTCGAGAATCGTCCCGCGGTGAACGTACTCACGTTTGATCAACTCGTGCGACATATTCTGTTCACATCACCGCGGTCTGCGAATCCGCTTCCTCCATCAGCCTTTTTACTTCACCAACAAGATGCAGCGAGCCTGCCACGCACACCAACCCATCGGGCGGCGTGACGCTGCGTGCCCACGACAGCGCCTGCCTGACGGTCTCAGCGAAGATCACGTTGCGCGATGAGCGGAGAGCCGCCGCGCCCAATCGAGCGTTGTCGGCAGCGCGACTGTCTCTCACTCGCGTCAGCACGATTGTGCGCGCTGCATCGAACAGCTCCGCCGCCATTCGGTCGATGTCTTTGTCGTTCATCGCCCCAAACAAAAGCGTGATCGGGCCGCGCCAGAACTCATCAAGGTACGCCCTTAACCCGCGAGCGCCCGCGGGATTGTGCGCCCCATCCAGCAGGAAAGCCGGGCGATCGTCAATCAACTCCAAACGCCCGGGCCAGCTTACTTCCCGCAGCCCTGTTATCACCGCCTCGCGCCGAATCGCAAAACCACACTCGTTGAGAAGCTCTGCGGCTTCGATCGCAGCCGCCGCATTATCGCACTGATGCCGCCCGCGAAGACCCGCTGCAATACGCGCGTAGTTCGTGCGCGAAGACTCGTAGTCAAACGTCACGCGTCCGAAGTCACTCGTCTCGATCTGGGCCGGCTCATTCGCAAACACCGGAAGTACCCCCGTCTCAAGGCACCGGCGCATCAACAAGTCACTTGCGGCGCAGTTGTGCTGGCGACCAATCACAGCGCGCGTCCCAGGTACGATGATCGCCGCTTTCTCGCCGGCGATCTCTTCAATCGAGTGACCGAGGATATTCTGATGATCGTAGTCAATTGAGGTGACCACGGAGACGATTCTATCAACCGCGTTGGTGGCGTCGAGCCGCCCGCCAAGCCCGACCTCCAGAACTGCAAGGTCCGCCTCGCAATCTCGAAAGTAGCATAGCGCAATCGCCGCAACCTGTTCGAAGAAGGTAGGAGGCGCGGCCAGTTCCCCGGCGCCAACCAGGAACTCGCCTGCCTCGCGAACGATCGAAGCGAGCCGCGCGAAATCAGACTCGGATATTTCGCGACCTCGGAAACGCATGCGCTCTTGTATGCGGACAAGGTGAGGCGATGTGAACAGCGCGCAGCGATGGCCGGCTGTGCGGGCGATTGAATCGATCATCGCAGCGACTGATCCCTTGCCGTTGGTACCTGCGACGATGACCGACTTGAACGAACGCTGAGGGCGTCCAAGTTGTTCGAGCAGCAGACTCATGCTCTCCAGCCCGAACTTGGCGGCCAGAACTTCGTGGCCCAGTGAGTACAGGTATCTGAGTGAGGTTGCGAAATCCATCAATACCTTACAGTCTTGAAACCTGTACGGGCGTCCCTGGAAGCGCAGGCATCCCTGCCTGCCTGGTTGCGCGAGAAAGAGAATAGCAAGAGGCAGGCAGGGATGCCTGCGCTCCCAGGGACGCCCGTACAGGTTTATCACTTCTCGTGCGGCTTCCCGTTTTGAGTCATGAAGTCGAGCGAGCGCAGGATAACATCCCTCAAGTCCTTTCTCTCGACTACCGCATCGAGCATCCCGTGCTCGAGCAGGAACTCGGCGCGCTGAAAACCCTCGGGCAACTTTTGTTTTATTGTTTGCTCGATCACTCGCGGCCCGGCGAACCCGATCTGCGCCCCTGGCTCGGCTATGTTAAGGTCGCGAGCATCGCGAAGCTCGCGGTGACTCCTCCCGTCGTCGGATCGGTTAGCACCGAGATAAACGGAATCCCCGCTTCATCCAGCCGCGCGAGGGCCGCCGAGATCTTCGCCATCTGCATCAGCGAGATCGCGCCCTCCTGCATGCGCGCGCCGCCGGACGCCGAGAACACAACCAGTGCTGAGCCGGTCTTGATCGCAAGCTCAATCGCGCGAGTGATCTTTTCACCGACCACCGTGCCCATCGATCCGCCTATGAACGCCAGTTCCATCGCACACACGATCGCGGGACGGCCGCCGACTTTGCCCTGACCTGTTACCAGCGCGTCGAGCAGCCTGGTGTTCTCCTGCATCTGGCGAAGTCGCGTGCGATAGCTCTTCGTGTCGACGAAGTTCAGCGGGTCGGTCGAAGACAATCCCGCGTCAATCTCAGTCCACTGGCCGTCGTCCAGAGTCAGATTCAATCGCTCGACGGCGCTGATGCGACGGTGATGGCCGCACCGCGGGCAAACGTTGAGGTTCTCTTCGAACTCGCGTTTGAGGAGCATTTCCTCGCAGCCCTGGCACTTCACGAACAGTCCTTCGGTTCGGACAGTTCGTTCCTCATTCTCGTCGGGCCGCTTGGGCCTGTCTTTTTTCTTGAACCAGGTCATTAGTAGGTTTCGGGTTCAGGGTTCCTGGTTTCTCGTTTCTGGTTTCTGGTTTCTAGCTTAGAGCCAGGTCGCTGGAATCCCAAGAGCCGAACCCTGAACCAGAAACCACAAACCAGAAACCAGAAACCACAAACGGGATCTCTGAACCCTGAACTTTATTTGCTTCGCTTGCTGAAATCAGTCATCTCTTCCGGAACACTCGCGCGGTGATTGACCACCCTGGCAAGGATGAACAAGAGATCCGAAAGACGATTCAGATAAACGATAGTCTCAGGGTTTAACTGCTCGGCCTCGGATAACGCGACGACGCGCCGCTCAGAGCGGCGAGCGACCGTGCGTGCGAGGTGTAGAACCGCGCCCGCCTCGGAGCCTCCCGGGAGAATGAACTCTTTGAGCGGTTCGAGTTCCGCCAGAAAGCGATCGGCAAGTTCCTCAAGCCTCTTGACGAACGATTCCCCGATGCGCGGGACATCGATCTCCGAAGGACTGGCCAGGTCAGCACCGAGTGTGAACAGATCGTTCTGAATCAGGCCGAGGATCTCGTCTATCTCTTTGTCCTCCGATCGGGCGCGCGCCACACCAATCACACAGTTCAATTCATCGACGTCTCCGTAAGCGTCGACTCGTAAGCTGGCCTTGCTAACGCGCACACCGCCCACAAGGGAGGTCTGCCCCTGGTCGCCGGTCCTCGTGTAAACCCTGTTGATTCGCATTGGCGTTCCGGTTGAAATGAGAGTTCATTCTAGGCGCGCTGGATTGCGAAGTCAAAGTTGGACGTTTCTGGTTTCTGGTTTCTGGTTTGTGGTTTCTAGTTTGTGGTTTCTGGTTCATTGTTCGCAATTCAGGGTTCGAATGTTGCCAGTCCGCATCCCTGACTAAACCAGAAACCACAAACCAGAAACCGTAAACCAGAAACTAGAAACCTCTAAGGCGTTGCGTGTGCTCGCGGATGTCGGATACTCTCGCATATCCGGCGGAGCGCGAACTACATGGCGAGGATAACGGTAGGCATACTCGGATTGGGCACGGTCGGCACTGGTGTCGTCAAGCTCCTCTCAAGCGACCCGCGTTTTAGGATCAAGTGGGTGGCGGTGCGCGACAAATCGAAGCCGCGCGACGTCGACCTGTCTTCACTACGAGTCACCGATCAGCCGAACGAAGTCGTTAACGACCCCGAGGTAGAAATAGTGGTGGAGGTTGCCGGTGGCATCGAGCACATCTACGACTCGATCAAGCGGGCCATCGGCAACGGCAAGCACATCGTCACCGCCAACAAAGAAATGATCGCCAGGCACGGATCGGAAATCTTCCAACTAGCCCATCGCAACAACGTGACCGTGTTGTTTGAAGCGGCGGTTGGCGGCGGGATCCCGCTGATCTCGACGATACAGCGCGGGCTGCAAGCGAACGAGATTTCGAGCGTCGCCGGGATCCTGAACGGGACGACTAACTACATTCTCACGGCGATGGAAGATTCCGGCCAGAGTTTTGACGAAGCGCTTGCCGGCGCGCAGCAGCTCGGTTTCGCCGAGGCTGATCCGACCAACGACGTCGAGGGATTCGACGTCGCCTACAAGATTACCATCCTGGCGTCGCTCGCATTTGGCCGATTCGTGGACGCGAGCCTGGTTCACCGCCAGGGCATCACCCGAATAAGCGATCTCGACATAGCGATGGCCAACGAGTTCGGTTATCGAATCAAGATGATCGGGCTCGCGCGGCGCGGCAACGGTTGCCTCGACGTGCGAGCCCACCCGATGCTGGTGCCGCTTCATCATCTGCTCGCGTCGGTGGAAGGCGCCAGCAACGCAATCTTCATAAGCGGGAGCGCGGTGGGCGAAGTGATGCTCGTCGGGCCAGGCGCGGGTCAGATGCCGACGGCCAGCGCCGTTGTCGGAGACTTGATCAACCTGGCAAGCGCGTTGAGGCTCCCGGACTTCGCACCCTACTTTCAACCGGCGATCGATTCGCAGCAAGCGCCGCTGTGCTCGATCGAAGATAGCGAGAGCCCATTTTACATTCGGCTGGAAACAGAGGACACGCCCGGGGTGATCGGCAACATTGGGCACGCGCTTGGCCGGCATCAAGTCAGCCTGCACAGCTTGCTGCAACGCGGGGTCCCGCAAACGGGACCCGCGACGATCATCCTGCTGACGCATCGCTCTAGTGAGCGCAACGTGGCTCGCGCGATTGAGGAAATCGAAGCGCTGGCGTCGACTAAGCAAGTCGGAGTTGTGCTGCGAGTGTTTGGGGAGTAGTTCAGGGTTCAGGGTTCGGGTTTCTGGTCTCTGGTTTCTGGTTTTTGGTTTCTGGTTTGTGGTTTCTGGTTTTTGGTTTCTGGTTAACGTCCAGTTGCGGCCAGCCTACAAACGAACCCTAAACCAGAAACCAGCAACCAGAAACCAGCAACCTATTTCTATGATCGTTCAAAAGTTCGGTGGAACATCCGTCAAATCCCTCGCTCGGATTAAGAACGTGGCGAGCATTATCGCGCGCGCCGCTGAGCAGGACTCGGTCGTCGCTGTTGTTTCGGCGATGGGGGATACGACTGACTATCTCGTCAAGCTCGCTCATCAGGCGAGCAACACACCCAGCCGCCGCGAGCTCGATGCGCTTCTTGCAACTGGAGAACAGATATCCGCGGCTCTTGTTACGATGGCCCTCAATGATTTGAAGGCGCGAGCCGTATCGCTGACGGGAGCACAACTCGGCATAACGACGGAGAACATCCACGCAGCCGCTAGGATTGTGGACATCAACACAGAGCGGGTTCGCCGGCATCTCGACGATGGGTTCATTGTTGTCGCGGCGGGGTTTCAGGGCGCGACTCCAGAAGGCGACACAACCACGCTCGGGCGCGGGGGTTCGGACACGACGGCGGTTGCGCTTGCGGCTGCGCTTGGCGCGTCTGTCTGCGACATTTTCACCGATGTGAGCGGAGTGTACACCGCCGATCCGAACATCGTGTCGACGGCGCGGCTGCTGAAGGAAGTCTCTTACGAGGAGATGCTCGAGATGGCCCGCGTCGGCGCTCAAGTGCTTCACCCTCGGGCGGTCGAGCTTGCGCGAAAACATCGGATTCCAGTGAGAGTAAGAAACACCTTCGACCCGGACCACGAAGGAACGATTCTCAAAGGAGCAGACGAGATGGAAATCTACCGGCCAGTGAGCGGTGTGACCGTCGATCGAGACCAGGCGCGGCTGGCGATCCTAAAGGTCCCTGACCGCCCGGGCGTCGCCGGCGAAATCCTCGGAGCACTCGCCGAGCGTCGCGTGAGCGTCGACATGATCATCCAGGCGTTTCATGAAGGCGGCGCGGTCAACGACATCACTTTCACAGTCAAACGGAGCGACCTCGACACGGCCCGCGCCGCCCTCGAAGAAGCCGCGTCACGAACAGGAGCCGAAGGCGTGCTTGCGGACGAAGACGTGGCGAAGGTGAGCATAGTCGGCGCCGGGCTTATGGACCAACCGGACGTGGCTGCGCGGATGTTTTCGGCGCTCGGCCGGGCCGGCATCAACATCAAGATGATCTCGACATCGGAGATCCGAATCAGTTGCGCCGTCAGCGATAAGGACGCCGAGCGCGCTGTTCGCATCGTGCACGATTTGTTTCACCTGGATGCAGACGCCTAGTTGGTCAACGTGCAATGCGGAATAGTGAAACAGTAATTTTTGAGTGGGGATGGGGTATCCGCGTAAATCCGCCGAATCAGTGTCATCTGTGGTCTATGCTTTTCGAAGGAAACGCCTTCCTAAAGCCACATAGACCTCGGATGACACTGATTCGGCGGAATTGCACGGATTCTCGATTGAGATTATGACGCAGCGGCAGTCCATTCGAACAAGAATTCGCAACAGTCTGATCCAGCAGCGAAGCACTTGGGATGAGAAGCCTTGACCTTGGATGCCCCGGCCAGCTCTATGGACCGGCTCCAGAATCCGCTAAGACTGGCGCAAATGGCTCGGGTAGGCTTGGCGCCCGCTTCGTAGCGATAACGTACCAGACACGAGGTTGGTCCTGTTATCTCGGTTTCCAGCTTGCGAGCGTCGTGGAAGAAGAACTCGACGATCGAGGTGAACTTTTGCACCTGCTTGATCGGGTCGTTAGCTAACAACGGCCGGTAGACGCCAGTGAAAGCGTGCTGCGCCATGAAGCGCCCGATCTCGACAGTGACATCGCCGTCCGCCCGGGTAACCAGAGGACGAGTGAGCCTCCGAAGAGCGTGAAGCGCATCGAACGGATACCAGCTCGCGTCGAGAAACATGGCCGGCACCAATCGGCGGTCCTCTGGGCTCAGATCACCCAGAGCTTTGGCAAACGCTTCCTCACCATACCGATCTTTCAAAAACTTCGCCCACCCATTGAGCAGTATTCCTTTTATCTCAGCCATGGCTTCACCCGTTCCGACTGTATCCAGAAACTGTTGGGAGTCTTACTTCCTGCATAGGACTTTATACATCTATCCGCATTAGACGGCCAGAGTTTCAATGCCATGTCACTGCCTCTCCGGGGAGCATTGCTCCCGTCTCGCGCGACTGCCTAACTTAGCTTCATTCTTAGCCGGGCGCGCCGCTCCGCGTGGCTCAGTTCCCTAGCAATCGATCCGACGGATTAGGATTCAGGATTCAAGTGCGGCGGATGTTCCCCGATGGCGTGAAGCACACGACGGATGTTTACCAGTCCTCGACGATTGAGGTGAAGAGCGCCGATCGTCGCTCGGCCGGTCGGCGTCAAACCAATAATTAGCGTAAAGTCATCGTTCCAGGCGAAATGCTCATCCCAAACATTCACGCGCGGATGAAACAACGGCTCAAGTGCATTAGTGACCGGATCAGGCGCAGAGACTCGCCTGGCTTTGTGCTGGTTGCAGCCGCAACAAGAGAGGGCCAGATTATCCGCGATGGTCTGTCCGCCAAGGCTCCGCGGCTTGATGTGATCGATGGTGAGGGGATCGCACGAATAACGAGCTTGGCTTCGGCAGTATTCGCAGCAATGGCCGGCGCGATCAGCCACCAGTCGGCGCAGCTCGGCGGCAATAGTCTTGTCAGACATTATCGGGGAAATGAATGCCGAGTTGATCCAGCAGAACGGGCAAGCTGACGCCCCGTAGTTTCGCGAGTTCGACCAGCGCCGCCAAGCGGTCAGCGTGAAGCTCCTCAGCTTCATCGCCGAGCAGGGTCAATTCCTCATATTCGGCGGCCGTGATCGTGTCATCGTCGCGGTTGGCCCGAAGCGCAGCTAGGCGTCCGGCTAGTTCCGCGGGCAGACCCCCACTTATGCGGATCAGCAATGCGCTCTGCGCTGGTGACAAATGCGTTGCCTTACGCTCAGCCTGAAGCGCCAGGACATGGTCAAAGACTTCTTCGATCTCCGGCAGGCTCAACTGAGCTACCGCAGAGATGATTTCGTCAGTTGAAAGACGGCCTGATGACGTTTCCATAGCATTCATCTCCGACACGTTGTTCGAGTCCCAGTTATGTTACGAAGAAGGGGATGTCCTTGCAAGCTAGTCCTCCGCTTGGATCATTGACATAACACTCTCTCTGCGATAAACAGTCAACCTTCGATTCATTAGCGTAAAGCCCTTCAGCCGCAAGGAGCATAGGCAAGGAGCATACATGAAACTCTACTCACTACGCGCTTGCATCTGTCTGGTGATGCTGATCGCGAGCGCCAACGCCCTGGTCGTGCACGGCCAACAAGGGATGGCCCAGAATCCGGCTGATCTCACCCGAGTCGGCGACAAGGTGATCAAGGTCAACGAGGCCATCAGCCTGGTCCAGGGCTTCGGCAACACCTTCCTGCTTACGACAAGCGAAGGCAACGTCATAATCGATACTTCGATCGCGGCGCACGCCCAAAGGCACAAACAGCTCCTGTCAGCCGTAACTGCAGGGCCGATCAAATACATCATTCTGACCCACGGTCACGGCGATCATACCGGCGGAGTACCTCTGTGGAAGGAGCCGGGAACGCAGATCATCGCTCAGAAGAATCACGTGGAATTCCTGCACTATCAGACTCGTCTGGGCGCGTTCTACGCAAGGCGCAACGCCGCCCAGTTTGGCGGCAACCTTGGCGCTCGCGCTAACTCCGCCTGGGCGGGGAACTACGGCGCAAAGATCGAACCGACTATTCTGTTTGAAGACAAGTATGAGTTTGCGTTGGGTGGCGTGAAGTTCGAGACCTACCGTGCGCCAAGCGAAACCTCCGATCACCTGATGGTCTGGGTGCCCAAGTACAAAGCAGTCTTCACCGGAGACGTTTACTACGAGTCCTTCCCTAACATCTACACGCTGCGCGGGACAGAGCCTCGATGGGCACTCGACTACATCAACTCGCTCAATGCCATCCTGGCGTTGAAGCCTGAAGTCGTGCTCCCAAGTCACGGGCTCCCAATCCGCGGAAACGAAGAGATCACGCGGCGGCTTACACGGTACCGCGATGCGATCCAGTACGTTCACGACGAAGTAGTCAAAGGAATGAACGCCGGCAAGGACGTGTACACGCTGATGAAGGAGATCAAGTTGCCGGTGGCGCTGGACGTCGGAGAAAGCTACGGCAAGCTGACGTGGTCGATACGGGGCATCTATGAAGGCTACGTTGGCTGGTTCGATCTCAATCCAGTGACGATGTATGAGACGCCGGTGTCATCGGTCTATCCTGAGGTGGTCAAGCTGGCGGGCGGCCCCGACGCAGTTGCACTGCTGGCCGCCGGTCGCGTGCAAGCGGGAGACGGGATCGCTGCGTTGCACCTTACCGACATCGCGCTGGCGTCGGATCCCAATCATCGGAAGTCGCTGGAGGCGCGGTTGAAGGCGCTTGAGATACTTCGCAGCCGCTGCAAGAATACCAATGAACGAGGCTGGCTGGATTACAGCATCAGAGAAGCGAAAGCCAAGCTGGGAGAAAAATAGGGCGGCCTCCTGTTCGACAAACTTCAGTTTGTAGACGACAGCCTTCAGGTTGTCGTCGTATCCGGCTTAGATCGACAAACTGAAGTTTGCCGGACAATTGAAACCATATGAAGCTCGCGGCTATTGACATCGGATCCAATTCAATCCATCTCGTGATCGTCCGCGCCGTGAAGGGTCAGCATCCTGAGATCATCGATCGCGAGAAAGAGATGGTCCGGCTTGGCGCTGGCACCCTTCGTGAGCATCGCCTCTCGAAAAAGACCATCGAGCGCGCCATAACCACGCTCCGGCGATTCAAGAAGATGGCCGAACATAACGGCGCTGACCCGGTAATCACCACCGCAACCTCTGCAGTTCGAGAATCCCGCAACTCCGAGGCCTTCATCGAACAGGTTCGCAAAGAGGTCGGCCTGGACGTGCAAGTGCTGCCCGGAGTCGAAGAGGCGCGGTTGATTGCGATGGCTGTTTCTGAGGTCACCGACTTCAACAACCGCCGCGCTCTGATAATCGACATAGGAGGCGGCTCGACCGAGTTCATCATCACCGGCGGCGGCGAGCCCGAGTTGATGCTGTCGTTGCGACTCGGCGCGGTGCGGCTCACCGAAAAATTCATCACCACCGATCCCATCTCGATCGAACAACGCAATCGTCTGATAGCAAACATAAGATCTGACTTCACGCGCGCGGGCGCCGAGATCAAGAACGCCGGTTATGATTTCGTAATCGGGTCATCCGGCACCGTGCTCAACATGGTCAACGCCGTTGTCCAGGCGGATGAACCCTACGGAAGCGAAGACGTGACCGACTACGAGCCGTTCAGCCAGACAGTCACGCTCGATCAGATCGAGTGGTTGAATCGCAAGCTGGGGCGCATGACTTTGCGAGAGCGCCGTCGCGTTCCGGGGATTGAGAAGGGCCGCGCCGACATCATCGTCGCGGGAGGACTGCTCTTACAGTGCCTTCTGTCGGATCTTGGCGCGGCCGAGATAACAAGTTGCGACTGGTCTTTGAGAGAGGGAGTAGTACTGAACTACTTGCACCGCAGGCGCGAAGCACACACGGCTCCGAGGGTTCAGCGACTGGCGGCACTGGCCAACCAGGAAGACTCCCTGTTGTACCCGGTAGAAGATGACTCGACTCTCGATGTCCGCGCCCGGTCGGTTTTGTCGGTGGCCCGGCGTTACGGATACGACGTAGCCCATTCGCATCACGTCGTCCGGTTGGCTACCCGGATATTCGACGGCACCAAGGAGCTGCATCAGCTAAACGGACAAGACCGGAAGCTGTTACAGTACGCGGCAATTCTGCACGACATTGGTTATCACATCGCCCATAATAATCACCATCGTCATGGACTCTATCTGATAAAGAACTCCGAGATGCCCGGATTCACCGGCGACGAGATCGCTATGATGGCGACGATGGTTCGATATCATCGCGGCTCGCTGCCCAGGAAGTCCTCCGATGCGCGTTCGCGGCATGAGCACGAAGACTACTACGCGCTCGACCGAAGGCAGCGCGCGGACATGCTTCGCCTCGCGTCGATCCTCCAGATCGCGGACGGGCTCGACCGATCACATCAACAATTGATAAGCGATGTGCAATGCGAGGTCGCTGATGGGGTTGTTACGTTCGTCGCTTCAAGCGCCGGCGAGTGCGAGTTGGAGATGTGGTCGGCCGAGCGCAAGTCCACATGGTTCAGCGACCTCTTCAAGGTCGGCGTTCGATTCGAGCGAAGGCTCGAGGTTTCAGCACAGAAAGAAGCCGCGGCAGTGAGCAGAGGCTCTGAGTTGAAGCTTTAGCTTGCGCGTTTCCCTCTGTTTTCTTGGCGCACGGAGCCAAAGTAAAGGTTGAACTCCGAATACCTTTGAGCAATGCCTTCACATTCCCCAGCTAAACCGCTGTCAGCGCTAAGGCTTTAAGCCGCGGCGGTCATTGACACTGCTCGCGGGTTTGCATAAAATGCGGTCGGTTTGAGACTCGAAGCGGCTCAGCACCTTGAGACGCGGACAAAAACAATGGAATCGGCGTCAAGAATTCCCGAGAAGCTTTTCTTCAGGATTGGAGAGGTGTGCGACCTGATAAAGGTTCAGCCGCACGTGCTCCGCTATTGGGAGACTGAATTCCCGATGCTCGCGCCTCAAAAGAACCGCGCTGGGCAGCGAGTCTATCGGCGCAAAGACGTCGAGATGGTTTTGCGTATTCGCGATTTGCTTTACGAGGAAAAATTCACGATCGCCGGAGCGAAGAAGAGGCTTCTGGATGAGATGCGAGGAGGCTCGGCGCGAGCGAGGCTTGCCGAGGAGGTCGCAGCAGAAGAAAAGACAGAGCCTCGACCCACCCGCGTTTCAGATACTTCCGTCGCTGACCCATCAACCTCACGCCAGACACGCAGTGTGTTGCGCCTCTTAAAGAGCGATCTTGAGGATTTATTGACACGACTAAACACGGATGCTAGCATCAAACGTTGAACGCGAAGATGCAAAAAGCTTCTGTGTGGACGGGACGTGGCGCAGCCTGGTAGCGCGCTTCCTTGGGGTGGAAGAGGTCGCTGGTTCGAATCCAGTCGTCCCGATTAGAATCCAGACCCAGGACGAAAGACCTAAGACAGAGACCCTCCGAAGTAATCCCGCCAACGCGGGTGTGGAAACGAGGGTCCGAGTCTCGAACCTTCGTCCTGGGCCTTCTCCTTTTAGCGCAACTATTCACTAATGCCTAAGATACTTGTCACCAACGACGATGGAATTCACTCTGCGGGAATCATCGCACTGGCCCAGGCGCTCGAGTCGCTTGGCGAGGTTCTGGTTGTCGCTCCCGCTCACGAGATGAGCGCGGCTTCGCACTCGCTCACGCTAACTCGGCCTCTTCGAATCGAAAAGATTGACGATCATCACTTCTCCGTGGACGGCACACCGACCGATTGTGTGACGCTTGCAATGAACCACCTGCTGAAAGACGACTTGCCCGCCATCGTCGTATCCGGCATCAACAAAGGGGGGAATCTTGGAGAGGATGTGACGTACTCGGGCACGGTTGCGGGCGCGTTGGAGGCTTCGATATATGGTCTTCCGGGAATCGCCGTCAGCCTGGTTCAGAGGACCGATTTCGATTTTGGTCCGGCTGCGGAATTCGCGGCCGAGCTTGCGCGGCGCGTACTGGGCGACGGCTTACCGCGAGGCACTCTGCTCAACGTCAACATTCCGCCCGGTCCCATTCGCGGCGTGCGGATCACTCGACAAGGAACTAAGAACATCCGGCCAAACATAATCGAAGGCACCGATCCCCGTCAGAGGAAGTACTACTGGATCGGGGAAGAATCACTCGAGTGGAATGAAGAAGCTGGGACCGATTACGCGGCGCTCGGTCACGGATTGGTCTCGATCACTCCGCTTCGGACGGACATGACCGACTACCGGGTGCTCGACGACTTCAAGCTGCGCAACTGGGACCTTGTGCTGGAAGCACAATCGAAATGACAAACCACCCAGTGGAACAAGCTCCCGGCGCCGGCCTTTATCAATCTCATCGCGCGCGCATGATTGAACTGCTGCGCACCCGTGGAATCCGAGACGCGCAAGTATTGAAAGCGATGTCCGAGATTCCTCGACATCTATTTGTTCCCGATGCGCTGGCGGCGAAGGCTTACGGCGATCACGCTCTGCCGATCGGCGACATGCAGACCATTTCGCAGCCGTATATGGTCGCGCGAATGACTGAGCTGCTCGGGGTAAACAAAGACTCGACCGTGCTCGAAATAGGTGCGGGCTCAGGTTATCAGACTGCGGTGCTCTCGGCAGTCGCCGGGCGGGTCTTCTCCATTGAACGAATCAGCGAGCTTGCGCGAAACGCTCAACGAAACATCCGAAAGCTCGGCTGCTATAACGCGACGGTAAAATGGTTCGACGGCACAATCGGTTGGAGCGACCACGCGCCCTATGACGGGGTATTGGTTGCGGCGGGCAGCCCCGAAATCCCTGAGCCCCTAATCAATCAACTGAGCGTTGGCGGTAAGCTTGTAATTCCGATTGGTGACTCTGAGCGGCAAATCCTGGTGCGAATCATCAGAACGGAAACCGGCTTCACGCGCGAGGATCATGGTCTCTGCCAGTTTGTTAAACTGATCGGGCGGCACGGCTGGCCTAACTGAACCATCGACTTCGATGGCTATCCTTTGCAGACAAAACATGCATCTGGTTCGGCCCTAAACCATCATGGAATTGATAAGCAAGCTAGTAGACCTCTTCCTACATCTCGACAAACACCTCAATGACATCATCGGCCAGTACGGGAGCTGGACCTATCTGATCTTGTTTCTGATCGTCTTCTGCGAGACCGGCCTGGTAGTCACACCTTTCCTGCCGGGCGACTCGCTGCTTTTCGCCGCGGGAGCGTTTGCGGCGCTGGGATCATTGAACGTGTTCTGGCTCTTCGTGCTTCTGTCAATCGCGGCAGTCGCTGGGGACACGGTCAACTATTGGTTAGGTCATTGGGTGGGTCCAAAGGTATTTCATCGCGAGAACGTTCGTTTTCTGAACAAGAAGCACCTCGAGCGAACGCACGCGTTTTACGAACGCTACGGCGGCAAGACGATCATCATCGCGCGCTTCGTACCAATCGTCAGGACTTTTGCGCCTTTTGTCGCAGGCATCGGGAGCATGAGCTACTGGCGTTTCATCGCCTACAACGTAATTGGCGGCGTCGCGTGGGTCGCGATATGCGTCTTCGCGGGCTACTACTTCGGCAACCTCGAGATCGTCAAGAGGAACTTCTCGCTCGTTATCATAGCGATCGTTCTCATTTCGCTGCTGCCGATGTTGGTCGAATACATTCGTCACCGTATGAGCAGGCCGAAGGCAATCGCAGCGGAGGCAAAGCTACCCTCCGACACGTCACGTTAGAGTCTCGCGTGCCGAGACTCTGCCGCCGCTTACCTGAAGCGCAGATGACTCATTTACTGCTCTTGTTGTTAGTCTCGGTGTAGTCACTCGTTTCTCCTCGCAAAAACTCGGCGTATCCTCCATTGACAACTCGTCACGATGGTTAGATCTCTTACGGCAAAGCGGTTATCATCGAAGTTAAGATGGCTAGAAATCAAATGAGAGTTCTCCTGATCGTTGCCTTAATTGGTTGGACAGCAACCGCCAATGCCGATACATACAGTACATTCCAAACCACGCGATACTATTCGGCCAACCGTCAGTACATCGTGGAGCTGAAGCCAAACAAACGCGCATTAGTCTACCGCAGGGGCCACCGTTTCCAACTGCTTTGGTCTCGCATATTGCCGCATTTACCAGCAAATTTGTTTATTACGAATGATGGAAGCCGTGTGGTGTTGATTGATCATTACTATGGCAATGACAGCTCTCCCAGCGCGAATGCGATATTGTTCTTCGATCAGCGCGGCAATCAATTCTCAAGCTACAAGTTGGCTGAAATTGCTAATCTGCCGCGCGTGGTATCTACGACTTCGACTGCCCACTGGTACTACGGTGCATTCTTTACACGCGATCAAAGCGGTTTTGCCATAGAGACGATTGTTCGCAAATGTGATCCACCAACTTTGAATGCTCGCTCCCGAGAGGAGTCTAAGCAGATTGAAGATTGTTTGGCACCGCAACCTTACGAAGAATTGCTTTTCTCTGTGGCCACTGGAAGATTGATTTCGAGGGCGGAGATTCAAAACAGGTATACCGATCCTGAAAAGAGGTTGCTTCACGAGCTTGAGCTAGCAGAGAATGCACACCCACATAGCAATCTGACCCTCGCACCCGCCCTCTTAAGACTAGCGAGTTTCTATGGGCTTCAGAAAGAGTATGGCAAGGCTGCGCCCTTTTACGAGAAGGCAATCCCGATGCTCAGCAAGGCATTTGGGGCTGATTCCTCCGTTGCAGAAGCAGTCGGCGATGCAGCGACAAATCATCGTGAATTAGGCAATTACCGTCGGGCGGAACATTTCTATGCGACGGCCTTGAGGTCACTTGATAAGAAGCAAGGTGACCCGAGTAAAGTACCGCCCATAGCGATAAAGGTCTACGAGGAATATGCTGTCCTGTTACGGAAGCTTCAGCGTGACACAGAGGCACAGCAGATGGAGAGTCGAGCTAGAGTACTTCGTTCTGCAAATCCTGACTATGAAGGCGAGTAGCGTCGTGAGTGGACGAGATGTGCAAAACAATGTTGGTGATCAGTGTGTTGTTTTTGGCGTCGGTCTCCGCCGTTGGACAGCAGCAGACCGACGCCGCGCCGGAACCGAGCGTCAAGCTCCCGCCTGCTCTGGCGCGAGTATTGACGGACTACGAGGCCGCGTGGCGAAGCCGGGATGCCGCCGCCCTCGCGCGTCTTTTCGCCGAAGACGGCTTCGTGCTCCCGAATGGGCGACCGCCAGTGAGAGGGCGCGCTGCGATCCAGCAGTACTACACCGGACAGGGTGGTCCGCTTGCGCTTCGTGCGATTGCGTTCGCGGCGGATGGCCGAGTGGGTTACATAATCGGCGGGTTCGCGCGGCAAGTAGGAGAGCCGGACGGCGGAAAGTTCACCCTGACGTTGAGCAAAGGCGCTAACGGGCGCTGGCTGATCGTGTCGGACATGGACAGCTCGAACCAGCGCTAACAACGGTTTCTAGTTTCTAGTTTCTGGTTTCTGGTTTCTGGTTTCTAGTTTCTGGTTCAATCATTGTGAACCGGTTGATCGAGAACCAGAAACTAGAAACCAGAAACTGTTTTGGTCCATCCTCTTACCAGCGCGACACTGGAAAGACCGAGACCAAGTCACCAGGCCGTTCATCCTCGTGATAGACAACCCGTTCGAGGAACAGTCCGGACGGCGGCGCGGTGTGAGCTGCAACCTCAAACCGAGTTGAGCTACTCGCACCACTCTTCGATTCCATCAGGCTGGCAAATTCGGCTACGCTGATTGAACCCCTCCCTACCTCGACCAGCGCTCCGACTACGCGGCGCACCATTTTCCACAGATAGTGTGACGCGCCGATTCTGAAAAGCAGAAGATCGCCATCGCTCCGAAACTGCACGTCATTGACGACCACGATCGTCGAGCCTTCCTCAGCCCGCTTGTCACAGAACCGCGCGAAGTCCCGCCGCCCAGCAAGCAACCCCGCCGCTTCGCGCATCGCCGCCTGGTCAAGGTTGTCTTTCACCCACCACACAAACCGCTTCGCAAACGCGGTCCGGCGTTGTGAAATCTGATAAAGGTAGTAGCGGGCCACGGCTTCCCTTCTAGGATCGAACCCGGCTCGCGCTTCTTCGACTTTCAGAACGTTGACGTCAGGAGGCAGCCTGTCATTCAGCTCGTGAAGCAGCTCGACGCGCTTCTGCCGCCAGTCCGTCCGCAAACGAGCGACCTGGCCAAGGGCGTGGACCCCAGCGTCAGTCCGGCCGGCGCCCGCGATCTCAACCGGCCTTGAAAAGAACCCTTCAGCCGCCGCGCGAAGCTCTCCGGTGACCGTGCGAGCGTTTCTCTGTTCCTGCCAGCCGTAGTACCGCGTACCGTCGTACTCAACCGTGAGCTTCCACGTCGCCATAACGAGTTCTCCTGGTTCGATCAATCCGTCTAGCTGAGATTGATGGGCGGCTCGTCTTATGTCAATGGGGATCGCGCCAACCACCGCACAAAAAGGCTTGGCCGCCGCATTTGTTGAAAACTAGTTTGTTGTTGACTCGCAATCTTGACCGCGATATTATAAGCCCACGTAGACAACGACCTAGATTATCTTACTGAGATGACTCTTGACGCGATAGATTATAAGCTCCTCGACCTCCTCCAGCAGAACGCTCGGATGACCCAACTGGAAATGGCTGCCGCTGTCGGTCTGTCACAACCGGCCGCAGCGGAGCGAATGCGCAAGCTTGAACAAGAAGGCATAATCATCGGCTACTCCGCCCGGGTCGATGGGCGAAAATTGGGCAAAGACATCACGGCTTTCATCGGCGTCCGCATCGAACACCCGAAGTACAATGCCGGATTCGGAAAAAAGGTCATGGGGATTCCCGACGTGCTGGAGTGCCATCGCATCACCGGCCCCGACTCTTACCTGCTGAAGGTCGTCACCGAAGATACTCAGAGTCTCGACTGTTTGATCTCAGATCTACTGCGCCATATTCCTGGGGTGACCCGGACCCTCACCACGGTGGTCACGTCCTCAATCAAGGAAGGCTCGCACATAACACCGGCGGCAGTGACGCATATTCCCGCGCAGCGTCGCCGAAACGCAGCCAACCGGAAACAGAAATGAGCTATCCCCGCTTATGAAAAGACGGAGGAATGAATGGCTACTCAAAAAAGAGCACTTGAATGTCAGGCACTCGTAGCTGCTCAGTCAATAGCGTTCCAGGAAAAGACCTATCGCTTCGCAAGCCGCATGTCCAGAATGCCCGTCTCCGCGATTCGCGAGATACTCAAGGTGACCGAGCACCCAGAAATCATTTCGTTCGCTGGAGGTCTCCCGGCTCCTGAGCTGTTCCCTGTCGATGCGATCGCCAAGGCGCACGCGGATGTGTTCGCCGACGAAGGACCGGCCGCGCTCCAATACAGCACTACTGAAGGATGGCGTCCACTGCGCGAATGGATCGCGCGCCGAATGCAGAAGCGAGGGATCGCCGCGAGTGCGGATCGAGTATTGATCACCACCGGCTCCCAACAGGGCATCGACCTTGTCGGTAAGGTCTTCATTGAACGCGGCGACGCAGTTGTCGTCGAAAACCCCACCTACCTCGCCGCGCTCCAGGCATTCAGCGGATACGAGGCGAGCTTTATTTCCATCGATAGCGACGACGAAGGCATGCGCGTCGACCAGCTAGAGAACGCATTGAAGTACTCTAGTCCCAAGCTGATCTACATTGTGTCGGAGTTCGCCAATCCCAAGGGCACGACGTTGCCTTACGAGCGGAGACAGAAGCTGATTGAGCTCTCCGCCCGCTACCGAGTTCCAATTCTTGAAGATAATCCTTACAGCGAGCTTCGCTACGCGGGGGAGTGGCCCCAGCCGCTGGCTGCCTTGGACAGAGACGGGCTGGTCATTCACATCAGCACGTTCTCCAAGACGCTCAGCCCAGGCATGCGGCTCGGATGGCTGATCGCCTCCGAAGAGATTCTCCAAATGGTCGTGGTTGCGAAGCAGGCGGCGGACCTTCATACAAGCACTATCGAGCAGCGCGCAGCGGCCCGGTTGCTAGAGAGTTTTGACTACGACGGGCACGTTGGTCATCTGTGCGAGGTCTACGGCGAGAGGTGTCAGGCGATGCTTTCTGCGATGGAACGCTACTTTCCAGCCGAAGCCAGATGGACCCGGCCGGAAGGCGGGCTGTTTCTCTGGGTCGAGTTGCCCGAGCGCGTCAGCGCGGAGAAGCTATTCGAAGAAGCAATCGCCGAGCGCGTCGCCTTCGTGCCCGGAACATCATTCTTTGCTTGCGAGAGAAAGCTCAACTTCATGAGACTCAACTTCTCAAATCAGAAACCAGAGATGATCGAAGAGGGCATCAAGCGAATCGCAAGCGTCCTAAAACGGAGACTGGCATGAGCAATAGCAAGCGGTTCCTGATCGCGAATGTCTTCACCGAGGAGCGCTTCGGTGGAAACCAGTTGGCAGTCTTCACCGACGGCTCCGGGCTCGATAGCGCAACGATGCAAAACATCGCGCGCGAAATGAACTACTCCGAGACGACATTTCTGCTTCCACCCGAGCGCGAGGGCGATTGCCGCGTGAGGATATTCACACCGGCGCACGAGCTTCCATTCGCCGGACATCCGTTGGTCGGCTCCGCTTATGTGATCGTCGCCGAGCGAATGAAACGGTGGAGCGAGCCTCTGACTTCGGTCACGCTCGAAACGGGCGTCGGCCCAATCCACGTCGAGGTGCGAAGCGACGGGGGGAGCTTAGGCCGCTCGACGATGACGCAACCCTTGCCCATCGTCCGCGGGTCGTATTCGGACCTAACCGGATTGGCGAAGGCGCTGTCGCTTGACGCGTCCCGAATCGAACAAACAGGGGTGCCGGTTGAAATGATCTTCAACGGCCTCGCGGTAATGATCGTACCGGTCGACAGCCATGCGGCTATCGAAAATATAAGGGTCGACACAGGAGCGCTCGAACGCATCAGCAACGAGGTAGGCGCGTCGACGGTGCTGGCCTTCACCCGTGAAACGGTGCTCCCGACAAGCACGGTCCATTGCCGTGTGTTTGCGCCGGCAGCCGGGGTCAGCGAAGACGCGGCTACAGGATCGGCCAATGGACCGCTGGGTTTTTACCTTGTGCGTCACAAGCTCGTTGAAGCCCAGGCGACTACGAGGATAGCGAGCGAGCAAGGCTATGAGATGAAACGGCCGAGCCTGTTGTACATCGATGTTGATGTCGATTCCGCAACCAGCGAAGTCACGGCAGTTCGCGTGGGCGGCGGAGTCGTGATTGCAGGCCGCGGCGAGATATTTGTGGACTAGAGACAGCAATATGTCCAATAGGTCATATAGGTTCCTATGTGGCCCATGACAGGAGAGAACAATGAACGACAACTTGATTCGTTTGAAAACGGGGTTAGCCGAGATGCTAAAGGGCGGAGTGATCATGGATGTCACTAACGCCGAGCAAGCGCGAATTTCACAGGACGCGGGCGCCGTGGCGGTGATGGCGCTCGAACGCGTGCCCGCCGACATACGCGCAGAAGGCGGCGTCGCTCGAATGGCCTCACCCAGGAAGATCCGCGAGATCATGGCCGCAGTCACGATTCCGGTGATGGCCAAGGTACGGATAGGTCACTTCGCCGAAGCTCAGGTGCTGGAGGCGCTCGGCGTCGACTTCATCGACGAGAGCGAGGTGCTGACGCCGGCCGACGAAGAGCATCACGTCGACAAGCACCAGTTCAAAGTACCTTTCGTTTGTGGCGCTCGTGATCTTGGCGAAGCGTTGCGCCGAATAGGCGAAGGCGCGGCGATGATCCGAACAAAAGGAGAAGCCGGCTCTGGGAACATCGTCGAGGCTGTTCGTCATCTTCGACGCATCGCGCACGAGATCAAACGGCTGACGATACTAGGCCAGGAAGAGTTGATGGCGGAAGCTAAGCAGCTTGGCGCACCTTACGAGTTGGTTCGACTGGTTGCGCGCGACGGCCGCTTGCCGGTTCCGAACTTCGCCGCAGGTGGAATCGCCACGCCAGCCGACGCCGCATTATGCATGCAGTTGGGCGCCGAGTCAGTGTTCGTTGGTTCCGGCATCTTCAAATCGTCGGACCCGGCGGCTCGAGCGAGAGCGATCGTGAAAGCGACCACACATTACAGCGATCCAAAGACAGTGCTCGAAGCCAGCGAAGAGTTAGGCGATGCGATGCGAGGACTCGACATCTCGAAGATGGCTGAGCACGAACTGCTTCAGACTCGCGGGTGGTGATCAAGGTGAGCGGCGACAAACTGTTGATCAGACCGGCAACCGAATCCGACCTTCAAGCGGCCTTCAAGCTGATGGTGGAGCTCGGCTATCCCGATCTTTCGATCGCCCGCTTTGCGGAGACTTACTCTTCCGTGGAGAACCATCCGGCGATGACTTTGATCGTCGCCGAAGTTGAGGGCGAGGTTGTCGGGTTAGCGTCGATATCGCGCCGGCCCCAGCTTCGGCTCACCGCCGATCTGATCACAGTTGATGAGCTGGTAGTTTCAGACAGCGCTCGAGGCTTGGGCGTCGGCCGCGCCCTATTGGAACACGTGAAAGCGATGGCTGGACGCTCGGGAGCTCGCAGGCTCGAACTCGAAACCAATCGGGCCAGGGAGAGTTATAGGCGAGCCTTCTACATCAAAAACGGCTTCACCGAAGCCGACTCAGCCGTGATGCGAATCGAGTACGAGTTCGATGGGGATTAGCAGCGTGATTGGCGTGCTGGCAATTCAAGGTGACTTCACCGCGCACGTTCGCGCGCTTCGACGCATCGGCGTGGACGCGTTCGAAGTGCGCAGGGAGGATGATCTCGACGCAGCAGAGGGCTTGATCATCCCCGGTGGTGAGAGCACCACGATGTTGAAGTTCATCGAAGAAACGAATCTCGCCGAATCGATCACTGATTTCGCTCGTCAAGGCAAGCCGATCTTCGGCACGTGCGCGGGAGCTATCCTGCTCGCTCGAGAGGTGTATAATCCGGCGCAGGCTTCGCTCGGGTTGATAGACATCGGCGTCGAGCGGAACGGGTACGGGCGGCAAGTCGATAGTTTCATGGCTGAAGTCGAAACTGCTATCGAAGGCGGGCCGCTTGAAGCCGTGTTCATTCGCGCGCCGAAGATCAAACGGATCGGTCCCGAGGTCGAGGTGCTTGCAAGGTTAAACTGCGAGCCGGTGCTGGTGCGAGAGCGTAACGTTCTCGCTGCTACGTTTCACCCTGAGCTTTCGGAAGACGACCGGCTGCATCGCTTGCTTGTCGAGATGATTCGCGGCGCGAAAGAAGCACAAGTGACACTTGCTGCTTTTTGATTCTCCTTTTGTGCGGTGGCGCCGCTGACGAAAACATTCCAAACGGAGGCTAAAATGAAGCTATACAAGTGGGACGAAATGCCCGAAGAGCATGTACACGAACTATTCAGCCGGCGCTTTATTTCCGGTGAGCAGATGACGATGGCGAGAATATTCCTCAAGAAGGGCTGCCTTGTTCCAACCCACAATCACGAGAGCGAGCAGTTGACGACGGTGTTCACAGGCGCGCTCAAGTTCTTGATCGACGGAAGCGAGATTGTTGTTCGAGGCGGCGAGACCTTGCTGATTCCGGCCTTTGTCTACCACAGCGCCGAAGCAATTGAAGACACGGATGAGGTGGACGTGTTCTCGCCCATCAGGGTCGACTGGATCGAAGGCACAGACGATTATCTGCGGGTAACTAAGTAGCGGGAACCTTTCCTGGGATCGCAGGCATCTACCTGCCTGGTTGGCGTTGAGCTAGAAGAGCCAGACAGGGGTGCCTGTGCTTCCTCTAGCGCCGATGGCGGCGCGAGGAATGGACGCGTACCTTGCCGCTGCGATGGCGCGATCGAACGGCGGGAGTCGTTCGATAACGACCAATCCTGCCGTGGCGGCCCCGCGACGCGCGCACAGTTTTCGGAATCTTGACTGTTTGTCCCTTGCGTAACTCGCCCCGTGTCGATATGCGGTTCAGCCTGGCGAGTTCCTTCACTGACACTCCGGATCGGCGCGCAACTGAAGCCAGCGTGTCGCCGCGCCTTACCTGATAAGAAGCGAGCTGAACGCGGTAGCTGCTATGGTAGCGCTCGGCGATCTCCTCGGTCGGAACCGTGATCTTGCGAACCCGCTTTTCTTCGGGCAAGTCGGCGTACGCAATCTCGAACTGCTTCTTCATTCCCTTTGGCAGTTTGATCGCGTAGCGTTCGCCTGCCGGCGATGTCCCTCGCCGCAACTCGGCGTTCAGATCTTGAATCGTCTCATAAGGCGCGCCGATCAGGTCGGCGACCACCTTCAGATCGGTCTGCGCGGGAACCTCAAACGTGTCATAGTTCAGCGGAAGGTCCGGCGTCACCTCAAAGCCGTAGCGTTTTTGATTCTTGCTGATGATGATGATCGAAAGAATGCAAGGCACGTAGTTGCGGGTCTCTTGGGGCAGCAGTCCTCGCTTGTAGAGTTCCCAGAAGTCCGCGTACCCACACCGGGCGATCGCGCTGTCCACTCGATTCTCGCCTGAGTTATAGGCCGCCATCGCAAGCAGCCAATCGCCCGCGAAATGATCGTGCAGCCAGCGCAGATACCTGGCCGCTGCGCGCGTTGATTTCTCAGGTTGCGACCGCTCATCTATCCACGTCGTCTGCGCCAGCCCGTAGCGGGTGCCTGTCGAAGGAATGAACTGCCAGATGCCCTTTGCCGCGGCGCGAGAAAGCGCGTTTGGCTTCCAGACGGATTCGGCCTGGGCCAGCCACATCAGGTCTGCCGGGACCCGCTCTTCCTTGAAGATTTTCTCGACCATCTGACGATAACGGCCCGAGCGTTGAAGCCCAACCTCCATCGTGGAGTGTCCGCGCCCGGCAACGAAGAAGTTGATGAATTGAAAGACGGGCGGCGCTACCGCAAACTCGAAATCGTAACTACCAAAGATCCTCACCCCATCGGGGGTGACCATCGCGAGTTCGGCTTCTTTGATCTCCGATACTTCGTCGAGGACGGAAGGCTCCGCCACCTCCGGTAGGTCCGCTGCGTCGTGAACGTCTCCCGGCTGGGCCTCGTGCTTGTGGATTCGATCGAGGAGCGCGCGGTAATAAGCGGCGAGCTTTGTGTCTGTCTTCAGGTCGATCCCTGATTGCAAGACAGTGTCGAGCGCATTGTCGAACATCTTGCGAGCGATGTCGGTCAGGCCCCTCGAGGAAGCATCCTCGCCACGGAGAAAGCTCTCCTCCGCGCGGTCGATGATTGACTGAGTATTAGTGGATGAGACCGGCTGCGGCGATTGACCAAGGGCGTGTATTGGTCCGACAGTTCCGATTAGCAATAACGAAAGGAGTAGCACAACTACAACACGACTCGCTTCTCTTGCTAGCCTCATCTGTGAGCTCTACCTTCCTGTTTCAATATCGGGATGAAGTCGCGGCTCAGGTGACCCGCATAGATCGCCTCCGTCACCCAAGGGCCTAAAGCCGCAGTCTCAACCGTTCTGTCTTGCAATCCTGTCTGGTGCGGTTTTATATCACGCCGAATCAAGGGCGTCAATGAGAGACCGGCCCCGCAAGAAATTTGAAACAATTGAGTTAGAGGCTTGCGCCAGGTGCGGAGGATGACTGGAACGTCGATCAAGGCGTACCCGCTCTTTCAACGTTGGCACCGGCTAGCCTACCGGTTTCTTTGCGAGAGAGCTTGCACGCGTACATTGCAGTGTCCGCTTGCTCGATCGCCTTCTCTATGCCGGCCATCGCCGAAAACGGCGCTAGTCCATAAGAGACAATCAACCTGACCGGCTCAGACGCGCCCGGCAACAGCGAAAGCGAGAGCGCAGAATCCAGATGATCCATTCGCTTGCGGGCGCCGCTTTCAGAGATATTGAACAGTAGAATCAAAAACTCGTCGCCGCCCCACCGGAACAGCAAGTCGTCCGCTCGTATTACGGAACGAATCGAACGCGCCACTTCACGAATGGCTTTATCGCCCGCCGCGTGGCCGAGAGAGTCGTTTACCGGTTTCAAATTGTCTATATCGAGTACGACAGTGCACCCGGATGCGGTGTTGGCTCGTGCGTTCTGATTCGTGTCGAGCAGCGAGTAGAACGCGTGGCGGTTCAGCGCTTCTGTCAGAGGGTCGACTCGAACTAGGACTTCAAGCCTGTCCCTCGCGGCGATCAAGTCGCGGTTCGCCGCCTCGACCTCGTGCCGCGAATCGTCCATTACCAGCATCAACGTGCCGAATCCAAGCAGAGTCTCCAGTATTAGATCGTATATCGACGAGTATCTGAGGTAGCCGATCGGAGTAGCCGAGTGCGTCAACTCGACAAAGCTGAGCAACGGCACATAGTGCAGGAAGTCCAGCGTCAGCAGCACCAGCGCTACGGACATTACTCGAATTCCCGGACTCGACGCGTTCGCCCGGCGCACCGGGATCAGCGCGCGATATCCCATCGCAAAGAAGGCGGCGAAGATAGCGGCGTGCGGAATGAACGGAACGCTGAAGTCTTCTGAGAGCCGAGCGAGGACGATGGCGAGCGCCACAGCAGGGATGAGCAGATAGAAGCGCCGCTTTGTAAGCCGTTCTCCGCTCGCGTAGTTGCGGCAACCAGCGATGAACATGAATCCGAACACATACTCGCAGAAGAAATAGACTGGGAAGCCAATCCAAGCCAGCGAGGGGATGCGGAAAGCGACGGTAAGAGACAGCAGGGCGACAGCCAGCGACGCCCAGGCGGCGGTCCAGTAGTTCAAGAACGAACGCCGGATCGACCGCGTCATGAAGAATGACAGCGCTGTTACCAGTACGATGCCCGCGCACTGAATGGTCAGCCCGATGACGCTCTGTAGGTCAGATGGTTCCATGTGCTAGAAGTCCGGCCCCATAACCGGCGCTATAAAGAGTGCTGGATGTGCGTGAGTACGTCTGTCCTTCAATCCACGTTTTGAGCTACCGCCGCAACAGAAGCCTCTCGTGTTCACAGCATTACTGTCGAGGTTTATCGGTCTGCGAAACGGCGTATGCGCCGTGTGGAACAGGAGAGGGGCATCAGTTCAAACGCAGCGTAGGGTACCCAGAGCAATATTCGATGTCAACAGTTCTTTGCGGCTGAAACACCGCGCTACAACAACGCAGCCTTCAGCGCTTGACGAACTGACTCGACAAACACGAAGGTGATCTCCTTCTGCAGCTCCTTGGGAACCTCTTCCAAATCGCGGCGGTTCTGCTGAGGCAAGACGATCGTGGTAACGCGAGCGCGGCGGGCGGCGAGAACTTTTTCCTTGATGCCGCCGACCGGCAAGACATTTCCGCGCAACGTTATCTCGCCGGTCATCGCGACTGATCGCCTCACCGCTTTGCCCGATAAGGCAGAGACCATGGCAGCCGCGAGCGTCACACCCGCCGAGGGCCCGTCCTTGGGGATCGCGCCTTCGGGCACGTGCACGTGGATGTCGAACTTGCCGAACTTCTCGGGATCGATGTTTAACTCTTCGGCGTGCGCCTTTGCCCACGACAACGCCGCTTGTGCCGACTCTTTCATAACGTCGCCCAATTGACCTGTGAGCTGGAGTGAGCCTTTGCCGGCAGTCAACAACGCTTCGATGAACAACACGTCACCGCCAGCGGGCGTCCACGCGAGCCCGGTCGCGACACCGACTTGATCCTTCTTGAGCACCTCATCGGGATAAACGTGAGGGATTCCGAGAAACTCGTGAAGGTTGTTGATGGTCACGCGAACGAGCACGTCGCTTCCTTCAGCAACCCGCCGCGCGACTTTCCGGCATACGCCGGCGATCTCGCGTTCGAACTGCCGCAAACCCGCTTCGTGTGTGTATTGCAGGATGATGCCTTTGAGCGCCGAGCGGCTGATGGTCAGATGGCGAATCGTTATGCCGTGCGCGTCCATCTGTTTAGGAATGATGTGGCGCCGCGCGATTTCGACTTTCTCCTCCTCGGTGTAGCCCGCCAGCCTGATGACTTCCATCCTGTCTCGCAGCGCCGGGTGGACGGTGTCGAGCATGTTCGCCGTCGTCATAAACATCACGTTCGATAGATCAAACGGCACGCCGAGATAATTATCGCGGAACGAAAAGTTCTGTTCAGGATCGAGCACTTCAAGAAGCGCCGACGAGGGATCGCCTCTGAAGTCCGCACCGACCTTATCGATTTCGTCGAGCATGATCAGCGGGTTGTTCGTCCCGGCTTGCTGAATGGATTGAACGATTCGGCCGGGCATCGCTCCAATGTAGGTTCGTCGATGGCCGCGAATCTCAGCTTCATCGTGCAAGCCGCCCAGGCTCAGCCGTTGGAATTTGCGGTTGAGCGCGCGGGCGATCGAGCGGCCCAGGCTGGTCTTTCCGACGCCCGGTGGTCCGACCAGACAGAGTATCTGGCCTTTGAGCTTCTCTTTGAGCTTACGTACCGCGAGCGTTTCGATGATTCGCTCTTTGACCTTTTCGAGCCCGTAGTGATCCTCGTCGAGTATCGTCTGCGCGCGCTTCAAGTCCAGGTTTTCTTCGGAAAACTTGGACCAGGGCAGCGCAACCATCACATCGAGGTAGTTGCGAAGCGTCGCCGCTTCGGCAGCGTCGGGATGCATGCGTTCGAGCTTTTTGATCTGCCGGTCGACTTCCTCCTCGACGGGTTCGGGCAGCTTGGCCTGAAGCATTTTCTCGCGGTACTGAGTTATCTCCTCGCCCAGTTCGGTGCCTTCGCCCAACTCGGTCTGAATGGCCTTGAGCTGTTGGCGCAGATAAAACTCACGCTGGCTGCGGTCGATCTCGCCTTTGGCTTGCGTGTTGATCTCCTGCTGAACCATCAGGACGTTGATCTCTCTGGCAAGCAACTCGTTGACGCGGTGAAGGCGCTCGGAAGGGTTGAGCTTCTCGAGCACGCTTTGAGCGTCGACGACTTTTAGTTCGAGGTTGGACGCGGCGACATCGGCGAGACGGCCGGGGTCTTCGAGGTTGGCGACAATGGCCATCACCTCGCCCGATATGTTCTTGCCTAGGGTGATCGCGCGCTCGAGCGAAGCTCGCACGTTTCGGATGAGCGCCTCCAACTCGAGCTCGTCTGCGTCGGGCTCGGTATCGGCGAGCGGCAGGATGTGCGCGAGCAGATGCGGGAGGTTCTCGTCAAAGCGCGTAACATTGGCGCGAGCGAGCCCCTGCACGAGGATGCGAATGCGGCCATCGGGCATCTTGAGCATGCGCATTATCGAAGCCGCGGTGCCGTGGTTGTAAAGATCACGGCCGACCGGCTCCTCTTTTTCGAGGTCGCGCTGGGCGACGAGCATAATCATTCGGTTTTCGGCGAGAGCTTGCTCGACGGCTCGAATAGAACGTTCACGCTGCACGAAAAGCGGCACGATCATGTAAGGAAAGATGACGATGTCGCGAAGCGGCAAGACGGGAAGCGAATCAGGCAGCTTCAACTGCTCGTCTGTCTGTTCGATTTGGATTTCTTCAGGTTCGATTAGTGATGACATAAGTTGAGGGACAATTTAGTAGTGATATCTGCACGCTAGGATTCTGATCTTACTCTCAGTTACTTGATAAACAAGGCGATGCTCTCCGTCTATTCGCCGAGACCAACAACCGGCAAAGTCACGCTTCAAGGGCTCTGGCTTTCCAATTCCATGGAGAGGATCACGCTGAACGTCGTTGATGAGCTTGATTATGCGCAGTGCCTTGCTACGATCTTGCTCTACCCACCAAGCCAAATCCTCAAACGCAGCGGGATCAAATTCCAAGCTTCTCGCGGGCTTCGTCAAAGCTGATCCCTTCTTGGCGATTCTTCGCGTCCAAAAGTCGTCGCTTCATGTTTTCGCTTTTGAGCAGGTAGGCGGTTTCCCTTTCCGACTCGATCTCACGCCACAATTCTATCGGGACTATGGCGGCAACGGTGTTGCCGTCTTCGTCGGCGACGTATTGGATTTCTGCAAGGCTCATTGATTCAACTCCTCAAACTGCTCGTGCAAATAACAACCTAACAAAAGTCGAATACCAACCGCAACGACCGCTATCGCGCTATTTTTCGTGCATAACACCGTTCATAGTCGTAGATTGCCGCGAGCTCGACTGCTTCCAGCACTGCCGCGAGGGGAATTCGATAGTTCCGTGCGATCTGCTTCGGAGTGTCTCCGCGTTTCAGAAAGCCGATGATGTGCATCGCATCGAGCCGGTGATACTTGATCGTCGGCCTCCCGCCGCAAACGCCGGGCGCGGCTACGATATATTTGCCGAGAGGATAATACTCGTACGGCTCGCCATGAAGAGTCTCTCGCACTAGCGCCTGCTTAGTGTCTTCTTGTTTTGTGGAACCTGTCGCCATCGATTTCCTCTGCTGATTCTAGCATTGATCCAGCTTCTGAAGTCCAACAAGATTGGTCAATGCATTCACGGCCCTGTCAATACTGCCCGAGATGAGTTGGAGGCTTCGCTGGAAAAAGTTATGATCTATTCTCAGGTCTGTGATATATTCAGCGCGAGTAGAGAATATCAGGGGAAGGAAGCTGACGAGACAGATGCCAACAAACTCAAAGAAACGCGCGCCTTCGTCGCCCGGGCAGCTCGCTGCATCAACGGGGAACTCAGACGGCGCGAAACCGGGTAAGCGAGAGAAGCGACGCAAGGAAACGGCCCCGCAGCTTTCAGAAAAGGCCAAAAAGCTCGCATTGAAAGCGTTTCGGCTCACCTATGAGGCGCACCACGATAAAAGCTCGTAATGCCGACCCACACCTTCGATAGTTCAGTCATCATTGCCCACCGGGTTCGTGAGCTTCCAAAGGATTTTGTCCTATCAGCCGTGGTCATTGGAGAACTGACGGCGGGCGCGCCGGATGATTCGGTCCGAAAAGTCTACGAAGCGATGCGCTCGGAATTCCACAAAGATAACGCCCTCATTACTCCTACTGCTGACGATTGGCTGACTGCGAGCAGGATACTCTTCTGGCTCTCACGCGGTCGAAAACAAAAGGCGGGAGGGAAAGCTCCGCCACTGTTGCCTGGCGCAAGCCAGCGGATGTTTCTTGATGCGCTGATTGCGGTGAGCGCGCGGCGAGTTGGATCGATC
This sequence comes from uncultured Clostridia bacterium, assembly GCA_964548075.1. GTDB lineage: Bacteria > Acidobacteriota > Blastocatellia > UBA7656 > UBA7656 > Onstottus_A. The sequence continues at coordinate 83,260 of CAZJQQ010000020.1, read as the reverse complement.
GTAGTGACGCAGAATTGGGACGACTTCAAGGCGATCCAGTACTACTGCGATGTTAAGTTGAAACGCGGCGCTGAGTTCTTTAAGAAATGAACTTCAAAACGTGAGAGGCTTCCGCCATCCTCAAAGGGGTGACGCACTGGAACGGTTGCTTAGCGCTTGGACTTCAGGCGCCTCTAACAGCCGCCGCAAGACGCGAACTCAGGCTATCAGTGGCTGCCTGTGGAGCTAGTCTGGAACGCGTCGGACATCACGTGTACAGCTCGGATATTTTCTGTCCATCAAGGTTCCGGTCTGTAACTGGCCAGACCTGCGTAGACGTTGTCGGCAATGTAATTATCGTCGTAGGCTGCGACAAACACCTCATCGAGCGTAATCTCGACGATGAGCGGTTTCTCTTGACTCAACCATTGTCGCATCCGCTGTTCGAGAGCAGGAACGCTCCCCAGTGCCACAGCCTTCTCGTTGACCAGGCCAATCCGAAAGAATAAGTCGTTGTCGATGTCGGTGAGCTTTTCGTGATAGCCATGGAGTATGCCAAATCCTTGCGCGGCACGGCGCACTGCATCAAGGGTCATCGGGTAGATGCGGCTCTCCCTGACTAAATCCTCGAACGTTGTTTCGGGTACAGACATTGGCTCGCCACGAATGGGCCAGCCCATAACCACCGCTCTGTCGCCCTGGATCGAGAATGATCGTTCATACGGACGTGCATTGCGACTCGTGAATGGATACGTGCGGTCTTGAAAGCCCCCAATTTGCACTTGCAACGAAAAGTGACCGCACCCACGCAGATACCTGAGAAAGCCGTCGAATGCCATCGTTTGGTCGCGCTTCCTCAAGTTTGCGAAATTCTTGTTGTTGAATCCTTCTGTAGAGTCTCGCTCCAAACCGACGATGGTGGCGTGAACCTAGTCTTCGTTGTACGGTGTGAAGGCGGTAGAAAGTGCACCGATGACGGCGTGCTGACACTGCGCGATGAGCCTGGCTAGTCCGGGATTAGTTTTCTTCCCGTACAGAGACACGAGTGTAACTTGTTTGGCCATGCGGTTACAGCTCCCTGGTGCCTAACACATTACTTGACCCGGCCCGTGCGGACCAGCGAGCGAAGCTCGCTCATGAATTCGGACACATCCTTGAAATCCAAATACACCGATGCGAAGCGGACATAAGCTACTTTGTCCAGCTCTTTGAGCCGCCGCATTATCAGCTCGCCTATTTTTTCAGTCGAACGCTCTCGTTCGCGCGACTCCTGTACGTACTTCTCGACCTGATTCACAAGCGCTTCGATTTTTACCGTTGGGATGGGCCGCTTTTCGCAAGCCTTCATTATTCCCGAGAGTACCTTCTCGCGTGAGAACGGCGCGCGCGTGCCGTCCTTCTTTACGACCATGTATGGTATCTCATCGATTCGTTCGTAGCTGGTGAAGCGACGCTCACACTTCAAACACTCGCGGCGCCGGCGTATCACGTCGCCCTCGCGACTCTCGCGCGAATCGACTACCCTGTCTTCCAGATGCAAACAAAACGGACACTTCATAAGAAATCTCTCTTGAGTGGATTATCAGCCTCGTGCGGCCAGCACTCCTTCATTCTCCTGCTTATGAGGCGGGACGGGTTGGTCAACTTTGTCTTGGCCGCCCTTCTCTTCCCCGATGCGTCTCAACCGGTCAAGTGACAAGCCTTCCTTCACGAGGTAATACATGCCGAAGACAGTCGCCGGAGTGAAGATGACAAGATGCAAGATTATCGCAACCGAGGCTGCTTTGTTCTGTTCGACTCCGAGGAACGCCAGTGCCGCAGCCGTGGCGGTGTGGAACGGTCCGGTCGCGCCGCCGGGCGTTGGAACCACCGAGCCCAACATCGAAAGTCCCATAACAAAGACAGCGCCGGTGAACGGCACGTCAACGTAAGGGATGCCAAAGGCACGCACGACCAGCAGATGTGCAACAGCTACCATCAGCCAAAGTAAAACCGTGTATGACACTGTGACGGTGAGGCCGCGAGCATCGTGCAACACCGCAAGACCCTTGGAGATATGCCGCAGCAGGCTCATCGTGGCAGCGTGCGCGCTTTTCGGCAGCCAGGTTAGCTTACGTTCAAGATAGGTAAGCGCGCTGTTTCGCCCTCGCCTGAAGGCGGACAATCCGTAGATCCCGGCGGCCGCGGCGACCAACAACATAACCCCAGTTACCTTAATCCAGCCAAACAATCGGGTCGCATCAGCATCTCGCGCGATGTACTCGAAGAAGATCAGATTCACCGCAAAAAAAACGACGACCATGACCATGTCGAACACGCGCTCGATCATAACGGTCGCGTAGCTTGCGGAAGGATGCACTCGCTCTTTGACTGACAGAGCCGCCGGCCGCACGATCATCTCTGCAGCGCGCCCGACGAAAAAGAGAGCCGTGAATCCAATCATCGTGGCGCGGAATAACGCGCTTAGCGATGGGCGCGCCATCGGCTCGAGCAGCTCGCGCCATCTCAGCACTCGCACAAAGTAGGTGCCGACCAGCAGGGCGAGGGCGAGTCCGAGCTGACCCCAGTTCGCCTTGCGCACCTCGATCCAGACCTCGATCCAGTTGAGCTTGTGGGCGAACCAATAGACGAACAACGCTCCCACAACCAGGCTTAGTATGGTTCTGACCCTTCCGCTCAAAGCGTTCCCCTGCTCCTCGTGTTATACTTTGTCGTGAAATCGAGCGCGGATATCCGAGGCTCTCGATCTCTTTCGCACCTGAAATGCAGCCGCTATGGACTGTAGCGAGCGGAGATTCTAGCACAAAATATCGCGCCTCCGCATGGCAATACCAGTCCGAGGCGAAGCGCCCGCAGGACAGGTTGAAACATTTTCCGTCACCGTCTCGTTTACGAGGTTGGAAGACTTCACCATAACACAGGGAAGCTAAACGAGTAGCTTGCGAGAAGGCGACAGGGTGGGAGCAAAACTCGCGTTGACATCGACCGATGCTGAATTGGTTCAGCGTTGTGTAGAGGGCGACCAGCAAGCCTGGACGGAAATCGTGCGCCAGTACTCGAGGCGCATCTACAACCTGGCTTACCGGTTCACCTCCAGTCATAGTGCGGCCGAAGACCTGACGCAGGAGGTCTTCATTCGCGTTTATCGCTCGTTGAACCAGTACGATCCGACGCTTGGCGATCTGTCCAACTGGCTGATGCGCCTGGCTCGAAATCTGGTCATTGACGACTATCGCAAGCGGCAGCGAACGCCGACCGACTCGGGCGACGACCTGGCCAATCACGAGTATCACCTGCCAGCGGCGAGCGATAGCCCGCATCGCACTCTTGAACGACAGGAGCGAAGGCTGCAGGTGCTCGCGGCGATCAATAAGCTCTCCCATGATCTGCGAGAGTGCGTCATCCTGCGGGACATCGAGGAGCTGACGTACCAGGAAATAGTCGATCTTCTGAAGATACCCGAAGGCACGGTGAAGAGCCGCATCAACCGAGGCCGAATTGAATTGGCCAAGGTGTTGCGCAGGATGAAGGTGAACCCTGACTAAGACGGCCAGCGATCAGTAGCCCGAAGTCAGAGGCTCAACGATCAGCGCTCAATGGCTGTCGTACTGCGCGAGGAGAACATAACGCCTAAAGCTGGCTGATCGTCATTCGGCCCGCGCGGGTATTGATTTGGGAGGAGTGGAGTTTTGCTCCGCTAATTACAGTATGGATTGCAACAGATTTGAGAGCGCGCTTAGTGATTTCTTCGACGGCTTGCTTGTCCCCGGGGACGCGACCTTGTTTCGAGCGCACGCGTTACAGTGCCGGGCTTGCCGCTCATTGATGGACGATGTGAAGGCGGCAATCAACGCCTGCCGGCAACAGGATGAGCTTGAACCGTCTGCGCTGCTGGAAACGGTCCTCGCGGCCATTCCCGCTGAGCACGGGGCGCTGGGCTGCAGCGGATTCGAGGAGTTGATAACCGAGTTCCTTGACGGCTTCGTGCCTGCCCCGGCCTATCATCGCTTTGAAGAACACGCCGAAAAGTGCGATCAGTGCTCAACGTTGCTCACCGGCGTCGTGTATGCGGTTGCCGCTTGCCATTCGGTTCACACGTTTGAAGAAGTGGAGGTTGCGGAACCTCTGCTAGCTCGCCTCATTGCAATGATGCCCGAGCACACGCCAAGCCTTGCACGCCGCGTTGCCGATCGCTTCGCCGCTTTTGCCGGACACCTCGTGCCTCCCGCGACTCAGAGTGCCCGTTGGACTTTTGCGACTGCGGCTTCGCTTGCGTTTGCGACCTTCGCTCTCTTGCTGTTTGGATTCTCGGATGATGGAACGGTCACAGGCATCTACCGCCAGGCTCACGTCAAGGTTTCCGAGCTGTACACTCGGGGCGCTGACGTCTACACCCAAACCGACAAGGTCGTTGCGCGGCTGGAGCGAGTCGGATTGGGGATAGGTGAGTTCTGGGATACGTTAGGCGGCGAGACTAAGTCAGACAGCAAAGACAATCACAATCAAAAGCAGGAACCCAACTCGAACAAGCGTATGGAAACAACCGAGAAGAATTAGCCTGAGCGCTTGGTTGCAGCGATTCTCTGAACCGCAGCTTGACGCAAAACGTTCAAAGCGATGGGAGCTGACTGAACGATCTTTAATCTGAGGCAGAATTAGTTATGTATTGTTCGTATCACACAGCAAGCGTCGCGCGAGTCCAGTGCTCGAGCTGCGCGCGGCCGCTTTGTAATGCCTGCGATCACCGAATAAAGGGTTATCCCTATTGCCAGGATTGCATAGTGTTGGGCGTCGAAGGTCTTTCGCGAAACTACGACAACGCCCGGCCAAGAGGCAGGGCGAGGTTGGCAGCGTTGTTCGCGGTGCTGCCTGGGATGGGCGCCGTCTACAATCGCCAGAACATCAAGGCGGTTGTTCACTTCGTGTCGATCATAGGCCTATTTGAACTCGCAAGCCTCAAGGTGGCGGCCGGAGTCTTTGCCCTTGCCGGCCTCGTCTTTTATCTCTATTCGATAATAGATGCTTACCGCACCGCAATGTTGATCGCTGGCGGTGAGAGCCCGGCAGTCGATGAGGAACGGTTCAAGCGCTCGCTCATCAAACGCGCGCCGCTGATCGGAATAATGTTGATCGCGGCTGGACTTCTTCTTGTTGTTCAGATCCTTCGGCCCTTTGCGTTTATTACCCTTGCCCGGCTCTTTCCGGTTGCTCTGATCATATTGGGCGGCTACCTGCTGACGCGGTACTTCAAGCGGTCGCGCGAAGAAAGCTATGAGCAGCACCCCTCGGTGCCGCCGTATTCGCTGGTGCCCGGCCGATTCAGTGAGCGGTCATCCGAACGGAGCGGACGGATGTCTAATCCGGCTGGTCGAAGGTAGGACGACAGTTGATGTCGGGACGCAGGAACAGAAGAGGAACGCTAATTCTGGGGCTGTTGCTGTTAGCCGCGGGAGTCGTTCTCGTCTTGGCGCCGGCCGGATCGGGCATTGCCGGATGGCTTATGCAGCTATGGCCGGTGTTCCTGATCTGCGCAGGCGTCGTTCGCGTGATGGGCTTTGCAGTCGAGCGCAAGCCCCGGTCGCCTCTAGTCGGGATGCTGCTGATCATCGTCGGTGTTCTATTTCTCGCAGCCCGCTTTCAACCGGGCTTGAACGCGCTTCAGGTGTACGGCCGTTACTGGGTGTTGCTGCTGATCGTCTTCGCGAGTGTTGAGCTGGTCCGCTACTACTCACATCGCCACACTGAAGGACCTCCACCTCGCGTGCTTACTCCGATGCGAGTGCTCGTCGTTTTGCTGATTGTGGTCACCGGAGTGTTTGCCAGTCGTGTGGCCAACAAGCCCTCCCTTCTTTCGGCGCTTCGGCTGCCGGGCTTTCTCAGCGGACTGCGTGATTCGGTTGTTGGCGAGGCGTACACCTTCACTGATCAACCCGTCGTCAACAACGAGATCAAACCTGGGATGATCGTCTCGGTGAATAACAGCTACGGGAGTGTCAGAATCACAGGAGGTGGTTCGACGGTTCGAGCCACGCTCGCCAAAGGCGTTCGCGGCTGGAGCCAGGAAGACGCGCGCAAAATAGCCGATCGCATTCGCCTTCTGGTGAATCAGACAGCAGACGGCCTCACGATAACTACGAATCGGGATCAAGTTAACGAGCAGTTCACAACCGATATTCAGATAGAGGTACCTTCATATATCGGCGTCTCGATAACCGACAGTTATGGGTCGGTCATTGCGAGTGGGATTCAAGGAGGTCTGACGGCAAAGGTAAGCTACGGCCAGGCGGACCTGACCGGAATCAAAGGCGACGTGAATCTCGCGCTAAGCTACTGCGAGATTACTGCTTCGAACATTGAAGGTGACTTGACCGTCACTGGCGCCAAACGGGCGCGCATTTCGAATGTGGCTGGAGCCGTAGAGCTAACGGCAAGCACGGCAAGCGACGGCACGGTCGAACTGCGCGACATATCCGGGCGCGTGCGCGTGAACGCGCCGTTTTGCCGCATAGTTGCGCAAGGGCTGGACCAGGCGGCCGAGCTCAACACGGAACACGCGAGCGTGGATGTGAATCGCGCTGCGGCACTGGTCATCGACGCCCCGCATTCCGACGTTCGGGCGAGGAACATTGATGGCGACTTGCGTGTGATTTCGTCCAACAGCAGCCTTCAGCTCTCTTCAATATCGGGAGAATTGGAGGTCCAGGCGGAGCAATGCTCGGTCAGCGCTGAAGACGTGAAAGGCGGCGTAGCAATCGAGACAACTCACGGCGACGTGGTTGTGAAGAGTTTCTACGAGAGTGTTCGAGTGGCAACGAGCTATCGCGATGTGACTTTGACGACAGCGGTTGAACCGGCCGGCGATATCGACGTTCAGAACAACCACGGTCAGATCAAGCTTGTGCTACCACAGTCGAGTCGCTTCCACCTCGACGCCGAAAGCGCCAACGGCCAGATTCAGCCGATAGGCTTTAGCCAGCTCGAACAGAAAGTGCGTAACAGCCTGGTTAGAGAGCTTGGACTGGACGGCCCGACGATCAAGCTGAGGACTTCTTACAAGAACATCATCATTCAGGCGAGCCCGGCTCGTCAGACACAAGCAAACGCGCTCGTCAACTGACCGGCGAGAGCAGGAACGGAGTCCGACAAACTTCACAGTTTGTCGTCGGGTAGTTTGCCTCGGACTTCCGCAGCAAGCTCGTTAGCTAAGACGACAGACTTCAGTTTGTCGCACCTTATTTGATAGGAGGTGAGTCATGGGATTTATCAGATTCGTACTCGGACTGGTGGCTTTCGTCATCGCCGTAAAGCTGGTGGCCATACTGCTGGGGATAATCGGCTTCGCGTTGAAGCTTCTTTGGATTGCGATCGTGCTCGGCTTCTTCGTGCTGGTGGCGTGGGTCGTTTACAAGCTGATATCGCCACGCAGCACTCAGCAGGCGTAGCTGCAGCAAAAGGCAGAGGAGCCGAGGGGGGCAGAGGGGCGGAGGAGCCGAGGGGCGGAGGAGCAGAGGAGCGAAGATCAATCTGCACCGTCCGCCCCTCGGCTCCTCCACCCCTCTGCTCCTCCACCCCTCTGCTCCTCCACCCCTCTGCTCCTCCGCCCCTCTGCTCCTCCGCCCCTCCGCCGCCCCCTGCGATGCCGGAATTGTTGCAATTCTCTTAAATCGCATCCCCCGGCCCTCCTCTCTGTTGCCTTTCGGCTCAGCCGTGTGATAGTCTGCGCATTCTGTTTGCACGGATTAACCTTTCACAAGTAAGCACGAAGCGAATGATGTTCGGGTGTTGCAGTGGGACGCGGTAACCTCCACATACTCTGAAAGACTCGAGGAGTGCTGAATGGCTGACGATAATCGGGTTTATACCTTCCTAATCTCTCCGAGCCGCACATCGAAAGTCAGACAGCTTAGTATTCATCGCAATCTTCTGCGCGCTGCCGCCGGGTGTTTGATCATCTCTATTGCGCTGGTTATCTATGGAGCGATGAGGCTCGGACAGCACGAAGCGCTCAACCTGAAATACCTTTCCGTCAAGTCGGAAAACGAGAGCCTGAAACAAACCAACGACGCCTATCAGAACTCCTATGCCCGGTTAAAAGGTCAGATCTCTTACGTCGAGGATATGTCAAAGGAACTGGCGCGAAAGGCCAGGATGGAACACTCACCCGAGATTGACGAACTGGTGGGCATCGGCGGACCTGAGACCGTTGTGGCGCTCGACAAAGCAGCCGATCACCTCGAACGCGAAATGCGTCACATCAACGACCGCTTGCGATCTGACATTTTCCGGTTGGCCTCGATCCCCAGGGGGCTGCCGGTAAATGGATACGTGACCGACGGATTCGGTATGAGGCGCAATCCCTTCAACGGCGAGGGGCGCGAGGTGCACGAAGGGCTCGACATAGCCGTGGACTTTGGCACACCGGTGACGGCGACGGCCGATGGACTGGTGATCTATGCCGCCCCTCACGCGGGCTACGGAAACCTGGTCATTGTCTACCACAGCAATGGAATCACGACTCGTTACGGACATCTCTCGCGAATCTCGGTCGAAGCCGGCCAGCGAGTTAAGCGGAGCGATCAAGTCGGAAGCGCCGGAAGCACCGGCCGTTCGACGGGTCCGCACGTGCATTACGAGATAAGAGAAAATGATCAGTCGGTTGATCCGCTCCGATACACCGGACAGAATCAACCTTGAGCATAGTACGGGCGTCCCTCTGTTCCATAAGCCCGATCGCTGCTGCTCCGAGTATGCGGTGGCTGGCGCGCTCCTGCACGAACACGACTGCACGTAAGCGACCTCGCTTCCACCCTCTTTCGAGACGCACATTGGGTTCGGCGGTGAATCCGCTGCCACCTTGCGAATCGACGCTTCCGATAGAGATGAGTTTGCGCACGACGGCAGTGTGGCTCAGTTTGCGCCCGGCATTTTCTCCACGCGCGACGTTGGAGCGCAGTTCATTCTCGGTGATCGCAAGCATTACTTCTGCTACATCTCCGGAGCTGGCTTGGGGACAATGTTCTTCTCGATTAGTAACCACACCGAAGACGACCAACAATCCAATTACCAAAAGCACTGGTCCAATCCACATCTTCATGCCGTAGCCCTCTCGGCTTTCGTTAACGTTTCACTAATTCGTCCGGCGCATTCGGGTATAGCAGATTATCATTGTTGCTGTCGGACTTGCGCCTGAGTGTCGGAGGATTCTTCTCCGAATCGCTCTCGCCCGCGTCCGAGTCGCCGTGGCCGAGCGTGGGTTTACGCTTGAGCGTCGGCCCGCTCTGCTCGCCCTTTTCTAGCTTCTGCTGATTGTTATCGCAAGCAGTTTCTGCTTGACTGCGCTAAACTCAGAGGTCGTTATCGTATACTCGTCGCGGTCGGGAAAGCGCGCGAGCAGGGCGCGGGCCTTTTCTAGGCGCGTGCCTGTTGTCGGGTGCGTGCTGAAGACCTTAGCCAGCGTCCCCGGTTCCTTCTTCTCCATAGCCTTCAGCTTCTCGAAGAAATTGAGCATCGCCGCTGGGTCGTACCCGGCCGACCACATGTATTGGAGGCCTAGCCGATCCGCCTCTTCTTCGGCGCCTCGGCTGAACTTCAAGAAGCTGAGCGGCACAAGTACGTTCGCCGCATTTTGCAGGATCAGGCCCGGCACACCGCCCACGAATATCAGTGGTATCGAAAGATACTGCAACAAGGTGCCCTTTGACGCTTGCTCTACGCCGTGGCGAGCGGCGACGTGCCCGATCTCGTGCGCGATGACACCCGCAATCTCAGCCTCGTTGTCGGCAGCGAGTATCAGCCCGCTGTTGACGTAGAGAAATCCGCCCGGCAATGCGAATGCATTCACATCTGATGAAGCGATTACCTTGATCGTGAATGGTGTCTTTGCGTCTGAGTGAAGAGCAACATTCTGGCTCACTCGGTTTATGTACTCAGTAACGACCGGATCATCAATGAACTTGGAGTTCCGCTCGACCTCAGATGCCAATTGCCGGCCGACTGCCGCCTCTTTTTCGAGCGAGTAGAAATCGAGTTGGCCTTTGTTGATATTCCGCTGCCAATCAACAACGGGTTTTCTTTTTCGCTGAGCGGCTCTGGCATCTTGTTCTTGCCATCAGCGCCAAGCCCGGTTGCTGGCTCGGCGAGCATCACCCACGCGAGCGCCAACGCAACGAACTGGCTTAACCAAAACTTCATGACTAATGCACTCCCTTCTCTTCCGTGGTCTTATCGAGAGCGTGTTGCTTAAAGGCTCAAGGTCGTGTGAAGAGGAACGGCTCAGATAGCGTGTCGTCAACATTTCTCACCTGCAACTCGACCGTCTGTCCGCGCTCAATATCTCTGCCGGCCCTCCTGGCGATCAGAATAGTTCTCGGATTATCTTCGTCGTTTGATACTCTCTTCACCCTATTGCTATTAACTAGCAGTGTTGCACCGATATCGAAGTTGTCGCCCAGAACTATCAGCCTCTTACCGCTCACGCTCGCATTAAGAATACTGGGCGGGCCGGTCGTCGCACTGACAGGATTGACAGTGACACTTGTAATGTAGATTTGATCGCCGTTGTTAGTACCGTCGCCGTTGGCCTGGTTGCCTGCCGCATAGAAGGTGACCGGTCCCACGTCTGTCGCAGGCGCAGTCCAGTTGAACGTCCAACTCGCCCCGCCAATCTGTCCCTGGAACGTGCCAGCCGCGCCATGCTCAATGTATTGCCGGTCGTTGCCTGGACCGTCATCATTGAGAATGCGAACAAGCTCGTTCAGCCTTTGCAGGTTTCCAGCCTTACTTAGATTGGTGGTCAGCACTGTAAGCTCGAAGCCCCATCGCCTGCGCGAACTGTCGGTAGTCGCGTGCTGGAGGTTTATGGAATAAGTTTGGCCCGGCGCATACGTTCGAGGCGCTTCGATGATTAACTGACCAGGTCCAGTGTTCGGTGTGCCACCGTGACAACCCGTGGTAGCGCAGGTCAACTCACCAGGCGCGCCAGTGCGTCCGGCCGGCGGTCCGCTGGAAAACGCCCCCGCCGTTTTGATCGCCCCGTTGTTTGTAAGCAAGATGGAAGCAACTGCAACAATGATGAGAACGAGACAGATGAGCTTAACGCGATCCTTTTTCAACATAGTTAACCTCCAGACCCGTTCCAATCCGCTCGGCGATATTGTTCATCCTCCCTCGTGATGAGCACACCGAGACGTTCGGGATAATCCCGCGGCAGTTCGTTCCCGATGTAACGCACCACGCCGTTGTGGTCCAGAAAGACAATAGTAGGTGTTCCGGTCACCTTGTAACGACGTGCGATGCTTGCGTCGGGGTCACGAGCTACCGGGTAGCGTATTCCGAAATCTCTAATCCCTGCTTCGGCGCGAGCAAGACTATCTTGAATGTTTATACCCAGCACCCGAACGCCGAAAGGTTCAAACTGCGCGGCAAGCTTGTTGATGCGCGGCGCTTCTTCTTTGCATGCCGGGCACCACGACGTCCAGAACACGATCACAGCCGGTTCACCGCGCAGGTCGCTGAGTGATACTGGAACACCATCTGTCCGCGTCAGTTGAAAACCGGGCGCGGTTTCGCCAATAGCAGTGCCGGCTCGTTCCGAAGTCGCATCGCTGGTCACATTCGCCACAGTCGCGCCTTCCGTATCAAGGCCGATTATTGAACGGCCAACGAGCACCGCGGCGAGCGTCAGTGCAAGTAAGGATAATGCCGTTATCTTCCAGTGATTCATGACTCTCCAGTTCTCATTCATTGCTAATAGAGCGAACTGTGGTCTGCTCGCTCAAACGAATCTCTGCCCAGCCTGAAGCAGCAGGTACTCTGCCATCAGAATCATCCCCACGGCGAAGGCTTTCTTTACTTTCGCCATCCACTTTCCCGAACGCGGCAGCGACACAAGGGCAGCGCTGAACGTGCCAAGCACGATCATAAGCGAGCCCATGCCGAAGGCGAACGCGAACAGCACTGACGTTCCGCGCACAACGTTGCCCTGCGCGGCAACATAAGAGAGCACGGCGCCGAGCGCTGGAGCGGTGCATGGACCCACGACCAAACCGGAGCTTGCGCCGACAAGCAGCGCCGATGCGTATCCTTTACCTCTGCGCTCGGGACTCCATCGTGTGAGAAACTGCGCTGTTGGAATCTCGAAGAGATCCAGCATCGAGAGCGCGAGCGCAAGCACAATGTTGCCTACAATGATGTACGCCCAGGGGCTTGAGGCCCATTGGCCAAACAGTGTGCCGGTGAATGAAGCGAACGCGCCGAGTACCGAATAGATAATGGCCATCCCCGTCACAAACAGGACCGAGAGCGAAAAGCCTCGCATGCTCGCCCGCCCTCTCGTCGACTGCGCCGCTGCCGTCTGTCCGCCGATGAAGCTGAGTTGAATCGGGATCACCGGATAAACGCAGGGAGTGAGGCTGATGAGCGCTCCGGCGACGAATGCCGCTGGATACGCCAGCACCGACCCAGATGAAAGATACTGTCGAAGGCTGTCTGCCAATCCGCTCATTGTTTGTTCATCCAATCTTGATTGCCTCGTATAAAAGGGGCGCGCTTCGATGCTGCAATCCGGGCGCATCCGGCAGCCACGATGCGCGCCCCCATCCGAGATGAACCGTGGAGGTTCAACTCTGGTCAGCTCGTTTTTGCGATAGCATCATCGAAGGCGCGCACGTAGGCATCGCGGTCGAAGTTCTTTGCGGTTTGGAACAGCACCTTGTTCTTCGCCCCGAATACGGCTATCGTCGAGGTATTCTTCTTGTTGGCCTCGAAGAATTTCGTGATTCCGAGCTGGCGAGCGGTAGCGGCTGATTGGGCAGTCGTTTCATCGTTGGTTACATCAAGCACTACGAAGTTGATTCGGTCTTTGTACTGCTCGATCAGTTCCGCCATCGTCGACCCCAGCTTCTGACAAGCCTGGCACCACTCGGCTTTGATGATAGCAACCGTTACTTTCGCAGGGTGCTCCATGTGATGGTCCATCTGATGATCCATCTTGTCTTGCGCGAATGCGGAGAACGCCAGCGTCATCGCAAGCGCGACGAGGGCGAAGACTGTTGCTGTCCGACGCAGAATGTTGTTTGTTAGCATTTCAACTTATCTCCTTTAAATCTCCCTTAAAACATTTGGCTCGCATTTCCCGTCGCGAGCGCTGTTGTTGGTTCGCTATGCAGTGTACGCAAACTCCGCGATCCATTTCAGTAGACCTGCTTACGTTCAGACAAAAGCAACGTTATGGCATCGGATTGAATCGAGCTCGGATTTGTTGCTATCGCCCACTGCGGTTCTTCACGCCGGCCCCGTCTCGCCCGATCACGAACTCGAATGCCTCGCTTAGATCGAAGTGAGTTCGCAGTCATTTAGCGCACTTCGACACGGTATTTCGCGGACTCACGAAATATCGTAAGTTGGGGCTACCCCTGCTCTAGGGGTCTCCTCAGAAAACTTGGCGCATCAGGCCGCGAGGGGCGGCTCATCTGGTTCGTCGTATTCGGGCAGGTGCGATTGGATGAGCGCGGCAAGCACCGTCTCACTCAGACCGCCGACGACTCGCGCAACCGCTTGACCGCCTGCGAAGAGCAAGAAGGTAGGCACGGCGCGCACACTATTCTCGGCAGCCAGTTCACCGTTCCCGTCTATGTCAACCTTGACAATTTCGGCGCGCCCCTCGAAGCGGTGGGCCAGCCGCTCAACGATCGGATCCATTGCTCTGCACGGGCCACACCACGTTGCAAAAAAATCAACCAGCACCGGGCGATCAACCCTGATCAGCCTTGCAACTTCAATGGCCTCGACCTCTCTGACTAATTTGTTGCTCATCTCAACCTCCCCGACTCTCGAGCGAACTGCTTGTGCCGCAAAGGGCAATCCGCGTGCTCGCGACCGGCAGTAAACTAGAAGGCAGTCGGCCATAGTAGCTCGGATTCGCTCCAGCAAGACCGCCTTCTTAGTTTCTGCACGCACAGTATCCGCCGCATCGATCTATTTCTCAGTAAGACTCTAAACACGTTTTTCAGTATCCGTGCTTACTGCATCCGAGAGGCGCCGGTCATATTCTGACGAGATGGAGGCCTGCCTGAGCCAAAGCGGAGACAATCTCGGGAGAAGGAGCAATAGGTGACTCTAGATGAAAAAAGACCCGCGCTTCGCATCTACATTGCCCAGCACTGCCAGACATGCGCAGAAAGTTTGCGCCTCGCCCGTGAAGTCGAGAAGCGCTTTCCTGGTATTCACGTTGAAGTCATAAACCTGGACGACGAAGGGAGCCATAATCTGGACGAAGTGTTTTCCGTGCCGACTTACGTGCTTGACGGGACCACCATCTGGCTCGGCAATCCAGACCCTGATGAACTCTTCTCGCGCCTGGCAGAGGCGCTGGATTGAGAATTGCTTCGGGAATACTTGTGCCCTCCAATCGGTTATGGGATTCAAGGAGACTAAGCGATAGGTATGTCCAATATCGTATCGAACATTAACGAGCAAGCAATCGGCCCGAGTGTCGCTCAGGTAGAAGTTGCGATTGCCGATGAGATAAATTCGCTCAAAGCAAAAGCATTGAAGATCGGTTATCTTTCGGCAATGGACCTGTTCAGCGATCTCACGCCCGAAGAGAAGGAAGAATTGCACCGCTCCATAATAATGATACAAACCTGCAAAGCAGGGCGTGTTTTCTACACACCGGGCGAAACGGGCGAGGTGCTATTCATACTCAAGGAGGGCGCGGTGCAGATTTACCGGATGTCATCTGAGGGGCGCAAGATAGTGATCGCCAGGCTGCGTCCTTTTTCCTTCTTCGGTGAGATGAGCTGTGTCGGGCAGGGAATGTACGATACGTTTGCTGAGGCGATCGAAGACTCTTTGATCTGCACGATGAGCCGCGCCGATTTTCAGCGGGTGATAATGGCGAAGCCAAAAGTCGCGTTGCGCATACTTGAAGCGCTCGGCAATCGCATGGTGGAAGTCGAGCGGCAATTGGAAGACCTCGCTTTCAAAGGGGTCATCCCACGCATTGCTTCGCTCCTGCTCAGAGAAGCCAACGGCGATGAAGTAAAGGGTCTGTCGCACCAGGATATTGCTGATTGGCTCGGGATCTATCGCGAGACCGCGACCACTGTGCTCAACGAATTGAAGAATGCCGGGATCATAGAAATCGGAAGAAGGCGGATCGCGATTACTGACCGCAAGCGATTAGAACGCGCTGCCAGCGAATGAACATAGTACAATATCAGATCGAATCGCAGCCTTTGCGCCCACACTGAGAGCTAGAGAGGCAGTATGCGGATGCGGTGCTGCGGCAGGACGTAAAAGAGCTTGATCGCATCCTGGCTGCCGACTTCATCGCGACGAGCGGTCGAGGCGAAGTTAGAAATAAGGCACAGGAGATCGACGACCTTACGCCTTCTTCTGATTATGCAATAGAATCCTTCGATGTAGACAATATCAATGTGCGACTCTTTGGCATTACCGATGTGGTTACGGGGCGTTCCGTGTTGAAAGTTCGTTATAAGAATCAAAGTAGCAGTAGCGTATTTCGATACACGCGAATATATGTCAGGCGGCAAGGCCTCTGGCAGGCAATCGCTCAGCACCTGACCCAAGTTCCTCTGCAACAACCGCGGAACCAGTGACGCCGTTATGAGGAAGATGCCGTTCTGGATTACAAAAGACGAAATTGTGAACTCGTTCAAAATCGAAACTCGCGTCAGTGGACCAACTCCGACGCGTGCCTCGCGCGGCACGTGCCTAGGGTCACGGCTACTGTGCAAAGACTGTTTTTCAGATAGCTGCGATATGGGCGCCCTACCGGAATAAACCCATTCGCCGGAAAGTACTTTATGCAAGCCGTGCGAACTAGTGAGCAAATCAAAACAGAGATCGAGAAGCTGTTCGGATTTTTTCCGAACTTCTTCCAGCCTGTGCTCGACAGCCCGGAAGCTCTGGAGACGTTGTGGCAGCAGACGCTCTCTGCATACGTGAATAACCCGCTTCCGGCAGTCTTCAAAGAAAAACTATTCGCGCGCCTCTCGCGATACTGCGTCGCACCCTACTGCTTTGTCACTCACAGTTGTTTGATGAGATTTCTGGGCCAGAGTGCCAATGAGATAACTCGCGTTCTTGAAGACTCTGCTCCTGCATCCGAAGATGATATCGAAGAAGCATTACACATTCTCTCAGCACAATCCGGTCCATTGGCCCAGTGGCCCGAGCCAAACTCATCGTTCGAGCACGCCTTGCTTAGATGTGCAGAAGTGACCTTCCTCAACACTAAAGGAGTCGAGAAGTGCAGGGCAGAACTGAGGCGTCTCCTGGGACCTGTTCGCCATACCCACTTAATCAGATTTCTGTCCCACGTGCGATTGGCTCACCTGTGGATCGAAGCTTATCCCGAGATCTCGTATCAGGCCGACGAACGAACGATGAAGCTATTAGGAACTTTGGTTCAGGACCAACCGCGTCTGGCGGATTTCTTCAACCACTATCCTGAAATCGTCAAGCGTGAACGTGAGAGTCGAGAGGAACGCTTAAGGAACGAGCTGGCAGAGCTCAAGCAGGTGCAGGAGGCGTTACGTGTCAGCGAGGAGAGATACCGAACCTTGGTAGAAAGCGCGCCAGAAGCAATTCTTGTATTGGATGCGGAGACCGGCCGCTTCGTCGATGCTAATGAAAGCTCCGTAAGGCTCTTCGGCCTCGAGAGAGAAGAACTATTCAAGCGTGGTCCCGTTGATTTGAGCTCGCCGGTGGCACCTGACGGGCGGCCTGCGAGCGAGTTAGCGTCCGAGAAAATACGAGACGCAACTAGCGGCGGAGCGCCAGTCTTTGAGTGGATTCATCGCAATTTTGTAGGACAAGACATACATTGCGAGGTGCGCTTGATGCGCCTGCCAGGGTCTCGCAACTTGATACGGGGAAGCATCACCGACATCACCGAGCGGAAACGTTCGGACGAAGCGCTGCACCGGTATGCCAGACGACTTAAGACACTGCAAGAGATCGATCGGGCAATCCTGGCAGCCGGTTCGCCGGGCAAGATTGCCCAGGCTGCGCTCGATCATCTCAGGCACTTGATACCTTTCCTTAGGGCCAGCGTGATGGTTTGGGATGATCAGGCAGGCGAGGGCACATTGTATGCGGTTGATTCCCAGCGCGAGGTCAAGATGGGTGTCGGAACCCGATTGCCGTTAGAGGCATTTGGTGGTGACGAGGTCCGGCAGAGCAAGGTCCATATTGTTGATGATGCCTTGACGCTACCGCCGGCGCCATTTGTCGAATCACTTAAGGCCGAGGGTCTGCGTTCATGGATGAACGTTCCTCTCATTTCTCAAGACCGATTAATCGGCACGCTTAACCTCGGATGGGATAGCCCTAGCACTGTCGCTTCCGAACACATCGAAATCGCTCGCGAGGTAGCCGACAGCCTAGCTATAGCTATCCAGCAAGCGCGCTTGCACGAGCAAGCCCAACATCATGCTGGCGAACTGGAACAACGCGTAGCAGAGCGAACCGGTGAACTTGAAGCCTTCTCCTATTCCATATCGCATGATCTGCGAACGCCGCTGCTGACAATCGATGGGTTCGCTCGCATGTTGTTGGAAGACTATTCAGACAAGGTTGATGACGAGGGCCAGCGCCTGCTTAGGACCATCTCTACTAACTCCCAGAACATGGGCCAACTGATAGACGACCTGCTGGCTTTCTCAAGATTGGGACAAGAGGAGATGCGACCAACAGAGATCGACATGGAAGAGCTAGCACGCGCGGCATTTAAGGAACTCGCAGCGCAGGCTTCGGACCGAGTGATACAGTTCGCTCTTGGTCCACTTCCTTCTGCCTACGGCGATCCGGCGATGCTCCGTCAAGTATTTTTGAACCTCATTTCCAATGCTATCAAATTCACAGCATCATCCGAACCGGCGGTTGTGGAAGTAAGCTCGAGAACTGATGGAAATGAAACCATCTATTTCGTAAAAGACAATGGCGTTGGCTTTGACATGAAATATATCGACAAGCTGTTTGGTGTATTTCAGCGGCTCCATTCTGATGAAGAGTTTGCCGGGACCGGTGTGGGGCTGGCATTCGTCAAGCGCATAATTGATCGGCACGGAGGGCGCGTTTGGGCTGAAGGACAGGTCAATAGAGGAGCTACCAACTATTTTGCCCTGCCCAGAAAAGAGGAACGGCCATGGTAAGCGTTGATGCTGTTGAAGTCCTTTTAGTAGAAGACAATCCACAGCACGTTGAGCTGACGCTAAGAGCACTGACGAAGAATCACCTTGCCAACAATGTCCAGGTGGTGAAAGATGGAGCTGAAGCGTTAGATTTTATCTTTGGGACCGGCACTTTCGCTCATCGCCAACCAGGGAATGGACCACGATTGGTCTTGCTGGATTTGAAGTTACCCAAAGTGAATGGTGTGGAAGTCCTGCGACGCATTAAATCAGATGAACGCACAAAGAGAATTCCGGTGGTGGTGCTGACCACTTCATCGCAAGAGCGGGACATCGTTGAGGCCTACAATCTAGGCGTTAACAGCTATATCGTCAAGCCCTGCAATTTCGACAAGTTCGTCCAAGCAGTCTCGCAGTTAGGATTCTATTGGATGTTGTTGAACGAGCCGCCGCGATGAAAGGATGAAGGATGGGTTATCAAGATTCATCCCTCGACGTTAGCCTCGACCCTCAGCCCGAGCTTAGCGAGAGACCAATGGAGAAAGAACTTCGCATCCTGATTTTAGAGGATGTTGCGGCCCATGCAGAGTTGATAGAGCGTGAGCTGCGTTGAAGCGAAGATTGTCTTCACTGCCCGACGAGTGGCGACGAAAGAAGCTTTCGAGCAGGAGCTTGAGGCCTTTGAACCAGATCTCATTCTGGCCGACTACTCACTGCCATCGTTCGATGGTATTTCCGCTTTGGCAATAGTTCAGGAGACAAATCCGTGTGTGCCCTTCATCTTCGTCTCGGGAGCGATTGGCGAAGAACTGGCGATCGAGACGCTGAAGCAGGGCGCAACTGATTATGTGCTGAAACAAAGGTTATCGCGCTTGGTGCCGGCGGTTTGTCGAGCACTGCGCGAAGCCGAAGAGCAGATGGCCCGGCGGCGAGCAGAGGAGGCGCTTAGAGAGGCGCATGAGCGATTGGAGTGCTGGCTGAAGGAACGCACGGCTCTGCTGGAAATCAACAATGCAATCATTGCGAACCTTGACCGGCAATCTCTCTTTAACGCCATTGCGCAATCGCTCTCCCAGATCATACCTTTCGATCGTACGGTTCTCACTCTTTACGATGCTGAGAGAGACGTCTTTCGGATCTCAGCGGTAGAAGGACCACTGCCAGTGACAGAATTCGGCGGAGTGGGAACCGAGATCATTCGCGAGGGAAGTCATCTCGGTTGGATATTGGACCACAAGCATTTTCTATTGCGCCGGGACCTCGAGAAAGAGCGACAGTTTGCCATAGAAGAAAAAATATTGGCCGAGGGGATGCGCTCTTATGTCGCAGTTCCACTAATGGCCAAAGGGAGACTTCTCGGAACACTGAACATAGCCAGCCAGGCTTTAGATCGTTATTCCGGGGACGATGCGCTTTTCCTTATGGAAGTAGCGGGCCAGGTCGCGTTCGCCATCGAGAACATGCTTGCGTACGAAGAGATTGCGGCGCTCAAGGGTCGGCTCGAGCAGGAGAACATCTATCTTCAAGAAGAGATCAAGACGGAACACAATTTCGAAGAGATTGTCGGGCAGAGTCCCTTGATTAAAGCCATACTGAAGGGCGTCGAGACGGTCGCGCCGACGGACGCCACCGTGCTCATTCTAGGCGAGACCGGAACGGGCAAAGAACTGATCGCCAGGGCGGTGCATGATCTTGGCCCACAAAAGGACAAGCCCCTCGTCAAGGTGAACTGCGCTGCTCTTGCTGCCAGCTTGATCGAGAGCGAACTGTTCGGGCACGAGAAGGGAGCTTTTACGGGCGCGGTCGCCCGAAAGATAGGTCGCTTCGAGTTGGCCGATGGCGGCACGATCTTTCTCGACGAGATTGGCGACTTGCCTATGGAGCTTCAATCAAAGTTACTTCGAATCCTACAAGAGGGAGAGTTTGAACGAGTTGGAGGCTCGCACACAATCAAAGTGACAGTCAGGGTCATTGCCGCCACGAATCGCAACCTGGCGGAAGCTGTCAACACGGGTAATTTTCGACAGGACCTTTTCTACCGCCTCAATGTCTTTCCATTGACTTTGCCGCCGCTGCGCGAGCGCAAGGGCGACATCCCGCTCCTGATAGACCACTTTCTGGATCGATTGGGGAAGAAGATGGGTAAGCCACTGGAGCGCGTGTCAAAGGAATCGCTGGATCGTCTAATGCGTTATGACTGGCCGGGCAACGTGCGCGAATTCCTGAATGTAATCGAGCGGGCGGCCATCCTCGCGCGAGGTCGCGTGGTTCATATCGAAGACTCGCTCGACCTGCGGCTGAAATCTCCGAGCGGTGCGATGCCGGAAAAGCTTGAAGAGGTGGAGCGCTCACATATTATCCAAGTTCTTGAGAGGACCAACTGGAAGATAGATGGCCCAAGTGGGGCCGCACTCATCCTTGGACTTCATCCGAATACCTTGCGCTCTCGCATGCAGAAACTCGGCATTAAGCAAGTCCGCAGCGCAAACCAAAAGCCCTGATATTCCTTCTTGCATTACAAATAATAACCTTGCGTGACAGTCGTGATATTTCGTGTTTTCACGAAATGTCGTGTCTGAGCCACTGACCTCATTCCCGCTCAAGCCGCTCATCGGATCTTGTAAACCTTGCTAACTCAGGAGACTCCGCTCTTTCTCCTGCGGACACGAGCCCCTGGCACGGCGATTACATATCAAAGCGCGCTCGTTTCCTTGCAGAGCATCGGTTTGGTCAGAGCCGCGAATCAATTCAACCAGGAGCCGAACGCCGTGAACTTTGAAGAGGCCGTCTTGCCACACATCGATGCTGCCTACAATCTGGCGCGCTGGTTGACGCGAAACGACCACGACGCGGAAGACGTAGTGCAGGAGTCTTACCTGCGCGCACTGAAATTTTTTGGCGGGTTTCACGGTTCGAATGGCCGTCCATGGCTGTTAGCGATTGTGCGGAACACTTGCTACACCTGGTTGAAGCGAAACAGATCACCTGAACTATTCGAATTCGACGATCTCTCGGTCTATGAATAGCCACCGACAAGCGATCGTGACCTATGTCTCTGTTTGCATCGCGATTTTGCTTACAGCCCTTGCAGCTTGTTCTAGGAAAATCATTACTCCTTCTCCGGCAGTCAGAGAGCCGACAACGGATTCCGCAGTCACAGTTCTGGAGCACGTCGGGGTGGTAGACGTAGATCGAGGCGTTCTATTGCGAGATATGGCGGTGGAAATAAGGGGAGATAGGATCCAAGCGGTCACCCATGCAGAAAAGTACTCTCCTCCGAGAGGGGCCAAGATTCTTGATCTGTCAGGCCGTTACATTGTGCCAGGGTTTGTAGAAATGCACGCCCACTTATTTCTTCCTCCCTGGGATGAGAACGGACAGATCATCCAGCGCTACGATCGTTCGACAATATTGAAAATGTTGCGAGTGCTGCTCAGCGAAGGGATTACAACTGTGCGGGACGCAGGAGCGCCCACGGAAGCTGCTATAACTTTGCGCCAAATGCTTCTTAGCAAGAAAGTGGTAGGACCCTTTGTGCTAACGGCTGGGCGTATGCTCAATACCGGGGATTTCAATGCAGAGCCCTTTGCTCTAGTAACCGATGAAGATGATGTGCGTGAAGAGGTCAGATGGCAGGCTGCAGCGGGCGTTGATTTCATCAAGGTATATTCGGGTATGCCCCCCGCACTGGTGAAAGCTGCGATCGATGAAGCCCACGCTCACAGGCTCCGCGTCATCGGGCATTTACAACGGACCACTTGGACTGAGGCCGCGGAGATGGGAATTGATGCGATTGCCCACAGCGCGCCTTGGTCGCCAGAATATCTTCCCGAATCAGCGCGCGCCAATTACGAGCAAACCCTTTTTGGACGGGTTTATTGGCTCGAGCATTGTGATCTCAATTCGCCAGCCATCAATTCGATGATTGACGCGCTTGTTAAGCATGGTGTCGCTGTCGATCCAACGCTTATTGCCATGCATACAAAATTCTGGGGCAATGATTCTCGTTACCTGCAACACCCAGACATGAATTTCGCCCCAGAGCTTTTCAGTAAAGGGTGGCCAAAGGGCAGCTTCACGGCGTCGTGGACCCCGGAACAATACAAGCTCGCTCAGGCACAGTGGCCCAAAGTATTAGCCTTAACCAGGAAGATGTTCGATAGGGGCGTGCTTCTCACGGCGGGAACTGATACGCCTACTCCGTGGATTATTCCAGGAACAAGCTTTCATGAGGAACTGCAACTCTTGAGTGAGTCGGGAATACCTGCTCCCGCATTACTTCGTATGGCTACAATAAATGGAGCCAGGGCGCTCGGTCTCGACGACGAATTTGGCAAAATTAAGATAGGTTTGCGTGCCGATCTCGTGGTCTTGTACGCTAATCCGCTAGACGACATTCGCAACACCGGGCGAATCCAATTCGTCATTAGAGGTGGTGATATTTATGAGCCGCAGAAATTACTTGGGAGATCGAACAGGCGGTAGTGTGAACGATGAAGAGATTCGAACCTCGATCTAGTTACGACCTTGCTCGCCGGGGCCATCGCCTGATCCCTTTACGCGTTCCATGCAATGGTCGAGCCGGTTTGTCGGTCTCAAGATCTTTCTCTCGCTCGCAGTCGCCGGATGGGATGGATATGCTTCAACGATTCGTCAACAGATTTCACTTGGCAATTACCTACGCGAGAATTGGCAGCCGCCGGTTGGGAATTACTGAATAAGACTTCGCTCCCGGTTGTTTGCTTCGTAGATTCGCGGGATCCCGAAGGCCGAAGGCGACATCTGTATGATTGCGACGGTGGTATTACTCATGTGCGCTTGCCTATCTAACGGCAGCGCTGTCGTCCAGCAAAATGGAGTTGTCCATGGCGAAATCGGTAAAAGACTCGACGAGTACTTTACATCGATCGCAGCCTCAGGTTTTTCGGGTGTCCTTCTGGTGGTCAAGAATGATCAGGTGTTACTGTCCAAAGGCTACGGCTTGGCAAACAGCAGGAAGCACACACCATTCACCGATAAGACAGTTTTCGATATCGGCTCCATTACCAAGCAGTTCACCGCTGCCGCGATTCTCAAGCTCGAACTGCAGGGAAAACTCCGCACAACGGATGCGATCGGGAAACACATTCCGGGTGTGCCTGCGGAAAAATCCGCTATAACCATTCACCAGTTGCTGACGCACTCAGCAGGCTTCGAGAATAACTTTCGCCAGGATGACTATGCCCCGCTTCAGCGCGATGAATTCATCAAACTGGCTATGGACTCCAAATTGAAATTTGCGCCCGGCACAGACTTCAACTACTCCAATATCGGGTATGGCTTACTCGGCGCCATTATTGAGATTGTCACAAAGCAATCTTACGAGCGATATCTATTTGATAACTTATTTACACCGGCCGGGATCACCGAAACCGGATATCAAATTCCGAAATGGAAAAGGGATGAAGTTGCAGTCGGCTATTACATATTTGGCTTTGAGTGGGGTTCGCCCCTGGACAAAGCATGGGACACAGATGGGCCGTACTGGAATATGCGTGCCGCTACCGGAATGCTCTCCACAGTCAGTGACCTTTACAAATGGCATCTTGCGCTGGGCGGAGAGGAAATATTATCGAAAGCAGCAAAACTGAAGTTTTTCACGCCGCACATTGTTGCCAAGCACTATGGATACGGCTGGGTATTTACGAAGACTCCGCGCGGTACCACGCTCATCTGGCACGATGGGAGTAATAAAGTATTTAACGCGTACTTTCGACGTTACGTCGATGAAGGGGTGGTAGCCATTATTGCGACAAACAACGCATCGCATCAGGCCGAGAAGGAAATAGGAAAACTTGATGAACTGATATTCGGGAAAAATTGAGGAATAAGCACACCTGAATTCAGCCGAGTTACGGGCACTGGTAGTCTTACGGCGGTTGCCTTTAGGTTGTTTGTTTTTTGCCCATTGGTGAAGGAGGTTCCGAAGCTAGAAGATCATGAAGGTTATTTTGCTCCTGGCAGCTTCTCTTGTTCTCGTGTCTGCTTCACCGCAGCAGAGGCGTATTGGTGAGATCGAGTTTTATGGCTACGCCGGTCTTGATCTCAATCGCCTAAGATCATCACTGCCAGTTCACGAGGGTGACCCAATCTCCGAGGAGAAAATCCTCGCGGCCGCTGATCAATTGCGAGAGGCGGTCAAGCAGGCACTCGGTCGCGATCCGACTGATGTTGCTCCAGTTTGTTGTGACGATCACGGGAACTGGATGATCTATATCGGCTTGCCCGGCAGTTCGGTAAAACACTTCGACTACAATGCCGCGCCGAAGAGATCCATTCGACTTCCCGCAGAGATAGTCAAACTCTATGACCAGTCGATGGAAGACCTAGCAGTAGCTGTTCGGCAGCAAGCGCAGGAAGATGAGTCGCGCGGCTATGCATTGTCCCCATATTCACCACTCCGCGCGAAACAATTGGCGACTCGATCATACGCAATCCGGCATGAACGCCTGGTGCGTAGCGTTCTCGCATTCTCCTCGCAGCCGGAACAACGGTGGGTTGCCGCGCATGTCCTGGGATATGCACGCCAGTCGAAGCAGCAGCGTGACGCTCTCGTTCGCGCCAGCCGTGACGTCAACGACACAGTGCGCAACAACGCGGTGCGGGCATTGAGTGTTCTGGCCCAATCCAGCCCGAAAGTAGCAGCGCGAATCCCGGCGGGCGCCTTTATTGACATGATCAATTCCGGCTCGTGGACAGACCGCAATAAGGGTGGTTGGTTGTTAGAGATCCTGAGTGCACCGCGCGATCCGAAATTGCTGGCCCAACTGCGCGCGCGAACTATGGAATCGCTCATCGAAATGGCGCAATGGCGAAGCGGCCATGCACACTCAGCGAGGGTCCTGCTCGGACGCATTGCCGGCATTGAACAGAACCAGCTACAGGAACTCGTAACCACCGGACGGGTGGAGCAAATTATCGAATCGTTGAAGAGAACTCCTAACGAAAGATGATGCCAATAGTTCAGTTGCAGAATGGATTGCTTTTACAATTTTCCTAAATTGGAGGAGATGGTTATGGAAAACAAACTGGAAAAAGAAGTGCGCTTCTTAAAAATCTATGCCGCTGTTGCAACGCTCTCTTGCGCGGTATTTTTACTTTCAGCCTTTACGTTGCAAGACAAAAAGCAGAAGTTCGCGGAAATTGATGTTGAGCGTATTAATATCGTGGAAAAGGACGGTAAGCTAAGAATGGTTATTTCCAATCAGGAACGGCAACATCCCGGCATCGTTAATGGAAAAATCATCGAACGAAAAGGACCCCGCCCACCTGGAATGATTTTCTTCAATCATTTGGGTGATGAAATGGGCGGTATGGCTTTCGGCGACAACGGCGGAAAGGGGCATTTCGGTATGCTGGCTTTCGACAAAGTAGGAAACGATCAAACCATCGGCTTCAAGCATCTTGAAAGTGACAACGGGACATACGAGACCAGCTTGGAAATGTGGCAGCAGCCTAATGTTCCGTCCGACGTTGTTACGGCCCGATGGGAGGCCGCTAAAACAATAACCGACAAAACAGCACGAGAAGCCGCATTCCAAGCTTTGGAGGATAATAATGAATTGACAACGCAACGCCTTTTCCTCGGCAAGCGGCGCGACAACTCTACTTCGCTGGTAATCTCCGACATAAAGGGCAAACCGCGCATCCGACTAATTGTTGGAGCGGATGGAGAGCCTAAGCTGGAGTTTCTGGATGTGAACGGCAAGGTGATACAAACTTTGCCCAACGCTTCCAGCACAACGAAGAAGTAGTTATGTCAGGTGAGCCAAGTATGTTATTGCCATTAGTTTTCCGGTCGCGATCCGGTGGTGACCGTCGATTACTGGCCTTGATGTTCCCAGGCCGAGAGGGATCTCGATGACCGATTATTTGGGAAAGACATTTGACCTGGAAAGTCCGGACTTCATTTCTACTTACGATGAACTGACATTGTGGGCTGCGCCCTTCAAACTCATGCTTCTTGATAGAGTGAGGCTTGTATGCATACTGCTTCGTTTCGGATTCGATTCCTTAATGGCTCATCCCTCTTGCGCCACCATTTCATTCAACTAGGATTTCTGGGAGGTTGGAAAAGCGTCGTCCCTGAAGAACGGCTAGTGGAAGTATTTAGCGGGCTCGAAGAAGGGTTGAATTCATATGCTCAAGAAAGAGGTGAATCTACGTGAAAGCCAAAGTGCCAACAACATTTGAGATTGTTCCCGCCCAAAATACTCGATTTCTAGAGCAGGCTAGATTGCTCTTTAAGGAGTATGCGGCTTGGTTAGGCATAGATTTGAGTTTCCAACACTTTGAAGAGGAGTTGGCGAACCTTCCCGCAGGGTACATGCCGCCAGAAGGCTGTTTGCTGTTGGCGATGGTTGGCGAACAAGGGGCGGGATGTGTTGCCGTGCGGAAACTCGAAGATGATGTATGCGAGATGAAACGCTTGTACGTTAAGCCGCAGTTCCGCGGCATGAAGATGGGCGAGGTGCTTGCTGAAGCTGCTATCGAAGAAGCCAAACGGCTAGAGTATAAGCTTATGCGTTTGGACACGCTTCCATCTATGGTGGAAGCACAGAAATTATATTTGTCTATAGGTTTTAAGAAAATCGCACCTTATCGCTTCAATCCGGTTGAAGGCACCGTCTACATGGAGCTAAAACTATCGACTGTGAGCTAAACCACCAACAAAGCCTTGCAGCTGCCGGCGCGATACATGCTGCTCAAGTAATCTCGCCCCTTCAGCTTAATTGCTGATCGCGCGCCGCAGCTGAAGGCCATCGTTAGATTGCTCTAGTTCTGCGACGATGTAAAAACGAACGGCGGAGCAGCCCCGCCGGATTCACTCAGTAAAGAACGTTAGACATGCGAAAACTAAAGTATTACCTGTCTTGTATCTGGTGTTCATTTTTTATGATCGTTGTTTGCAACATTTTTGTTTCGACACCTGTTTGCTCGGCTCAAACTTCTATGTCGTCGGCGGTCAATGTGCGTCTTGTTACCGATGAAGCAGAAGCGGTGCTTGTTATTCTCAGTAAGCGGAAAGCGAATCAGCCGATTACCGAAGCGGATTGGCAAAAGGTATTTCAGAGTGAAGGCTATGTTCGTCTCAAAAAACGCGAAATTGCAATGAAAAACTCGTTTGAAGATGCCGATTTCAAAACCTTTGCTCTTTCCGACGGTCTTGCCGAACGCGCACAAGCTCTCGAAGAAACGCTTGACGGATGGAAACGCGCAGACACAACGGGAGCGGCTCGTTTAGCGTTGGCTTATTTGCCGAAAGGGGCGCAAATCAAAGCGAAAATTTATCTGGTCATAAAACCGCGAGACAATAGTTTTGTTTTTGATGTGAAAACCGACGCGGCTATTTTTCTTTATCTTGACCCTACCGTCAGTCAGGAGAAGTTTGAAAACACGCTCGCGCACGAACTTCATCATATCGGCTACTCAAGTGGCTGCCTTACTAAAAAAGTGTCCGATGAGATTTCCAGCTTGCCACAGAACAAGCGGGTAGTTATGACGTTAATTGGCGCTTTTGGCGAGGGTTTCGCAATGTTGGCGGCAGCTGGCAGCCCCGACACGCATCCTCACGCAGTAAGCAGTTCCGAAGACCGGGCGCGTTGGGACAAAGATATGGCGAATTTCAACGATGACCTCAAGAAAGTTGAAAGATTTTTCCTCGACCTGTTAGAGAATCGCTTAACCCAGGAGGAGGCTCAAAAAACGGCTGCCTCGTTCTTCGGTGTGCAAGGAGCATGGTATACCGTCGGCTGGAAAATGTCGGCGATGATTGAGAAAACTTTTGGACGGAAAACGTTAATCGAGTGTATTTGCGACCATCGAAAACTGCTTCCGCTTTATAACAAGGCGGCTGCAAAACATGATCGTCAAGCGCGTGAGCCGTTAGCTTTATGGTCAGAGTCGCTTCTTAAAACCGTCAAGCGTCGTAATCCCTAACGCGCAACCCAACAAGTCAGTCATGAAAGAAGCAGTCAAGCACGGAGTTCGACCCATGGAACGTAATTCGCCTATTGCAATGCTCATTCTCCTGCGAAACGGTAAGGGCGGATTCAAAGAGTCTCAAGGCTCTCCCTTCCCTTGTAACGATTTCCCGTTCTTCCTTGCAGTTCGAGATTTGAATCGTGACGGCAACCCTGACCTTGTCGTCGCCAATTCTCCCAGCAACTCAGCGGGCGGAACGGGCAGGGATGGCTTGACCAAGTTGGCCGCCAAGACTGGCGGTGCGGCATTGTTCGATGTCATGCATGGCGCGGCGATGTGAGGGCAGCATCCGGTTGCCGAACTGCGCGCGATAGCCTGGGCCATGCAGCCGAAAGATGTCGGCCATCGCGATCCGGTGGTGAAAGTCGATTACTGGCCCTTGACGTTCCCAGGCCGAGAAGGAGCACGATGACCGATTACTTGGGAAAGACATTTGACCTGGAAAGTCCGGACTTCATTTCTACTTACGATGAACTGACATTGTGGGCTGCGCCCTTCGGACTCATGCTTCTTGATAGAGTGAGGCTTGGTGCTGAGATGCGAGTTCTGGACGTTGGCTGCGGCGCCGGCTTTCCGCTCCTCGAACTGGCTCAGAGGTTAGGGGATTCGTCCACGATTTACGGCATTGATCTGTGGCGAACAGCGCTCGATCGAGCAAAGCTCAAAGCTCGAGCCTATGGCACGAACAATGTCCAGTTCGTCGAAGGCGATGCCGCCTCAATGGATTTCGCCGATGACTTCTTCGACCTCGTCGTTTCCAACCTCGGCATCAATAATTTCGCAGACCCAGACAGCGTTCTTCGTGAATGCCACAGGGTGATAAAGCCCGAGGGCTATCTATCATTAACTACCAACTTCGAGGGTCATATGAGCGAGTACTACCACGTTTTTGAAAAGACTCTTCGCGAGTTGGGACTAAGCCGAGCTGTCGATTTGCTCCAAGCTCATGTTGAGCATCGTTCCGACCCGGACGCCGCATGTTCCCGTCTTGAGCAGGCCGGATTCAAGATTACCGATATGCATACCGCTTCGTTTCGGATTCGATTCCTTGATGGCTCATCCCTCTTGCGCCACCATTTCATTCAACTCGGATTCCTGGAAGGTTGGAAAGGCGTCGTCCCTGAAGAGCGGCTAGTGGAAGTATTTAGCGGGCTTGAAGAAGGGTTGAATTCATATGCTCAAGAAAGAGGTGAATTGTCTTTGACGATTCCGTACGGTTATGTCGAAGGTAAGAAGTAGATGTCTGAGACTACTCTGCCTAATTTCTGACGAGGATATTCGGCAGGTTGTGGCATTCATGAAAAGGTTAGACTCTTTGCCGTCTGCGGCAGAGGCCAAAGCGAAACAAAACAGGTTGGCATCCGATTCTGAGTAAAGATAATTGAGTCTCACGAGCGACATTTCGTGAAGTTACGAAATATCGTGTGGGCAGTCTGCGGTAACCCGCCTCCAGCTTTCTCCCGTCAATCTCTTAAGTCTCTGCAAGCAAGACCCTCAAGAGTTTCGCTTAGAGCAAACGATAACGTGGCACACAGATTCCTAATGCACTATCGGCCGTGACCTGCTGACTGAGCGAGTCACCCCGAGCTTGTCTTCAGGCAAAACGAGCGAGAACGGTAGGACGAAGACTTGGACAAAAGGAGAGTAGTTGGGAATGGCAAGTAATGCGATCTCAATTCAATCCGATGCAGGCGTGGATGCTGCCCTTGCCGGCGATACCATGAGTGGCTTTGAACAGCTCTATCGCAATCACTGCCGCCGGGTGTACTCGATCTGCCTCAGGATGATGGGCAACGTCGCCGAGGCCGAAGACTTGACCCAGGAAATCTTTATACAACTGCATCGCAAGCTCGGTTCTTTTCGCGGCGAAGCAGCATTTACAACCTGGCTCCACCGGTTGACGGTGAATCAGGTGCTGATGTACTTCCGCCGGCGCTCAGCTCGACGAATGCAAACCACTGATGCCGGCGAGATGCGTGACGTAGTCGATCCCGCAACGCTCAGCCAGAAGGCGATACCCATCATAGATCGCATCGCGCTCGAAGAGGCCATCGCCCAGCTTCCTCCAGGCTTCCGCACAGTCTTCGTGCTGCGCGACATCGAGGGTTACAACCACGAGGAGGCAGCGACGCTGCTCGGTTGCAGTGTTGGCACCACCAAATCGCAACTACACAAAGCGAGAATGAGGCTGCGACAGCTTCTGGTGTCGGGGTATCCAGCAAGAGCTATTTCAACCCGGAAGGCCAGACCGCGCCCCTTCTAAGGCAGAGCGTTTGACCGAGGCAAAGAATATGGCTCAACGATGAAAGCCAATCGGGTTCAGGTAGGCGCCCTTACTCTAGAAAGCCCGCGACTGTATGGGGCCTTACTGAATAGCACGTTGGAGCCGGCGCATACTGTGATGAGGAAGGAAATGGCAAAGAGCACACAAACGAACTATCGCGTTGCTAGAACGGCGTTGGAGTCGTTCGACCCGGATGCACTGAAGAATCTGGTTCGCGATGGACTAGTTTCCATGAAGATGGCCGACCGGGGAGACTTTATTGAGTCATTGGAGAGAGAAATGAAGCGCGCCAATCTGAACATGCGCGCATATCTGATCCCACTAGGCATACCTGCACGTAGCCCTGAGGATCTGACTCCTACAGAGGTTGGTCATCTTATTAGATTTCTCAAGATGATTGTCCCGCAAGCTATGCCCGCTGTTGAGCGGGTCGCGGCTCAGTACGCTGTCTTTGCGGAGAAGGGTGTTCATTCTGGAGACCGCCTGGCCGCGTAGGGCCGAGCATTCTTGGCTAATTCTCAGAGGTTGTCATGCAAGGGTTTTCACGATTAGCGATACTGTTCCTCGTCTTTGCGGCTTCTGTCTCTCAGGCACAGACTTCTCGCTCCACAGTTTCCGACTACAACCGCACCGACGACAGTGATGCCGAACATAGCCTAGACGGAGCCGGTACTGACTATGACGTGGCCAGCACAAATACCGGGCCTGGCAAGGTAATGGCTGGTTTCGAGTTTCTAAGAAATATCGACAGAGGGGTAATAAAGGAATTCGATAAGGCATGGCGGGTCTCAGGTGACGGTACTAATGGCCGGGAGGGCCTTGTTTTGATCTTTCGGATGACAGATGGCAGCTACACAGGCAGATCCCAAGGTTCGACCGGTGAGTATCAAAAGTTCACTTTCAAATGGATCTTCAACGCAGTAGCAATAGTCCATACTCATCCGAATGGTATCGATCCGAGGCCATCTCCGCAGGATCGGCGAGTTGCTGAAAAGTATGATGTGCCGATCTTCACAATTACCATCAGTGGTATGTATGTGTACAACCCTGCCACGAAGATAACCAGCAAAGTGATGGATGGCCTCGATTGGCTCAACCTATCCAAATGGACTAATGAGATAGCTAGGAAGTTAAAGAGCTCCCGCACTCAGATTGCCGAATCTAGTTACAAGCAGATTCCTGCCGATTTATCGGCAGGCAATGTCAGTAAAACACCATCCGCTCAGTCAGGTGGATACAAAAGATAAGGAGGCAAATCATGAATCGATTCCTGAGAATGAAACAGCTGGCGCTAACGGCGAGCATACTAATCATCGTCTCGCTGGTATTCCCATTTACGTCGCCAACTGTCATGGCGCAATCCAGCAAGGGTATCGTGGTGGGGACGATCACGGATCCTACCGGCGCTGCGGTCTCCGGCAGTACAGTGAGAATCACCAACACATCAACCAATGTCTCACGTGAGACACTCTCCACATCCGAGGGAACCTTCCGGCTTGATGCGATTGACCCCGGAACTTACAAAGTAGAAGTCATAGCCAGCGGCTTTAAGATGTCCGAACGTGATGACGTGATCATCGCCGCGGCACAAATCACCGACACTTCTTTCGCGCTTGAAGTCGGCGGCGCTGGTGAAGTGGTCAATGTCACTCCCGGTAGCAACGTCATCTTGCAAAAGCAGGATGGCGCACGCACGAGCACGCTTGATCCGCGTCAGATTGTTGATCTGCCAGTTGCCGGCCTCAATCCGGCGAACCTGGTGTTTACGCTGCCGGGCGTCATTGCGCCGGGCGTGCTTGCAGGCGGTTTCGTGCAAGGGACGGAGTTTTCAATCAACGGGCTGCGCCCTCGCGCAAACAACCAGTTGATCGACGGCACGGATAACAATGACAACTCGATAACTGGTCAGTTCTATCAGCCGGTTTTGCGCGACGGGTACCGCGAAGTCTCAATTCTCGGCGCGAACAACTCTGCCGAGTACGGGCGGGCAGGCGGCGCTGTCGTCAACGTGATTACCCGCAGTGGGACGAATCAGTTTCATGGTTCGGTCTATGATGTCATCACTTCGAGCGCGCTGTCTTCTTTGAGCAACGGTCAGAAGGCCAATGAGGGATTGACATCTGTTCCGGTCTCGATCGAGAACGATTATGGCTTCTCGTTCGGCGGCCCCATCAAGAAGGACCGGCTGTTCTTCTTCGGAACGTTTCAGGCATCCCCATTTCGGTCTACCACAACAGCCTCAGCGGTGGTGCCGACAGCCGAAGGGTTTGCTGGGTTGCGCTCACTCTTTCCGCAAGGCCGGAGTGCGAACCTTGACCGCTACCTGGGTATAGTGGGAGATTTGCGCGGCACGACCAACGTGATTCAAATCCCGCTTGGTGGCAGTCGCCAAGTCATACCCTTCGGGACGGCGACGCTCACAGGCTTGAGCCGAAGTATAAACGACTACCAGTTCCTTACGCGGGTTGACTGG
Organism: uncultured Clostridia bacterium; assembly: GCA_964548075.1. Classification (GTDB taxonomy): domain Bacteria; phylum Acidobacteriota; class Blastocatellia; order UBA7656; family UBA7656; genus Onstottus_A. Next base: position 50,343 of record CAZJQQ010000020.1, on the reverse strand, counting down.
GCGCCGGGCGAGAAGGACAGCCTTTCGTTCCGATACCTGTTTGATGATCAGACCTTCAACAATCAGATTCCTTCAGCCTTCAACGGCTTTGGAATCGACGTGCCCAGTCGCGTACAGAATCTCTACGCTAACTACACGCGTACGTTCTCGCCGAGATCCCTCAACGAGTTCCGTTTTTCCTATGGGCGGTTCAACGCGGCTTTCAACCCTCAAGATCCAGCAACGCTCAATGGTCCGCGATTCGCCTTGGGCGCTACCAACATCTCGAGCGTAGGTCTTGACGCGACCTTCCCGCAGTCGCGCATCTTCAACAACTACCAGTTTCAGGACACAATCACCTACACCGTTCGGGATCACACGATTCGCGCGGGAGCGGACTTGTTGCGTCAGGATGCCGAGCAGCGTGTTCCATTCAACAGTCGAGGAACGCTGACTTTTTCAGCCGGTGGTGGATTCCCAACCTTTGGAAATTTCGTGGATGGCTTTTCTGGCACGCAAGGCGTTTTCGCTTCGCGGGTGTTTGGCAACCCGGTGATCTCCCCCGATGCGTTCCAACAGGCCTACTTTGTCACCGACAGTTGGCGCGTGACGGCGAACCTGACCTTAAACCTTGGGCTGCGATATGAGAACTACGGCACGCCTTTCAACGTGGTTCGATTCCCTGCCTTCGCCGGTTTCAATGCCCCGCTAGAAACAAGGGTTGAGCACGAGCGAGACGACAATAACGTTGCTCCGCGTTTCAGCTTCGCCTACACGCCGCGCTTTGCCAGGTGGTTGTTTGGTGAACAGAGGACGGTCATACGCGGAGGATATGGGATCAGCTATGACGTGTTCTTCAACAACATCCTGAGCAACACGGCAGCTTCGTCGCCTAACGCTTTTGGAGTCACCACCCTCGGATCTTCGGTCGGAGGCCGTGGCTTTGCAAGCGCGGGAGTGAGTTCTTTGCCGACGACGGGGACTCCTAATCCGTTTGCTAACATCACAAGCGTTGATCCAAATCTGGTCAATCCGCTGACTCATCTCTGGAATCTGGGGGTGCAGCGCGAAACGCCAGCCAACATCATCGTTGATGTGGCTTATGTCGGATCGCGCGGGACGAGACTGTTGATCAACGAGCAGTTGAATCCGGGAGTTAACGGCGTCCGTATTTTCTCGACTCGTGGGCCGGTGACTCTCCGAACCAACGGCGGCGACTCCATCTATCATTCTCTGCAGACGCGCGTCGAGCGCGGCTTGCGAAAAGGATTGCTCGCCCGCTTTGCCTATACCTTTTCAAAGACGATTGATAACGTCAACAGCGAAGTATTCGTCACGACGGGCGGCAGCAGCGTTGGGTCGAACCCGTTCGACCGCGGAGCAGACCGCAGCGTGGCTTCGTTTGACGTTCCACATCGCGCGGTGTGGTCCTTCATCTGGGACGTTCCCGGCCCGGCGCGGGGCTTCCTTGGCGAAGTCGCAGGCGGTTGGACGCTCTCAGGAATCTACCGCATTCAATCTGGGGCTGTAGAGAGTCCGTTTCTCGGCGGCATTGATTTGAACGGAGACTTGAATTCCTTCAACGACCGCCCATCAATCTCTAACACGAACGCGCCGCCCACCTCGGTAGCATTCGCCAGTTCGGTGTTGGGAATCGCTGGTAATGGGTTTGTTGACATCAACGGCAACCCGATTGATCCGGCCAACGCTCGCTTTCTCGTCGATCCGGCGATTCGTTCTAACATCGCGGGTCGCAACACACTTCGCGCCGATCGGGTCAACAGCTTCGATGCAAGCATCAACAAAGCTTTCAGGCTGCCTTTCGAAGGGCACAAGCTTGAGGTCCGAGTTGAATTCTTCAACGTGTTCAATCATCCGAACTTCACCTTTGCGGATCCGAACATTTCGAGCGATCTAAGCAATGGCGACGTGACGAACCCTTTCTTCAACAACGTGCGCCTCAATAACGGTGGCAGCCGCACCGGGCGCATTCAAGTGCGTTACGCATTCTGAAGAATAAGAAATGAAGGCAGCGGTGAATGAGAGAGGCTGTCTCATTCACCCCCTTCAAACCGACAACTTTTCGTAATTTGGGAGGATAAGTTCATGAAGTCGAAGTTAGTCATCATCGGATTGATCATTTCGTCGCTGCTAGCCATTTCGGCAAGCGGGCAAAAGGTGAAAACGATTCAGCAGTTGATCTTGCAAGACGATAAGTCTGCCGACCACCTGATAATCATTATCGCTACTGGCGAGTACAAATTTGAGAGTTGTAAGGGAAACATTTCGACTGGAGGGATCGGTAGCGTTAATGTAACCGGTTGCAAGGTTCTGCTACAAGATATGTCCGAGACAAGACGCGTACTGGCCGAAATAGATCTATGCAACAGAGTAGGCAAAGCGGAAGTCGCATTTGAAGGCGACAGCTTTGGAGATCGAATTGACCCGCCGACCTTTGATTTTGTCATATCCGATTCGAATACCAGGGACAGCACTTTCGACTGCGAGCCCAAGTTCGTCGATGGGAAGTAGATACCGGAACGCAGCCTTGGTGCTTGGTAGCGCCGCCAGGTGGAAGTGGACTTCTTTGGACGCGAAGGCCTGGCAATCAAGGCCGGAGGGAGCCTAAAGCTTGTCTCCTCAAGTGTATTCGGTCTTACTGAATGATAGAAGGATATCAAGGGAAGCGGCTTAGTAAGGGGATGATTTCTTGAGTAGGGTCACATGTCAATGGATGATCCTGCTCTTGAGCTTTGCCGATAAGCTCTATTAATCGCGCAGGGGTTTTGTCATGGCAATGGCTTACGCTTACACAGGCATTCCTGATCGAGACGTTCCGCGAGCTTCGTCTGCGATCCTTCAGCATTTGCTTGACACCTATGCCAGCGAAACGAACAAGGTCATCTCGGTCTGGCGTGAGTTTGCGGTAGAAGAAATGTTGTTCCGCCCTCATCCGCGGTCCAGCACGGTGCTCGATATCCTCAAGCACCAACTGCTTTCAGAGAGGCGTTTTTTCGGCGAATTCCTCGGTACACCGGAACTTCCTGCATCGCGGATCCTGCCGGAGCAGGAGACGCCAGAGGAATATGCAAACAGAATGCGTCGGCTTGCATCGCCGCGTTTAATCTTCTTCGCTCGACCGGACCAATCATGGTGGCTGGAAGAGGTATCATTCTTTGATGTCAGGCGTGAGCGCATCTGGGTCTTCTGGAGACGAGTTCTTCACACTGCACATCATCGCACTCAGTTGACGGTCTATCTGCGTTTACTGGGAAAGAGCGTTCCCGCAACCTACGGGCCGACCGCGGATGTAACCTGGGCCGGTGCTGACCCAACACTCAGCATAGAGGCGGCAAGCCGGAAGTAGACAGGAGATGCCAGCGATGAAACTTGTTTCCGTCAACATAGGGCTTCCACGCGAAGTGATCTGGAAGGGCCGGAGCATCACCACCGGAATTTTCAAAGAGCCGGTCGAGGGCCGCGTCCGTGTGCGCAGGCTTAACCTCGATGGCGACCGACAGGCCGACTTATCCGTTCACGGTGGATCGGACAAGGCGGTCTACGCTTACCCGGCCGAGCATTATGACTACTGGCAGGATGAACTGGTGCGTATGAGGCTCCCCTGGGGAATCTTCGGCGAAAACTTCACCATTGAAGGGCTGCTCGAAGACGAGGTTAATATCGGTGATAGGTTTCGCATAGGGGCAGCGGTAGTCGTAGTAACACAGCCACGGATGCCTTGCTTCAAGCTCGCCGCCAGGTTCGAACGAGACGACATCATCAAGCGCTTCTTAACGAGCGGACGCACTGGGTTTTACTTTGCAGTGCGCGAAGAAGGCGAAGTAGGCGAAGGTGACGAGATTGAGCTTATCAGTCGAGACGAACATAACGTCACGGTTGCCGACATCACCAGCTTGTATGTGAACCGACAAATCAAGACTGACTTGCTACACCGAGCCGTTAGGGTCAGTGCCCTAGCCGCGGGCTGGCGCGATTACTTCTTCAAGCAACTCGAAAGAGTTCAAGCGCAAACACGGGAGATGACTAATGAAAACATTTGATGTTCAGGCAATCGAAATCAAAGAGCCTTTTGAAAAGACTTTTACCTACATCGCGGATGCCACGAATCTTCCCGAATGGGCGAGCGCTTTCAAAGAAGTCTCTGATGGGCGAGCGGTGATGCAAACGCCGAATGGTTTAGTTGAGGTTGAGTTGAACGTCAACGCCTCCCGCGAGCAAGGCACGATTGATTGGATTATCACCTTCCCTGACAGAAGCACCGCCAAGGCTTATTCACGCGTTGTGGACGCAGGACAGGATCGCAGTATTTACACCTTCGTTCTAATGGCGCCGCCCGTTCCGTTGCAGCAACTCGAAGGAGCGCTCGAACAGCAATCGGAAACTCTGCGTGAGGAACTTTCGATACTCAGTGCGATTCTGGGTGGAAAGTGATCCGCAATCTGCAGTCTTGTTATGAGGAAATAACAATGACCGTTTCGACTAAGTACCCCACACTCTACAAAACCACCAACCAGGTTTCCCGTGTGAAGGAGATTAGCGCAAACAAGCGACTTCAGTAATTGAAGCACAAGATTCATTGACTCAAAGGAGACCGGAATGGAGAAAGAAACATTCGTTGTAACTGGGGCAACCGGAAACATCGGCAAAGTATTGGCCGAGATATTGCTCGGCCATGGCAAGAACGTTCGAGTCATCGGCAGGAGTGAAGGGCGGTTGAAGCCTCTGGTGCATAGAGGAGCTGAACCGTTCGCGGGCTCTCTGGATGACGCACATTTCCTCACCCGGGCTTTTCACAACGCCCGCGTCGTTTTCGCCATGATCCCGCCTAACTTCACCGCGACAAACTTCCGCGCTTACCAGAATCAAATTGGTGAAGCCCTGGCAGCCGCAATAAGGGACGCCGGCGTCACTCATGTTGTGAATCTGAGCAGTGTCGGAGCACACGCGACTGAAGGCACCGGTCCGATTAAGGGTTTACACGATAACGAGCAGAGGTTGAACCGTCTTGACTCAATCAACGTTCTCCATCTGCGCCCTGGCTTCTTCATGGAGAACCTGCTTTTCAATGTGGAGATGATTAAGAACATCGATATCAACGGTAGCCCGATAGATCCCAACCTACCAATATCCATGATCGCCACGAAAGACATTGCTGCTGTTGCCGCTCATCTAATGGCGGAGACTTCTTTTGAGGGCAAGTCGGCGCGGGAGCTTCTGGGTGCGAAAGAAGTCACGATGGTAGAAGCCACCAAGGTACTAGGGAAGGCAGTGGGTAAGGAAGACTTACAGTATGTTCAATTTCCATATGCGGACGCGCGACAAGCGATGCTTGGTTTCGGCATGTCGGTCAGCGTCGCAGACGAAATGATCGAGATGTACCGTGGAATGAATGAGGGTCGAGTCCGACCGACGGAACCCCGCTCGCCAGAAAACACCACGCCGACGACGCTTGAAGTGTTCGCTGAAACTTTCGCTGTGGCATACCGTGCGAGTGCTGCAGTGTAAACTGAGCCACTGCTATGCGCTCTTCACGAACGAGGTAAGGAATCTATGAGCAATTGGAGGGATTATCCGAGGGCGCTTCTTGCAGCATTTGCCCTGTTCCTAATTTTCGGATTGCTGTCCTCTCATTCTCCTACGGAAAGCGCGCAGGCTGTTCAAGCCGATACGCCAGAGGTGACAATCTCGCCAATACCAGCCTCGCCTGCCGGAGCGCGGTACAGGGTCGAAGCAAGTCAGAGCCGTTTCATAGTGCACGCGTTCGTCGGTGGCTTGCTGTCGTTTGCAGGACACAACCACACCATCGCCATCCGCGATTTGACGGGCGAGGTCGGGTTCACTTACGGCACGGTTGAGCCAGCTTCACTTCAACTGACGATCAAAGCTGATTCGCTTGCGGTGACCGACAAGGTGAGCGAGAGTGACCGCCAAAAAATCCAGGGCACGATGCGCGACGAAGTGCTGGAAACAGCGAAGTACCCGGAGATTGTTTTCAACAGCACCAACGTCACTGCCACCAAGATTGACGAGGGAAAGTATCAAGCCAGGATTTCAGGCGACCTCACGCTGCACGGTGTCACTCGCAACGTGACGATCAATGCCCAGCTTGAGTTTGGAGAGAACAATCTCAGAGCGCTGGGCGACTTTCCCTTGCGACAAGCCAACTACAATATCAAACCGGTCTCAGTAGCGGGGGGCACAATCAAGGTCAAGGATGAGCTGAAGTTCTCGTTCGATATTGTTGCGAATCAATAATGATAAGGAATGCAGTTAAGCGATTGGCGAATGATGCGCCGTAGCTCAAAGTCTAATGCAACCCAAGGAGGGATAGAATGAATATGAAGCTGAATATGCCGGCCCTACTAATGGTGGTTCTTTTCAGCACTGTGCCGGCCTTAGCGCAGAAACATGAAATTGGTCTGCTATTAGGCGGAACTACAACCGGTGACCGAGACATAAGGTCGCCTCAGCCGGGCACCCTGCAAATCAGTACTGGCCTTACCTACTACGCAAACTACGCGTATCGGGTGGCTGATCTCAAAGCCGTTTCGATTCATTTTGAGGTTCCGTTTGCCGCCACCCCAAGCACTGATCTCAAATCTTCAAATGTGAACATCCCTCGTAACTACGCCTCCTTTATTCGTCACGCCAGGGCTGAAGGTTAAGTTTCTGCCCGAATCAAAGCTATCGCCTTACGCGGCCGTAGGAGGCGGGTTCGGGCGATTTGAAGAAAGCGAGTCTCATATCAACAATCAGCCCAATACCGGTCGGCGCGGAACTAATCGCGGCGTTTTTGACTTTGGCGGTGGGCTGGATGTGAATATATTTCGGTTCCTGAGCATTCGCGGCGAAGTGCGTGATTTCATTTCCGGCAACCCCAACTTCAACGCTGTACGTTCTGGAAGTCGGCAGCACAATATCCTCTCATCGGGCCGCATTGTGTTTCGATTCTAACAACCCTGAGCAATATCGAGAAACGTTCCTTGACAACAACTTTGACGAGGAATCAATCACACAGTATCCTTAGAGCATCCACGCTGACAGCCTTTGGTTGCCGTCGCCGATTTAGGCAAGGACGCTTGGAGTTTGGATAAGCACAAGGACAACTTCCGGCCACGATATTAGTCGAAGTTAGAAACAGCGACAATAGTTTTCTAGTCAACAAACTTCCGGAAAAAGAAGCTAATCCCCACGACGTGCGACGCCATTGCTTCTGTCGCTTGACACCAAAATTCGGCGGGCGATAAGATGCCTGGTCTTAACTGACAGCCAATTTCGCAGCAGCTATCGCAGCATGTGCTAACAGGCAACACGCAGCCCGGAAAATGGTCAACTACCTTCCCGTCCTTCTGATCCTGATCATCGCAACCGTTATGGCGGCAGCCATCATTATTCTCTCGCGGCTTGCGGCGAAGAACCGCCCGACCCGCGAGAAACTAATGCCCTACGAATGCGGCGTTGAGCCGGTCGGCAACGCCCGTGAGCGACAGTCGGTCAAGTTCTACCTCGTTGCGATGGCGTTTCTGCTGTTCGACATCGAAGCCGTGTTTCTAGTTCCCTGGGCGGTAGTCTTTCGGGGTGTCGTGCAGTCCGAAGCGTATCGGCATCTGAAGTACGTTTTCTACGGGGAGATGATGGTATTTATGGTGGTCCTGTTCGTCGGGCTGGTGTACGTCTGGCGCAAGGGCATCCTCGAGTGGAACAGGTGATATGAGAGTTTGAGACTCGCCATTGGTCAATCATATCTTATGACTAACCTCCTGCTTGAGTGGGTAATCAAGACCATCGTAATCCTCCTGATACTAGTCACCGCAGTCGCATACGTCACGCTCATGGAACGCAAGGTGATGGCCTGGATACAAATGCGTGTCGGGCCAAACCGTGTGGGCCTCGGTAAGTTCCGCCTGTGGGGGTTAATGCAGCCTTTGGCGGATGGGCTGAAGATGATCTTTAAGGAAGACATCATCCCGCTTCAGGCAAACCAGTGGCTCTATGTGCTCGCGCCGGCGCTATCGCTGATCCCTGCGTTGATGACTTTCATCGTGATTCCGTACGGCAGCCAGATCACGCCCTTTGGCCATCCGATCGAGCTACACGTGACGCGAATGAACGTCGGGCTGCTCTATGTACTCGCGCTGACATCGGTGGGCGTCTACGGCATCGTGCTGGCAGGCTGGTCCTCGAACAACAAGTACTCACTGATGGGAGGCTTGAGGTCGAGCGCCCAGATGATCAGCTATGAGCTTGCGTTGGGTCTGTCGATTGTCAGCGTGTTGCTTTACACCGGCACGTTGGACCTGGTCGAGATCGTCGAAGCACAGCGAGGCTTCCACGGACTAGCCTGGAACATCTTCCATTACCCGCTGCTGATTCTGGTCTTCATCATCTTCTATATCGCGTCGCTCGCCGAAACCAATCGCACTCCTTTTGACTTGCCCGAGGCGGACTCGGAACTCGTGGCCGGATATCACACCGAATACTCTTCTATGAAGTTCGTGATGTTCCAGATGGCGGAGTATCTGAATCTCATCACCGCGTCTTCGATAGCGACGACCCTCTTTTTCGGCGGGTGGAACGGCCCATTCGTTGGGAGACTTCCGTACCTCGGGCCGGTTTATTTCACCATCAAGGTATTGGCATTGATCTTCACGGCGATGTGGATTCGCTACACGGTGCCGCGCTTCCGTTACGATCAACTGATGCGGTTCGGCTGGAAGTTTCTGCTGCCGGTGTCGATAGTCAACATCATCATTTCGTCAACCGTAATCTTGTTCATGCGCTAGGCGACTCACATGGGGCAGGAAAAAGTTCTATTCATAATCTTCGCCGTGATCGCGATCGCCAGCGCGCTGAACATTCTGCTGCAGCGGAGCCCACTCTATAGCGCGCTGTCGCTGATCGGAACGCTGCTGGCGCTGTCGGCCCTTTACGTGACGGTGCACGCGCAGTTCATAGCCGCGGTTCAAATCGTCGTCTATGCGGGCGCGATAATGGTGCTGTTCATATTCGTCATAATGCTCTTGAACGTGCCGAAGGACCTTCCACTGATCGAAAAGCAGAAGGGTCTGCGGTATCTTGCGATCCCTATTGCCGGGCTGATGATCGCCGAAATGTTCTATGTTATTCGACCGATTCGCTTGAGCACATTGCCGCCGGTTCCACCGGGCGATGCCGAGCGGGCAGTGGGAACAACCTGGAGCATAGGCACGGCGCTGTTCACCGATTACCTGCTTCCGTTCGAAGTAACTTCAGTGTTGATCCTGATGGCGGTCGTGGGAGCGATGGTGTTGGCAAGACGCGAAGGAGACTAACGTGAGAGGCGGGAATTGAAAATTGAAAATTGCAAAATGAAAATTGCAAATTTGAACAACATTGAGCCACTTCAATTTTCAATTTGCAGTTTTCTTCAATTTGCAATTTTCAATTCACGGTCATTGGAGATGCGATGGTCCCATTGGCGTGGTATCTAGGACTCTCCGCTCTGCTGTTCACAATCGGGGCAGTCGGAGTCTTCATCAGGCGAAACGCCATTACGATATTCTTGTGCATCGAACTGATGTTGAATGCGGTAAACCTCACGCTCGTTTCTTTGTCCGGTTTTTTCGGCGATGTCGGGGGTCAACTGTTTGTCTTCATCGTGATGACGGTGGCTGCGGCCGAAGCGGCGGTCGGGCTCGCAATCATCATTTCGGTCTTCCGCAACCGTGAGTCGCTCAACGTTGACGAGGTGGACACGCTGAAGCTGTGAAGAGTGCGTGATGTAGCATAGACTTTAGTCTGTGGCCATTGTTCAGAGATTAGACTGAAGGACACAGACTAAAGTCTATGCTACTTCAGGATCACGCTTCACTCTAAGGATCCTTAGGCAATGTTAGCCGCAATAATACTGGCGCCGTTAGTTGGCGCGGCAATCCTTGGCCTGTTCGGCAAGCGAATGGGAGAGCGCTTGATCGGGCTGATCGCCTGCTCGACGGTCGCGGTGTCGGCGATACTCTCGTTCTACCTTTTCTTCAAGCACCACGCCGAGTTGGAACAAGGAAAGAAGTTCTACGACTATCTGTTCACCTGGATCAGTGTCGGCGCATTCAGGGCGGATGCTTCCCTGCTATTAGACTCGCTGTCGGCAATCTACATCCTGTTCATCACCTTCGTGGCATTCTGGATCCACGTATTCGCGACCGGCTATATGCGCGGCGACAAGGGCTACTGGCGATTCTTCGCGTACATGAATCTCTTCATGTTCTCGATGCTGACGCTGGTGCTGGCCGACAACTTCCTGCTGATGTTCGTCGGATGGGAAGGCGTCGGGCTCTGCTCCTACTTGTTGATCGGCTATTACTTCACAAAGGACTTCGCCAACGACGCCGCAAAGAAAGCATTCATCGTCAATCGCATCGGCGACTTTGGATTCGCGCTCGGAGTGATGCTGCTGTTCCTCAAAGCTGGAACAATCTTCTACTTTGACGATCCGGGTCGCGGCATCCACGGCGCGTTCAACTGGGTGTTCTCGCAAGTCGCGGACCCGCTCGGCTGGTCTGCGATCGTCGCGGGAGGCATAACGACGATCGCGGTGTTGTTGTTTGTCGGCGCGATCGGCAAGAGCGCCCAGTTGCCGCTGTACGTGTGGTTGCCCGACGCGATGGCTGGACCTACACCGGTGAGCGCGTTGATACACGCCGCTACGATGGTGACGGCAGGCGTCTACATGGTTGCGCGCGCGAGCTCGATCTACACCCACGCGCCGACCGCCATGCTGATCATGGCGATCATCGGGGCGGCGACCGCGCTGTTCGCGGCAACGATCGGGCTGGCTCAGTGGGATATCAAGAAGGTGCTCGCTTATTCGACGATCTCGCAGCTCGGCTACATGTTCCTCGCGTGCGGCGTCGGTGCATTTGGCGCAGGCATCTTTCACGTCTTCACGCACGCGTTCTTCAAAGCGCTGCTATTTCTCGGCGCAGGCTCAGTCATTATCGGTATGGATCACGAGCAGGATATGAAACGCATGGGCGGGCTGAAGAAGTTCATGCCCATTACTTTTGCGACGATGTTTGTTGGCTGGCTTGCAATTTCAGGCGTGCCTCTCCTGTCTGGCTTCTTCAGCAAAGACGAGATTCTGTTTAGTTCGTTCACAACTACTGTGCTTCCGGGTTCGTGGCCCACTGTTCTGTGGGGCATCGGGGCCATAACAGCGCTTCTGACCGCCGTGTACATGACCCGGCTCATGGTGCTGACATTCTGGGGTAAACAAAGAGTGGGCTCCTCAGAATCGGCTCCAGCAGCCCATTCTGCGCAGGGAGATCATGGGCATCACGGAAGGCCTCCACACGAATCGCCCGCTTCGATGGTGATCCCGCTTGTAGTACTTGCTTTGGGCGCTGCTCTCGCAGGGTTCCTTGGAGTGCCCGAAGGTCTTTCAGGCGGGAAGATTGGAAACTATTTCGAGCATTTCCTTGAGCCATCGATCGCTATTGTTCAACCTATGGAATGGACGGCGTACGCTCCCATCTTCTCTTCGGCTTCTGAAGATCACGGCATCGAGATCGAGTTGACTGTCGTCTCAACCGTCATCGCCTTTCTGGGCATCGGTATCGGATGGGTGTGGTTCAATCGCAAGCCGCTGTGGGAACCGCCGAGTCTGCTCGAACACAAATACTACGTGGATGAAGTGTACGATGCGACTGTCATCCAACCGATCAAAGTTGGGTCGATCAACGTCCTGTGGAAGATCATCGACGTGCGCATCATCGACGGCGCAGTGAACGGCGCGGGCCAGCTCGCCGGTTTGTTCGGAGGCGGGTTGCGCTACTTGCAATCGGGCCTGGCTCGAAGCTATGTCGCGGTTGTAGTGCTCGGCGCGTTGCTGATAATCGCCTACTTCGTGAGCACGTAGGTATAAGGGCGGCCGTGGCCGCCCCTCAGTCGCACACACCAGTTGCGGAAGGGAAGCGAGCGAGGGGCGGCCACCGAGGGCCGCCCGTATAAGGTTGAGATGGGTGGACACATTCTCACAATCATAACTCTGCTTCCGCTTGCCGGAGCAATCACTCTCTTTCTCGTGGGTCGTGGTGAGAAACCAAACGAGAACGCGCTTAAACGGACGGCGCTTCTCTTCTCTCTCGCCACGTTCGCTGTCTCGCTGGCGCTGCCCATCGCTTTCGATAAAGGCGCAGGGCTTCAATTCGAAACAAACGTCGAATGGATCAACGCGTTCAAGCTGGGGGTGCGCTATCACGTCGCCATTGATGGCTTGAGCTTGTGGCTCGTCATCCTCACGACGTTTCTGGTTCCGCTCGCGCTACTGTCATCGTGGAACTCGATCCACAAACGCCAGCGCGAGTTTCTAGTCTCGATGCTCGCGCTCGAGACCGGAATGCTCGGTGTGTTCGTCGCGATGGATATGTTCCTTTTCTACCTCTTCTGGGAAGTGATGCTGGTGCCGATGTACTTCCTGATCGGCGTGTGGGGCGGCGAACGGCGCATCTACGCGGCGATCAAGTTCGTCATCTACACCGTTGTGGGTTCGCTGCTTATGCTTGCAGGGATCATAGCGCTTTACTACCTGCACGGAGACGCCACGCTCAACTACACGTTCGATATCGCGACGATAACCAACGATGTAAAGACTCACGCGTTGATTCTGGATCCGGCCACGCAAAGCTGGTTGTTCTGGGCGTTCGCGTTGGCGTTCTTGATCAAGGTCCCACTCTTCCCGTTTCACACCTGGCTGCCGGACGCGCACGTCGAAGCTCCAACGGCAGGTTCGGTGCTTCTGGCGGGTGTGCTGCTCAAGATGGGAACTTACGGCTTGATGCGATTCAACCTGCCGATCTTTCCCGACGCCTCGCATCAGTGGGCCGTGTTGATCTCTTCGCTCGCAGTGGTGGGGATCATCTACGGCGCGCTGGTGGCTATGGTCCAGCCGGACTTGAAGAAGCTCGTCGCTTATTCATCCGTGAGCCATCTCGGTTTCGTCGTGCTGGGCATCTTTTCTTTCACCGATCAAGGCATGCAGGGCGCGCTGTATCAGATGCTCAACCACGGAGTCTCAACCGGCGCGCTGTTCCTCATAGTCGGGATGATCTACGACCGGCGGCACACGCGATTGATAGCCGAGTTCGGCGGGCTGGCCAACGTAATGCCCGTGTTCTCGACTTTCTTCATGATCGTAACGCTGTCGTCGATCGCGCTGCCGCTGCTCAACGGTTTCGTTGGCGAGTTCCTCATTCTGATCGGCACGTTTACATCGACTCTGCTGCCGCACGCAAAGCTTTTCGCGTCGCTGGCTGCGCTTGGGATGATTCTCTCGGCGGTTTACATGCTGTGGATGTATCAGCGCGTCGTCTTCGGCGAGGTTCGTAACACTTCCAACCTGAAGCTCGCCGATCTGAACTTCAGAGAGAAGCTTGTGCTCGCGCCGATCGTCGTATTGGTCATTGCAATGGGTATATACCCGGGCCTTTTCCTTTCACGCACCGATCAGGCTATTCAATTGATCAAGGCGCGCCTCACTCCGGCTGCTGAGACGGCCACAGACGCGAACCGCGACAGGATCGAGCTAGTAGAACGCTAAAATGGAAAGCCTGGGAATAAACTATCACGCGATCCTGCCTGAGACGATCACGGCCTCGGTTGCGGTGCTCATAATGATGATCGACGCGCTGGCTCGCAAGATCGAACGACGAGTCGCCGGCACGGTGTCGCTGCTGGGATTGATCGCAGCCGCCGTTGCAGTCGTCAGCCTTTGGGGACGCAACGGCGAGACTTCTTTCAAGGGCATGATCATCACCGATGATTTCCGGCTCTTCTTCGCGATGATCTTTCTGATAGTGACTTTCCTGACCGTGTTGATCTCGCTTCGCTGGGTAGAAGACGAATCGCTTCCGGCGGGTGAGTACTTCGCGCTGCTTATGTTCGCAACGACCGGCATGCTTTTCATGTCGGCGGCCAACGACCTGGTGATGATCTTTCTGGGGCTCGAGATCACCTCGATATCGACTTATGTGTTGTGCGGCTATCGTCGACCCGATCTGCGCTCAAACGAGTCGGCGATGAAGTACTTCATTCTCGGCTCTTTCTCGACGGCGTTCCTGCTTTACGGGATCGCGTTCGTCTACGGCGCGACTTTCAACCCCGCCGCCAACCCTGTCGCCACCACGAATCTACAACTCATCAGGGACCGGATCGAATCGCCCGGACAGCTCTTCTCTGGTCCTATGCTGCTGGCGGGAGCGGCGATGATGATTGTCGGGTTCGGCTTCAAAGTCGCGACCGCTCCATTCCATGTTTGGTCGCCCGACGTGTACGAAGGCGCGCCGACACCGGTCACCGCGTTCCTGTCGACCGGCTCGAAGGCCGCTGCGTTCGCGTCGTTCTCGCGAGTGTTCATACTGACGTTCGCGGCTATGCCGTTGGCACTGAGCACCGGAGCCTTGCACACATTGCAGTCTGCCGCAACAGACGCGCTCGTCGTAATGGCGATCCTGACGATGACCATTGGCAATCTTGTTGCGATCGTCCAGAGCAACATCAAGCGCATGCTCGCCTACTCGTCAATCGCACACGCGGGTTACGCACTGATCGGAATCGTCGCGGGCGATTGGCGAGCGGTCGCGTTTTACCTGTTGAGCTACGTGCTCATCAACATCGGCGCTTTCGGAGTCATCGAGCTGATCGCGCGCCGCGGCGACAAACGCGTCGAAATTAGCGACTACGCGGGTATCGGATTTCAGTCGCTGGGATTGTCGAGCGCGCTGTCGCTGTTTCTGTTGAGTCTGGCCGGAATCCCGCTCACCGGTGGGTTCGTCGCAAAGCTTCTGATATTCAAGTCAGCGTGGGCGGGAGGCTTTCACGTCCTGGTCGTGATCGCAGTGATCAACAGCGCGATCTCGTGGTACTACTATTTGCGCGTGATTGTGGCGATGTTTTTCGCCGAGCCGGCAGCCGGGTTCAAAGCGCCCCGGGTCGCGCGTTCGATGGCCGCAGCGATAGTGCTGGCACTGCTGGGGACTCTCTATCTTGGTATTCTGCCTGGCCGTGTGTTGGACACGCTCGAGAGCGCTCGCGATCAGATGACGCGGAAGTGAATCTGCGCGCGCCGCGAGAAGCGACTCCTCGATTCGCTCTGTCAAGCCGGATTCGAACAGGCACCAGGCGTCGCTGACTGCCCGACCGCAAGCTCAAGAGAGGCACCGATAGCTTTGGTCTCACCCCATGAAGACTGAACGGCAGAACATAGAGTCAATCGACGGTCATCTCTCGCGCCGTGTTCGTCCCGTAAGAGCCGAAGACATCGCCGTCGAGGTCGCCCACCAATTGGGTGACGCGTCCATCACAGCGATCTACCGCGACAAGATTCGCTCACAGAGAACGCGCCAATACGAGCTTCGCGCACCGGCACAGAAGTCGTCCGTGGAAGTCCTGCACACGCTC
The DNA here is from genome assembly GCA_964548075.1 of uncultured Clostridia bacterium. Lineage (GTDB taxonomy): Bacteria > Acidobacteriota > Blastocatellia > UBA7656 > UBA7656 > Onstottus_A. The sequence continues at coordinate 34,911 of CAZJQQ010000020.1, read as the reverse complement.
CTGGGAATCGAGCTGAAGGTCGGCAACCGCAGACTTCTGTGCCCCGATCTGGCGACCGCCAGGTATCTGTCGGTATTCGCAAGGCTCGGCTGCGACCTTATCGCTGTACCTTACGACATCACTCAGATATCGTGGATCGCCGACGAGCTTGAATCAAGCTGGCATCGAATGATACTCCTGATCGATCACCTGACGGTTGGGCGCAGCGAACGACTGCGCGCTATGGTGCGGCAGCGCCTGATCGGCGAGTCTCGAGCCGCCATCGATTCTCTTGGGGCCGGATCAAGGTTTCCAGAGTTCAACCAACCTGAGCGTCAACGTCCAAGGCGATAACAATACCGGCCGGTCTTCAAACGATTGACTTGAGTTTCGAGCGACAAATGACTTTCATAAAAGGCTGAAGGCTTCATCGAGGAGAAATACGGCATGAGTTCACTTCTCATCGTTTCAATAGTGATTCGTCTCGGGGTGATTGTTTGGGCAATGGCCTGGTCGCTGGTCCTGTTACGGCGTCTTAAGGACTGGCGGATGGGATTTCTGACGGTGGTGCTCAGCCTCATGACTTTGCGTGAGGGCCTAACCCTGCTGGGAAACAGAGACTTGGGGATCATTTCTGTCATTAGCGGAGCAGCTGAACAGCCGGGAATAGTACTCAGCATCGCGCTGTTCATAGCAATTCCTTTTCTGGCACGGATGCTGACCGAATGGAAGCGAGCGGAGTACGCGCTCCGACAAAGCGAATCAACGTTCCGTGTGCTGGCCGAGACCGCCAAGTCCGGCATAATGATCTCCCAGGGCTCCCGGTTGGTCTACCTCAATCCATTCGCGGAGGCGCTTGTCGGGTATTCGAAGGAAGAACTCCTCTCGATGGACGCTTCGCAGTTGGTGCACCCCGATTTCAGAGAGTTTGTGAGAGAGCGTGGCGAGGCACGGCGCCGGGGTGACCGCAGCCCTTCGCGCTGCGAACTCAAGATTAATACCAAGAGTGGCGAAGAGGCGTGGCTCGATTTCGCCGCAGCTCCGATGGAGTTTGAAGGCAAGACCGCCCTGCTGGCGACCGCCTTCGACATCACCGAGCGCAAGCGCGCAGAAGATGAGCTAAGAAAGCAGAAAGAGATTCTCCAAAGGATATTCGACCGTATTCCAGTTATGATCGCATTCATCGGCGAGGGTGACCGCATCAAGCTTGTCAATCCAGAGTGGGAGCGCACGCTGGGCTGGTCTCTGAACGAAGTAGAGGGCAATAACCTGGACATACTTGCAGAGACCTATCCAGACCCGAAGTATCGCCAAACGGTTCTGGATTTCATTGCGGAATCAAGCGGTGAGTGGGCCGATTTCAAAACCAGAGTAAGGGATGGGCGGGTGATAGATACTTCCTGGGCGAACATCCATCTTTCAGACGGAACAAGCATTGGCATTGGACAAGACATCACCGAGCGCAAACGGGCGGAGGATGCGTTGCGCGCGAGCGAGGAGCGCTACCGGGATCTGGTGGAGAACGCCCGCGACATCATCTACTCCCACGACCTGAAGGGCAACTACACGTCTGTAAACAGAGCAGTCGAGCGGATCACCGGCTACGCCCGCGAAGAAGCGCTCAAGCTGAACTTTGAACAGGCCGTCGCGCCCGAATGCGTCGAGACGGCACGCCAGATGATCGCCGCCAAGCTCGCCGGTCAGAAGGAGACAGTTTACGACCTGGAGATCATCGGGAAGGACGGCCGCCGGATCACAGTCGAGGTCAACACAAGACTCGTCCTTCAAGACGATGTTCCCATCGGCATACAGGGCATCGCTCGTGACGTCACCGAGCGCAAACAGGCAGAGCAGGCGCTACGCGAAAGCCGGGCGCACCTGCATGCGATTCTGGATAACTGTCCGGCAATGATATTCGATAAGGACCTGGACGGGCGTTATCGGCAAATCAATCGGCAATTCGAACGCACTTTCAACCTGACCCCCGAAAAAGTTCTGGGTCGAACAGACGCTGAAGTCTTCCCGCCGGAACTTGCCGCCGCCTTTCGGGCCACCGACTGCGCGGTGCTCGAAGCCGGCCGCTCTTTGGAGTTTGAAGAACATGCCGTCCACGCCGACGGCCTTCACACTTATATTGTCCATAAGTTTCCGCTCCAGGACGCCGCCGGAAACGTCTACGCCGTGGGTGGTATTTCAACCGACATAACGGCGCGCCAGCGCGCAGAAGATGATCTCAGAAAGCAGAAGGAAATCCTCCAGAAAATCTTTGATCATATACCAGTGATGATCAGGTTTCTTAACGAGGAGGGACGCCTCAAACTGGTCAATCGAGAATGGGAACGCATCCTTGGGTGGTCTCAGGAAGAAGTAGATAACCGCGGCCTGGACATATTTCGTGAGCTTTATCCGGACCCGGAGTATCGCCAATATGTTATGAGCTTCATTGCCGCGTCGACCGGCGAGTTCACCGATTTGAAAACCAGAGCGAAGGACGGGCGAGTGATAGACACGACCTTCGCCAACATCCGCCTTGAAGATGGAACTAACATTGGCATTGGGCGAGACATCAGCGAACGCACGCGGGCAGCCGACTTGCTCCGGCGGCAAACCGCCCAGCTCGCCGCGCTCCACGAGATTGAGCTGGAGATCAGCGCCGAGAGCGACCTGTCGCGAATCCTGGAAGTCGTCACGCGCCGGGCGGCTGAACTCCTGGACGCTTCTCACTGCAGCACCTTTATCCGCGATCGCGACGAGGCTGCGCTGACGCTTGTTGCTTCACTCGAGGGCAGGTTCGTCGGTTTGCGCCTGGAAGAGGGCGAAGGACTCGCAGGCCGAGCTTTGGCCACTGGCGACGCCCAGGCAGTCGACGATTACAGCGTTTGGCAGGGTCGAGCGCACCATTTCGACGCCGAAGGGTTCGGACCGGCGATGGCCGCTCCGCTCAAGTGGCAACAGACTGTGATTGGCGCGATTATGCTTTCCCGCAAACGCGGCGAAGAGCCGTTCACCGGGGAGGCCTCACGCCTTTTGGAACAGTTGGCTGCTGAGGCCGCCATCGCCATTCACCAGGCGACCCTGTTCGACGAGGTGCAAGAGAGTCAAAGGCGACTACAGATCCTGTCACGCCGTTTGATAGACGCCCAGGAGGCCGAGCGCAAGCGCCTCTCCCGCGAGTTGCACGATCAGATCGGTCAGGCGCTCACCGCAGTGCAGATCAGCCTTCAGGCTCTTCAGTCATCTCTCGGCGGTACTTGCGGCCCCCTGCACGACTGCCTCACAATCATCGACGACGCACTTGAGCAGGTGCACGATCTCTCGCTGGATCTGCGGCCATCCTTGCTCGACGATCTCGGACTTGTAGCGGCGCTGCGTTGGTACGTTGATCGCGTCGCGAGCCGGGCAGGGCTGGTCAGATCTTTCAATGCTGATGTGCTGGAAACGCGCCTCGCTCCACAAGTCGAGACGGCCTGTTTTCGCATTGCGCAGGAAGCGCTGACGAATGTATTGCGGCACGCGCAAGCCGCGAGCGTATGGGTTCAAGTCACACAGCGGGACTCTGGGCTACAACTCGTGGTGCAGGATGATGGAGTGGGATTCGACGTGCGCGCCGCGATGAGCCGGACGGGAGCGAACGCGAGTCTCGGGCTGCAGGGAATGCAGGAACGCGCTGCTGCTCTGGGTGGCATTGTGGACATACAGTCACAACCGGGGAATGGCGTCGAGGTTCTGGCCAGTTTCCCGCTGACGCAAGCGCATTCCGTTTAGTGGCCTTGAGACAAAATGCTACACTAACCACTGCCGTCTATCAGGTTTTTCCTGATTGCCCGGTCAGGTTAGTTTTCGTAAGATGAGCCTTGTCCCTGGTTGTATGGTCTAATCGCGGCGGCCAGCGTGGCTTGCCGTATCGGCCTCGACTACTGCCGAGGTCTAGTTCTCTAACTAATCGCACCAAATGAAGCGCTGAATCAATTCGAGTTCGTGGCGCCGCCAGCCAGACGCCCGATCCTTTGGAGAAGAACCACCGCGTCCGCCAACCGGAGGAGTCATCACACGTGAAGCCTATAAGCATACTGCTAGCAGATGATCATACGCTCGTACGGGAGGGCATTCGCGCGCTTGTAGAAAAGCTTCCCACCGTGAAGGTCGTCGGCGAGGCTAAGGACGGCCGGGAAGCGCTGCGGCTGGTGAAGGAGCGCAAACCCGATTTGATCTTGATGGACATCGCAATGCCCGGGCTCAACGGGCTGGAAGCGACCGCGCGGGTCTCCAAAGAGTTTCCCAATGTTAGGGTCATCATTCTCTCGATGTACGCAAATGAGGAGTACGTGCGGGAAGCAATCAATGCCGGAGCGGCCGGGTACCTGGTGAAACGCAGCGCCGCCACCGAGTTGGAGCACGCAATCACAGCCGTCGCGTGTGGCGAGAAGTACTTTAGTCCGCTGGTCTCGACCCACATCACCAGGGACGGGGCGGGCCACCTCACCGCCGACCGCGCCTGGATCGAACGGTTGACTCCCCGTCAACGTGAAATCCTCCAGTTGATTGCAGAGCGCCATAGCACCAAGGACATTGCCGCTATTCTGAGTATCAGCATCAAAACAGTCGAGACTCACCGGGCCCAGTTGATGGAGCGGTTGGACATTCACGACGTGCCCGGGCTGGTGCGATTCGCCATCAGAGCAGGGCTCGTGTCGCTCGACGAGTGAATGGTGAGCGATGCATCACGATCCCGTCGCGACTGCCGGATTCGAGCTGATATTAACTATCACGCATTACGCGAGTCACGCATTAATTCAGCAAACACTCAGGTATTCCCTGATTGTACCGCTTCTTAACTCGATATACACTCAGACCGCGCAGGTAATCAAGGCCCCGTAATCCCGATTTGGCACTCGAGAGCCACGGGACAGCAGCACGGTACTTGGCGCCGTTTTTTCTTAAGCGCTGCGCCAAAGACTGAGTTGCCATCTGCTGATCGGCGACGATTAGAGCTGAGATCGGCCGTGGGGAAGCTGATCAACGCGCCGGCAGCGCCCCGCACTAACAGCAGACTACCACTCGCCAGCCTCCAGAAAAGGGAGCCTCCTAAACGTACAGCCGCCGGGCCTCTGCCGAAGCGAGCAAGTGCAAACGAGACGATACCGTGGAATCAGTGGGAACTCTGGAACGAAATGGGAAAACCGTCGAAGCTCCCGCCGGCGCCAGCTTCGATGAGCGCGTAGTATCTTCGATCAAGGCCCTCTCAAAAGGCCTCAGCGCAGCCGTGATGGTGGTGGGCCTGGCTGTTCTTGTCGGCTGGGCCGCCGATATCTCAACTCTGACGAGAGTCTCGCCGGGTCTGGTTTCGATGAAGGCCAACACCGCCTTCGCATTTCTGTTGTCAGCCGCCGCTCTTTGGCTGCTCGGTTCTGGCGGTTCCAACCAATGGCTTCGCGGTTTCGCGCGATCTTGTTCGCTTTTTGTTGCTGTGGTCGGACTGCTCACGCTCTGCGAATACGTGTTTGACTGGGACCTGGGCATCGACCAAGCGCTGTTCAACGATAAGCAAAATCTCGGTCCATCGCAGCCGGGCCGTATGGCGCCTGCGACTGCACTCTGCTTCCTTCTGTTTGGGGGCGCAGCCTTGCTGACGGATACGAAGCGCCGCGCCGGTCATCTCGCTTCTCAGTTCCTCATCCTTACAGTCGCGCTGATCTCACTGATAGCGCTGCTCGGCTATTCCTACAACGTTCAGTCTCTATACGGAGTTGCTCCTTACACGTCAATGGCGCTGCACACCGCTGTCGCATTTGCGATGCTCTCCGCGGGAGTTCTTTGCCTGCATCCCGAGCAGGGACTGACGGCTGTAATTATGAGATCCGGCGCTGTCAGCATAACGGCCCGCCGCCTGTTGACAGCCGCACTGATAATCCTGCCATTGCTCGGCTGGGTGAGATTGGAAGGCCAGCGGGCCGGGCTTTACGGCACCGAGTTTGGCGTGTCAGTCCTGGTAGTGCTCAGCATGCTTATCTTCAGTATTCTGATGTGGTTCAATGCACAAACGCTGAATCGAGCCCACGGCGATTTGATCGAGAGCGAGGCTAGGTTTCATGCGTTCTTTGAGTTCGCGCCGGATGGCATGGTGGTCGTTGACCGTCACGGCGTCATTATCCGCGTCAACACGCAAGCAGAGGATATGTTCGGCTACAAGCGAAAGGAACTGCTCGGGAAAGCGGTCGAAGTTCTGATCCCCGACCGCTTCGGTGAATGGCACAAGATTGATCGCCGGAACTATTCAGCCTCGCCCCACACCGGCCCGCGAAAGCTCGGATTGGATCTCCGTGGCAAACGCAAGGACGGTAGCGAGTTCCCCCTGAGTATTACGCTAGGGCCCTTGAGAACAACCGACGGCCCGGTCGTGATGAGTATTATTCGCGACATCAGCGAGATCAAAAGCGCCGTAGAGGCTTTGAGAAAGAGCGACGCGCGGTTCAGGCGGTTGGTCGAGTCGAACATGATCGGCATCATCATCGCTGACTTCCACGGCAAGGTCCTCGACGCTAACGCAGCTTTTCTCGATCTCGTGGCATACACGCGCGAAGACCTGATTGCGGGAAACGTGCACTGGGGTCGTATGACACCCGAGGAGTATCGTCCGCTGGATGCCAAAGCAATAGAAGAGGTGAAGACTTCGGGTGTCGCCACGCCCTGGCAGAAGGAGTACATTCGCAAGGATGGCGGCCGTGCCCCGGTGTTGGTCGGCATCGCCCTGCTCGAAGACTCAGAAGATGTCTGCATCGCATTCGTCCTGGACCTCGCCGCGAGTAAGCTTGCGGAGGACGCATTGCGCGAGGGTGAGGAGCGTTATCGTGACTTGATCGAAGGCACGCACGACCTCGTGCAAAGCGTGGGTCCGGATGGGCGTTTTCTGTTTGTGAATCGCGCGTGGAAAGAAACGCTTGGTTACAGCGACTCGGACCTGCTTAGCATAAACCTGTTCGATATCATTGAGCCGGACTCGCGCGCTCACTGTCAGGAAATCTTTTCGAAGCTTCTGGCGGGCGAACCGGTCGATAACATGCAGATCACCCTTCTGGCTAAAGACGGCAAGCCGATTCTGCTTGAGGGAGCCGCAACCGCCCGTCATATCGGCGAACAGGTTGTCGCGAGTCAAGCATTCTTTCGCAACATAACTGAGCGCAAACAGTTGGAAGATCAGTTCCGCCAGGCGCAGAAGATGGAGGCGGTTGGAAGGCTTGCGGGCGGCGTGGCGCACGACTTCAACAATCTGCTGACCGCGATAATCGGATACAGCCAGCTTGCCCTCGGACGCCTGAATCGGGAAGACCCAATGCGCAAAGAGATCGAGGAAATAGAGAGAGCCGGGCACCGCGCCGCTGGGCTGACGAACCAACTCCTGGCCTTCAGCCGCCGGCAGGTGCTCCAGCCTCAGGTGCTGGACCTGAACGCTGTGGTGGCCGATCTGGGAAAAATGCTCGAGCGGCTTATAGGCGAGGACGTTGTGCTCGCCACCAGCCTCGGTCCGGACATCGGGTTTGTGAAGGCAGACCGCGGCCAGATCGAGCAAATCATTATGAACCTTGCGGTGAACTCGCGCGATGCAATGCCTGACGGGGGAAGGCTCACCATCGAAACGTTCAACGCCGATCTGGACGAGTCCTACACCACCGAGCACATCAACGCGCGTCCTGGCCCACACGTGGTTCTGGCACTCAGCGACAACGGCTGTGGCATGGATGAGGAAACACAGGCCAATGTTTTTGAGCCCTTCTTCACAACAAAGGAACAGGGCAAGGGAACGGGCCTCGGTCTTTCCACAGTATACGGCATCGTCCAACAAAGCGGCGGCCATATCGGCCTGTATACGGAGCCCGGCCAAGGAACCACTTTCAAGATCTACTTGCCGCGCCTCGACGAAGCCGGAGCTATGAGCGAGCCTCGAGTTGCACAGGGAGAATCACTCGAAGGCTCCGAAACTGTCTTATTGGTCGAAGACGAGGACTCTGTTCGCGAGCTCGCACGCAGGATCCTGGAGATGTATGGGTACGTGGTTCTCGAAGCGGCGGGGATCGACGACACGCGGCGGATATGCGAGGAGCACGAAGGCAGAGTTCACTTGATGCTTACCGATGTAGTTATGCCCGGCGCGAACGGGCGCGAGCTGGCGCAACTGGTTGCGCCACTGCAGCCTGAGATGAAGGTGCTCTATATGTCTGGCTACACCGACGACGCAATCGTGCAGCACGGAATGTTGGGAGCAGATACGCCGTTCCTTCAGAAGCCCTTCACTCCCGCGACGCTGGCGCGCAAGGTCCGCGAAGTGCTCGACAACAACTAAGAGAGGTCACATCAACTCTTCCTTGGTTGGAGGAACACCGACCTCGGCCGGTAAGCTCTCAAAGGGAACCGAGAGCGCTTGGCAAAGAAGGAATTGTTTCTATGGACCCTTTTGGACGTATAATTCGCTTACCCCGATAGCACGTTGGATGAACTCGCGCTTCTCCAAACGGGATTTCCTGGTTCATTGCAAGATGCGCTTTTTCTCGGCGGCGGGAGAGTAGATGTCGATTACTTCGAATACCGGAACTCTTGCGTCCAATGGACTGCATCCGGCCATCTCTCATCTCGCGCGATCCCTCGTCTCTGCCTCGCGTGGCATAGCGATAGTCGTTGTTCTTACAGCGTGCAGCGTGCTGTGCGGTTGGATGTTCGACATCACAATCCTAAAGAGCGTCACCCCGGGCCTGGCTTCGATGAAACCAAACACTGCGCTGGGCTTTGCGCTGGCCGGAATATCGCTTTTCATCATCGCCAAAGAACAGGTTCAAGGAAAATGGCAGCGTTACGCCAGAGTCTTTGCCTACCTGGTTCTTCTTATCGGCCTGCTCACAGTATGCGAATATGCGCTTGGCTGGGATCTTGGCATCGACCAATTGCTCTTCAAAGACAATCCGACAGCGATAGCAGTTGTGACCTCACCTCCGGGAAGGATGGCGCCCGCTACTGCGCTAAGCTTCGTCGCGCTCGGAATGGCACTGGCGCTCTTAGATGCTAATCGCAGCTACTGGCTCGTGCAGGGTCTGGCCCTTCTGGCATCACTAAGCTCAGCCCTGGCGTTGGCCGGTTATCTTTATGGAGTTAGCTCTCTTTATGGCATGGTTCACTTTTCGTCAGTTGCGCTGCACACCGCATTCTTATCCTTTATCTTGGCGCTAGCCATCCTGTTTGCGCGTCCTCGTCGAGGATTAATGAGACTTGCGACCAGCGATTCGATTGCCGGGACAATGACGAGGCGGCTGTTTCCCGTCGTCCTGGTCATGCCGGTCCTGGGCTGGCTGAGATTGTTGGGCCAACGAGCCGGACTCTACGACACGGAGTTTGGGTTGGCGCTCTTCGTTCTATCTTCGATAGTCATTTTTAGTTCGCTCATCCTGTGGACTGCGAGATCGCTGCATAGGGTAGATGCCGAGCGCCGGCGACAGGAAGAAGCGGTTCGAGCTAGCGAAGAACGCTACCGGACAGTCACCGAGACCGCCTCCGATGCCATGATCACGATAGATGAAAACAGCACAATTCTGTTTGTCAATCAGGCTGCTGAACGAACGTTTGGCTTCACGACTAAAGAGATGCTTGGCCAACCATTGACTATGCTTATGCCGGAAGTCCTGCGAAGTGTCCACCGAGCCGGGCTCAACCGGTACATCACCACCGGTGAAAAGCACATAGCCTGGGATGGTACGGAGCTGCCCGGGCTACACAAGACCGGCCGCGAAATCCCTTTGGAAGTCTCCTTCAGAGAATTCACCAAGAATGGCAGGCGCTTTTTCACAGGCATCGTTCGCGACATCGCTGACCGTAAGCGAGCGGAAGCGAAATTCCGGGGTCTGCTCGAGTCCGCGCCCGACGCAATGGTGATAGTCAACAAAGACGGCGAGATCGTCCTCGTGAATTCGCAGACTGAGAAGCTCTTTGGCTACGTGCGAGAGGAGTTGTTCAACAAACCCGTTGAGATGCTTGTGCCCGAACGCTTTCGTGACAAACATCCCTCACACAGGTCGAGCTACGTTTCGGAGTCTCGCGTGCGCCCGATGGGCGCCGGGCTCGAGCTCCACGGTCTGCGCAAAGACGGCCGCGAGTTTCCGGTTGAGATCAGCTTGAGCCCGCTTGAAACCGAGGAGGGCGTCCTGGTCAGCAGTTCCATTCGCGACATCACTGACCGTAAGCGAACAGAGGAGATACTGCGCAATACCAACCAGACGCTCCAATCGCTGATCGAGACCTCACCCCTGGCAATCATCGCCGTCGATAGCGAGATGATTGTCACGACGTGGAACCCGGCGGCGGAAAGGATATTTGGCTGGAGCGAGCAGGAAGTAATCGGCCGGCCTTATCCGATAGTTCCCGAGAGTGCAACCAGCGAACTTGACGACGCCATGCAGGTAATGCGTCTGGGCGGGATTTCGGCCGGCGTCGTGACCCAGCGAAGAAGAAAGGACGGCTCGCTTGTCGACGTTCGGATATCATCGGCAGCCCAGCGCGATGTCCGGGGCGAGGTGAACCGAGTGGTCACCATTATCGCCGACATAACCGAGCAAAACAATCTCGAGGACCAGTTGCGCCAGTCCCAGAAGATGGAAGCCGTGGGCCGGCTCGCCGGCGGAGTAGCTCACGACTTCAACAACCTGTTAACCGTGATCCTGGGATACTGCGAGATTGCGTCGATGCGGGCTGGCGGCGACGACGGGCTCCGCGAGAACCTTTCCCTCATCAAGCAAGCGGGCGATCGGGCGACCCTTCTGGTAGCTCAACTGCTCGCGTTCAGCCGAAAGCAGGTGCTTCAAACGCGCATTCTCGACCTGAACGAGATGGTCACCACCACAGACAGAATGCTTCGGCGGCTCATAGGCGAAGACATCGACCTGGTCAGCATTACTCGACCCGGCCTCGGTCACGTCCGGGCCGACGCGGGTCAAATCGAGCAGATCATCTTGAACCTGGCAATAAACGCCAGGGATGCAATGCCGGCCGGCGGGAAGCTCACAATCGAAACCGATAACGTCGAGCTGGACGAAAGCTATTGCCGGACACACGCCGAGGTCGTCCCCGGACGATATGTGTTAATCGCGGTGAGCGACACCGGCCACGGAATGGACGCTGAGACACAGGCGCGCATCTTTGAACCATTCTTCACGACCAAAGAACTCGGCAAAGGCACTGGGCTCGGCCTCTCGACTGTTTTTGGAATCGTCAAGCAAAGCGGTGGTCATATCTGGCTCTATAGTGAGCCCGGAAAAGGAGCGACGTTCAAGGTTTATCTTCCACGAGTCGATGGGCCTGTAGCCATAAGCGAAGCGAAAACCGCCGACGCCGGATCAATTCTCGGATCAGAGACGTTGCTGCTGACAGAAGACGACTATGCAGTTCGGAGCCTGGCGCGATCGGTCCTCGAGATGTACGGATACAACGTGCTGGAGGCGGCCTCGGGGCGGGAAGCCATTGAGATCGCAACGCGCGTTCCCGGCATCGGCCTGCTGATAACCGACGTAGTCATGCCGCAGATGAGCGGCAGAGAGGTAGCTTCGGAGGTGCGGGAGATCGTTCCGCAGATACGAGTTCTTTACCTCTCCGGTTATGCCGAGAACGCAATCATACATCACGGAGTGCTCGACGAAGGTGTGGCTTTTCTCGCAAAGCCGTTCACGCCGGAGGGCCTGGCGCGAAAGGTCCGCGAAGCGCTCGACAAGAATCAAGGGTGACCATAAGAATCAAGGGCCTTTATGAAGGACTCTGCGATGACTGACGAAGTGACGACCGGCGAGGATAAGTCAGGTCCTCCAAGGACAAACAGGGTTCTTGACCACTCGGTCCTGCTATCGTTTGTGGACGGCGACGAGGACTTGCTGCGACGCATATGTTCACTATTCCTCAGGAGCTATCCGGGGTTGATATTCGAGATGCGCGACGCCTTAGCGCGGAATGATGGTGGCGCGCTTGCGCGAGCCGCGCATACTCTCAAAGGGTCAGGAGGATTTTTTCTCACCGATTCCGTTCGCAATATGCTCACTGACTTGGAGCTGATTGGTCACGCGGGCGATCTGAATGGCGCGCCGGCGCGGCTGGTTGAACTGGAGGCGGAGATGGAGCGCCTCAAGCCCGAGTTGTCTATCCTTGCTGCGGAAGAGATGCAAAGTCACGAAGAGTGAGCGCGCGAGTTCAAAGTTGTTTCGCACCTGCCTGAGCTTTTCTGAGACACTTCATCGCTCGATCCGAAAGTTAAATTCTCTGGGGATGGATCGAGGTCTTATCATTTGTCTTGCTTTTTCCAGCCCCTCCATCATATCGCAGCGATAGAAAGGTTTGTTGATCAAGATATCGGCCTTCCCGCTTGCATCCATCACTGATCCGTCGGCTTGCTCCATTATTGTCCAGAGGATGACTGGGATATCGGCGCAGCCAGGGCGCGCCTTCATCTTTTCAATCAAGCTGAAACCGCTTTCGCCTGGCATCATCGCATCGGTTATCAGAATGTCCGGGGGATCGCTGTCAATTATCTTGATTGCGTCTTGAGCATTTGTTGCGGAGACTAGCGAGTATTGAGTGTTCGCAAGAAACAGCCTCATCATTTCGTGAATGAATCCGTCATCGTCAACCAGCAATACGCTGACCGGTCGCACATCAGGCCGAACGATCTCGTCAATTACAAACACATCAGGGTGAACGATCTCGTCAATTACAATCTCCATAGGTCCGTCCTCCTCTAACGCATTTGTCACGAGTGGCAATCCGGGAGCCACGCTAAACTCAGGGAAACTCTGTGATCCGGATCATGGATGGAGAATTGTGTCACAAGCCTTGAGGCTTTCAGTGTTCCGTCATGGGCCAAACGTCCAACGGCGGCTCTGACGAATCATAGCAGTTTGCTGGACCACAAGCGAAGACCAGGGTTCGCATGCATTGTGTTCGAGGAATGCTCTAACGCGCTGTCCCTCCAGTCAACACCGCTAACACAACTCTGTCGCGAATCTCCTCGCCTACCGCAGCCGACACACAGTCACAACCGAAAAGCGAAGACCTAACTTACTTGTGTGCTCAGCCTTTCGAATGACACCGATAAAGCGAAGTGGCGGCACATTGGTTGCCGAGAGTGCGTCGGGAAAGCATGTCAGTTCTTGTCTGAGTCGCCTTCCCGGTACACGAACGGAGGTTCACAACATGCGGTTCGAGGACTCGATTCCACACTGCCCCGGCAAATGGCCGCGCAGATCTACGACCGATGCCCGGCGAAAGCTGCTACCGGCATTCTCTCAGGAACGCACAAGGGAACTACAGGACGAGGTTGCTGAGCGTGAGCGAATCGAACGGGTTCTCAGGCGGAGCGAAGAACATTTCCGATCGCTGATCGAGAACGCTTCCGACATCATCACCGTTGTCGACCTCGACGGAACGATCAGATACGAGAGTCCTTCTGTCGAGCGAGTGCTCGGCTACAAGCCTGAAGATCTGGTCGGAAGGAGCGTCAATGAGTTCACTCATCCCGATGATATCACCGCGACGTCTTTGCTCAGGGAAAGAACCGGTGAGTTGGGCGTCCGCGTGGAGTCGTTAGAGCTTCGTTTCAAGCACAGAAGCGGCGAGTGGCGGACTCTGGAGGTTGTCGGAAGACTTGTCCGAGACGAACCCGGAACCGCCCAGATAGTAATCAACTCACGCGACGTCACCGAGCGCAAGCAAGCGGAGCAGGCGTTGCGCGAGAGTGAAGCGGTGTTTCGTTCGCTTGCCGAAAGCGCTTCCGCCGCGATCTACATATACCGGGACTCCAGGTATATTTATCTGAATCCCGCCGCCGAGATAATCTCCGGCTACACCCGCGATGAGTTGATGCAGATGGAAGTGTGGGACATCGTGCACCCAGACTTCCGAGAACCGATGAAAGCGCGCGCCGCCCTGCGCGTACAGGGTGAAGAAGTGTCCCCGCGATCCGAGATTAAGATCCAGACGAAGAACGGCGAGGGGCGGTGGCTTGATCTCACTGCGAACCTGATTCAATTTCATGGGGAGCCGGCCGTGCTGGCGACCGCATTCGATATAACCGAACGCAAGGGATGGGAAGACGCGCTTCGAGAAAGCGAGGAAAAATATCGGACAATACTGGAAAGCATTCAAGAGGGTTACTATGAGGTCGACTTGAGCGGACACCTCACCTTCTTTAATTCCTCATTGTCCAGAATAGTCGGCACGCCCGCAGCGAGAATGAAAGGACTCAGTCACCGGGAGTACACCGATCCCGAGACAGCCAGGAAGGTGTCTGAAGTCTTCGGCCGAGTCTTCCGCACTGGAGTTCCGCTTGAAGGATTCCAGTACGAGATCACGACGCTAGAGGGCGTCCACAGACTTCTGGAGACTTCAATATCACTCAGGCGAGATTCGACCGGTGAGATAGCCGGATTCCGCGGCACGATTCGAGACGTGACGGAACGGCAGCAGGCAGAACAGGCGCTGCGCGAAAGCGAGGAGCGCTATAAGACGCTCTTCGAGTCGGCCACGGACGGCATTATGATTTTTGAGGCGGAAGGGGCACAAGCCGGCCGCATCGTGGCCGCGAACCCGGCAGCGGCTGAGAACACCTACTACACTGTGGACGAACTGCTGAGTCTCACCATCGCCGACTTGCAGCCGCCCGAGCAAGCCGAGCTAGCAGCGCAGGGTCGTCAGCGGATAGTCCAGGGCGAACACCTAACTGTAGAGCTTCTCAGGCGTCGAAAAGATGGCACGACGTTTCCGATCGAGGTCAACGCCGGCCCGCTCACGCTCGGAGGCAAGCGCTACGTCTTGAGTTTTGCCCGCGACCTCACACAGCGGAAGCAGATTGAGAAAGAAGTCACGATGCTCGCTCACGCAGTCCGCAGTATACAAGAGTGCGTGTCTATCACCGACACCGACCACGTCGTTCTGTTCGTCAACGACGCCTTCGTGCGGACATACGGCTTTGAGCGCGACGAGGTAATCGGGAAAAAATTAATCGATTTGGTCCGGCTGGACAGCTCACTCTTTGACGGCGATCCGCTGGGTGCGACCGCGCCATCGCAGGGTTGGGAAGGCGAATTGCTCAATCGGCGAAAGGACGGAACCGTCTTCACGATACATCTTACTGTCTCGCCTATTCACGACGACTCGGGTCGAACGATCGCGCTGGCGGGCGTCTCTCAGGATATCACCGAGCGCAAGAAGATTGAGAAAGAGGTAACCATGCTCGCGCACGCCATGCGGAGCATAAACGAATTCATCGTAGTCACCGATTTGGATGCAAACATCATCTTTGTCAACGACGCCGCGGTTAAGGGGTTTGGCTACGAACGCGAGGAAGCAATCGGTAATCACGTGAACATGTTGCACTCGATGCGAAACGCCCCGGAGTTCGTGAGTGGAATACTGAGATCAGCGAGAGCCAGCGGCTGGGATGGTGAAATGTTCAGCCGGCGAAAAGATGGAACCGAATTCCCCATCTATCTTTCTGCATCTCAGATTCAAGACGACAGTGGGAAGGCCGTCGCTCTGGTGAGTGTTTCTCAGGACATTACCGAAAGAAAGCGCGCGATCGAGGAGTTGCAAAAAGCCAAAGAAGCTGCCGAAAACGCCAATCGCGCGAAGAGCGAGTTCCTGGCCAATATGAGCCACGAGATACGCACGCCGATGAACGGCATCATCGGCATGACCGAACTCGCGCTCGACACCGACCTCACCGCCGAGCAGCGTGAATACCTCAGGCTGGTGAAGCTGTCCGCCGATTCCCTGCTCGGAGTCATCAACGACATTCTCGACTTCTCCAAGATTGAAGCCGGCAAGCTTGAGCTCGATATGGACGAATTCAGCTTGCAAGACTCCGTCGATGAGGTGATGAAGGCGCTTGGGGTGCGCGCCGACCAGAAGGGTCTCGAACTGGCCTACTACCTTCGTCCCGGCGTGCCGGATCGGATCGTGGGAGATCTCGGCCGGCTGCGACAAGTGCTGGTGAACCTGGTCGGCAACGCCATCAAGTTCACCGAGCGCGGAGAAGTAATTGTCAGAGTCGACGTCGAAGCCCAAACCAGCGAAGAAGTCGTCCTCCACTTCGGCCTTAGGGATACCGGCATCGGGATCACGCGCGACAAACAAACGATGATCTTCGAGTCGTTCACTCAGGCGGATGGTTCTACTACACGCAAGTACGGCGGCACCGGGTTGGGATTGGCCATCTCCTCTCAGTTGGCTCACTTGATGGGCGGCCGGATATGGGTCGAGAGCCCGGTCGACCTTCCCGGCGTAGAAGCCTGTTCGGGAAGCATGTTTCATTTCACCGCTCGCTTTGGCATTCCGCAAAGTCCGGTAACGGATGCGTACCCAATTGAAGACTCCTCGCTGGCGGGACTGCCGGTTCTTGTGGTCGACGATAACGCTACCAACCGCCGGATCCTGGAAGTGCAACTTACCAATTGGGAGATGAGACCTGGCACCGCCGGAGGAGCCGGGTCCGCGCTTGACGCAATCAAGCAGGCTGAGGCCGCCGGCTCTCCGTTCAAGCTCGCGTTGCTCGATTTTCACATGCCCGGGATCGACGGCCTTGGACTGGCCGAGCACATCAGGACGCTCACTCCGGGCGGTGATCTCAGGATCATAATGATGTCATCGTCGGTTCACCAGAACCAGGCGCGTCAACGAAGCCTGGGCATCGACGCCAGCTTGGTGAAGCCGGTCAAAGCGGCCGAATTGCTCAGAGTAGTAAAGTCGGTCCTGAGCACGGACGCTCGTTTGCCCGCTCCCCCGCACCACTCAGCGCTCAAAACAGAGAATCCCTTGCGGGTGCTCGTAACGGAGGACAGCCGAGTCAATCAGGAGTTGATAAAGCGGCTGCTCGAAAAGTGGGGGCACACTCCCGTAATCGCTCAGGACGGGAAAGAGGCGCTTACCCTGCTCGATGCCGGAACGTTTGACCTGGTTCTGATGGACTTGCAGATGCCTGAAATAAATGGCTTCGAAGCCACGGCAGCGATACGACAGAAGGAGCGCGGCGCCGACGCGCACATACCTATCATCGCGCTGACCGCGCACGCATTGAAGGGTGACCGCGAACGATGCCTTGAGGCCGGTATGGACGACTATCTCTCGAAACCAATCGAGGCCCGGAAGCTATTCGACGTGGTCGAGGCGGTCGTCCGCAAAAGCGAACGCAAGACCAGTGATTGCCCGCCGCACAACTAAGAGAAGAACTAGCGACGTTCGAGCAAGTGAGTTCGTCATGAAGATTGTGATCGCCGAAGATGATCCCGTTTCGCGCTGCTTTCTCGAGGTCACGCTGGCCAAGTGGGGATATGAAGTAATTGCTGTTTGCGACGGCAACCAGGCCTGGGAGGCGTATCAACGTGAGAGACCCACGATTGCAATCCTCGATTGGATGATGCCGGGCATCGATGGAGCTGAAGTGTGCCGCAGGGCTCGATCCGTCGCAACCACGATTCCGGCTTACCTGATAATGCTGACGGCGAAGAGCGAGAAACAGGATGTCGTCGCAGGGCTCTGCGCAGGCGCCGACGACTACATTACCAAACCATTCAATCGGCACGAGCTTCATGCTCGCATCAAGGTTGGGATTAGAATAGCCGAGCTTCAAAAGACTGTTGCCGATCGCGTCGTCGAGTTGGAACTCGCCTTATCGCGTGTGAAGCAGCTCCAGGGACTGCTTCCGATCTGTTCCTACTGCAAAAAAGTTCGCGACGATCAGAACTATTGGCAGCAGGTCGACTGCTATATCAGCAAACATTTGGAAGTCGCGTTCAGTCACGGCATTTGCCCGGAGTGTTACGATAGGCTGGTCGAGCCGCAGATGCAGAAGCTGGAAGCGCGCCAAACGGAACTTGATGCGTGACGTAGCATAGACTTTAGTCTGTCTCCTTTCAGTCTGGTCTCTGATCAATGGACACAGACTAGAGTCTATGCTACGTCAGGCTTCCCTTTGTCACACGGGCCGTTTGAAGCCGCGCTCGATGTCGCGCAATCCCATACGCATCATGATCGGGCGCCCGTGTGGGCAAGTCATCGGGTTCTGCGTTTTCATAAGCTCATCGATCAACCACTGCATCTTCTCAGAGGTGAGCGGCATGTTCACTTTGATCGCCGCCTTGCACGCAAGCTCGGCGGCTATGCCGTCGCGTATGCGATCCAGTGTGGGGTTGCGCCGCTCGCGCTCGACGACGGTCAGCACTTCTCGCACAACAGCCAGCACGTCGGCCGGCCCAAGCCCCGCCGGCGCAGTCTTGATCGCAATGGTCCGCCCCGATAGCCGCATCGTTTCGATGCCGATATTTTCAAGCTCGCCTTCAACGATTGAGAACGCCTCAGCTTCAGACGGGCTCAAGTCAAGCGTCGCCGGGATGAGCAACGGCTGGAGACCCGCTGCGCGCGCCAGTCGCGCGTCTCGGAACTGCTCGAATAAGACCCGCTCGTGCGCAACGTGCTGATCAACTAACAGCAGGCCTTCTTCGTCGGTCGCGACGATATAACTGTCACGGATCTGGCCGAGCGGCTTGATGCCGTGCCCAAACCCCGGAAGCGTGCTTGATTCCAGCGGCGTCGCTTCGCTCGCCGGCAACATCGAATCTGTCGCACAAGGGCGTTCCATCACGTCCTTGCTATCCACCTCTAATCGATCGGCATAGATCGCAGTCGCTTGTTCAATCAACTCGCGGCTTTCGACCTGAGTTCCATCTTCAGTGAAAGATCCCCCTCCGCTCCTCGGTTCCGCTGCCCCTCCGCTCCTCTGCTCCTCTGCCCCTCCGCCCTTTTGCTCCTCTGCTCGCCAGCGGATCCGCTCCCCCGCGCCGGAGCTTTCATCCGTGCGCGCACGAGCAACCCCGGGCACCTGCGTGATTGGCTGCGTAGAACGCAGCGCTTCGGCGACAGCGTCCCGAACGAAAGCGAGCACCGCGCCTTCGTGGAGAAAGCGCACTTCCGTCTTTGCCGGGTGAACGTTGACGTCGACTTCTGTTGGGGGAGCTTCGATGAACAGAACCGCCGCCGGGTAAGTTCCCGAGGGCATCATCGAGCGATAAGCCTCGCTGAGCGCGCGCCCGATCAGTTGATCGCGCACGAATCGGCGGTTGACGAACAGGTATTGCGCATCGCGCGACGAGCGTTGCTCCTGCGGGTTTGACACAAAGCCCAAAACTCTCAGCCCGTCAGCCTCGCTGTTCACCTCGACGAGCTTGTCCAGAAGCGCGCCTCCGAGCACCTGATAAGCTCGCTCCTTTAGCGACCGCGCCGCCGCTACTCGAATCACATCGCGCCCGTTTCCCACGAGCAAAAACGAGAGCTGCGGATTTGCGAGCGCGTAGTGCTGAACGAGGTTCGCAATGTGGAAGCCCTCGGTCGCATCGCTCTTCAGGAACTTGCGGCGCGCGGGGATGTTGAAGAAGAGGTCGCGCACTTCGACTTCCGCTCCGCCGGGCCAGGCGATATCGCGCACGGCTACCAGCTTGCCGCCGTTGAACTCGACTTCGGAGCCTTCGGTGTCACGCGCGGTTTTGGTTCGCAAGAACAATCGAGAGACAGATGCGATCGAAGGCAGCGCCTCGCCTCGAAACCCCAGGGTGGTGATGGCTTCGAGGTCCTCGGCCGTTCGCAGCTTCGATGTGGCGTGGCGTTCGAAAGCGATGATCGCATCGTCGCGAGTCATGCCCTCGCCGTCGTCAACGACTCGTATCAACCGCTTGCCGCCGGCTTCGACTTCGATGTTGATCGAGCGCGCGCCGGCATCGAGCGCGTTTTCCAGCAGCTCCTTGACGACCGAGGAGGGCCGCTCGACGACTTCTCCGGCGGCGATCTTGTTGGCAAGCGAATCGGGGAGTACTTTGATCTTCGACATACCGCTCTATGGATTCATCGCACCGATGTCGCACACGAAGGCTTCAATCACAGTGTTGTGACGGTACCGAGATAGACTCTAATAAAGATGAACAAAGGCCGCCAAAGATGGCGCGTGCCTGACCTATAGAGTCCGTGCACACGATCGGTATGCCAAAATCAAAAGGGAGCGTCCTCTGCCTGCGTCTCCGATGGGAGTTCTCGAACCTTGCCAGCCTTAAGATCCGAAAGCATTGAGTCGACTACCTCGTCTATGTTGAGCGCAGAAGATCGAGCCTTCTGGTAAAGATCAAGTAAGAGATTATAGTGTTCACCGTTTTCCCAAGTCCTGAGCTCGTCGACGACTCGCCCCTGATTATTCAACAAGTAAACGTTTACATAAAAGTTATTCTCATCATCACATCCGCTTTGGATCCGCACTAGTCCGTCGCCGAGCCCGACCCGAAACACGCCTTCCTTCGCCGTTTCCTCCCACCGCACGCGACCATCAAGCGTAGCTTGGTGTAGCTCGTTGATCAACTGCATGAAGCGCTCGTTAGCCATATCTCACACCTCCAGTGCTACAGCTCTCAACCGTCCGTCTATACGAGTCAATGATATGACGATTCTGTCCAACGCCTTCATCATTCTCGTTGGGACGGTCGGGCTTCTTTCCTCCTGACCAATTCCGTCGAGGTGCCCCATGATAAGCAAAAGGTCATCTATCGCCTTAGTAACGGTGTTACGCTCTTCGCCCCGCAGCTTCGAGTCGTCGACAACACCCGCAAGTACTATGCGAAGTTGCTCGCACCTATCAACAGCTCGATGCCAATCCTTAGCCCGACAATAACTGCGAACCTCCTGAACTAGCCTAACGGCAATCGTAATCTGAGTAAAGAAGAGTCGAGAACTAACTCGGTCGATCGCCTCTTGGGCCATCGCTTGCGCTCGCTCGGCTGCCGTTCGCGACTTCCGCACCTGATACAACGTAAAGCTGAATCCGAGCACCGAGACAATCAATCCCAAGACGCTAGCGATGTTGCCATAGTGGTTCTCAATGAAGGACCAATCCACCGATTCCTCCTGAACGGCCAAAGGCACCAACCAGATACCATAATGCTTCGCTTGCTGCAACCATTACTCGGGGGGAAGCAACAATCCCAGGCTCTGTACAATAATCGAGCCATCCCCGCCAATCCGCAAAGCGACCAACTGTTGCCCATGGTTGCGACAAGAGGCCTGACTCTGGTATCACTGCGCGTCTACAATTCTTGGCCATAACCGGAGCAAAGCCATGATCAAACACGTCGTGTTCTTCAAATTCAAACCGGAAGCCGGCGCTGCCGCGCGGCGAGCGGTCGTCGATCAACTGCGCGCCTTGCCCGACAAGATCGACGTGATCCGCTCGTTTGAAATCGGCGAGGACATTATGCATTCGGCGCGCGCGTGGGACGTGGTGGAAATCGCAACTTACGAAGACCTCGAAGCGCTCGAAATCTACACTCGCCACGACGATCACGTTGAGGTCGTATTGAAGCTCCGCGAAATCTGCGAGGCGGTCGGCTCGGTTGATTATGAGTATTGAGCTACGATGCAGTCGACGTATGGTCGTGGATAATTCTCCAGCCGTCGGCGAACTCTCGAAACGTCAGCGTGAATATCCCGCTCGGCTCCGTGCTCGACATCTTCAGATGAAATCGCCCGCGAACGAAGGCGGCGCGAGGCCCGAGCAACTCAATCTTCAAGTCCAGGAATTCCAGCTTGCCCATCTCGGTGCCCGCGCTCTGATAGCGATTGCGGTAACGAAGGAGGGTCTCGTCCCACCCCGAGACCGTGGTGCCGCCTGAATAAAAGGTCAGATCGGGCGAACGCCAATAGCCCTGCATGAAGCCTTCAAGATCGCGCCGGTTCCACGCCTGAACCTGGCGATCCAGCACGGCGCGAATCTCTTTCACCGCAGGCTCCGGCACGCTCGTTTTCTGTCTCGCGTTCGCACCCATTGCGATTGCCATGACGATGAGAGGGATTGCGATAGCTGCTCTCAGACCATTTGGCATCATCAAACCTCCACAAGGCACTTCGATGTTTGTCCCACACCGATGTGCCGGATAGAATCTCTCTTCCAGATGAAACCTCAACCCGACTCAGTGACAAGCGGCTGTGGGTTATGCGGCTCGACCTCAGGGCGCGAACTGTATACCACCAAAGACCGGCTCGGCAACTCAGGCGATTCATTCCCTATCGTACAGTGCGACGGGTGCGGTGTCCTGCGTACGTTTCCCTGTTTGCACGAAGCCGCGCTTGCCAGATTCTACCCTGATGATTACTGGGGCGGCCCCGAGCCGTCGCAGGAATGGATCTCGTCGTCGCAAGTTGAGAAGACTCAATTCCTATCGCGGTGCGGCCTTTCGGGTGGGAGCATTCTGGATGTGGGGTGTGGCTCGGGTTTCTTTTTGCGCGCGCTCGACCCAAAGAAGTGGGATCGCTTCGGAGTTGAAACCAGCGCTGCCGCTTCGAATGCCGCCGAAGCCGCGATCGGAAGCGGTCACGTGTTCACTGGTACGCTCACTGCGTCATCGTGGGAGGATTCACAGTTCGACGTTGTGACTTTCTGGTCAGCGCTCGAGCACACAAACGAACCGCGAATGAACCTGCTCGAAGCGAGGCGCATCATGAAGAAAGGTGGGACGTTGATCGTTCAACTGCCAAACGCGGCAAGCTATCAAGCTCGCGTGTTCGGTGGCGATTGGTATGCGCTGGATACGCCGCGCCACAGATATCACTTCGCGTTGCCGGTTCTCGGGCGGCTGTTGTCAGAGACGGGCTTTGAGGTTTGCCGCACAACTTACTTCTCGAAAACGCATAACTCACACGCGCTTAGGCAGAGCCTCAAAGCAAAGTTGGGGACGAAGGATTCAAGCGCGATCAGCCATGTGGTGTTCTATCTTTCGCTCGCCTTCGTCAAACCGCTCGATAGCGTGATGAGTCTGTTTGGCCGAGGTGCAACTCTGACTGTGGCAGCGCGCGCCGTGTGATTGAAGGTAGCATAGACTTTAGTCTGTGTCCGGTAGATCCCAGATAAGACGAATCACAGAACACAGACTGAAGTCTATGCTACCTCAGGGTCTGTGTCCGGTAGTTCCCGCATAGGACGAATCACCGGACACAGACCAAAGTCTATGCTACCGCCCGGCCTGCCTCCTCCAACTCGGAGTAGTCGTCATAAGCAAAAACATCCACGCGCTGTTCAATCGACGCGAAGATGTCAAACACATCCCGGTCGCTTCGTCGCGAGGCTCGTTTTTCTTCAAGTCTCCGCTTGCGAATCTCTGGCAATCGCTTGAGCGCAGCAATGCATGATGAAATGAACGCCGGCTTGAGCCTCAACGGGGCCGTCACCGCCAGCAGCAATACCCAAAGCACGTGAGACGCCATCATCGAACGCTCATGAAGGTGAATCCAATGATAGATCAGCCGGTTTCGCTGCTCGACTTTGCGAACCGCGCGCTGATCAAGTTTGCTTATGGTAGACGAGACGCGGTGGCGAGTCACTGAGCGCGGCTCGTACAAGACTGTGTAGCCCCGTTTCCACGCTCGATAGCTAAGCTCGACATCCTCCCAGTAGAATGGTGAAAGCAAGGGCTCGAAGCCACCGATCTCGATAAACTTCTCCCGGTCGAACATGGCCGAGCCGCCGCCGGCGAACATCGAGTAAAGCGGTGCGTGGCTTCCTTGCCCTCCCTGTCCTTCAACGTTCACGCTACGGGGAACGTAGCTTCTGTGCACGCGTATGAACCCGCGCGCAAAGCTTCCAAGCTTGCCGGTCCCACATTCTTGTCCGGAGCGCAGATCGAACACCCGGCAGTGCGCAGAAAACACCGACGGGTCAGCGAAGTTCTCGACCAGCGGCACGATCGAATTCACGTCGACCTCAACATCATTATTGAGCAAGAACACCAGCGGGTAGCTGGCGGCCTCGAAGCCGCGATTGCACGCTTCTCCAAATCCACGATTGATTTCGTTTCTGACTAGCCTCAGAATCAGCGCAGAGTTTCGGCTTGAAGAGTCGCTATCAGAGTTCCCGACCCGGTCGGCTTTGTTTATCCCAGCTCCGTTGCTCCTCTGCTCCCCTGCTCCTCTGCTCCCCTGCTCTCGCGCTCGCCCCCTCTCCCCCTCGCTTCCTCGCCCTGTCTCCCCCTCTCCCCCTCTCCCCGTCGCCCCCTCGAGCGCTTCAACAAATCCCTGGCCGACCAGCCACTCGACGCTCGCATCGATACTGCCATCATCGACGATGACGATCTCAGTGGGAGCATTGAACTGTTTGCTATATAGGATTGCTGCTTCGATGACGGTGGGCAGGAACCGCTTGAGCAGGTCAAGCCCGTTCCAGGTCGGGATCACAATGCTGACGCCGCGTGTCACGTTAGTGGCGATGGTGCTTTATCACACCCGAAGTGCTGCCAGGGTTGGCCATCTGTTCGAGCGTCTCGAGACTGCTGTGGCTTCCCAGAGCGACCAGCGCGTCTCTTTCCTCGATTATTGTGTCGGCGAAGGGGTTGAAGATCATAGCGCCATCCGCGCGCCTGATGGCAATGACGATGACTCCGTGTTCCGAACGGATGCCGGTGTCTTTGAGCGGGTGGCCAATGAACGGCGAGTCTTGTCCGATTTCTACTTGCTCTATCTCAAGCTCGAGCCGTTCAGTCATCGTCGCCAACTCGATGAAGTCAGCCACCGCCGGACGAAGCAGCATCTGCGCCATACGCGTCGATCCGCTTAGGGCGGGCGATACCACTTTGTTTGCGCCAGCCTTCAGAAGCCTTCCAACCGCGGCTTCGTCGTTGGCGCGAGAGATAATTCTCAGGTCTTTGTTCAGGTCGCGCGCGGTCAGCGTGATGTAGAGGTTATCAGGGTCCGATGAAACCGCGCAGACGATGCCACGCGCGCGCTCGATTCCTGCGGCCTTGAGCACGTCTTCGCTAGTGGCATCGCCCATCAACACCAGTTGCCCCTGTGCAAGCAGCCGATCGGCGATTGCTTCGTCGCCCTCGATGACAACCAGTTCGTGCCCGCTGCGGGCAATATCGCGGATGACGCCGGCGCCCACGCGCCCAGCCCCGCATACGATGTAGTGATCGCTGAGCTTTTTTATGTCCTTGTACATTCTTCGCTTCCCAAAGGTGAATAGGAGTTCGGACTCTATCACGGCCTGAGCAGCTGATGACAGAGCATAGGTGAGGGTGCCCACACCAAGGATTATCAGCCCCGCCGTAAACAGTCGGGAGCCCCCGGTCGTGTTCGGAGGCTCGCTGTAACCAACGCCTGTTAGCGTGATCAGCGTGAAGTAGAACGAGTCGAACCACGACAGCGGGAGTATCAACTTGAACCCGGTAGTGCCGAACGCGATCAGTCCAATAATCGCGCTAATAGCAATTTGGATTTTCTTCTTCGGCGACATAAGAGTTGATCGTGAAGCTGTATGTTATCGTCGCCAGAGACTTGAAGCAAGAAATGGAAACGCCGCCGCGAGCTCCGGTTGCTGGACATGAGAAAAGGAGGCGCGACTGTCGCGCCTCCTTTTGAGGAGATGAGTTGTGACACGAGGGCTACGCAATGCTCAATGGTCTCGTGGATGCAACGGCCCGGCGGCGCGGAGTTGCCGGCTCGCGTTTTTCGAGCGTCACGGTGACAGTCTGTTCAGCGCGATTGCGGACTAACTTGACGGCGACCGTCCCCTCGGTCTTGGCCGAGAGCGACTTGACCAGGGCTCTCACACTGTCTACCTTCTCGTTATCGATGCCGACAATCACGTCTCCGGCTTTGATCCCCGCCTTCGCCGCTGCACTGTTTTCTTCAACTGAGGCAACCAAGACGCCCTTGCTGTCTTTCACTCCAAAGAATTCGGCTAGCTGATCGGTGAGCGACTCGGCGCTAATGCCCAGACGCGTGCCGCCGAAGAATGCAAACTCACCGGGGTTCACAAAAGCGAAGTCACCAAAGTCCCGCGGCTGCGGTGCAAGCTTTCCCTGGTACTCCTTAAGCGTTTCCTCTGAACGCTTGAGCGATTCTTCCGCGCGTTTCATTGATTCTTCGTTTTGCTTCATGAACTTCTCATCGAACCCCGGCCCGAGCATCCGAAAACTCTGCAGGGACCGCTTGGCCAAAGTTGTTGCCAGCGTTTGGCGGGAGCCCGCGCGAATGACTTCGAGCTGGACCGAGCGGTCGGCTGGGGTCTCATTCAACAATCGCTGCAGCTCGCGAACGCTGTCGACGCGCCGCCCATTGAAGGACACGATGACATCGTTCTCTTTCAGGCCAGACTTCTCCGCGGGACTTTCAGCTACTACTTTCATCACGATCGCGCCCCGCTCTTCCTTCAGGCCAAGCTCCTTGGTTCGGTCGGGCGTGACCTCCTCAAGATAAACGCCGAGGTAGCCGCCATCGCCAGCCCCGAGTTCGAGCGCCAGCGCGCCGGCAGGAGATCCAAACAAGGTCTTGTCCTTCTGCTCCTTGCTTTCAGTCCGCTCCTTACTTTTTGCCTTGTCCTTCTGAACTGCGCTGTTAGCAATAGCCACGCCGGCTCCAAGCGCGGCTATGAGCAGTGTGATCAAAGAAATTCGTCTGAGCATCTTATTACCTCCGAAAGATTTCGATGTGACGTTTGCTTTCAGCCTTCAGCACGCCCCCGCCTGGGAAAAGTTCCAAAACTTGCTCCTGTTTGGGCCGCAGTCATTCAAGCGCGCTACGGGAACCGTTGCCGCTTCGGGTGGCTCGCAGCACCAGGTTGGTTAGCCTGGGCATGCGCGTTAAGACGGTCGCCGCCACACTCGCCGCCGCCGGCGAAAAAGCGGCAGCCCGAAGCAAACCGGCGACTCTCATCCGATTGTAAAACTCACTTTCGTACTGACGCGTGTAGCTCGCCAGCACCGAGTCCAGCACAGTTGATTGGCGTTGCCGGCCGGCACCGCGATCTTCGAGAACTGCGGCCGAGCGTACTGCACCCATTGCTGTGACTACGGCTTCGGCAGCCATCTCGCCGGTTCTCAGCGCCATCTGTATTCCAGTGCCTGTAAACGGGTCGATCATCCCCGAAGCATCGCCGATCGCGATTACGCCATCGCGCGCGAGGCGCCGTCGTCCAAAGGCGAGTGGCCCGGCGCTGAGCCATTTCCCCGCGGGTTCGGCCCCTCGCAGCCGCTCGCGTGCCAGACGGTTGTTCATCAAGGTGCGCTCGACGGCCGTTGTAGCATCGCCTCCTGCGTTTTTCAAAGCGTGTTCGCTGACTATGAAGCAGAGGTTAACCAGACCACCTTCCACACGAGAAAGACCCCCGTAGCCTTGCGGGAAGAAATAAAGTTCGACCTGGTCGTCGATTCCTTCGATGCCTCTAAAGTGGGCCTTAAGCGCGTAGAGCCGCGAGCCACGGCGGCCGGCGATGCGTTCGCGCTTATCAACCATCAAGCGCGAGTTTCTGCCTGAAGCGTCGATGATCACGGGCGCCTCGAAGCTGACTCTTGCGCCCTCCTTGAGTGACAATGCCTCAACTCTGCCGAGCCCGCGGTCATCGAACTCACATCCGTTCACGGCGACGCCTTCCAGGCACGTGGCTCCGGCCTCTCTGGCGCGGTCAAACAGGATATGATCGAAGCGGGCGCGGCTTAAGCTCATCGCCCACGTGGCATCGTCCGACACTCTGGAGACGTGAGTCTCAACTGATTTCCCGCTCGCGACCACCAGGCTCACCCGGAAGATCTTCTGCGCGCCGGCCGCGACCATGCGTTCCATAACGCCCAGGCGCTGGAGCGTGGGAAAGCACTCAGGCGTGATGAACTCGCCGCACAGCTTGTCCCTTGGCATGCGTTTCTCCTCCAGGAGCAACACTCGCGCGCCGCGTTGGGAAAGAGATATCGCAGCCGAGGACCCTGCCGGCCCGCCCCCGATTATGATTGCGTCGTAACCAGACATAAGAAGAATTGTCCGTAGCCCGTGGTCAGTAGTCCGCAGCTACGGACCACTGACTACGGACTACTGACCACTGACATCCGCGACCATTGACAACCGGTACGGGAACACTTGTTTTGTCTCACGGACTTTTAGTCCGGCGCGCCGCGCCAGGTCATTCATCTCGTCGGGAGTGAAGCCTCGGAGTATCGACACAGGCCCGTCGTTCCGGGTCAGAAAACTCGCCGCGAGAATCGGCCCCGCGATCCGCGTGAAGTAGTACGGCACCAGGTTCCTGACGAGGTCGTTGACAATGACCGCCCGCCTGGCAATTCGGCCAAAGTCCGCGAGCAGGCGCACCACGTCATCGTCACGAAAGTGATGAAGGAAAAGCGATGCGGTCACGAAGTCAAAGCTGCGCGCCGTGAACGGAAGCCTCATCGAGTCGGCTCGCACAAGGTGAATCTCAGAGCTGACGCTCAATTGCGCGCGCGATATCCTGAGATTGCGCTCGCTGATGTCGACCGCTGCAATGAACGTGTCCAGCCCGCGTAGCCTGCAACTCTCCGCAACGGCCATCGGCATATCGGCCGATCCGGTCCCAACGTCCAACAGCGACACCTGCTCCAAGCCCGTGCCCTGAAGACATAAGGAAAGCGCGCGCAGCAAAACCTTCCTTCCCCCAAGGAATCGGTTGATGCGTCGCAAATCGGACAGGCTCCTGGCCACGTCTTCGTCCGTGCCCTCGCCGGCATCAAGTAATTCCTCTTCGTAGATTCGTTTGGGTGTTAGCATGCTCATAGTCTCAGCGTCGTAACGGATTCACTCGCCTTTCGCTTCTCGGACAGTGATCATATCCTCGATTGAGCCTTTCGTTAAGCGGCGGGGCCAGCGCCTCGCGAGAACCCGGGCCCTCAGGGAGAGATGACATACATAACGAGAGCGTGCTTGACTTTGAGAATGGCACGCCATAAAATCGCACTGACTTGAGCGGCATCATTTTATCTCTTAACTAGTATTCACCTAATTCTCAGCCCCGTCACCGTGGAACAAAAGCAGGAAGCGAGAGCAGAGGTCCGTTTCAAGGATCTGTCGATGGCAATGAGAAAAGCACCTGGCAGCCATCGCATCGATGAGGTGGTAGCTGCCGGACAAACCGCGCTGGATCAGAGCCGTTTCGAGGAAGCGGCGAGCCAGTTCAGGTCCGCCCTGCGCCTGGGCGTGCGGTCCGGCGACGAAGAAGCCCAGATTCGCTGCCTGCTGAGCGTCGCGCTCGAGAAGCGAGGTCTGAACCCCGAACAGCTTGAAGCCGTATCCAAGTATGAAAAGCCGGCCGGATTTGCCCGCTTATCCGAAGCGTCTCAGATGTCAGTGCTCACCCGGCTAGGATGGGGCTACTGTTTCAACAACGACATTCCTCGTTCGATCGCGCTGTTCAATCAGGCGCTGCATCTGGCTCGCGCGATCGATGATCACGTGCAGATCGGCGAGTGTTACTTCGGGATGGGACGCGCTTACAGCGTGTTCTCAGAGCTTCGCATTGCGCGTGACCACTACACCTCGGCGCTCGAACACTATCGGCAGGTCGGCAACTGGAGCAAGCTCGCTGAGTCATACATAAACATCGGCTACATCAACGTGCGCGAAGGTGATTTTCGAAGCGCGCTCCATTCGGTGACGCAGGCGTTGACCATAATCGGGACCCGGGATGAACCCGATCTGGTTGGACGCGCTCACTGGTATCTGGCGGTGGTCTATTCCAACCTGGGCGAAATAAACAAGGAAATAGCTTCCTGGGAAAAGTGTATCGCGGACTTTGAGCGCGCGGATAACCCGAAATTCGTCGCAATCAATCAGAACAACTTTGCGATGCAGCTCATACGGTTTGGTGAGTGGAGCCGCGCCGAAGAGCTTGCCAAACGCGCGCTGGAGACGCTTGGCAGGGTGAACAGCGTTGCCGCCCAGGGAGGCGCGTACGACACGCTTGCGCAGCTCTACCTTCTGATGGGAAGGCTCGACGAGTCGGATAGCGCGCTCGAGAAATCGCTCGAGATTCTTTCATCGATCAAGAACGGCGAGTGGGCCGAAGCCAGCACTCAGATGACTATCGGCCGTAGCTACTTGATGAAGGGAAAACTCGAGCTGGCCATCGAACCGCTTGAGCGAGCTGTTGATATTGCCACGCGCCGAGGCGAACAGCACGACCTGCCCGAGGCGCGGCTTTGGCTCGCGGAAGCGCTGCTTCAAAACGGGCGGCTGCAAGAGGCCAGCGAGCTTGTCGAAAACGTGCGCTCGTTTCTTCGCGAAGCGCCGAACCTGCTGGTGTGGGGATTGATGATGCGGATGGTCGCCAAGATTGAAGCAGCCGACGGCCACCTGGCAGCGGCAATCCAATCACTCGCGCAGAGCACCTCCATCTACACCCTCAGGCGGAACCCTTATCCCTGCGCCGTGAATCAGATACTGCTAGCCGAGTTGCTTGAGCGGCAAGGCAACATCGAGTTCGCGATAACCGAAGTTGAGTCGGCGCTTGAAGCCTTCGAACGTCTTCGCGCCGCTATCGACGCTCGCAACGCGAGGACTTACCTCGAATCACTCCGAGCCAAGCCGGTCGCGCTCGACCCTTCCGAGAAAGCTGAGACTCGCAACCTTGAAGCTGTAGGCGCGGGCAGCCATTACGCAGTCGCCTTCGGCCTGGCCTCTGCCGTGGACGGTTTCATCGCGCAGCGGCTTGTTCAGGCCGCCGCATCGCGCGACCTGCTTCTACACGAGCTTGTCTCGATAGTGAGGGACCAATCCTCAAGTCGCGGAGCGATGGTGGCTGAGATTCTCACCGACGAATCAGTGGCAAAAGGGGCACTGAGGTTGAGAGTTGCGGCTTCAATCGGACTGAACGAAGCGGAACAAGCCCAGGAGATCAACTCGCTTCGCACGCTTGCGCCGGAACTATACCAGAGCGATTTTGTTTACCGGCTAAGCGATAATCAGGACTCTGCCTTCTTGCTCCACATCGTCGCTCCTAGCGCGCAGCGGTATCTGAACGGCACGGTCAACATGAAGCCCTTGCTCTACATCGTTGAACAGGGGCTCGAGACACAGGTGCTCAGGAGCAAGAACCGGCGCACACAGGTCTTCGATCCGGCGCGGTTGCTGGCGCAGGTCGAGCTTCCGGGTTTCATCTGTGCAAGCCGCGCGATGACCCGCGTTCTGGAACAGATCTACAAGATTCGATCATCCGACGTCACCGTGCTGATCACTGGAGAGTCGGGCACCGGCAAAGAGCTGATCGCGCGCGCGGTTCATGCAGGCAGTTCACGACGCATGAAACTCTTTCTCCCGTTCAACTCCTCCGCCGCGCCTCACGACATGATCGAGAGCCAGTTGTTCGGATTCCGGAGGGGCGCGTTCACGGGAGCAGTTGCAAATAGCGAGGGCATCATTCGCGCCGCCGAGCACGGCACGCTCTTTCTGGACGAGATCGGCGATCTGCCGCTTACGCTTCAGCCAAAACTCTTGCGGTTCTTACAGGAAGGCGAGATTCATCCCATCGGCGAGAGCCAGCCTCAACGTGTCGACGTGCGAGTCATCGCAGCTACCAACTCGGACCTCGAGCGCGCGGTCGCCGAAGGAAGATTCCGCGAAGATCTCTTTCACCGCATCAACGTCATCAGGATCCAAGTCCCTCCACTGAGGCAGCGGCGAGAAGAGATTCCGGCGCTGATCAATCACTATCTGAATCAGTATCAGAAAGAGTCCGCGAAGAGCGATATCAGACTCTCGGAGGAAACAGTCGATCTGATGGTGGTGTACGACTGGCCAGGCAACGTCAGACAGTTGTGCAACGAGATGCGCCGCATCGTGACCTACAGTGAATCCGGCTCGATCGTCACTCCGGAAGTGCTTTCTTCTGAGATCGTGCGAGCCAGCCGAGACCTTGAATCTGTTCCCTCGATCCCACGGAAACAGACCGCGCCGGTGGAAGTTAGCAGTGACTCGACAACCCTGGGCGAAGCTGTGGAAGAGCTGGAACGTCGAATGATTCAAGATGCGCTTCGCCGCTCGTCGGGCAACATCGCCCGCGCCGCAAAGGATCTGGGCCTCTCGCGCAAGGGCCTGTACTTGAAAATGGACCGCCTGAATTTCGGCGACTGAACATCTATCGATGGCTGATGCGCCAAAGCTCTTCCGTGTGGTGCTGGAGGTTTCCGACCTGAATGCGGCGGTCACCTTCTATTTCGAAGGAAGAGGTCCACGACGAAAGCGCCGGCGACATCGTGACTCGCCCCTGGGGTGAGCGATCGTTCTACGTCAAAGATCCCTGGGACAACGGGGTCTGCTTCGTGGACGAAAAGACCTTATTCACCGGTCGCTGACTGAATGAATGAACGTCAATGAAAACGAGAAGCCTTATCGCCATTCTTTTGCTGCTCTCTCTAAGCGCCGGCGCGTACGCTCAAGAGAACCCGGATCGCTTCAAAGAGCAGCTCGAACCCATTATCAAACAAGTCATGCAGCAAACCAGCATGCCGGGCTTTGCGATCGCGGTCGTCGAGAATCAGAAGATCGTCTATGCCGCCGGATTCGGCGTCAAGAATCTCAAGGCCAACGAACGGATCTCGCCGGCGTCGTTGTTTCACATGGCTTCGATCACGAAGCCGTTCGTTGCGACATCGATAATGCAGCTCTGGGAGCTGGGCAAGATCGACCTCGACGCGCCAGTCGTCGGGTACCTGCCGTACTTTCGACTTGCAGACGAGCGCTACAAACGGATTACTGTGCGGCAGATGCTCAGTCACATATCGGGAATGCCCGATGTTCAGGACTACGAGTGGGACAAGCCTCAATACGATGACGGCGCGCTCGAACGCTTCGTCAGGAGTTTAGGCGACCGCTCGCTCATCGCTGAGCCCGGCGCCAGGATGCAATACAGCAACATGGCCTTTGAAGTCCTCGGCGATGTGATCGCAAAAGTATCTGGGATGACCTTCGAAGATTACGTGAGGCGCAACATCCTGGAGCCGCTCGGAATGAAGAGCAGCACCTTGCTGGTCAAGCAGGCTGACCCGCAGTTGTTGACAAGTCCTCACGTACAGAGTGCGTCATATGAAGTCGAAGTGAGCAAGGTGTTCCCTTACAACCGAATGCACTCGCCCAGCTCGACGCTCTACTCGAACGTGCTGGACATGAGCCGCTGGGCGATCGCCAACATGAATCGAGGCGAGCTTGACGGCAAACGCATCCTGAAGTCGCCGACCTATGACCTGATGTGGAAGCCCGCAGGCGAGCAGTTCCCGGATGTAGGCATAAGCTGGTTCCTCACCAAGTACAGAGGGAACGCGGTCGTAAACCACAGCGGCGGCGACACAGGCTTTGTGAGCTTGCTGGTTCTTATTCCCGAGAAGAAGATCGCAGTTGTGATGATGAGCAACTACGACCGCGCTTCGCTTCGCGTCATCAACAACGCAGCGTTAGATATCGCGCTGGGCCTGAAGCCCGAGCCGGTCGTAATCAAAACACCGATTGACAAGGTGCTCTTCAAGACGATCTCGACTGAGGGGCTCGAAGCCGCGGTCAAACAGTATTATGAGTTGAAGAAGAACCAACCGCAGGCATACGATTTTCAGGAAAGACTGCTTAACATCCTCGGTTATAACTTAATGGGTCAGGGGAAACGCAAAGAAGCAATCAGAGTTCTTCAGTTGAACGTCGAGGCGTACCCTGAGTCTTCTAATGTCTACGACAGCCTTGGCGAAGCCTATATGCGCAATGGGGACAAAGCGCCGGCGATTGAAAACTATGAGAAGTCGTTGAAACTCGACCCTGGAAACACCGGCGCGGTCGAGATGTTGAAGAAGCTTCGAGCCCAGTAGCCGCGAGCGGCACTCCTCGCTACTCGGAGCGGGGTCGAGCTACTCAGTCTGGTTGCGTGTGGGCTTGCCGGGTCCACTCGGCGCCATGGCTACGATAGCGCCGATGACCATGAACCCGATGAAGTGAGGGTGGTAATGCGTCCACACGAACGCGGCCAAGCCATCAAAGAGGGGCGCCCACTGAGGCACGCCCGTACAGGTGAATCTTTCTCACCGTAACTAGCAAGACTCAGATGATCAGAGCTTCTTGAGGAGTTCCTTCCAGCGAACCCACGCCTCGTCGCGAGCCTTCTTGTTAGCCTCTTTCATTGATTTTGCCTCTGGGGTCGCCTCGCTGGCAGTCGGGTCTTCGCCGGCACGCATGAAGCCGTGCCCCGCGCCTGCATAGATCATCGGCTCGTAGGTCTTGCCGGCGGCTTTCATCAGCTCCTCGCTTTTCGGGATCGTCGCATTGATGCGATTATCGCTGCCGCCGTAGAACCCATATACCGGACACTTGATCTTGGCGATCGCCTCTGCGCTCTCTGGCCCGCCGCCGTAGAAGACAAACGCCGCCTTGAGGCTTGGCCGGTTAGTCGCGAACCGAAAAGTCTGGGAGCCACCGTAGCAGAATCCGCCAACCGCGACCTTGCCGTTGCATGCGGGCAGCTTGGCTACGTAGTCGGCAACAGCATTCAAGTCGCCAGTGATTTGATCGGCGGGCAGGTCACGGATCGCCTGGCCAATCCCGCTGCGATCAAACTCGCTTGACCCGCCGCCCTTCGGTCCCATCCCCGAAAGCAGATCGGGCGCGATTGCGATGTACCCAGCCTCGGCGAGTTGGTCGGTCAAGCTGCGCACCCAATCGCTCATCCCAAAGATCTCGTGGATGACGATAACGGCAGTCGCTTTGTTCTTGACCTCGGGAAACACGACGAGAGAATTCACATCGCGTGTGCCGTTCTTGACCTTCACCCATTCCTGATGGCGCGGCGATTTATCCGCGCGCTGTTTTGCCCAATCCTGCTCAACCGCGTTGAAGGCCATGTGCTCCGTGTGCTGATCGTGAGCGGCAGCAGAACTCTGCGCGAGTGCCGGAATGGAAACTGGCAGCAGCACCAGCACGGTAACAATCATCATCGCTTTTCTCATCTTATCCTCCATCAGAAAGAGTCCGTAGTCAGTAGTCAGTAGTCCGTAGTCAGTAGTCAGTAGTTCTTGAGTGCCAAGACATTGTTGACACCGAAGAGTGCCAAGACATCGTTGACAC
>CAZJQQ010000019.1:0-130780 GCA_964548075.1 uncultured Clostridia bacterium | reverse complement strand
CATCTCTCATTTCAGAGCCGCATACTCTTTCTTCGCTTCAATCAAGATTGGCAAAGCGGAACACCCATCCGCCGAAGCAGGTCTGGAAATCGCGGATCGCTGCGGATGGTGTCCCACACCGGCTCGTCTTTATAAAAGGCTCCGATCGCTCCCGCTTCTAAGCCACGTTCCAGCCACGTCAAGGCCAGCTCTTTCTCGTTCAAAGTCGCATAGATTTTGGCAATCCAGTGCGCCTGGCTCAAGCTCGCGCCTGACATCGCTTCCAGCTCTTTGATGATCTGGAGAGCTTCCGCCCGTTTCCCCTGCGCCGCGAAGACGATTCCCGTACTGTAAATCAGAATCGGGTCACTTTTCCTCTCCCGTTTCGCCTTCTCCAATTCAGCGAGCGCTTCGTGGAATAACCGGTTTTGAACGTACACTCCTATTTCCCAGGTGGTGCTAAAAGCCGGGCCTAGCTCATTGGCCTCCCGCAGTAGCTCGACTGCTCGCACATAATCTCGCTTGAAATAGTAGGGAGCGGCTACCTGTCGTGCGTTGAGTGATGTGAGCGGGTCGAGCTCACGAGCTTTCAGTTGTTCCTCTAAGCTTTCATCGAGGCGCCCCTGTCGCAGAAGCGAAAACCCCAAATAGAAGTGGGCTGCCGCTAAGCTCGGACTGAGTTCAATCGCACGCCGCAGTTCGGGATCACCCAGCGAGAAATTGGCCGGGGCGAACGCGGTGTAGACTATACCAAGTGCGCCGTGAGCTTCTGCCAGATTTTCACTGAGCGCAAGGGCTTTGCGCGCAGTCTCTTCCGTTTTGCGCCGACCTTCACTTGGCGAAATGTAACCGCGCACTCCGAGAACTGAATAGGCTTCCGCTAAGCCCGCGTAGGCTAGCGCATAATTGCAATCTTCTTCAATCGCCTTCTCGTAATAGTGAATGGCCGTGAGCATATCTTCGCGGGTGCTACGTGGGGCATACGACTTCCCCAGCATGTAATACTGGAAAGCTTTGATATTCTCCGTGGGGCGCTTCGCAAGCTGCTGCCTCTCGGCGCCACTCAGCTTCAAGCGCAGCTTCTCAGAGATATCCGTCGCGATCTCTTCCTGCACCGCGAACACATCGGCGAGCGTGCGCCTATATTGTTGCCCCCATATCTGGCTGTTGTCTCGCACATCCACCAACTCGATGCTAATCGCCAGACCATCGCCCCGCTGCGTGACCGTGCCGGTGAGCGCCGCCCGTACTCCGAGCTTCCGCCCCACCTCTTGCGCATCGGTCTGTTGCCCCTTGAAGCGGAAGACCGAGTTGCGTGACATCACCTTCAGACCAGGCAACTGCGATAGGCTGTTGATGATGCTCTCGGGGATGCCGTCGGCGAGGTAATCAGTATCCGGATCCGAATTGGCATTGACGAAGGGCAAGATCGCCACCGAATCTATCGGGCTGCCACGAAACTCCTGCCCGGTCGAGCGTTCCAGTTTCGATTCGAACTCCAACTCTTGTTTGAGCTCTCGCAGATCGATCAGCAGGTCCTTGATCCCCTGATACCTTCCCTCCTTATCTTTGCTAAGCGCTTTGCGGATGACCCGCTGCAACTCATCGGGCACCTCCGAGGCGTAGCGTGCAAGCGGCGCTGGCTCCTTCGTCAAGATCGACGACATCGTCGCTCCCACGCTCTCACCTTGGAACGGTTGCCTCCCGCTCAGCATCTCGTAGAGCATCGTCCCGAAACTGAATATGTCGCTGCGGCCATCGAGCGCTTCCCCGCGCACCTGCTCGGGCGACATGTAGGGTACTGTTCCGATCACTGACCCAGGCGCGGTCAGAAGGCTCTCAGTCTCCCCGATGCTGTCAATCAGAGAGCCTTCGCGAACCACTCTTGCCAACCCGAAGTCGAGCACCTTCACTTGCCCACTCGCCGTCAGCATAACGTTCTGCGGCTTGACGTCGCGGTGGATGATTCTGTGAGAGTGAGCCTCGGCTAACGCATCCGCGATCTGCACTGCAACGTCGAGCGCCTCGCGTACGTCGAGGGGTTGCCTCTGGATGCGGCTTGCCAGCGTTTCGCCTTCGACATACTGCATCACGATGAAGCTGTAACCGGCTTGTTCGGCAACTTCATGGACGGCGCAGATATGAGGATGATCGAGCGCGGCCGCGGCCTTTGCTTCCCTGACGAGGCGTTTCCTGGCTTGTTCACCGGCAACCGAATTCTGCGAAAGGAACTTGACGGCGACCTTTCGGCTGAGGGTAGTGTCCTGGGCGAGATAAACCTCTCCCATCCCGCCCGCGCCTAGTTTGCGCATGATGCTGTAGTGACTGATGGTCCGTCCTTCCATTGATTCGGTCTCAGGCTGAGAATCTGCCATCAACTCGGCGGCTTGCTTGAATGCAGGCTCTTCGAGGAACTTACTCGCTTGCTGCTGATAAGCGATTTGGGACTCAACTTCATGCCGCAGCGCGTCATCGCCCGCGCAGGCTTCGTCGAGAAAGGCTGCGCGTTCATCGTCTTCGCGATCGAGCGCGGCCTGGGCCAGCTCATCTATCTGCTTCCATCGTTCAGGAGTCATTGCTCTCTCTTGCTGATCGCGCGCAGCAGCCAGCCTTTGGCGCTTCGCCACTCGCGCATTACTGTGACAGGCGATACTCCAACCACCTCTGCCGTCTCATCCACGCTGAGCCCGCCGAAGTACCTCAACTCAACTACCTGGCTTTTGCGCGGGTCGATGGCAGCCAAATCTTTCAGCGCATCGTCAAGCGCGATCAGTTCCTCGGCGCGCTCTTCGACGCCGATGACCGCTTCATCAAACGACACCTTGAGCGCGCCCCCTCCTCGCTTGGCATAGCCGCGGTTTCGAGCGTGATCTACCAGGATGCGCCGCATCGCCTGCGCCGCTATCGCGTAGAAGTGAGCTCGATTCTCCCATCGCATGTTCTTGTAGTCGATGAGCCTCATATAAGCCTCATTGATCAACGCCGAGGTTTGTAGAGTATGGTCGGCGCGCTGGCGGCGCATGTAATAACCAGCTAACCGGCGCAGCTCCCGATACACCAGAGGAACCAGTCTGTCGAGCGCAGTCTTATCACCATCGCGCCAATCCACCAGCAGTCTAGTTATCGTTCCGGGTGAGGAAGCCATGAAGCCCTCAGTGAGTGAGAGATTGAATCCAGGCGACGTGATTATACTCCACGCCCCTTATCCGGCAACTAGCATTCCTGAAAGAGATGACCTGCCGATGATAGTTCTCAGACGCGATTCCCGACCTAGTAGGCGAGGGCAGAAAAGGGAATGCCCTCGAGTTCAACGAAGGAGATGGTTGAGATTCAACTCGACAGGAGGAAAAGATCATGAAATCGAGAACGATCGTAATAGCGCTGATGTTTTCTTCGCTGCTTGTCGTAGCAGCGAGCGGGCAAGTCAAGAACGCGAACAGGTTTCCGGGACCGATTAGTGAACTCGTTTTGCAAGATGACGATTCCGGCGATTACCTCTTAATTGACCTGTCAAGCGGCGCGTACAAATTCAAGTCGTGCAGGTCGGACTTCGTTCTGGGCGGCATCGCGCAAGTAGGGTTTTCAGGGTGCAGCGTTTCGCTCAAAGAGGTTTCTGAATCACGGCTGGTGCTGATCGAGGCGGACCCTTGCAGCGGGCAGGGCAAAGCCTACATCGCAGTCGCGGATGGCGGCCCGTACCACACCGATAAGTCCTCGACGCGCGAGTTTACTGTCACCGACACAAACACAAAGGACAGCGCGCCAGAGTGCAAGGCTGAAGGGAAATGAGAACAGTATCAGGGTCGTTGTTGAACCGCGTCGGGAACACGAGGAGCCAGAAACGGCCGCTGCCTGGTTCAGCAGTTGCCGTTTCTCATACGCCCCAGCGATTGAATAACCCGCACGCATCAGGCCGGCAAGAAACACAACAAGCCGGCGCCAGGTATGTGTAGGACCCCTCCACTAAAAAGACCAGCAGAGTCCAGGATGGATCACTTGCTTCGACTTCTCAAGATGGCAACAAGACTTCCGGCCAGTAGCTCAAAAAATAGTCCTTAACCTCCGCCAATTGGCATTCCTGAAAGAGATGACCTGCCGATGATAGTTCTCAGACGCGATTCCCGACCTAGTAGGCGAGGGCAGACAGACAGTGCCCTCCAGCTCAACGGAGCCACGGCCAAGCCGAGAGCTTCGCAAAGGGGATCGCGTTATGAAAACCAGTCACCGGCACTCAACAGTCTCTGTTCTTCTATCTGCTTTCTTCGCGCTGACGTTCATCAGTCACGGCGTCTCCGCGCTCGCACAGACGAAGAGCAGCTCCTACGGGGAAAAGTCTGCCTTCATAATCTCAAGGATAGACGGCGCCGTAGCAAAAGAGTTTCAAGAAGCCTGGCGCCTCTCCCGCAATGGCTCTGACGGGTTCGAGGGGTTAGTTCTAGTGTACCCGACCACGGACGGTTCGATATTGGCAAGATCACAGGGTAAGGGTGACGAGCAAAAACAATTCACGTTCGGTTGGACTTCAAACATCATAGCGGTGGTGCACACTCACCCGAACGGCGTTGATCCAAAGCCTGCCGGGCACGACTTGCGGTTGGCCGACAGGTTTGGCGTTCCGGTCTTCACGTTAACCCAGCGCGGAATGTATGTGTATGACCCCGGGACCAGGAAGACCAGCATGGTGCAAGACGGGCTTGATTGGCTCGAATCATCGAAGTGGAATCACGATGGGGTGGTCGTAGCCCAAAGACCATAAGTCGCTGGAGAGTTCGAGTCGCCCTTCGCTGGTAGAGGTGATAACAAAGCGAAGGCCCCGGATGCTTGCCGCACCCGGGGTTTTGTTGGAGTAATTGGCTTACGACATTCCCGTAGGAGGTCGGAGAGTGAAATCAAGTCGGTGTCTTTTCGAGTTTCTCAAGCCGGCCTTCGAGATCGTGCTGAGCGGCTCGCACTTCAACAACGTCGCGGCTCAGCTCCCCGATCATCCGCTCGTTTCGCCCGCGTAACTGTCTAATCTCGCCTTCGATCACATCGAGTCGTCCAAGCTTGACCTCTATCGCATCAAGGCGCCGGCTGTGATTCACTTGTTCGGCTATTACCGTATCGAGCCGAGACACCACCACTTCCCACATCGGGGTAGTATCGCGCAGCCTGGCCTCAACCTTCTGATCGAGAGCCTCAACTCTTTGATCGAGAGCCTCAACTTTTGCATCAAGAGCCTCAATCTTCTGATCGAGAGCTTTGAACAGGCCCAGCACATCGCGCCGCAGAGCATGGACCAGCGCGTCTCCAGTTAGCGATGCATCGTCTTCATTCAATCTATTTGTATCGTTTTCGTCGTCCATTTGAACCTCCGGATTTATGTTTTTTAGACTCTAACCCAGGAAGGTCTAACGGTCTTACTTCTGTGAAGCAACATGCAGCAGAGGTCTTCGCTCTGCTGCTCGTTGCTTACGGATCCTTGATTCTCTACGCTTGCGCGCCGCCCGGGACAGGGATGATCGGGTTCAGCACTGACGGTTTGGCTTCTACCTTCGGCTTATCCTCGCGCGTCGGCGCGGGCTCGTCGTCATCAAGAGGCAGGCCCGCAACCAGCCGCCGAATCTGAATCGAGTCCAGCGACTCGCGTTCAAGAAGTGCTTCCGCCAGCCGCACCAGCGCGTCCTTGTTCTCGATAATGATCTGATGCGCGCGGTTGTACTGATCAATTATCAAGCGATTCACTTCTTGATCGATCTTGATAGCCGTGTCTTCGCTGTAGTCTTGATGCTGGGCGATTTCACGGCCCAGGAAGATCTGCTCTTCCTTCTTTCCGTAGGTGATTGGTCCAAGGCTCGACATTCCAAACTCGCACACCATCTTGCGCGCAAGTTCGGTCGCCTTCTCGATGTCGTTAGCCGCGCCGGTGGTCATGTGATTCAGAAACACCTCTTCGGCAATCCGGCCGCCCATCATTATCGCGATCTGACCCTCGAGGTAGTCTCGTGTGTGCGAGTAGCGGTCGCCTTCGGGCAATTGCATTGTGACGCCCAGCGCCATGCCGCGCGGGATGATCGAGACTTTATGAATCGGGTCGGCGTTCGGGACCTTGATACCCACCAGCGTGTGACCGCCTTCGTGATAGGCGGTGTTGCGCTTCTCTTCGTTCGACATAACGATCGAGCGCCGCTCGGCGCCCATCATCACCTTGTCCTTCGCCCATTCGAAGTCCTTCATCGACACGGCCTTTTTGTTGTAGCGCGCCGCGCTCAACGCAGCTTCGTTGACCAGGTTCGCCAGATCGGCGCCGGTGAAGCCCGGTGTGCTGCGAGCCACGACGTTTATGTCAACGTCGTCGCCCAGCGGAATCTTGCGGGTGTGAACCGCGAGTATGCCTTCGCGCCCTTTCACATCAGGCCGCTGCACCACGACTCGGCGGTCGAAACGTCCCGGTCGAAGCAGCGCGGGGTCAAGCACGTCCGGACGGTTCGTCGAAGCTATCAGGATGACTCCGTCGTTTGATTCGAAGCCGTCCATCTCAACCAGCAACTGGTTCAAGGTCTGCTCGCGTTCGTCGTGCCCCCCTCCGAGCCCAGCCCCTCGATGACGGCCGACCGCGTCGATCTCATCAATAAAGATTATGCACGGCGCGTTCTTCTTGCCTTGCTCGAACAGATCTCGCACGCGGCTCGCTCCAACGCCGACAAACATCTCGACAAAGTCAGACCCGGATATTGAAAAGAACGGGACGTTAGCTTCGCCGGCGATCGCGCGCGCAAGCAGCGTCTTGCCTGTGCCGGGCGGGCCCATCATCAACACGCCCTTGGGGATTCGCCCGCCTAGCTTTTGAAACTTCTGCGGCTCTTTCAGGAACTCTATAATCTCTTGAAGCTCTTCCTTTGCTTCTTCTACTCCGGCCACGTCCTTGAAGGTCACGCGCTTCTGCTGATTGCTCAAGAGCTTCGCGCGTGACTTGCCGAACGACAGCGCCTTGTTGCCTCCCGATTGCATCTGCCGCATCATGAAAATCCACAGGCCGATGAACACAAGCAACGGCGCGTAGCTAATCAGTCCGATGAGCCACTGGCTGGAGGAAGCACTCTTGAACGAGACCTCGGGTACGCCATTATCCCTCAGTGTCTTAGCGACGTCTGCCTGAGCGAATTCGTTGGGGAGTTCGGTGATGAAAAGCTCGCCGCCTGAGGCCAACTCGCCTTTGATTCCGTGCCCTTCTTCGAGTTCGGCCTTCTTAATCCCCGATGGCTTTTGTTGGGCCTTCTCCATCAGTGCGGAGTAGCTCAGCTTCGTTTCCTTCGGGGTGTTCCTGCCCGAGAAGACCTGGTAGAGAAGGAATGCGCCACCAATGATAAGAACCCAAAAGACTATCTGCCTGACCGTAGAGTTCACTAGAAACCTCCCATCAAAACAAGCGCCGTTACGGCTAAAGAAATTCTAACTTACACCACTATGATGCGCAATGACGGCCTTCTGATTGCCGATTGTCGATTGG
The DNA here is from genome assembly GCA_964548075.1 of uncultured Clostridia bacterium. Lineage (GTDB taxonomy): Bacteria > Acidobacteriota > Blastocatellia > UBA7656 > UBA7656 > Onstottus_A. Next base: position 123,312 of record CAZJQQ010000019.1, on the reverse strand, counting down.
CGATTTCCGATTGACCCGACAGGTTCGTCATCCGCAATAATCCGCAATCGGCAATCGACAATCGGCAATTCTTCATTCATCCATCACTGCTAGATACGGAAGCTGGCGATATTGGTTCTGAATTCCTAGTCCATAACCAAACACGAAGCCGCCGTCCATCTGAAACGCCGCGAAGTCTGGCTTGACGTCCACCCGCCTCTCCCCAGGTCTATCTACGAGTACGCAGGTGCGCAAGGATTTCACGCCCCGCGTCGCAAGGTGCTCGCTGATGTAGTCGAGCGTCACGCCAGTCGCAACGACCGCGCCGACCAGAAGTATATCCCGTCCCCGCGGATCAAATTCACTGGTGAACATGACTTCGCTCTGACCACCGTGCCTGTGCCGAGTCACCTTCATGAAGCAGCAATTGAGCGGGACGTCGAGCGCGCGAACCAGGTCGGCCAGAAAAACGAAAGCGTCGTCGAGTATCCCAACGATTGTCAGCTCGCCGGCCGGAGCGGTCGCGCGGATCTCATCTGCAAGCTGGCTTATGCGGCTTTGTATTTCTTCTTTTGAGCGTACTACGCGGAGTTGTTTTTCCATTGTAGCTCCTCGGGCGAGATTCCCCAGCGGAATCAAAGGGCTGAAGCGCGCATTAGCGCAAGGCTGTGTGTCTCGTCATGCGCGGCGAATTCCAAGGCTGGGGGCAGACCAGGCGACCAGATGTATGCGCCGTCCGGGGTCGTCACTAAAGGCCAGGAAGCGCGACGGCTGGATGGGATTCTATGGTCAATCATCAAGTTTTTCAACTTTATTGTTCGCCGCTGGCCGATGACGTGTGCGCGCTCGCCGCGGAGTCGTGGCCTGATGAGCAGGCGCTCGGGCAACGCTCGATCGTCGAGCGCAACCGTCATCCAGTCTCTCCCGGTCAACTGCCTTTCTCGTAGTGTCCCTTCGATTACCGACTCCAGCAGCTCAAGGGACAGGCCTCGCCGGAGTGTAAGGGCGAAACCGCCTGCCTCAACATTCGGGCACTCCGAGCTGATTGCCGGTCTATACAACGCTTCTTTGATCGCGATGGGCTTAAGGACGAGAGCGTCGAACTCGCGCCATACTTCCAGCGAACCAGGCAGAGCAATGTGTTTGCCGCTTGCATTCGCGGCTAACAACCTTTCGACCGCAGCTACGTGCGCTGAACAGATCTCGCCTCCGGCGTAGCGCTCCTCAAGAGGAGCACGCGCGCGCGTCAGCCGGATTGCTTCGATAATCATCCGCCGGCGCATCCCGACAGGCTGCTCCAGCAACGCCCCGACCGAGTAAGCGGCCGCGCCTCCAGCAACAACCTGCCGCCAGGCGTCTGATGCAAGCCGGGCCTTGCTGAGCAACGACAACGCGAGACCGTCCAGCACGTCTTGATCGCCGGCAATGTTCTCGGCCGCTCTTGCAACCGATTCGACGACTCGCGGATTGATCGACCTGAGAGCCGGCAGTACGTCATAACGCAGTCGATTGCGCGTGTAGTGCAGGCTGAGATTGGTCGAGTCGGTTCGGAACTCGAGGCCGCGCTCTCTGCAATATGACTCGACTTCTTCGCGTGTGATGCACAGCAGCGGACGGATGAGGAGAACAGAAGGCAGAAGGCAGAAGGCAGAAGGCAGAGATTCGTTGTCTGCCTTCTGCCTTCTGCCTTCTGCCTTCTGCTTGCCGCCTTCTGCATTCTGCTCTGCCTTCTGCCTTCCGCCTTCTGCCTTCTGTTCTGCCTTCTGCCTTCTGCCTTCTGCCTTCTCTTGGCGAAAAACGGGAACCTCTGAGACGGCCCGCATCGCCGCAAGCCCGCGCAGTCCGGCGCCTCGAATCAGCCGCATCAGAAATGTCTCAGCTTGATCGGTCATTGTGTGTCCGACCGCGATGCGATCGCAGCCTGTCTCATTGGCGGCAGCCAGCAGGAAGTCGTATCGAATCTCTCGGGCGATCTCCTCGATGCCTCGACCGGAACCTGATGCAGCCGCGCCAACATCGACTGAGCTGATTGTGATCTGAAGCCCGAGCCGGTCCGCTAACGCGCGCACGAACTCCGCGTCTTCGGCGGACTCGCGGCCTCGCAGCATGTGATCGAGATGAGCGACGTGAAGATGGGGGATGGGGGTTAGGCGCATGAGCATATCGAGCAAGGCAACTGAATCCGGCCCGCCCGACACCGCGACCAAAACACGCATTGTTCCGTCGAGCATCGCATGCTGCTTAATGAATCCGCTTACTTTTTGAAGAGGAGTCTTCACCGCTCAGAAGGTTGGCACGCCACAGCGGTTGGAGCAAGGAGTACGAGAAGGAACCGACCTGGCATTCTCCGCCGAGGAGGCAGCTCGTTCATTTCGCCGCGGCGCTTCGAGCACCAACGTACTCCCAGTGCCACGGCTCGTAGAAATAGGGTTGGAACCCGAAGCGGGCGGCGTTCTTCACAAGCCAGCGATAAACGGCGCTCTGAGTCTGCAACGCGCGGTTCTCGTCTTTCGTGCTGACCGGCTCGCCGCCAACGTAAAGATCGAGCGCCCGGCCAGTGAAGTGCGGGCTGTTGATCGCAAGCCCCGCGCGCCCGCTAGTGGGGGATTGCTGTCTGAGTTGTTCCTGATACTGGCGCGAGCGGAACGCCGAGATGATCTTGAGAAACTTCTCGTTCGAAGCGAGCTGACCGTCGCCACCCACCTGAAGCCCGAGCGATGAATCATGAGCGGCAGCCGAGACCATTCGCTTATAAGCGGCAAACGTCTCGCGTTCGGCGCTTCTAAGCTCTATAGCGCGGGTAGGGTCGTAGCAGTCCGCGAGAGGAATTGTGACCAGTTGGTCCGGAGTGGCATCAGGCAGGTCGCCAATCCTCCGAGACTGAAACCTCGATACCATTTGCAACCACGACTCGCTGTCCAACTCGCCGGTAGGCCCGAGACCATTATCTCTCTGCCAGAGCGAGAGCCGCATAGCGAACTCGCTCGCGGCGGCATCCGCGCCCGCGCCGATCAGATTAGCGATCAAGGGTGTGTAGAGATTCCAGCCGCGCTGCAGCTTGCCCCCAAAACTCCACTCGAGACTCGTTTGAAGCTGCGCGTTGCTACTGGCCGCCGCGTCAAACGCGGCGAGGTTGACGCCCTTGAAACCAGCTCCAGGAGCCGGTTTCGCGGGAGCGGATAATCTCACAACGTCACCGCTAGCGCCGGCCTGCCCGGGCTCAGCGCTCTGCGTGCGCTCGGGTCTGTTCTGCGCGCGGCCTCCGGCGCCTCTTGATTGGACACCGACGACCACAAGTACACATGCGAACACGAGAAGAACACCGATGGGCGTGGACTTGTAAGACATCATCGTCACTTTTTCCTTGAAACGCGTGCCACCATACTAACCCACTGGCGCGACCCTGCTCAACAAGCAACACGAGTCCAAACATCTACCATTCGCGCACCGGCGTATCAGCGCCGAACAGACCTTCGCGTACGTAAAGCACCGAATAAGGCTGAGCCGATTGATCCGGAGTCAACAGACCAAGCCGTTCCAGACTCGGTGACTGCACGTTCTGAACCCGAGCTGAGACGGAATCTAACCCGGGTTGTTCGACGTCAATCCTAAACATGCCGCCGCCAGCGCCCGCATAGCCAACAAGTCTCTGGGTGATGAACTCCGGCGCTAACTTCCCATCCAACGCCGTCTCTACATGGTCGTGGTCAATTATCGCCTCGGCCCGAAGCCCGGCTGATCTTACCGTGTAACCCAGCAATCCGGCTGCGCCGGGCGTGGTCGCTATGTCGATGTCTTCATAATAAACGGGAACGCTCAGAAAGCTGGTCATCGCTGTGACCATTCGCGAGTTCACTTTCATCTCAAGGAAGCAGACCGCCGGAACCTCGCCGGCCCTGACGAAGGTCCGATAGTTCACCTGTTGAAAGCTCAAGCTGGGCAACGGGAGAACGCCAGAACGCAACTCAGTCACGTGAAAACAAACTGCGGACACGAACGCCACCTCCTTGCCGTCGGCGTCGGTCTTCGTGTCGAGCTCCAGCCGTTCATCGACCAGCTTACGCACAACGTCAGGCTCGACCTCCCAGGTAATGAAAAGCATATCCCGCATGACCATCTGTAATTGCTTGTTGCTTGTCATTGAAGGAGGAGTATGAACGCCGCAAGCGCCGATCACAACCCATCGGAGCTTTGTGGCCTGCCGATTTGTGTTGTAGGCTAAGGCGCATGAAACAAACTCCGCGCGTTTTGATTCTGTTGTTTCTCGGTGTGAGCTTAGCGATGGTGACAGCGTGCACCACTGCTCCGCCGGCGAACACCAATCAGCCGAGCGTCAACGCCAACGTTACGCCGTCCAACTCCTCGCAGACCAAGGCATCTGAGCAACCAAATGAGCGGACGACCGGGACTATCGAAGTCAGCTCGGTCCCGCCTGGAGCACAGGTGCTCCTGATCGCTACCGATGAGGACACGGCGGGCGAGCCTCAACGGAAAGGGTTGACTCCTACTACGATCGCCGGGGTCAAGCCAGGCAAGTACACCATTGATCTTGAAAAAGCGGGGTACAGGTTCTTTCAAAAGGAGATCGTAGTTAAGAAAGCCGCCACTACGAAAGTCAGCGCAACTTTGAGGAAAAAGTAAGCTAGCTCTAGAGAGAATCAGTCCAAGTCTTACGAAGGTTCGGAGCGTCAGTCACTAATCTATGGACTCGGAGAGCGAGAGAAAAACTCGGAGAACGAGAATCGACACGAAGCTAGCCAGCGCCGGGTGGACGGTAACTCCCTTCGACGCGTCGCGGAGCTTGAGCGATTACCCTCAGTGCGCTATTGAAGAGTACGAGACCGACAACGGGCCCGCTGATTACGCGTTGAACGTCGACTCTGTCCTGCTGGGCATAGCTGAAGCCAAGAAGCTAACCCTCGGCCCTCAAAACGTCCTCACCCAGGCCGAACGATACTCGCGTGGCGCGACTGACAATCCACTTTACTTCGATGGCTTTCACGTTCCCTTTCTTTACTCGACCAACGGCGAAGTTATCTGGTTTCACGATGTGCGCAATCAACTGAATCGCTCTCGCACGTCAAGCACGGCACATACTTCGGCAACGAACTCGTCGCGCGGCCTCGGCGAATATCCCTGATGAATCTGTACCTTCACGGCCTTGAACCCGAGATCACGATGGGCGATTCGATCTACGAAGTTCCAGACAGCCGCCGCTTCGATGTAGTCCTGACCAATCCGCCGTTCGGAACCAAGGGAGCGAACCAGGCGCCCGACCGCGAAGACTTCACCATCGAGACTTCGAATAAGCAGCTCAACTTCGTCCAGCACATCCTGACAATCTTGAAACCCGGCGGCCGCGCCGCGGTAGTGCTGCCCGACAACTGTCTGTTCGAGAACAAGGCCGGCGAAGTCTTCGAGATCGTGATGCAAGATTGCAATCTGCACACGGTTCTTCGTCTGCCTCGCGGCACATTCTCGCCGTACAGCCAAGGCGTGAAAGCCAACGTGATCTTTTTTCAGAAGGGCTATCCGACGGAACACGTGTGGATCTTCGACGCTCGGTCCAACGTGCCGGGCATAACCAAAAAAGAACGCCCGCTCGCCGAGGAGCACTTCGCGGAATTCGAGAAACGCTACGGCGACGACCCGAACGGCAAGAGCAAACGCCGCGACACGGGCGCCGAAGGCCGCTTCCGCAAGTTTCATATCGGCGAGATCAAAGAACGCGACTACAAGCTCGACATCACGTGGCTTAAAGACGAGTCGCTTGAAGACGCCGACGAACTGCCCGAGCCTCAAGACCTCGCCGCAGAAGCGATCACTGAGCTTGAAGCCGCTGTCGATGATTTGAAAGAGATTGCAGCGCTACTCGAAGCGAGTGTAAGCTGATCGAAAGCTAAGAGGTGCGAGTTATGGATACAGTTCGAGGCATCGTCCACGCGGGAAAGATTGAGTTCCTGGAGCCGATTGAAGTTCCCGAAGGCACTGAAGTATTGGTGGCTGTTCCGTCCGTCGCAGACAACGAGTTCTGGTTGAAGGCGAGTGAGCGATCCCTCGACGCCATCTGGAACAATCCCGAGGACGACGTCTATGAGCAGCTACTCAAAAAGTGATGTCGTACTCGTCCGTTATCCGTTTTCGGATTTGTCAGGTTCAAAGATTAGACCGGCGGTCGTTGTCAGCGCGCCTCACATTTCAAAGGACATTATCATCGTACCGCTGACCAGTAAGACTTCCCCGCTGCTGGCTGGCGAGTTCGTGCTCGCCGACTGGAGTCAGGTGGGGTTGAACGTTGAATCGGCAGTCAAACGCGGTGTGTACACCGTTCACGAGTCTCTTGTTGCTCAGACGATAGGACAGCTCTCAGACGCGGACGCCGCGAAGCTCAAAGCCTCTTTGCGCGGTTGGCTGGAACGCCGCAAACGCGATGAAGGATTGACTGAAATAGTTTTGACCAGAATCTACGAGAAAGCAGAAGAGGGCGGATATATTGGCTACATCGCCGAGCTTCCGGGCGCGAACACTCAAGGCGAGACCATGGAAGAAGTGCGCGAGAACCTGCTCGAAGCGATGCAGATGATTCTCGAGGCCAATCGCGAAGAGGCGGAACGACGGCTGTCGAGCGACACGAAAGTCACGCGCGAGCCACTGACACTTCACGAAGCTTGAAATGAACCGCACTGACTTGATTCGACATCTCGAATCTCAAGGCTGCGTCTTTGTGCGCGAAGGCCGTAAGCACACCGTCTACAAGAATCTCGCCAACGGCTTGTTCTCAGCCATCGCGCGACACCGAGTCATCAAGAAGTTCCTGGCATATAAGATCTGCGATGACCTTGTCGTACTGCGGTCATGACGCAATCGGAGAAACAGAGCGTGAATGATCTGCCAGAAGGTTGGACGACAAACGATCTCGAAGCAGTGATCCAGAACTACCAATCAGGCTTCGCGTCGGGCAAGAAGGATGTGGCGGCCGGTGTTTCTCATCTGCGCATGAACAATATAGGCGTGAAGGGTGAAGTAGTACTCGACCTCGCACCGTTCCTCCGTCGCTGGCGAAACCACAATACAACCTAACAAGTGGCGACGTGCTGGTTTGCACGACGAACAGTAGTAAGTTAGTGGGCAAATGTGCGCTGTTTGATTTGGAAGGTCGGTTTGCCTTCAGCAATCACCTGACCCGACTACGGCCCAGAACCGACATTATCTTAGGCAACTATCTAGCACGGTATCTGTGGCTTCTTTGGCAGAGGGGAGAGTTCGAGGACAAATGCAAACATTGGGTCAACCAATCAACCCTACCGAAAGAGGAACTGCTGAGCACCTCGATTCTGGTTCCGCCGCTCGGTGAGCAACGCCGCATTGTGGCGAAGCTGGAAAAGCTGTTGGGCAAAGTAGAAGCCTGCCAGAAGCGACTTGCAAGGATCCCGGTGATCCTCAAACGCTTTCGGCAATCAGTCCTCTCCGCCGCCTGCTCCGGTCGCCTCACGGCAGATTGGAGGAACAAGAATGACGGCGATCGGGAGACGAACGGGGGCCTTCGGAAAGTCGACGAAGAAGTTCTTGGGACGTTACCTAACTCGTGGACGTGGGGCACCGTAGAGTCAGTTTGCGAGCACGTTGTTGATTGTCCGCATTCGACTCCCGTTTGGACAACCACGGGCTTCTTGTGCGTTAGAACAAGTAACTTCAAGGCGGGGCTCCTTGATCTCACAGAGGTGAGATATGTGTCGCCGGCGACCTATCACGAAAGAATAGACCGGCTGACGCCAAGGGCGGGGGACGTTCTGTACAGTCGGGAGGGCGCGATCCTCGGAATTGCTTGCCCGGTTCCTTCCGGCATCGACCTGTGCTTGGGCCAAAGGATGATGTTGTTCAGAACGAAGGAAGACTATTCATCTTCGTTACTGATGCATTGGCTAAACGGGCCGCTAATACTCAAACGAGTTCGCGCACTAACGGGTGGGAGTGCATCTCCACATCTGAATGTGAGAGACATCAAGAGTTGCCCGGTTCCGTTGCCACCCCGATCAGAACAACAAGAGATCATCCGGCGCGTTCAAACGCTGTTCAAGACTGCGGACCAGATTGAGGCGCGTTATCGGATGGCCAAGTCGCACATTGATAAGCTGCCGCAATCGGTCCTGGCCCAAGCCTTCCGAGGTGAACTCGTGCCAACCGAAGCCGAATTCGCCCGCCGCGAAGGCCCCAACGATTCGGAACTGAATTGACTCAAAGACGCCTGCTGAGTTCCTACTCACTTGATTGGAGTAAGCAGGGAGCGAACGATACTAAGGCTAGGCTTCCTGCGCAACAGGACCATCAGTGCGTAAGAGTTCCACCAAGCTTGCCACTGAAGATGAACTGAGCCTTGGCTCGCAGTCAGTGTGATTTCTCCGTCGCAAACCTGCGCGAGTTTGCGAGCATCGCCCCAAGGGTGGTCCCAATCCAGAGACTGCGGCACCTGTACGTCACCAACTGTCTGGCGGAATCGAGGTGATGTAATAAGCCGAGGCTTCCGCAGGACTGGAAGCCCACCGGCATCAACTGAGAAGTTGCTCGGCAAGTATTCTATCACCGCCAGTGACTCATCGTGTTCCTCTACGTACCGCCGAAGCGTCGCCTGCTTGGAAGCACCGTGGGTGTCGGCGAGTAGGAACACCGCGTCAAAAGACGGGCGAAAGTCTCGCACCTTAGCGGTGAATCTCCTACCCTGGAAAATCACCTCGGAAGCAAAAACATTCGCCTCGCGGTCGAACAGGCGCTCAACCTCAACATCCGGGCTGAGGCTTCGGTTGTCATCTTGATGAAACGGCGTCATCTCGGCAGTATTCACGTGGTGTCAGGGGAGCACTTGATGCCCTAGCTCATGTGCCTTAGCGAACAGCACTCGCGGAGCCGTGTCGTTGGGTACGTACACCACTCGCTCTCGCAAGTCCGCAATTCCCCGAAGTTTCTGTAAGGTCGCGCGGAAGAGGTTTCGCCGCCCTTCGTTTAGCATAGAAGCAAATCTCTCGATTAGCCCAGGAGACTCTGCTTCATCGACAACCTCAGCCGCGCGGACAAGATCATCGATGGGAGTCGGCAGTTTGCCGACTGCACCAGCGGCACGCAGCATGCGCTCAGCAATCTGCGACACCTCTTCTTGGCTATCGGGTCTCTCCGCTACGATTGAGCCTGCCTTCCGCTGATACATTCGCTATCCTCTGCGTGTCCTGCGCTGTGAACGTAGAAACTCTATATACGACGCAACCAGCTTTTCCTCGTCTTTAGTGAGGTTCGCGCTCATGAGCGCAGCCTCAGCGCTCCCAACCCCTTTCCGCCGCTTTGAGCCGCTCGCGGGATTCTCATCCTGCATATAGCCTGCAGCCTCCATCAAGTAGCGATATGGTACTCCATAGAAGCCCGCCAGCTTGTGAAGAACGTGAGGCGATGGCTTATCGGTCTTGCCATTCTCAAGCTGTGAAAGGTACGCATTTGATATCTTGGTGTTCTCCTCAACCTCCCTCAAGCTGACGTCCCTGATCTTGCGGAGGCGCTTAAGCTCCTCGCTTAAACTCATTGTGCTGTTCCTCCTTTCAGAAGCATGAATAACCCATGAGTGCTTGAACCGTCAAGCGCTGCGCGCTGTGCTTGAGATAGTGAAAAGCGCTTGACAGAATACGCAGTCCTTCCTTGGAATGCTGGCAGCCGACTTGTTTCGGTGAAATTCTTTTGGAGGAGAGTGAACATGACGAACGAAGCTGTAGTAGATGTCGAGAAGCATTCGCCTGTCTCCCATGGCGTGACGGTAACGGTTAACGGTCGAGATGTTTCTTTTACGGAACACAAGGCGACCGGTCTTCAGGTCAAGAAGACAGCTATCGCCCAAGGCGTCCCAATCCAGATTGACTTCGCGTTGTTCGAGGTGAAAGGGAGCGGGTCGCTCAAGCAGATAGGTGATGACGAGGTTGTGACCTTGCATAGTCATCAGGCGTTCCGGGCTGTGGCTCCGGACGATAACTCATAAGGCGCGGCTGTGACACCGGAAATCGAGAAAGCAATCGGCGAGATACAACAAGCTTTAGCGGAGCAGAGGGTTGAAGCCGAGGGCGAGCCTCAGGGCGGTGCGTACGTGGTCGCCTACGATGTGTCCATAGGAGCCGCATACACGCCGTCCGTTACCTGGTTTGGCTTTCTAATCAGCTTTGAGTATCCGCACGCTGATGTATATCCGCATTTCATCGATCCGCAGGTGACACGAGTTGATGGGCGGAGTCTTGGCTCTGGTTTCTCTGGGCCAACGGACTGGCGGAATCGCCCGGCGATCCAAGTATCTCGCCGGTCCAACCGATGGGACCCAGCTGTAGATACAGCCGTTGCGAAACTGTTGAAAGTCATTAAATGGGTGAAGGAACAATGAGTAGGCCATTCAGATTGACCATAGATCAACCCCTGTTTGAGAGGCTCTACAGCCACCTATTCCCCGGAGACGGAGATGAACACGGCGCTGTGATTACCGCCGGGGTTGCTGAGACGGATCGCGGCCCTAGCTTGCTCGCTCGTGAGGTCTTCCTCGCACGGGACGGAATTGACTATGTTCCGGGGAAGCTGGGATACCGTGCACTGACTGCTGAGTTCGTTGCTCACGTTGCCAGCTACTGCGCCGAACAGACCCTATCGTACCTAGCAGTTCACTGCCATGGCGGAACCGATTCTGTAGAGTTTTCCGATGTCGATTTCCAATCTCACGAACGCGGTTATCCTGCGCTGGTGGACATCACGAAGGGTGGACCAGTGGGAGCGCTCGTATTCGCTGAGAGAGCTGTTGCTGGTGATATCTGGACAATGAGTGGTCGCCACGCGTTGGACCGCTTAACGGTGGTTGGCCCGAGTGTCCAGACACTGTTTCCGTCACCGCCCTTGCAACCTCAGTACAGCAACTCTGCCTACGACAGGCAGGCACGCCTGTTTGGAGACGTCGGTCAGCACATTCTCTCAGGGCTCAAGGTTGGCATCATCGGACTGGGCGGCGGGGGTTCGCTGCTCAGCGAGTGGCTGTCCAGACTTGGTATCGGCCACATAGTCGCAGTCGATTTTGATCGAGTAGACGTTACGAACCTGTCACGCGTCATCGGCGCGACCCGGTGGGATGCCAAGGCATGGTTCGCGCAGCGCCGAAACCCATGGCTGCAGAAGATTGGAAGACGATTCGCGCGCCTGAAGGTTGACGTAGCTCGCCGGGTCGCAAAGCGGGCAAACCCAAGAATTCGATATGACGCAATCGACTGCGATGTTTTGGATGAATCGAGTGCCAGACTGCTTACTGACGTTGACTTCCTCTTCCTAGCAAGCGACTCGATCCAAAGCCGACTAGTGTTCAACAGCATCGTGCATCAGTACCTGATACCTGGAGCTCAGATTGGCGCGAAGGTCTCCCTTGACGAGAATGGGCAGATCGAGCAGGTCTTTGTCGCGACTCGACCCGTTCTTCCGTTTCCTGGCGGCGGCTGCTTGCAGTGTCACGAATTGATCCCAGCCGCTCGCCTGCAGATGGAATCGCTCAGTGACTCTGAGAGGCGCGCGCAGCGCTACGTCGATGATAAAGAAATTGTTGATCCGAGCGTGATAACCCTGAACGTGCTCTCTGCTGGCCAAGCGGCCAATGATCTGATGATGATGTTTACAGGGCTCTATCAACCAACGGTCCACTTAGCCCATCAGATTAGCTTTGTTCGCGAGCGAACTCGTAGTGATGTTGAATCACGGTCAAGGGAACTCTGCTTGGACTGTGGCAACGGGCCCTCAAGCCGACGAGCTCGCGGAGATCGCGTCCGCCTTCCATGCAGAATGACTTCCTCAGTCCGTGTGATCCGCTAGCGAACCATAGGATTCAATTGCACTCTGGCCCGACCTCGAGGCCGTAAGGGGCTCACAGTATCCGCGCAGGAAACATACTCAATAAAGACTCGATAGCGGAGGCTCAAGTCAACGGACTCGCGCCGCAGTGTCGAGCCAGAATCGAGTTGCTCAACCACCATGGCTCTGTCCTCTCAGCAACACAGTTCGGAGCTGATTGAGTCCTGCGACAACGCCATGTATACGACTCGGCCTTCTTTGTTTGCTTCTTGCGGCGTATCCTTTTGGACGCGCGATTCGTCCTTAGAGGTAGAGCATCCTCAAACTCTGTCAGCATCGAGTAACAATTGGAGCTCTTGCAAGAGCGATTGGAGAGATGAGCTATGAGATTTCTATTCCTACTCACGCAGATTGAAGAAGCTTGGGATACCTCGCCGCCTGGCGAGGCAGAACGAGTTTACGAGCAGTACATTGCGATCGAGCGCGACCTTAAAGCTCAGGGGAAGTTTGTTGAGTCTGTGCGTTTGCGCTCGCGTCGCGAAGCGAAGACCCTGCGCAACCTCCAGGCCGGTCAACGCGAGATCGTCGGCGGGCCTTGCTTTGATTCCAAAGAGGCGATCGGCGGCTTCTACGTGCTTGATTGCGCATCAATGGAAGAGGCCGTCGAGTGGGCCAGTCGGATGCCCAACTATGGCCACGGCGCGATTGAGATCCGGCCGGTTTGGGAGTGACCGCTCGTTCCTGACAATGGAGCTGCATCGACCCGTTCCAGCGTCCAGCGCGAAGATCATACACGATGAAGGACACCGCGCTTTGACGGTCAGACTCAGCGTTCACGGCAGGAGTTCAAAGGCCACGCAGTGCTTCGGGCGGAACATTCGGAAATGTCTCTGGTCCAGGGTCAATACTTTGGAGATTGAAAGGCGCTCAGCGATGGCGACGATCACCGCGTCCACAAAGTCAACTCGGGAATCAGCGTACTGCCGAATTACTTCTGCCGCTCGTCCGTAATCAGCGCTCATCGGCGTCTCTAGAATCAGCTCGGTCGTGGCAAGGCTCTCTATGAAGTCGGCAACCGCAACCGGACCTACATCTCGCAACAACAGATAGGCCGTCTCGGTCACGGCTGGAACGGGGAGAATGATCGGTTCGCGAATTGTTTGTGCGGCGGCCACCACGGCTTCGTGCGTCTGCTCTTTGCGATTGAGAACCGCGTAGAGGAATCCAGTGTCAAGGAGATACGCCATTACCGCGTGGTCAGTCCTTGTGCCTTGTCGACTTCGGACTCCAAAACCTCTTCGGCGCGTTCAGCCGTATTGCCTGGTCCACCCTCATAGCGTCCCGCTAGGGCGAGAAGCGCGTTGGCGTGCGAGGATCGGGAATCGTCGTCGGATTCCACGCTTTGGATGGCGCTATCGATCAGCCATCTTGCCAGGCGCAATCGCTCCTCGGCCGGGAGCTTGAGAAGATCCTGCAGTTGTTGCGGGTCGTCCATCATTAGCCGCATTCTACTCCCTCAAGCGAGGCATTCCAATCAGAATCAGAATCCGAAGCTCGATAGACGACTCCGCCGGCGCGTTCTCCACTCGATCAAGCTAGTCAGCCGTCGCTTCGGCGAGTTCTTGTGCGCCAACCGAAAAGTAAGTCGCGTCCGGGTGGTGAAACACTAACGCTGACACGCTCGCTTCCGGTTCCATCATGAAACCCTCAGTCAACTGAACGCCGATCTCCTCAGGGCGCAGCAAGCGGAACAACTCGGCTTGTGATTCCAGATCGGGACACGCAGGATAGCCGAATGAATATCGCTTACCTCGGTAGCGCGCCTGGAACAATGCCTGGCGTGCGAGGTCCGGCGGGTCAGGGAAGCCCCACGCCGCGCGCAGCTGTGAGTGCAACCATTCGGCGGCGGCTTCGGCAGTCTCGAGAGCCAAAGCCTGAAGCGCGTACGATCGCAAGTACTCACCCGCTTGCTTTGCGTCCTCAGCGATCTCGCGGATGCCTTCGCCGGCGGTAGTCACGAACAGACCGATGTGATCGCGGCCGTTGAGGCCCGATGGTAAGACGAGATCGCTCAGGGCCAAGCCGTCTTCCTTGCGCTGACGAGGGAAGCGGAAGGTTGCGACGAGATTCTCAACCGCAGAGGACGCGGAGGAAGGATCTGGCAGCCTGAAGGCTGCACTCTGAACGTCAGACAGCCTAAAGGCTGAACTCCATGCACTTCCGCACAAGTGAATCGCGTTGCAGTCAGGTTCGGCTTCGAAGAATTGCCACACAACCCGGACACGCATCGCACCTGCGCGGCATTCTTCTTTGACTCGGTCGATCGTTTCTTCGAGTTCCCGAGCGAGACGATCACCTGATGCGAGCATTTCGGTGAACTTGCCCCGCAAGCCCATATGCCGCCCGTAGAGCATCTGCGGGTTGATGTAGCTCCACACTTCGTCGAGGTCGGCGACTTCGATCACGTGACGATCCAGATCAGGCACTGGCGGAATCGGGACGTCGCGCGAGATCTTCGAGCTGCGCTGTTCCGTCTCAGGTACGGCCGGCTCCGAAACACGCGCGACAACGCCGAGGTCTCGTTCGAGCAGATCGCTTTCGAGCTTCGCGCGCGACTTCGGGTCCATCAACTTGTTTAAGATGTCCAGCCCGTTCATCGCGTCGTTCGCGTACACAACCGTCCCGCCATAAGCCGGCGCGATTTTCCCGCGCGTGAAGCGATCAGACAGCGCCGCGCCGCCAACCAGCAAAGGCTGGTCGATCCCCGCGTCCTTCAAGTCTTCAGCCGTGAGCACCATCTGCTGAGCCGACTTCACCAACAAGCCCGATAATCCAATCGCGTCGGGTCTGTGTTCGCGCACGGCTTGAATCAAAATCTCAGGCGGGACCTTTATGCCGAGGTTCACGACTTGATAGCCGTTGTTCGACAGGATGATGTCAACCAGGTTCTTGCCAATGTCGTGCACGTCGCCTTTGACCGTAGCTAGAATGATCCGCCCGCGAGAGCTGTCGGCGCTCTTCTCCATGAACTGTTCGAGATAAGAGACCGCCGCCTTCATAGCTTCGGCGCTTTGAAGCACCTCAGCCACGATCAGCTCGTTGTTGTTGAACAGGCGGCCGACTTCCGACATCCCTGCCATCAGCGGGCCGTTGATTATGTCCATCGGAGCGGCTTCTTTGCGCTTCACTTCGAGGTCGGCGATCAAGCCTTCTTTCGTGCCTTCGATGATGTAGTTCCCGATCCTGTCATCGAGGGGAAGATCGCTCGCCTTTTTCTTTTGCCTTGAAGTCGCGCTGCGGAAGTGCGCGGCGAACGCGAATATTGGATCGTCGCCGCGATTCCACAACAGGTCTTCGGAGAGACGCCGCTCCTGTTCGGGGATCGAGGCGTAGCGTTCGAGCTTCTCTGAATTGACGATTGCCAGGTCAAGCCCGGCCTTTGTGCAGTGATACAAGAAGACCGAATTCAGCACTTCCCTTCCCGCGTCCGGTAGACCGAACGAAACGTTGCTGATTCCGAGAATCGTCTTGACGTAAGGAATCTCTTGCTTGATCAATCGAACGCCTTCGATGGTCTCGACCGCGCTGCCGACGTAGTTCGCATCGCCGGTCGCGCAAGGAAACACAAGCGGATCGATGATTATGTCTTCAGTCCGAATGCCGTAGTCTTCGTTGAGCAGCTTGACCGAGCGGCGCGCGATCTCGAGCTTCCGCTCGCGCGTGATGGCCTGGGCTTGTTCTTTGTCTTCGTCGATGCAACCAACGATCAACGCCGCACCGTACTTGCGCGCGAGCGGAGTCACGCGTTCGAATTTGTCGAGGCCGTCTTCGAGGTTGATCGAGTTGATGATCGACTTGCCCTGACAGTAAGTGAGCGCGCGCTCGATCGCGACCGGATCTGTCGTGTCGATCATCGTCGGCGCCTTGACCACGCGGATCATCTTTTCGTAGAAGCGATCGACGTCGTACAACTCTTCGCGGTCGGCGTTCTGGAGATTCACGTCGCAGATTTGCGCGCCGCCTTTTACCTGTTGCCGCGCGATCTCGGCCGCTTCCTCGTATTTCTCTTCGCTGATGAGCCGTTTGAATTTTCGCGAGCCGACTTCGTTGGTGCGCTCACCGACGATCAGCGGGCGCTGGTCGTCGCTGGCTTCGACAAAATCGATTCCCGAAAACAGACTGCGATGATGTTTCACCGGAACGCGCGGCCGTTTGCCTTCGACCATCTGCGCGAGCGCGCGGATGTGCGCTGGAGTCGTGCCGCAGCAGCCTCCAACCAGATTGATCCACGCGTGATCGACAAAGCGCGCAAGCGTCGTCGCCATGCTTTCCGGTGTCTCGAGATAGATGCCGTCTTCGTTGGGCAATCCCGCGTTGGGTATGCACGACACGCGAGTCTCGGCCAGCTCGGCGAGGCTTCGAATGCGATCGGTCATGAACTCAGGCCCGGTCGCGCAGTTCAACCCGACCGACAACAGCTCGGCGTGCATCACTGAAGTCGAGAACGCCTCAACCGTCTGGCCAGCGAGCATCGTGCCCATCGCTTCGATCGTGCCCGAGACCATCATCGGAACTTTGAAGCCGATCTCGTCAAACAATCGCCAAATGCCTATGAGCGCGGCTTTCACGTTGCGAGTGTCTTGTTGCGTTTCGACTATGAGGATGTCCGCGCCGCCGGCTACCAGTCCCGCAGCTTGATCGTGGAAGCCTTCGATCAGTTGATCGAACGTTATGCCGCCGGTAACCGAGATGGCCTTCGTCGTCGGCCCCATCGAACCGGCAACGAATCGCGGTCTGTTCGGGGTTGAGAGTTCAGCCGCAGCTTGCTTTGCTAGTCGCGCGGCGGTTTCGTTCAATTGATGAACCTGATCTTGAAGCCCGTACTCGGCGAGAACGATCGGGGTGCCGCCGAAGGTGTTTGTTTCAATGATGTCGGCGCCGACTTCGAGATAGCCTCGATGGATGTCGAGCACGACATCTGGACGAGTGAGCACAAGGTTCTCGTTGCAGCCCTCGAGATGCGCGCCGCCGAAATCTTCGGCAGTGAGATGGCGCGCTTGAATAGCCGTTCCCATCGCGCCATCAAGCACGAGTATGCGCTCGGCGAGTAGTTCTTCGAGCAACTTCGTTCTTTCCTTGCGTTCGGTCATAACGGGCAGCATTAATTGAAGAGCTGCGATTTTATCGTTTCGCTGCTGGAGCCTTTGCGCCTGAGCAGCATCCATTTCACCCTATTCCTCACTGGAATCCCTTGGCAGCGTTCATCTCGACGTGACGGTTCACCAGCCGGTGTTCCTCCTGTTGGATAACTCATTTTGAGCCCCGACGGCGTCAGGTGTAGCTCAGCCTCCCGCTCGTTTTCGGGGATGTAGACGTGCGAACAAGCGCATTCACCTATCCAACAAATCACACACAGTTCCACGCCAAGACCGCGCTCGATCCCTTTTTGATAGTCTGCCTGAGCGCGAGCAAGGCTCCTGTCCGGGATCGGGACTCTGACGTAAAAACGGCCATCGACAAGCTGCACGTCTTCGGGAAAGATCCATTCGACCCGGTTGGCTACTCTGGCTCGCTCCAGGTACCCGAGAAAGTCGGCGACAGCGAGGCTAAAATCATTTGGCGGGGCGTTAGTCATTTCTAAATCCCACTCCTTAGCCCTTCGGATCACGCATCACGAATCACGTTTCACTTCCTCTCAGGTGGTTTTTCTTCCGCTGCCTTCTTCACCTCCGGAGGCTTCTCGTCCTTGTCGCTGACAGGCCCCAGCAGTTTCTTAATCTCCGGCTTGCGCTCGCGGGCTACCGCAGCCATCGTGAAGTAGGCGTAATCGAACGCCGCCTGGTTCATCGCCTGCGCGCTGCTCACCAGATATTTGTAGCCGATGTCATCATCGCTATCGACAAAGAAACTCCCAATCGTTATCGAGTCGTTAGCCGCAAGCAGATACTTGTAGACCTCGTCCCTTTTCGCCGCCCCCTTGAGGGTCCCAAAGTTGTAGATGTAAAAACCAAGCAGGTTCCTGCGGCGGTCGTTCACCAACACGATCGTCACCTTGCCGCCCTTCGCGTCAGGATAGTTGCTCACGACCATGTCAGGCGTGCTCTTGCTCTCATCCACGGTCGACCCGGTGCGCTGCAAGAACTGCTTCATTCGGTCGCCGAATGTGAGCTTCGGCGCGGGCTTTACGACCTTCGGAGGAACGGCCTGGATAGGGTCCGGCTGCTGCGCTGGCGCAAATCCCCCGATCAGCGCAATGGCTATCGGTACTCTCGCGATTAGCATCTTGCTCATGTTTTTCCCGCTTTCGAGAAGCCACAGACTCTTTCGAACCACAGACTAAAAAAGTCTATGTTACTTATCCGGCACAGACTGGGGCTTACGCTCTTCCTTGACCATGTACCCATCGAGTATCGGTGTGTACTCGTCGGCGATTCGAAGCAACTCGGTCACCGCCACCCGGAACGAGTCGTAGGCGACGCCAGTCTCAGTCGTGAACGTGAACCGCGCGCCAATGTCTCCTTGCGCGTCGACGAAAAACGTGGCGAATGCTCGGTGATTGGCTTCGAGCAATCGTTGAAACATCTTCTCGCGGTCGGTCGTCCGCGCCAGTGTGAAGTATCGCCCATTCAGCTTTGGATAAACGGTCAGCACCAGCGACTGATCCTTTCGGGTCTCAACATACAGGTCGAGCCTCTCAGCGTTCTTGTTCTCGCTGCGCGGAACAACCAAAGCGTCCGGGTTCTTCGGATGAGGCACATATCGCAGTCCCATCTTGTCGAGGTACCCACGCAGCGTCGCCGTGGTGATCCCTTGCTGCTGCGCCCCTCTTGCTCCACCGGCGAGCATCGCGGCTGCCAGAACCGAAATGGCAATTTGCCTTTTCATTAACAAAACAACTCCTAAAGCTAACATCGCGCGATCCGTCTGCCTCCTGCTAAAGCTCTCCAACCTATCATCGAGGCAAAGTCAATTCAAGCGACCGCTCTGATCGGAAGCGGAGGAGTAGAGGGGCGGAGGGGAGGAGGGAAAGGGAGCACCTCGGCTCCTCCGCTCCTCTGCGCCTCTGCTCCCTGTTTGTCGACCAATCACCTTAAGACTCATTCATCCTTCGATCAGGTTCGTCCATCTTTGAAACACCGATCGCCCGATTCTCTGAAGCTGTGGCAAATGCTCGCGCGTCTGAGCGATGATCTGCGCGCCCTCGATCTTCTCTTCATCAAGCTCACTGGCGAAGCCGCGGACCATGTCTTCAACGATCTTTTGCGTGGCCTCCAGGTGAAACAAAAAGCCATACGCGCCCTTGCCGTAAGCAAACGCCTGACATTCCGTTTGAGCGGACGACGCCAGCGACACCGCGCCGCCGGGTGAATCAAACACATCGCCGTGCCAATGATAGGCAGTGAAAGAGCGTTCGACTCCACAAACAACCCGGTCGGCGCTCGCCGCTTCTGTTAGCGTGACCGGGAACCAACCAATCTCTTTGTGGTCGCCCTTTCTGACTTCAGCGCCTAACGCCGACGCGAGCAGTTGGCTTCCAAGACAAATCCCGAGCACCGGCTTCTCAGCTCTCAAGGCTGCCTCTATCAACTTGATCTCGTCCGACAAGAACGGATACTCACGCTGTTCGTAGACTCCCATCGACCCGCCCATCACAACTAGACCCGCGGCGCCATTAATATCGCCTGGGATCGGCTCGCCGGCGAACACCCGAATAATCTCCGCGTCTAAGCCGCCGGCATTCAAAGCCTCGCCGATGATGCCGAGCGGTTCAGCCGCCAGGTGTTGTAGCGCGTAGACCCGTGGCATGGTTTCTGGTTTCTAGTTTCCGGTTTCTAGTTTCTGGTTTCTGGTTTCTGGTCTCTGGTTTCTGGTTTGGGCGCCGGTCTGGAGTTCGATTCGGGTCCTGCAAATCTCAACCAGAAACCACAAACCACAAACCAGAAACCCATTCACAGCACACTAAACACATCCAACGCGTACTGGACCCGGCCGAACGGCGCAGAGACTTGTACCCCTTGAACAGCGTCTCGCACTTCGAGCAATGTTTCACGCGCGATCGCCAGTCCCTCCTCGCGCGCGGCGTCCTTATCGGTGATTCGTTCCATGCGCTTCAACACCGACTTCGGCACTACGACGCCGGGCACTTCATTAGCGAGAAACTCCGCGTTGCGATAAGAGACCAGCGGCCAGATGCCCGCGATCACCGGAATGCGGCAATGCTCGACGCGCTTCAAAAAGTTTTTGAGCTGCTTCACGTCAAACGTAGGCTGAGTGATCGCGAACTCGGCGCCCGCCTCCACCTTCCACTCGAAGCGCCGCAACTCGTAATCCAAATCAACCGCACATGGGTTCACACCCACGCCGATGAAGAACGCCGTCGGCCCGCCGATCGGATTGCCGCCAATATCCAAACCGTGATTCAGCCGGTTGACCATATTCACCAGGCCAATCGAGTCGATGTCGAAGACGGCGGTCGCCTCCGGATAAGGCCCCATCTTCGGCGGATCGCCGGTGATGATCAAAAGGTTCTTTAGTCCCAGGCCCGCCGCACCCAACAAGTCGCTGGTCATTCCAAGCAGGTTCCTGTCCCGGCAGCAGTAGTGAACGACCGTTTCGATTCCAACCCGCTGCTCGATCAGCGTCGAGACCGCGAGGACACCCATTCGCGATTGCGCTCGCGGGCCGTCGGGAACATTGACCGCATCAACGCCCGCGTCGTTCAACAGGCGAACGCCTTCGAGCATCTTCGACGGGTCGCATCCTTTTGGCGGAACGATCTCGACCGAAGTGACGAACTCGCCCTCGCAGATTTTTTTTGCGAGACGTGAGCGCTCGGCTTTCGGAACGACCTTGACGTCCGGCGGCTTGTCTTCAGGTACGAACACGCGCACCGTTGAGCGGCCGGGCGAGAGCGCGGCCACGGCGTTTGCAATCTGCTTGATGTGCTCGGGGGTTGTGCCGCAGCATCCGCCAACGAACTTCGCGCCAGCCTGAATCAGCCGCTTAGCGTATTTGGCCATGTACTCCGGTGAGGCCATGTAGAACATCCGCCCGTCGACCTGCCGAGGCAACCCGCCGTTTGGTTGCGCCGAGAGCTTTCGCCTGGTCACGTCGCGCATCTTCTCGATGGCTTCGAGCATCGTGTGCGGCCCTACTGAACAGTTAAGACCGATGACGTCGGCGCCCCACTCGTCGAGCTGCGTGGTGAAAGTCTCGGGCGCAGTGCCGTAGCTGGTGTTGCCGTCAGTCTGAATGGTCATCTGGGCGACCACCGGCAGGTCCGTAATGGCGCGTATGGCTAGTAAAGCCTGGTGAATCTCGGCGGCGTCCGAAAAGGTTTCGAGCACGAACAGATCGACGCCGCCTTCGAGCAGCGCTTCCGCTTGCTGGCGAAAGATGTCCTGCGCTTCTTCGGCGGAAGTCTTGCCGTAAGGCTCGATGCGAATCCCGAGCGTGCCGATGGCGCCGGCGACGAAGGCCCGCTCGCCGGCGGCTTCGCGAGCTATCCGCGCGCCTGCGTGATTGATCTCGTAGGCCTTGTCCTCGAGTCCGTAGCCGCGAAGCTTTATGCTGTTCGCGCCGTACGTGTTTGTTTCAATGATGTCGGCGCCGGCTTTGACGTATTCGCGTTGAACGGAGAGCACCAGGTCGCGGCTCGCGAGGTTCAGCTCATCGTAGCAGCGGTTGATGTACACGCCGCGTTGATAGAGCATCGTGCCCATCGCGCCGTCGAAGACATACACGCGATCATCAGTGACTGCGTTGCGAAAATCTTTCATAAACAAACCCCGTAGCGCATGCTTCAGAAGAGCTACGTTACTCCCAAAAAAGCAAAGACCCCGCGCTAAACTGCGCGGGGTCGAATCCGGACTGTTTAGCAGTTTTTTACGTGGAGCAATTTGCTTAAATCGCCACGATCAGATTGTCAACGAGGGCTAGAATACACCTACGCGACGGCGAGAGTCAATCGTTGTCACTGTCCGGTGCGAGCCAGCCAAATAGTTCTTCACGCCGGGATAATCTTGACTACGTGCTCTCATTTTGTGAGCATACACCCGAGGAAGACGGATTGCGCGTAATCAGCCGAAAGGCTTTGAGGGAATTCTGGGAGAGGTATCCGGACGCTGAGATTCCGTTACAGTCGTGGTACCACAGAACAAAGCAAGCCCGGTGGGAAAGTCTCGCCGACGCCAGGCGTGATTTCCCTCATGCGGACCTGGTTGGCGTATGCACAGTCTTCAACATCAAAGGGAATCACTATCGGTTAATTGCCAAGGTTCATTTCAGGAATAAGAAGGTGTTCATAAGGAACGTACTAACCCACGGCGAGTACGGCAAGGATAGGTGGAAAAATGACTGCGGTTGCTAACCCCAAAATCGACGCGCGAAAATACGGCAGGCTGCTCGCCAGGACTCTCCCACAAGCGATCAGGACCGAAAAAGAGAATGAGCGGATGCTGGCTGAAGTTGACAGGCTCATGTCGAAGGCCGAAGAGAAGCTCACGCCCGAAGAGCATGCGCTCTTGGAACTTCTGTTTGCTCTGATCGAAAGATTCGAGGAAGAGCACTATCCAATTCCTGAAGCGCCGCCTCACTCGATCATTCAAACGTTAATGGAAGAAAGAGGGCTGCGCCAGCGCGATCTGGTGCCGGTGTTACGTTCGCGAGGGGTGACATCTGAAGTCGTAAGGGGAAAGCGCAGACCAAGTAAGGCTCAGGCGAAGGCCCTCGCGAAGTTTTTCTCTGTATCGCCCGAGTTGTTCATTTGAGTCAATCTGCCTGGAGCCGACAACTCACCGCTGTTGTAGCGGTCCTCTCCGCATGCTAGATTCAGCCTTGGCCAATGAGTACGGAAACTAAAGATGATCAGGAATCGACAAGTCGGTCTTTGATCGGCGGTAACGACGAGACCGCGGCCATCCCTCCAGATTGGCTCGCAGAGTTCGAGGCTGCAGCTCACCGTTCGCTCGAAACCAGAATGCGCTACAGCTTCATTCACACCTACAAGCCTGTGATGGATGACGCAAAGTACCGCTCCTTCGACACCATGGAAGACTATCGTCAATGGTGCGAAGAAAATCTTCCTTCCTGGTTAGGCTATGGCCGCGTTTGAATATCGACAGGCGCAAGAAATACGAGACGCTTTTCTCCGCCACGGCGTGCGATACCTCTTCATCGGAAAGTCGGGCGCGATCCTCTTGGGGTTTGCAGACACCACGCAGGATGCAGATGTTTTCCCGGAGCGCTCGCCGGAGAATGGCCGCGCGATGGTAACGGCTCTCGGTGAGTTAGGGTTTGAATTGACCGGCGAGCAAGCAGCGGAGATTGAACGCGGAAAAGATTTCATTCAGTTAAAGAACGGACCGTTTGACCTCGACCTTATCTTTGCTCCGGACGGAATCGAGCGTTTCGACGACGCGTGGCAGCGTCACATCGACGTAGAAGGTTTCCCCGTTTGCCATCCCGACGACATCATCGCCAGCAAGGCGGCCGCGAACCGTCAACGCGATCGCGAGTCGCTGCCCCGGCTCAGAGCTTTTCGGGAGTACTGGTTGAAAAACAGGAAGCCGTAAGGCCGCGCAAAAGACCGCAATCACGCCGGATCAAGCAAACTCTTCCGCGTCAACTTCAGCAAAGAACTCATCGTGCAACCGGCGAACGACGCGATCCACGTCGCTTTCATCAATCACAAAGGTCAGATTTATCTCAGAGGCGCCCTGGCTGATCATGTTCACATTGGTGCTCTCGATTGCCTGGAACAGCCGGGCCGCGACGCCGGGCGTGAACTTCAAGTTGTCGCCCACTACGCAGACTATCGCTTTCTCACGCTCGACGGTCGCCTCGCCTATTCCGCTCAAGTCGCGCTTGATCGCCTCGAGCCGATCCGTGTTATCCAGAGTCATCGACACCGACACCTCTGAAGTGGTCACCACATCGACTGATGTCTGGTGGCGGTCGAACACTTCAAAGATCGTTCGCAGAAATCCGTATGCGAGCAGCATACGCGTCGAAGTGACGTTGACGATAGTCACGCCTCGCTTGAACGCAATCGACTTGATCAAGTTGCGCGACGGACGAGGCGTCGCCACGATCAGCGTGCCTTCGCAGTCAGGGTTGTGAGTGTTGTAGATGTGAACAGGTATTCCCTTTTCGACGGCCGGCAGAACGGTGCTCGGATGCAAGACCTTCGCGCCGAAGTACGATAGCTCAGAGGCCTCAGCGAACGAGATGACTCGAATGCGTCTCGCGTTGGGGACGACTCGCGGGTCCGCGGTCATCAAGCCATCCACGTCAGTCCATATCTCGATCGCTTCCGCCCCGAGCGCAGCACCGATCAGCGCCGCTGAGTAGTCCGATCCGCCGCGCCCGATCGTCGTCGTCACACCGTCCGCAGTTGAGCCAATAAAGCCTTGAGCAACGGGGACGCGGCTGGACTTGATGATCGGCTCGAGAGCATCACGGGTCCGGCGAGTTGTTTCTTGCATATTCGGCGCGGCCTTTGAGAAAGAATCATCCGTAATGATGAAGCTCCGCGAGTCGGCTAGCTCGGCCGGTATTCCACGCGAGCGAAACGCTTCCGCCACGACCACCGACGATAGCCGCTCGCCAAACGAGACGATCGCGTCCTGACTGCGCGCGGTGAGTTCGCCAAGCGTTCCGACCGAACGAGCGAGGTTCTCGAGCTCCGCGAATTGGTTTTGAACTTCGCGCTCGACCGTCTGGAGCGAGGGTTCACTTGGGCCGAGCAGTTCTCGCGCTGTTGTCAGGTGCCGCTCGCGAAGCTCGTTGATGCTCACCAGGGCTTCATCGAGCCGGCGCTCTTTTGCGGCTCGAGCTATGCGAAGGAGCGCCTCAGTCACGCCTGCCATCGCCGACACGACGACAACAGGCGCGCGGTTCACACGCTCTAAAACGATCTCAGCGGCGCGAATAATAGCGGCTGCGTCCTGAACGGACGTGCCGCCGAATTTCATTACTATCATGAGAACCTGGTTTCTCGTCTTCGGTTTCTAGAGACTTGTACCGGGCATTCGGCTAGCGATCAATCGGCAAAAACAATCCGTGCAAATCCGACGGATCAGTGTCATCCGCGGTCTATGCGCGATTAGCAAAGCGATTCGTCCGAACGCATATACCATCACGGATGACACTGATCGGACTGATTCCCGCGGATTCCACCCCTTCACTGGCGACATGTCCGCTACACACCACTAATTTCTGTTTCCTGTCCATCTAAACGATTGCGAACAGCCACGTTTATACCAGCGGACCCCGCAGTCAGTCACGTTTCTTTTGATTGAACCGCAAAAAAAGCCCGCGTCAAAGAACGCGGGCTGCCGTTGCTCGAAAGGACATGCTCAACAGAAAGAAAGTGCTTAGATCGCCGCGATCGAATCGAGCGCGAGGCTACGCCCTCTCGCTTGTGGGGCTATGAACCTTCATCGTTCGCCAGCTACGCAAATCGGCCAAATCACTCACAACCGACGCTCAAGGAATTCAACTCCTGGCGTCTCGCTACCGGACGCGCGGGGCGTTTCTCAATCGAGATCTCCAAGCCGAAGTCTCGCAAGTCCCTGGCGAGCACTTGTACCGACTCGGCAACATAGGCCCTGAACCTATCATCCGTGCCGTGATGTCTCCTCCTCTGAAGCAAAAAGGACATCAATTCTCCGTACGTCTTTTCATCGTCAATCGTCATGATTTGCTCCTTAATCCCATCGCCTGGTTCAGTCACCAGCCTCGCTAAGCACTGGTGAATGACCCATTGCGTCTGCCGGACCTTCTCTAGCGGCGGCAATCTCGAGGGCGAAATCCGCAGCAGCTTCGTGAGCGTACGCCAGTTCGCCGTGCTGTGTAAGATCCAGCCCTATCGACTCTTCTTCTTCGGAGACACGCAGGCCGATGGTCAAATCCACAAGCTTTAATACGGCGGTCGTGCCCGCCGCGGCGATGAGCCATGCGAACCCAACTGCGATCAACTGGTTGAGTACTTGATGGGGGTTCCCGTCGACGGCGCCGACCGGAAGCGCGTTTCCGCTCGCGTCTTTGAAGATCGGGTTGATCGCAGCCGTGGCAAATACACCGGTCAGCACAGCGCCTATCGTGCCGGCGGCACCATGCACTCCGAACACATCCAACGAATCATCGTATCCGAATCTCCTCTTCACCACCGCGGTCATTACGTAACAAACAGCACCGGCGATCAGGCCAAGCAGCAGCGCCGAAGCCGGGCTCACGAACCCTGACGCCGGCGTCACGGCTACAAGCCCGGCCACTGCGCCCGTAATCGCGCCGAGCACCGAAGGCTTGTTGGTCCTCGCCCATTCGGCGGCCATCCATCCGAGCGCGCCGCTCGCCGCAGCGAAATGCGTCGCAACAAAAGCGGTTGTTGCAAGGCCACCCGCCGAAACCGCGCTGCCGGCGTTGAAGCCAAACCAGCCAACCCACAGCAAACATGCTCCTATGAAACTGAGGATCAGATTGTGCGGCGGAGCCTGGAGAGACGGGTAGCCAATCCTCTTGCCAATGTAGATCGCGCAAACCAGCGCCGAGACTCCCGAGCTGATGTGAACCACCGTTCCGCCGGCGAAGTCCAAAGCAGGAAAGCTTCCGCCAAGCGTCGCGTTGAGCAGCCCGCCCTTGCCCCACACCATATGCGCCAGCGGGGCGTAGACAAAGAGCGACCACAGCACTGTGAACGCCAGCATCGCGCTGAACTTCATGCGCTCGGCGAATGCGCCGGTTATCAAGGCAGGCGTGATGATGGCAAACATCAATTGAAACATCATGTAGGTCTGGTGCGGGATCGTCGGGGCGTAGTCGGCGTTCGGCGCGATTCCCACGCCCTTGAGCAGGACATGGCCCAGCCCACCAATGACAGCATCGCCTTCGGCAAAACAGAGGCTGTATCCGCACACGAACCACAACACCGTCACCACTGCCATCAGCACAAAACTCTGCATCATCGTGGCGAGCACGTTCTTGCGGTTTACAAGCCCGCCGTAGAACAGCGCCAGACCCGGCCCGGTCATCAGAAGCACCAGCGCGCAACACACCAGCATCCATGCGTTATCGGCCGATCCCTGCGCCGCAGTCACGGCGTCTTGAAGCTTCTTGATCTGATCGTCACCCGTGTTGTTCTGAGCATAAGCTGCAACCGGGAAGCCGATCGCCAGCACTGCAAAAACCAGAACACTGAATTTCCTCGTGAGCCTCATTAGCACCTCCCGAAGAGTCGAACCTCGCAGACCAATGGCCAAAGAGTCGTCGGCAATCGGTATGCCACGTCCAACCGGGGTCAATTCGCTTCTATCGCAACGTTTTCTTGGGTTTCTCAGCCGGGATGGAGAGGGGTGAATTAGGATGACCTACAGAATTGTCGGCGTAGCAAGCTGCACCGACAAAATTGTAGCCTCGGGTGCCTGTCCGACAAACTTCAGTTTGTCGACATAAGACAACTGTGTCAGTGGAGGTACCATCGTTAGGCTCGCGGCGCGGACGCGACTTGGCCCTCCACCGACCCTGCGTCGGTGGAGGCACGATTTGTTAGGCTAGCGGCGCGGACGCGACTTAAGGCCCTCCACCGACCCCGTGTCGGTGGAGGCACGATGGTTAGGCTAGCGAAAGCGCTGACAGTCGATTATGTACTTCTTGACCTTGTAGCCGAGTATTCGCTCGGTGGTATCAAGCAGTTTCGCCGCTCGGGCGCGGTTGCCGCGAGCGGTCTTCAACGCGTCCTGGATCAAGTCCTTCTCGTAAGCCTCGATGGCAGATGTCAGCGACAGCCGGGTCACCGTGTCGCTCGCCGAAGCGGTCTGAAGCGTGGGCGGCAAGTGATGTCCGTGAATTACGTTGCCGTCACATACCAGCAGCGTTCGTTCTATGCAGTTCTCGAGCTCGCGCACGTTGCCCGGCCAGTGATAAGACGTGAGCATATCGATGGCTGGCGTTGAAATCCGCTTGATGCGCTTGTGATGCTGGCGCGCGTACTTGTCAACGAAATGCTCGGCCAGCTCCAGAACGTCAGGTCTTCGCTCACGGAGGGGCGGGAGATAGATCGTGAAAACGTTGAGCCGGTAGTACAGGTCTTCGCGAAACACGCCTTCGCGTATCGCACGCTCGAGATCCTTGTTGGTTGCCGCGATGAGGCGCACATTCGACTTGATTGTTTCGGTCCCGCCGAGGCGCTCGTACTCGCGCTCTTGAAGCACGCGCAGCAGTTTGATCTGAGTCGCCTGGCTCAGTTCGCCGATCTCATCCAGGAAGAGCGTTCCACCTTCGGCCATTTCGAAGCGCCCCTTCTTGCGGCTGCTGGCTCCGGTGAACGCGCCCTTCTCGTAGCCGAACAACTCCGACTCGATCAAACTCTCCGGCAGGGCCGCACACGCTACCTTTATGAAAGGCTTGCTCGCGCGCGGCGAATTGTAGTGAATAGCGTGGGCGATCATCTCCTTGCCCGTGCCGGACTCACCCCGAATCAAAACCGTCGTGTTCGTGGGAGCAACCTGCGAGATCTGCTCGTAGACCTGCCGCATCGGGCCGCTGTTGCCGATGATGTTCGAAAAGTCGTAACGCTGCTTGAGCTCCTGACGGAGGTGGATGTTCTCGTCGAGCAAACGCTGCTTCTCGAGCTCGACCATCTGATGGACCTTCAGCCCCTGAGCGATCATTGAGGCGACGACCCGCAGAAACTTAACCGCCCGGTCGTAATCGCGATCTTTCTTGTAGCGCAGCACGCCTGCCAGCGCCCCGACCGACTTGCGGTTCAGCGTTATCGGCACGCAGATGAAGGTGATTTCCTGTCTGCTCAGCTTCTTCGTTTGGGCTGCGCGTCCCAGAAACAGCGGCTCGTTACTGGCCTGCGGGACTACAACCGGTTTGCCGCTCTCGACGACGGTTCCGGTTATTCCCTCGCCCAACTGATATCGCGCCCGGCGGCCCTCCGGGGTAAGACCGCAGGCCGCTTCAATGTAGATTTCACGTGAGTCAGAACGAAGCAGCGTAACGGCGCTGCTGACAAAACCGTGGTGATTCTCGAGAATCTCAAGGACCCGATGAAGGGCCGCCTTCTGATCGAGCGTCCCCGACAGCGCCTGGCTGATTTCGACAAGCGTCGTCAGCTTTCTTATCTCACCGGTCTGATCAGGTCTCGCAGTCATCGGTCGACATCGAATCCTACAGTATTGTCATCACCTGCCAGGCTCCCGACATTATTGTCGCTAGTCCACCTGTCAGTCAATCATATTATCTAAGCGCGGAGTGAGCTAATCGCTCGGTCAAATGGCTCTCACACCCGCTTCTCTGCAATGGGCAAACAATTTTGTTGAGCAAGGCTCATTCCTATGGCTCTGATCGATGATCTTCTTACTCTGAATGACTGAATAACGAACTCTGATCCCCTGATTTGCCAACTCTGGTACTGGCATTGCTCTATGCGAAGCCCGTAGGGTCGCATGCGTTATTGCTCCACTCTCTTTTTCGAACCGAGGCGGCTGGCCGTGCGCAGCCCGATGGGCGCCCCGATGGAAGCATGCACCCACGCAGGAGGCGAATGCGAAACAACCGCGACGAATTGCTTTACAACCCGCTCGACGAGCACGATGCGTGCGGGGTGGGATTCGTCGCCGATGTTTCCGGACGCAAGACCCACGACATCATTCAGAGCGCTCTCGAGGCTCTTTGCAACCTGACCCATCGGGGAGCAGTTGATGCTGACGGCCGAACCGGAGACGGGGCAGGTCTGCTCACTCAGTTGCCTTCGAAGTTCTTCCGGCGAGAAGCCGAGCGATTGGGACAAAGGCCGGAGGACGACCTCGCTGTTGGCGTGTTCTTTCTTCCCCGTGATGAAACCGCCGCCGCGCGCTGCCGGGAGATCACAATCCGACTCAGCACGAATCACGGGCTCGCTCCGCTCGGTTGGAGACAGGTGCCTGTGGATGAAAGCGTGTTGGGAGCCAAGGCACTCGCAACAGCCCCGAAAATCGAGCAGTTGCTCGTCGCCCGCAATCGCGTATCAACGAACCAGTTCGAGAACACTCTGTATCGCGCAAGGCGTGAGGTTGAGCAGCAAACCTCGAACATCGAAGGATTCTACATACCCTCCTTTTCGTCTCGAACGATCGTCTACAAAGGGCTGGTCGTCGGCAGTCAGCTTGGACCCTTTTATCGGGATCTCAGCGAGCGAGACTTCGAGGCGGCACTGGCCGTATTTCATCAGCGCTACTCTACCAACACCTTTCCCAACTGGTCGCTCGCTCAGCCTTTTCGCCTGTTGGCGCATAACGGCGAAATCAATACGATTTCTGGAAACCGGAGCTGGATGCGCGCTCGCGAGCTAGCAAGCAGGATCACGCAGACGTCCGGCGATTCCCGTGAACTTCAATCAGTCATCTGGAGCAAAGGCTCGGACTCGGCAAGCCTCGACAACACTCTCGAACTCTCAGTCAGGTCCGGCCGCGAGGTGACGCAGGCTGTGATGGTGCTGATCCCTGAAGCCTACGAGAAGTCGGATGAGATGTCCCCAGAACTGCGATCCTTCTACGATTACGCGGCGAGTCTTACAGAACCGTGGGACGGGCCTGCAGCCGTCGCGTTCACCGACGGACGAATCGTTGGGGCGGCTCTTGATCGCAACGGACTGCGCCCCGCGAGGTACGCGGTCACAACCGACGGGCGTGTGGTAGTGGCTTCGGAGGCGGGCGTCATAAAGCTAGCTCCAGACTTGGTCGTTCAAAAAGGTCGTCTTGGTCCCGGACAAATGATTGCAGTTGATACCGAGCTCGGTGTCCTGCTCGCAAACGAGGAGATTAAGCGACGGGTAGCGTCGCGGAGCACTTACGTCGCCTGGACACGGCGTTCTTCGATCCAGTGCCCGGATCTCACCGATGATCACTTTGTGTCAAACGGCGACGAACGCGCGTTGATCAGGCGAATGAAGAGCTTTGGATATACCGTCGAGGATGTTGAGAGAATATTGGGGCCGATGCTGGCCGAAGGCAAAGAACCGATCGGCTCGATGGGTGACGACACGCCGCTGGCATTCCTATCGTCAAAACCTCGATTGTTGTACTCGTACTTCAAACAGCGATTCGCGCAGGTCACCAACCCCGCTATAGATCCAATCCGCGAGCGCCTCGTGATGTCGCTGACGACTCGTCTGGGATCGCGCGCTGATCATGCCTCGGAGCCGCCCGCTCACGCGAAGTTGATCAATCTGGCCAGTCCAATTCTCTCTGACGCTATGCTGGAATGGATCACCAGGCAGAGCGAAGCGAGCCTTCGCTGTTCAATATTGCGTTCGGTTTTTGACATCGCGAAGGGCGGAGATGGTTTGAAGCTCGCAATCGACGAGCTATGCCGACGCGCAACCGACGCCGTTGAAGCCGGCTGCTCGATCCTTATCATCAGCGATCTGCGGGCAGGCGTATCTGAAGCGCCCATACCGATGTTGCTCGCCGTAGGCGCGCTTCACAATCACCTTATCCGTGAAGGTCAGCGGATGCGCGCGAGCCTCATCGCTCACACCGGCGAAGCGCGAGACGATCACCACATCGCCTGTCTTATCGGTTTTGGCGCGAATGCGGTTTGTCCGTCACTCGGCTTTGATGTGATCGCACACGAAGGTCCGAGGCGAGGACTGACCGCGTGCGATGCGCTGAGGAACTACAGGAGGGCCCTCGAAGACGGTCTGCTCAAGATAATGGCCAAGATGGGCATTTCGACGCTTGCCGGTTACTGTGGAAGCCAAACCTTCGAGATCGTTGGTCTGGACAAACGTCTCGTCGAAGACTATTTCAGCGGCGCGCCATGCCGCTTGAGCGGCATCGGTCTTGATGAAATTGCCGGCGACGCAATGCGTTTCCATGAGGCAGCTTGCGCGCAGATCGAGCCTGCCCTCGAAGACGCCGGCTTCTTTCGGTACAGATATGGCGGTGAATATCACAGCTTCAATCCCGCGGTGTTTCGAGCCCTGCACCGCGCTGCAAGGGGCAATGACCCGAACGAATATGCGCGATACGCCGGCGAGGTGCTCGGGCGCCCGCCTGCAACCCTGCGCGACCTGATTGAGTTCCGACCCGGCAGTCCGATAGCGCTCGATGAGGTCGAATCCGCTGAACGAGTGCTGGCATGTTTCTCGACGTCTGGAATGTCGCTCGGTGCGCTATCGAAAAAGGCGCACGAAACTCTGGCCATCGCGATGAATCGGCTTGGCGCCAGGAGCAACAGCGGGGAAGGCGGCGAAGACAGCCGCCGGTTCAAGCGCAGACCGGGCGGCGATCTCGCAAACAGCAGGATCAAGCAAGTCGCTTCGGCGCGGTTCGGCGTCACTCCTGAGTATCTTGTGTCAGCCGACGAGCTCGAGATCAAAATCGCCCAGGGCTCGAAGCCCGGTGAAGGCGGCCAACTGCCAGGCCACAAGGTCACCGCCGAAATTGCCGCCATTCGCCATTCAGTGCCCGGCGTGACATTGATCTCGCCTGCGCCACATCACGACATCTACTCGATCGAGGATCTCGCGCAACTGATCTATGACTTGAAGCAGATCAACCCCGAGGCTCGAATAGCAGTCAAGCTGGTGTCCGAAGCCGGAATCGGCACAATCGCGGCTGGCGTAGCGAAAGCCGGCGCGGACGTGATTCACATTTCCGGTCACGATGGCGGCACGGGCGCATCGCCGCTCGGCTCGATAAAGAACGCCGGGACGCCATGGGAACTCGGACTCGCTGAAACCCAGCAAGCTCTGGTGATGAACGGCCTGCGAGCGCGCGTGCGGCTTCGAGTCGATGGCGGCCTTAAGACCGGCCGCGACGTAATAATCGCAGCGATGCTCGGCGCGGATGAGTTTGGCTTTGCCACTGCCGCCGTGGTGGCGCTCGGTTGCGTGATGGCCAGGCAATGCCACATGAACACTTGTCCGGTCGGTATCGCGACTCAAGATCCGGCGCTGCGCCGCAAGTTCACCGGAACTCCGGAGATGGTTGTGAGCTTTTTTCAAGCGCTGGCCGAAGACATCAGGCAATTGCTCGCCCAGATCGGAGTCCGGTCGCTCGATCAGGTCATCGGCCGCAGCGACCTGCTATCGCAGAAGACCGATCTGAAGCTCCCACGGAACGCGAGTATCGATTTGGGTCCGCTTCTTCGACGCGCCGATGGGGCCGCGATCACCGCATCGCGCTTCATCGATGCGCCCGCCCGCAACACAGGCAGCTCGCTTTCGGATGCTATCGAGGAAGCAAGTTCAGAGGCGATCCGCGATGGCTCGACAATCGCCGCGGCATTTGAAATCAGAAACACTGATCGAGCAATCGGAGCGCGGATCGCAGGAGCCATCGCTCGCCGTTACGGCGATGTGGGTCTTCCTGACGGAACAATCAACCTGAGCTTCGCAGGCTCGGCCGGGCAAAGCTTTGGCGCTTTCAACATCGCCGGATTGAGGCTAACTCTGATCGGCGAGGCTAATGACTATGTCGGCAAGGGGATGTCGGGAGGTGAGATCGTGATTCGCCCGCCGGGTGAGTCGTATTTCGAGTGGTCGCACAATGTGATCATCGGCAACACCGTGATGTACGGCGCGACGGGCGGGACGTTGCTGGCGGCCGGCCGCGCGGGCGAGCGATTCTGCGTTCGAAACAGCGGAGGAGTCGCCGTGGTCGAAGGCGTCGGAGATCACGGGTGTGAATACATGACCGCCGGCGTCGTTGTGGTTCTTGGAGAAGTAGGCCGAAACTTCGCGGCGGGCATGACCGGCGGCGTAGCGTTTGTATTCGACGAACTCGGCGACTTTCAGACAAGATGCAACCGAGAGCTCGTCGAACTGGTGAGGGTCGCCGAACACGATTCTCAGAACCTTCGTGCGTTGGTCGAAAGGCACTACGAGATGACCAGCAGCCCCCGCGCGCGCCAGCTACTGTCCGATTGGGAGCGCGAGCGCAGTCTCTTCTGGCAAGTCGTCACTCAGGCCGAGGCCGCGCGGCAAAGGAATTCTGAGTTACCGCACATCAGCGTTGCGGCGGCTTTTGGGCAATCCACTCCCCTGGCTGTGGCCGACTAAAAGTTGATTTCGACCTGCATAGAGTTTGACGGGTTCAAGACCGGGAAACTGTTCAGGCCGCTACCCCGGCAGCGGCGCTGACACGTGCTCGTGAACGATCAGCCACTTCCCGCCGCGCTTCTCCCAGATGGCTGTGTGCCGGCAATCGAGCTCCATAGCGCCGCCCGCCTTTGGCTTTGCCGAAAGGTGGAACGTCAAGGTGGTCCAGACGATGTTCCCACGCTGAGTCACCTTGAGATCGTCCATCGGAGTCAGCTTCCCGCTAGACATCGTTTCGGTGAAAGCCTTGATCACGCCGGCTTTGTACTCAGCCCAACTGTTGTACTTGAGCGGCGCGACATCGTAGAAGACAATGTCGGCGTCCTTGGCGTAATACTTAGCCGCTTTGTCTGGATTGAGCGTGCTCCAAGCCGTGTAGTACTGATCAATCAAAGCCTTGAATTCGGCTGCCAGAGCCGTTTTCGCGGGAGCCTTCTTCGTCTGGGCCGAAACAGAAACCGCAACCAACAACATCAGCGCCATCGCCAGCACGACTGCAAGCCGATTGTTCATCTTCATCGGGTATCTCCTTTTGGTTTGAACTAACCGCTGTCCGGTTTTCTTCCAATCGTTATCCAGTTTCTTGACACCCCATATTCGCTTTGTTAGATTCGGCTCTTAAGGCGACTCACCTGCGGCGCCTCAGCCCGCTTCGGTTTTATGAATAGAAAAGACCTTTATTTTCTGGCGGTCGCTGTTGGCATAATCGCCCTCTTCACCTTCCTCTGGATCATCAGCCGCAAGCCACCCGCTATGACCGCCCGCCCCGAGCACTCCGGCATCAGCAACAAAACGACGCGCGAGACTTGTTGGGGTTGTCACACGCCCGAATCAGAAATCTGGAAGCGCCATCCTAACAAAGGCAAGCCGGCTGACCGTGATAAGACGACGCCGTGCTCCGCTTGTCACAAACTACCCGAGCAGCAGGTTGCGAGCGCACCCTTTCATACGTCGAATAATAGGGAGGTAGATTTCATATGGCCAAACCGGCAGCCAAATTAAGACCAGAATATCGCAACTACATCGCTGGAGAATGGGTAGCTCCGAAGTCAGCCAGCTACATCGAGAACCGTAACCCTGCCGACACGCGAGAACTTGTGGGCCGCTTTCCGAGGTCTACTGCCGAAGACGTGGAACGCGCGGTTGGCGTCGCCGCGGAGGCCTTTCAGAAGTGGCGCAAGGTTCCCGCGCCTCGCCGCGCTGAGATGCTATTCAAAGCGGGCGAGATTCTCATTCAAC
Organism: uncultured Clostridia bacterium; assembly: GCA_964548075.1. Lineage (GTDB taxonomy): Bacteria > Acidobacteriota > Blastocatellia > UBA7656 > UBA7656 > Onstottus_A. The sequence goes on along the minus strand of CAZJQQ010000019.1, from coordinate 88,163 downwards.
GCAAAGAAGCATTCGCTACTGATATGACGCGCGAGATGGGCAAGGTCCTGAAAGAAACTCGCGGCGACGTGCAGGAAGCGATCGACATGACTTACTTCATCGCGGGTGAAGGACGGCGGCTTCACGGCTACACGACGAAGGCCGAGCTTCCCAACAAGTACGCGATGTGCTCTCGCGAACCGATCGGCGTGTGCGGGCTGATCACTCCCTGGAACTTCCCGATGGCAATCCCGTCCTGGAAGATTCTCCCGGCGCTCGTGTGCGGCAACACAGTAGTCATCAAACCGGCCGAAGATACGCCGCTCTCAACTTACAACTTTGTGTCAGCGCTAACTGAAGCGGGCATACCTCCGGGCGTGCTGAACATCGTCGCGGGTCGCGGCGTCGAGGTTGGAAAGGCGCTGCTGGCTCACGAGAGTGTTCGGCTGGTTTCGTTCACGGGCTCTACCGAAGTTGGCCGCATAGTCGGTCAATCGTGCGCGGCCACCGACAAGATCTGCTCGCTCGAAATGGGCGGCAAGAACGTGATCATGATCATGGAAGACGCCGACCTCGATCTCGCGCTTGAGGGGGTGCTGTGGGGCGCGTTCGGAACGACCGGTCAGCGATGCACTGCGACGTCGCGTGTTGTCGTTCACAGGAAGGTCGCAAAGAAGTTCACAAACATGCTCGCCGATCGGGCCAAACAATTGCGAATCGGGCCAGGACTGAATGAAAAAACCGACGTCGGCCCGGTGATCAATCGAGACGCGAGTGAAAAGATCCTCGAATACGTCGAGATCGGCCGGCGCGAAGACAAGGCGAAGATGTTGTGCGGTGGCCGCCGCGCCGAAAAAGGCGACCTGAAGTACGGTTTCTTCATCGAGCCGACCGTGTTCTCAGAAGTAGAACCCCAAATGCGAATCGCACAGGAAGAGATATTCGGTCCGGTGGTGTCCGTCCTCGAGTGCCGCGACCTCGATCACGCGATCGGAATAGCTAACGGCGTGAGGTTTGGGTTATCAGCTTCGATCTACACGCGCGACACTAACCGCGCGTTCCACGCGATGGAAGACGTGCAAACGGGAATTTTCTATGTGAACGCTTCGACGATCGGCGCAGAGGTACACCTTCCGTTCGGCGGCACGAAGTCCACAGGCAACGGACATCGCGAGGGAGGCACTCAGGTGCTGGATATCTTCTCTGAGTGGAAGGCGGTATACGTCGATTACTCGGGCAAGCTTCAACGCGCGCAGATCGATAATTAGTCCGTAGTCCGTAGTCCGTAGCCAGTTGCGTTCCGCAGCTACGGACTACGGACTACGGACAAAGGACTACCATGATTGTCGGATTACCAAAAGAAGTGAAGGACAACGAGTACCGCGTGGGACTGGTGCCCGCGGGCGTGAAGGCGCTGACCATCGGTGGGCACACAGTGCTGGTCCAGACAAAAGCCGGCGACGGGTCGGGCATCGGTGACCAGGAATATGTGAACGCCGGTGCCGAGATCGTGGACTCAGCCGAGGAGGTCTGGGCTCGCGCCGAGATGGTCGTCAAAGTCAAAGAACCGATAGCAAGCGAGTACGGATTCCTGCGCGAGGGACTCATTCTGTTCACATACCTGCATCTCGCTCCCGCGCGTGAGCTGACTCGGGCGTTGCTGGACGGCGGGGTGATTGGCGTGGCCTACGAAACGATAACCAACGACCAGGGTCATCTTCCTCTGCTCACTCCGATGAGCGAAGTCGCCGGTCGAATGTCGATACAGGTAGGCGCTACCTATCTCGAGAAGATTAACGGTGGACGAGGTGTGTTACTGGGCGGCGTGCCCGGTGTGGCGCCGGGACGAGTGACGATAATCGGCGGCGGAGTCGTCGGAATCAACGCCGCGAAGATCGCTGTCGGCTTCGGCGCTTCGGTAACGATTATAGACAGAGACCTCGAGCGTCTGCGGTTTCTAGATGACGTTTTCGGGAGCCGAATTCGCACACTGGCGTCGAACCCCTACACGATCGCCGAGTCAGTCGCGGCGTCCGATTTGGTGGTTGGCGCGGTGCTCGTGCCGGGCGCGGCTGCTCCGAAGCTGGTGACGCGCGATATGCTGCGCGATATGCCTCGAGGTTCGGTGATAGTGGACGTGGCGGTCGATCAAGGCGGCTGCATTGAGACTACCAAGCCTACAACACACAGCCAGCCTACTTACTACGTCGAGAATGTCCTTCACTACGGAGTGACCAACATGCCGGGCGCCGTGCCTCGTACCTCGACTTTCGCGCTTACGAACGCAACGCTGCCTCTCGCCCTGAGACTCGCGAAGTATGGAGCGATCGAAGCAATCAAGAAGGACCCGCATTTGAAGAATGGTGTGAACACCTACAAGGGGAAGGTTACATATCAAGCTGTGGCTGACGATCAGGGGCTTGAGTATACGCCAATTGAGAAACTGATCTGAGAAACAGTGACAGCAGCTCTGTGCTTCCGTAGTGACTTAACATTCTTGTTAAGGCCATGGTGCGATCATACTACTTGTTTCCCGTTCGTCGGCGTTAAGACTTCGCTGTTGAGGTTTCGAAGCTTGGGTATTGCTAGCGTCGCCATGCGAAAGTATTCAGAATCCACCTCGAGACCGATGCTTCGGTAGCCACAGAACTCTGCCGCCGCAATCGTCGAACCTGCCCCCATGAACGGGTCAAGCACGATACCTTTGCCAAGTGGCAACGCAGCTCTCACGAGTTGCCGCATCAGGGCCTGAGGTTTTAGAGAAGGATGAGGCGCGATCGCACGTTCCTTAGCTCGCGCAGGGCTAGAGAAGATCAAGTCAAAGAACGGCGAGTTCTCGCTTGGTCGCCTGAGTGCGCCTGTATGCCACTTCCTCAGATTTTCTCTTACCAGCCCGTCGCAAGGTTTTCTAAAAACCAACCACGGCTCCCAGCAAGCTCTCGGACTCACCGAGACCCCCTTGTAAGTCTCGTGAGCCCCTTTCGGTCTGTCGCCGCCTCGTAGCGTCCTTACCACTCTTGCGATTTGTCCACGGATTTCGAATCCCGCCTCTTCGAACGCAAGAATAACGCGATGCGAAAGCAGATTCTGTGACGCGATGATTACGTGTCCTCCCGGGACCAATACCCTTAGCAACAACATTGCAAGTCTGTTGTGAAACTGCTCGACTTTCTGGTGATCGGATCTGGTGAGAACGGTGAACCTAGGCATCGGCTGCCTGATATGGCCGTCGAACTGCTGAGGAAGCCTCCAAATGCCCTTACCCTTCTTTCGCTTTACCAACTCCTCGGGAGAGTATTCAACCAAACCGTAGGGCGGATCGGTCAAAACAGCTTGAATGCTCTTTGGCTTTCTGTCTGCTAACCACTGAAAGGCATCGGTTTCAAGAATCCGATAAGAGGAGTTACTCATATCGCCGCACTCTTCTGCGTGAATAGATTTCCAACTACGGATAGGAGCGCAGCGTGACGGTCCGCTCGACGCTTCTTATCGTTCGCTCCTCTTTCCGCGGCCTCGAGATAAACCTCTACAGCATTGGGTGGCTTTTTAAGCTCTCCTCGACGGGCCTTGTCCACTCTGGCGCCGAATGAGACCACCACGTCACGCAACCCGTTGTACCTGGCTAACGGAAGATTACCGTCTTGTAGAAGTCCAGCTAGGCACACAAACAAGGTGTAAAAGTCAGTCCGGTTCTGCCAGCGCGTTTCTCTGATTGCCGGAAGAATCTTCTGTATCAGCGCAAGCGTTTTCTTGAAGAACTGCTCACCGCGTTTCTGGTCCGGGAATTCGTCTTCGTAGCCTCCATACTGTTCGTAATACTCATCTATGGCGCCGGGGCTGCCCTTTTGAGGACCATGCAACACACCTATCAACAACTCGCTTATGAACTCGACGTCCTTCATCCGTCGAATCATGGCTGGGGTTGTTATTCGGCTTTCAACCCAGTACTCATCATCAGCAAGGCGGGTTGCCAGACTATGGAACGCGCCCGTGTAGAAGCGGGCGTTTCGCACTTCTTGTGGGCTAAGCGACGTACTGTATCTGTTGAGACGCTCAAATATCCTCCGCACGAGCATCTCGTCATTGGTATTGAGGTATCGGACGCCGAATCTGTAAAACAGGAATCTCCTTCGGTCGTCGGGGGACAGGGTTTCAAACTTCAGCCCTAGCCAAGGAGATGTATCTTCTAATTCCTCGAGCGGAAAGTCATTGTGTTCAGCTTCCGCAGGGTCGTGTTCAACACCGATGAATTGAATGAGCGTCCTAATTCTCTGCTGCCCGTCGACGACCGCGAAAGAGGTTTCATCATCAGTGCTTAAACTATGCTGAATGTAGATTTCAGGAATCGGTAGTCCCAAGAGGATTGACTCAATGAGATGACACCTCTGTTTCGGATTCCACACGGGCTTACGCTGATAAGGTGGCTTAATGATGAGTGCACCGGATTTGTACTCGTCTCGAAACCAACTTACCGGGTGCTCGCTAGAGTTGTATAGATTCTGGTCAATCCGTTCCAAAACCGCGCTAGTCATGGTGCCCTCCGCTATTATCACAGTAGGTCGCGAATCTGTCTCAACCCATCGACGTGGTATGCCATTGCGTGATTCCATGTTCTGTACAATCGTCCGTCGATTGTAATTCCAAGAAACGGGTTGTACCGGCCCAAGGAAAGAAAGGCCGTCTTCCACAGGACGTACAAGTCCTTGATCGGCTGCACCAACTGCGGAAGTGCTGGCGATCTCGGAATTCGAAGGCCGGGATACGCGTACCCGAGGCACAAGGCGTTCTTGTGCGCATACCACCAGTCCTTGTCATGCGTGCTCATCCTACCCTGTAGAGGATATCCCCAAGCAAGCAAGCTGTACCAAAACTTGTCAAACATTTCGGCGTCAACGATTACTACATCGATGTCTGATTTTGAATGACAAGGAATGAACGGGTTCTTCGGGTCGAGGCTGAAGCCCGTCTTACCGCTCCCAACGACGGTGAAGCGCTCGGCTGAGAGGCATAGGCCTTGGCGAGTAAATCGCGCATTAGATCGTAGTCCATTGGGTTAGCCCGAAAGTAGTACGGGAGCCCGCCAAACACGTACGTCTCGGTGAGATATTCCAACGATCTCGCCAGAAGCAACTGCTTAAACTCTTTTGCAGAAAGTTGCGCCATTGCTAACCCCATCCGTAATACCCGGGCTGTAAACTCAATATCTTCAGGAGCGCAATATTATATACGCCCTATCCAACTTTACTCAAACGACGTTTTGAGGCTGCCTCGACGGGTACAGCATGCCATCAGGCGCAAACGATTCGAGAATCAATGCCAAGAAAGATCGAGCGCTGCTTCGTTCTTTGGCGTCACTGTTCCCGTCTTGAGACTAGCTTCCCATATCGCAACATGCGCGCCGCTGGCATCCGTATAGCTGAATTCAACAATCACTTGAGCGCCCGCCTCTGGTGAGGGTGTGGCCCGCCATCCTTCAACAGCGATCGGTTCACCGCTTCTCTTTCGGTGGTGAACCGTCATGTAGAGATACTGCTGCAGCGTGAAGTTTTCTTTTCGAGAGTTGCTCTCCTTCACTAGCCGGATGGCTTTTACGGTTTCGGGTTCAAGACGCTCACCCACCAGCACGACCGCGTCCACAATGACTATCACGAGCGGCACAAAAATGAACACGAGCCTGGGCCAGTTGAAAGATTTTCGCGTCATATTCAAAACACTTCAATCTCGCCTGCATGAGGGATAAGCGTGCCACATTTCGGGCAGTGTTCATCAAGCCCGTCGATCGAGACCCTGAAGCCACATTCAGGGCACGGGCGCAGATTGATGCGCTTCTCGATTATCACGTAAGCAATCAGCACAGCGCTCACACCCAGTATCGCAAGAATGACCGCCATCTTTCTTCTTTGGTGAACGACCGCGTTACGAGGAGCGCGTTCAACCACCGCCCTTCATGAACTTCTGTCCCGCCGAGTAGTTGAAGAACGCTGCCATGAAAAAGATCAACGCCGACCCGGCAGTCACTACCAGAAGCGGCGACCGGCCGGACTGATAGGCATCGACGCTCAGGTAAACGAAGATCAGAGCGAGGAGAGCGCAGACGACTGCGTTCCTGTGATACGCGTAGCTGGTTCTTTGGGCGGCGGTCCTGTTGCGCCGGATGAGTTCGTTCAGAGCCCTGACTTCATCTTCACACGCGCCTGTGCAAGCGACGCCGTTGTCGACATCAACCGCACAACCATGGCAGAGAGCCTTGTTGCAGTTCTTGCAGATTGCAACCGCGTCGGCGCCCTCGTGGTTGAAGCACTTCATAAGGTTGGGCGTAGCATAGACTTCAGTCTGTGTCCTGGGAGCGCAGGCATCCCCGCCGGCTTGGAGTTGCGCGAAAAGGCAGGCAGGGATGCCTGCGCTCCAAGGACACAGACTAAAGTCTATCTTACTTCGGCTCTCGCCATTCGAAGATTGTCGTTGAGCTGAGCGTCCCGGCGTACCCGCCAGATCTTGCTGTCGAGATAATAGTGGGTGAACGCGCCGCCCCAGATGAACGCCATCCAGAAGCTGTCCGGCTTAACGATCGTGTAGTGAGGGATGTGATACAGCGCCCCAAACAGCAGCGCAAATCCGATGTACGTCCATACGCTCTTGCTGATCGTCGACGCAGCGCCGTAATTCCTGGAGGTCGTTCGTCCGTATTTGTTCCGGTTGTGAAACCAGATGATTCGGTGGTACTGGATGTTGTGATAGATGGTAAGCGTTGCCACCGCTGCCAGCGCCGCCGCGGAGGGAGGCTGTACGGGTTCGAGCAGCCTGAGCACGATCCAATGCATGGGCACCGCAGCCCCAAGCAAGAGCAGTTTGGGGACGTTCACCGGGTGCTTCGTGTAAAGCTTCTGGGTCTGCCGTCCAACAAACAGGATCAACGACACCACGAATGCGGAGAACACCAGCGTCTCAAACCACCACACCGATTCGGATTGCGGCGAGAGCCCCATTCCCTCCAGCCGCTCTTTTGCTGCGTAGCTGTGGGCCAGAAATCGGACGAACGGATAAGTCATGCCAAGCAGAATAAAGGTTCGGTCGATCAGATTGTCGATCTCGGCCAGATCGTCGTTCTTCTTCTTATAGAGAATCATGAACCCGTAGTGCTGCTTCACCAGGTGATAATAAGCCCACATCGACGCAAAGAAGAAAAAGACCGGTCCCCACGCCTCGGTTCCGAGCAGCTTCGCCTGGCCCGCAAGCACCATCGCGGGACCAAGCAGGAACAGCGACAGAGTTCCGTAATAGAGCTTGGCTCGCTTGCGCCTTTCTTCGTTGTCGGCGTAGGTTCTCGAAATCGTCCCGAAGACGTGCGGCCCGTCAAATCCTAGAGCCCATATCCAGGTCATAATCATCACTGACAGCCCGAGCTTGACCAGGATGAGGTTAGCAGCAAGGAAAGCGTAGCTCGTGACGACGCTGCCGATGAACCAGATAAGGTCATCCTTCTTGTTGATGATCCACCCCAGGGCCACCAGGTTCTGCCTGCCCTGATCTACAGCAACAGCCGCCGATGCCATACCTTCATCTCCTTTGAGACAGTCCGACAAACGTCAGTTCGTCGCAAGTCCCCAATCCGGCGATCAGTCAGCGACAAACTGAAGCTTTGTCGGACTTCGCATCCTAATCAGATTCTGGACTTGATTCCAGCCAAAGCCGCGCCTAGTTTACCAAAGCCGCCCGCTATCGCCAAAGCCCATTCGTTAGCGGTATGCTACACCGGCAGTCGAAGCAGAATGCAGCTATTGTTGAACTCAAATCCAGGATCTTGGAGGACCTTGACGAAGAATGGATGAGGCGCTTGCTGACGCAGATGATGGCGCAACCTGCGCGGCGGATCAATTTGTTTCTGACACCACAGGGGATGGGGGAACCATGATCAGTGATTCAAAGATTGTCGCGTTTGTCGCAACGAAAGACGCTGCCGGCGCAAAGGACTTTTATGAAACCGTTCTGGGCTTGAAACTCGTCAGCGACGACTCCTTTGCATTGGTGTTTGACGCAAATGGAACGATGCTCCGAGTCCAGAAGGTACAAGAACTCAACCCGGCGCCCTATACGGCGCTTGGGTGGGACGTTACTGACATCAACTCTGAAGTTGAGGAACTCGCCAAAAGAGGAGTCGTATTCAATCGATACGAATGGCTTCCTCAAGATGACCAGGGCGTCTGGACAGCGCCCGGCGGGGCAAAGATCGCGTGGTTCAAAGACCCCGACGGGAACACGCTCTCCTTAACACAATTCCATTAAGGCGGCGAGCAAGTCGATTCCTCGGAAGTTCGCTGCGGTGAACCAAAGCTAGAAACAAAGGGCTGGCGGCTTCGCTGCCGCCAGCCCATGCTCACTGAATTGCGCGGAACACCCAAAGCATCACTGACAGGGAGGCGTCAGAGGATCGTTCAACGTGTTCCGATCAGTGATCGTGCAGCGCACGGTTCCGGGCGGCGCCTGAATCGAGCCCGAGCCGGCATTCAGCAACAGGCTGGTTTGGGCAAGGAAATCAAAGGCGAGGGACTTGTGGGACTTGACCCGCGCTTTCATGTATGCAGGAGCGGCGCGGGTGCTGGTGAGTCTTTGGGATATCAACGACAAAGCCACAGCAGAGTTTATGACCAGATTCTACCGCGCAATGCTTGGCAAGGAGCAGATGCGCCCGGCGGCGGCGCTCAGAGCCGCGCAGGTTTCTATGTGGAAAGAGAGACGATGGCCATCGCCCTACTACTGGGCGGCTTTTGTGCTACAGGGAGAAGCGAGGTGAGGAATCACAACACCTCGCGGCGGAGTTGAGGGAACACCCTGGATACTTTGCTCAGCAAGTAGTCGCCATACGTTCCGTTGAAGTCGTGAACGCTAGCCCGATCCCACCGTTCATTCCGGTCATCATCAAGCTGCGCCTTCACCTTGATCGGCCTGACCTCCGCGTCGAAGTTCGGATCAAAGAAAAATGGAAACGACAGCCGGTCGTGTTCCGGTGGGCTCTTGACGCGGTGAGCAGTCGAACGGTACAAGCCTCCGGTCATTCGGTCCAGCATATCGCCGATGTTGCAGACGAAGGAGCCCGGGAGTGGCCACGCTTCAACCCAGCCTGACTTCGAGTTCACCTGCAGGCCGCCGGAGCTGTCCTGCTTGAGAATCGTCAGCAGTCCGTAATCGCTGTGCTCGCCAACTCCCCAACTCTGGTTCTCAGGTATTCGGGTAGCGTCCGGCGGGTAATTGAAGATGCGAAACAGAATCAGCGGGTCGCTTGTATACCGCTCCGCAAAGTAGGACTCATTCAATCCGAGGCTGAGCGCGATGCCCTCCATCATCGAGTGTCCAAGCCTGGTCATCGCGGCAAGGTACTCGAGAACCGTTTCGCGAAAGGGAGGAATGTTCCCCGGGAAGAGATTAGGTCCGTGCATCGGCGTGCCTGACCTCACCAGCGGGTGATCGTCAGTCAATTCCGCGCCGAAATAAAGACCCTCCTTAAGGTCAGGCTTACCAGAAGTCAACTCGCCGCCAACGGGAAAGTACCCCCGCCAGGCTCTGCCAGCCTTCTCCATTCGGATCTCGAGCTTCGCCGCGGAACCTTGAGCGAAGAACTTGCGGCTCAGATCATCCAACCGCAGTTGAAGCTGCTCGTCCACGCCGTGCCCGACGATGTAGAAGAAGCCCGACTCGCGGCAGGCGCGCGCGATCTGAACGGCGACATCCAAGCGATCGCCCGCGCGGGTCACCAACGGCCCGACGTCTATGATCGGAAGTTCGAAGAAGTCGCCCGCCATAGCCGCCTAAGCGTACAAGCGGAGGTTCGGCTTTGTCACGTCGTTGAGATGCGCACCTGCGAATCGGCGAAGCCCTTAGAAGCTCCCTTCGTCAGCCGATGGGCCGTAGATCGAAGGCACCGGCACGTCGTTGAGCCGCAGGTACACGCCGAGCTGCGCGCGGTGATGAATGTTGTGATTCATGACAAAGCTTCGCAGCGCGGCTACGCGAGGCAGCGAAAAAATCGTCTGCCCGCCTTTCAAGAGCGTCCACGTTTTCAGCAAGTCTTCGTCGCTTGCGGCGGCGAGCGCAGCCCGCGTAGTAGCAACATTTCGGTCGAACCTCTCGAGAAGGTCCTCCACTGATTTGGCTGGTTCATTCTTCGGCGGTGGTTCGCCTTCAGGGGCTATATCGATTGAGTCTCGCTGAATCGTCAGCGCCCCCCAACTGGGCAAGGTGGCCAAGTGCGTCGCCAGGCCTACCATCGAAAACGACTTCTCGTGAGGCTTCCACGCGAACTTGGCTTCTGGAACTCGCTCGAGGGTCTTTCGAGTGTTCGACATCTCGTGATCGAACTCAGGCAGCAGTGCTTGACTTAGTGGCATATGTTCCTCCTACAAGAATGTTAGTTGGTTGAAACCTAGACGGCACAGCTACAGCCACACTCGAAATTGATCGGGACCGGTGAGATGAGTCGTTCTACACGATCCCGACGAATGTGAAGCACGACGAGCGTGTACGGATCAAACACCACCACGTCCTTTACGCCTTGCGACAAGTAGAATCTCGGCCCAATCTCCAGATCCTTGGCTTCATAGCCCTTGCTGATCACTTCTATCACAGCCTCGGGGATGAGCGTGATTGCCTCTTCTTTGCTTCCAAACCGGATGAGGTTCCCAGATCGGCAGCCCCCCGACCATCTCCAACCGTATGCCAAGCTCTTCGGCTCGAATGAACTTCGGATCCACAGCTCGCTCCTTTGCCGATTCGTGAGGACCATCAATCCGCCTCAGAATTCATCGTCATCATCGGGCGGTTGAATATCCTGAGCGACCAACTCCTGCCAGGCTGTCAGTATCTCTGGCTCTGCTCCGGCCGCGCGGAGAGCGTCAGCGACAGGCCCGCTCGACTGTTTGAGTTCCGGGAACTGCAAAAGTAACATTGCGATGTCTCGCCTGTCTGTAAATGATTTCGGCTGAGCCCGGCGGCGATAAAAAGAGACGACCTTGCTGGCGATCAATTCAGGCGGCGCCATCACCAGCACTCCCGCGACTCGCTGTGCCGGTGGCAGAGACTCAACGGGCCTGACATCGATTAGATGGCGATTGCCAGATTTTTGAATCTGAAATAGGCGATAGCCGCGGTCTTGACCAATCTCTCTCACGCGCACCGCGATGTGAAATCGCTGACTCACATGCTCGCGCAACTCGTCAGCCAGTTCTTTTGCGCGCGTCGAAAGAATGTCGATGTCCTGCGTCATCCGCGGTTCAGACACGTATGCGTTGACTGCCTGAGCGCCGAACACAACGCCGTCATCCCGATTGCGCAGAAACTCCAACACCGAGTTCTGGATGGTGGCGAGTGGCAGGGGTTCATTCATCACAAACTCCTGGAATGTCAGTGTGCCCGCGTCGAACATCGTCGGTTCCTCGAACCTTAGCAAAGGATAGTGTGCGCGGCAATCACGATGATCGTGAGCCACCGTGCCTCGCATTCTATCACAGGAGTAGGAGCACTTGGGTGGTTCTGAGAAATTCGCTCAGAGGCCATTCGTTTGACAGCGCGCCCATCAAGCTGTTAGGGTTCATATGAACTGAGTCCAGCTCACTCTCTTCTCAGCCTTTCTGGAATCACCCAGACTATCTGAAGCTAACAGCTCACGAAAGGACTACGATCATGTCAGCAAAACTTTTTGTTGGAAATCTCTCTCCCGACACAACGGGTGATGAACTGCGCACGCTCTTCAGCGAAGTGGGCGAAGTGGACTCTTGTCAGTTGATAACCGACCGCGACTCGGGACGCTCGAAGGGGTTCGCTTTCATCGAGATGAATACCCAGGATAACGCCAACTCGGCCAAAGAGAAGTTCAACGGTCAGGACCTGCACGGAAAGCCGCTCAAGGTGAATGACGCGAAGCCCAGGAATTAGGTTTGTCCCCGGCGGCCAATGAAGGCTTTTCTTGAAGTCACGATAAATTGAATACGAGACGCGAGCATCTGAATTGGCCGCTTCTGCCCCCTCTACCAACGGCTCTCAGATAAGGAGTCACAAATGTCTATCGAAGATATTGCATTCAAACTCAAAACAGTATCATCCAGCCGAACGGCCGCTGTGCTTGGAATCACCGCGGCCATCGGCGGGCCAGTTGCGATCATAGCCTTCGGCGGGAGCGAGGCGAGCAACCTGCCGTGGTTCGTCTGGGCGATAGCGCTGCTTGCGCTGCTGTTGGTCATATGGAGAGGCTACTATATGTTCACCCTCACCCATGACGCGCGAGATATTTCCATCAGTCCGGACCGTCGCTAAGGGCGGCCGCGGCTAGCCGCTGCCGCGCTCGTCTTGGACGATTCGCGGCAGCTCTCCGAATCGGAGCGAACGGCGCCTATGTAGGTTCTTCGGCTTAACCGGAGTTTGACATTCGAGGAGGATGATCCCAATGTTGCTCGCAATTGGAAACAAGGTAATCTATCCCAGTCACGGCCCATGTCTTATCAGCTCGATCGTCAAGAAAGTTGTTGATGAGAGACCGATGACTTTCTATCAACTGCTTGTTCTCAATGAAGGAACCGGGACGCTGCTGGTGCCGGTGGAGAAAGCCAAATCGATAGGCATCCGGCCGCTATTGAACAAGACTGATATTCCAAAGCTGTTGGATCAACTCAAGAGACCCTCCAGGGCATCTACCGATCGCAAGCAGCGCGTCCGTGACAACTTGAAACTGCTTCTGTCGGGATCGGCATTCGACCTTGCCGAGATCGTCGAGTCACTCACCGAGTTGATTGACACGAAGGCGTTATCATTTGGCGAGCGCGGGACGCTCGATCGGGCGAAGCGGCTTCTGGTTTGCGAGATATCTGAAGTGACCGGCGAGACAAAGGAACAAGTCGAAGAGCAGGTAGACCGCGCCCTCATCGCACGAACTAAACCCAAAGCTCAAGCCGCATAACTGAGCGGCCGTTCCCTAATCCGTTATCCGTCGCTTGGGTCTTGTCTCTTATGAGATCGTCAAGCGGCGGCGAACTCGGTTTCTTTGCGCGTTTCAGGGTCGTGAAATGCAAGTACGATGTCTTCTTTCGGAACGCCTTCTCGCACGAGATCAGTAGCGATTCCGTCTTCGGTCCAGTCTTCTTCGACCCAGAACTTGCCGTCACGAATGCGAACATAGGCCGTCATCCCACTCACGCGCTCTCCGTTTTCCCAGCCGACGTTCATCCAAATGTAATCATTGCGCTCCGGGTCTATGACAAGGAAGGTCTCAACTGCACGATTAGGCCGGCGATTACATAGTTCGACGTACTCGGCTAGGATGCGCTTGAGCAATTTGGGGTACTCAATCAGCTTGTCCATTTCACGATCTCCTCGCGCTCCAGGTCTACGACGATCAACGGAAGTCTGTGTTTGCTTACCACGAATTGTAGCCTCTTGGGCGAAGGATTCTCTGTACACCTGTTCATAAATCAGAAGAGTCTCTCGCGGCGAGTCTCGTAGAGGTTCTTCCAGGCTTCGAGCATGAGTTCATTGGCCGTCAGCTCGGCTGGTTGTTCAGTCCGCTTCAGTATTGGGCTAGGTTCTAACATCTCGCAACTCTACACTCAGCACTAGACACCTGGTCGGTTCACGCGCAACAACTGCGCTTCCAACTCAGCGTCTGATCGTAAGGCATCGTGAATGCGACTGGCCTGCCTAACGAAGTCGGGGTCAAACGTGCATACAATGATGCCCGCATGGCGGGCGCCGGTGTTGTGCAGGCGAACAAAATGTTTTCGATTCAAAGTAAGTACCGTTCGATTGTGGGACGTGGCAAACGCAAGCACTGCTTCGTCGGCCATCTGCTGATTAGCCAAAGCAGCTTCATACATTGTCAATGCATCGTGGCCCAGGTTGCGCAGTTCCACGACTACTGGCCATGGAAAATTCTCGTCGGCAAGAAGGCGAGCCATCAGCTATGCAGCCTCGTTCTCGCGAATCTCCTGTTCGATTTCGTCCCTGTGAGCACGCACGTATGCCCATGCGTTAGCCAGATCGTCCGCTCGCAACGTCGGATAGCTTCGAAGCAACTCCGCCTCGCTGGTCCCCAGTCTGCGCGCTTGCTCCAGCAGCCACACCGGGATTCTCGTGCGGACAATTCGCGGCTCGCCCCCGCAGATGTCCGGACTCGCTTCGATTCCCGGGAATGCGTCACCCAAATCTTGAACCACCAGTTGCAGCAGTTGCGCTTTCTCCGAGCGGCTCAAGCCGGAGAGCAGCTTTTCGATCTCCTGGATTGCGCTCATGTAACCACCTCACTTGAGAGCGATTGCTCTCGAACCATCAGCCAGATGATTTCACAACACCACTCATTGGGCAATAACAATTCACGTTGTAGCGAAAGGATCAGTATTGCGCTAGACCAAGGATTCCTGCGGCCACGTCATCAACCTGCGGGAGGATCTCATCCTCAAGCTCGGGACTGTAAGCCACAAACGTATCGAGCGCAGCCACTCTTCGCACAGGACCGTCGAGATGCTCGAACAGCTCATCCGCGATGCGAGCCGCGATCTCGGCGCCGTAGCCCCACGACTCGGCGTCTTCGTAAACAACCAGCGCTTTGTTCGTCTTTTGAACTGACCGGCTGATAGTTTCCCAATCGTAAGGGCTCAAGCTGCGCAGATCGATCACCTCCGCGCTGATGCCGTGCAGCTCTTCCACCTTCTTCGCCGCGACCACCGAGCGGAACACCGTTGCGCCGTAGGTGATGATCGAAACGTCTGAACCTTCGCGCACCACGTTAGCTTTCCCAAACGGGACCATGTACTCGGGGCCGGGGTACACGCCTTTGTTGTGAGTTTGACGATAGAGATGCTTATGCTCGAGGAACATCACCGGGTCGTCACATCTGATCGCCGTTCGCAACAGACCGTTGGCGTCGAGCGCGTTTGAAGGCATCACCACTCGCAGGCCCGGCGTGTGAGTGAACAGCACTTCACTGCACTGGCTGTGACAGATCGCGCCCCCTTTCAGGTAGCCGCCGATCGCTACGCGAATAACCATCGGGCACTTGAACAAGTTGTTCGAGCGCCAGCGAAGCACCGGGACTTCGTTGCGGAGCTGATGGTAAGCCGGCCAGATGTAGTCGAAGAACTGAATCTCAGGAATCGGCTTCAACCCGCGCACCGCAAGCCCAACCGCTCGCCCGATGATGTTGGCTTCGGCAAGCGGCGTGTTGAACACGCGCGCGCTCCCGAATCGCCGTTGCAGATTGAAGGTGACTTTGAAGACACCTCCCTTCCCTCTTACTTCTTCGAGGTATTGCTGACGGCTGCAATCGGCGACGTCCTCGCCAAACACTAGTATGCGCTCGTCGCGAGCCATCTCGTCGTGAAGACAGGCGTTGATCAAATCGAGCATGGTCTTGGGAACACGAGTGTCCTGCTCGGAGGCAGGCAGGATGCCTGCGCTCCCAGGGCCTGCGCTCCCAGGGGTATCGAAGTCCTGCGAAGTCGGATCGACATCGGGTGAGTACACGTACAGCGTCGCGGTTTCTTTCGCCGGTTTAGGCGCGGCCAGGGCTTCATCAGCCGCGCGGTTTACTTCGTCGTCAACTTCTTCGGCGATGCGTTTGATCTCTGCTTCGGTCGCGAGCCCTTCGTTTATCAAGAACGCCGGGAACGCGCGAACCGGATCGCGCCGCGTTTCGTCGTCCAGCTCTTGAGCGGGTCGATACTGTCTCTCATCGTCGGATTGAGAATGGGAGTATGGGCGAATCACGTGCGCGTGAACCAGAGCAGGCCCGCGGCGCGCGCGGCAATAGGCAACGGCGCGCTGCATCGTTTCATAGCTCGCCATCGGATCGCAGCCGTCGACTTCCTGAATTAAGAGGCTCGGGAAACCGGTCAGCAGTTTCGAGATGCTCCCGCCGGCCGTCTGCACCTCGACCGGCACCGAGATCGCGTAGCCGTTGTCTTCGATCAAGTACAGCACCGGCAGCTTCAGATTGCACGCCGTGTTCAACGATTCGAAGAACTCACCTTCGCTGGTGGTTCCGTCGCCGGCCGATACGTAGACGATCCCTTCAGGGTGATAGCCATCGATGAGCTCTTCAGGGTCGCCGCCCATCAACTCTGCTCGATAAGCCGCTTCAGCGCACCCAACGGCGTGCAGGAATTGGGTGCCCGTCGGCGATGATCGTGAAACGATGTTGAGCGACTTGCTCGCCCAGTGGCTTGGCATCTGGCGTCCGCCCGAAGCGGGGTCGTCGGCCGAGCCGACTCCTTGCAGAAGCATATCGAGGGGACTTACGCCGAGGGCAAGACACAACGCGCGGTCGCGATAGTAAGGAACAAACCAATCGGAGCCAGCCTTCATCGCAAGCGCCGCCGCAACGAGCACGGCCTCGTGACCGGCGCCGGAGATTTGAAAGAAGATTCTGTTTTGTGCTTTGAGCTGAAGCTCCTTGTCGTCGATCTTTCGGGACATGTACATCAAGCGATAGATCTTGAGCATGGTCTCGCGGTCGAGGCCGTGGTGTTTTTCGATCATCGGTTGACTGGCCATTAGACCTCCGGAATTTGCGATTGGCGATTCCGATTGCCGATTTCGCGTTGCCGATTGGCGATTGCGGATTTCAGGACATCCCTTCAATCGGAAATCGCCAATCGCCAATCGGAAATCGCCAATTGGCAATCGGAAATCACTCCGCTGTTGCTGCTGACGCCGGACGATACTCAACCAGGTGGCCCGCTATCGCGGATGCCGCGACGGTATAAGGCGAAGCCAGATACATCTGACCGGGTCCGCTACGGCCGGGGAAGTTGCGATTCTGCGCGCTCACCACTACCTGCGTCTTCAACGTGCTCACCCCGGGACCGGCATTGATGCAAGCGCCGCAACTCGGCTCGATGATATGCGCGCCCACGTCTCGCAACACGTCAATGTAGCCGCGTTCTTCGCAATACTGCCTTACATCGACCGAGCCGAATTGAATAAAGCACTGCACGTCGGGATGCACGTGCTGCCCTCGAGCCAGCGCTTCGCGGAAGACGCGCACGTACATATCGAGGTCTTCCTTCTTGCCTGCAGTGCATGAGCCGCCGTACGCAATGTCGATCTTCACCGGGGCTATCAGCTCGTCAACGAATATTCCGTTGCCCGGGTCGCCCGGAGTCGCGATCATCGGACGAAGCTCGCTCGCGTTTATGTCGATAGTCAACGAGTACTCGGCGTCGGGATCGCTTGTCATGCCTTCGCACATACGTTCGGCTTCGGCGCGAGAAATGCCGCGGTCGACCAGGAACTCGACGGTCTTCTGATCGGCGCCGACGATTCCGGTGAAGGCTCCGACCTCGGCGGCCATGTTGGTCATCGTAGCTCGTTCGTCGATGTTCAGATCGGCTACGGCTTCGCCGGTGTATTCAACGATCTTGCCGATCGCGTCGCCGTTGCGCACAAAGTCGGTGCGAAGAATCGCGAGCATGAAATCCTTCGCGGTGATGTTGTCGGGCTTGCGGCCCGATACGCGCACGCGCACCAGCTCGGGCACGCGCACGCGAACATCTTTGGTGATCCACGAATTGAAGATGTCGGTGGTGCCGACTCCGAATGCGATTGCGCCGAGCGCGCCCGAGTGCGGCGTGTGCGAGTCCGACCCGATGATGATCTGACCGGGGAGCGCGTAGTTCTCCAGTATCACGCTGTGGCAAATGCCTTCCGAGCCCTGGCGATCGAGTTGCGCGCCGTGCAAGCGAATGCCTTGCTTCCTGGCGAACGCTTCCTGTTTGCGAACCAGCTCGTGCGCGAGATCGAGCAGGCCCGCCGCTTTGCGTTCGGGCGGCATCACGTCGTCGAGGAAGGTCAGGTGGTCCTGGAAAAGGTAGACCGATGACGGATCGTTGATCGCTTCGTCGCCGACCAGGTTTTCATAGAAGATCGCGGCCATCGGAGTGACGTACTCGTGGCTGAATCGGATGTCCGTCCCTACAAATCCCGCGTCGCCCGGCTTGACCGCTTCAACGCCGACCTTGCCCTTCGAAAGATCAGTGACGAAGTGACGCGCGAAAATCTTCTCCGCCAGCGTCATCGGCCTGCAAGCCGTAGTGATCGGTGGAATCGAGGTCTTGCCTTGAAGCCTGGCGACGTTGAACGGAAACAGACCGCCGTACTCGATGATCTGGCGGGTGATTTCATCTTCGCCGTCGGTGAATTCTGCGAGCGGGATTTCATCGCCAGCCGCGACGCGGGCGATCAAATCGAAGTTGGTCGAGGTCAGCAGACCGAGGTTCTGGCAGTTCTGCTTGTAAATCCGTTCGTGGTTCTCGGCAATTACCAATCGTATGCCGGCGGCGATCTCCGCATAAGGCGAGGCCTCGCGGCTCGAACCCTTGCCGCGCCGTTTGCCGGAGACGGATGCGACGAAGCCGCCGTTCTTGACGTCGTTGCGCTTTACCGGGAACTGATCGCCGCACTTCAGTCCAAGATAGATGAACTCGCCCAGCGTCTCGTCAAAGTAGTAACAGATGTAAGCCGGGGTCATCTCGTCAGTCGAGATGTCGCTGCGCAACGCCGGGATGTTTTCCGGATCCAGGTCCGCTCCTTCGAGCTGCGATATTATGAGTGCAGGGTCTTCGGCAAGGAAGAGGATTCTACCGCTCAACAGCACTTTAGATGGACGCTTGTGGACCTCGCGCCGCAGCAGGCTCTCAATCATTCAGGCTCCTCGCAGGTGTGTTAATCGGGCAGGACTCAAACCGAAGAACAAGAGTGCTGCCGGGTTCACGTCATATCTTAACCTGAGCCCTGGTTGTTTGACAAAACCGAGCGCGAGCTGGCTGTCCGACAGGTTTAAGCGACGTCTGTATTACCTGCCGTTCGCTGCCTTCGGATGGCAGATCAACGCGGATCAGCGTTACGAGGTCATCGTGAATCAGCGGTTGATTCCTTTGGCGCTCCAGTCAAGCACTTCACTTTTTCCGCGCGTAGTCGACGGGATCGCTGAACGCCCCCTTCGTGTTGACGTGGCGAAGCAAGAAACTCTGAAGCTGCTTCGTAGAGGCGGTGAGTACCAGGTCTCCGTCCACGACTTCGTGCTCGAGGAGGGAAGGGTTTTTCTTGAGGAGTTTCTCCAGCCACTTGTCGTTCAGGTCCCACATTCGAAGCGTCGGTTCGGTCTGCGAAACGTAAAAGAACATATGCCAGGGCAGTCCTGAACAATCGGGCTCCGAAGCCGGGTCTGGCTTGACGTCGAGGAACCGTTTGTCGCCGAGCTTTACAAGGTGGGCGATGAAGATCGACTGCTTGTCCCGCCCTTCACCCGAAACCAGCTTATACTCCTTGTCGGCGGCTTTGCTGAAAGTAAGGGTTGATTTGGAGTCGGGTTTCTTCTCGACCCATTCACCCAGCAAAGCCGGTTCGAATATCAAATCCTTGTCGGTGTAAAGCGGATGAAGCGAAGGCACGCACGCTGCGAGCATCAGCAAAAGGCCAACGGCAATGGAAGCTGTGATGTATCTCATCTCGATCTCCTCCTGTTTTGTAGGTGCAGGCATCGGCTCGTGCAACGTAGCCTCATGAACCGGCTAGCCGCCCTTCACAAGCTCATCACGCATCGGAACCCGTAATCGCTGTACCTGAACTCCGGCGGGATGCTGCTGCGAGCCGCGACGCGAGTGATCTTGATCTGGTGTCGCCAGGACCCGCCGCGCGAAGCTCGCCGCGTTCCAGTCGTTGGACCTTTGGGATTGTTCGAAGGCGAGTCGAGATAATAACGCTCGTCGTACCAATCCGAGCACCACTCGTGCACGTTCTCCGAGATGTCCTGAAGCCCAAAGCCGTTCGGCGGCCGCTGACCGACTCGCTCCGGTCCATTCAACCAAAGCTCCGCGTATTTCGGTTGAAGCTGAGGGGCTTCATCGCCCCAGGTGTACAGCTTGCCTTCGAGCCCTCCGCGCGCGGCCCGTTCCCACTCGGCTTCGGTCGGAAGACGGTAGAGCTTGCCGGTTTTCTCTGACAGCCACTCGCAGTAGGCAGTCGCGTCGAACCAGCTTACGCTCGTGACTGGCTGATCTGGATGATCGAAGCGCGGATCGTTCCAACCTGGCGGAGCTTGATGACCGGCGTCTTCGATGAAGAATTGATAGAGCCGATTAGTAACGGCGAAGCGGCCAATCGCGAACTCGTCAACGAACAGTCGATGAACTGAACGTTCGTTATCCGCGCCTGCGTCGCTGCCCATCAAGAACTCGCCAGCCACGATGACAATCATTTCGGGTTCGATTATCGTCACGCTGTCACAGTAGATCATATCGGCAAGCCAACCCGCCGCAGCAGGTCAGCATACCGCGTGTCTGAACTCGCTTCTGGAAATAGGAAGCGAGCATGCTTGAGATAGTTCAGAACAACCCCTTCGTGCTGCTGGCATGCTTGATCCAGGCATTCAAAGGCTCGGTCGCTCTCACCCATCCCCGCGTAGACTAAAGCGATGCAGTATCGCGGCACGTATCTTTGCCCACTTAGCTCAAGTAACTGGTTGAGTACTTCTTGCGCTTTCTCTCGCTCGCCAGTCATCCCGTATAGCGATCCCAGAGCAGCTAAAGGCGCCAGGCCACTGCCGCACTCTAAAGCCGTTCGATACTCGGAGATCGCTTGCTCGAGCTTTCCTCTGCTCCAATACTCAAGCCCCAGGAGTTGGTGGCCGCCGAAGAAGTTTGGTTCGAGCTCGATCAGCTTTCTGGCTATCTCGTGCATGCGATCGTATAAGCCGATGCCCCAGTAATTCCAACCGATATTCATATTGGCGAGGAGCGAAAGGGGATCAAGCTCGAGGGCGCGCTCGACTTGAGTGATCGCTTCATCAGTTCGGCCCGTCAATGCCAGCAAAGAGCCAAAATGTTGATGCGCCTCTGCGTAGTTTGGGTTCAGATCGAGGGCTTGTAGGTATTCCCGCTCAGCCCCCGTCCAGTCCCACTCGTAAGCATATTTCAGCCGCCCCATGCACAGATGGGATTCAGCCAGAGCACTATCGATCGTCAGGGCTCTGGTTGCGGCCGCTTTCATTTGCGGCATGGCCTCGTTTGGTGAGAGAAAGCCATGAAAACAAAGATACGAATAAGAGGCAAAGAGCCCGGTAAACGCCAACGCATAGTTCGGTTCCTTTGCAATCGCCTGCTCGTAATACTCGATGGATTTCTTGAACCCGTCCACCGTCCATTTGCTGTAATAGTAACGCCCGAGCAGATAAAGTTGATAAGCCTCGGTGTTGTCCGTGTAGCGCTTCAACACCGCTGCCTTCTCGGCGCCCAGCAACTTCACTTTCAACGCATCAACGATCGCCAGCGAGATTTCACCTTGAACCTCGAAGATATCTTGGATCTCACGGTCGTACTGCTCCGACCAAACGTGATAGCCATCGGCTACGTTGATGAGCTGGGCAGTGATTCGCACCCGGCTGCCCACCTTGCGCACGCTGCCTTCCAACACTGTCCCGACGTTCAGCATCTGCCCAATCCTGCGGATGTCGGCCTCCTTGCCCTTGAACGAAAAAGCTGACGTGCGCGCGGCCACGTGCAATGCTTCGATCTTCGAGAGCGCGCCGAGCAGTTCTTCAGCCAGGCCGTCGCAGAAGTACTCGTTCTCCGCATCAGCGCTCATATTGACGAACGGCAGGACGGCGATCGAAGCCGACGGTTTCGGGGCTCGCTTCGTCGAAGGGGCGGACTCAATTATCTTCAAGTCAGCGGCGAGTTCTTGCGCCGATGCGTAGCGCCGTTCTCGATCTTTCTCGAGGCACCTGAGAACGACACGCTCGATCTCTGGCGAAATATCAATTGCGTAATCATCGAGCGGCGGAGGGTCCCTCTCCAGGATCGAGACGACTACGTCGGCTGCGCTTTCGCCACGGAACGGCGCGCGGCCCGCGAGCATTTCGTAGAGCACCACGCCCAGGCTGAAGATATCGCTACGCGCGTCGACCGTTTGTCCCCGCGCTTGTTCGGGCGACATGTAATTCACGGTTCCCATCACTATGCCGGGATGAGTCTCAACTCTTACGGCGGTGGCGGCCGAGGTCGCAGTCGGGAGTGCTGGACGTTCGGTCAGCTTGGCAAGACCGAAGTCGAGGATTTTCAACCGGCCGTCGGTCGTTATGAACAAGTTTTCCGGCTTGAGGTCGCGATGCACTATCCCTTTCGAGTGTGCGGCTGCCAGCCCCGCTGCGATTTGCTGCGCGTAGTCAATCGCTTTGCCTCGCGGGAGCGCGCCGCCATTCAACTGGGCGCGCAGCTCGCCTCCCTCCAGAAGTTCCGCCACGAGGTATGGCGCGCTCTGATAGGTGCCGAAGTCATGGACGGTGAGGATGTTCGGGTGGTTGAGAGCCGATGTGGCCCGGGCCTCCTGTTCGAATCGTCTGAAGCGATCGTGATCTTGAACGAAAGCGGCGCGTAGAACTTTGATTGCGACTTCCCGATTCAGTCTGGTGTCGAGCGCGCGGTAGACCTCTCCCATCCCTCCTTTGCCGAGGAGACCGACAATGCGATATTGGTTAATCGAGCCGCCCCTGCTGTGCGTAGCTTGAGCATCGACGATCAGACCGACGGTCGCTTCATAGGCAGGTGAATCGATGAACGCGCTTTCTCGCTCGTGCGCTTCGAGAAGGGATTCCACCTCCGCCGCCAATTCCGGCTTTGAAGCGCTGAGCTGAGCGATGAACTGATCCAGCTCGGCCCGCTCAAGCTTGAGCGCCCGATGGAAAAGTTCTTCCAATTGCGCTATGCCTTCGGGTGTCTTCATCGCGACGTTGCCGCTTCGAATCGAACGTCCAAATCCTCGCCAATTTCGCGCCTAGTCTCCTTTGCTACTCAACTCGTTTCGCAGCCAGGCGCGCGCGAAGGTCCAATCGCGCTCTACGGTTGCGTGTGATAAACCCATCGCCTCGGTGCCGGCTCAATTGCGCCCACGACTTGCGCGACGATGTAGGGCAGCAACTCGGAAGCGGGAAAACGTTTGCCGGCAACCAGGCCAACAGAGACCGCCGGATTCAGATGACACCCCGAGATGTGCCAGATCGCGTAAGCCATCGTCAAGACCGTCAAGCCGAACGCGAGCGAGACACCGGCGAACCCGATGCCGAGATTCGGAAAACCCGCGGCTAACACCGCGCTGCCGCAGCCGCCAAACACCAGCCAAAAAGTTCCAATGAATTCAGCAGTTGCTCTCTTTGACAATGAAACTTGAGCCATTTCAGTCCTCCTAATTAGTATCTCACCTCAAGGCTGGCTGTGGAGGCACCGTGAGTTGAGCGCGAAGTTCGCCGGCACGGTTTTTCCGCGTCGCAATGCTAAGGTACAGATTGCCGGCCATCAAGCTGCGGCGATCCGCTTCGGAGAGTAAGTGGGTGCCTGAGATTTCCTTGAAACCTCGATTGGAGACGATCACCACGACCGGGCCGTTCTGGCCTTTGGCGGCCCGGTGGATATTAGCGAACAGAACGTCATCCGGTTTCAAGTCAGAGATGGTGATCTTATATGTCAATTCATTCGTGGTTGGATTGAAGGTAAAGCGAGCTTTGGCGAATGACCTGATCGCGACGGCAGGAACTACTTCGCCGCCGGCAGCGATGATCTCAAAGGCGATTGGCTGGCTCCCAGAGTTCATACCCAGGGCCGGAGTGCGTGGCGGTGGACGCCGGTGCGGTGAGGCTTTCTCAAAAGCATAGCCGAGCGCGACGACACGAGCGTCAGCGAACGGTCTGCCAAAGATCTCTATTCCGACCGGTAGCCAGTCGTCGGTGAAGCCCGCCGGAACGCTGAGGGCCGGAAAACCTGAAGAAGCGCTGAGTTGACAGTTCGACCCGGCCTGCGCGTCTCCGATTCGGGCCGCCTTGCGGCGAATCGTCGGATACACCAGCGCATCGAGCTTTTGGTCATCCATCACCTTGAGCACCGCCTGCTGAGTCTCCTTGCGCTTGGCCAAAGCCTTTTGATACTCCTCGGAGTCGCGCCCCTTGGCGACGTTCCTCCTCTTGAAGGTTGATTCGAGCGCCGCATGGTAAAGCCCCTTCTGGAGAATCTCGTCCAGCGACCGAACCGGCGCCGCCGGTCTCGCCCCGAGGTAGGCAGCCAAGTCTCCCTTGAACTCAAAATCAATGAGCGACGAATCGCGCAGCAATTCGGTTAAGTTGGGAATCGCGATATCAACCACCGTCGCGCCCTGCTTCTTCATGTCGTCGAGCGCCGCGCGAACTATCCGCGCCACTTCCTGATCTTCAGGCGCATCGCCGAACAGGGTGGTCAATGTTCCGAGCCGCGCGCCCTTCAACGCATTCGCGTCCAGCGCTTCGCCGAACTTTGGGCGCATCTGTCCGGGCGCGAGTTTGGTAGCTGGGTCGGCAGGGTCTTCTCCAATGGTGGCGTCGAGTACGGTCGCCAAATCCGCCATCGTGCGCGCGAGAGGTCCGGCTACATCCTGTGTGGTTGAGAGAGGCACGATGCCGGCGATGCTCGACAGTCCCTTCGTTGGGCGCAGTCCGACGAGGTTGTTGTGCGACGCGGGAATTCGGATCGAACCGCAAGTGTCACTACCCATACCGACGGAGGCGAAGCTTGCGGCGATGGCTGCGCCGGTTCCGCCGCTCGATCCTCCCGGATTGCGATCCGGATCGTAGGGATTATTCGTTTGTCCACCGAACGCGCTGATGCTGATGATGCCCGACGCCAGCTCATGCATGTTCGACTTGGCGAGAATCACCGCTCCCGCTTCGCGCAGTTTCCGAATCTGGAAGCTATCATCGGATGGAATGAAGCCGGCGAGGGCCGGAGAGCCTGCCGTGGTCGGCATGTTCGCCGTGTCGTAATTGTCTTTGACGATGATCGGAATCCCGTGCAGCGGCCCGCGCGGGCCCTTTGTTGCCCGCTCCTGATCGAGCTTTTCAGCTTCCTTCAAAGCGTTGGCATTGATCGCGAGGATGGCATTCAGCTTCGCGCCCCTCGCGTCGTACGCCTCGATTCGCGCGAGATAAGCTCGAACGAGTTCCTTCGAGGTCGTCTTCCCTTCGGTCATCCACTGTTGCAGTTCGGCAATAGTCGCTTCCATGACTTGCACGGCGGCGTCGGGTCGCCGAGACTGGGCGACCGCCGGAATCGCCGCCATGAAAGGTAGCGCAAGGATGAATAGGCAGTCTAAGAACCGGCTCAATAGTTTCATGTTGCGTAGATGGATATCCGGCGTCCACTCCGCGGTCATTTTAGCCATCGCCGAGAATCAACTTGGCGATTGTCTGAAGCTGCATGTTCGAAGTTCCTTCGTAGATCTTTCCGATCTTTGCGTCCCGGTAATATTTCTCAGCAGGATAATCCTTGGTATAACCGTAGCCGCCGTAGAGCTCGACTACCTGCGACGTGACGTGTTCGGCGACTTGAGAAGTGAATAGCTTGGTCATCGCCGCTTGCAGTACGAAGTTCTCGCCGGCGTCTTTCATGCGCGCGCAGTTGTAGACCATCAAGCGGGCGGCTTCGAGCTCGGTGGCGATCTGCGCGATTTGAAACTGCACGCCCTGGAACGACGCGATCGATTTGCCGAACTGCTGGCGTTCCCTGGTGTAGTTGATGCCGCAATCGAGCGCGCCCTGCGCAACGCCGACCATCTGAGCGCCGATGCCTATCCGCCCTTCGTTCAAAGTCTCGATCGCGATCTTGTAGCCCTTGCCCACTTCGCCAAGCACGTTCTCTTTTTTCACCGCACAATCTTCGAGAATCAACTCGCACGTCGAACTCGCCCGGATGCCGAGTTTGTTTTCTTTCTTGCCAACAGTGAAGCCCGGAAGGTCGCGTTCGACCAGAAAGGCAGTGATGCCGCGATAGCCTTTGTCCGGCGCGACGTTGGCGAACACGATGAACAGACCCCCTTCGGCGCCGTTGGTTATCCAGAGCTTGCGGCCGTTCAACACGAAGTGATCGCCCTTGTCTTCGCCCTTCGTCGTAAGCGCGAAGGCGTCGCTGCCCGAACCGGCTTCCGACAACGCGTAAGCTCCGACGGTGTCCGCCGACTGCCGCGCGAGGTACTTTTGCTTCTGGTCTTCGTTGCCCCAACGCAGAATTGCGTTGTTGACCAGCGTGTTTTGAACGTCGACGATGACCCCGGCGGAGGCGTCGACTCGAGACAGCTCTTCGACTGCGAGGATTGCATTGAAGAAGCTCCCGCCCTGGCCGCCGTACTCCTCGGGAACCTCTATTCCCATCAAGCCGAGCTCGAAGAACTGCTGCAGCAGTTCAGGGGCGAACTTACCTTTTTCATCCATCTCGCTTGCAAGCGGACGGACCTGTTGTTCGGCGAATTCGCGGACTGACTGACGAAAGAGGGACTCTTCGTCGGTGAGCGAAGTGAGCGGGCGCGGCGCGCTTTCGGAAATTGAAGAAGCCGGTTGTGACATTGCGTTTACTCCTAAGGAGGTTTGAAAGTCCAGCGCTAAATGAAGCTCAATCTAGCACGCCGCTTTCATGCGCTGCAAGTTTCGTCCCTGAGCGTGCATTCGCCTTTGACGGTTCGTCTGGCGTTGATATGATTTGCTCACATCTTGAAAGCATCGAAGGGAAACTGAGGGCGAACCTGAGGCTTGGGAGGTTCGTAATACGACTGAGTTCCCCATTTGAACAATCTGCAATACGAGTGAGTAACGGCCGTTTCGAATGGAGGTAGTCAATGTACTGTCCGTCTTGCGGCATTGATTCGGTGGACGGTTTGAAGTACTGCAAGCGCTGCGGCGTGGGGCTGAGCGCGTCAACAACCCCGATCGAGCCGCAGGCTTCGGTCGGCAAGGCGATGGGCGTAATGCTCCTCCTGGTCTCGCTGGTCAGCATCGCGGGATTCATCGCGCTGTTCAGTACGGTCTACAGTCTTGGGGAGCGCTCGAGCTTCGACGCTCGCGCGCTGATAGCGATAACCGCGTTCGGCGGCGCGACTGTGCTGGGCGTTATCGGGTTATTGGTATGGCTGCTGTTGCGTTTGACAACAGGCCATCAGTCGATTCCCTTTCGCGATAACAGGGAGAGGCCTCTAGCCCGCGACTACACGCCTCAGCAGTTGCCGGCCTCTCCAATCAGCATGCCAAGCGTGACAGAGAACACTACTAGAAATTTTGATCCGGCCGTGTACAGAGAGAAAGGCGCGCGCGAGTAGCCGCCGAAAGATTCAACATCGCAGCTTTGTCAGGAAGAGTTCGAGCCTCACGTCGTACCGGCTTCTCAGGTCCGACAAACTTCAGTTTCTCGCTGGCTCATTGCCGGATTTGGACTGACGACAAACTGAAGTTTGTCGGACATAGGCGCGATTCAATTGGGTACATCAGATCGGAGGACAGTTGATGAATGTCGTAGAACTCAAGCACGTCACCAAACGGTTCGATCAGTTTGTGGCGGTCAAGGATCTGTCCTTTGAAGTCAGAAAAGGCACGATCTTCGGCTTGCTCGGGCCGAACGGCGCAGGCAAGACCACTTCGATTCGGATGATCGTCAACATATTCGCTCCCGATGAAGGCGACGTACTGGTAATGAGCAAGCATGTCTCCCCCGACCTCCAGCCGCACATTGGCTACCTTCCCGAAGAGCGAGGCCTGTACAAGAAGATGAAGATCAGCGACCAGCTCGTCTTCTTCGCGACCCTCAAAGGGGTCAACTCAACCGAGGCCCCACGCCGAGTCGAAGAATGGCTGAAACGACTCGAACTCTCCGACTGGAAGAACAAGAAGCCCACCGACCTTTCAAAAGGCATGCAGCAAAAGGTCCAGTTCATCGCGAGCGTCATCCACGACCCCGATGTGATGATTCTTGACGAGCCGTTCTCCGGACTTGATCCGGTCAGCGTCAACCTGCTCAAGAATGTAATCCTGGACCTGAAGCAACGAGGCAAGACCATCATCTTCTCAACGCATCAGATGGAACAGGTCGAGCAGATGTGCGATGACATCTGCCTGATCAATCACGGGACGCAGGTGCTGAGCGGTGGTTTGAAAGCGGTGAAGCGGCGCTTCGGCAAGAACACCATCATCCTCGATTACGAAGGGCCCGATTCGTTTTTAGGCGACGACCTGGTCAAGCATCACAATCGCTTTCCGAACTACAGCGAGATCCTGCTCAACGACGGCGCCGACGCGCAGGAGGTGCTCAAGCGGGCGCTCGCTGCCGGCGCGCGGGTGAACCGCTTTGAGCTGGTTGAACCTTCGCTCAACGAAATCTTCATCGAGAGTGTGACCGGAAAGGCTTCCGTCAACAATGGAGGCCTAATGTCGTCTGACGCGCTGAAACGATGAAGAGTTCGTAGTTCGGCCTTCAGGCGGAAGTTGGTAGCTTTTCGCACGAGAGCTTAACATACCAACTTCCGCCTGAAGGCCGAACTACGAACTCTTTCCGAGGAGGCGAGAGGTAAGAATGAAGAAAGTACTGATCATCATCAAACGTGAGTACCTCGTCCGGGTGCGAACACGCGCGTTTATGATAGGGACGATCATAAGCCCGCTCCTGATGCTCGCGCTGATAGCGGTTCCGATCTTCTTTGCTACTCGTGGCGGCGGCGATCGCCGGGTGACCGTGCTGGATCAAAGCGGCGACCCGGAACTGTTCGACGCCATCAAGCGGAGCCTGGAGTCGCGCGGCGACGCGGATGAAGAACTCAATCGCCGCGATCCGGGCGTCGGCCGCACTAACTACGCCCTCACGCGAAGAGTCGTGGCGGCTGGCGAGGACATGGACGAGCTTCAGAAAGAGTACTCTCAGAAAGCCGATAAGGATCCTGACAGCACGTACCTGATCCTTCGGCCCGGCGGACTGGACAAGATCGAACCCGAGTACTACGCGAAGAACACCAGCGATTTCTCCATAGGCACGATCGAGCGCGCCATCAACGACGCGGTTTCGGGACTCAGGTTGAAGCGCGCCGGGCTGGATCAATCGACTATCAGCCTGTACACGAAACGGGTTGAGCTGAACAGAAAGAAGATCACAGCCGGCGGCGGAGTCGAGCAAGGCGGACGCGCCGACTTCGTCGTAGCCTTCGTGATGCTGTTCTTCATCTACATGACGGTTCTCATCTACGGACTGTCTGTTATGCGCGGCGTCATCGAAGAGAAACAATCTCGGATTGTCGAAGTGCTGGTTTCTTCTGTGAGGCCAACTCAGATGATGTTGGGCAAAGTGATCGGCATTGGGCTGGTGGGCTTGACTCAAATCGGAGTGTGGGTGCTTTCGGCCTTGTTGCTCACGACAGTCGGCGTCTCGACATTCGCGGCGCGCGGCATGACGATGCCGCACCTTCCGATCAGCCTTTTGATCTACTTCGTTGTGTACTTCATCCTCGGATACTTTCTGTTCGCAACGTTGTATGCGATGGTGGGAGCGACGGTCTCGAGCGAAGATGACGCCCAGCAAGCGCAGATTCCGGTGACATTGTTGCTGGTGGTTCCGATGATGATCTTCAATATGATCATCGCCAATCCAACAAGCACGGCTTCAATCACGCTATCGATGGTGCCGTTCTTCGCGCCGACTTTGATGATGATGCGCATAGCGGTCGTGAATCCGCCGCTGTGGCAGATTCTGTTGTCGATGGCGATCATGCTCTCGACTATTCTGTTGTGTGTGTGGGTCGCGGCAAGGATCTATCGAGTTGGCATCCTGATGTACGGCAAGCGCCCGAGCATAGCTGAGTTGGGAAGGTGGCTGAGATATAGCTGAAATGAGCTTGGAGAGCAAGCGCTCGTTTGATAGCATCCGCGCAACAACTGAAACTCTCTCGAAAGGAAAGCTTATGATATTCGGCAAGCCGTTGTCTGAGTATGTTGCGTTCGCAAAGGTCATCCTCGTGTTGATCGTTATTGTTGGAGTAGCTCGCCTGGCGCTCTCGCTCGGGGGCGTCGAGAACGCAACCGTCAAGTGGCTGAGCATCTCGATAGCCATGCTGGTGGGGCTCGTGTACTACGCGATTCGCGTTCATACCAGCGGCTTCGGCAGCTACAAGCAACTGCTGGCGTTGATCGTTGTTCAGAGTGTGGTTGCTCAGACGATTATCATCGCCGGCATCGTCATCGCGATCTTCACCGGGCGCGACAACATCTTCAGCGCACCCGAGTACAGCGGCGGCGGCGACGGTAAGACCTGGCTTCACGCCGGAGCGCATCTGGTCTTTGGCGTGATCGTTGGCTCGCTGTTAGCGTGGCTCGTCGGCAGCGTGATCTTGTTTATCACGAAGAAAGCGGTTCCGCGAGGCGAGGCGGCGGCGTAGAAAGCTGTAAGCATCTTAAGCCGGCGTTGCTTGAGCGCGAAAGCCTGAGCACTAGTGAACCGGAACAGCGAATTCGATAGCGGCTTCTGATTAACACCCAACTCTCAGTGAGGTGTTAATGAGATGGGAACGGTGGGCGCCTGCCTTCTTCTAAATCTTCGGTCGCCTGCCCGCCCACGGCTTTGCCTGCTCCAGTTGCCCGGCTAGCCGCAACAGCGTCGCGTCATCGCCGAATCTTCCCGAGAACATCACGCCGATCGGCAGGCCGTCCGCCGGCCAGTGTAACGGTACCGACATCGACGGCTGACCCGTCACGTTGTAAATCGCCGTGTACGGACCAAACTCGGTCACGTCTTTCGTGTACTGCGCTATGTTCGCGGGCGACAAGCTCAACACGCCGAGCGCCACGGGAGGCTTCGCAAGCGTCGGACTCAAGATCACATCGTACTTCTGCTGAAACTTCGCCATCGCCAGCCCTACCTGATGCATCGTCGCGATCGCTCGCGAGTAAGCGATTACGTTTACCGCGCGACCCGCTTGAGCGAGAAGCCACGTCACAGGCTCTACATCTTTGTCGGTCACCGGCCGGCCCAACGGCTTAGCCGCGTCGTCCAGCGTTCGCGCCAACGAAACTCGCAACACCGTCAGGAACGCTTCGCGCATCCAGGCGTCTTCTATCGGCGGCTGAGCTTCTTCGACTTTGTGCCCGAGACTCTCGCAGAGCTTCGCCGCTTCCATCGCGGCCTTCTTGCACTCGGGATCAAGCGGGGTTCCAGCGGGAGTCGCCACAGCAAGCGCGATTCGAAGCTTGCCCGGATCGGCGCCGACTTCTTTCAAGAACGGACGCTCGGGCGGCGGTGAAAAATAAGGCGAGCCCGGCTCCACGCCGCCGGTCGCGTCCAACAACGCCGCGCTGTCTCGAACCGAGATGGTCAGCGCGTGATGATGAGAGCATCCGTTCCAGCCTTCGAATTGAGTCGGACCCAGAGGCACTCGTCCGCGCGTTGGTTTCAAGCCGAACAGCCCGCAACACGACGCCGGAATCCTGATCGAGCCCCCGCCGTCGCTGCCGTGCGCCATCGGCACTACGCGGCTTGCGACGAGCGCGCTCGAACCGCCCGACGATCCGCCGCTCGTGCGTTCGAGGTTCCAGGGATTGTGCGTATTGCCAAACAGCACCGACTCGGTTGTAGTCGTGAGTCCAAACTCGGGCGACGTTGTCTTTGCGAATATCACAAGCCCGGCTCGCTTGTAGCGGGCGACCAGCGTGCTGTCGAAGTCCGGAGTGTTGTCCTTGAACACGCGGCTGCCGTACGTCGTGATGGTTCCCGCGAGTTGCTGCCCGAGATCCTTGAGCACAAAGGGAACGCCTTTGAAGGAACCGGCGGGCAGCCCTTGTTTAATCTGCGCCTCGGCTTTGTCAAAGAAGACTTGCGCCGTGGCGTTGAGCTTCGGGTTGATCGCTCCGAGGCGTCGCTTTACGGCGTTGAGCAGTTCGAGCGGAGTGATCTGACGCTTCGCAACGAGCGCGGCGAGCCCGAGCCCGTCGTATTGATCGTATTCGGCTGCGAGCCCCGACAATGGCGCCGCTTCGTTTAGCGAATTAGGCGATGCGTGACTGGATGGTTGATCGATTGTGCTCACGATAGCTCCCACGGTTGCGGCAGCGCCAAGCTCGAGCAGTTGGCGCCGGCTGATTTGAGTGTTTTTCATTGCGATGCTTCCCTCCGTTTTCGGCTCCCTGCATCAACCTTTGCAAACTTCCCCTCAACGCTCTGGCGGATGCCAGCCAGCCGCGGCCCATTCGCTTCTGACCATCATCGCAATCGTGTTATTGAGTCGAAGCGCTATGACGGTCGCGCGCCCACACGCTGTACGGCCGACGATTCGCGTGCCGTCGTCGCTCCACTTGAAATGCCGCGTCCATCTCTGCCGTCGAGGATTGAACAATCCTATTTGTTTTGCACTGAGAGGATCGAGAGCGCGTGTTTGCGTCCGTTTGAAGCCGTTGCACATTCGACAAGCAAGTCCGAGATTCGTTTCCTTGTCCTTTCCGCCCGCCGCTTTGGGTATGATGTGGTCAATCTCGAGCTTGCCGAAAACGTACCTTTGCGGACTCAGGCAGTACTCGCAGCGATGCTGCGCCCGCTTGCGCACGCGAGCGACTGACTCTTTTGCAATCATTCCTGATCTTCAGGGAGTCAACGGCTCGCGCAGGCCTCGCCGCACCGCTTCGCGCAACGCTTGCGCCTTGCGTAACAGTCTTTCCTGATAGTTCTGCATCAACGCGAGGAGCTCAGATTCTTCCGTGTTGCTTAGTGTCCCGGCTTGCTGCTTGTTGAGCAGCCGGCTGAATCGCCTGTCCTGTTTCGCATCCATTTGCATCTCGCTCAATTCGAGAACTTTCTCGTCCGAGAGCTTTGAAACAGGTTTGTAATTATCGGCCGCCGCACCAAGTGGTGAGAGAGAGAGCTCGATAGCCTGGGCCAAAAGGTCCTCTATATTGCGATTGCTAATCTGGGCAAGCCGCTTTGCACGCCGATAAACTTCATTCTGGAGTGTGATCCTAACCTGTGTACTCATGATCAAACGGTCCGGTTCGAATTGCCTAGCTAATCTTTGGCTAAGTTTAGCGCTGCGCTTTCGGCAAAGCCATTGCCGACCGCTCTGAGAGGACGTTACTTGGCCGGCTCTGCTACCTCTGAACGAAGAAACTGGTCCAGCAGCTCGGCGTACTTGGCGCTGCGCTCGGCTATCTCTTCTTCGGTCTCTTTCATTTCGCGGCGTGACTGATAGTATTCATCGGCAATCTGAATCGCGGCCAGGATCGCGACGCGAAGCGAGTCGACTGTCATCGTAGCCCGCGCAATTTCGTTCATGCGCTTGTTGACGTGCTCGGCCAGTTCTTGAATGTACTCGGAGTCGTGAGTGCTGCGAAGGGTGTAGGTCTGATTGTAAATGACGACCTTATGTGATTGGCTCGGATTGTTGTCCATACTCATCCGCTCTGGCGCTTGGCTTCAAGGAATCGAGCCAACGACGACGCCCTCATTCGTTAGCTCCCGCTCTTCGCCGCTTCCACGTCGAGCACCGCGATGGCATCCAGCATGCCTTCTACCTTGAGCTTTATCGCGTCGCGCTCAGTAAGCAATCGTTCGACCTGCTGTTCGAGCCGCACTTTGTCATCACTCGCGCGGCTCATCTCGCGCCGCAAGCTCAGCACTTCGCGCTCGAGCGCCTCGCGTTCCTGCCGCTCGCGTTTGAACTGCTCGATCGTGCGGTAGATTTTGTCCTCGAGGTGCGAGAACTTTTCCAGACCGTAGATTCCGCTCACCTGGCCTCCTGCCGGTTTCGGGTTCCTGGTTTCTGGTTCCGGGTTGCGAAGCCCTGCGTTCCAACTACCGAAGGGCTCTCGATCTTGAGCTTGGAACCAGAAACCAGAGACCAGAAACCGCTTATCTTAGTCGCGCGCCGAAGCGATCTTCGAGCAACGCCCTGATTCGCTCGTGCATTCCAGCTACTTCTTCATCCGTGAGAGTGCGACCCTTGCCCCGATAGATCACCCTGAACGCGAGAGAGTGGAACCCTTCAAGCATCTCTTTGCTCTTATACATATCGAAGACTCGCACTGTAGCTATTTCGAGAATCCCGAGGTCGCGCACGGCCTTTTCGATGTCGCCCCACATAACCGTATCGGGCACCAGCGCCGAGACGTCGCGGGACGCGGCCGGGAACCTGGCCAGCGCGCTGTAACGCACTCGGTCCGCAGGAAGCGCGAGTAACTTTTCGAACTCGAGCTCGCCGATGAAAACCGGCTGGCGGAACTTGTAAAGAGAGGCCACCCGCGGATGAAGACGGCCGAACCTCACTATCTCTTCTCCGTCATGAGCAAGCACCGCCGACTGTCCAGGATGGAGGTATTCTACACGCGCTCGATCAATTGTAAAGCCTGAGACGTTCAACGTGGACATCACAACTTCGACCGCGCCCTTGAGGTCGTAAAGTTCAAGCTGCTTCGAGCCGCGCCAGTCGTCTGGGAACAGCGAACCAGTCATTGCGATTCCCAAAACTTCACGCTCCGACGGCCGCTCATCGAGACCTACAGCATCGAAGACGCGGCCGATCTCGAACAGCTTCACGTCGCGTGTGCCTTGATTGAAGTTGTGTTGAACGGCATCCAGCAATCCGGTCATCAACGAAGCTCGCATCTCCGACTGATTCACGTCGATCGGGTTTGAGAGCGTCCCCGCCGGTCGATCGCCTCGCCGGAATAGCTGGTCTCGTTCGCCGTTGACGAAGCTGAACGAATAAGCTTCATCAAACCCCAGCGCCATAAGCGCGCGACGCACGTGACGACGCTGATTGTCGCCGCCTAGATACTTGCCTGCGCCGCTCCATGCGGGCAACGTCACGTCCACCAAATCATAGCCGACGTGGCGGGCCACTTCCTCGACAAGGTCTTCCTCGCGAGAAATGTCTACGCGGAACGACGGCGCGACGGCGCGCAGGTGTTTCTCGCTCGTGTTGAGTTCAACTTCGAATTCCAGCCCCCGCAGGATCTCGGCAGCCTGTTCGATCGTGACCTTCAAACCCGTGAGGCGCTCGATCCGCGACTCACGAACGGAGACCGGGTCGCGAGTGATGCGCGTGGGATAAACATCAATCACGCCTTTTAGCACCTGTCCGCCGGCGATCTCCGCAATCATCTGCGCAACACGATCGGCGGCCCGAACCTGCGCACCGTAGTCGGCGCCGCGCGCGAACCTGTACGACGCTTCGGTGTCCATTCCGAGCACGCGCGCCGTGTGACGGATCGAAGCGGGATTGAAGTAAGCGCTCTCGATCAGCACGTCTTCGGTTTGCTCGCTGATCTCGGTGTCCGCGCCTCCCATCACGCCGGCTATCGCGACCGCCCGGTCCGCATCGGCGATGACCAACATCTCTGAAGAAAGCTCTCGCGTTAATCCATCGAGCGTGGTGATCTGTTCTCCCGCGCGGGGACGCCTGACGATGATGCGGCGCCCGTGCAGCAAATTCAGATCGAACGCGTGAGTCGGTTGATTCATCTCGAACATCACGTAGTTGGTTATGTCCGCGATATTATTGACTGGGCGCTGGCCGATCGATTCGAGACGGTCGGCGAGCCACTTCGGCGACGGGGCGACCTTAACGCCTCGAACAACTCGCGCCGCGTATCGAGGACACAGGTCAGGATCGAGAATCTCAACCGCACTAGTTACTGGTAAGCGCAGAGTCGCTTCAATGTATTGCGGTCGATCCTCTTTGGGTAAAGCCTCTGCCGTTTCTTCCAAGCGGAGCCTTTGGATTCCTGCATCCACACTCTCATCCACTTCATTCATCGTTATCGATTGCGGAGTGAGAGCGGTGCCGCAAACGAGCGCGGCTTCGCGAGCGATGCCGAGATGCGAAAGCGCGTCGGGGCGATTCGACGTCAAATCAAAATCAAGAATGTGATCGTCACGGATGCGTTCGACAGCTTCGACCGCAAGCCCGGCCATCGTAAGCCGTTCGGCGAGTTCTTTAGGATTCAGCGTGAGCGTAACAAGCTCGCCCAGCCAGTTGTAG
This sequence comes from uncultured Clostridia bacterium, assembly GCA_964548075.1. Lineage (GTDB taxonomy): Bacteria > Acidobacteriota > Blastocatellia > UBA7656 > UBA7656 > Onstottus_A. The sequence continues at coordinate 52,364 of CAZJQQ010000019.1, read as the reverse complement.
CTGATCTTCACTTGATCCTTACCCGGTGAAGCGTTGGCGCGACGGAGGCCTCATCATCTAGCGCTCGATGAGGATAGCAAGATTGTGTCTCATTCCCCAAGCTGCGGTGAAGGTTGGTAGCGGTATGGTTCTCTCTCCATTGAGAGGGTCAAGCAGCAGAACCATCCTGAGACAGGCCGGCACGCAGGAAAAGCGCGTCTCCTGCTTATGGAAGGGGGGCTTCGATGGCATCGCGGTGGTGTTCGGACAATAACTGGGCCGCGGTCAGCATGTCTTCAATCGCCGTAGAAGAGATCACTTCCGTTGTGGTGGCGCCGACGACGACTTCACCTATCTGACCGAGAACGCCAAGGTGGGGATATGCGAGAATGACCGGCACGCGCCACGCTTGGGCGGCTTCGTCAAGAGTTGGCGCGCTCGCTGAAATGCGATCTGGCAAGCGGTCACTCAGGAAAAGACTAGCTTCCGCTTGAGCCTCCATCGCTGTAATGGTTGGAATAGTCGCTGTCGTCACAGCGTGCTTATTCTCGCACACTCGCCGAAGCCAATGCCATCTTAAGCGCTAGGCCGCGCATCTGCAAATGAGGTTTGCCCGGGCGATGCGGGACTCCCAGATGAGGTTCTGCAAACAGGCGAGGCCCGAATGTCAGCATCTTTGAATTGAAAACCAGTTTCCTTATTTTAGGGTAAGCAGCCAGATGTCAGATTCCGTCGTTACAAAAGTAAAGTAGATCATCCGATTATCGCGAGAGAGTCCCGGACCGCCTATGTCCCCGTCAGCAACAGAAAGGACTTCATGATACTTTTTTGACTCGGTGTCCACTATGAATATCTTTCCGTGGCTCGCAAAGAGTATCCGCCGACCGTCGTTGAACCATAAGGGCCATTCTCCGAAATCCGTGAGCCAGTCGTACTTCTGGGACCCCAGATCATAAACGCCGACGCCCACGTGGGAGCCGTCTGTCAGATGGCGTGTCCCGGCCAGACGTTTCCCGTCGGGAGACCACGACCAGCTCTCAAAGGTTTGGCTCGTATCGCCTAGCGGAACTAGGGCGACCGGGGTTTGCTCGCCCCAAGGTTGCCCGACTTGAAAGATGTAAGCATCGTTTTTGGGTGTGTGAATGGAGTAGACCATTTGAGTTCCATCCGGAGACCAGATCGGGTAATGAGCGCCCGCCATTCGCGTGAGTTGTTGAAGCCCGCTACCATCGCGATTGATGGCCCAAATCTGGGAACTTCCACTACGGTCTGATGTGAAAGCGATCCGTTTGCCGTCCGGCGACCAGTGAGGCCACCGGTCTTTAGAGGCATCGTCCGTCAACTGCCGCACACTCGTCCCATCAGTGCGGATGATGAAAATGTCTTGCTCCTTGCCCAACGAGTAATACGCCAGCCATTCGCCGTCGGGCGACGGATCCGGAAAAAATGCTTGCGAGGAACCTCGCGTGATCGGAACCGGCTCACCCACAATCTTTTCAGTGGATGGATCAAACGTAACTTTCCTGAGATTCTTAATCTCCTCCTGCGTAACATAAGCGATCCGTCGCCCGTCTTGCGCAAAGCTGATGTGCTGGCTGGAAGCGCCCCCGCCACTGGTAACCGCTTCAGCCTCGCCTGATAGCTTCCCCGTGTTTTCTTCAACTGGGACTCGCCAGAGGCCCATATTGCCGCTCCGATCGCTGCAAAAATAGAGATACTTTCCATCGGGCGACCAGACCGGATTCCAATCCATGGCGGCTTCGCTTGTAACCCGAACCGCGTTGCTGCCGTCAGCCAACATCGTCCAAACATCTCCCTGTCCGCCGCCTTGAGGTCGGCTCCAATAAGCTATCCGTTGTCCGTGCGGAGACCAGTTGGGTTGCAGCGCATCGCCGTCAGTGATTAATTGTCGATCTCCGTTTGAGACGTTTATGGTCCAGAGTTGGTTCTTGCTAAGTCGGGTTGAGGGTTGTATAACGCCTTCGGTAGCCAGCAAAACCTTTTCTCCGTCAGGAGACCAGACTGGGTTGTAGCCGAAATCCGACACCCGTCTGACGGACTCGCCTGTGGCTCCCATCAAATATATGCCTCCACCTTCTCGCTCGGAGCGAAAAACGATTCGCTCACCGTCGGGGGAAAAGGCTGGCTGCGTATCATCAGCCGCAGAATCTTTCGTCAGGTTCGTGGGATTTCTTCCGCCAACGCGCTGCAGGTAGATGTCCCAATTGCCCGACGCGCGGCTGGAGTAAATCAGTGACTTGCCATCGGGTGAAAGGCTGGGGAAGTATTCTGGACCAGGCTCATCTGTGAGCTGTGTGAAGTTGACATTTCTTATTGGCTTCAGGGCTTCTTTGGTTCCCGATCCCGGTCGCGGCACAAGATACCACAGGGCCGCCAATGCCGCTATCGCTCCCAGAGCCAGCGCCACCGCTCGCTTATGTTGATTGGCCTGGCTGAAGACATACCCGACACTTGATGTAGTGCGCGGCGCCGCTACTTCTCCAGTTGGGGCCGCTAGTTCCTTCGCCGTATCCACTACCATCTGTTCAGCGCTCGCCACAATCTCTGCTTTACCGCTCGATCCTCTATCTTTGGAACGCTCCGTCTCTGCGTCAAACTCCAGATTGTGCTTCAGGTTCTTGAGGTCAATTAGCAGGTCCTTGGCCGTTTGGTAACGCTGTTCTCGGTCTTTGCGCAGCGCTTTGCTCACGATCCACTCAAGCGCTTCTGGTATCTCCCTTGAGTAGCGCGCGAGCGGCGGCGGCTCTCGCGTGAGTATCGAAGAGAGAGTCGCTGCCGCGCTCTGGGCAGCAAACGGGCAGATGCCGCTCATCATTTCATACAGCACCGACCCAAAGCTGAATATGTCACTGCGTGCATCTAGTGCCTCACCCCTCACTTGCTCAGGCGACATATAGGGCACTGTTCCAATTATCATCCCCGACTCGGTCAACAGGCTCTGTGTTTGTGCCCGGCTGTCAGCGCTCTGTTCGCCCTGAATTACTTTAGCCAGACCGAAGTCCATCACCTTCACTTGCCCGCGAGGAGTGAGCATTATGTTCTCTGGTTTTACGTCCCGATGAATGATACCGCGCGAGTGAGCTTCGGCGAGCGCGTCAGCAACCTGCACCGCGATATCGAGCGATTCGCGAAGTTCAAGCAGTTTGCGATTGATCCGCCCGCCCAGTGTCTCGCCTTCGATGTACTGCATAACGATGAAGCTTTGGCCATCCGCTTCGCCCACTTCGTGAATTGCGCAGATGTTATGGTGGTCGAGCTTGGCTGCGGCTCGTGCTTCTCGAACGAGCCGCCTTTTCGCCTCATGATCTGCTGTTGATTCTGATGGCAGCAACTTGATAGCCACCTTCCGGTCAAGGCGCGTATCTTCCGCAAGGTAAACTTCTCCCATCCCGCCCGCTCCTAGGCGAGACAGGATGCGATAGTGGCTTATGATAGTCCCAGAGGTCGGCGTTTTCATGATTGCGGATAGCGGATAGCGGATAGCGGATAGTGTATGAATCAGGTTATTACGCGGTCACAATACTACAAGCCGAGTATTGTGTCACCTGGCTTTTTTGGCGGTAGGTTTCAAGCCATTCAAACAATCGCTGCAAGAAAAACCCCTTCCGACGCGGGTGAGAACGAAGTTTTCATTTGATCCGATAACCTTCTTCTTCGTTGTTGAAGATCCAGCCCACCACTTCGCCGATTCTGATCTCTTCGCTCCGGTATGCTTCCATCGTGATCGCAGCCGATCCCTGACGGTGAATGGTCTGCGCTGATCGCAGCATCCGGCGAAATCTCTCCTGCCAGCGATGAATGTTCGCCGGCCTCAAGTCCAGCCAACCCCGCTCGGCCCAGTCGTCGATGGCGGACTCGGTCACCGGCAGCCTTGTTTGGCCGGCGTACTCGGGAACGTTGATGCGAGGTCGCGAACAAGACGATCGCCCTCGGGCGGAAGAATCGGGATCCCTATCGAAATGATCGTGTTGCGCAGATCGTGGTTGCGCTGGACGTATCGCCACAGCGCGTCGCAGACCTCTTCCGGGCTCTGCTTCGGAATCGATGGCGGCGATCACATCCACGCCGGTGTTGCTGCCTTTGATCTCGAGCACGACATTGCTGGCGATCTCCTCGGGAGTGACGAACTCCATCTGATTGATTGAGGTGACTGCTTCGAATTCTCCTCGCGCGAAGAAGTCGTTCTCGAGCTCGCCGCTAGTTCGCTAACCTACCGTGGGTCGATTCCGATGGCCGAGATTGTACGCGTCAGCGAAGTCGTCCACAAGCGGACCGCACGAAAACGAAAGAGGGTGCGCAAATCCTACTCTCAACCACTGGAGCGAGAAGCTTCCTGCTTCTGCTTGACAGAAGAATTCAAGACTCATAGGATAGCCGCTATCTGAGCGGCGACATTTTTTATTTCGCTACTTCGGAAGATCAAATACATCTTGGTTTCCGTTCTGGGAGTCGCGGCTGAGGAGATCTTCCTCGGTTGATTTGACCTTGTCTCCCGATGCGCTGGCTAGCGGCGCCCGAGTGGAACCTACGTGGCCGGTTCGCCAGGTCCCTTTTTATCGGTCGGCGCTGTCACTGTAAGAAGGCTTAACTTTAGCAATCAACTGGGAGGTCCTCGTGAAGGAGCCCGCCGCCGTCATCTCAGAGATCGCTCGACAGTTGTGCACCGCCGAGGATTACCGCTCCCTTCTTGCCACGCTCCTCAGAGAAGTTTGCCAGCGCCTGGAAGCGGAGAACGCGCTTGTGTGGATCTACGACGACCAGCGCGGCGAGTTGTGCTGCGAGGCGTCGCGGCACACGCATCTCAGCCGCCGGCCAGTGAGCGAGATCTGTCCGGGCGACGATGTTCTAAGAGAAGTTCTGGAGACAGGCGAGCCGCGTGTGATCAAAGATCTCCAATCGCTCGAACGCCACTCAGCTATTGCGGGCGCGATCGTGCGGACGGCAATCTTTGCACCAATGCGTCTTCGCGGGAGAGTTTTCGGAATTCTCGAAGCGGTCAACAGAACCGGCGCTCCGTTTGCCAAAGAAGATGTCTTGCTGCTCGACGAGATCGCTTCGGCCATATCGCCACTTATCTCCGCGTGGCGCGATCAAGAAGAAGGCGGCGCGGGAATGTTGCGCGCTCTCACGCGCCTAACGCTTCTCTACGATGTTACTCAGTCATTCAACTCGACAATAGACTTGGAGGAGCTGGCCCCGATCATCTGCAACCGCACCGTTAACGTAATGGACGTTGAATCGTGCTGCCTGTGGCTTGTCAGCAAACATGAGATGGTGTGCCGGGCGGTGTTCGGTCATTACTCCTCAGAGATCGTAGGGTACGCGGAAGCCGCAGCGGGAACAGTCGTGGGAGATATGCTGCGCGACGATGCGCCGTTGATCGTCAACTCCGCTGATGACCCACGCCTGGCTAGCCGAGTCCCATATTTCGACAACGGTCCTGTGACGTCGCTGATCTGTGCACCGATAAAGCACGACGGCCAATGGCTCGGCGGGCTGGAGGTCGTCAACAAACGAGACGGTGGCAAGATCACAGAAGCCGACGCTCACCTTCTGGCCGAAGTCGCCTCGCAAGCCGCCAACTCGATTCGAAACGCGCAACGTCATGAGGCCGAGCGTAAGGTCAAAGAGTTGCAAGCCCTCCTGCGCACCAGCCGTGAAATAACCTCTTCGCTCGATCTGGACAGGATGCTTGCCGTGGTTGTGAACCAAACGGCGACGATCATACCGTTCGATCGCTGCGCCATCGCGCTATTAGCCAAAGGCCGGTACAACATCGACGCAATCGCCGGCGAAGCCCAGGTAAACTGGAAAGACCCGAAAGTCAAAGAGTGGAATGAAGTGATCGGCTGGGCCGGGGAGACGGGTGCCGAGATCTACGTTTCGGAGGAAAACGGGGAGATTGATTCGGATCGTGTAGAGACGCGCGAGAAATTCCGGGCGCATTTCCAGTCCAGCGAAACGAGAAGCTTCTACTCGCTTCCGCTCACCGACGAAGCAGGTCAACTGGGCGTTCTCGCGCTTGAGAGCAAGACCCCACAGTTTCTATCGGCTTCGCACCTCGAGCTGCTGAAGATCTTTGCCGGACAGGCGACCGTCGCAATACGAAACGCGCAACTCTATCGCCAGGTGCCACTGATCGGCGCGCTCGAACCACTGGCTGAAAAGAAGCGCGCGTTCCTCGCGATGCCCAAGGCAAAACGCACGACGGTCGTCGCGATCGGCGCGGCGGTTTTGCTGTTCCTGATCTTCTTCCCTCTCCAACTGAAAGTCGGCGGCGGCGCCTACGTGTCGCCCACGCGCACTGCCCCAGTGAGCGCAGAGGTCGACGGCATCGTCGAGCGAGTTAACTATCGTGAAGGCGATCTGGTGCCGTCGGGGGCGGTGGTCGCGACGTTGCGCAGCGAGGAGTATCTGCTAAACCTGAACAATGCTCGTTCGCGTTACGACATGACCTCGCGCGAGCTGACCAGGGTGCAGGCGGTGTCAGGCGCAGCGGCCGCTCAAATTGAACGCGTCAAGCTGGATCAAACCGAGCGGGAGATCGCGCTCTATCAAGCGAAGCTCGAGCAGACTCAGATTCGCGCGCCAATGACCGGCGTGATCGTGACTCCTCGGCTTGATGAGAAGCGCGGGCGATTCATTCGGCGCGGCGAGGCTTTCTGCGAGACCGCCGACACGGATCCCGTAGTGATCGAAGCGGCCATCGCCGAGGATGACATCGGATTGGTCCGGCCCGGACAAGAGGTCTGGCTGAAGGCGAACACCTTTCCCCAGCGCAAGTTCATCGGCCGCGTCACTCGCATAAGCCCCCAGGCCACAGTCGAGCAGGACGCACACGTTTTCATTGTTCGCGCGGAGATCGACAACCCCGAGCTCGATCTGCGTACCGGGATGGTGGGCCGCGCGAAGATTCTCACCGGCTCGAGGAGCGTCGGCTACGTCTTGTTGCACGACCCACTGCGGTGGTTTCAGAAGAAGATCTGGGCGTGGCTTCCGTGACAAAGTCCAAAGTCCAAAGTCCAAAGTCCAAAGTCCAAAGTCCAAGGTCCAAAGTCGAAGAACTGATCTTGGATTGGAGACTTGTAGAGTCGGGATCTTGGACTCTGGGCTTTCGACTTTGGACTTTGGACCTTGGACCTTGGACCTTGGACCTTGGACTTTGGACTGTTAGACGGGAGGCGAGCATGAAGAATCTCCTTATGGGCGCTGTAATCCTGGTCGCGACGATCTTTTCCGGTTGCGGAAGCGACAAAACGGCCGTGAGCCCCTCGGCCGAGGCGGCAGCTTCGCCGAACGGCTCGGCGGCGAGACCGATCGCTGTCGAGGTCTTCGAGGTTAAGCCGTCCGCGGCGCCGAGCGACCAATTGATTCCCGCAGTGATCTCGGTTGAGGGCACTGCACAGGTGCTCGCCGGGCGTGACGGCACAATTATTCAGCTCGCGGCTCAGGAGGGCGCGCCAGTATCTAAGGGTGAGTTGATGGCGCAGCTCAACGACGATGACCTGCGCGCCTCGCTCCGACAAGCTGAGCTAGAGGTCGAGCGCTTGCTGGTCGAGGAACGCCAGTACATAGCAATGATCAGCGTCAACCGCAGCGAGCTCGAGCAAGAGACAGCGCTGTTCAAGGAAGGGCTGACTAGCAAGCGACAAGTGGATCGCGCGCAGTACAGAGTGGAAGTCGCGAAGGAAGAACTCGAGCGCACGCGTCTCGCCACCCGCGTCGCTCGAGCGAAGGTCGATGGTTCCAAGATCGAGATGGAGAGATGCGTCGTCAGGGCTTCCATCAATGGCGTCGTCGCGCGCCGCTATGTTCACCTGGGCTCAGGCGTCGCTAGGAACGATAAGCTGTTCGAGATTTCGCAACCCGGGCCATTCGAAGTGAAGTTCCAACTGCCTCAGATGGAGAAGGGTCGCCTCGGCCGCGGAAGCGTTGTTGATTTGTCGCTCGCCGACAGCAACCAGATCGTCGCGCGTGCCCGCATACGCCGCGTCGATCTGGTAGCCGACGCCGCAAGCAATACGGTTGGATTTCTGGCTGATGTGATAGGTCGAACGTCTCTGATGACCGGGCTCGCGGTCAACATTCACGTGCCGCACGCGGCCGCGCTTTCAAGCGTTTGGGTCCCCCGCTCTGCGTTACCAATCGGCGGCGACTTGCGAAGCGGCGCGGCCACGACACTGTTCGTGCTCAACGGAGAACGGTGCGAGCGTCGAACTGTACGGGTGCAAACGGTCGACCGCGATCAGGTTGAGATCGACTCGGGTCTGAGCATTGGTGAGCGGGTCATCCTGGCTCCGCCGGCGGACCTGAAGGCGGGCGACGGTGTCGAAGTCAAAAGGTAGTCCAAGGTCCAAGGTCCAAGGTCTCCAAGGTCCAAAGTCCAAGGTCCGAGGTTCAAAAGTCCACAGTGAAAGGTTCACGGTCAGAATCCTGGGTACTAGATATCTCAGGAGGATAGTAAATGGCGAAAATTCAAAAGTTCGAACAGATCGAGACATGGCAGAAAAGTAGAGAGCTAACGCGGCGGATTTACAGAGCTTCATCCCAGGGGGAGTTCTCACGAGACTTTGGACTTCGCGATCAGATTCGCCGAGCTGCTGTTTCCGCGATGTCAAACATCGCTGAAGGCTTCGAGCGAGGTGGTGATAAAGAGTTCAGGCAGTTTCTCGCGGTGGCGAAGGGTTCGGTTGGCGAGTTGAAGTCTCAGTTGTACGTGGCGCTTGACGTGGGCTTGGTTTCTGAGTTGCAGTTTGGCGCACTCTACGAACTGGCGAACGAAACGTCTCGACTCATTGCTGGATTCATGCGTTACCTCAGTACGTCGAATCTGAAGGGCGCAAAATATCGCTGACTTCCTTAGTCCAAGGTCCAAGGTCCAAAGCCTTTGGACCTTGGACTTTGGACCTTGGACCTTGGACTTTGGTTCCCATGGACAAGATCCGCTCAGACATCAAAATAATCCGCCAGGTTCAAAGAGGAGATGTGACCTACGTAGTTAAGGACCCGGTTGCCTTCAAGTATTATCGATTTGGACCGCTCGAACACACGGTCATTAAGTACGTGGACGGCTCGCACGACCACGATCAAATAGCGGAATCGCTGGCGATTGAGACCGGTGTTCGATTGACCGGCTCGATGATTGGCGAGTTCCTGGAATCGCTAAAACAGAAGGACCTGTTGGACCGCTCGGCGGGGGAGAAGAGCCTTGTGTTGCTCGAGCGGCTACGCAAGGAACGCAAGCTGAAAGCTGACACAGAGAGCCGCGACGTGCTGTACATGCGTTTTCCCGCCTTTGATCCCGACCAGTTCTACAATCGACTGATCAAGCGCATCGGCTTCTTCTGGAGCCGCCGGTTCGTCATCTCGTGTTTTGTGTTGTTCAGCCTCGCGGCAATCATCATCATCTCGAACTGGGGAGTCATCAGCACGGGGCTGTCGCAACTCTATTCATTTCAGGACAAGGGGGTGAGCGACATTATAATGTTCATCGCCGTTCTGTTCACGGTTATCGTGTTCCACGAGAACGGACACGGATTGACGTGCAAGCGCTACGGCGGAGAGGTGCACGAGTTGGGCTTCATGTTTATCTATTTCATGCCAGCTTTCTATGCGAACGTTACCGACGCCTGGACCTTCGAGAGTAAGGCGGCGAAGCTGTGGGTGACTTTCGCCGGAGCGTTTGTCGAGCTGATCATCTGTTCGATCGCGTCGTTTGTCTGGTACTTCTCAACCCCTGGCTACTTACTGCACGATCTTGCGTTTACGTTCATGCTAGTCGCGGGGCTGTCGTCGATCATCATCAACATGAATCCGCTGATTAAGCTGGACGGATACTTCGCGCTGGTCGATTACCTCGAGATTCCCAACCTTAGCGACGACGCATCGAAATATGTCGGCGCGCTCGCGCGCAAATACATCTTTCGTGCACCGGCAGCGCTTCCCGACTACCCGCCTCGCCGGAAACGCATCCTGTTCACCTATGGCGTTCTCGCCATGTTTTATCGCATCTTGATCCTGGTGCTGGTGCTGCTTTTTTTCAATCGGCACATCAACCGCATTTTCCCAGAGATGGGTGTGTTCATCTTTCCGCTCCTGGCCTACCGTCTTCTGAGGAAAAAAATGAAGTCGCTGTGGAAGGGTGTCCGCTATCTTTTCGTCGACAAACGAGAGGTCCTTATGAAACCGAAGTCGCTCGCCATCGCTGGCTCTGCGCTAGCCGTAGCGCTTGCGCTTTTTGTCCTGTTGCCACTGCCGTATTCCCATAGAACGACATTTGTGATCGAGCCGTCGGATCGGATTCCGATTCGCGCCGCCACCGAAGGATTTATAGGCAGCGTTGTAGTCAACGAAGGGGACGTGGTTCGGCGAGGCGCCCTGCTTGCCGTAATGCGGGATTTAGATCTCGAACAGAAGCAGGATTCATTACGGGCGGAAATGGCCTTGCTCGATCGACAAATAATGCAACAGCAAGCGCAAGGGGCGACGGCCGAATCTCTAAAGGCTCGACGGCATCGAGAACAAATCATGGGCGAGATTGCTGAGACCCAGGCCCGGCTCGAGCAGCTTCGAATTACATCTCCTGCCGACGGCGTGGTGGTCACGCACAAGGTCAGCGAAAGGGTCGGCGAGATGCTCAAGCAGGGAGAGGAGTTTTGCGAGATCGCAGGGGCCGGCGCTGCCCGAGTACGCCTACTTATTGACGATTGGGACCTCGACGACGTTCGGGTGGGCGCTTCAGCTTCGTTACGACTCAACGCGGCGCCCGAACTCGACGTTAGTGGACGCGTCGTTACGGTTGCGCCTGCCTCCGAGCTGCATCAGCGTCTCTCTCCAGTGGCTGTCTACGAAAAGGCGAACGAGCAAACGATGTTTGCAGTCAAAACCAGTGCCGTGAAATCAGGCGCCGCGAAGAAACTGTCGGAGAAAGAACAAGCTGAGGCGGCGGCCGCCGCGGCTACTTCGCCCTTCGAAGCACCGCTGACCCGCTTCGAGGCAGTGATCGCAATTGAAGGGGCTACGGCTCTAATAAAGCCGGGTATGACCGGCCAGGTCAAGATCTACGGCAACAAACGTCCGCTCGCTGCCAGCGTATGGCGCGGCCTACGCGATTGGTTCAGGTCGAAGATATGGTGGTGATTGGTTGACCTGCTGCAAAACAGAATCAAGGCCCGCACGACCCACCTCGCGTCGCCTGGACTCAAGTATGGGAGTGGTACATCACCCAGCCTTGAAGTCTACGGGTCACGTGGCGGCCATACGGGCCTGGATCGAGCTCATCTCGGGTGAGGTCAGTGACGCTGTAGCTACTCGTTACTGCTCGTCGAGACCCGCCGGCGACATTGGGTTCGCGCGCTCGGCCTCAATTCCCACGCTGAGCGGGTTGGCGCGCTCGGCCTCGATTCCTACGCTGAGCGGGTTGGCGCGCTCGGCCTCGATTCCGACACTGAGCGGATTGGCGCGCTCGGCCTCGATCCCGACGCTGAGCGGGTTGGCACGTTCGGCCTCGATTCCCACGCTGAGCGGGTTTGCCCGTTCGGCCTCGATTCCCACACTGAGCGGGTTTGCCCGTTCGGCCTCGATTCCCACACTGAGCGGGTTGGCGCGCGCGTCGAAATTCGCGGCCTTCAGCGGGTTGGCACGCTCTTCGTCCATGCGGACGCTGAGTGGGTTCGCACGCTCTTCGTCCATCCGGACGCTGAGCGGGTTGGCGCGCTCTTCGTCCATGCCGACGCTAAGCGGGTTGGCGCGCTCTTCCACGGCCTCAAATCTGAACGTCGGGTTGGCGCGGTCTTCCACCGCCTCAAATTTCAACTCGCTGATGTCCTTACCGGTCGTTCCCTTGATCTGCCTGCGTTGTTCGTCCGTGAGCTTGATCGTGACTTCTTTCTTTTCTGCCATCGCGGTTCTCTCCTTTTAGGTTTGGATGAAGTGAGATCAGCCTGCAATCTCAAGGACGTGTAGAGCAACTGCGATGCCATCGCTAATGCTGGCTTTTCTTGCGCGGCACGAAGACGGTTCGTGTTGTGGGGTAGTATTTGCCCCTTCGCAGGGGCAATCATTACCCCGGGGGGCAAATTATTCCCCCTTTCAAAATTCAAGCTTCAGCCTGGCCGAACTTCGGACGGGCAACCTGAAAATTGAACTCTGAACATGAGTCACAGGTTGTACTTCTTGCACAGGTATTTCATCTTGTCCTTGTTCAAGCCCAGCATCTCAGCCGCCTTGATCTTTACGCCGCCCGCCCGCTCGAGCGCCGCGCGGAGCAACTCGTACTCGTGGCGCGCAACCTCCTGGTCAAGGTTGAGCCCGGTTTCAGGAATGATTGGATCGGAGTGCGGGCGATCGACGGCGCTCGTCGACTTGAACCTGGGCGCTTCGTTCAGGATGTGAGGCGGCAAGTGCGAGGTCGTGATCGTGTCTTCGTCAGTCATTAGCACCAGGCGCTGGATCAAGTTTTCCAACTCGCGCACGTTTCCCTTCCAACTGTAGTCGGTCAAATAAAGAATTACTTCTCGGTCCACGTGCTTCTCCTTCACGCCGTGCTCCTGACAGTAGCGATGTACGAAGTGCCCGACGAGCAGCGGTACGTCATCCCGCCGCTCACGCAACGGAGGGAGAAAGATGGGGACCACGTGGATACGGTAATACAGGTCTTCGCGGAATCGGCCTTGCGCGACGGCCTCTTCGAGGTTTTCGTTGGTTGCAGTGATCAATCGTATATCGACTTTGATGGTCTTTTTGCCACCGAGCCTCGTGACTTCGCGCTCCTCGATCACCCGCAGGAGCTTTGATTGAAGCGGCACGCCAAGCGCCCCGATCTCATCCAGAAACAGCGTGCCGCCATCCGCGCGCTCGAAGCGGCCCTCGACTGTGCCGAGCGCTCCGGTGAACGCGCCTCTCTCGTGTCCGAACAGCTCGGCCTCGATCAGCGTCTCCGGCAGCGCCGCGCAATTGACGCTTATGAAGGGACCGGCGTTGCGCGACGAGTTGTAGTGAATGGCTTTGGCGACAAGCTCCTTGCCGGTGCCCGACTCGCCGCGCACGATGACCGTCGCGCTGCTGTCGGCGACTCGGCGGATCACACCAAACACTTCGGTCATCGCCTCGCTGTAGCCGATGATTTGAGAGAAAGAATAGCGCCCTTCGATCTCGCGTCTCAGGCGAGCGTTTTCACGTTCGATCCGCTGGCGCTCGATCGCGCGGTTGATGATGACCCGCAGCTCGCGAAGATCGATTGGCTTGCGGAAGTAGTCGTAAGCGCCGGCTTCAATTGCGTGCAGCGGGGTATCACTCTTCTCGTCGCCGGTCATTACGATAATCACCGAGTCGGGATTTGCCCGCCGCATCTCTACAATGTTCTGCAGCCCATCGCCGAGCGCGAGCGACGGAGGCAGGTGCAGGTCTAAGAGCACAAGATCGGGGTGCTGGCCGGCTGCCGACTTTAGTCCGCTCTCGCGGTCCGAGCATAGAATCAGCTCGAAGTCTTGCTTCAGAGCCCACGCTAACTGGTCTAGCAGAATCCGGTCGTCGTCGATGATCAGAAGTTTGTTACGCATCCCTAGTCCAAGGTCCAAGGGTCCTAGGTCCAAAGTCCAAGGCCAGTTCGACCTTGGACTTTGGACCTTGGACTAATCAGTGATCGGCAAATAAATGCCGAAGGCCGTTCCATCTCCTGGCTCGCTGTGCACAGCGATTTCGCCGTCGTGCATCCGGATGATCTGCTGGCTGGTGTAAAGTCCCAGCCCCAGGCCGCGAGGCTTGGTTGTGACAAACGGCGCAAACAGTTCGTTGCGTATGAACTCCTCTGACATGCCGCCGCCGGTGTCACCTATCTCAATTAGCGCGTGGCGGTTTCCGTTCTCGGTGTCTTCGACCAGCCGCGTGCGCACGGCGAGCCGCCCGCCTCGCGGCATCGCATCGCGAGCATTGTCCACAATGTTGAACAGCGCGTTCTCGAGCAGCATGGCATCGGCCCATATGAGCGGCAGTTCTCCATATTCCTCGGTGATTCGGATGCGCCGGGCATCCCGGCGCACACCGGTCAGAGCGCCGCGCATCAATTCGTTCACATCGATGCGCATTTTGACCACCACCATCTCTTTGCGTTCGCGGAAGCGGCGGACCATCCGATCCATCTTCTCTGTGGTGTCGTTCAGCGCGTTGACCAACGACCGGCGAAAAGCTGGGTCGGTATAGTTGGCTTCGAGGTTCTGGCCGACGGCGCGCAGCCGGAACGAGAGGTTTTTCATATCGTGCACCAGGATCGAGCCGAGGATGTTGAGGGATTCGATGCGCAGCGACTCCACCAGCCTTCGGCTCATCTCTGCCAGCCGGTCGCGCATCGTAAGCACCGCGTCTGCGAGCGCCCCGACTTCGTCCCGCCGTGAAACTCGAATCGGGCTGTCGAATTCACCTCGAGCCGTATCGTCGATTGCGCTGCGTATCGCGCCCAGGTCGGTGAATACGCGCCGGAATTCGCGCACCGCCGCGAAACCAATCGCCGCGATTCCCACAACAGCAAGCAAGACGCGATAGGGAACCGCAACGCCGAGACTGCTCAGCAGAATCTCGACTATTGGCAGCACAAGAGCAGCGCCGCCGATCAGAAAAATTCTCCGCCTCGTACTCATCGGTGCTAAAATGACGGCCTGTCAGAAGTCCAATGTCCTATGTCCAAAGTCCAAAGTCCAAAGTCTGCAACTTGATTTGGACCTTGGACCTTGGACCTTGGACCTTGGACCTTGGACCGACCTTAGACCTTGGACTTTGGACTTTGGACTCATTCATGGCCAACCAGACTTCCACCATCGTCTTCGACCCGGAACGGCCCATTTGCCGCGGCGGCATCGTTTCCGAGCCGCTCAAGAACGGGATGGTGTACATCCGTCACTCGAAATTTTCGTCACAAATCATCAACAGCGAGTCATGGGCCTTCCTACAGATGTGCGACGGGCGCGGCCTCGAACAGCTAAACCAGAAAATTGCCGAAAACCTGGGCTTCCGGCTGACGCTCGATCAGTTGCGTTCGAGCGTGAAACAATTCGGAGCTACTGGTTTGTTCGAGGGCTCGGCGATCGTAACTCGCAACTACCGGTTGTTCGACGCCTCGCCGCTGCTGAGTCGCATTACGCCCGTGACGCGATGGCTCAATCCTCGCTGGTTCGCTGCGCTGACGCTCGCAGCGCTGCTCGCCTGCCCGGTACTCCTAGCCGCCGACTGGAGCCGCTTCATCGAAGCCGTGTCTGGTGCCGCGCGCGAGCATCCGGTAGCAACACTGCTGCTCTACTATCTGACCTTCATCCCGATAGCCCTGATACACGAGGTAGGGCACGCGCTAGTAGTCGCCGGGCACGGCGGCGAAGTTCCAGAAATCGTGCTGCGCGGCAATGGCCATTTCGCGGTGATCACAAACACCAGCGTGCTCAAAGATCGTTCAGCGCGTGTGTGGTACCTCAGCATGGGTACCGTTACGGACATCTATATCTGGCTCGCGCTGCTGGCCGCATTTCACTACAGCACCAGTTATGTGGTGCTGATGTTCCTGCTGCCGCAAACGATTTACTTCTTACTCTACAGCTATTCGATTTTCAAAAACTCCGATTTCCTGAAGGCAATTGCCGCTTGGCTCGACCAGCCGGTACCGGCTCACCCCTGGCAATTCGTCCGCAACAACTGGCGTAAGCGTCCCGGGTCAGGCTCCGCGCGCAAGCTGCTTTACATAATGACTGCGAGCCTGGCGGTGAAGCTCGCGGTGACCGCGTTCCTCATATGGACGTTCATCGTCAACGAGTATCGGGTGCTGGTGCTGTATGCAATCTACAGGGCCCTGGTATACGCTCTAGGCAATTGGCCGAACTGGTTGCGCCGCGTTCAGAGTTCAAGCTTCAGCTTGCGAGCTTCAAAATCAGCAACCTGAAGGTTGTACTCTTAACGCCAAACTCTAACCCTTCACTTTGATCGCCAGCAAAGTAATATCGTCGCCTTGCGGCAGCCCGTGCGTAAAGGTCAGGACTTCGTCGAGTATTCTGTCTCTGATCTGCTCGGCGCTTAACGCGGCCTTCTTCCTGACGAGCCGCTCCAACCGCTCGTCTCCGAACATCTCATTGGACGCGTTGACCGCTTCGGTCACCCCGTCACTGAACATGACGATAGCATCACCGGGTTCAACACTGGTGAGTCGAGCTTCGTATTCGGCGAAGTCAAACGCGCCGAGCACCAGCGATTTCGTCGACAGCAACTCTAATCTCCCGTCGCTCCGCGCCAGGATGGGCGGATTGTGACCCGCGTTGACATAGCTGAAATTCCCTTCACGATCGAGGATGCCGCAGAACAGAGTGATGAACCGGTTGGCAGCGGACCTCTTTACGATCAATCGATTCAGATTGGTGATCACCTCCGCTATCGACAGTCCGGTGCTGAACTGAGCCTGGGTCCCACCTTGCGCCATCGCGGCGAGCAATGCCGCCGAAATCCCTTTGCCCGACACGTCGCCAAGAACAAAGGCCGTACGTCCATCGTCGAGAGCGATCACGTCGTAGAAATCGCCGCCCACTTGCCGGCAAGGGACGCTGCGAGCGGCGACCTCGCAGCAATCAAGTTGGCGGAACATCATAGGTAGAAGCGCCGCCTGCACCTCGTGCGCCATCGCAAGCTCGTGCTCGAGCTTTTCCTTCTCCTTCTCTTCGCGCATCAGCCGGACGCTTTCGAGGCATTTGGAGGCTTCGAAGGCGAGCGATTCTAGTAACGTCATCGAAGTCTTGGATAGCGCACCCGTGACTAGCCGGCTGTCCACGTACAGGAGTCCGGTAACATCCGGCTTATTTATAGAAGTCGCGCCCATCTGCTCTCTCATCTTGAAACGGGCTAGCGGAATGCAGACGATGCTGCGGAGGTCAAGCGCCATGGCACTCTCACCAGCGGCGCCTGAGTCACTGGCACCGCTGTCATTAACGATCACGCTGCGGTTGGTCCTGATAGCGCGTTTTACAACCGAGCGGCTCATTGCGAAATTCGAGCCGGGCAGCGAATTCCGCGCGCGATCGCGCGCCACCTTGAACTCCAACTCACCGCCTTCGTTCTTCAACATCAGGAATCCACGCTCCGCCCCAGTCATCTCAATGGCTGCATCGACAATCAGGCGAAGCACGTCTTCGGGGGTGAACGAAGATTTGAACGCTTGATTCACTTCGAGGAACCGCGCAAGCTTCTGCAGCTCATCGCTGGCTGAGGTCGCATGCGCGTCCGCGATCGGCATGTCTAGTGTCGCTCTCTCACCCGGCGGCCGCAAAGCAGGAGCGGACGGTCCATTAACGAACTGGATTTGAACGTTGCTGTCGCCGCCGAACTGGATGCGGTCCAGGTGCCGCAGAAGGGTGCGATTGATACGCTGATCGTTGACGTAGCTGCCCGTCTTGCTCGCCTTGTCCACGAGGTAATAGCCGCCGTCTTCGAAAACGATCTCGGCGTGCTGGCGCGATATGCTCGGGGTCAGCAGGTAGAGGTCGTTTTCGGAGTTGCGCCCGATTGTGAACACTGGTTTATCGAGCGGCAGCATTCTCTGGATGCCAAACTGATCAGTGATCCTCAACTCGGGTGACGTCTGCATGACAGCACTTCTCGAACGCTGATTGATGCAAGTGATGAACTAATGACGATGATCGGATTCGTCATTCAGAACGACGCGAGCGCCGACGCCTCGTCGTCGAACACCTCGAGAACAGATAGAAGTCCAGTGATCGAGAGTAGCTGGCGCGCTAGACGTGACAGGTTTAGGAGCTTGAGCTTGCCGCCGTCCTTCTTGGCGGTGGTGAACGACTTGATGATCGCGCCGATGCCGGAGCTGTCGAGCACCGGAACGGCAGCGAAATTGAGTAGAAGTTTCGTCCGGCCCCTCGCCAGAAGCTCGTCGATGATCTCGCGCATCTTCTGCTCGCCTGCGCCCAGCGTCAGATTCCCCTTCAAGTCGAGAACGGTAACGTCGCCGGCAGTCCTAACGTTTATTTCCATCGCGCTCTCCCTCGATCAATTCAACTGAGATAAGGTTCGATAATGGCGAGGCCGAGGCGCCCCTTGGCGCGGGTCGCATTATATCACAGCAGGGTCCCGTGATCAGTGAAAGTTTTCCGCCAGCATCAGGTCGTCGGTAGAGGAGTCCACGCGAGTAAAGAGAATCGTTCTGCCATCGGGAGACGTGGTCAACCCTGCCCCAACCTCACCGAGGTTGCGGGCAAGGGTCGTGGACTTGCCGGTGGCAAAGTTGAGATATTGAAGCCGGGTTTCGCTTCCAAGCCGGTCGATATAGTAGGCGCCGTTTCCGAACAAACACCAATTAAACCAAACGACCCCGTCGAGAACCTTGACCGGCTCGCCCCCGGAAGTCGGCAGACGCCACAAGGATCCTCCCACAATCCCACCGGCATTGTAGTAAATATTGTTGCCATCCGGCGCTTCGAAGGCTTGCCAACCCTCATTTGGTGAAACCTGTACCGCATCTCCCCCCGTCGCCGGCATTTTCCATACTCGATAATCACCGGATCGCGTGGAGCTGAAGTAAATCCACTTGCCGTCTCGTGAGAACCCGCCACAGAGGTCAATGGCCGGATGGGAAGTGAGACGTTGAGACTTGCCGCCCGCGGCGGGAACGACATAGATATCCCACTCCCCATCCCCATTGGAGGAGAACGCAATGAGTTGGCCATCCGGAGACCAATGAGGGAGGTTTGTGTCTTGAGCGTGCGTGGACGTGAGCGGGACGGCGTTGGACCCGTCCGGATCAGAGATCCAAATCTCCGCTTCTCCCGAGCGGAGAGACGTGAAGGCGACCCGGCGGCCGTCTGGCGAATACTGACAATGGTACTCCGCCTTTGTGGATGAAATCGCCATCACCGGCGCAGACGAGGATGGTGCGCCGGGAGCGGAAGTCTCGATCCGCCAGAAGTTTTCGTCCCAGTAGCTGCGCACGTAGACCAAGCGGGCCGGCTTTCCCGGCTGAGCACGCGAGATCGCGGGCATCAAACCATCTTCTCCCACGTAGGGGATAAGCGTTGGGGTGTTCTCTCCGGGGACGGCCAGTCTCCAGAGACTGCTCTTGGCGGAAAAGACAATCTCTTTGCCGTTGGGCATCCAAGCCGGAAAGTCGGCGCGCAGCTCAGCGGGCGTGAGTCGCTTGGGTTCGCCGGCAACAGTCAGACCATTTCCCAGCGGAAGCAGTTGGAGTTCCCCGGCGCCCCATGTATTCCTGCGGAGAAAGACCAGCGAGCGGCCATCGGGCGAAATCGCCGGGCTGGTGTCGGCCTGCACCGGAGGTTGGGGGTTCGTCAACGGCCTTTTCTCTCCCGTTTCGAGCGAAACCACAAACAAGGCGTCGGGCTGTCCCTCGCCCGGAGAATCGGTCACCACCAGAGAGTTGCTGTCCGATGACCAGGCCAGGTACACCGAATCGGGAAAGTCCTGTGATCGGATGTCTGCCAGCTTACGTTCGGATCCGCTCAGTGGGGGCATGATCCGCAACTCGCGGCTGCGCAGCCCCGTCGGCGCGGGCGGCTGGCTTCGGAGAAAGGCAATCCACTTGCCATCGGGCGACCAGACCGGGTTGTAGTCGTCGAGCGAGTCGGTTGTCCGCCGGGAAGGCGAGCCCGAGCCGATCTGCTGCACATAGATATCTTGATTGCCCTGCTTGGGGTCGGTCCACGCGAACACTACGTAGTTGCCGTCAGGGGAAAGCGAGGGAGACCGTTCAACTCCGGGAAGTGTCGTGAGTGCAACGGCCTGAAGCGGCTCGGCCGGAGGCGCAGGCAGCCACGGCCGCCACACTAAGAGACCTGCGATCACACCCACGAGCATCAATAGCGTGACGGCCCACATCCAGGGGCGCCGCGACGCCGCGCGTGCCCCGCTGATGGAACGGGATTCCTCGCGCAAATCTTCCAGTGCGATTTTCAAATCCGTCATCGTCTGGTACCGCCTTGACGGATCCTTCCGCAAGCAGCGCAGTATTATCCTTGCCAGGTCTTGTGGAGTCTTGATTGGCAGCGGCTCCGGCTCTTGATTGAGTATCGCCGCCAGAATCGCCACTTGTGAATCGCCGCGGAACGCCCGACGTCCCGTCACCATCTCATACAGCACCGCGCCGAACGAGAAGATGTCACTTCGCGCATCCACGGTCTTGCCTGCGGCTTGCTCGGGGGACATGTAGGCGGCCGTGCCGACGATTGTACCCGGCTCGGTTAACAGGCTCTTTGTCTCGGCATCGGTCTTCAAGGGGTCATGCTCATGAACAACTCTCGCAAGCCCAAAGTCGAGCACCTTGACCTGCGCTCCACGGGTAATCATTATGTTTCCGGGCTTGATGTCCCTATGGATGATTCCGCCGACGTGAGCTGCCGCGAGCGCGTCTGCGACCTGCGTGGCGATGTTCAAAGTTTCTCGCAAGTCAACGGGCTGGTGTGAAAGCCGCGCGGCGAGAGTCTCGCCCTCGACGTATTGCATCACGATGAAACTGCGCCCGTCCTCCTCACCGACTTCATGAACGGCGCAGATATTCGGGTGATCGAGTTTGGCCGCCGCTCGCGCTTCGCGGAATAATCGTTTCTTCGCTTGCTCGTCGGCAGTCGATTCAGGTGGCAGGAGTTTGATCGCCACTTTGCGATCGAGCTTCGTATCTTCCGCCAGATACACTTCCCCCATCCCGCCCGCGCCCAGCAGCGAGTGAATCTTGTAATGTCCAATCTTCTGCGCTACTGCCAATTGCGTTTGAGGCCGGTGGTCCATCAATCCCGCCGCCATCTCGAGCGCGCCGCCGGCAATAAAGCTGCCGGCCTGTTCGTCAGAGGAGAGTAGGGACTCGACTTCGCGGCGCAGCTCCTGATCGCCAGCACACGCTGAATCGAGGAAGGCGCGCCTGTGCTGAGGCTCAAGCTCGAGGGCGGCTTGAAGCAGCTTGCCGATTTGTCGGTAGCGTTCTGGCGTCATAAGAAGAGTGATTCGTGACAAGTGATGCGTGATCAATCGGGTTGCGCATCATCAGTCCTTTGACAGCTCACGATGAAGCCAGGCCCGTGCGAGGCGCCAGTCCCGCCTGACTGTCCCGTGCGAAACTTTGAGCACCTCCGCGATCTCATTATCCTTCAAGCCGCCGAAGAACCGCAGCTCCACCACCTGACTTTGTCGCGGATCCAGCGCAGCTAGGGTTTTGAGCGCATCATCGATCGCCACTAAGTCTGCTCCACGTTTCGTAGAGACGACAAGAGCTTCAGCCAGCGATACCCCAATTGCCTTACCACCTCGCTTGAGCTTACCGCTGCGGCGCGCAAAATCCACCAGGATTCGCCGCATCACTCGCGCAGAGATGGCGAAGAAGTGTGCTCGGCTTTGCCATTTCACCTGATGAGCATCGATCAGCCGAATGTACGCCTCATTAACCAATGCCGTCGTTTGGAGCAGGTGGCCGGGCGATTCGCGATTCATGTAACGCCGCGCCAGTCGCCGAAGCTCGGCATAAACGAGAGGCACCAATTTATCCAGCGCAGTCTGATCCCCATCACTCCACGCGAGGAGCAGTTGCGTGATTTCATGGGATGAAGTTGCTGTCATCACCCACTCGCGATCGTCAGTGAGCTTTACGCAGGCAGCAAATTATCACATCTCCGAGCAACTCTCTAGGGTCTGAAAAGTGGGAAAGAAATATTCTAGCGGCGATTAACAAATTGACAGGCTATTGGCGCATTAGTGTATGAGGCCAGCAAAAGTTTCTGGCCCAGAGGACTGGGAGCGCAGGCGTCTCGCCTGCAAGGTTCCTCAGCTCGTTACAAAGGCGAGCAGGCGAGACGCCCGCGCTCCCAGGAACAACGAACTCTTAAGGAGAGATGACGATGAACTCAAAGACCAGAATGCTTATGACGCTCGCAGCCGTAATGTTGACCGTGGGTTTGTTTTCCTTCGAATCAGCATCGGCCCAGTCAGCGCGGGGCCTTTTCTTGCCGCGCGGAAACTCAGCTCAATCAACACCAGCACAAACACCGAATAGGGATTGCAAAAGACTTAAAGGCACTACGGTCCAAGTTTTTGACCCCGTCATCGGGATTGTGTCTGGAACAGTCACCAATGGAAAATTCCTCAACGGAACGTTGGAAGATGTCATTAACTCTGACGCTGGTTTCGTCTTCACCCCTGACCCGAACGTAGTTACTTTCCTTTCCGATTTGACCATTACCACCGTTGACGGTCAATTAAAGGCCACCCCTCTAACTGCTTTCAATTTTGTGACGGGATTTTGGTCCGAATTTGGAAACATCAATCCCAACACCAGCACCGGCAGATTTGCGGGAGCGACGGGCGTCATTTTCTTCAGCGGCAAGACAATCGGCAACGTCGACACGGGACCGTTCGAAGCGGAAATCACCGGTGAAATCTGTTTCGCAAATGAGTAGTGCTGGAACTGTAGCGAGCCGCTGTCGGTAGTTCACTGATCGGGCAGCGGCTCTTCACGCCTAGCCGGCGGTGACCCAAGCTATGCGTTGCGCAGTTCTGGCGAGTATTCTGTTCTTAATCTGTGACCAGACTTTTTCGCGGTTAGATGGACTTTGATGATGTTCGATGTAGCTAAGCTAACGGCAGTGCGACCTCGCTGTGGCTCGTGTAGTTTCAACTAGATGACGCTTGATGTAGCTCGTTTGGCTTTCTACCAACAGGTCTCATAATCCTTTGGTTGGAGGTTCGAATCCTCCAGGGGCCACCAATCAGACCCCAGCGGACACGGAGAATCGAATCGCGAAAGAAAGAGGTTACCGGAACGGTCCGTTGTAGGCGACGGCGAAGCGGCGCTGGGAGCGGCTGCGTTCAACAGTTGGGAGAACGGGCGACCGGATGATCATTCCCTCACTTCGGGAAACCGACGCGCCGCAGTAGATCGGTGAATCGCGGATCAGACCGAAGCGGATCGAACATTGGCTCCACTTTCAGCAGAACCATCATGTTATCCCGTTCGTCGTAAGCCTTGTCGAGCAACGCAAAAGCCTGGTCTTTGTCTCCAAGCACGCCATACAGATCGGCTATTGTACCTGGCGAGATATACCTGCGCTTTGCTTGCTGCTTCAACTCCTCGAGGATCTTTCTCGCCTCCGTTCTCTTGCCAGACAGCGCATAGGCCAGGCCGAGTGCCGCCGGTTCATCGGGACTGTCTCCCGAGAGTGGTATTGACTTTTGCAAAGCCAGAATGGCTGGCTCATAGGACCCTTTATACATATACGCGAGGCCAAGCAACCAATGAGAAAAGCCGAGGTTCGGATCCATCTCGAGCGCTTTCCCGCATTGCTCCATTGCCTCGTCATACCGCCGCGCCATAGGACAACCTTAGCCAGGCCAAAATCCATCACCTTTGCCTGACCTCGCTGTGTGATCATTATGTTTGCAGGCTTGATGTCTCGATGTATGATTCCTCGTGAGTGAGCTTCTGCGAGCGCATCTGCCACCTGCACTGCAACGTCCAGCACTTCACCAGGCTCAAGCGGCCTACTTCTAAAATGGCTTGCGAGAGTTTCACCTTCAACGTACTGCATCACGATGAAGCTGCGCCCGCCTTCTTCACCGACTTCGTGAATCGCGCAGATATTTGGGTGATCCAGCTTGGCGGCGGCCTGGGCCTCGCGGATCAGACGCCTCCGGGCCTGCTCATCGCTGGCTGAATCGGTCGACAAGAGCTTTATGGCAACTTTTCGGTCAAGCTTGATGTCCTCCGCGAGGTAGACTTCACCCATGCCGCCCGCGCCGAGCTTCTTGATGATGCGGTAATGAGAGATCGCCTGTGAGATCATCTTCGTTAGGCTTAGAGTTCACGCTTCAGCTTGCCTCTTCATTACCGGCAACCTGAAAGTTGAACTCTGAACTTATTTCAGCTTATCGTACTCCTTCTTTGCCTCGATCAGGATAGGAATGTCCGGGTCGGCGTCTTTCCACAGCGCGAAGAAATCCTGGTACGACTTGCGCGCTTTGGGCAGGTCGCCGCTCAGCGCCGCCGCGCGCGCCAATCCCAGATGCGCGAGCGGATACAAAACAGAGGTGGGAGCCAGGCCTCTGCGATCCAGAATCTTTTGAAACTCGGCTGCCGCTTCCGCTCCCGCCCGTTGAGCCAGATAAGCTTGACCGCGAAGGTATTCCGCCCAGTAATCACCTGTCCTGTCGTAGCGGCTGGCTGATTGCAAGAATTGAATTGCCTGAGCCGGGTTGTTACGCCGAATCTCGATGGCCGCCCGGATCGCCGGCAGCCAGACCGCATTCGCCAAAGAATCTTTGGGAAACTGTTTAGCGTATTCATCAGCGAGAGACTGCGACTGGCCGAGTTCGCCACAGAGAGCCAGCGCAATCCCCATCCTGGAAGAAGAGGAAGTGGTGCGTGGCAATGAAGAAGCGCGTGCGATGTCTTCGCGGGCCTGCTGGCAATTCCCCGTAACCGCGGCCCTCGAGCCATTCGCTGATATAGCGTCCGCTGCACCTTCTTTCAAATTGCGGCTAAGCTGCGCGTCAGCGCCGCGTTGCGAGAGGTCTCGCGCTCTGCGCAACTGGCCCAGGAACGCTGCGGCGTCTGCTTGCCAGAAGAGCGCGACGTACTCGTCCGGCTTTCCGCGCGCCCAGTCGAGTTGCTGTTGCATCGCTGCTGTATCCCCTCGCACGAAAGCGATTCGATAGAGGTCGAAGTGATAGCCAGTTATGTCGAGCATCTTCGCCAGGGCTTGTTCGTAAATCTCCTTTGCTTCATCGAAGCGATTGAGGCGCCTGAAAGCAATCGCCAAGTGAAAATGACCAAAAGCATGATTTGGATTGAGGCGAATGGTTTCGCGACCTTCTTCAATTGCTTTCTCGTATTGCCCGATCGTGTTGTATTCACTAGCGAGGTTGTTGCGTGCTGGAAGATCGCGCGGGTAAGTCCGCTTCAACACCTCTAGCGCTTCGATAGATTTTTCCACCTCACCTGTTGCTATCACGTAATAAATGTTAGCGATCATGAGCTTCTCGCGCTCGCTGGCCCGCTCTCGTAACTCAAACGCCTTTTCCACGGCTTCCCTCGCAAGTAGTTGTCGGCCCAAGTTACTGTAAGCTGCTCCCAATCCGGCATAGGCGCGGGCGAAATTGGGATCGAGTTCAATGGCGCGCTTATAAAACGGAATCGCTTCCGGATCTTTTCCCTTATAAGCCTGCTCTCTTGCGTGAGAGTAGGCGTTGAGAGCTTCCAGGGATGAGGTTGTAGCCTGTTCAATCGGAGCGTCGTACTTTTGAATCGAGGCGAGCGACTCACCAAGTTTCTCCCGTAGTTTCGTCGCTGCTCTGCCGAGCGTGCTGAGCACCTGCTCCTTGCCCGCGGCTTCGACCTGTTGGCGGGCGAGTGTGTCCCCCGTGTTGGCATTGATCGCCTCCAGCATCATGACCAGGTGGCTGCCGAGATTTGAAATCGAGGCGGCGAGATATGCCTTCAACCCTTGACGCTGGCAGACCTCACGCGCTACGTCTTTCGTCACGCGATCGTCGGGCGAGCGGCCCATCAAGCGCAGCGTCTCTCGCACCCGTTCGTCCGAGAAAATGTTCAAGAACGGAGATTGCTCAAGCTGCATCGCGAGAGCCTGTTTGAGAGTGCCGTCGAATGCCGCATCTCCTGTGGTGTTGACGAAATCTGCAATCAGGATGGTGTCTTTATCGGTCAGCGCCGCTGCTCGGTCGAGGTATAAGAAGAGTCCCGCTGCCGCAGCGACGATAACGGCTGCCAGAGTCACTCCTGCAGCCCGCTTGTGTCGCTTGATCTCTCTCACGATGTCCTTCGCGGTTGATGTTGTTGTACGGGCTGCTTCGATCTCGCCGCTCGGAGCCACTGCCTGCCCTGCAGTATCAACCGCTTTGATGCTTTCGCTTACCGCGACCCTTGCCGCGCCGCTCGTGTCCGGCAATATGGATCGCTCAAGCTTGATCTCAAACTCCAGTTGCTTTTCCAGGCTCTTAAGATCAAGGGCCATGTCTTTCATTCCTTGATAGCGCTCTTCTCTATTCTTGTGCAGGGCCTTGGTTACTATTCGCTCCAGCTCCGCCGGCATTTCTCGCAAATACCTTGCGAGCAGCGGCGGCTCGCGAGTCAAGATTGCAGCTATCGTCCCAGCCGGGTTCTCTGCCGCGAACGGATGATGGCCGCTTACCATTTCATACATCACCGTGCCGAAGCTGAAGATATCGCTGCGAGCATCCAACTGCTCGCCTCGCACCTGCTCGGGAGACATATAAGGCACGGTGCCAAGGATCGTGCCCGGCTCTGTCAGCAGGCTTTGAGTCTCAGCCTCGCTCTCTGTGGACATCTCTGCGGTGACTGATTTGGCCAGGCCGAAGTCCATCACCTTCACCTGCCCGCGCGAGGTGATCATGATGTTCTGCGGCTTTACGTCGCGATGAATGATGCCGCGAGAGTGAGCTTCCGAAAGCGCCTCTGCGATCTGTATGGCGATGGCGAGCGATTCTTGAAGCTCCAATGATCTGCGTCCGAGATGGGCAGCAAGAGTGCCGCCTTCTACGTATTGCATGACGATGAAGGTGCGCGAATCTTCTTCGCCGACTTCGTGGATGGCGCAGATGTTCGGATGGTCGAGTGTGGCTGCGGCTTTTGCTTCGCGGGTGAGTCGCTTCTTCGCCGTTGCATCAGCGGCCAATTCGGCTGGCAAGAATTTGATAGCTACCTTGCGGCCCAGTTGCGTATCGTCGGCAAGGTAAACCTCACCCATCCCGCCCGCGCCGAGCTTGCTGATGATGCGATAATGCGAGATGTTTTGCGTAGTCACTTCGTCTTCAAAGCCTCCGAGCCTAACCTTTGCCTTGGCCTCAGCCTACTCCTATCCTTCTTTCAGTCAAGATCTCCGTCTAGCAGGCTGCTGAAAAAGTCGCCGTGACTCCACCAACCCTGCGTTGGTGGGATATTGACTGACAGGCTATACAAATGGGCTGGTTCGACAGGCTATCTCCACCGACCCCGCGTCGGTGGAGTCGCGACTTCCAGCTAAGCCTTAAGTCCCGTCCACGCCGCATTAGCCTTCCAATCGTGCCTCCACCGACACAGGGTCGGTGGAGGGAGCCGACTTGCACATATTGTCTAGCCTAACAATCGCTACCCCACCAACGCAGGGTTGGTGGAGCCGCAGCAGTATTTTTCAGCACCCTGCTAGAGAGGTCTAACGCGCTATTTGCTTGCGACATTCTATCCCGGAGCGCGCGCTGCTCACCGGAAATTCTCTACCAGCATCAGGTCGTCGACAGCCGAGTCGCGCCGGGCATAGAGAATGGTGCGTCCATCCGATGATGCGGCAAAGCCTCCAATCTCGGCGTACGTACCGAGACCTCGAGCCACCGTCACCGACCTATGACTGGTAAAGTCGAAGAACTGAAGCTGGGGTTCGCCTGATAGCTGGTTGATGTAATAGATGCCCCGCTCAAGAACCGCGAATGTGGTGTTCAGCACACCATCCACCACCTTGACAGGCTGACCGCCGGACGTCGGAACGCGCCACAACTGAGTCTTCGCGCTAATCGCTGCTGTCGGCGTGAAATAAAGGTACATCCCATCCAACGACTCTTGAGAAAGCCATCCGCCGTCTTTCGTCACTGGCACGGCTTCTCCGCCGATGATCGGCACTTTCCACACTTGATACTCGCCGCTCCGGTCCGAGCTGAAGTAGATCCACTGCCCGTCGCGCGAAAAAGCCGGTACGTGATCGACCGCCCGGTGCGAGGTGATGTTGCGTGGCTTACCACCGGCGGACGGCACGGTGAATATGTCGTACTGGCCTTCCGCGTCTGATGCAAACACGATCGTGCGGCCATCGGGAGACCAGTGTGGAGCGCCGGTTCCCGTCCGCTCTGAGAAACGTGATCGGGACAGCGTTGGAGCCATCGAGATCCGAAATCCATATTTCCCACGCTCCCGACCGTGTGCTCGTAAACGCCACTCGTCGGCCATCGGGAGAAACCTGTGGGTGGATATCCGCCTTGGTCGAGGCGATGGCGATGGCCGGCGGAGACGACGCCGCCACACCGGGGGCGGAGAGGTCGATGCGCCAGATATTTTCGTCGGTGAAGCTGCGAACATATACCAGTCGCGCCGGTTTCCCTGGTTCTGAGCGAGAGACTGCGGGCATCACGCCATCCTCACCGACGAACGGCACGCGCGCCGGCTGGCCGTCGCCAGTGGCGGATACGCGCCACAGAGCTGCGCTGCCCGCATTCTGTGGGTTAGTCGCAAAGAGGATCTCGCTGCCGTTCATCCACGTTGCGGTGTCCGGCAACAGAGGCGAAACCTCAATGTGTTTGGGTTCACCAGCGGCGGTCACGTCACTGCGTACCGGCAGCACGTGCAGTTCCCCGCGTGCCCACGTTGTTCGTCGCAGGAATAGCAACGATTGGCCGTCCGCGGAGAGAGAAGGGTTTGTGTCGGCGACAACTGGAGGTTGTGGCTCCGTCAACTGTCGTTGATCGCCTGTCTCAATTGAGACTACGAATAAGGCATCCGGCTTCCCTTCCCCAACAGAGTTCGTCACGATCAGACACTTGCTGTCCGCGCACCACCCCAGATAGACGGGGTTGTCGGTGATTTCCTGGACGCGCACATCGGCCAGCTTCCGTTCCGGCCCCCCCAGCGGGGCGATCAGTCGCAGCTCCCGAATGCTTCGACCCAATGGCGTCGCAGAATCGCCGCGCAGAAACGCGATCCAGCGCCCGTCGGGCGACCAGACTGGGTTGTAGTCGTCAAGCGAGTCGGTTGTCCGCCGAGAAGGCGAGCCCGAGCCGATCTGTTGGACCCAGATGTCGGTGTTGTCCTGCTTGGGTCCGGTCCAGGTGAACACGACGTAGTTGCCGTCTGGGGAAAGGGAGGGAGACCGTTCAACCCCAGGCAATGTCGTAAGTGCAACGGCCCGAAGCGGCTCGACCGGAGGCGCCGGCAGCCACGGCCGCCACGCTAAGAGACCCGCAATTGCCAGCATCGATAGCAAGGCGGCCAAGATCCAAGGACGCCGCGACGGCGCGTGCACCTTGCTCAGTGAACCGGATTCCTCGCGCAAATCTTCCAGCGCGATTTTCAAATCCGCCATCGTTTGGTAACGCCGCGACGGATCCTTCCTTAAGCAGCGCTGTATTATCTTTGCAAGGTCGTGGGGAATCTTCGCTGGCAGCGGCTCCGGTTCTTGATTGAGCACCGCCGCAAGCACCGCCATCTGCGAATCACCCGGAATGCACGCTGTCCCGTCATCATTTCGTACAGCACCGCGCCGAACGAGAAGATGTCGCTTCGCGCGTCAACCGTCTTGCCTGCCGCCTGCTCGGGCGACATGTAGGCTACCGTTCCGACGATCATACCCGGTTCTGTTAACAGGCTCTGCGTCTCTGCTTCGCTCTTCAGCAGGTCCGGCTCTCGAACGACTCTTGCCAGCCCGAAGTCGAGCACCTTCACCTGCCCGCTAGCGGTTATCATCATGTTTTGCGGCTTGATGTCTCGATGAATGATTCCGCGAGAATGAGCTTCCGCGAGCGCGTCTGCTACCTGGGTGGCGATGTTCAATGCTTCTCGCAAGTCCAAGGGTTGGCGTTCAAGCCGAGCGGCGAGCGTCTCGCCTTCGACGTGTTGCATTACGATGAAACTATGACCGTCGGCTTCACCGACCTCGTGAACTGCGCAGATGTTCGGGTGGTCGAGCCTCGCCGCGGCCTGAGCTTCGCGGATGAGTCGCTTCCTGGCTTGCTCATCGGCAGTTGAATCCGGTGGGAGAAGCTTGATCGCGACCTTCCGATTGAGCTTGGTGTCCTCTGCAAGGTAGACCTCACCCATCCCGCCCGCGCCGAGGCGAGACAGGATGCGGTAGTGAGAGATGGTAGTCCCAACTGGCGGAGGTCCTCTCATCTTGTCTTCTCAATCAGCTTATCAACGTACGAGGTTCTTGCGCCGCAGCAGGTCTGGAAAGCGCCGGTCTGAGCGAAGGCTATCCCACATCGGATCGTACTCAAGATTAAAATCGAGTTTTTCTGCCTTTTCGATCCACATAAATGCCTGGTCTTTCTCGCCAAGACCCGTATAGATCAGCGCGATGTTGACGGGGTCGATATGCCGATGTGTTTGCAGATTCCTTAACTCTTCCAGTATCTTCAGCGCATCGGCTTTTCTACCCACGACGCCGTACGCATACCCAAGCACAGCCAGCGGATCCTCCGCTCTTCCCGAAGTCTCAACAGCCCGCTCATCTTCTTTGACGGCCTCCTCGTACATCCCCTTCTGCAGATAAACGCCACCGAGAAGCGCCCGTGCCGCAAGAAAGCTGGGATCTAGTTCGAGCGTCTTCCGCAGTTGCTTAATAGCCTCATCGTATCGGCGAGCATAGTAGTACTTTCCTCCTAATGCTGAGTTGATTATGAGCGAGAGCGGATCGAGTTCCTGCGCTCGTTTTAGCTCTGCAATAGCCTCGTCTTGCCTCCCAATGGCCTGTAAGTACTGGCCATACCAGTGATGCGCCGACGGATAATTTGGGCCTAATTCAATAGCCCGCTTGAATTCTCTTTCGGCGTCTGAATAGTCGGACTCAAGCAAGAAGACAAATCCGAGCGAGGCGTGAGCTTCTGCCAGAGTCTCATCGATCTCCAAAGCCTTAATTGCCGCTGCTCTTGCTTTTGCATAACCCTCTTTTGCCTCGAGTTTGCCGTAGTCGGTGAGGATTGCGTATGAATCGGCCAGACCTGCATAAGCCTTGGCGTAGCTCGGATCGAGGTCTATTGCTCGCTGGAAGTACTCGACGCTTTTCCTAAGTTCCTCCTCTCTCCGCTTGTTCCAGTAGTAGCGCCCCTTCAGATACGCCTCGTAGGCTTCAGGGACGATTGTTTGCGTTCTGGCAAGAGACGCCTCCTCCTGCGAAGTCAGCTTCACCCTGATCTCATTTGCAATCCCGCGCGCCACTTCTCGCTGCAGCGCGAGGACGTCGCGCAGGTCGCGTTCGTAACTCTCAGCCCACAGGTGCTGGTCGGTGGCTCCGCGAATCAACTGCGCTGTAATGCGCACCCGCTCGCCCGAGCGAATCACGGAGCCCTCAATCACTGTATCGACATTCAATTCTCTTGCGATCTCCGGCATCGGCTTGCGGGTTCCTTTGTACTGCATCACGGATGTCCGGGAAATCACTCGCAGCGCGCTGATCTTGGCAAGCTCTGTAATCAGCGATTCGGTCATACCATCGGCAAAGTAGTCTTGTGATGGATCGCCGGAGAGGTTATCGAGAGGAAGCACCGCCAGCGATTCAATGCGACTGGAAACCGCTTTGCCGAAAAGGCGCTCGCGCCAGCCGCCCACGTTCAGCCCGATAAGTAAGGCCAGCAGCCCCACCACAGCTCCCAACATCGCAATTGGCCAGCGGCGAGCAAGAACGCGACCGTGCTCCACCATCGCGGTTGCGCCCGGCTGCTCGTGACCCACGGCCTGCCTGAGACTCTTGAGGTCTAAGGCCACGTCTCTGACGGTCTGATACCGCTCCTCTCTGTCTTTGCGCAGCGTTTTGCTTACAATCCGCTCAAGCTCGGCTGGTACATCTCGTGAGTATCGTTCAAGCGGCGGCGGCTCTCGCGTTAGGATGGCAGACATTGTTTCGCCCGGGCTCTCCGCGGTAAAAGCCCGATGGCCGCTGACCATCTCATACAACACTGACCCGAAGCTGAATATATCACTACGAGCATCGAGTGATTCTCTTCGCACCTGCTCAGGCGACATATATGGCAATGTACCCGCAACCGCTCCCGGTTCAGTCAGCAGGCTGGCGGTTTCCACCTCGCTAAGCAATGCATCTTTGTCCTTGACCACCTTCGCCAGGCCGAAGTCGAGCACCTTCACCTGGCCGCGAGCAGTTATCATTATGTTTTGCGGCTTGATATCGCGGTGGATGATTTGGCGTGAGTGGGCTTCGGCTAAGGCGTCGGCGACCTGGGCCGCGATGCCGAGGAATTGGGGCAGCTCGAGCGGCTTGCGCCGGATGAAATCAGCGAGCGTTTCGCCTTCGACGTACTGCATCACGATGAAGCTGCGGCCGTCGGCTTCACCGACTTCGTGAATCGCGCAGATGTTCGGGTGATCCAGCGCCGCCGCTGACTGAGCTTCGCGGATTAGGCGTTTCCTCGCTTGCGGGTCCGACGTAGATTCGGGCGGCAACAACTTGATCGCGACCTTGCGATTGAGCCGCGTGTCTTCTGCCAGATAGACCTCACCCATCCCGCCCGCGCCCAAACGTTGCAGGATGTGGTAATGGCTTATGACAGAGTCAGGGGCCGGCGATTTCATGACTGCGGATAGTGTATGAATCAGGTTATTACGCGGTCACAATACTACAAGCCGAGTATTGTGTCACCTGGCTTTTTTGGCGGTAGGTTTCAAGCCATTCAAACAATCGCTGCAAGAAAAACCCCTTCCGACGCGGGTGAGAACGAAGTTTTCATTTGATCCGATAACCTTCTTCTTCGTTGTTGAAGATCCAGCCCACCACTTCGCCGATTCTGATCTCTTCGCTCCGGTATGCTTCCATCGTGATCGCAGCCGATCCCTGACGGTGAATCGTCTGCGCTGATCGCAGCATTCGGCGAAATCGCTCCTGCCAGCGACGAATGTTGCTGGGCCTCAAATCGAGCCAGCCGCGTTCGGCCCATTCATCGATTGCGCCTTCGGTCACCGGCAGCTTCGTTTGGCCGGCGTACTCTGGAACGTTGATGCGAGGTCCGCGAACAAGACGATCGCCCTCGGGCGGAAGAATCGGGATTCCTATCGAAATGATCGTGTTGCGCAGATCGTGGTTGCGCTGAACGTATCGCCAAAGCGCCTCGCCGACTTCTTCCGGGCTCTGCTCGACCACCGCTTGAAGCGTCCGGTACTTGGTCTTCAACAGGTGAGCTTCATAGAGTAGCTTCGTTAGCTTTGGCGGACCAAGCTCGCCGGTCGCGATCGAATGCGAGTTTGTCTCGTGTTCGAGCCTTCGCATCGCCTCGATGGCCGAGCCCCGCAGGTAGCCCGCCCGGTAGCTCGGAACCATAATTGCGGAATCGATGGCCGCGATCACATCCACGCCGGTGTTGCTGCCTTTGATCTCTAGCACGACGTTGCTGGCGATCTCTTCGGGCGTGACGAACTCCATCTGATTAATCGAGGTGACCGCTTCGAATTCGCCTCGCGCGAAGAAGCCGTTCTCGCCGGTGTCGACGCCTACCATCTCCAGCTCGCCGAGCTTTTTGAATGCCTGATTGGCCATCGTCAGCTCGAGCTCATCATCGAAGCGCTGACTGTGCGGCGCATAAACGAATATCGGTGTGTTGTCACGGTGATGTTTGAGCGATTGATAGGTGACCTTTTTGTAGCCGATCATCGCGCCCGGTTTGATCTCCTTGACTATCGGCCCGCCCGGCGTGCGCGCCATCAAAAACATCAGTCCGGTGTGAGCGAATCCGATCGCGGTCTTTGACATCAGCTTCGCCGAGGGTTTGTCTTCGCCGTGAGTGTAAGGAATGTTGAGCCCCATGCCGCCGGTGCCGGTCGTTCCAACCTTTACGTAGACTCGCGTTCCCACCGCTACCATAGCGCGGTAGATCAACTGGGTGTGCCGGATCAACTGCGGAATCGACTGCGACAGCAAAAGCGCTTCAAACGTGCGCTCGATATGTTTGCGATTGTCCGAGATCTGCTTGAAATCGCGATCCTCGATCCGTTCCGAGATGAAGTCGAGAGATTTTCGAACCTCTATTGAGTTCGTGTACACATCCTGGTAGCTGATCCCGGAGGCGGTATTGACGCAGTCGATAAGCACGTCGGCGCCGTGCTCGCTGACCGCTGTGGCCAGCATCGATCTTTCGTACGCGCCGTCGAGCGGGCCGAACAGATCGTCGTACAACGAGCGCCGCCGCACCGGGCTCGCAAGAAGCTCATCTCGATCTGCGCGCGCGAACTCGGATCGCACGAAGATGTTGCCCCAAAGCTCGACGAACGTTATGGCGGGGAACTCTTTGCGAAGCTCGTGGGCAAGCTCACGAACTTCTTTCTGAAAGAGTGACGCGACAATGATCTTCTCAGGCTTGAGGTCACGCGCGACCTGATAGGAAATCTGCGTCCCAACCAGCCCAGCACCGCCCAGGATGAAGACGCTTTTATCCAAGGGTTGATGTGCATCGTTGGGCATAGTTCGTGGTTTCTGGTTTCTGGTTTCTAGTGTACCTCTACGAGGCATTTCGCTCGCGAATAAATCAGCAACAAATCCGTGCAAATCCGTCGAATCAGTGTCATCCGTAGTCTATGCGTTCGGAAGAATCGCTTTGCAATTGCAGCTATAGACCGCGGATGACACTGATTCGACGGATTTGCACGGATACTACATCTTCTAGACCAGTTCGAACCAGAAACTAGAAACCAGAAACCGTATCTAGGCGAATTGTTCGAGGAACCTGATGTCGTTTTCGAAGAGCAGTCGAATGTCGTCGATGTCATACATCAACCCGGCCATTCGGTCTATGCCAAGTCCGAAAGCGAAACCCGAGAACTCTTCCGGATCGATGCCGACCTTCTCGAGCACATTCGGGTGAACCATCCCGCTTCCACCAAGCTCTATCCAGCCCGAACCTTTGCAAAGGCGGCAACCGCTTCCATCGCACCCGTAACAACTGAAATCGACTTCAGCGGACGGCTCGGTGAACGGGAAATACGATGGCCGGAAGCGGGTCCGCAGGTTCGCCCCAAACATCATCTCGACAAACTTCTGCAAGGTCCCTTTCAGATCGGCAAGAGTGATATGCCGGTCAACGTTGAGCCCTTCAACCTGAAAGAACATTGGATTGTGCGTAGGGTCAGGCGTGTCGCGGCGGAAGACCCGGCCGGGCGCGATGACTCGAAGCGGCGGTCTCTGCCGCTGCATCGTGTGAATCTGAACGGTGGAAGTCTGACTCCGCAGCGCGAGGTTTTCGGAGACGTAAAACGTATCAGCCGACTCCCGCGCCGGATGACCCGGCGGAATGTTGAGTGCGTCGAAATTATAGAAACTCGTTTCGATCTCAGGCCCGTCCTCGACCGAATACCCCATCGCGACAAACACATCTTCGATCCTCTGGCGAACTAGTGTGATCGGATGAAGATGACCTTGCCTGGCTCGCGTGCCCGGTAAGGTGATGTCGATCCTCTCACGCTCCAGCGAGCCCGTTTCCGCCTCCGCCGCGAACTGTGCGCTGAGGCGGGCGATCTCAGCTTCTACCTCGGCGCTGATCTCATTCACCTGGCGGCCGAACTCAGCGCGCTCTTCTGAAGAGAGAGACCCGATGCGCTTTTTCTCGGCGGCGATCAGTCCCGATTTTCTGCCGAGATACTTGTCGCGGAGTCCGGTCAAGTCGTCGGCGTTTGAAACCGCTTGCAGGTCCTCACGGAACTGATCACGAAGTTTTGTCAGTTTTTCATCCATACGCGATTAGCGGGCGAGGCACGTCGCAACACCGCCGCCTCGCCCGCATCTTGCTTGTCAGCGATTGATCAAGCTGCTGCGGTAGCGCGGCTCGATTCTATGGCTTGCTTAACCTTGCCCGAAATCTCGGTAAACGCCGCGGGTTCATGGACTGCCAGGTCAGCGAGAACCTTGCGATCCAAGGTGATCTCTGCAAGCTTAAGCCCGTGCATGAACTGGCTGTAGCTGAGTCCGTTCTGGCGAGCGGCGGCGCCGATGCGCACGATCCACAACGAGCGGAAGTCTCTCTTCTTGAGCTTGCGCCCGGTGAATGCGAAGTTCAATGAGCGCTCGACCTGCTCTTTCGCGTGACGGTATAGCTTGCTCTTGGTGCCGCGGTAGCCACGGGCTAGTTTCAGAATCCCTTTGCGTTTCTGCAGACGCTTGTTTCCACGTTTTGCGCGAGGCATAAGTCCCTCCTATGATTTCGTTGATCAGATTACCGGGTTATCGCGATCCTGAGTAAGTCAGCAGGGTCACCCGTCATATGTCGATTCTAGTTGCGGCCGTAAGGAAGCATCCTCCTAACCTCTTTTTCATCAGCCTTCTTCACTATCCCGTCGATGTCGAGCTGACGCTTCCGCTTAGTTGATTTCTTAGTCAAGATGTGGCGCGCGTAGGCGTGCCCGCTCTTGATCTTGCCGGTTGCCGTGATGCGGAACCGCTTGGCAGCTCCCTTGTGTGTTTTGAGTTTTGGCATCATTCCTCCTGTAAAAATGTACCGTAGGCTGTCTAACCTGCGGTTGGCTTCGCGGTCTCGCCGCAAGTTAGACAACCTGCGGTACACCTATGAAGTTATTTCTTCTTCGGCGACAGCATAATAAACATGTTCATTCCTTCAAGCTTTGGCCTGACTTCGACTATGCCGGCCTCGCCAAGGTCTTTCTCGAGCTTTTGGAGTAACGCGAAGCCCAACTCCTTGTGTGTAATCTCACGGCCGCGGAAATGAACTGTCGCTTTGACCTTGTCCCCGTCGTGAAGTATGCGGATCGCGTTGTTCTTTTTGAATTCGTAGTCGTGTTCGTCGGTTCCCGGCCTGAATTTGATCTCTTTGACCGTAATAAAAGTCTGTTTGGCCTTCGCTTCCTTCTGCTTCTTCTTTTGCTCGTATTGATACTTGCCAAAGTTGATGATTCGGCAAACGGGCGGTTGAGCTTGCGGTGCAATTTCGACAAGATCCAAGCCTTTACCGCGCGCAATCTCGAGCGCCTGTTGCGGCGGCATCACACCGATCTGGGCTCCGTCCTCATCGATCACTCGGACCTCGCGAACCCTTATCCGCTCATTAACGCGGACGGAGGGCACGCGGTCCCGTCTGTCTCTGAATCCTCTCCGTTGATAGCTGCTGATACTGTATCCTCCTAAACCGTTGCTGCCGGTTTGACCAGTTTGAGATGGTTAGCGCCCAATACTCACACGTTCGACAGCCACTTGTTGTGAACGCAAACGAGCCTCTTTGCTAACCCGTTCGACAGTAGCCGTCGCACATGATCATAAGCCGCCGACAAAGGCACAACGTCGCCCTTCGCCGAACGACTGAACATCTGGTTTAAGCGTCGAACCGTTGCGTACGTTCTACCACTTGGTCGGATCTTACGTCAGCGCCCTCGGCTTTAGCCTCTCCAGCAGAGGTCTGATTGCGTGCGCCTCAGGACTTCCGGAGCTGACGTAAAATAGCGAACTCAGTCTCACCTTCAGAGAACTGAGAATGTGCGACGGCAGGTCATTCCAACGGCCCTGCCAAGTCAAACCTCAAGGGCAAATACTAACAAAGCAGACCTTGCGCGGCAAGCCGACACATTCAGTCGGATGGGTGCTCGATGCAAGATCGAGCAGCGACCCGCATCCCACGAACGAGAAATGGTAGGCGCGTGGGGATTTGAACCCCAGACCCCTACCGTGTCAAGGTAGTGCTCTACCCCTGAGCTACGCGCCTAAGAAATTCAAGGCTTGAACCTACCAGAGCGTCACAATCAGCGTCAACCCGGCGCTCTCAAAAGACCTTGAAGCTGTGCGGTGCGGCGTAGTAGCATACTGATTGTTTTACGCAGTTCTCCCCGACGGCACAAACCAGCTTTTTCCCGAGCACATCAATAGGGACAGGGATCGCCATGCAAACCTTCGCGATGGTATGGAGCGTGTCGCTCTTGCTAACACTCATGCCCTCATCGCAGCGCGACTCGCCGCGGAGTCCGATTGGCAATGAGGAGATCAGTCAACGCGCGCCCGGCGCGAGACAGCTAGCCGCGGTTCGCGGAGAGATAACGAAGCTCTCGAGCGCGAGC
This sequence comes from uncultured Clostridia bacterium, assembly GCA_964548075.1. Lineage (GTDB taxonomy): Bacteria > Acidobacteriota > Blastocatellia > UBA7656 > UBA7656 > Onstottus_A. The sequence continues at coordinate 14,566 of CAZJQQ010000019.1, read as the reverse complement.
AAAGGTATGTTGCTCATCACCGTCAAACCCGCAAAGGAGTTTCAGGAGGTGACCGTGCTCGCGCGCGAGAACGATCTCGTTGGCGCGGCCGTGGGGCGGTCCGGTGAATCGGATCTCTTAGGTCTCCTGTCGGACGACACTCACGACGACGAAACGATCACTGCCGCCGAGTTGAACGAAGGGGATGTGGTGTCGGTCATCTACGATCCTCAGCTTCAGAATCGCGTGCTTGAGATTTACTTGCGCTGAAGCAGCGTAGACTCCGGTCCGCGCCCTCCGGTTGTGTGCGGCTGCGCTCAAGCCAAGGGCGCAGACTAAAGCCTACGCTACTTTGCGCGGAGTTACCTCAATCGGTATAATCGACCCGTGGCTTTCAGCCAATCAAACAACTAAGGAGTGGGATTGAGGTCATGCGAAAAACTGCTTTTTCAATCTTCCTGGTAGTGATGCTTGTCGGCGCGGTTGTAGCTCACGTGTCGGCGGACGGAACCGAGAAGAAGAATGTCACCAACAAAATGTGCCCAGTGAGCGGCGGGCCGGTGAGCGAGAAATATCGCACGGAGTACAAGGGTCAGTACGTTTATGTCTGCTGCGAAGGCTGCCTCACGGAGTTCAATAAGACGCCTGAGACGTTCGTGGCAAAGATGTCCAAGGAAGAGCGCGACGCCATAGCAATCAACGAAACTTGCCCTGTCTCGGGTGAGCCCATCGACAAAACGAAGTCGGTGGAGTCGGAGGGTCGCAAGGTTTATTTCTGCTGCGACCATTGCGTCGAGACGTACAAGAAGGACCATCCGGCAGCGAAGTGATTGAGTTCTGATTGGCGGAATTGGGTCGGATCAAGATTAGCTCAACTCGAGAATACCAAGCGGCGAGCGCGCGTTCGCATCGCGTACAATGCTCGCCGCTTTTGCTTTGGAGGAATGAGGCATGAGTTTAAGGGAAGCTACAGCGAAGGCTGGACCCGGCGGAGCAGGTAAAAACAAACACGGGCTTCTTGGCGCGTTCGTTGCCGCATTGCTCTTTGCGGCTCTAATGACAGCGTGCGGCCAGAAGCAAGAGGAAACCGGCGCGTCGAAGCCCGCAACTGCAAATCAACCTAATCGCACAGCCGTAATCGAAACTGACCTCGGCACAATAAAGTTCGAGCTGCTCGAAGATGAAGTGCCCAGGACCGCCGAGAACTTCCGCCTGCTCGCGGAACGCGGGTATTACAACGGGACGATTTTTCACCGAGTGATCAGCGGGTTCATGATTCAAGGCGGCGATCCGAACGGCGACGGGACTGGGGGCCAGACGGCGACTGGCGCGCTGCTGCCGAACGAGATCAACAGAAGCTCTTCGCTATACCAGGGCGGCTACCGGCGTGGGCTTGTAGCTATGGCTAACAAGGGAAGGCCGGAGACCGGGTCGAGCCAGTTTTTCATTATGCATCAAACCTATCCTCTGCAGCCGAACTATACGATATTCGGCCGGGTGACTGATGGAATGGATGTGGTTGATAAGATAGCATCGGCTCCAAACGGGCAATCGATGAACAACCGGCCGGTTACGCCAGTGAAAATGAATAGAGTGTACGTGCAGTAATACAAGAATGGCCGACGGTAACCAGTTTTCGCGGGCCGACGTTGCTGCGGGCCCATCAGCTCGCGTGGGCGATGACGTTGGCCCAACCGAACGCGTCCCACCCTCGGAGGCATCCCTCGGCGGCTCCCCCTCTGGACCTCGCCCTCGGAGACGCCGCATGGCCGGAGCGCTGCTTCGATCTTTGATAGCAGTGCTGGTTGGGAGCCTCATTCTACGTCTGGCGAGTCACGCGATGGGCCAGATGACTCAGTTTTACCTCGATCACATCAGCGACCACTATTATCACATTTCATACACAACACGAGGCTATGTCATTGCTTCGTTCTTCGTCACCGAGTTGCTTGGCTCGCTGGTGCTCGGAGCGATGAGCGATCGCTATGGCCGAAAGATTTTCATCTTGCTCGGCCCGCTGCTGGGGGCCATCGCCGTCCAGGTGACTGCGATGACGACGGTGCTGTGGGTGCTGGTTTTCGCCAGACTGCTTGCCGGTCTCTCAACAGGCAGCTCCGTGCCGGCCACACTTGGATACATCTCCGAAGCAACCGTGGGCCGTCCAAATCTTCGCGCCCGTATAGTTGGTCTGTTCGAGATAACCTTGGTAGGGGGCTTCGCGATTGGGTCGTCCGTCGCAGGCTATCTATGGAGTTTTTTTGGTAGCGCGCGCACCGTCGCCGGAATCGAGCTGTTGAGCCCGGCATTCAGTATCGATGGGTTGATCTTTCTGATTGCTCTTGCAATCTTTGCGTGGGGATTCAGGGATAGGAAGCGCAAAGCCCGATCAAACTCGAACTCGAATATGCCGTCTCATTCGGCCGCTGCGCGCAGAAAGCTCGCGCACTATTACCAGGTTTTCAAGTCGCCTTCAGTGCGGATGTTCAGCCCGGCCTGGCTTTCGATCTTTTCCATTGTGGGCGTCTGGACGAACCACAGTGTCGGGCTGTTTACAGGCAAAGAGCGTTTTCCAGCACAACTGCTCTTGGGAAGCATTACTCCCGAGAAGTTCGGGAACGGGTCCGCGACGCTCTTAGCTTTCTTTGCAGCGGGCGTCCTTGCCTGGAGCTTTGTCCTCGGTCGCTATCGTAAGACCAATGTGATGCTAGCCAGTACGTTCGCTCTGTTCGCGCTGCTCTTGACCGTACTCGGCTTGAATCACATCGAGTCTTCGAGCCCGTTTTACTATTTGCTGCTTGGCTCGCTGCTGATCGAAGTTCTCGTCCTAAGCGGCTTCACGCCCGCGGCATTGACGTACCTGGCGGACGTGACCGAGAACTACGCTGCAGACCGCGGCTCGATAATGGGGCTGTACTCGGTATTTCTCGGAATCGGACAACTGGTCGGAACATCGCTGGGTGGTTATTTCGCTGATTGGAACGGGGTAGACGGGTTGCTGTTGTTGAGCGCGATCCTCGGTGGCATAACGGCGCTCAGTCTGCTGACTCTTCGCAGACACGAGACCGCAACAGCAAGTCAACCGACGCTTGCCACCGACGAGTGAACGAACCGACATGTCCTGGTTGGAAAGGTTTTGGCCCCGACACCTCCTCCCCCCCAGGATGGGACGAATATCCAAAGGAATGGATATTTTCCAAAAATTTGAAAGTGCATAGGTCTGTTCTTGAGCTTTGTCGCCTAGGCGACTGGTCCTAAGTTAAACATCCGGAAACGTTACGGTAAGAGCGGCGCCCTACCCACTTGGGTATATGACTTGCCTTTGAAATGTGGGCTCAAGGCAGCGTAAAGCGCCAAGTAGTTGGCCAGGTGATGAAGAAGTGGAAGAAAACCCTTCACAGACCAGGACGGTAGAAGGGGTTTAGGGAAAACAAGTAAGAAGTTTTGGCATTATGGTTCAAGCGTCTCTTCCCCACTCCGTTTCAGATCAAGCTAGCGCTGGTAAAGTTGAATGTCGGGCACTAGTGCGCCCCTCTTGCTCGCTTGGCCATCTGTTACCACGGAATGATCAAAACCGAGAATGGTATCTCTCGAACATTCACGCAGGGAACAGTACTTAAGATGAAAGAACTTACTGAGCCAGCCGCCACTCGGGTAGCTGGGTTTTTTTATGTAGACAATCTACAACCGTCTGCCGGTCGTCGCTTATAAGGGGCCGGCGTTGTCGGCAGCTTGAAAAGGCAACTTTGCCCGTGTGTGAATTGCCTTCGAATGAGCTGCCTTAACTCTTAGGAGGAAGATAAATGAAAGTCAAACGAAGAGTACTAAAGGAGGCCGCCGCAAGCCTTCTTGCAGTTTTTCTACTCTTGTCTCTAGGCCTGGCCTCAACGTTCGCTCAGACTGAGACCGGCAAGCTCACCGTGAAAGCAGCCGATGAGAAAGGCGCGGTGGTTGCCGGCGCAGCCGTGAGCGTCAAATCGGTCGCTACGGGAGCCGAGCGCAAGGCTACGACGAACGATGAGGGCACGGCTACTATCACGAACCTGCAACCCGGACGCTACGACGTAACAGTCACGGGAAGCGGGTTTGCGCCGTTCACACAGCAAGCTGACGTATCGGTCGGCGGGAGTGTGAGCGTCGAGGCTTCGCTCTCGGCCCAAGCCAAGGGCGAGACAATTACCGTGGTGGCCGGTGAAGGCGGCGTTGAGGTGAACACACAGACCCAACAGCTCGCGGACACCATTTCGTCGAAACAGATCACCGAGTTGCCGACCTTGACGCGCAATCCATATGCGCTGGTCGCGATTTCCGGTAATGCAACAGATACTGACCTCTCGGGACGAGGCACAGGGTTCTCGATCAACGGGCAGCGCTCGTCCAGCACCAACATCCTGTTGGATGGCGGCGAGAACGTTGACGCTTTTACGGCGACAGTCGGACAGAGCGTCCCGCTCGAATCAGTTCAGGAGTTTCAGGTAATCACCAGCAACTTCTCCGCTGAATACGGCCGCGCCTCCGGAGGCATCGTCAACGTGGCTACCAGAGCCGGATCGAATTCGTTCCACGGCTCGCTCTATGACTTCAACCGGGTTTCGGCTCTTGCTTCGAACGGCTTTGACAACAACGCCAACAACGTTCCTAAGGGCGTTTTCACCCGAAACCAGTTCGGCTATTCAGTCGGGGGCAGAGTCATCAAGGACAAACTGTTCTTCTTCAGCAGCACTGAATGGACGCGCATTCGCAGCACTGGGGAAGTGATCAGCCTTGTGCCCACTCCACAACTGATCGCAGCGTCCAACATAAACACCCGAACCTACTTCAATGCGTTTACGCTTGCCAATCCGATCAACGGGCAAGTCTTCAATGTAGGCCAGGTGAAAACCGCTCTCGGCGCTTCTTCGAATTTCGGTGCGTTCGGTGCTCTTCCAAGCAGCCTGCCCGCGTTCGGCCAGGTCTTAGTTAACAGAGCCGCCGACTTTGGCGGTGGTTTTCCAGGCAACGATTGGCAGACAGTCAACCGACTCGACTGGAACTGGAGCGACAAGACCCAGATCTACGTCCGTGGGGTATATGAGGAAGGGGACAATCCATCCGGCTCAGTCAGCTTTAGCCCGTATCAGGGGTTTAACACAGGGTTCGAGGCGAAGAACCAGAACTACCTTGGCTCGGTCACTCACTCGTTCTCCTCCAACCTGGTTTCGCAGTCGAAGGTCGTCTTCAATCGCTTGAACCAGTTGCAGCCTCTGGGCGACCAGCCGCTGGTTCCGACATTGTTCACCAATGACAGCTTTGTTGGCCAAATAAACGGCTTCACGATCAGGTATCCCGGCTATCTGTCGGATGCTCCTGGCAACGGCATCCCGTTTGGCGGTCCGCAGAACTTCATTCAGGCATACCAGGATATGAACTGGACTAAAGGAAATCACCAGCTTCGCTTTGGCGGCCAGTATGTTCACATCCGTGATAACCGGACTTTCGGCGCGTACGAGTATGCAGACGCGGCGCTTGGCTCAAGCTCTCCGAACGCGCTGGCTAACCTGGTGGCTGGACAGTTGTTCAACTTCACGGTTGCCGTTTTCCCACAGGGCAAGTACCCGTGCTCCGTAAGCCGCACCACGGGCGCGAGGATAGTCACTCCGGCATGCACGCTGCAGACGCCATTGACGTCGCCCAACTTCAGCCGCAGTAACCGTTACCACGAGTGGGCCATGTACTTCAACGACTCGTGGAAGGTCAAATCGAGATTCACGCTGAACCTCGGCGTGCGCTATGAATACTACGGCACCCAGCACAACGCGAATCAGGCTCTCGATTCGAATTTCTACTTCGGCGATGGCGCGACCTTCCAGGAGCGCATTCGCAACGGTAAGATCCAGCTTGCGCAGGACAGCCCGATTGGCAAACTGTGGGCGGTGGACAAGAACAACTTTGCTCCGCGGCTCGGCTTTGCCTGGGATGTGTTCGGCGACGGCAAGACCAGCCTGCGAGGCGGCTACGGGATGGCCTACGAGCGTAACTTCGGCAACGTCACGTTCAACGTGATTCAGAATCCGCCGAACTACGCGACGGTAGCGCTCCGTAACGGCGTTGACGTGCCGACCCTGCCTATCACGCTCGAAAACTTCGGTCCGCTGTCCGGCAGCGGAATAGCCAAGTCTTTCCCTCCGACCAGCCTGCGCGCCGTTGATCCTGACATCAAGAACGCCTACGCTCACTTCTGGAGCTTTGCAGCACAGCGACAGATCATGAGCAACACAATCGTCTCTGCCGAGTACACAGGATCGTCGGGCAAGAAGCTTTACTCTATCTCCAACATCAACCGTCCGGGTACGGGCAGCTTCTATCTCGGCGATGCTAATACCTTCGGTCGTAACAATACCTCCGGACCAAGCAGCATCAACTTCCGAGGCAGCGATGGACACTCGAACTACAACGCGTTGGTACTGTCAATCGATAGCACCAACCTGCGCAACAAGGGCATCCGCATGACTGCTCGCTACACCTACTCGCAAACCAAGGACAACCTGAGCAATACGTTCGCCGAAGGGCAGAACGGACAGTTCAACCTTGGCTACCTCGACCCCTTCAATCCTGAACTGGATTATGGATTCTCGGAGTTCGATGTGCGCCACAGGTTCACCTCCAGCTTCACCTGGAACGTGCCTCACGTCAGTAGTGCCAAGGGCTTCTTCAACCAGTTGGTCAATGGATGGGAACTCACGGGCATTATCAACCTGAGGAGCGGAATCCCGTTCAGTGTTTACGACTGTACGAACGCATTCAGCGCTTGCAGCCGGGCGATACTAGACGGTCCAGTGAACTTCACAGGAGAGGTCAACCACGATGCGGTTGGTGTCAGCGATACGCCTAACCGCTACAAGTACATTGATCTGAGCGGGCTGCATCCGGGCTCATACGTGGATGCGCTTGGATTGGGAGAGTTCCCCACATTCCCGGCGAACATGTCCAAGCGTGACGCTTTCCGTGGCCCCGGCTTCTGGAACATTGACGGGGGGCTGTACAAGAACTTCAAGCTGACTGAGCGTTATACGTTCCAGTTCCGCTTCGAAGCGTACAATGTCTTGAACCACGCCAATCTGTTCATCTCCTACCCTGAGACCGAAGTGAACACCGGATACGTGCCGGCTTCCTTCGGTGGCCGTCGCAACGTCCAGATGGCGGCGAAGTTGATCTTCTAGTTTTCGCCGAAAACGAAAGCTACTTTGGGGGAGCCTCAGGGCTCCCCCTTCTTATTGTTCATTCGGGCCACGACACCTAAGATTGATTGAGAATACAGAGCCATGATAGGCTGGTTTTTCTCCGAAAACTTATCATTCCTGAGCCTACACAGGAGATGCGTATGAAACAGCGTGTGGTTCTCTTGTCTTCCGTCGCACTGCTGATCATAACGACCGCGAGCCTTGCGGCCGATGAGAAACCGCAAATGACCGGCCTTGAGATAATCAATAAACATCTGCAAGCTGCCGGCGGCAAGGAAGCTCTCGCTAAGATCAAGTCCCGCGTGGCGATCGGCATCGCGAAGAAGGACAGCGATGCCGCCGTGCCCGTCGCCATCATGTCGGAAGCACCCAATCGCGTCTCTGCGATCTATCAATTCGAAGGCTACAACTGGCAATTGAGCTACGATGGCGGAAAGGCGGTCTTTCGGCCGACGATCTCGCGTGCCTCCGGCGTAGTGATGCACAAATATGAAGAGATGCTGGCGACCGGTACAATGTTCAACAGCATGTCGCTTTACAACGCGCTTCTCTCAGGAGAATCCGGTGGCGTGAAGTTTGAAGCGAAAGGAACAAAGAAGGTCAAAAACCGTCCGGCCTACGTAGTCGAGATGAAACCAGCCAAAGGTCAGGCACTTCGTCTCTTTTTTGACACCGAGACGTTCATGTGGGTCCGCAGCGAGTACGGGAGCGTGCGCATAACAAAAGATATGGGCACATTCACCAACGATGTCGTCTCAAAGGATGAGGAATCGACTGTAGATTTCTACATCGAGACGTGGGACTTCAAGGACGTGGATGGCGTGAAGCTGCCGTTCAAACTCGAGATGGTGGCTACCTCGCCGATTCTAAAGCAAAGGAGTGTCGGCACGATAACAACCACCATCAATGAGTATCGGCACAACATTGAGATTGATGCCAAGATGTTCCAATGAGCCGCGCCGCTTCTGAAGTCAAGGCGATGCGCAATCGGACTCTTCTACTGTCGATCATCGGGCTGATCCTTCTGGCAGAACCAGAAGCGGCGTTTCATGCCCAATCTCGCACTCGCAAGGTCAGCTATATCACCTACGAAGAAGCTCGCCCGATCGTCGAAGCTCTCGGCGAGGTCTTGCCCGCCGAACTGCGCGGAGGAGCCACACGGGAGTTGCCGTCCATATGGGCGAGTTGGGTTGTTCGCCGCGATGCTGAGATTCGCAGCCGCCTGGTTCAGGGCGACGAAGATTCGCTCGTCAACTTCCTTCTGTTCGGGTCCTCCTTCACACGCAGGCCGAGAATCACACTTAGCGATCTCGCACGGACCGGCGAACAGCACCTGTTGAGTTCAGGAAACGATTCGCCGGAAGCAGTCGCGTTCGTCACAACGATACAGGCGCGTGCCGATGATTTGCTTCAGGCGATGGCTGTGCCAGGAAAAAACGAGCGCCTGCTCTTCGCGCGCCGGCTTGCAGAGAGCAAGGGTCACGAGCTTGGTACGGTTCAAGGCCGCGAGCGTGTCAAGAAATATCTGCTTGCCAATCTCGCTCGACTTCTCAACGAGCACGCAAGCTACGCCAGAGTGCTCGAATCTGCCAAACTGCTCGATCCTTCGGCTGAGTTTACCGAACGCTCGAAGCTATACGCCACTCGCGGCCTTTCCTCCGATACGTCGCTGTTGCCAAACTTCGCAATTGAACGGGCGCTATCGTCGCTGAAGGCTAAGGGAATGCTGGCAGCGGGCAGCGTGCGTCGAGTAGGCATCATCGGCCCAGGGCTTGACTTCACCGACAAGCAGGACGGATACGACTTCTATCCGCAACAGACCATCCAGCCATTCGCGGTCATTGACACGCTCATGCGGTTGGGACTCGGGCGATCTGGTGAGTTGCGAGTAACGACCTTTGATCTCAGCGCGCGGGTGAACGACCATCTGAGCCGGGCGGCGGCGAGCGCGCGCCGCGGGATTGCTTACACAATTCAACTGCCACGAGACGCCCAGGGCCAATGGAAGCAGGAAGCGATCGAATATTGGACGAGGTTTGGCGACCGCATAGGCACACCGGTGACACCCGTCGCGGCGCCTACCGGGCTCGGCGACCTGAAGATCCGCGCAGTTCGCGTTCGCCCCGCCATTGTCGCTCTTATCACGCCCGAAGACACGAACATCGTGCTTCAACGGATGGAAATTCCAGGCGGGCAAGGCTTCGATCTGCTGATCGCCACCAACATCCTTGTCTACTACGAGGTGTTCGAGCAGAGCCTCGCTCTCGCCAATATTGAGAAAATGCTGCGGCCCGGAGGCTTTTTGCTCTCTAACAATGCGCTACTCGAGCTGCCAAGCTCGCGCGTGCGTTCCGCCGGCTACGAGACGGTACCCTACTCGGACAAACCCGGCGACGGTGATCACATAGTTTGGTACCAACGCGCGCCTGAAAAATAGCAGGGGTTTCACCGCGTGAAATCCTTCTTCGCGGTGCGGTTTTATGGTAGTATTCAGTCGGTTTTTTCGACCATCCCACACGATCATTCAAGCTTCACTAGCTCGCGTTCAAGGAGGTGAAAGATGAAGATCTCTCCGCTCACACATTCGCACCTGCGTCACTGTTTCAGGGGTCTGCTGCTTGCCGCGCTGCTAACAGCCGTCTGCTTGACGACAGGTCTAGCCCAAATGGGCGGCATCGATGGGGACCCTGGCGACCGCGGAACGGGTGGCAAGAATATCATCCAAGGTACGATCTTTCTTCCAAGCGGACAAAGGCTTGATAGGCGCGTCAAGGTGAAGCTGACCGGCCTTGCCAACGGCGAGCAGTTCCAAATGTCTGATGACAGCGGCGCGTTCACCTTCCGGCGCCTGCAGGGCGGCAGATATATGATCGTGGTAGATGCGGGGAAGGAGTTCGAGATAACCAACGAGCCCGCCGATATAATAGAGGCGGCGCAAAGACGAGGCGCTCCCGGCACGACAATCACGGTTTACATTACACTGCAACCAAGACGAAACAGCCCCGGAGTTCCCGGCACTGTTGATGCCAAGACGGCGGGCCTTCCCGAAGCCGCGCGCGATCTCTACAAGCAGGCGATGGAATCAGCAAAAGCAGGCGACCCAAAGAAAGCGATTGAGCATTTGGAAAAAGCACTGGAAATCTATCCGAATTTCATGGCTGCACTGAACCAACTCGGCGTGCAGTACATGGAACTCAAGGAGTGGGGGAAGGCAGGCGAGGCCCTGCGCAAAGCCATCGGAATCGCGCCTGAGGCTTTCCACCCGCGGCTCAACTACGGCATCGTGCTTCTCCAGTTGAAAGATTACAAGGCAGCCGCCGCAGAACTGAACAGAGCCATTCAAAAGGACGGGACGTCGGGACCGGCCCACTTCTATTTTGGCCGCGCGATGGTCAGCCTTGGTAACTACGACGCCGCCGAGACTGCTTTGCGACAGACGATCACGATAGGCGGGGAGGAGGCTGTCGAAGCCCATCGATACCTGGGCGCCGTCTACATTGAGAAGCGCGACAGCGCACGCGCTGCCGACGAGTTGGATATGTACCTGAAGTTGGCGCCCAAGGCTAAAGATGCGGATAGGATCCGAGCCATAGTCAAGGACCTGCGCAGTCAGGCGTCTGCGACGCCGAGATGAGCCGGCTCCTTCCCCGGAATCTTATCGAGAACTCTCGGTCAAACCCCTGGGATGCTAGCTGGCAAAAAGAAGAACGCGATAGCAAAGATCACGTAAACCGCGAGGAGCAGCACTCCTTCCATCCAGTTCGACTCGCCGTCGGCGGCAACTAAACTGACGATTGCAACTGCCATCCCGACTGTTATCACCTCAAATGTGGTGAACAGCAAATCCATTGGGCTTCCCATGGCGTAGCTCAGGAACACAAGCACTGGAGCTACAAATAATGCTATCTGCATGCTCGATCCCACTGCTATGTGATAAGCCAGGTCCATCTGGTTCTTCATCGCCATCAAGATTGCTGTGCTGTGCTCGGCTGCGTTTCCGACTATCGCCACAGCGATGACTCCGACGAAGACTTCCGTCAGCCCGAGCGACTTCGAGGCTGGCTCGACCGCGTGAACTAACAATTCGCTCATCCACGCAATGAGCGCAGTTGCTCCAAGCAACACCAGCCCGGCGGTCTTCGGGCGCATCGCCGAAGCTTCCTCGTGCGGCTCGCTTGTTCCTAGATAGAGGTCTTTGTGAGTCTTGAGCGCAAAAATGAGACTGAGAACATAAGTCACAAAAAGCACTATGGAAATCTCGAGACTGATGTTCTTCTCCGCGCTCCCCGCTGTGCCGTGCGTAACCCAGTGAAACACGGCCGGCACAAGCAAACCGATCGCGCTCAGGGCCATCAAAGTCGCGCTCATAGTCGCAGCGGTTCGGTTGAATTTCTGGTGGCGGTACTTGAGCCCGCCAGCCAGCACGCTCGCACCGAATACCAGGAGAATGTTTCCCAGAATGGAACCGGTAAGCGACGCCTTAACCACTTCGGTCAGCCCGGCGCGCAAGCCTTGAAACGCGATGATCATCTCGGCTGCGTTTCCAAACGTCGCGTTCAAGAGTCCGCCGATTCCCGCTCCCAGCTTTTCGGCCAGGCTCTCGGTCGCCTTCCCCATCCACCCGGCTAGTGGAATGATCGCCACGCCCGATGCAATAAACGTCCAGAGCTCAGGCGCATGCGTGTAGTGAAGGACGGCTGCAACTGGAATGAATATCAGCAACGCGTCCAATGCGTGCTCTATTAGGAATTGATACTTCGTCGATTTCTTCACAATGGTCTCGTGATCCTAATTGACCACAGATGACCCTGGGAGCGCAGGCATCCCTGCCTGCTTGGCTTGCGCTAGGAGAGGCAGGCAGGGATGCCTGCGCTCCCAGGGTCATCCGTGGTCTATCTTCTGGCCTTCTCGATAGCCGCGGCCATCTGATCCATGATTTCGCGCTCGCTGAACGCCATCCAACCGTGCCCCTTCCCCGGACCGTAGATGATTCTTCCCTCGTACGGCGGATCGGCCCTGGACAGAAACGAGTCGAGCAGATGCACCGCATTGTTAAGAAAGTAGTCATCCGCTTCGCCAACCCAGATCGTCAACTTGCCACGCAGCTTGGGACCGAGAGTCTTCCAGTTTTGCTCAAGCACCATCCGGAGGTCGTACCTCTTCCAATGCTCGACCAGGTCGCGATTGATCTTACCGGTCTTCGGATCCCAGAGCGGCGCAGGACGGCCATCGGCAGCGCGAGGACCATACGCCGCGTTCCACGCGCCCCACTGCTCGCCTGACATTGTGTAGCTGTCCCCGAGCCCCATCACGTTTTCCATCTGACATTCGTGACGAATGGTAAAGCGAACGTCTCCATTCAGGTCTCTAGCGCTCGGCCGCTCGAATCCTCGCTTGTTCACGTAGGCGCTTTGATCTTCGTAGATGTTGATAAGCTGAAACGCACGAAAGTCTACACCGTCTGGAAATCCGGACCACGTACCGTTGAACAAATCCGGATAGAAGATCTGCAGCGCGAGCGACACCCAGCCACCCGTCGAGCCGCCATCGAGCACGCGCGCCCACGGTTGGCCGATGCAACGAAACCGCTCCTCGACGTAAGGGATCAACTCCTGGGTGATCGCGTCTCCATACGGCCCGTTGTTATCCGAGTTCACCTGATAACAGTCTCCGTCTGGCCCATCGCCATCAAGATGCAATAAGACCATTCGAGGTGTGCCATCGGCCAACCACGTGTTGCGAAAGCCGGAACCCTCTCTCATCATTCGCAGCGGGGCGGTAAAGCGAGTGCCGTAGCCGCCGATACTCACTCGCAACGGGTAACGCTTGGCAGGTTCGCTCTCGAAGCCTCGCGGCAAGATCACCGCCGCCCGCAAATAGATCGGGCGCCCATGAAACGTCGTGAGCAGCTTCGATTGAATCCTTACGTACTTGACGTAGTCGGTGTCCGGTGGCAACTGCTCCGGCGCGACCTTTTGGGTCAACTCGATCTTGACGGTTGTGCCTTGAGATGGATCGAGGTGTATCTTGCGCGGCGCGCTGTAGAGATTTCCAGGCGCATTCACGGATTTCAGATCGATGTTTGAATCGAACAACGCCTGGACGAAATAGTCGCCTGCCGGGAGACGCGCGAGGCTGTCGATCGGAAATGCCGCACACGTTTCATCGACTGAGGCGGTGACTCCGGGCGCAAAGTTCCGAATGTCCCGGCCAAACAATGGCGAGGCATCCAGTCCGGTCTGGCCTATCGTAAGCCTGGGTTCGGGCTGACTCTTGAGACTCATCACCACGAACAGGCGCCCGCTTTGCGGAGATGAACTCAACTCGGGCGCGATCGTGACTTCGAATCTCAGTGTGGATGAATGGGAACTCCTTGCCGGCGTATGTAGGGAAATAAGAACCAACAACGCAGCGCCAAGAGCTTGTGCCTTTTTCAAATCAACCTCACTCGATCCGGGCGAGCGACGCAGGATCAAGCAGCGTGAGCAATTGATCGCGAGCGCGTTCGACAGCGCCTTGCTCCTTTGACTCGAGCGTGATCTTTACTCGATAGTCATCGCGCGTAAAAGTCGGGTACGACCCAATATCAACATCGGGATGTCCGGCTGCCACGTCGTCGAGCCGAGGCGCAATATCGAATTCGTCCTCGCGCGTGTAGATAACGTGAGTGTAAAAGGGCGCGGCGCGGAACCGCTCTCGGATCGCTTCGAACTTTTTGCGAAACAACTCCGGGACGCCCGGCAGCACGTAAACGTTTTGGACCGCGAGAATCGGCCAGCGCATTTCAACCCCGCGGATCAGTTCCGAGCCATCGGGCGCGTCCGCCATTCGCAATCGCGCGGCGTCGATGCCTTCTCCAAAGTAGCCGCGAAGCATCGCCTCGAGTTCTGGATGTCGCACGACCTCGCGGCTGAACGCGCGAGCCACGCCTTCGATGGTCACATCGTCATGAGTTGGCCCGACTCCGCCCGAGGTGAATACGTAGTCAAATCCCTCGGCGCATTCGCGGACCGCAGTCGCGATGACATCGGCGTCGTCGGGAATGACTACGATTCGCCGGAGGGCCACTCCAAGCTCGTACATTTCCCCGATCAGAAAGCTGGCGTTCTTGTCCTCGGATTTTCCGGTCAGAATCTCGTTGCCGATTACTACGATGGCCGCGGTTTTCTGTCGCATAGCAGACATATTAAGGGAAGCGGAGTCAGTTGTCAGTAGCCAGAGGCCAGAAGGCAGAAGGCAGAAGGCCAGAAGGCAGAAGGCAGAAGGCAGAAGGCAGAAGGCAGAAGGCGGACAGCAGAAGGCGGAAGGCGGAAGCCAGAGGTAGCGTCAAGCATTTTGTGTAAACGATCATCTGTTGGTTTGTGTTGGCT
>CAZJQQ010000018.1:61022-135297 GCA_964548075.1 uncultured Clostridia bacterium | reverse complement strand
GAAAGGTGACATTTCTATTGGGTTAGACAGGTGACATTACTATCGAGTCGCGACACCGGTCGGGGGTCCACGAGGCGGTGTGTTCGGCGAGATTGCACCCCACGCTGTGCGGTGGATATACTTGCCGTCCAATTTCAGGAGGATCACGATGCACCGTCATGCGCTCAAGACAATCACCGGAATGGTTGCGTCTCTAGTAGTCGCTCTCAACGGCGTCGCTCCGGCGGCTCTCGCTCAGGCTAATGGGAAGGCCCGCTCGCTTCGCGGGTTCTCCGATGCAAGCGCCGCGGCCGAAATCGGCTGGGAAGAAAAGATGCGGGCGATTCCCAAGCCCGAACTTCTGCGCGAATACATGAAGCATCTCTCCGCTGAGCCTCATCACGTCGGCTCGGCTTACGACAAGAAGAACGCCGAATGGATACGCGACAAGTTCAAGTCGTGGGGAATCGACGCCAGGCTCGAAGAGTTCGAGGTGCTGTTTCCGACTCCGATCGAACGAGTGCTCGAGATGATTGAGCCGGCTCGCTTTCGGGCAGCGCTGAAAGAGCCGGCGATCACGGACGACCCGGACTCCGGTGATGCCAATCAACTCCCAACCTACAACGCTTATTCTATAGACGGTGACGTAACCGGCCAGCTCGTTTTCGTGAACTACGGAGTGCCGGCGGACTACGATGAGCTTGCCAGGCTCGGCGTCGACGTCAAAGGCAAGATTGTCATCGCGCGTTACGGCGGAAGCTGGCGCGGCATCAAGCCAAAGGTCGCCGCCGAGCACGGCGCCATCGGCTGCTTGATTTACTCCGATCCGAAAGACGACGGCTACTATCAAGGCGACGTCTTCCCGCGGGGACCGTATCGGCCCGAACAGGGGGCGCAGCGAGGCTCGGTGATGGATATGCCTATTCATCCGGGTGATCCGTTGACTCCGGGTTGGGGCGCAGTGAAGGGTGCGAAGAGACTTCGTCGCGAGGAAGCCGAAGTCATCACCAAGATTCCCGTGCTGCCGATCTCTTACGGCGATGCGTTGCCGATGCTTCGTGAGCTGACCGGCCCGGTTGCGCCTGAGGCGTGGCGCGGCGCGTTGCCGATTACTTATCACGTCGGTTCCGGACCTGCGCGAGTGCACTTGAAAGTCTCGTTCGATTGGTCGATGAAGACGCTTTACGACGTTGTCGCGAGAATCGAGGGCAGCACGTATCCAGATGAGTGGGTGATCTTTGGTAATCATCACGACGCGTGGGTGAATGGAGCGGACGATCCCACGAGCGGTCAGGTCGCACTTATGGAGACCGGCCGGGCGCTGGGCGAGTTGCTCAAGCAAGGCTGGCGGCCGAAACGCACGATTATCCTGTGCGCCTGGGACGGCGAAGAGGAGGGACTGCTGGGTTCGACCGAATGGGTTGAGACGCATGAGGGTGAGCTCAAGCAAAAAGCCGTCGCGTATTTGAACTCCGACAGCACCAGCAAAGGCCGATTGAACGTCGGCGGTTCGCATTCGCTCGAGCGCTTTATCAACGAAGTCGCTCGCGATGTGCAGCAGCCTGGCGCCAAGAAGTCTGTCTGGGATGCGATGAAGGAGCGCCGCGTCGAACAAGCGCGAACCGACGAAGACAAGAAAGAGGCGAACGAGCGGGCGGACCTTCGCATCGGCGCGCTGGGATCGGGCTCGGACTACACACCGTTTCTGCAGCACCTGGGAATCGCTTCGATGAACACGGGTTTCGGCGGGGATGGCGGGGGCGGCGTGTATCACTCGATCTACGATTCGTTCGCCTGGTACATCAAGTTCGGCGACCCGACGTTTGAGCACGGCCGGGCGCTCTCTCAGGTGAATGGCACAATCGTGATGCGGCTCGCTGACGCCGAGGTGCTGCCGTTTGAGTTCACTAATCTCGCGGACACGATAGGCCGCTACGTGGATGAAATCGACAAACTCACGATGAGAGCGAAACGGCAGAGGGATATCGATCTTGCGCCTCTGAAGTCGGCCGTGAAATCGCTCGCTGAGGGCGCGCGCAGGTATGAGGACGCGCTTGGAAAAGCGGGCGCGAACGGCTTCAAGCAGGTGAAGCAAACGAAGCCGCTCAACCAACTGCTCTATCAATCCGAGAGGAAGCTGACCAGTGAGCAAGGCCTCCCGCGGCGGCCGTGGTTCAAGCACCAGATTTACGCCCCGGGCTTTTACACCGGCTACGGGGTGAAGACGATCCCCGGCGTGCGCGAAGCGATAGAAGAAAAACACTGGGACGAAGTCGAACCGGAGATGAAGAAGGCGACTGCGGCGATTCAAGCGCTGACTTCGCAGATCGAGGCGGCGGCTCGGTTGTTGGAGGGCAAGTAAGAAGGGACGCCGCTTGCAACGTGTTTGCGAGTGCTTCGCATGCTAGGATTCGTTGAGGAGTAACGATGGAAGAAGCAGAACTGCTCAAACGCATAACGGTGAACCCTCAGATCTTCAGCGGCAAACCGATCATTCGCGGACGACGGCTTGCGGTCGAGCACGTGCTGGGCATGCTCGCTGCCGGCGACACGCAAGAAACCATCCTTGAAGGCTACCCGTGGCTTGAAGCTGAGGACATTCAGGCCTGTCTGGCTTATGCGCACCGGCTGGTTGGTCACGAACGCTTCGAGCCACTGCTCGTCGAGTCGGGTGCATGAGACTCCTGGTCGACACGTGTGTCTGGGGCGGCGCTGCCGCAGAGCTTTACAATCGCATCTATTTTCAACTCCCGGTTTGAATAGTCCCTGCTCACAGCACTACCTCGAGATCGCAAACCCGCTGCTGATGTTTTCCGGATTCGTCATCAGCACAATGCAGCGCCGCGATAAACCCGTCAGCATCCGTAGATGGCATCCTTCCATCCTTCAGGTATTCGCCCTTCAGGCTCCGGTAGAGGCTTCAATGGAACTTCAGCTAGCCAGGCGATCACTGCAGCACAATGTCGGCGATCTCCCTCGAAAGACTAGCCAGCCCACCGCCGATTCCTTCTAGGTTAGTCATCAACACAACCGCGAGACCCTTCTCAGGAATCGTGTACAGGAACGTGCTCACTCGCTGTTGAGCGCCGCCGTGATGCACTTCCTTCAATCCGTTTCGCTCACTCACTCCCCAGCCCAGTCCGTAACTGGTCGCCTTGCCGTCGCGAGTCTTCTGCGCGGTCCACATTTGATTGAGCGTCTCTTTCTTCACAAGCGTGCCCGTCTGCATTGCGATCGCGAACCTGGCGAGATCTTCGACGGTCGAGATGAATCCGCCGCCGGGAATCTTGTAGCTCGAATCGGCCAGACCCGAGTTGCGTAGCTCTCCGCTCTGGGCTTTCTGGTACCCTTGCGCGCGATTCGGAATGATATCCGTCACGTTGTCTACTCGAATGCGATCCATCGCCGCCGGTTTGAAGACGTTCTCACGTACATAGTCTGGAAAACTCATTCCCGATGCGCCTTCGACCGCGCACCCGAGCACCGCGTAGCCGTGAGTCGTGTAGCTGTACTTCGTGCCCGGCTCGAACAGAAGCGGATCGTTTTTGAACATATCGAGCCCTTCGACGACGCTGTTGTAGTGGCGTGTGCTGGCGAACTCGGCGTCGCTGGTGTAGTGCCGAACCCCGCTGAGATGCCCGAGCAACAGCCGAGCAGTGACGGGCCATTGCTTTGCGGGAAACGCCGGGCAGTACTTTTGGATCGGCGCGTCGAGGTCGAGCTTGCCCCGCTCCGCCAGTTGCATCACTGCGGCCGCTGTGATCGGCTTTGATATCGAGCCGAGCCGATACGCCGTCAGCGCTTTGGAAGGAACGAAGTTCTCGACATCGGCGAGTCCATAGCCATTCGACCATCGAAGCTTGTGATCGACGACGACTGCAACAGAGAGGCCTGGTATGCCTTGCCGCGACATCTGCGCGGTGATCGCTTTCTCGATCTTCTCCAGCTTGTCAGCGGGAAGGCCGGCGGCCTGTTGTGCTTGAGCCGATACAGCCAGGAATGCCAGAAGAGCAGTCAGAGCAGCAGCGCGAGTAAGGCGGTAGAGCATCGTTTCACCTCCAAAACTCATAGGAATGACTGTGAGCAACTAGCGACGTTATGAGCTTGCGGTTATCACTGTCAAGCGGCAAGATAGTCGCGTTCCGAAAAGCTGCGTAACAATGGCTCCGCTCTGCACCTGATCAGGATATCGTCATAGCAGGCGGCTAACCGAAAAGGAGCGTTCATTATGAGTCGCGCCAAAAGAAACGCGCAGGATGCTCGTGCTACATCAGGTGCTGGCGCTGCGTGGTCGATAGGGCAGTCAACCATTGATCCACCTCCGCGCAGTGTTCAAGGCTTCCTCAACAAGCACGTTCTGATCTGGCTATGGAACTATCTCAAGGTCGCGTTTACTCCTCGTTATCGGTTTGCCTCTTACAAGGGCGCTCCCGCATCCAGGCCAGGTATATATCCGCTGCCTGCAAACGGCAGGGTCTCTCTTGTCGGCGACTGGGGAAGCGGCACGGAGAGCGCCTACCGGGTAATCGATCATGTGCGCGACGTGCAAAAGCCCAATATCACCATCCATCTTGGCGACATTTACTACTCGGGGCAGGTTGACGAGGTGAACAAGTACTTCCTGGGTCCCGAGGACTGGTACAGGGCCGAACGTTCGTTCGCGATGAATGCGAACCACGAGATGTATTCCGGCGGTAAAGGTTATTTCAAGGTTGTTCTTCCGGCGCTCGGTCAAGAAGCCAGCTATTTCTGTGTTGAAAACGACTGGTGGCGCATCGTGGCGGTTGATACCGGATACTTCTGCAAGATATTCCCGTTCCTCGAGCTAATCCTGGGAACGAAGCTACACGCCAAGAATCTGGAATGGATGCGCGAGGTCGTGTTCGCGGATGACCTGGATCGCAGGCCTGTGATCCTTCTGAGCCACCATCCGTGGTTTAGCGCGTTCGATGAAAGCTATAAGAGGGTGGGCTGGCAGTTGCAGCCCTTCCTTAGGGACGTGAGCCTCTGGTTGTGGGGTCACGAGCATCGCTTCGCCGGCTATGCTCCTTACGCGGAGAGCGGAGAGAACAAGGTGAGGGCGCGCTGCATTGGGCACGGCGGGATGCCGGTCGAAATAAAGCCGCCCAAGCACGCGGGCGTGCCGGTGGTGTTCGCCGATGAGCGGAAGGCATATGAGATTGACGGCGAGGCAGTTGGATTCTGTGGAAGCGCACTGTTGGAGTTCCGCGATGCCGCCCTGGTTGTGCGCTATTACGACGAGCTCGGCGAGGAGCTTCTCGCCGAAGAATGGACAAGCGGCGGGCGGAGTGGCGGCGCAGCCGGCAGCGTTCTTAACGCATCGCCGAAGATGCGATGGTTTCGCGATCCGTCGGAGCTTGTGGGTTAGTCCGACAAACTTCACAGTTTGTCGACATGAGCCGGTACGACGACAAACTGAAGTTTGTCGGACACTCAAGAAGATCTTGATGGCCAAGAGGTGAGATATGAGCAATAGCACTCCGCGTCAAGAATGGAGCAACTGCATCGGGAACCAAAAGGCTTTTCCGTTGAATATCTTTCGCCCGACGACGCTCGCGGAAGTGATTGCGATCGTCACGCGCGCAGAGAGTGAAGGCCGCAAAGTGAGAGCGGTCGGTTCGGGTCACTCCTTCTCCGATATCGCCCTCACCGACGACTTTCTGATTGACACTCACGGGTTGAAAAAGGTCTTGACGTTAGACACGGATACGCTGAAGGCGGGCACCCAGACTTCAACGCTCGTTGACGTCGAGTGCGGAATCACAATTGCCGACGTCAACGATAAGTTAGACGAGTTAGGTCTTGCGCTTATCAACATGGGAGCGCACACGGCGCAAACAGTCGTAGGCGCGCTCTCGACTTCGACGCACGGCTCGGGCATTAGTCTGGGATCAGCGGCCAGCTTTGTGAGATCAATCGTCGTCGTTGCGAGCGAAGGCAAGGTCTATCGCATAGAGCGTGCCGATGGAATAACCGACCCCGAGAGATTCAAGAGCAAGCACAGCGACATAGAACTGCGACAGGATGATGATTGGTTCAAGTCGGTTGTGATCGGACTGGGTTGTATGGGTGTGGTTTATTCTGTCACCATCTCAGTCAGAGAAAAGTATTGGCTCAGAGAGGCGCGAACCGCGAGCACATGGTCGCAAGTGAAGGCGGATCTCTTGAAGGGCGACGTTCTCCGCGAGTATCGCCACTACGAAGTCTTAGTCAATCCGTACAAGCTCAACGGCGACCACACCTGTCTGGTGACCGCGAGAAAAGAAATCTCTGAACCGCACCATCCATCGCCAGAACAAGCGAATCGGAGCCCTCTCTCCGTCGGGTTCTCTTTCTTGCCTCGCCCGCTCATTTGGCTCTTCGGCAAGGTCGAGAGCCTGAAGCTGCGGCTCCTCCCGGGCTCGGCCCCCAGGACTATTGAGAACTCGATCGAGGCCTTGAAGGATAAAGTATATGAGGCCAAGAGCTATCAGGTCCTCGACATTGGCGCACCAAACTACATTGCCGCCTATTCGAGCGAACTGGCTTTATCTGTGGATGACCACTCGTACATCGCGGCTGCTGAAAAGATCATCGAGTTAGCGGAGCGCAACCGGGCTTCAAAGAACATATATCACACAGTGCCTTTCTCTTTGCGCTTCGTCGCGAAACACGATTTGTACCTGTCGATGATGTACGGTCGCGACACCTGTATGATTGAGGTCCCGATGGTGGATTCTACGAACGGCGGGATGGAGATACTAAAGGACATTGAAGCCGCGTTGATTGAACTTGGCGCGCGTCCGCATTGGGGGCAGGTTCACTACCTCCCGGGCGGAATCAGCTTGATAAGAAAAATGTATCCGATGTTAGACAAGTGGCTAGCCGTGCGCCGGCTGCTGAATTCCCGCGGGACTTTCAACAACGGCTTCTCACAGCGGTGCGGATTCGACTCTTGAGGCAACGCGAAGATGAACAAGGAGACAGCCAGGCGCGCTTCAATATTCTCAAAGCTCGGTGAGGGGATCGATGAGATTGAGCTTGATCAGCCGGGCTTTGTGACGGTGCTCAAAGTGGTGTGGCAAAGCGTACGCAGCGTCTTCAAAGAGAGACCCGGACAGATCATCGGCCTGTCGTTTATTCTCATAATGCTGTGGGGGACACACGGCAAGATCGAGTTGCTCCACTTGATCTGGCCGGACTATCGCGGACCCGGAATCGACATAGGCCGCCGCCCTCAACTCTTGCCGGGCATCCCCTGGGACAACGAACTGATTTCATTTTGGGGCGGAGCGTTGCTGCTCGTCGTGATTCCTGTCTGCGTCATCAAGTTCGTCTTCAAGCAACCCTTGTCGAGTTATGGTCTGGGGTTGCCGCCGAAGGACAGAAGAACGCTCGCGATGTGGACGTTTTTGACATTGACGTTGCTGAGTCTGCCGGCGTTCTGGCTTGGCGCGCAGGATCAAGGGATGCGCGCGCTCTATCCTCTCTATCGGCCGTTTCCCAACGCCGGGTCATTTGCTCTGTATGAGCTGACGGCCTTGCCGTTTTTCATCGCGGTTGAGTTCATCTTCAGAGGCTTTTTGCTTTTTGGCCTCGGCGGCGCGCGCGACCATGAAATCGAAGCGTCCGGCGCCGGCTACAAGCGAGTCTTCTACTTTCACAAGTATGCGTTGTTGATTCAGATGTTGTCGTACACCGCGTGGCATTTGGGGAAGCCGGTCCCAGAGTTATGGGGCACCCTGATTTGGGGCCTGGCCGCCGGCGCGATGGCTTACGCGATCAAGTCAATCTGGCCTCTTGTTCTGGCGCATTGGGTGCTGAATGTCTTTCTCGACGGCGTCATCGCCGGCATGATATGACGATTCTCTGACGCACCGAAGGCGCGCACGCTGCCATCAAAGGTCATCATGAAAAAATCCAAAAGGATGCTCTCGTTGGCGATAGCGGCCGCGTTGTTGGCGGCCAACTCAATCGGCGCCGACTCGCCGAAACTGCTTCCGTCGTTGCGCGAACAGGCTGAGCTTCAGCAGCAGTGGTTGAAGCTCCGGCTAGAGCGGGTGTTGCCGCGCCTCATGCGCAAGCACGGCGTTGCGATGTGGCTGGTAATCTGCCGCGAGTACAACGAAGACCCCGTGTTCTTCTCGCTCGTCTCGCCGACTGTGTTTGCGGCGCGACGCCGAACCATCTACGTCTTCTTCGATCGAGGCGAAGAGAAGGGAATTGAGCGGCTGGCGCTTGGCGGTGGCTCGAACGGAGGGCTGTACACGGTGTACCGCGACCCCGAAGTCGAAGGCCGCGAGATCTACGGCGAAGGTCAATGGGTGCTGCTCAAGAAGCTCATCGAAGAGCGCAAGCCCTCGACGATTGCGATTGACATCTCGCACACGCATGCGTTCTCGGATGGTTTGTCGGCGGGTGAGCGGGAAAAACTCGAGAGCACGCTGGGGCCTGAATACCTGAAGCGAATCGTGCGAGCCGAGAACCTCGCGCTTGAATACGTCGAGATACGCTTGCCCGAGATGCTGCCCGTCTATCGCCAGATGATGGAAACGGTTCACTGGCTGATCGGCCGCGCGTTTTCAAACGAAGTCATCACTCCGGGAAAGACTACTGATCAAGACGTAGTCTGGTGGCTGCGCCAGCAAGTGAATAACCTTGGATTGGGCACGTGGTTTCAGCCTTCGGTGCGTGTTCAAAAGTCGTCGAGAACCGGAGTCAATCTGCTTGCAGAAGACGCGCCCCTGTTGATCGAACGCGGCGACGTGCTGCACGTAGACTTTGGGATAACAGCGATGCGATTGAACACCGATACGCAGCATATGGGCTACGTGTTGCGCGAAGGCGAGACGGATGTTCCAGCGGGAATCAAGCGCGCGCTTGCGAATTCGAACCGAGTGCAGGATTTGTTGATGGAGCGAATGAAGCCGGGCCGATCAGGCAACGAAGTGCTCGCGGACACGCTCGCTGCGATGAAGGCGGAACGGATCAACGGCTCGATCTACACTCACCCGATCGGCGATCACGGCCACGGCGCGGGTCCGCTGATAGGCTTGTGGGACCGGCAGCAAGGCGTGCCCGGACGTGGCGATGTGCTGGTGCTGCCGGGGACATGGTTTTCGATCGAGCTCTCGGCTACGACGCCCGTGCGTGAGTGGGGCGGCAAGGACCTTTGGGTCGGCGCGGAAGAAGACGCGGTGATAGACGAAGCGGGCCGGGCATCGTGGGTTCTGAAGCGCCAGACCGAATACCACTTAGTCAAATAGATAAACCCTCCTGCGCAGCACTCCAACGATCCCGTTTTATTGCGTACACACGGGCAGCGCCGTGACGAGATTCAAAGTGAAAACGAGAAGGGCGCTTCGAATGAAGCGGCCTTTTCGCCCGAAAAGCAATCCTAGTGGCTGGAAGAGGAATGGCCGGTCGATACTACGATCGAGCGTTGATGCCCGTGATAATCCTGCACGTAGTCTTTCAGCGATCCGTGTCCAAATCGAGTGTAGAAATCGTAGTCCTTCATCTCTTTGTAGGCCCGATCGAAGTCCCAGCCATCGTGACTCATGCGATACACGGCGCCCATCACCCCGGTGCGGTGGCGGCCGCCTGCGCAGTGCACGAAGAAGGGTCCGGTAGCCGGATCATTGGCAAGCTTGAGGAACTGTTCAATCTGGTCCTCTCGAGGGCGGCTTGTGCTGCTCATCGGAATGTTCATGTATCGCATGCCGGCGGCTTCTGCGGCGCTCTTCTCGTAGCTCGTCGGGTCGTCCTGTAAATCGATGATCGTCTTGATCCCCAACGCAACGAGGTCCTTGTAGTCTCTTTCCTGTGGCTGAGCGCCTCGGAAAAAGCGCTCATCCATTTGGCCGAAGTTCTTGATCCTTATGTCTTGGAATTTGAGATTCTTCGCCGATTGGGCGGCCACGGGCGCAACGGCGATGAGGTTGATTGATAACGCAAGCAGAGCCGCCTGCAAGCTTCTTCGTGAAAGTCTTCGAGTAGTCATAATGGTATTCAGGTCGTTACCTCCTCCCTTGTTCGTTCTGATGGTTTCCTTGAATAAGGAGCCGGTTATGTGATTCGCCGATTGGCTATCAAGTTGCCGCCACATTTTTGCTGCGCTTCTCCAGGGAAAACCCGGCTGAACAGAGCGCAGTCGTTCCGGCTGCTGTTGCTGTGTGTTAGTCTTCGATAGACGACATGCACGAAGCGCTTCACACGGTTTTTGTCTTCCTCGTCATCTTCCTAATAGTCTTTCTTCTAAACGTGGTCCCGATCTTCGCACCGCCCACCTGGTCGGTGCTGTCGTTCATCGCCATCAGATTCAACTCGAACATCGTTCTCCTGGCTGTGGTTGGAGCCGTCGCCGCCACGTTGGGGAGGCTGGTGCTGGCGAAGCTTTCGACTGTGATCGTAAGGCAGAAGATTCTGAGCGACGACACCAGAAAGAACATCGATGCGGTGAAAGAACGCTTGGAGAGCAAGAAGAAGCTGACCTTTGGCATTCTGTTGTTCTATGCCTTCAGTCCGTTTCCATCGAATCATCTGTTCATCGCGTATGGGCTGACGGCGCTCAAGCTAAGGCTTATTGCGATTCCGTTCCTGCTCGGCCGGGTGGTGAGCTACGCGTTATGGGCGTTCACGGCTTCCAGTGTGGCTCAACTGCTGAACTACGAATCGGTGACGTCGAAGTCGTTCTTCAGTTATTACTTCATCGCCTCGCAATTGTTCGGGCTGCTGACGATTTACGTCTTTACCAGGATAGACTGGCATCGAGTCTTTACGGAGAAGCGACTCAGGTGGAGGCGGCGAGAATAGGGCGAGCAGACACTTCAACCGAAAGGACCAGTCTGGGCCTTCTCCCGTGAGTTGGCAGCGTACAGTTACGGTAACGTTCATTGTTATAGTAACGCCGAGTAGACCTTAGCGGTGTTTCGTAGTAGACTGAACTCAAAGAATCTTAAGAGCGAAGGAACTATGGCCTATCGAGTCTTCAACAACGGGAGGTGCTAGTATGCTATCACTGCTTTTCCGCAAGCGTCACGTTCAACCTCTGGAAGAGTCGGCTCTGCTCTACGACCCTGAAATGCAGGTCAACCTAGTTAGAGTTGCCGGCGAACTGGTTCCCGCGATTAGTCTGCCGATGCATTTGCCGACTAACTCGAAGACGATGCGCGCACCAGGAGACGACGACCCAGACGCCGATAACGATCGGCTTTACTGAGGTGGGTCTATGATCCTCCTAGTCACGAGTAAGGACGATCTTACGTCCGACTACCTTATCAAGCGTATCAACGATCGTGGTGTTGAGTTCTTTCGGTTTAACACAGAGGATTTTCCTACCTGTTTTGACGTCTCACTGTTCCTAAATAAAGAGGTATTCGATTTCACCATTCGGGATCGAGTGCGGCGATCGACAATTAGCGCTTCAGAAGTTAGCGGCGCCTATTTCCGCAAGCCGCGGAAGCCAACGGTGGGAGGAGAGGCTGATATCGAAGAGCAGATCTTTCACGAGCGAGAGCTGGTGGAGACCCTCAGGTCACTTTGGAGACTTATGCCTAGAGAGAAATGGCTCAACAGTCCTGAGAGCCTTTTTCTCGCAAGCAGCAAGGTTAAACAGCTAAAGATTGCGAAAGAAATCGGGTTCCAGATTCCGGAAACTCTCATCTCTTCTCGACCGGGGGATATCTTGGCATTCGCTGAGAAGCACGGCAACGATTTGATAGCCAAGGCAGTCAAGAACGGGTTTCTACTTTCACCGGAATCTGCGAATCTGATTTTTACCGGCCGAGTTGAAGCCTCTGACTACACTTCGATTAGGCACTCCAAGACTGTAGTACCGAGCACACTTCAACCCAGGCTCAACAAGCAATGCGATCTCCGAATCACTGTTATCGGTGACTGCGTTTTTGCCGCCGCGATTCTATCCCAAGAACATGCAGCGACGTCCGTCGACTGGCGTACGTGGGGAACGGTGTCACACGTCAACCTAATCCAAGAGCGGTTCAACCTACCGCAAAGCGTCGCCGAAATGTGCCGAGAACTCAATAGGCGTCTAGATCTCGAGTTCTCCTGCATCGATATGGTTCTGACGACGGACAATGAGTTTGTCTTTCTTGAAGTGAATGCGAATGGTCAATGGGCTTGGATTGAGGAGATGGTGGGTTTCCCGGTCAGAGATACTATCATCGACCGATTGTTGATGAAGGCCAGACCGTGACGTTTGATGAGATACAAGAGAAAGTCTCTTCCCCTGATCTTGAGACGCTCAAGCTTTGCAGCGCGCGCCTGGACTCGCTGTTTGGCGACGAGAAGGCACGGGTTGAGAAGGCGGAAGACAAGGCAAAGACCGTGATCGCCGTTTGTGGAGTTGCTTCAGCGATCTTAGGCGGACTTACTGGGACCACCGATTGGCGAGGATCTATCTCGTTCCAGCTCACAATAGTATTACTACTCCTAAGCTCGGCGGTTTTCGTTTTGGCGAAAGCCGCGTTCTTCAGCCTTAAGGCCCTGGTTCCGCTACAGGGGTATCGCGCCAGCTTCGAACTAATATTCGAGCTTCAGCGGTACCCTCATATCGAGGCAATTCGATATGACACTGTCGTGAGGATCTGGGTCTACGAGAGGACGGTACCGATCAACAACGGGAAGCTCTTCAATGTGCAGATCGCTTTAGAGAACATCGTGTACCTAATCGTTTTCGTTCTTTTAGCCTCTTTTTTCGTTATCGCCTTTAGCCTTCTTGGCGAAGCTCTCGCCTATACCTTGGGGTTGATACTAGTGATAGCCCTTTTAGTCTTTTCATTTACCCTCGACAAATTGGGAGCCTCTTGGACCGAACAATGAACGAGAGAGGCAGCTGGACCGGTCGATCATCGCTTCCGAGTGCCCGCCATGATCTCGACAAACTTATCGAAGAGGTGGGAGGGATCGTGCGGGCCGGGCCCGGCTTCTGGGTGATACTGGACCGAGTAGACCGGGAGGCTTCGATGCCTGAGGCCTTCAACCGTGTTGTCGTTCAAGTTGATGTGCGTCACTTCGCAATCGGAAGGCAGCGAGTCGGCGTCAACCGCAAAGCCGTGGTTCTGCGCGGTGATCTCCACGCGTCCGGTGGTCAGGTCTTTCACGGGCTGATTCCCGCCGTGATGCCCAAACGGAAGCTTGTAAGTCCGCCCGCCAAACGCTAGCCCCATCAGTTGGTGGCCGAGACAGATTCCAAAGATCGGATAACGGCCGATCAGCTTTCTCAGATTGGCAACAACACCGGTCAACGGCTCAGGATCACCCGGACCGTTTGACAGCCACACGCCATCAGGCTTCAGCTCGGTCACGTCTTGAGCGGAGGTGTGAGCGGGGACTACGGTCACCCGGCAGCCAAGCGCGGCAAGATTTCGAAGGCTGTTGTGCTTCAAGCCGAAATCGTACGCGACAACGTGAAAGCGCGGGGCGCGGTTGCCGGCTTGCGCGGGATTTGCGTTTGGATGAAGCAAGCTCGGCGAGCCGTAAGCGTAGGATTGATCATCCGTCCAAACATAAGGCTCGCTGCAGGTGACCACCGAGGCAAGATCCGACCCGATCATCTCAGGCGCGCTCTGTGCTCGCGCGATCACCGCCTGTTCGTCAGTCTGCCGAGTCGAGAGGCAACCACGCATCGAGCCGCGCTCGCGGATATGCCTCACCAGCGAGCGCGTGTCGATGTCCGATATGCCCGGGACGCCGGCGTTGTTCAAGTATTGATCGAGAGATCCGCCCGCTCGCCAGTTCGAATACGTGCGCGACAGTTCCCGGACGATGAAACCTTCGGCAAACACACGGCGCGACTCCGGGTCTTCGTCGTTGACGCCGTAGTTGCCTATCAGCGGATAGGTCATCGTAATGATCTGGCCACAGTAGGACGGGTCGGTGAGGATTTCCTGATAGCCGGTCATCGAGGTGTTGAACACGACTTCGCCAACGACTTCGGCTTCCGCGCCAAAGCCCCGCCCTCGCCAAACTCGTCCGTCTTCAAGCGCCAGGATTGCTTCCAATGAGTCCCCCCTTTGTGTGCAATGCATCAGCCTCAGCCCAACCCTTCCGAGACTTCCTTTGGTTTAGCCATCCTGGCAGCTCTTCTCTCGACGACGCCATTGAGCACGATCCCGACATAGCACAGCACCAGAGGCACAAACAGAATGACTGAAAAGTAGGTCAACGTAAACAGAACCGCGTATGCCGTATCGTTTGCCGTGCCGGCGCGCTCCCGGATTCCTCCCATGAGATCAAATACGGCTCTCTCCAGGTTCAGTGCAGCCAGAGTTGTCACTATCATTGAAAGAGGAAGGCACGCTGCAACGATAATCTGGAATGCTCCGAGTTGCGCATACCTCCTCAAGAAGAGTATCAGCAACGCAACGCGCCAGGCCGCGACTACTGCAAGGAACCAGGCGTTGACCGAACGTGCGGTATCCAAGCTGAAGAATCGCTCAACCGGGATGGCGTAGAGGATCGCAGGCGCCGACGTAAGCGATACAAATGTGAGCACCTTGGTGTAGGACCACTCCTTAGGTTTGAGCGGCCAAATCACCAACCACACGAACATCGACAAAACGAATATGTATATCACTGAGCCAAGCCCGAGATGTTGAGCGAGCTTAGCTCCAGGGTCATCCCAGTATCGGCCCATCCCTACTATCCAGGTGCTCACCAGGCCAAACAGGAAATGCCCACGACCCAGATCCAGAAAGTTCTGCCGAGACATGCGGAAGGTCAACAGTCGTGCTTCTGTTGAAAGAATGCTCCGCTGTTTGTTGGCCATCGGAATCCACACTTGGAACTCGACCTGGACTATGCGTCAGGCGGATCGCGCACTAAGCTCCAGGCTGCTGAGTGCTTACCGCCCCGCCTTGTGAACGCAAGAACGACTCCGCGTCACTCGCCCAATGTTTCTCGGCTCGATACTTGTACGCCGGCGACGTGCGGACCGCCTCAATGCAGGCTCGCATCTCGGTCGCCGCATCGTCAGTCCTGCCCAGTTGATGAAGCGTCAGCCCGTAACGATAACGCGCTTCCGCATCCGAAGGTCGCTTTTCGATGAATCGCTCGAATGCGGTACAAGCATCTTCGTATTGCGCGGCTTGAAAGTAAGTCCAGCCGATCTCGCGCCACACCTCGTTCTGACTGTGCTCCGCGTTGCGGCTCACCACCGCATCGAAATGACTGATCGCTTCAGCGAGCCGGCCCTCCTCTCGCGCTATGCGGCCGAGCTGATAGTGCGCGTCGGTTTCCTCCGGGTCTATCTCGATCGCGCGCGCGAAGCTCGCCTTCGCTTCTTCGTATTGGCGGCGCTGCTGATATATGAGCCCGAGGTTGTAATGCGCCGAAGCGTCCGCGGGATTCAAGGTCGCGGCTTCGAGATTGCGTTTGAAGCCTTCACGCGCACGCTGCGAGCTTACCATGTCGCCGAGAAGGTTTCTTAACAGGATGATCACGAGGATCAGCAAAAACGGAGAGGTGAGCATGAAGAGCAGCCTTGGCAAAAGCGGCAGCGCGAACAGCGACAACGAGCCGAGCGCGACGACTCCCGTTGCGCCGCCGTACCCGACTCGCAACACGGCGTGTGCGGCGAGCACAATCAGAAAAACGAAGTAAGGCAGCGGCACTAACTTGAGCACGGCTTCCACTGCAGCGGGAGCGGGTCCGCCCGGCTGAAACAAAAGCAACGCCGGAATCAGCATCATCAAGTGCGCGGCCGCCCAGCCATAGAGCGCGCAACTCGTAAGTGGAGCGTACTCCTGGCGGAGCAGCACACTGAAACTCGCTCGACGATGGATCACGCTTGTAGCCAACAAGCAGGCGGGAACGAACACGACGATCAGGAATAACACGGGCGAAGCGTGGCCGATCATTCCCCTGACCGCGTGGTAGAGGATCAGGATGAACCGGGCAGCCATCCCCATCGACCGCTCCCGGCTGAACGCCGCCATCGTTCCAAGGAGCCTTCCGCTGAGCAACTCGTAGTAAGCGAATGTCGCCACCAGCGCGATCACAGCGCCGAAGACGTAGGGCGCCCCGGCCGAAATCTCAATCATCGCTTGCGGCGGATTGTAGAAAAGTTTGAATAGGGGCGTCAGTCTCGAGCGCATTGGAAGAGATGTAGCTTAGATCAAATGAGGCAGCGCTTGGCGGCCTATTTCACGATCGCGTTATAGAGTCTATGCTACCGTTCCTCGTCAACATCCATCGTGCTGTTTAGCGGGCCGATTCGCGGAAGCGGCCAGTATCTGAACATCGCTTTGCCGTAGATGTACTTTTCGGGTACCAGTCCCCACGATCGGCTGTCGTTGGACTGGTCGCGATTGTCGCCCATCACAAAATAATAATGAGCCTTGACGCGCACCTTTTGGCCGGAAGTGAACTGGCTCTGATTCCAACGCAAACGAGCAGCCTGGTTGCGTTCGCTCGCCAAATAAGTCTCATCCTTCAATTGGCCGTTGACGATGAGGTGCCCCGCCTGGTCCATATCAATGGTATCGTCGGGCAGGCCGATTACGCGCTTGATGAAAGACTTCGTCGGATCTTCCGGATACCAGAACACGACAATGTCGCCTCGCTCGATGGACCAGAAGGTGTAGTCAAACTTGTTGACGAAGATGCGCTCGTCGTTTTCGAGGCGCGGCTGCATCGAGGTGCCTTCGACTTTGACCGGTTGTACGACGAACACGACGATCAAGACAGCCATCACCGCGGCAAAGATAATGTCGCGGGTGATCGACTTGACCTCGGCCCAAAGCCCGGCTGACGCGGATGGTTCTTCGGGATAGGTGACCTCAATATCGGGATCGTCTTCAGGAGCGATTCCAGGGTAGATCGGTTGCTTCATAGTGGTGAACATTTCTAACTATTGTCATCGAACGAACATTCAGGCAAAAGGTTACGTTTGGGCCGGGGGTTTGTCAATGAATCCGACTCGTTCTTATACTGGTGAAAGACGATAACAACGGGGAGTTAGCCTTCGATTGAAGAAACGTATTCGCAAGAAACTTCATAAGGGCGAGTTCCAGGAGCTCGGCTTCAGAGTGCTGGTCAGGTTGAAAGAAAATCTGACCAGCGAGGCCCGCGAGACGTTTCTGGACGAGTTCATCTTGCAGGCCATCGAAACGAAGGGCCTGCTATTCGGAGGCGGCACGGATGAATTCGAGTTGAGAGGGTTCGTAACGCGAGCAGGCCGCGTGTCTGCGACAGCCGCGGATCGTGGCGGCGTGGAAGCCTGGCTCAAAAACCGTCTCGAAGTGATTGGGGTCGAGATCGGGAATCTGGTTGATGCGTGGTATGAGTAGGTCGTAGGATTGTTGACTACCGTAAATTATCGTGAAAGGTAAAGAGCACCCATGCCAATCGTTGATCAAATCAATGCCGATCTTACCGGGGCGATGAAAGCTAAAGAAGCTGAGAGGCTGAGCGCGCTTCGAATGGTGAAGACCGCGCTTAAGCTGCGCGAGACTGAATTGCCTGGAGGAGTCGACGACGCCGAAGCGATGAAAGTGCTCAACATTCTGCTCAAGCAGCGCCGCGATGCGGCCGAGCAGTTTCGAGCCGGTGGCCGCGAAGAACTCGCTTTGAAAGAAGAGAACGAGGCGCGCATCATTCAGACCTACTTGCCGGCAGCCGCCTCTGAAGAAGACATCTCGCAGGCAGTTGATCAGGCGATCGCCGAGGTTGGAGCTTCATCAATGAAGGACATGGGCGCGGTGATGAAGACTGTGCGTGCGACCCTGGAAGGCAAGACGGTTGACGGTAAGGCTCTGAGCGATATGGTTAAGGCGAAACTCACGGAAGTCAGTAGTCAGTAGTCCGTAGTCCGTAGTGTTAGGGCTGTCCGGCTACGGACTACTGACTACGGACTGCCCGCTACTCCCTCTTACGATTTATCAAACTGGCGACGAATCCCGCGCCGAATCCGTTATCGATATTCACCACAGTCACGTTCGACGCGCACGAGTTGAGCATCGCAAGCAAAGCCGCCAGCCCATCGAACGAAGCTCCATAGCCGATGCTCGTCGGGACCGCGATCACCGGCACTGAAACCATCCCGCCTACGACCGACGGCAGTGCGCCTTCCATACCGGCCACGACGACGATCACGCGAGCTGATTCGAAATCGGGCCGCGCTCCCAGCAGCCGGTGAATGCCCGCCACGCCGACGTCGTAGACGCGCGACACACGGTTCCCCATCGTGGTCGCCGTGACGGCGGCTTCTTCGGCCACCGGGATGTCAGATGTTCCGGCGGATATGATGGCGATAACGCCGTCGCCGAACTCGGTTCGATCACGCACGACGGAGATCATGCACGCTTCACGATGAAACTCCGCATCAGGCACGATGCCGCGTACGGCGGTGAAGACCTCTTCGGTTGTTCGCGAGATCAGAAGATTCGAACTGTTGCTGAGTATCCGCTCGGCAATCTGAGTGATCTGGTCCGCGGTCTTGCCCTGACCGAGAATGACTTCAGGAAACCCGAGGCGCAGGTCGCGATGGTGATCGACTCGCGCGAAGGCGATGTCTTCATAGGGCAAGCTCGACATCTTGTCGGCCGCTTCGTCTACATCGATGCGTCCAGCTCGCACTTGTTCGAGCAGCTTTTTGATTCGCTCCCTGTTCACTCGCGTGATTGTAGCATGGGCGTGTAGCCGCAGCTCACCAAGTAGACTGCTGAAAACCCTTTGCCACTAAGACACCAAGGCACGAATGACCACGAAGGCGGTTGCCGTGGTGCGCTTTTGACTTAGTGCGGCTTTTTCTCTTCGAGCCTTCGTGGCGAACCGGGTTCTTAACAAGCACGGGCCAATCTTCTGATGCGAGTAGGTCGTCTGAGAATGCTCCTAGTTTGATAGCCTTCGCGCGCGGGTGCTAGAATCGGAGCGAACTCAACATCGCGCCCTATCGCGGTTCTCTTATGAACAATGAGCCAGGGATAACAGTCATCGGCGGAGGATTGGCCGGCTCCGAAGCCTCCTGGCAAGCCGCCGAGCGCGGCGTGAAAGTCCGCCTGTACGAGATGCGGCCCGTGCGTCCGACCCCGGCTCACCAAACTGCGAATCTCGGTGAGATCGTGTGCTCGAACTCTTTGAAGACGGACGAGCCCGGTACAGCGCCTTATCTTCTCAAGGAAGAATTGCGGCGCGGCGGATCGTTGCTCATAAGCGTTGCTCACCAGACGGCGGTACCCGCGGGATCGGCGTTGGCAGTCGATCGCGAACGCTTTGCCGAAGAAGTCACGCGGCGAATCGCTTCCCATCCAAACATCGAGGTTATGCGCGAAGAAGTACATACTCTTCCGCGCGAGGGGCCGGTTGTAATCGCGACCGGACCGCTCACTTCGCCGGCGCTTACAGAAGAGATCACCCGACTGACCGGCGCGGGACAGCTTTATTTCTACGACGCGATTTCGCCGGTCGTCGACGCCGAGACGATCAATTGCGACGTCGCGTTTCGGGCGGCGCGTTACGGCAAAGGCGGAGACGATTACCTGAACTGCCCGTTCAATGAAGAGGAATACGATCGCTTCTATGACGCGCTTATTGCAGCAGAGTCGGTGCCGCTTCACGAGTTCGAGAAGACGATGTACTTCGAAGGCTGTTTGCCGATCGAAGAGATCGCCCGCCGCGGCCGCGACACCTTGCGCTACGGACCGATGAAGCCGGTTGGCCTGCGCGATCCGCGCACTGATCGGCAGTCCTGGGCGGTGGTGCAGCTCCGGCAAGAAAATCTGATGGCCGACAGCTACAACCTCGTTGGGTTTCAAAACCATCTGAAATTTGGTGAGCAAAAGCGCGTGCTTCGTTTGATCCCCGGGCTCGAACAAGCTGAATTCATTCGCTACGGGCAGATTCATCGCAACACGTTTATCTGCGCGCCGGCGGTGCTCAGCGAAACGCTGCAAATGCGAGCTCATCCGCGCGTTCTTTTCGCGGGACAGATTTCGGGAGTCGAAGGATACATCGAAGCGATGGCGACAGGATTCATGGCGGGAGTGCACGCTGCCGAACTCGCGCGCGAGCGCGCGCCGCAGCCTCCGCCGCGCCGCACCGCGATGGGGAGCCTTACAAATTACATCGCGAACGCCGAGACCAAGAACTTTCAGCCGATGAACATAACGTTCGCGCTCTTGCTGCCGTTGGAGGAAGCGGACCGGCGCAGGCTCAGGCGGAAAGTCGACCGTCACCGGCTTCAGGTCGAGCTTGCGTTGAAGGACTTTGAGGCATGGCGCACCGGGTATCTCTCCAAGGCCGTAGCGTCGGAAGCGAGGATATGAGACGGGGCGACCGGGCGAGAGGGCGACCGGGCGAGAGGGCGACCGGGCGAGAGGGCGAGGGGGCGAGCGCGAAGAGATGAGACGGGGCGAGGGGGCGACGGGGCGAGCGCGAAGAGATGAGACGGGGCGAGGGGGCGAACAGATGAGACGGGGCGAGGGGGCGAGTGGGCGACGGGGCGAGCGGGCGAGTTTACGGTCGCCTTTCGCCCCGTCGCCCCCTCGCCCCGTCGCCCCGTCGCCCTTTCGCCCCCTCGCCCCCTCGCTCTTCCCCCTCGCCCCCTCGCTCTTCTTGCTTGCCTTTTTTCTTCTTCCATTTGCCTTCGCCCAGTCGGGTCGTCAGACGCCGCCTCCTCCAAAGCCGCAGCCGCCTTCGCAATCGCAGGGACGCCGGCCCGTCGCGCCCCCGGCCGATGAGACTCGCGCTCGCCGTGCCACCGAAGAGCCGCAGGACGACAAGCCTCTCAAGCTCAAAGCCGATCTGGTCACGGTCATCACATCGGTCACCGATTCGGCGGGCAACCAAGTCAACGACCTGACTCAAAAAGACTTCGACTTGTATGAAGACGGAGCGGTTCAGGATATCGCGGGCTTCTATCGCGAAGGGCAGATTCCGTTGCGGCTGATCTTCTTATTCGATACGTCAGGCTCGATACGGCACCGCTTTGACTTCGAGCAACGGGCCGCGGCTCAGTTCTTTCGCAACATAATGCGCCAGGGCGATCAGGCGGCGTTGATGAGCGTATCGAGCGAAGCAAAGATCGAGTTGCAATTCACTTCCGACATTGATCAGCTTGTCGGCGCGCTGGGACAGCTAAAACCGGAAGGGGCGACTTCGCTTTATGATGGGATGATATCGGCTGCAAGATATTTGCGGCCCTCTGATGGACGGCACGTGATGGTCGTTCTCTCAGACGGGACCGATACGGTGTCGATTTCGAATCTGGCCAAGGCGCTCAACGAAGCGCAGAAATCGGACGCGATTATCTACGGCGTGCACTCAACGGGCGTTGCGCCTTCGGCCAGCGCTCAGGATCTTGCGGGCGAGTACGTGTTGAAGACCATGTGCGAGGACACCGGCGGCCGCGCGTTCTTCCCGCCGATCTACGAAGACCAGAAAAAAGAAGCGCGCGATCTGGACGAGATATACAAACGGCTGGCGGCCGAAGTACGCGCGCAGTTCGTATTGACCTATTACAGCAAGGGCGAAGGCCGGGCGGGCACGTTCAGGGCAATTCGCGTAGAGGTCAAGCGGCCGGGGCTTCAAGTGCGTGCGCGTCGCGGATATTACACTGCAAAATAGTTCTACACACAATTTCGCAGAAGAGGACTCTCAAACATGCTCACATCGCTTCTAAGACGCTCCGCAGTGCTGTGCCTCGCTCTGTCGCTCGCCGCCTGCGGGCTGGCTGCCGTTGGCGGTTCTTCGTCAACCCGAGACTACAATCAGACTGCAAAGAATGGCTCGAGGAAACAAACGGTCAAGAGCGGCGAAACCGGTTCATCAAAGGCGCAAGAGGATGCCACCCTTCGAGCGCGTGCCAACCGACTACACCGTCAGTCGATAGTCATCGATACTCACAACGACATCACATCGCCGCTGATGGACGACGGATTCGATCTGGCAATGCGCGGCGACGACCCTTACGCTAAGATCAAAACCCACACCGACCTCAAGCGAATGAAAGCCGGCGGACTTGGCGCCGAGTTCTTCGCGGTGTACGTCGGGAAGGAATTCGTCAACAAGAAACCCGCCGAAGGCGGAGGTGCGGCAAGGCGAGCGCTCGATGTGATCGACGTGGTCAAGGAGCAGATTCGCCGTCACCCGGAGTCGCTCGAAGCGGCTTCAACGGCAGCGGATATTCGTCGGATCGCGAAGAGCGGGAAGATCGCCGCGCTGATGGGCATCGAAGGCGGACACGCGATCGAGGACAGCCTTCACACGCTCCGAATGTTCTACAAGCTGGGCGTGCGCTATATGACGCTCACACACACGAACACCAACGACTGGGCCGATTCTGAAGGCGACATAAACAACTCGAGCATTAACCATCACAACGGCTTGACGGATTTTGGCCGCGAAGTCGTCCGCGAGATGAATCGCATTGGAATGATGGTCGACATTTCACACGTCGCAGACAAGACCTTCTTCGACGTGATCGCGACGACCCGCGCCCCGGTGATCGCTTCGCATTCCTCCGCGCGAGCCATCGCAAACCACCCTCGTAACATGAGCGATGATATGCTCCGGGCTTTGGCTAAGAATGGCGGCGTGGTGATGGTCAACTTCTACGACGGCTTTCTCGATCCTCGCAAAGCCAAGCTGGCGTTGCGCGAGCGGACGATGGACGACGAGCTAAAGGCAAAATACACCAACGACCCAAAGCGCGTGCAGGAAGAGATCGATGCGTGGCGCAAAGCGACCGATCCGGGCAAGACACCGCTCTCGGTATTGATGGATCACATAGACCACATCGCCAAAGTCGCGGGCATCGATCACCTGGGCATCGGCTCAGACTTCGACGGGGTTCCTCTGACCGGATTGCCCGAAGGAATGGAAGATATCTCAAAGCTGCCGACGCTTACGTATGAGCTTATGAAGCGGGGCTACTCGGATACCGACATCAAGAAGGTTCTGGGTGAGAACTTGTTGCGCGTGATGTCGGCAGTCGAGCGGGTGGCTTCAAACACGCAAACCGGCACGTCTACGAAGAAGTAGTCTCTGGGGAGCGCAGGCATCCCTGCCTGCTTGATGATTGTTGGCTCCAGCCGGTCGCGGATAGACACGTCATCTTGTATCAAGCGCAAGAGCCATCGTCGCCCAGTTGCTTGCGGCCATCGAAACCCACTGATCATGTCCGTGAGGAAACCCGCTCTCGAAGAAAGGCTGGAACGGCATGGCTCGGCTCTTCACGTACCACGATCCGTCTTCCAGTTGCGTTCTTAGAAGAAACGCGACCCCTCGCTTGTAAGGCGGACTGGTGGAGGGCAAGGCGCCGGCTTCCTTCAACGCTACCAAAGCCTGGCCCGTTGCATAAGCGTCGCTCGGAATGGAAGCGAGCTGGGCCCAACCGCCGTCGGGTCGCTGCTTTGCGAGAA
This sequence comes from uncultured Clostridia bacterium, assembly GCA_964548075.1. Classification (GTDB taxonomy): domain Bacteria; phylum Acidobacteriota; class Blastocatellia; order UBA7656; family UBA7656; genus Onstottus_A. Next base: position 111,934 of record CAZJQQ010000018.1, on the reverse strand, counting down.
GGCCTCGCACGCCCCTGCGCATGATCGCCTGCTTAGAATTCACGCCCGCCCATCTCAGACCGAGAAGTTGAAACGCGCGGTCCTCCGTCGTTTTCGGCCGCGCTTTGATCAACCAATCCACGGCGCGCTTGACAGCCGCTTGATACTCGGCGCGCTGCGCCTTAGGCCCGTAGAGCTGGAGCGATCTCAACGAAACGGCGGTGACTTCAATGTCGCTGGATTCGATGGGCGGCCGATGCGCGAAGATTCGCCATCCTCCGTCCGGATACTGTTGTCCTTTGACGAATCGAGCCATCGCGTCGGTAGCCTCATCCGACGGGTGGTTCCCGGCTGCCAGACCTAGCAGGATGTAGCCGACGGTGTCCGAGTCTCCGGGAATACCGACGCCCTGCAGGGCCCGCTCGCGCCACGTCTCGATGTACGCCGCGATCTTCTTCACCTGATTCCCCGCGATCTGCTCGTCAACAGGGAGCCCGCTTTTGCGAACAGCCGCGATTGTCATTGCGGTTAGCGTGTTGTTGTGGCACGACACACAGCCCGACTTCTTAAGGAAGGTGGAATCCGACTTCTGAAGCAGCGGGAGACTTCTCGCGATCGCTTCCCGAGATGAGCCGGCGGGCTTGGGATTGTTAGACTCGATTTTGAACGGCGCGGCTTCCTTCGCCCCGGCTTTGATCAGGAGGTCAACGACCGGCGTCGCGCCTCTCAGCCTGGCAAAGTCCATCGCCGATCTTCCTTCGGCATTCCTGGCGTTGACGTCACATCCGCGGGCTATCAGCGCCTTGACCGACTCTAGCGGAAGCGAGTCCGAGCTGGCGGCCAGCATTAGAAGTGTGTTGCCTCCAGGGTCCTTTGCGTGGACGTCTGTCCCTCGTTCTACCCAGCGGGCGAGCTGCCTCGCGTCCAGAAACGGTGGCGCGGAAAACAACGCGCCCATACTAAGGATCTCGGGGTCGGCGCCCGCAGTCAGCACCTCGATACACTTCTCGCACTGCGCGTACTGCGCGTACGAAAGCGGGCCGGGTCCTGCGGCTTTCAAGTCGGCGCCGCGCTCGATAAGCAAGCGCAGAAGCGCTTCGTCCGGGAACCGCGCCGCCTCAGCAAGCGGTGTCATATCTCCGCCAAGGCCCGGTGATTTCACGTTAATGTCCGCGCCGCGGTCGAGAAGCAGTTTCACAACCTCGCGAGAACCAAACTGTCCCGCTGCGATCAGCAGCGCGGTGCGGCTGTCTTCGGAGCGCGCGTTCACGTCGGCTCCGCGATCCAGGAGCAGCCGAGTCTTCTCAAGATCGTTCACCGCCCACATCAACGCCGTCGCCCCCGCTTCATTGCGAAGGTTGGGATCCGCGCCCTTGTCCAGCAACAGCCGAACCGATTCGACGTCTCCGTACAGCGCGGCTTGCATCAGCGGCGTCGTGCCGCCCGGCCCGCGCAGGTTGCCGGCCTTTGGATGTTGAAGCGCCAGCGTCTTGAAAGCTGTTTTGTCGCCGTCGCGCAGCGCCTTCATAATTGGCATCGCGTTCGGGTCTGGAGGCGGCGATGGTTCTTCGCCTGACGCTTCGTCAGGCCACTCAGCGCCCTGATCGATCCAAGCTTTCAGGACGGCGATTTGTTCGGGCCGCAGAGCTCCGGTCGGCGGCATCTGCGGACCGTACTGGCTTCCGATCAGCTTGAGGTAGAACCGGCTCGCCTGACTGTTGCCGGGCGCGATAACGGGGATAGTCCCGCCTCTCATCGCATCACGGCGCCGGTCGAGGCGAAACGCGTTCATCTGCTGTGAAGGTCCGTGACAGCCGATGCAATATTGTCTCAAGAGCGGCTGGACATCGCGGCGGAAGTCAACTTTGCCCGGGTCTTGATGCGATTGGGCGGAGGTTAACGACAATGCGCTGAGTGCCAACGCAACAACGCAACATTTCAAGACTCCAAATGCCTTTGAACACATGATCCAAGCTCGCTTTCTTGTGGCGGGATTTGCGGAACTCGCAAGACCCGAGCGCTGTCTTCTTACAGGCTACGGCGCATCGTTGTCAATTGCAGATCGGCGACGTGTTGCCTGGCTGACTGCTAACGGCTGAGCAATAGACCTCCGAGGCTCAACACGAGACAAGCAAGCAAGCTAAGAATGAAAATAGTCAGGCTCAGCGCTACTCCTTGCCAGAATCTTACTTCGCTTCTGTGATGCTCGGTGGCGTCCGTCGAAAGGTGGGCTAGCGTGGGAGTTTGATCATCAAGCGGAATGTTGTTCATTGGTTGTTCTTCTGCTCATTAGACGCCGTATGATCGACGAGAAAAAAAGTTAGAATTGTTCTGGCGCGATGCCCCACTCATAACGTCTAATAGGGTGAAAGGCCGATAGCAGTTCTTTGACAATCAGGCAGGCTTCGCCGCGCTCCTTAAGGAGGAGATATGGAAACAGCAGCGAAGCCGGAACCGATCTCAGAGGATTTGCTGCTCGCTGTGTATCAATCTCTCTTGCGCTACTGGATCAAGCAGGGAGTATCGAAAGAGAAAGCTGAGGATCTGGCTCAGGAAGGTATCTTGAAATGCTTGCGGACTTGTGAGAAGTGGAAACGAAAAGCAAGCCTTAAGACCTTTCTGATCGCCGTAGCAAAGAACGCCGGGCGCGATGTTCTCCGAAAGGAAGCTCGACGGGAGAGGATAATGCAGCGACTAACTGAGACGGTTCGCTTACCCGAAGAAGATGGTCTCTGAAAGCGCTCGGAGCTGAGGTGCCGGAATTGACCGGAGGATGCATGCCTTGCAGAGCCTCAGCAATGAACCGATGCGATGATTGGGGATCTTGTGTGAAAGGGGTGGAAGGCACGGATGGCTTGCCAACAGCATCAAGTGCGGAAGGCCGCAGTTGACGCTGTGCTCGCGAGCCGGAACGATTTGCTCGTCGCCATCCGATTCAGTCATTCAGCTGACCTGCACAAGGTTGCCATCCCCCATGCAGGCAAGACGAGACCCGAACGTCCAAGGGGTGGCGGGGATCACTGCGGAGTTACCCGTAAAGGAGGGAAACTACCATAAGATGACCTTGGTTCCCTTTGGCCAATCACGTAGGTAGATGGATCTCTTTTCGGATTAAAGTAAGCCTCGCGAGGTGGACAGCGGAAACCCCGTTGGACGGAACACAAGTTGGACGGAACACCCGTTGCGATCCGAGCGAGAAACCGGCTGATCGCTTACTCTCGCTGCGTCGTGCTGGGCAACGACTCACGTCCTCCTTTCGCTTCTTGCCCTCATAAAATAACTTCATACCCCTGTTTGAGGGCGGGGGCAGCAAGAGGCAAATTCTACGCTCGTCGGAGCCTGCCGGCCTTTTCCTCACGATGAGCCCCGCTGAGACAGCGATACTATGCCCAAGAAAAAAACAATCTATTGCAATAATCGAAGTGTCGGCAGACTCCTTCCTGATGCAAAATCAGGCACCCTAGTCGAGCCTGGACGCGAAGAAGACTGCCGCGTTTTCTTCGATGAACATCTGGACGAGTGCCGCGCATGTCGCGACGAGATGATCGACCACGCGAATCAACTCGCGTTGAGTGAGATTGCTGAGGAGAACTGCGTCGAGGTCGGGCGAGTAGTGGAGCGACTTGGAGAAACCGCGAGACAACTCCGCGTCATCGCGCGCGAAACGGGCGTCCCGTTTGACGAGGTCGTCGCGAGCCTACTTCGCGGAAGCCTGAACCTCGCGACCAATTTGAAATCGTCACGAGCGCTTTTCGTTGCTGCGCCCACTGAATCCTGACCCACGGAAACGCACCGGTCACCAGGCGATCTCTTTTCCTTCGCCCATACCTGCTTGCCAGACGCTGATGCCGGCCTGATGCACACGGACAACTTTCCCCATCCGTTGAGCTTGCGTGCGAAAGCTGCGGTGTCGCAAGAAACGGCGTATGAACTGCGCCGCTTCATCGGGTTTGACCTCAAGGTAGGCCAGGCAATAGCCAGGATGGCTTAGCCATCGACGGTAAAAGTCTTGATCGCACGTGAAGAAGGTCGGACGGCGAAGGGAATGAAGGAGCCGGATAATCTCGTCGTAATCGTCCATTCCAAAGCGTCCGATTTCGCCACCGATGCGCCGAAAATGAATGCCCCACCTATCAAGCTGCCGACGCTGCCAGACGTCCAAGTTTTCGTCGAGGACGATCACGCTGCCCGCCGCCGCTTCTCGGTGCTCGCGACCAACGCCTCCCGCGCCAGCTCAACGGCTTCGGCAATCGCCTCGTGACTGAGCCTTCCATCGTAGGCTTTGGAAATCCAATCCCAATCCTTTCCCTTCGCGACGTAATAAAGGACATCCTTCACCAGCAGACGCGTGCCCTTGAAGGTTAAGTCCCCACCGCAGATCTTCGAGTCCGAGACGATGTACTCGCCGTACTCTTTTCGCTTGCGTGCTGCCATAGCGCGCTCCTCGTTTGATGATCGCTCTGAATAATGTAGCACCCATCAGCCAGCCGAACAACGGACCCTTCCGTTCATTCACCCAGTTTCAACCAATCCCTCGGACGGAAAAACTCCCGCGCTTCTGCCTCGCGAGTGTGCGGCTCAGGTTGGTAATCGTAGACCCATCTCACAAGCGGCGGCAGCGACACTAGAATCGACTCGGTCCGTCCTCGCGTCTGCAAACCGAAGTGCGTCCCCCGGTCGTAAACCAGGTTGAACTCGACGTAGCGGCCGCGGCGGATCAACTGAAACTCCCGCTCGCGTTCAGTGTAGGCCTCGGCTTTGCGTCTATCGGCTATGGGCAGATAGGCTGGAAGAAAAGAGCGGCCGATTCGCTGGACGAACTCGAAGATGAATTCGATCCCGCGCTCATCGGTCGCCGGTGCGTCACCTGCTCGGGCCTGTTCCTCTGCGCGCTCGCCCGTGAGGTAGTCGAAGAAGATACCGCCAACGCCGCGCGACTCGTTCCGGTGCTTGAGGAAGAAATACTCGTCGCACCATTTCTTGAATCTTGGATAGAACTCCCGGTCAAACCCGTCACAGGCCGCCTTCAGCGTGCGATGGAAATGAATCACGTCGTCGAGGTTCGGATAGTACGGGGTCAAATCGGTGCCGCCGCCAAACCATTTCCCCGAGCCTCGTTCAAGATAACGGAAGTTTGCGTGGACCGTCGGCACGAAAGGGTTGGACGGATGCAGTACCAGTGAAATCCCGGTCGCGAAAAACTCAGTGCCGTCGCCAAGGGGCAACCGTTGGGCGAACGCGTCGTCAAAATTCCCAAACACCTCTGAGAAGTTCACGCCCGCCTTTTCAAACACCGCTCCTCCTTCCAGAACTCGCGTGCGGCCACCACCGCCTTCATCGCGCACCCAGAGGTCTTCGCGAAACCGACCCCTGCCGTCGAGTTGCTCAAGCGCACGGCATATCTCGTCCTGAAGCTCCGCGAAGAAATCTCTGGCTCGAGCTTTGAGCATCTGTTGGGGGGTCACACTCCTCGCTCCTTTTCTTTTGCCGAACTCCGGTTGTCCGACAAACCTCAGTTTTGTCGACGGAGTCGGCTTAACGTCGACAAACTGAAGTTTAGTCGGCCTTTTTTCGTTGCCTCGGCAAGTAAATCAAGGTATCATAAGCATCACACGCTAGGAAGATCGAATAAAGGGTTAGTTGGGTTAGGAGGAGAACTGATGCGCGCGTTTAGAAGACTCTCACTTGTTTCCACGTCCACTGCAACCGTCGTTATCGCACTCGCAATACTAGCAGCCGCACAAACGGCACAGCGCGACAAATCGTCGAAGATTCAGGTCAAGAACTTTGGCTGCATCAATGAGACCTTTTATCGCGGCGCTCAGCCAAAGGAGCGGGACTATGCGGACCTGGCGGCGATGGGCGTGAAGACGATCATTGATCTTCAACTAAACGGTAAAGAGGGAGAGCAATCGCTCGTCGAGGCGCAGGGGATGAAGTTCTACCGCATCCCAATGAGCGACAGGGGCCAGCCATCCGCCGGCCAGGCCGAACTCTTTTTGAAACTGGTGAATGATCCGGCCAACCAACCCGTATTCGTTCACTGCGCCGGCGGACGTCATCGCACTGGAGCAATGAGCGCGATCTATAGGATCACTCACGGCTGGTCGGCAGACCAGGCTTTCCAGGAGATGAAGCGCTATGACTTTGAAAACGGTATGGGGCACGGTTCGTTGAAGCACTATGTCTACGCCTACTACTCGCAGATCGAAGAGAAGGGCGTCGTAGTCAATTCGAACAAGTAGGCATCGCACGGGGCGACCAACCGCATCCAGCTTACGCGGGTTTCTCATCAAATGAAAAATGGAATCACAAGATTGAGCGCCGTAGTGTGCGTACTTGTGATTGCCGTGTCGGCGATCCAGGCTCAGCACGCGCCGACCGGCAAGGAACTTCCGAATTTTCACAAGGTGAGCGATCAGCTCTACCGCGGGGCGCAACCACTCGAAAGCGGCTTTAGGAAACTGTCGGAGCTCGGCATAAAGACAGTCATCAACCTTCGCGGCCCAGACGACCGGATCAGCGGAGAGCAGAGGGAAGCAGAGTCCGCTGGGATGAGCTATTTCAACATACCGATGCCGGGCTTGAGCGCGCCGTCAGACGAACAAGTCGCTCGAGTGATGAGGATAATAAATGATCCGAACAATCAGCCGGTCTTCATTCACTGCAAGCACGGTTCTGATAGAACGGGAACGGTTACTGCAATCTATCGAATCTCACGCGACGGCTGGACGGCGGACCGGGCAATTGCAGAGGCCAGGCGCAACGGCATGAGTTGGGCGGAGTTTGGAATGAGAAGCTACATCTCGAACTACTACAAGCAACAGGTTCGCGGCCGGAATCAACCCGCCGCCGCGACAAGTCATTAAACCGCTGTCGCTTTGACAACTCTCAGATTGGAAGCGGCGCTTCGCGGCCGCGCGCCGTTACTAGTTCAACGCCAACGATCCTGCCACCGATCACAATCAGCGCATGAGCAAAATTGTTAACCGTCGGGCAGATGTGTCTGGGTACCAGATAAAGCGCGTCACCTATCATCGGCATCGACGATTCTGCCGGAACATCGATTGGAAGATGCTCCTCGCTCGGCTTCGAGGGCAAGAACTCCGGATGACCGATCACTGCGCAAGTTGGAACGCCTGAGTCGGCCGACGCCGTTTTGTGTCCCGCGTCGCAAGTGAAGCGGCCGGGCGCCGGACGGGAGACAACCGTCGAAACAACGACCGCAGCCGGACGATAGCCGTACTCTGTCGGCAGTTGGGCAAGGCTGGAGCAGTCATTGTAGACAACCGTCCCCGGTGATGCGCGATGAATAAATGGCCCGCGCGTGAAGGCCGAATAAGAGAGCGTGCAAGGAAAGGCCGGCGTTCCGGCGGTTACGATTTCTGCGATCTCAATGTGTGCGCGCTCGAATGCGGCCCTGACTTCCATCAAGCGGTCATAACCTCGGTGCGCGACAATCTCGCGCTCCGGGAGAGCGATCGATGAGAGATGGCCGTCATAATAGTGCAGCCCGCGAAAGACCTGACCAGCCTTCTTAATGGCTCGTGCGAGTTGAATGATTTCGTCTACTCGATCTTGCTCGACGCCGGTGCGGTTCATTCCGGGGTTCACGTCGATGAACAGACTGACGCTGCTTCCTTGCCACGCCTCAATGTGATCGCTGCACTCAATCAGCGCCGACACCTCAACGTTAGGAAACTGTTCCGAGATCTCGCGAACGCGGCGAGCATTGGCGCCCACCACTGGATAAGCAACCAATGCGTCGGCGGCGCCGGCCTCGCACACGGTCAACAGTTCGAGAGAGGTCGAGCACTTGAAGTTCGCAATGCCGTGCTCGACGAGTCGCCGCATCATAAAACCGAGCTTCGTCGTTTTGACGTGAGGCCGCCACCGATCAGCGTCGCCGCCCAGCAGCCGCAACGTCGTTTGGATGTTCGCGGCGACGATCTCCGGATAGATCGCAAGCGCCGGCGTCATCACTCGGTCGATGCCTTCTATCCGGTAAGCGTCGAGAGAGGTTTGCAACAGTGAGAGTCCTCGGGGTTGAGCTGTCATGATCGACCAGATTTCTACAAGCTTGAACGATGCTGGTCAAGTGGGGCCCCGAGGTTCGTAGTTCGGCCCTCAGGCGGACGTTCGGAGCCTGCCGCTTAAGCGTTCGCTTTACCAACTTCCGCCTGAAGGCCGAACTACAAACTTCAATCCGTTGTTCTGGCTCGCGGGTGAGCTTTGTCGTACACCCGCATCAACTGCTCGATCGACACGTGAGTGTATATCTGCGTCGTTGAAAGCCGCGCGTGGCCGAGCAACTCTTGAATCGCGCGCAGGTCTGCCCCCGCAGATAACAGATGAGTCGCGACCGAATGCCGCAGCGAGTGCGGGCTGATGTTTTGAGCCAGCGCGCATTCCTTGACGTACTTTCCGATCAGCCTGCCAATCGAGCGAGTAGTGATGCGCGCGCCTTGATAATTCAGAAAAACGACCTTGGCGTCGCGCTTGTGTTCGGGCGCTTCCGCAAGCAGCGCACTCCGCGCCTCGAAGTAAGCCGCGAGAGCTTCCTTCGCTTTTGATCCGAACGGCACGAAGCGTTCCTTGCGGCCTTTGCCTCGCACGCGAATCGTTGCGTGTTTGAAGTCGATATCGTCGAGATTCATCCCGGCGATTTCAGAAACTCGGCAGCCCGTTGCGTACAGCAGTTCGATTATCGCGCGGTCGCGCGTGCCCAGTACGGTGTTGGTGTCCGGCGTCTCGATGAATTGCACGACCTCGTCGATCGAGAGTACCTTTGGAAGCCTCTTTTCCAATCGCGGGCTCGAGACCAATCGCGCAGGGTTCAGATCGAGCACCTGCTCGCGGCATAGGAACTTGAAGAACGTCCTCAACGTCGCCAGCTTCCGCGCAATTGAAGACTTCTTCCGCTTGTCCTGGTAAAGCTTCGCCATGTACTCGCGAATGGTGATGTGGTCGATTTGCCGGATGTCGATGTCGCGCCGGCCGCCGCTGGAATCTTTGGGACAGAGATAGTCGTGGAACTGATCGAGATCGCTCAGATAATTCCGCACGGTATGCGCGGACGCATTGCGTTGATACTTCAGATAATCGGCGAAGCGATCGATGTACTGTTGCATGATGGACTCGATGAATCCTGCCAGTCGGTCGTAGCGCTCGCTGTCGGCTTGCGAGCGAAGGGGTTGTTCAATGATAAATGACAAATGGAAAATAGAAAATGGAAAATAGGTCGGGAGTTTACAGCCGGGGCGTTCTTATCCGGCACAACGTTCCTGTGCTAAGATTTGAACTGACTCGCTGCAAGAGACCATCGCCCAGGTGATCACAATGTATTGTAACAAGTGCGGACAGACGCTCCCCGAAGGAAGCCGCTTTTGCAATAGCTGCGGCTCGCAGACCGTATCAGCCAGTGGCCCCGCAGATGGTCCGGCTGCGGTTGCTTCTTATGCCAACGAGCAAGAGATCTTCACGCTCAGGCCCACGATGATATTCGTTCTCATCAGGTACATAGTGGCGGCGTTGATCACCATAGCGGCAGCAGCGCTTGTCGGAATCTTGAGCAACAAGTTTCCGGCGCTTAGCGGATGGACCGCGTTCTTCATAATTCTTGGCGTGGCAGTCATTGTGCTTTCAAATCCTATCTACAACCACATCCTGAGAAAGCGCGAGGTGTATACGCTCACCAACCACAAGCTCGAAATGCGCTATGGGCTCATCGCGAAGATCAGGCGGAACATCCCGCTCCGCAACATTCAAGATGTGACCGTGACTGCATCAGTCTGGCAACGGTTTCTTAACCTTGGGGATCTCGAGATCGACAGCGCATCTGAGGCCGGCAAGATAATCCTGGATGACATACATCATCCCGAGCGCTACGCGAATCAGATACTCGCCGAGTTGCGGCGACGGAACTAAAGCGCCCGCCGCGGGTTCTAATCTGGCTATGCTTGATTCAGGAAACGAACCTATGCGCTTTGCGAAGAGCGGGCCGGCAATGCTGGCACTCATACTGATAGTCACATCAGCGCTTGCAATCGGGGCTCAGCAAGCGCCGGCCGGCGACAAGCCAGAGGCCGGCGAATATGTTGTCACCCTCGCGTCACCTGGCCTGCTTGTGAGATTGTTGCCCGATACCCTTGCCGGTCTCAAAGCGACGAGTGAAATAAAGCTAGTCGCAAGAGACAACATGGTGGACATTGTGGCGGACAAGGCAGCGATCTACCAGGAATACCTCGTCGTCTCGGCCGTCTCCCGCGAGTACGCTGGCGCGCGGGTGGACGTGTTCGAAACGCGGAACCAGTTCGCTGCACTCGGGCTTTTCCAATTCAACGGCGGAACGAGCAAAACCAGGAGCCCCGGAATCGACGTAGAATCTGGCGGCGCGCAAATTGACGGCGAGTTCCTCTTTTGGAAAGGCAACTTCTTTGTTCGCGTTGCTGATGGGAATCAGAAGCGCGCTCGCGGATCGTCGGCTGTTCACGAAGCTCTGGCGCGGGCCGTTGCGGATGCGATTGTCGCTGCAAGCGCGGCAGTCGTCCGTCCGCCGCTGTTCGATAGCTTACCAGATGGCTTGCCCGGCGTTTCGCTGGTGCCGAAGAGCCGGCGTTATTTTCTGGGTCCTGAATCGCTGAACACCTTCGTCGAGCATGGCCGGGAGATGTTCGAGTTCGTTGGCGACACCGAAGCGGTTGGCGGTGAATACACGAAGGGGGAGGGCGAGAACAACGGTGTAGCTCAAGCGCAGGCGTCGGATCAAACCAAAGGTGGAAGCACTGCGCGGACTGCGGCAGTTCCGGCCGGCTTGCCGCTGAAGCTCGTCATCGTCGAGTGCCACACGCCGGAGTTCGCCACTGACGAACTGTCGCGCATCACAAGTTACATCTCATCGCTTCCCGAAATCGAACAGCAACATATCATCTTCAAACGAACTGGGAACTACATCGTCGCCGCAGTGAACGTACTTGACCGAGAGTTCGCCGAAGGCTTGGTCAACTCGGTGCAATATCCATACACCGTCAAGTGGCTGCGCAATCCGCTCTTGCCGACAAACGATCCCTTCCGCGCACAGAAGGCCGCTGAAATGCTTCTGTCAACATTTGGTCTTCTCGGCTTGATTATGATCACTGTGCTGGCGGGGGGTACGGTCTTCGGCACGACAGTATTCTTGAAGCGGCGAAAGCAGCAGCGAGAAGTCTTCTCCGACGCCGGCGGGATGCTGCGCCTGGATATTGAATCGTTCGTCCTCGCATTGCCGCCAAAGAGGGAAGAGTGAATGCAGAAGGCAGAAGGCGGAATGCAGAAGGCAGAAGGCAGAAAGCAGTTGGTATCTGAGTCCGGCATTCTATCGGCTGCCTTCGCCGTTCTGGCTCTTGCCTTCTGCCTCCTGCCTTCTGCCTTCTGCCTTCTGCCTTCTGCTTACTGATTCTATGCCAAACTCAGTTCTTATCGTCGACGACGAGGAAGGAATCCGGCGCTCGCTCGCTGGCGTCCTCGAAGACGAAGGTATGTCGGTCGAGACTGCCGCGTCGGGCGAGGAGTGTCTCGCGCTCTTCGAGCGGCGTCTGTTCAACTGCGTCCTGCTTGACGTGTGGCTCCCGGGTATCGACGGCATCGAGACTCTCGAGCGGTTGAAGACCGCTTATCCGGACACGCCGGTCATAATGATCAGCGGGCACGGCAACATCGAAACCGCCGTGCGAGCAACACGGCTTGGCGCACTCGACTTCATCGAAAAGCCGCTTCAAATAGATCGCACCGTGCTTGCCGTTCGAAACGCGCTCCGCCAGCGTCAGCTCGAAGCGGACAATCTAAGGCTGCGTGAGCAACTCGACGATGACAACGCGATGATCGGTGAGAGCGTGCCCATCCGTGCGCTTCGGCAGCAGATCGCCGTGGCCGCGCCGACCAACGGTCGGATTTTGATCTATGGCGAATCAGGCACCGGCAAGGAGCTGGCCGCGCGCGCGATCCATCATCATTCCAGGCGCGCCACGTTCCCTTTTGTGGAGCTCAACTGTGCAGCCATCCCGGAGGAGCTTATCGAGTCAGAGCTGTTCGGTCACACAAAAGGCGCGTTCACCGGCGCGACTCAAGCGAAGCGAGGCAAGTTCGAACAAGCCGACGGCGGCACGTTGTTACTCGACGAAGTCGGCGACATGAGCTTGAAGGTCCAATCCAAGGTGCTGCGAGTTCTCGAGGAGCAGCGGTTCGAGCCTCTGGGTTCCAACACTCCGCTTCAAGTCGATGTGAGGATCATCGCCGCGACCAACAAGCGGCTGGACGAAGAGATTGAGCGCGGCGCGTTTCGTCCGGACCTCTTTTATCGCCTGAACGTCATTCCCTTCGAAGTGCCTCCGCTGCGCGACCGCCGCGAAGACATTCCGCTGCTTGCGGACTACTTCAATCTAAAATACTCCGCCGAGTACAACCGCGCCCCGAAGTCTTTCACCGAGGACGGGCACAACCGGCTCGGCGAGTACGACTGGCCGGGCAACGTGCGCGAGCTGCGAAACACCATCGAGCGCGTTGTGATAATGGCGGCTAAGGAGCGAATCGGCGCGGAGGATTTGCCTCCGCTCGGAACACCGGAGGGAGTGCAGACGCCGTCTCGCTACAACTTCACTTCGTATCGCGAAGGGCGCGAGGCTTACGAGCGCAACTACATTCTTCGCAAGCTTGGGGAATGTGACGGCAACGTCACGCGAACAGCGGAAGCTCTGGGCATCGACCGCTCACACCTCTATCGCCGGATGAAAGCTTTAGGCATCAGCGACAAACGTCCGAGTACGAATTGATCTCCCATCGCTTATGGTGGCTAAGCGGCCCTGTTCCGCGTTCATTCAAGGCTGCGCGTGAACCCGAACTCATTGCTTAGGGCGCCGTCGCCATTGCGCACCTGAATGGTAACACTCTGGCCGGGCGCAATCCGCTTCCCTGCCTTCTTTGCTATCAACACAGTAGACGGATTAGCCGCGTTACTCTTTGTGCTCTGTGCTTCACCGTTGAGCAGAATGGTGGCGCCCTCATCAAAGCCTCCGCCGTTTACGATCAGGTTTTTCCCGCTAAGGACGGAGTCGGTCACTCTTGGCGCAGCGAACTTGAGGATGAAAGCGTCCAATTGGCCGGCGACCGCCGGTTGCAGGGCGCCCTTGATCGGAAAATCCGCCGCCGCCGTTTGTCCGGTGACGAACACGTCGCCTGCTCGGCTCACGCTGACAGTTTGCGCATTCGTGTAGTCGTTGCCGCCGAGATATGTCGAGTAAAGCAGTTCACTGCCCGTCACGTTTAGCTTCGTAAGAAAAGCGACGACGGAGCCGGGAACATACTCTAAGGTGGATTGAGGTTTAGTGGCCTGTAGCGCATTGTGGATCGGGAAGCTGCTTGAAAAGGTCAGCCCCGTCACATATGCGTTGCCAGCGTTATCGGTAGCGATGCTGTGAGCCTCATCGAAACTCTGGCCTCCTAAATACGTGGCATACAACAAGGCTGATCCCGAAGCGTTCAGTTTTGCCACGAACGCATCTCCAGGATCGTTAACGCCGGTGTAGATCGTCGACGTGTTCAGCACGTCGAAGCCAACGAAAGCAATGTCACCGGCGATGTCGCTTACCTGCCAGTTGGCGCCAGCGTCCGTGCTTCTGAAAATGCCATCCCTCGTGCCAGCGTAGAGCGTCGTCGGCGTTGTCGGCACAACGTACAGACTCAGCAGGCCCAGATGTTCTGGCAAGCCGTTCCTGTTGTCTACCCATGTGCGACCGTCATCTGTGCTCTTCGCCACGCCGAAGCCGCCGCCATACAGCGTGCCGGGAGTTTTAGGGTCGACGACGAGCGGCTCGTATAACGCGCGGTTGTTCATCAGCGCCCATGTCACGCCGCCATCCTGGGTTCGATAAAGGGATCCGGCCGAATTGACAAACAGCCTGGAAGGATCTCGCGGATCTATCGCCAGTGTGGCCGGTTGCTGGAAGACAAACAGAGAACGGATTTCCTCCCATGTCGCACCTGCGTCCGTGCTCTTGAAAAAATAGTGTGGAGTCGGCGGTGGCGGTGCTTGAAATGACCGCGAGGCCCGGCGTCCAGGTGCATTCGCAGCCGATTGATCAGCAGGAAAGAACCCCAGACCGGTGACATAAAGGTTTGCGGGATGGAGGGGGTCAATCAAAAGCTGATTTACACTAAAAACCGGCGGCAGGCCGTTATCGACCGCTGCCCACGTCACACCACCATCGATACTTTTCACGATACCCGCACCGCTGCTCCCATACAGTGTTGCCGGATTGATCGAGTCAATGACAAGCTGGCTGATCAAAACATTGCTCGCTTGCCTCCAACCATCGCCGCCGTCCGTGCTCGAATACAACCCGTCGTCGGTCGCAAGATAGAGGTGGCCGGAAACCTTCGGATCAACGGCGAGCGCGTTAGCCGTCGGAGTCGCCAGGCCGGCGTTGCTGGCTTGCCACTGCCGCCCGCTATTGCCACTCTTGTAAAAACCACCACCGAATTCACGCTTCAAGGCGCTGACAGTCGTTGGGAAGTCAAATGACTCAGTCATACCCGCGACATAGGCGCCGCCCGACGCGTCGACAGCAATCGCGTTGCTTCGGTCGAGCGAACCGCCGCCGAGATAAGTCGAGTAGACCAATGCCGTGCCTTCCGCATTGAGCTTGGTGATAAACGCATCACCAGAGGAAGAGGAACCGGTTGAATCGCGGCCGAGTTCTGATTGCATTGCGCCAGCGGTGACCGGAAAGTCGGGCGATGACGTGTAGCCCGTGACGTAAGCATTTCCGGCCGCATCGAGCGCGATGCCAAGCGCCTCTTCGTACCTAGATCCGCCCAAGTACGTTGAGTACAGCAGCCCAGAGCCGGTCGCATTCAACTTTGTCACAAACGCATTCTGCGAAGTATTGAGCGCGCGCTGCACAACGCTGGGCGTCGTAGGAAAATCGGTTGACTGGGTCCGCCCAACGACGTAAGCGTTGCCAAAGGTGTCGACCGCGATACTATTGCCATAATCATAGGCATCGAACATCGGCTGCTCACCCCCGAGATACGTGGAATAACTCAAGGCGCCACCGTCGGGGCTCAGCTTGACGACGAACGCATCGAAATTCCTGCCACCTGCAAGTGAAGATTGGAATGCTCCGGCAGTAATAGGGAAATCTCTCGAGGCAGTATTTCCAGTCACGTAGGCATTGCCTGCCCCGTCCACCGCAATGGCGCTGCCCTCATCCCCTATACTGCCGCCCAGATAAGTGGAATAGACTAGCTCGGCGCCCGAAGCATTCAGCTTGGCGACGAACACGTCGGCAAACGGGGGGATATGCACCGGCTGAACGCCAGCCTTCAACGGCAGGTCCGACGACCAGGTTGTGCCGGTGATGTAGACGCTTCCAGATCTATCCACTGCTAAGCCGGAAACCCTATCATCACCGTTCCCGCCAAAATAGGTCGAGTAGCTCAGCACGGGGTCGATGACAAGGGGCAGACGTTCATCATACTGGTCAACATGAACTCGCACTTCGCGTTTGCCGCAGACAACGTAACGAGCAGGGGTTTCTTTTCGCGAGTTATCGATGAGTTGATACGCAACCGGCCCGTGTTGGCGAATCTGGCCCCCCGGCGTATCAATCATCAGGTCGCCCGATTTATCAATTGCCATTCGTTGCGCGCCGCTAAAGCGCAAGCGGATCACCTTGTAAGCTGCTCCCGGAGCCACATTGAAGTCATACTCAAGCTGCCGGCCCGAGCCGTAGTAAACCACATCGACGCCGCGATAGATCTGTTCGACTCGGACTCGCCCATAATTAGGAACGCCTGTCCGCCATAGTCGCGGGTTGTTGCCAACGAAGTAATTCGTGCGCGAGGTCAGTTGATTCTCGCCAATAACACGAGCGCGCCGGTTGGCGCCGACAATCTGCATACGCAGTGAGGTTCGGCGCCGCGTCGCCGAGGCGGGTGCAGCCTCCGCCTCCAGCAGGCCGTCAATGCGTGTAGGCGTCGCGCGTCGAAAGGGCGCCGCGCTTTTTTCCTTGGCGCGCAGATGCATCACAGCTTCGGTCGGCGTAATGCTGAAGTCGAGGCCGGCGGCGCGCGCTATGAACCGCGAGCCATTTGCTGCGCGTCCCTGAGTCTCTTCAAAGTGCAACGGCAGTTTGTCTAGTGCGTTCGCCGCGCGCCGCCTCGCCGCATCCCGAGCGACGTCGGCTGCGCCGATGTTCCGCCTTTCCTCCTTGCTTCCCGAAGTCTCTGCAACTGGTGACTTGCGCTGAACGTCAGGCGTCAACCAGTGAGCGCTAAGCAAGGTAATGACTATGACTGCTAGTGTCTTGACGCGCCGAAGAACTGCCATTGCCCATCTCCTTGTTCATCATGCAGGCTAATCCAAAAGGACGGCCAGTGGGATTCACGTTGGCCTTCACGAAACCTCGCTGGTTCATCTCAAGGATCTAGGTCGCGGGTTGCGGGGAGGCACACCGATCAAGTTCTATGCGATAGCTATGCCAGCGAATCGAATTCACCGATCGTGGGTGAAACCGGCGTTTGTTTGCAAGTTTGAGCGAACACGCGCCGCAGGCCCGGCCTAATCCGTCCATTGGTAACGGTGTTCCGGGAACAAAGTAGCGGGAATGGAAAGGCACTATACAGCGTGTATCTTGAGCACAAAATTACAAAGGCACGAAGACAACAGGAGGCGATTGCGTCTTCGTGCCTTTGTGTCAGGTACGCTCACTGTACCTCAAGGAAACATAGGGTCGTGTTTATTACGCGCCTGGAAGCAGCGTTGCGCGAATTCCCGACGACCTGCCCGAGCCAATGTTGAGCCCCAAGCAGCAATCACGCCGCCTTGCTCTTTTCTTCCACGACTTGTCCATCAAACAGATGAATCAACCGATCCGCATAAGAGGCGTAGCGCGGGTCGTGAGTCACCATGCATATCGTTGCGCCCGCGCAGTGAAGCTCGCCCAGGAGTTCCATCACTGCTTCGCCGTGCGCCGAATCGAGATTCCCAGTCGGCTCATCGGCGAGCACGATCAGCGGTTCACCCGCGACCGCGCGCGCGACTGCGACTCGTTGCTGCTGCCCGCCGGACAACTGGCTCGGCAGATGCCGCTCGCGATGCGCCATGCCCACTCGCTCGAGCGCGTCTCGCACTCGCTCGCGGCGTTCGGATGCTTTGACGCCGCGGTAGGTAAGCGGGAGTTCCACGTTCTCGAACACGGTCAGATCGCCGATCAGGTTGAAGCTCTGAAACACAAAGCCGACCTCGCGATTGCGTATCTGAGCGCGCTCGGCCGGAGGCAGATCGGAAACCGCCTTGCCGGAGAGCATGTAAGTCCCCCCGGTTGCCGAATCGAGCAGTCCGAGGATGGCCAAAAGGGTTGACTTGCCACAGCCCGATGGCCCGGCGATCGAAACGAACTCGCCTTTGTCGATCTCGAGATGAATACCCGACAGCGCGTGCGTTTCCGCCTCGTCGGTGAGAAAAACTTTGGTGATGCCTTCCAGTCTAAGCAGGGGCTGGTTGAATCGTTTCATAGTTTCTCCCCAATGAGTCAGGTCGAGACGAAAGCGATGGCTAAAGCAACGACGCTTGTTAGTGCGGCTCGGCGGCAAAAGGTTTCAGCCGAAAAGCGAAGAATTGAAATTTGAAATTGCAAATTGGCACCGGACACTTGGAGGAGCGGCTGCAAATTTTCAATTTGCATTTTTCATTTTTCAATTTTCAATGTCCCCGATCTTCAACCTCCGCGAGATCCCCACCGGCACTCACTTCGACAGTATCTCTTTGAAAAACTCCAGAGCGCGGTCATCGCCGGTCTGGCCCAGCCAAAACATCGCTTGCTTGCGCACCGCGGGTTTGGGATGAGTCCTGGCGATTTTGATCAGAAGAGGTATTGCTTCGTCCTTCGCGCGCTGGCTGATGGCGAACACCGCTTGTTTTTGCACTTCGGTGTCGTCGTCGGATTTCTCGACAACGTTGCCCAGCACCTCGAGGCTGCGTTTGCCTGCTCTTTGCCCGAGCCAGAACAGCGCTTGCTTTCTAAGCTCTCGGTCGGGGTCGCTCTCCGCCACCTTGATTAAGAAGTTGATCCCGTCGTCATCGTTTCTGGTTGCGGCCGGCGCGTCGCTGTTGTTGATCGAGGCGGCGAAGATTATTTGCTTCTTGACCTCTCGGTTGGTGACTGCCGGGTATAATCCTTCGAGAGCCGCCATCGCACCGGGCTCTCTGCTGATTCCAATCGCGAACGCTGCTTCTTTGCGAAGCGAGGCGCTCTCCTGTTCGTTGCGAACAAGGTCAACCAGAAACGGATTATGCCCTGGAACCTGACCGAGCCAGAAAACCGCGGTCGTGCGCACTTTGTCGACTTTGGAATTTCGAACGAAGTCTTCGAGCATGACGCCTACGCGCGGATCATCATGTAGCCCAATCGCAACGATCGAATGCTTGGGCGCATCGCCGGTCTGATTCGATTCAACGATGCCCTTCAGATAGGTCAAGCTCTCTTCGTTCGCTGCGCGACCGAGCCAGTAAACCGGATACCCGCTGTACTCACGCCGGCGGTCGAGGTTGTAGATTTCAACTCGGGCTGTCGAACCGTCGCTTGGTTCGTGCAACACGAAGACGCCGAGGTTGCGAGTCTCGATCTTCGAGCCCACCGAGATGCTTGTCCCGCTGACGATGGTTGTGTTTCCGTCCGAGTGCCACTCAACGTCGACGGCGACGCCGGGTCTTACGTCAAACGAGTACGCCGTCCAGAAACGAGTCTGTTTGGCGCGGCCTTGCCTGACTGCGAGGTCGAGCTTCGATCTCAGGTTTGTTCCCTCTACCGGTATGAAGCCTTCGCGTTGAGCGCGCGAGTTAGCGGAAGCCATCAGCACTACTACGGCCAACAATGCGAGCCTGCAAATCGTCTTGAACATGTCGGTGACTCCTTTGATGTCTGACAAAACTGACGGTTTTGCTGTTTCTAATTTCTGGTTTCTGGTTTCCGGTTTTCGCTGTCAACACGGCATAAACCAGAAACCACAAACCAGGAACGAGAAACCACGACTCACTTCAGAATCTCTTCTAGAAACTTTGCCGCCTCGGGATCTTTGCTCTGCCCGAGCCAGAAAATCGCTTCCTTGCGCGCCTGAAGCGACGGGTCTCGCTTCGCTATGTCCATCAGCTTTTGCAAGACGCGCTTCTTGCCGGTTTGTGCGAGCGCAAAGACAAGTTTCTTTTTCACCTCGTCGCTCTTTTCAGAGTCGTACAACTGAATCAGCAAATCGACACCTTGTTCTCCGCCGGTCTGCCCGATCCAAAACACAGCCTCGCTGCGAACCGCGGGATTGTCTCCGTTGCGTGCGATGTCGAAGATCTTCGCCTTGGCCCGCGCGTTGTTCATCTGCGACATTGAGAAGATCACCCTCTTTCGAATCTCAACGCTTGTGTCGGCATCGTAGATCTTCATCAACTCGTCAGCGCTCTGTTCATCGCCACGTTGGCCGAGCCAGAAGATCGCCTCCTTGCGCACTTCCGGATCTGCCCCCGACCGCGCGATCTCGCTCAGCTTGGTTCGGGCTTGCGTCGTGCCTCGCTGCGAGAGCGCGAACACGACCTTCTTTCGAATCTGGGCGTCTGGATCGGAATCAAAAATCTTGATCAGCTCGGCGTCTATTGCGTCGCCCTGGCGCTGGCCGAGCCAGAAGATTGCTTCCTCGCGCACCTTGCGTGAGGTTGCGCTGCGCGCCAGTTCGCTCAACAGCGCGCCCGCTCGGGGGCTGCCGTGCTGTGATATCGCGAATACCGCCGCTTTGTTCACTTCGTTTTCAGTAGAGGTCGTCGCCAAATCTTTCAGTAGGTCGAGAATGCTCTCGTCGTTAGTCTGTCCTAT
This sequence comes from uncultured Clostridia bacterium, assembly GCA_964548075.1. Lineage (GTDB taxonomy): Bacteria > Acidobacteriota > Blastocatellia > UBA7656 > UBA7656 > Onstottus_A. Next base: position 92,063 of record CAZJQQ010000018.1, on the reverse strand, counting down.
CCAGAAGATCGCAGTCTTGCGGAGTTGAGCGTCTACCTCGTTGCGAATGATTTCCCGCAGCAAATCCGTGGTGACTTTGCTGTGATGTTGCCCCAGAAGGCTGATGGCTGCCTCTTTGACGCGCTTGCTCGCTTTGGAGTCGCGCTTCAGGAGGTCGGCAGCAATGGCCGCCCCTCGCTCAGGGTTACCCTGAAAGAGGCTTTGCAGCGCGACGATCTTGGTCTCTTCGTCGTAGCTGTCGAGATCGCCGACAGGCTTCCGATTGGGGAGCGCTGACGCGAGCTCGATGCGCATCGCGCTTGCGTCGTCTTTCCATTTCGATCTCGGGTAGTCGCTGACCAGCTGCTCCAGCGTTCGGTCTGCTTCTTGATACTTCTCTTGCTTCTTTAGCGCGAACGCGAGCCAGTAGAGCGCGGCGTCCGTATCTTTACCCTTCGGATACTTGCCGATGTACTCGCGGAACTTCGTCGCCGCTTTCTCCCACGCTTCGTCGCCGATAAGGTCCCGGCCTTCGCGGAAGATCTTTATTTCCGCATCGGACCCGCCCGACGTTTGCACGAGCCTGTTGAGCTTCTCAAGTTCCTGCGCGTAGCGAGCGGCGCTGCTGCTACGTGGCAGCACGAGCAGACTGCTCACGCTCAGAGCGATGACCAGAAGTGGAACCAAGCGAGATGGTCTCACTCGGAATCGATTTAAAACGGTAATAGTGCGAATCATTTTCTCTCCTAATATAGGACCTGTCGGACCTGTAGGACCTATGACGATGAAGAAAGTTGTCCGACTTTCTTCAAAAAATCTGGCTCAAAGTTGGCGCCGAATAAACCTGCAGTGCAGAGACAATCTCTTTCTTGTGCATTCGCTCTTTGATCGAGAGCAGGTCGTCGTTAGAAGGTCTGTCCGGCAGATTTGCGATGTCCAGCAAGAACGGCTCGAGGCTGCCCAGCAACTCTTCGACGGGCATATTGCCCTTCGCTTCCGCGTCTCGGCGCAGAAGGATGTTTTTGTAAAGCAACCCCCGTGAACGCCGCTTCTCGTAAGAAAGATCGGGAGCGGACTGCGCGCTCGATTCGCGAGTGTTTCTAAAGGCTCGCAGCAGCAACTGAGCGCGCTCGATGTGACGAGCTGTTTCGACGTCTATGAACGGATTGATCATCGCCTGGCGTTCGGCAACCAAATCTGAATCGCCGTACGGCAACCTGTCGGCGAGCGTCTCCGGCAACGCTTTGCGATTAGCCTTGCGAGGAGCCTTGGGAGCGATTGCTACGGTGGAAACTTTCTCAGTTTCTTTAGCCGGTGGTACTACCGCTTGATTCTTGTCCGCAGGTTTCTCGGTGTTGGCCGACTTGATCGGTGTCGTCACGCTCTTGTTCTGCACTTTGAAAACCCAGAGCCCGGCCAGGACAATCAGAATCGCTGCGGCGACAGCAACAAGCCTGATCCATCCACCGCGCCGCTCGGACAAACGCGAATCGAGCGCCGGACTGAGCGGCCTGGCTTGATGCCGATACTTGCCGAGCACGCGTTCGAGCCGTTCAACTTCCGGATCGGGTTCGCCTGATCGGTCCCACAGATAATCGTCGTTCATGATCGCGCCTCCATTCCCAACTTCTCGCGGAGCAGCTTCATGCCGCGGTGCAGATTCACACGGACAGAGGCATGCGTGAGACCGGTGCGGTCCGCGATCTCGGAGCCGGTCATTCCTTCCACCAGTCTCAAGACCAGAGTCTCGCGATACGCTTCCGGCAGCCCGCAGATCACATCGAGTACGTTAGCGGCTTCGCGGTCGGCTTCGGAGCTGCCTTGCGTCGCGAGGTCGTCGCTCAGCACTTCGGTGTCACGCTTACGCCGGTGGAAATCCATCGCACGGTTGCGCGCGATCATCGCAAGCCACGCTCCGAATGCAGGGTCATTGCGCAGTGTGTTGAGCTTCTTGAGAGCCACGAGGAAGACATCTTGCACAAGATCGTCGACCTCACCCCACGGCACGCGAGACAGAAGTATCCCGTGCACCATCGGCGCATAGAGGCCATACAGCTTGGCGAACGCCTCTTGCTCACCGTGACGCACAGCCTTCACCAGCAAGGCTTCTTCGGACGTTTCAGTCACGCGAGCGCGAGCCGCCGGCTGAGTTTGTCTTGCCACAAGGAGTAGGCCGTTACTCTCAATCTTGTACATCCTTACCTTTGTCCGGTGTGTAAGACGCGAAATGCCGGACGAGTGTTAACGAGCCGCTGAACAGCCGGCTCAGGTACGATTGTTCAGCAACGAGCTTGAATCGCGCCAGGGATCCTTCCGTTCGGTCGACCAGAATGCCTATTAATCTAATACAGGACAACACTTAAGATGACGATAGAAACCGAAGTTCAAGCGTCGGGAACTGGAGTACTTTTCTTTGCTTTTCCAGTGACCCTGATTCTCACACCGAGGCAGCTTTGATATAGTGGCGCGCAACTCGGCAACCATGAGGGAATTTGGATTGTGGCTGTCAAATAACCTCCTCTTCTTCTCTGGTTGAGGGACACAACCATTGAAGGGACGCAGAAAACGGGAAGGGGACACTCGCCCGAGTTTCCTCTTCCCGTTATTTTTGGTGACGGTCCCTGATCCGCGAAACCAATACGCGGTTGACCCTTGAACCGAACGACAACAAAGATTTTTTGCAGCTAGTCAGAAGATTTCCCTTCGCTCGCGGCTTGGCGTCGAATCTTGAATGAGCGTCGGCGGTCGCCTATACTCTTTCATCGGCTTTCGGAGGAGGGGTATCCTAATGGTAAGGAAGCGGTCTTGAAAACCGCCGGGCGAAAGCCCTTGCAGGTTCGAATCCTGTCCCCTCCGCCACTCATCAAAGAGGCTACAAGGCTCTACCCCTCACGGCGCTGACTGTTTCACAACCTTTCCTTCGATATCGAGCACCTCTACTGGACCGAACGTCCTGAGATCCCTCGCTAGTTTCGATGCGTCGCCCACAACTACAATCGCCGTACGGTCGCTTCGGATGTATTTCCAGGCGGCCTCCCGAACCTGTTCGGCGGTCACCGCCTCGATGCGCGAACGATAAGCCTCCAGGTAGTCGCGTCCCAGGTCGAACATGTAGGTCTGCAATATCCGCTCGGCGACGCCGCCTTGGGTCGAGAGCGAGAGCGAAAATAGCCCGGTCAAGTAGTTCTTGGCGCCTTGCAACTCGCGTGGCCCGACTTTAACCGTGGCCAGGCGAGCAAACTCGGCGAGCATCTCTCTTATGGCCCGAGCAGTCACCTCGTTGCGAGTCTCAGCTCCCCCCAAGAAAGTTCCAGCCTCGCGAAGCGAGTCAACCGAGCTATACACATCGTAAGCGTAGCCTTTCTGTTCGCGGATGTTCAGAAAGAGCCGCGAGCCAGTGCCGGCACCCAAAACGGCGTTGGCAACCATGAGCGGGAAGTAATCCGGATGCGAGCGCTTGACTGCCAACGTGCCGATTCGAAAATCGGCTTGCTCGGAGCCCGGTCTGTTAACCAGATAGACGCGCCTGTAGGTCGCCGGTGGAAAGACAATGGATTGTCCGGTTGTTGGTTGCTTTCGAGGAGCGCTCCACCCACTAAGCATCTCCCGCGCTTTCGTTTCCATCCTACTCGAGTCGAAGTCGCCAACGATTATCACGACCGAGCCGTCCGGCCCGAACTTGGAACGGTAAAACTGTGCGAGCTTCTCTCGATCAAGCGCGTCAATCGACGCAGGCGTCGGAGCGGATATCGAGTAGGGGTGTGAGCCGAAGACTATTCGATCAAACTGCTCGCCGGCCAGAAACGCGGGGTCTTGCCGCTCGACGGCTACGGTCTGAATTCGATTGCGCTTGTAGAGCGTCACCTCGCTTTCGGGAAACGCCGGACGCAGCAGCACCTCTCCCAGCAAATCCATCATTCGCTCGGCGTTCTCAGCCACGACTGACACTGCCACTTCCGCGTAGTCGTCGTTCGCTGAAGATGAGAGGCGTCCGCCAAGCGTCTCGACTTCGCGAGCCACTTGTTCGCTGGTTCGGGACCCCGCGCCTTCAGTGATGAGCTCAGCCGTCGCCTCCGCAAGCGCCGTCTGAGCTGTCATCTCGGCGATGTCTCCGGAGGGCGCTATCGCCAGCGGAATACCTACGAGAATCGTGACGATGGGTGACCTGTGGTCTTCGATGAAGAGAACTGTCAGGCCGCTATCGAACCTGCTTTCACGCACCGCCGGCAGCGTGAAAGGCCGTGGAGCGTCAGCTTTCGGGGGCTGCTTGCGCCAGAGTTCGGCTTGCTTCGAGTGGCGTTCTTTCTGGGGCCACCCCGTGACGGCCGAAGTGCTCGGGAATTCAAGCAGCACGACGAGCGATAGCAGCGCGAACAATCTGGTCTTGACTCGTGTCATCTGCATTGGCTGATTTGGTGTTGATTGATCACGGCGTCTTGGTTTGAGGCGCGGCAGGCTGAGCCTGACCACTCACTGCGCGAATGTTGAGCACCGCAGTGTTTGCCGGCACCAAGTACCGGCGCGCCACATCGCGTATTTGCTCGGCGGTGACAGCAAGGTAGCGGTCTATCTCAGTGTTGATCAGCGAGGGATCTCCATCAAACATCGCGAACTCGGCAAGAGCGAGCGCCCGGCCGAGCGCCGTCTGGAGGCTCGAGTATTCTCCTTCGGATCCGCTTTGGAATCGATCCAGTCTGTACTGATTCTTTACTTTGGTCAGTTCGTCAGTGGTTACTCCTTCAGTCTTGATCCGCTCGATCTCAGCCTCGACGATCGCCCGGACGTCTTCACCTCTTATGTCCGGTTTGTGGATTGTAAACACCGCAACCTGCCCAGGCCCGCGGCGCGGTTCCAACGTTCCCTGCACTTCAAGAGAGACGGCCCGCTCTTTCACGAGCTTCTGGTAGAGTCGCCCGCTTTGCCCGTCGCACAGGATGGATTTGAGCAGTCCAATCGCGTAGAAGTCCGGCGAACGTCGAGTCGGCACTTTCCACGCAATCGAGACCGCCGGCATTTGAGCATGCGGATCATCGATCACGGCTGTGCGCGCGGCCACTTCGAACGGCTCCGAGACGTTTACCGGGGGTGGCGGTTTGTGTCGCGGAATCGAGTTGAAATATTTGCGGACCAAGGCCTCTGCCTCGGCGCTGTTGATGTCGCCCGCGATTGCAAGCACGGCGTTGTTTGGAGCGTAATAAGTCGCGAAGAACTTGCTAACGTCGGCGACGGTTGCGGCGTCGAGGTCTTTCATCGAGCCTATCGTCGGGTGAGCGTTGGCCCAGTTGCGGAACACCATCTCGTCCATCTTCAACAAGGCGGGCCAGTATGCCTGGTTGTCATAACTCAGGCGCTTCTCTTCCTTGACCGCGTCCTTCTGATTCTTCAGGTTTGCGGCGGTGATCTTCAAAGAGCGCATGCGATCGCTCTCGAGCCACAATGCGAGCTCAAGTTGATTCGAAGGGAGGAACGCGTAGTAGTTGGTGAAGTCGGCATGCGTAGCAGCGTTCATCACACCGCCGTTGCCTTCAATGTATTTGAAGTGCGCAGCTTTTCGGACGTTCTCGGAGCCTTGAAACATCATGTGCTCAAAAAGATGAGCGAACCCGGTACGGCCCTTCACCTCGTTTCGCGAGCCGACGTCGTAGTAGACCGCGACGGCGACAACGGGCGCCGAGTGATCTTCGGACAGCACTACTCGCAGGCCGTTCTCAAGTGAGAACTGCGAGAACGGCACCTTGAAGGACTGCCCTCGCATCGCCGGCGGAAACGCGACAGCAATGATGGCGATCAATGATACTGTGCTCAGAAGTCTCTTCACGAAGAATATCGACAGTCTACGCGGGGAGGTGTGCGTTTTCAAATGTCGCTAATGACGTTGCAGGGGCGGCCCCTTTTTGACTGCGGCGGCAAGTCCGCGCGACGGCGCTTTTGATTCCCGGTGATTGGAAATCGAAAGACTTAGAAGAATAAACAACAGAACCGAGTAGCATGCTCGTGGTCGGGAAGGGTGGCTTGCCCCCGCTGTTGTTCTTGGCCCTTGTCAATCGGAGCGGGGGCAAGCCACCCTTCCCGACCACGAGCATGCCAAACTACCGAGTGTTCCGCAGTTAACCTCTCCGGCGAAACTGCGGTGTGGATGCTCAGCCCAGGGATTGAACGACCCAACGCCGCCGTGGGTGAGGCTTCCACAAGACACTCACTATCATTGAAAGCGGAGGGCGGCTCATGGGCCGCCCTCGGAGAGTATCATCTCACTCATCCTCCGAATTAGGCCTTGAGTTTCTTCTTAGCCTCCGGATACGCGAGCGCCCGTTCCAACGTGAGCTGGTTGAATTCGGTGATCTCCTTGTACAGCTTCTGAGCACTCGCGCCGTCGCCGCTCTTCTCATACGCACGCGCCAGCAGCAGCTTGTGAAACGGATCGGTCAGGTCAGTCTGCTTCAGCTCGTCGACCGCTTTGGCAAAGTCACCTGCTTCGAGCTTCAAGTAACCGGCCAGATAATGGTACGACGGCCAGAACTGCTCGCCTTCCTTGCCGCCGTCTTCGATCATCTTCTTTATGACTTCGGCTTCTTTCCAGGCTTCCTCGCGCTTGCCCATCTTCGCGAGCGTTCGGGCCTTGCCGTGATAAAGCCGCCCCAGCCAGATCTTCTTCTGCGTCTCGTCGAGGTTGCTGCCCGGGATCGTCGCATAACCTTTCTCGTAAGCCTTCATCGCGTCCTCGGCCTTGCCGTACTCGAGGTGCAACCGCGCGATTGAATTCCAGATGAACACCGCCGGGAAGTTCTGCTGCTGTGTCGAGGTCTGGTAGTCAGCCGCGTAAGCCTCCAGCGTCTTGACCGCTGACTTTATGTCGCCTTGATAAATGTCCGCGAACGCGAGCCCGTAGTTTGGGCCGAACGGCGCGCTGCCTTTCACCTGCTTAGCCAGCGACGTGTTGAAAAGTTCACGGGCCTTCGAGTAGTTGCCCTTCAGCAATTCGGTGTTCCCCAGAAATGTGTAGGCGCGCGGCGTGGTGCCGTCGAGCTTGATTGCCCTCTCAAACGACGTCTTTGCTTCGTCGAGTTTGCCGAGATTCGTGTAAACCTGACCGAGCAGCATCTGGACCATCCGGTCGTCGGGGTACTGCTTCGCCAGGTCGAGAAACATTGTCAGGGCTTCGGCCGACTTCTGGGCTCGAGTGAGCAACACGGCTTCGATGTAACGGCGTTCGCCATCCGAAGCGGTCTTCGCAAGTTCAGCGGCCTTGTCGCTGTACTTCTTCACGTCGTCCGGTGTTGCAGCCGTGGTGCCCAGAAGATAGTAACCAAACGCAAAGTTGGGATCGGCATCGACCGATTTCTTTGCAAGGGCATTCAAATCGGGGCCGAATTGAAACGTTTCGATCCGGTTGACGATCTGCGCAACATAGTCTTTCGCTTCTTTGGAGTCAGTTGAGAACTCGATCTTCCGTTTGCTGTTGGTCTCCTTGAACCCGAAAGCGCTGGAAGCGGCGAGCGTGATAAGAATCAAAGCGGCGAAGACGCCGCGCGAGTAGTTGGGTTTCATCCTTTACTCCTTTTAGTGGAACTGTTGTTGAGGCACACTTCAAATCCGGCATAGAAGCCGGTTTGTTGATATCTGAACGGATAGACTTTGATTAAACGACAAGAAAGGCGACGAAGTTTCTAGAGAGAGTGAGTGATTGTGTCGAAACAGTCAGTCAGACGCGATTATTAGCGAGCTAACGTCGTTGATTCAACTTTTTGAACCGCGGAAGCCCCTCTTTACTTCGGTGGATTGATTAAGGTTGCAGCCCGCGTGGATAACTCGTTTAGCGCTTCGGCAATTATCTTGTCGCACCAAATCGAGAGTCTCAGGCGCACCGCTGCCGTTGGCTCGGGCGTCAACTCGGATAACGTGGCCGCAAAAGTGTCGAGTGGATTCCGGCTTTGGATAAGTACGTAGTCTTCTGCTTTGGCGTCGACAGCCACATCAACCTGGAAACAACGCTGAACCTCAACTGCAAATGGCTCTGCTGTAGACAGGACGAAACCGGATGCACTCTTTCCCAAGGCGCGATACCCCTTCCGATGCGGGCTATCGATCCCCGAACTAAGCGTCCCAAGGCTCACAACGGTTGGCAAGTCAAGAGAATTGAATCTCTCATTTGTTAGGTCCTTGAAGAGGCTGAAAAGTCTGTTGGCAATATCATCCGCCAAGCTACGGGTATCGGCTTCTCCTAATATGTATAATCCGGTGAGTTGATTCAAAGCAGCCTCGGAACTGGGAGCGTTTGCCGCTTTGAAGCTATCTTGGGTGAGTCGAATGGTCTCGATCGTCTTTTCAGAGATAAAATCCACGAATCTTTGGATGTCGCCGTTGTCAGCAGCTTCCAAGGCGGTCAGGTAGTCGCCATCCCCCTTTAGAATCAACAATGGAATTGATTCTGCTCGGTACGTGAATACTGACGCCAGCGCACGCGCGACTCTTCCGTTGCCATCGACGAACGGATGCACTGAGACGAACGCATAGTGTGCGTAGGCCGCCTGCAGAATAGGGTTTGCCGCGCTGAACGCATCGCTTCGAAGCTCTTCACAGAACCTATGCATCTCCGCTGGCGTGAGGTCAACCGGTGCCCAAGAATGGATCGAACCGTCGCGCTGTAATACATGGTTTGGATTGCGTTTGTACTCGCCCTTAGGCAGCGGATGGTCCTGCTTACCGATGGCTGTGTAAACTGCATAAGTATCCTGTGACTCGCATACCACCGCGTGAAGCTCACGAATCCAAGCTTCCGCCACGGGAATCCTCTGCGTCGCGAAATCGAGGACGTAGTCATACGCCTTGAGCTGCGATTCAAAGAGCGGGCGCACCCCGGGTCCTTTCTCAGAGACGGCGGCTTCCCAATGTGCCACTTGAAGAGCGACCGTGAATGTAAAGCCACGGTCCGTTTGATAGAGTCCTTCAATGGCGCCCGTGTCCACGGCGGCGGCCCGTTTCACTATCTCAAGCGCCCGTTTGAGCGTGTCCAGCGACTCTTCCTTCAACCTGTTAAGCGAAGTTGAGTAACGCTCAAGACGGACGGTGTCCACCGAGCAGTTCGCCCAGTCTGAAAACGGAGGGAATGGTTTGTATAGGGCGTCCGCCGTTCGAGGATCAATGATGGTTGAGGGAACTGCGTTGTCCTGAGATTCCGAAGAAGGCATTCTCACCTCCCGTTCTGCGCCTCAGATCACACCGAGCCGCCGGCCCACCTTATCAAATGCCCCAAGCGCCCGGTCGAGGTCCGCGCGCGTGTGAGCCGCCGAGATCTGCGCTCGCAATCGAGCCTCGCCCTTCGGCACCACCGGATACCAGAGACCTTTGATGTACACGCCCTCTTTCAGCAGCTCCTGGCTCATGTCTTGAGCGATCGCTGCTTCGCCGAGCATCACCGGAACTATCGGGTGTCGTCCCTCGAGGATCTTGAATCCCAGCTCGACGATGCGACGGCGGAAATAAGCGGTGTTCTCGCGAAGCTGGTTCACGATCGACGGATCTTCCTCGATCATCGTTATCGCTTCGATCGAGGCGACGACGACCGAAGGCGGCATCGTGTTCGAGAAAGTGTAAGGTCGCGACTTCTGACGAAGGAACTCGATCAACGGCGCGCGTCCCGCGATGAAGCCTCCGCACGCGCCGCCCAACGCTTTGCCGAATGTCCCAGTGACCACGTCCACGTGTCCGAACACTCCGAGCTCTTCAATGGTGCCCCGGCCGGTCTTACCCAAGGCGCCGGTCGCATGAGACTCGTCGACAAACAGCAGCGCGTTGTGTTCCGTCGCCAGACTGCGAAGTTCGGCCAGCGGCGCAAGCAATCCTTCCATCGAGAACACGCCGTCGGTAGCGATGATCTTGATGCGATAGTTTTTGCCGCTGTCCTCTTCGAGCATCTCGCGCAGATGATTCACGTCGCCGTTGCGATACAACCGCGAGACGGTTTGCTTGGCGACCGCGCGGGCAAGGCGAACGCCGTCGATGATGCTCGCGTGGTTGAGCTGGTCGCTGTAGATCACGTCCTGGTAGTCGGTCTGCCCGAGATCATTCGCCAGCAGCGCGGTGAAGAAAGCTTCGTTGGCCGCGAAGCATGAGGAGTGAAGGATCGCGGCTTCACAGCCAACGAACTTTGCGATTCGCTGTTCGAGCTCGAAGTGAATCGGCTCCGTTCCACAAAGGAACCGTACCGACGCCATCCCATATCCCCACTCATCGAGCCCGCGATGCGCGGCGGCTTTGATGCGCGGGTGATTAGAGAGCCCGAGGTAGTTGTTGGAAGCGAGCATCACAACTTTGTGGCCGCCGACCATCACGTCGCCACCCTGCTCGCTTTCGAGCGGGACCTCGTATTTGAAAGTCTTTGCTTCTTTGAAGCTCTCAAGCTCGCGATTCAGCGTTGAGTAAAGTTCGCTCGGGTTCATTCAGCACCCCTCTGCTTTCGTGTCCACGATCTAGTTAATAGAGCAGGAGCCCGGTCCGCGCGGGTCCCCACAACTACCACAAGGCCCGGGCGCCGGGCTCTGTTCGAACGCGCGCCGGCCGCTGCCGAGGCTAAAAACCGACAGTTGTTTCTCTAACGTTGTGCTCTTACAAGAAGGGCATTCCAGCGCCGTAGACGCCTGCACGAATTTCTCAAAGGTGTGATTGCAGTCTGCGCATACGTATTTGAATATTGGCATGTTTCCTCCGGTTCAAACCGCGATTAGATTTTGGCCCAACCGTCTTCGTCGCAGGTGGCTACGGCGCAAGCAAAAGCTTCACCGCCTCGTGATTGCGCACCAACTCAAAGCCTCGCTCGAAATCTGAGAGTGGGACCACCTCCTGAGCGATGATCTTCTCGATCCGCGCCTTCAATCCGGACTTCTCAGCGGCCAGCAGATCAAGCATAGCGTACCAGGTTTCGAATAGCCGCCGCCCGAAGATGCCTCGAATCGTCACGCCTTTCCACACGGCGTACTTTCCGAAATCATAAGAGCGCAGCGGCCGCGACGGGATGCCGAGCAGCAATATCTGCCCGCCGTTCTTCACTATTGTGCCCGCGTCGTTGTAAGCGGCTTCGGCGCCTGACATCTCCAGCACAACGTCGACCCCGCCGCCGTGTTCGTCCCGCGCGCGCTGTAGCATTTCGCTTTGCTGACCCGGCGCGGCGGTCTCATTCGTGTCAAAACAGAAATCCGCTCCAAGCTGACGAGCAGTCTCGAAACGCTTTGCGAGATGGCTTGCGTCGAAGCCCTGAGGGTTCGAGAAGTCGGTGATGTAGATTCGCGCGGCGCCCAGCGTCCTTGCAACCGCGGTCGACATCAACCCTTGCGCGCCGCATCCGAGTATCGCAACGGTCTTGCCTTCGACTCGTCCCTCCATCACTGTGTGCACGGCGTTGCCAAGCGCGTCCAGAAAAGCGCCAAACCGTATCGGTATCACATCGCGTCCGCCAAAGCGTTCGAGGTTGACAAGATTGCTGGCGGGAACAACGACGTATTTGGCAAACGCGCCGTCGAGATGCACGCCCTTCACGCGAATGTTCTTGCAGATGTGCCGCTGGCCGGTCGCGCATTGCTGGCAGTGCCCGCAGAAGATATGCATCTCGGCGGTAGCGTAATCGCCGACTCGAGCAACACCCGGATGAACGTCTTCGCCGGCTTCAACTACTTCGCCGCAGAACTCGTGACCGACGATGATCGGCTGATAGCGTGAAACGTCGCCGCCGTTGTAGGTCAGCATCTCATCGCGCATGCCCGGCCTCGAAGTGATCTGGTAGATGCCCTGATCCGTGCCGCAGATTGACGCTGCTTCGACGCGGATCTTCACTTCTGAATGGCCCACGCGCGGCTCGGGTTCATTGCTTACGAGCTGCAAACCGTCTTCGAGGAGACTCTGCTTTTTTAGTGCTTGCATTCATTCTCCTGTGATCTGGTGACTTGTACGGGGAATTTCGCTAGCGGTCACGTCGGTAAGAAATCCGTGCAAATCCGTCGAATCCGTTTCATCCGTGATGGTCTATGCTTTCGACGGATTTGCACGGATACCACAGCGTCACTCGCGAAATATCTGTTACACCTCACTAGCTACTTCTTCTGAGGCCGCTTTCGAGTCGCGGCGGACTTCGCGCCAAGCTCAGCTTGCGCCTTCTTCGTTAGCTTCGAAAAGATCATCTCATAAGAGTTCTTGATCAGGCGTTTGATTTCCGAATCGTTGAGCGCATCCAGGCGTTCAAGCATCACCCACTTGTTGCGGGCCATGTAAGGCAGTAGCGAATGGAGTCGATATCCATGCCAGGTATTATTCCTACTCAAACATCCCCGGAAGGGCGGCTCGGACAAGCTCGTGCACTCTCGCCATCGAAATGCCCTCCTTTTGTTCATTTGCCAGCAGATGCCCGATTGGTTTCGCGTGAACTCTCGGGCGCTGCGATGCCTTTCCAAGTTGGATTTCGGCGTCCAATAGGAAGGTGCTGGGATATCCGGGTATTTCTGACGACACGCGACCTTCGAACGGGAGCTCACTTGAACCATCGCCTTCAATTGTCACGTACTTACGAAAAGCCGATTCGTCCACCAAGACCCACACCCCGTGTCTGAACTCCAGGCCTCCTTCGACCGGAATCGGCAGGTAGCATCGAATCAGGAACGCGGTTCCATCGATCACGCAAAGATCGGCATTCGTATCCTGATCGAACCAAACGCGCTGCTCGCGCTCGGCTTCCGGGATTTCAAAGTAGTGCTGAGGTCGCGCGTATGCTATGTCCATCGGCAGCTCATCATGTTCTGCGGTGCACAAAGCGCAGTGCCAATTTGCCATGTTCTACTCCCTCGGCAATACACTTTCAGGATGCCTATCAATCTCTGAAGCCGCGCGTCGCAAACGGTCCATCACTGCCGCGCCCTCCCCCGCCTCACTGATGCCTTCCACAACAATCACGCCGACGTGTTGCTTATCGAGCGTGCGAAGCGCCGAATAGATCCGACGCGCGTAGTCTGCGGCGCTCTCTTGTAGAATGATCGTCTTGAGATGCGGATCGGTAATGTTAACCCGCGTGTAACCGATGAGGCCAACCGAGCCCTCTTCCAGCCGATCTCTGCAAACTTGTTCGATGAAGTCCGGCGAGCCGTGCTCGATCAGGATGAGTCGAGCGCGAGGGCTGTAGTGCCGATGACGCGTACCGGGCGAGCGCCGCAACTCTTCGGCGGAGGCCGCCCGCTCAACCGGCCCGATTGCTTCACTCAACATCTCTTGCGTTATCCACCCGGGCCGCAAGATCATCGGCGGGTCAGTAGTAACATCCAGCACTGTTGATTCGATTCCGATGCTCGTAGTTCCGCCGTTGAGTATCAGATCGATTCGCCCGCCCAGATCTTCGAGTACGTGAGAGGCGGTCGTTGGGCTCGGTGTGCCAGATGCGTTAGCGCTCGGCGCGGCGATCGGAGTGCGCGCGGCGCGTATCAGCTCGAGAGCGATCCTGTTCCCGGGCATTCTCACCGCCGCCGTCGACAAGCCCGCCGAGACCGAGGGCGCGACTTCCGGCTTTCGCTCGAGCACCAGAGTTAGTGGGCCGGGCCAGAACTTCTGAATCAAACGTTCGGCCTTAACCCCCACGCCGCCAGCGACGCGGTCAAGCATGTCGCGGCCGTCGACGTGAACGATACACGGGTTGTCGGCAGGTCTGCCCTTCGCTTCGAAGATCTTGCGCACCGCATTCTCGTTCATCGCATCCGCGCCCAACCCGTAGACGGTCTCGGTAGGAAAGGCAACCAGCCCACCGTTGCGGATGATCGACGCTGCAAGTTCAATTGCTTCCTGTTGAGGGTGCTCCGGGTCTAGGTCGAGAACCTGGGTCATTGAATGAAGCTCTAGTAGTCAAAGCTTGCTTCTGCCTTTACCCGCGCGACGAACGCGTCAAGCGGCGCCGGACCTTCGTCGCCTTTCTCGCGCGACCGAACAGCAACCGCCCGCGACTCGGCTTCCTTCGCGCCAGTGACGAGCATGTACGGCACTTTCTCAAGCTGCGCGTCGCGAATCTTTGCTCCGATCTTGTCGTCGCGCACGTCCAACTCCACGCGAATCTCTTCAGCGAGCAATCGCTCGTAGACCTCGCGCGCATAGTCGGCGGTCTTCTCGGAGATCGACAGCACCTTGGCCTGCACCGGCGCAAGCCACACCGGAAAGGCTCCGGCGTAATGCTCGATCAGGATCCCGACGAAGCGCTCCAATGAACCATAGATTGCGCGATGGATCACCACCGGGATCGATTCGGCGTTGTGCTCGTTGACGTAACTCAGCCCGAAGCTGCGCGGAAGCTGGAAGTCCAACTGGATCGTGCCGAGTTGGTGCTCGCGCTTCAAAGAGTCCTGGACCATCTGGTCGATCTTCGGGCCGTAGAAGTTCGCCTCGCCTTTCTCGACCGTGTATTCGAGATGATTCTCCTCCAGCGCTTCGGCGAGCAGCTTCTCAGCCCTGTCCCACACCGCGGGATCGCCCATGTACTTCGACATATCATCGCCGCGCACGCTCAGATTAAAGCGATAACCCATACCGAACGCCTTGTACACTCGGGCGACCAGTGCGAGCAGCCGATTCACTTCCTCGCCGATCTGATCTTCAGTGATGAACAGATGAGCGTCGTCCTGCTGGAACTGGCGCACGCGGGTGAGCCCCGCCAAAACGCCGGCGCGCTCATTGCGATGAAGCACGCTATGCTCGGAGAGTCTCAACGGAAGCTCGCGATAACTGCGCCGCTTCGCCCCGAATATCAGCATGTGTCCCGGGCAGTTCATCGGCTTCAACGCGTAGTCTTGCTCGTCTTCGTGGACGATGAACATATTCTCTTTGTAGTGTGCCCAGTGTCCCGAAGTCTTGAACAGGTTCTCGCTGAAAAGCAGCGGCGCCTTGACCTCGACGTAGCCGTTGTGCGCGAGCAGCCGCCTGATCGTCTCCTGAAGCGTGTGGTAGATGACCGTACCCTTCGGCAACCAGAACGGTGCGCCCGGCGCCCACTCGTGCGTCATGAAGAGTTCGAGCTCGCGGCCAACTTTTCTATGATCGCGCCGCTTCGCTTCTTCAATGTTGTGCAGGTACTCCTCGAGTTCGTCCTTGGTCGGCCACACCGTGCCGTAGATGCGCTGAAGCATCGGGTTCTTCTCGCTGCCACGCCAGTAAGCGCCGGCGATCGAGGTGAGCTTGAAATGTTTGCACTCGCTTGTGCGCCTGACGTGCGGACCCGCACACAGATCGGTGAAGTCGCCTATCGCATACGTCGATACGCTGTCGCCCGGAATCCCGTTGATCAGCTCGATCTTAAAGTTCTGATCGTGCGAGCCGAAGAACTCGAGCGCTTTCGGCTTGTCCCAGTTCTCCCGCGCAAACTGAAGTCCTGACTTTACGATCTCGCGCATACGCCGTTCGATCTCTTCCAGGTCGTCGGGCGTCAACGAACGCGGCAACATCATGTCGTAGTAGAAGCCGTTTTTGATCGGCGGTCCGATGCCGAACTTCACGTCGGGGAAAATCTGCTGGACCGCGGCAGCCATGATGTGCGAAGTCGAATGACGAAGGCAGTGCAGCTTGTAGTCGCGTTCGGACGGGAAGTCCCCTACTCCGAGCGCAAAATCCTGATCGCTTTGAAACTCCTCACCCATCCTCTGGTTCTCCTCGAAAGCTCTTTATAGTTTGTGGTCCAATACTGCTCGACCCGAAGAAGTTATGGTACATCACCACCCGCCAAATAGACATGCCCGAAGCTGCATTCCGATCAGTCTCATTCGGCAAATACCCAAGTGCACGAGATTGTGTTCGCTGCCCGGCGGGTTTCAAGCGCGAGCAGTTGGCCACGGCAGCCTGGCATTTGCGTCGAAGTGCGAGTTCAAGGTTGCTACTATGTCTTCCAGGTTCCTCTTCGCTTGCGCGGGCGACATCGCGTCGAGAACAAATCCAACTCTCTCGCACCACCGGCCCCAGGTCTCCACACGTTTCGCATGCGCTCCCGAGTTGGTGTGGATTTCTTCAGCGTATACGAGCAGTCTCTTCTCGAGTTCGCGTATGGCTGGTCCAGCCGATTTTATTTTGTGAGCGCGGCAAAATGCTTGATCGGCCGTCAACTCTCCTTGTTTCGAAACCATGCTGAGAAGAGTACGCGCCTCTTCCGTGAGCCCTTTTTGCCAAGACTCGCGTGCGGAGCCGATCGCGATCAGTGCGGACCACAGTCTTCGATGCACCCAGGTCACTTTTCCTGAAATGAGCTTCGATACGATCACGTCGGGGTCCTCGGAAAGTTTCACCGAGACTCCAAAGATCGTGTGTGACATCGGGTGTCCCCACCACGATCCGCGTATGGGCTCCCCGGCAACCAGCCCGGCGACGCTTGGCAGCTTCGCGTCGGATTCGAGCAAGACCCCGTATTCTTCCAGCGCTTCCTTCACCCGCCTTAGATACGCGGCTTCTTTTGAGCTCATAACGCCACCTCGCAAGCAAGCATGCCCTTGACATCAGCGCAGCAGCAAGCACAAAATGATTTTCGCTAATCTTCGAGAGATTTTCGAGCACCGCTTGGCTTGCGGTCTTCGGGTGGTGGCGAGGGTTCGCCGTGAAACTCGCAATTTCAAAAGCAGAAATCGAGTCCGAGCTGGCGCATCGTTTCGGCTCTGTCTTCAAGCTGCAAGAGAAACCGGTGGCCGAAGTGATGTCCACCGGCGTGCCCGAAGTCGATCGCATCGCAAGCGGTTTTCCTCGAGGCGCCATCACTGAAATCCTCGGCCCCGCATCGTCCGGACGCACCAGCCTGCTTCACTCCGCGCTGGCCGCGTCAACTACTCGCCAGGAAGTATGCGCTCTGGTTGACGCCAGCGACACGTTCGACGCCACGTCGGCTGCGCATGTCGGCGCAGATTTCGATCAACTGCTCTGGATACGCTGTGGCTCAAACGTAGGCCACGCGATCAAAGCGACTGATCTGTTGTTGCAAAGCGGCGGCTTTGGGCTTGTAGCGTTGGATCTCGGAGATGTTCCGTCTCTGCAGTCTCGCCGCATTCAGTTGGGCTGGTGGTTTCGTTTCCGGCGGGCGATAGAGAACACGCCGACTGCTTTGATTGTGATCAGCCGCGACCCTAACGCGCGGTCTTGTGCGTCGCTGGTGCTGGGGTTGAACAGGGAAAGCTCCGAGTGGTCACGACCGTCCATAGCACTCGACCCGGATGAAAGGGCGCTTCCAACTTGCGCAAATCTTCTGGATGGGTTCCGGCTTCACGTCGAGAGATGCAAGCCGGTGTGTCTGGATGAACGAGAAGCTCGCTTTGAAGCGAGAAGCTGGTATTACTACTAAGCCCCGTTTCGGATAGCAACCACCTTAGTGGTTTGCATGCTTAATCTGCAAAGCAAAGCACTGCTAAGTATTCCTGGTCCGGAGCTTTTCGACGGCCGCTTCGTTGATGTGCTTGTGAAGGATCGCCACCAGTTGGGAGGCTTCGACCACTGAGAGAGAAAATGCCACTGTGTTATCTCCGGCGTCGATCGTCAGGTTGATAGCTCCACTGCGATGATCGATTTCAAAAGAACTGCCCTTAGCCTGAAAAGTATCCATTATGAGTCTCCCGATTATTCGCTTCCCATCTCGAATAACTGTTTCTCCGTGATTGTCTGTACTCCGAGTTTCTGCGCCTTGGCCAGCTTTGATCCCGGATCCTCGCCCGCCACAAGGTAGTCCAGCTTCTTCGAGACCGAGGGTAGCACTGCGCCGCCTCGCTCTTCGATCCATTTTTCGGCCGCGCTACGAGGCATCGTTTCGAGCTTGCCGGTGATGATGAAGCTCTTGCCCACCAGCGGCCCGCGCTTGACGGCGCGTTCTTCTTTTTCCAGCTTCAGCCCTGCGTCGCGGAGCCTCTCAACCATATCGCGATTCCGCGGATCTTTGAAATACTCGTACACGCTGTGCGCGATTCGAGGCCCGATTCCCATGATGCCAGAGATGTCTTCTTCGGTCGCGTTCATCAAGCCATCGATGTCGTGGAACGCGGTGGTGAGAAGAGCGGCTACGCCTTCGCCGATGTGCCGAATCCCCAGCGCGAACAAGACATTTTCGAACGGGCGCTTCTTACTTTCTTCGATGGCCGCTTGCAGATTCTGAATCGACTTTTCTTTGAAGCCGGGAAGCTGCGCGAGTTGCTCTTCGGTCAACGAGTAGAGATCAGCCGCGTTGCGAATGAAACCGAGTTCGAGCAGCTTCCATATCGTAGACGGACCGAGCCCGCGAATGTCCATCGCGCCGCGGCTGACGAAGTGATTCAGTCCTTCGAAAATCTGAGCGGGACAATCGCGATTGACGCAGTAGGCCATCGCTTCGCCTTCTTCGTGAACGACCGGCTGTCCACACGACGGGCATTTGTCCGGATAGTGGAAGACCTTTTCCTTGCCGGTGCGTTGTTCAAGCACGGGTCCTACCACTTGAGGTATGACGTCGCCGGCGCGCTTGACCACAACCATGTCGCCGACGCGAATGTCTTTGCGGCGGACGTTGACGCCGATCTCTTTCAGCCGGGTCGTCGCGACCTGGCCGGGGAACTTGTAAGCGATCGCCCAACGCGGATCGCGGCTGACCGTGCCCAGGACTTTTTGGTCTTCGAGATCGTCAACCTTGACCACGACTCCATCGATCTCGTAATCGAGCGATTCGCGCTTCGGCTCCCAACCCTTGCAAAACTTGAGGACGCCCTCGATTGACTCGTGCCGGCGATAATTCGTGTTCACGGGGAAGCCCCATTCCTGAAGCGTCTCCAGAGTCTCCTTCTGAGTTTTTAGCGCGGCAGACTCAATGTATCCGATCGCATAGCCAAAGAACGAAAGCGCGCGAGATCTCGAGACCTTTGGATCCAGTTGGCGAATTGCACCCGCGGCGGCGTTGCGTGGATTGGCGAATTGCGATAACCCCTGATCGGCGCGTTCTTCGTTGAGCGCGTTGAAGGCTGACAGCGGCAAGTAGACTTCGCCGCGCACTTCCATTTCAGGAATGCGCTCGCCGCCGGCCTTTAGCCTCAGCGGAATCTGCTTGACCATTTTCAGGTTCGCCGTCACGTCTTCGCCGACGACGCCGTTGCCGCGAGTCGCGCCGCGGACAAAGCGCCCGTTCTGATAAGTCAGCGCCATAGCGACGCCGTCGATCTTCAGTTCGGTGACGTAAGCGATGTCTTCGCGGTCGAGCAAGCCACTCACTCGCCGGTTGAACGCGCGCAATTCATCTTCGCTGAACGCATTCGCCAGCGAGAGCATCGGGGCGTGGTGTTGGACTTTTGTGAATCGCTCGAGCGGCTCGCCTCCGACGCGCTGAGTTGGAGAGTCGGGCGACGCGAGTTCAGGATGCGCGGTTTCGAGTTTGAGCAGCTCGCGGAACATCCGGTCGTATTCGGCGTCCGAGATTTCCGGATCGTCCTTAACGTAGTAAAGGTAATTGTGGTATTCGAGTTTTTGGCGTAACTCGGCGATGCGGGCGGCTACGCGGTCGATGTCGAATTCGGCGGCCATAGAGAATCAGTTTCTGATGGGACGTTTAGCTTAGTACAGGCCAAGAGTCCTAGGTTTGAGAAGCAGGTGTTCTGAGTTGATAGTCAAGCGCGCCTCGAAAGCCAGTCCCTAATAAAGCTTATGAATTCCGGCACCGGCATCATCGTTACGTCTTCATCAGAAAAGCCTTCGCTTTTCCTCTTGTCGTAACAATCTTTCATGAAATCGTTAAAGTTGTACCAGATAACAGTCGGGCTAGCGACCTGCCTCAATCCAATGGTCTCCGTGAACCAGTTTCTCAGTTCCCGAATCAATACCAACGGATCGTCCTTATGGTTCTTAATGTCTACACCGGCCAAATCAGAGAGAGCTTTCATGAAGGTGTATCGCTCCCGACCGAGTATTAAACATCTCTTCGTTCTGAAACGACCCATTGGAGACAAGTGGCGAATTCCATATTCTATCCCCAGCTCAAATGCCATGTTCAGACGATAGAACTCATTCTTCTTTTTGGACTGTAGCCTTGAAAGATCGTGAATGGCATATCGTGAGGATCTTATTAGCTGGCAGATTTTGTTTATTCGCTGCTCTCCCGAGTCAGAACGCTCTAATGCGATCCTTGGATTAAAGCCGAAGCTAAGTACCGTGAAGAGTAAGGGGCGAAGCAATGGATAGTATTCCTCGTCGAAAGGGCAGTTGATAAACACATTCTTCTCGAAGTTGTAACCAACTTGACGAGGCATGATTTACTTGGACGAGGCCATTCTATACGCGCGGTGGATGGGAGTCGTTGCCGTAAGAATTCTTCTCTCTGATTGTTCCGTCGCTTCGATGCACGACCAAATCCACTCGTGCCCCCTGGCAGATCGATCGGGCATATCTTACGGCGTCTTCCTTACTTTGGAAACGTTTCGATGCCCGCTCGGCCCCTTCTCTCCTGACAGCCCACCCGCCATCGGGGTTAGAAACCACATGGTAAGCTCTGTTCTGCATAATTCCTCCGCATTAGACCAATCAAAAACCACTAGATGTCTCGCTGAGATTAGGTGGCAGAATTCATTCTAGCACGGTCCGGAAAACGCGAACAATTACCGCGAGCGTGTTGTGGGCTAGCGGGCCAGATAAACCAAAGGCAGCACAAGCCAGGACGCAGCAGAAGATTGTCTTGGCCCCGCTACTTCTAGTGAAAATCATGCGAAGCCGCAGCCGCCATCGCGTATGACAGCGGCTGGATGCGGCGCGCTCTGACGTGAATCACGTTGTCTTGATTCTGTAACGGACCTTCGATCAAAAGCAGCGGCTGATTCACAAGCACTACTCGATTGCGGTCGAAGATGTCCGGCGTGACGATGATATTAGCGATGCCGGTCTCGTCTTCCATACTTAAAAACAAAAAGCCTTTCGCCGTTCCGGGCCGCTGGCGGACGATCACCAATCCGGCGACTCTTACCCAAACGCCGTTGCGTATCTCGCGCAGATCGATCGCTCGCTTGACCCCGAGCTTGTTCAGTTCCTCGCGGCGATAAGCCATCGGGTGCCGCCCGATCGTCAAGCCCGTACCTCGGAAGTCCGCGTTCACCCGCTCTTCTATCGTCATAGCCGGAAGCGGCGAATCAGGATTCTGATCCTTCTGTTCTTTGAGCAGAGGACCAACCGCACGCGCCGCGCGTTCCACTTGCCACAGCGCGCTGCGCCGGTGAACAGGAGGGGTTGGGGGCTGGGGGTTGGGGGTTGGCCGACCACTGACATCTGACATCTGACATCTGACTTCTGACCTTTGACTCTTGATGAAATTCAGCGCGCCGACTTCGGCGAGCTTTCTCAGTTCGTTCTTGCGAAGCTCGGGGACGCGGTTGTGCAGATCGTCGATGTCCGTGAAAGGCCGCTTCGCGCGTTCACGCACGATTGCTCGCGCGGATTCTTCTCGAAGGCCCCTTACGTAAAGAAGCCCAAGACGCATGGCGGGGGCTGGGGGTTGGGGGATGGGGGATAGGGGCTGGGGGCTAGGTGAGTACGAAATCCGATATTCATGAACCGATGACTCGCTTTGCCGACTCGACTCACCAACCCCCATCCCCCAACCCCTAACCCCCATCTCAGCCCCCATCCCCCAACCCCCATCCCCCGTCTCTAACGTGCACAACCCATCCGAGCGTGTGATGTCGATGGGTTCGATCTTCAGACCATGCCGCTGCGCGTCTTTGATCAACGTGGCCGGTTGATAAAAACCCATCGGCTGATTGTTCAGCAACGCGGCGGTGAACGCGGCCAGGTAATGACATTTCAAATAAGCGCTCGCGTAGGCGATCAGCGCGAAGCTCGCCGCGTGAGATTCAGGAAATCCATACAGCGCGAATGATGTTATCGCCTGCACGATCTTGTCCTGAGTCTCGACAGTGATTCCGTTTTGTTCCATGCCGCGCCGCAGCTTGATTTCGATCTCGACCATCCGCGCTTCCGACCGCTTGAAGCCCATCGCGCGCCGCAACTCTTCAGCTTCCCCTCCAGTGAAGTTCGCGCAGATCATCGCGATTCGCAGCAACTGTTCTTGAAACAGCGGCACTCCAAGCGTGCGCCTCAACACCGGTTCAAGCGACGGATGCAAGCACGTAGCTTCTTCTCTGCCGAGCCGCCGATTCAAATAAGGATGAACCATGTTGCCGACGATCGGGCCAGGCCGAATGATGGCCACTTGCACGACGATGTCGTAAAACTTTTGAGGCCGCAGCCGCGGTAGACAAGACATCTGCGCGCGGCTTTCGACCTGAAACAATCCAATCGTGTCCGCCTTACACAGCGCGTCGTAAACCGCCGGATCGTCCTGCGGAAGATGAGCGAGATCGACCGTCTCGCCGTAATGATCGCTTATCAGCGTCAGGCATTCTTCAATCGCGGCCATCATCCCGAGCCCCAGCAGATCGACTTTGATGATGCCCATATCGGCGCAGTCTTCTTTGTCCCACTGAACGACGACGCGGCCAGGCATAGCCGCAGGCTCGAGCGGCACAACCGAATCGAGTTGCCCCTGACAGATCACCATTCCGCCCGAGTGCTGGCCGAGATGGCGGGGCAGATCTTGTACAGCCACGTACAGCTCGCAGAATTTCTTGATGTGCAGGTTGTGCAAGTCGAGCCCGGCATCGCGGAACTGGCGCTCGGGTGTGTCATTCGGGTCCTGCCATTCAAAAGCGCGCACCAAACTTGAAAGTCGGGCAGTCGTCTCTTCATCAAAGCCCATCACCTTGCCTACTTCGCGCGCCGCCGAACGCCCGCGATAGGTGATGACGTTTGCGGTCATCGCCGCGCCGTGTGTGCCGTAGCGCTGATATACGTATTGAATGACACGCTCGCGTTGATCGCCGCTCGGCAAGTCGAGGTCGATATCCGGCCATTCGCCGCGCTCTTCGGAAAGAAAGCGCTCGAACAACAATTCCATTCCGACCGGGTCGACGGCGGTTATTCCAAGCGAGTAACACACGGCGCTGTTGGCCGCCGAGCCGCGCCCCTGAACGAGAATGTTCTGATCGTGGCAAAAGTTGATGATGTCCCAGACGATCAGAAAGTAACCCGCGAGATGGAGCTTCTCAATCAACGCCAGCTCGCGATCGATCTGTTTGATCGCGCGTTCGTAAGGAGGCATTCCGTGAGCGCCGTTGTAGCGCCATCGCGCGCCCTCATAAGTGCGCTTGCGAAGGAACGAGTCCATCGTCTCGCTGTCCGGGACGGGATACTTCGGGAACTCATAACCGAGATCTTGAAGCGTGAATCCAAGCCGGGAGGAAAGCTCGCGGGTGTGCGCGATCGCCTCAGGCAAATCGGCAAACAACTTTGACATCGCGGAAGCCGGCTTGAGAAATCGCTCGGAGTTTCGAGCGAGCAATCGCCCTGCGGTTTCAAGTTGCACGTGGTTGCGAACACAGGTCAACACGTCTGCAAGCTGACGACGCGCGGCGCTGGCGTAGCACACGCCGTTAGTCGCCAGCAGCGGGAGCCTGAGCCGCCGCGCAACCTCGACTGCCGCCTGATTGCGCGATTCTTCTTCGCGATTGAAATGGCGTTGAAGCTCGGCGTAGACGTTGCTACGGCCGAATATGCCGATAAGCTTTTTGGTCGTTGCATTCGCTTCATCCAGGCCGCCGTTTCCAAGCGCGTGAGCGAGCGGTCCATCATCTCCGCCGGTCAAACAAATCAACCCTTCGGAGTGCTCGGCCAACTCATCGAGGGTTGCTGCGACTTCGCCGGGCTTTGCATGCTTTGGCGCGCGCAGTTTCATCAGAGTGATCAAGCGGCAGAGGTTCTGATAGCCGGTGCGGTTCTGGACTAACAAGGGAAGAGTGGTGATGCGTGATGGGTGACGCGTGATGCGTAATCCGTGGCTGTCTTCTAAAGCTAGCGTTATTTCTGAGCCGATGTGAGCTTTGATGCCGGTCTTTTTTGCCGCCATATGAAACCGTGGCGCGCCATAGACTCCGTCGCGGTCGAGCAGCGCCATCGCCTTGCCTCCGAGGTTCGAGCACACGGATATCAACTCTTCAGGAAGCGACGCGCCTTCCAAAAAGCTGAACGCGGATCGTGCGTGGAGTTCAACGTAGTCTTCGGTCATAACCAACTTTGCATCTTTGCTCTTTGCGTCTTTGCGAGTCCTGGCGGGCTTTGCGCGAAACGTTCTCTCGCGAACCGCGTTTCGCGCAAAGAGCGCCAAGATCCGCAAAGCTCGCTAAGGCCATTTAACAATCAGTCATAGATCCCCTCGACAAACCATCCATCGCTCCGCAGGTCGCGATAGATTCGATACAGCGTTCCCTTTTCCGGAGAAGTTTCAGAACCAGCAACAGCCACATCCCACTCGTCGCGAGCCCAACCATCTTCAGCCCACCAGTCACCCGACGTGCGCCACGGACCCGCCAGCCGCAAAACTTTGCCGCGTATGCTTCGACCGGCGCCGGCTTGCGCTTTGATTCGAGTTGGCCAGCCGCTCGGCGCTTCTATTTCCGCGCGCAACGGAGGCCGAAAGACTCTGAAGCCCAGAAGAGAAGAGAGTGGGCGAGGGGAAGACGGGGCGAGTGGGAGAGGGGGAGAGGGGGAGACGGGGAGACGGCCCCTCTCTTTCTCTCCCCCTCGCCCCCTCTCTTTCTCTCCCCCTCGCCCCCTCGCCCCTTCTCCCCCTCGCCCCCTCGCCCCTTCTCCCCCTCGCCCCTTCTCCCCGTCTCCCCTTCGCCCTCTCGCCCCCTCGCCCCGTCTCCCCCTCGGGGTTTTTCGCACAGATTCTCTCTTCACGATGAAACGCTTGATTCGAAAAGCTCCCGGCCGATGAGTGTCCACCAACTCAGGCGAGCCGACGTTGCTTTCGCCGACCAGCCTCGTGAGCCGCGCCAGGGTCAGCTCTAACTTTTCCGGCTCGGGCGCGAGCGGTTGAAACAATCCGTTTTGTATCGATCGAGGCTTCGCTGGTTCGCAGGTGATCGATGCCGCGACGATCGCGAGTTGCGGCGGATGTGATTCGATGTCCAGCAACAGCAGCTTCAAAAAGACTCTGCTGTCGCGCATCGGGAACGGCAGCCGAATCGCTCGCTGATGCTCGGTGTTATCTTCCAGTTTCAATCGAAGCTGGAAGCTATCCACCGCCAGCCCGTGTGCTTGCAGATTCGCGCAGAGTTGATTCAAGAGCCGCGCGAGGATGAATGAAAGCGGTTCGAGCAGCTCGATGGGATCATCAAGCTCGATGGATTTCTCGAACCCAGGCGCGGGCTTTGCGAGCAGCAACGGGCGATCGCTTTCGCCGCGCGCGAGCTTCTGCAGCCGCACTCCTTCGGGCCCAAGCCGCTCGGAGACCCCCGTTTCTGGCAGTTCCGCAAATTCTTGAAAGCTTCGGATACCCCAAAGCTCGAGCGTCTCTAAAATCTTCGCCGCGCGATCAGCTTCGACGCGAGCCAGAGTTGCGTCCAGCGCCCCGAGCGGCAACTCACCGAGACGCTTTGATTCTTTGCCAAAATCGATGACTGTGACGCCAGGGAAGCATCTTGCAGCGTGAATGGCCGCATCGGGATTCTGAGCCACGGCGACGTTGACTGCGAGCCCCAGCTTCGCAGCGTGACGCGCGATTTCTTTTGCGATTTCGCGAGGCGAGCCGAACAACAACTCGCAGCCTTCGATGTCCAGCACCACTGTGTTCTCGGCAGTCTCTTCCACCAGCGGCGAAAACGCGTAAGCGCAATCCACCAGCGCCGCTCTGCGCTCTTTCTGGTGATCGGGGCTATGAACACATGCGAACATTTCAAATCCCCAGTGAACCTCGCAACGCGCAATCAAACTTGGAGCAAATCGAAAATCTAGCAAAGATATACGAAAATAATCGAAGACTGTCAAGTCTGCGTAATGCGCCTCTTTCAGGGCAAGGGTCTTGATCGTTGTCCTACTGTGTCGGATAATCAACTGGTGAGCACGAAAGACCCGCTTCTCTACACGTTCGTGGAGACAGCGGTCTTTACCAGGCAATTAGAGGAGTTGGCTTCGATCGAGACGCTGTATGAAATCAGCACGTAACAAAAAGAACAAAACCAGAGAACATATGAGCGATGCGCTCTTTGGAGAGTTAAAAGAATCGCTGGGTCAGGCTCTACAGCACGTGCGCGGTAAGCGCGCCGATTTACGTGTCACCGTCCTGCCGGCCCCACCGTCACCGATGTCGCGGTCTGAGATCGTGGAACTACGCGGGGAGCTCAATTGCTCCCAAGCGGTGTTCGCTCGCTTGCTCAATGTCAGTCTCAAAACTGTGCAAGCGTGGGAGAAGGTGTTCGCGAGCCCGGCGACGCCGCCTTAAAACTCCTGACGATTACTAGAAAAAACCCGAAGCTTTGTTGTCCTGAAGTGGCGCCCTAGGCTGCCTGGTTGACGGATATCCTCCCGCACTGATGATGAAGATGCCAAAGGCTCGAAAGTCATTCCAGAAGATTATAGATGAGCTTGAGGCGTTCTACGGCCGGCCCGAACCTCCCAAAGTCACCGATCCGCTGGGCATGATTCTGCTCGAGAACGTCGCTTACCTTCTGAGTGACGAACGCCGCGAGCAAGCCTTCAACGCTCTACGTGAACGAGTTGGCCTGACGCCGCCTGAAATTCTCATGGCTCACGAGGAAACGCTGCTCGAAGTCGCCCGCCTCGGCGGAATGCAT
Source organism: uncultured Clostridia bacterium (assembly GCA_964548075.1). GTDB lineage: Bacteria > Acidobacteriota > Blastocatellia > UBA7656 > UBA7656 > Onstottus_A. The sequence continues at coordinate 65,412 of CAZJQQ010000018.1, read as the reverse complement.
CCTGCCGCGCGAGTGGAAAAGCTCCGCCGCATCGCGCAGATCGCTTTGCAAGAGTTCGATGGCGATTTCGACAGAGTGCTGAAGCAGCCGTTTGCTCAAGCGAAAAAATCGCTAAAGAAGTTTTCAGGAATCGGCGATCCGGGCGCGGAGAAGATACTTCTCTTCTCGCGAACTCATCCGATCCTGGCGCTGGATTCGAACGGGCTGCGCGTGCTGCTGCGTCTCGGGTACGGCGAAGACCGTAAGAGCTACTCATCGACGTACCGCTCGGCGCAGGAAGCGGTCGAGAGTGAATTGAAAAAGGGCTTCGATTGGCTGATAGCCGCTCACCAGTTGCTGCGTCGTCACGGACAGGAGTTGTGCAAGAACACCCGTCCACTGTGTTCTCGCTGTCCGTTGAAATCGAACTGCCGATATTTTCAGGATGAGGTAAGACCGAAACGAGGGAGTGTTTGACGCGACTTTGCGACTTGGCGTCTCTGCGCCTTTGCGTGTTAGACCTGCTGCTGCTCGATTGAGCGCCGTAGCGAAAAAGCCTTGTGCCGCACTTTACCTTTTGATGAGATGAGACCATCTGCTTGAAACCGGTTCAGGATCGTGGTTGCGCGGCCGTAATCGATCGACAACCACATCTGCAGTACCGCCGGTGACGCCTGCCCGAATTCGGTTACTACCACCAGCGCTTCATCGTATAAATCGTCCCGCTCATCTGGTCGATCCGTTTCGTTTGGCGCCGGCTCGCAAGCCGTCTCCGGTTCCTGGTGATCATCTGCGAGGGTGGTGTCCGGTTCCGCGGCAGTCGCATTATTTTCGTGCTGGACCGATAGTACGATCTCTTCATCCGCGCTTCGATTGTAAGCAGCGCCGTTGTGGTCTGCCTTAACCATCGCGAGAATCTCTTCGAGCTGGCGGCGCACCCGCAGCAAATCGAATTCTGGCTTTAGTGGATTCATCGATGCCTCGGGGCGCGGCTTCACGCAGCGGGGGGTTGCCGCGACAGAATATACCACAGACCCGCGTCGCGGTCTCTTGTTCAAGAGACAGTAGTGTCCTAATCTTAGGACACTAACCAAGAGACGTGGGTGCGCGCTCGAGTTTGCGCATACCCACCTCGACTACCGAATCAGAACTAGCAAACAACACCGAGCTGTTTTTCCATAGCCCAGGCGTTCACGCCTGGGTTGCGGCGCGGATGAACTTTGTTAGCCCTGTTCACGGGGCTTTCCGCGCAGCTTTAGCTCTGAGTGACACATCCTGGCGCGAACCCTTGCCTGAAGGCGCTAAACCAAAGCCCGGTGAACCGGGCTATCGGATCGGTTGGCGCGCGCAACCCAGGCGTGAACGCCTGGGCTAGTGAAAAACTGACCTCAGGGCTGACAGAGGGGGCTGTGCGCGAAAGCCGGACGCATCCAGGCGATGGCAGCGGACAAGGGGAATGATGATGCCCTCGACTGACAGCCTAAAGAAACAGCAACGCGTGTTTAATAGAAGAGCAGACCGGTTTGTTCAGCGCCTGTCTGGTTGACCACTTAACAGAGGCTGGTGGAAACTCTAGCTTCAACTTTGATCCAGTCGGAGGTTTATATGTCCAAAGTAGAAGGTATCTGCGAGCAGTGGCAAGACGTGCGCAACGGGTTGATAAAGGAAGTCGAGTTGATCCCCGCTGAGCAAATGGGATTCAAGCCGGCGCCTGAAAGCCGGACCGTGATTGAATTGCTTCACCACATCATCGAGACCCAGCGCGTTCTGGCGGGCGAGATGTGCCGCGAGAACACAAACTTTCAGCGAGGCTTTCCGGCGCTGATGGCCGACTTCGCCGGCAACGCAAAAGAGGCGACGACGAAAGAAGCTGTGCTTGAGCTCTTGCGCTCATCGCTGGAAGAAACAACAGCGCTGGTGGTGAGCTTCGGTGACGCGAACTTTGAACAGTCCATGACCCGCTTCGATGGGAAACAGTGCACCAAGCTCGAGATGCTCAATTTCACAGTGGCCCACGAGATGTATCATCGCGGACAGCTCACTGTTTATGAGAGGTTGCTTGGAATCGAGCCGGCGCTTACGCAGTTCTTCCGAAAGATGATGAGCGCTAGCTCCTGATCGAGGCTGCGTGCTAGCGATCATAGATCTCTGCGTTGTAGAACGGCGCGAAAGCGGCTACCAGAGCCACTTCGAAGCTCATCGCCCGCGTGAATAGATCGCGCGAAAGCACGCCCCATGCGCCCTGGCGGCTGCGCACGTCGTGCTCGCCTGCAGTCTCGTCGATCACTTCAGCGAGTTCGCGCCCGCCATCTACGACCGAGCGGACTATCGCGTAGGGTACTACGATCGACGGACTCGCGCCAAAGCTGCCGCGCGAGCCGTCGGTCACGTAAGCCCAGCCTTTGAGGAACGTGATGCGTTCGCCTTCGACTTTCGCCGAGTGAAATCCACCCTCCAAGCCGACATAAAAGTCGGCGCTGGCGCGATCCTTCAACAACAGCGCTTGAACAGCAAGCGCCCGGGCCATAGCTCCGTGCATCAAATCTTCGTCCGACAACGGCATCGCTGGTGAGTCCGTTTCCACATCACGCGAGACTATCGCGGCGTCGCCCCACTGCGCAGCGATTGAAGCGACCCGTGCGGCTGCCGAGCTAACGGCTGCGACTTTGGCGGCTCTTGAAGAGCCAAGCGCGATTCTCATCGACTATCCTTTTGCCTTTTGGTGGTTTCAATAGAAGTATGATCACGGCTAATCTCGCACCGGCCGAAGCATTGAGTCAACCAGTGTTGCCCGCACGTCAGCCGCTGCCTTATAGTGCAAGCCTGAGGCAGGATTGCGACAAGCCAATAAGAAACCCTGACGGAGCAACCGATGGAGCAGACCGAAAAAGCCAAGCCGGACCTGTCTGCGTTGCGGATTCACCGCGATGACAACGAAGGATCAGGCGCCCGGCGCGGCTTGCGAGTCGTGCTTCTGGGCACGGTGCTGATCCTGGTAACCGCGGCGCTGCTGGTTGGTTACCGGATGTGGGGCACTGCGACTATGCCCGAAGTCGAAGTCGCCAGGGCGACTGTCGAATCCGGAAGCGCTGGGCTCGAGATCCTGACCGCGACGGGCTACATCGTCGCTGATCGCAAGGCTGCGGTCAGCCCGAAGATTTCCGGCCGGCTTGAATACCTCGGAGTGGACACCGGCAGCCGTGTGAAGCCCGGTCAGATAATCGCTCGCCTCGAACATCGCGACCTCGACGCTGGGTTAAGTGAAGCGAAGAGCTCGCTCGCGAATTATCAATCCGCACACGTTCAAGCCGAAGCCGAGCTCGAGCAGGCCCGCGCAAGTCTCGCGCAGGCCCAGGCCAACATGCAGAAGAGCCGCCTCGAGCTTGCGAGACAAACTAAGCTGGTCGAGAACGGAGTCACATCCCGGGCCGAATCCGATAACGCGACGGCTCAGGCTCGCGTAGACGAACAACAGGTCCGCTCCGCCGAAGCGCAGATACGAGCCATTCAAGCAAAGATCGAATCCTCGGCTCAGCAAGTACACTCGGCTGAGGCTCGCATCCGCCTCGTGGAAGCGCAGCTTGAATACACGAGCATTCGCAGCCCGTTCGAAGGGCTGGTCATCTCCAAGGACGCCGAGGTTGGCGAGACCGTCGCGCCGGCGATCTTCGGCGGGACTTCGACTCGCGGGTCGGTGGTGACGATCGTCGATCCAAACTCGCTTGAAGTCGAAGCCGACATCAATGAGTCGAGCATAGGCAAGATCACACCCGGGCTTACCGCTGAGGTTACGCTCGATGCGCTGCCCAATGAGAAGCTGGCCGCCGAGGTGCGAAAGATCATTCCGACGGCCGATCGTCAGAAGGCCACGGTCAAGGTAAAGGTGCGCTTCTTAGAGATCGACCCGAGGATTCTTCCGGACATGAACGCGAAGGTGACGTTCATTCAGAAGGCGGAGCAAGGCGCAAAAACCGAAGCCTCTCGAATCACTGTTCCGAAGTCTGCTATTCAACAACGAGACGGCAAGACCATCGTGTTTGTCTTCAACGACGGCCGCGCGGTGTCGCAGGCCGTCACCGTCGGGAGCGAGTTCGGCGACCGGGTCGAGATCAAACAGGGCCTGGCAGGCGGAGAGACGCTCATAGTTCACGGAACTGAGAACTTGACCGACGGCTCGCGCGTAAAAGTGAAAACGGGGAATTAACCACAAAGGCACTAAGGCACAAAGCAAGGAAGAACCAGATGAAACAGACCGTCGGACATTTTTTATCAGCACTGCCTGCACGATCTTTGTGACTTCGTGCCTTTGTGTTTGATTCCCGGAGAATTAACCACAAAGGCACTAAGGCACAAAGCACTTGACCGACGGCTCGCGCGTAAAAGTGAAAACGGGGAATTAACCACAAAGGCA
>CAZJQQ010000018.1:0-60922 GCA_964548075.1 uncultured Clostridia bacterium | reverse complement strand
AGCACTGCCTGCACGATCTTTGTGACTTCGTGCCTTTGTGTTTGATTCCCGGAGACGTTCATATGGCAGAGACCCTGATTAATCTCGTTCAAGTAACCAAGCATTACCGGCGCGACACCATTGATATTCCGGTGCTCGACAACATCGATCTGGAAATCGCGCGCGGTGAGTTCCTTGCGTTGATGGGGCCTTCGGGCTCGGGCAAGACGACCTTGCTCAACCTGATCGCCGGAATCGACAAGCCCAACTCCGGCCGCGTGGTGATCGACGGCAAAGACATTACGAAGTTCAACGAGCAACAACTGGCCAAATGGCGAGCGCGTCACGTCGGGTTCATTTTCCAGCTCTACAATCTGATCCCAGTGCTGACCGCTTTCGAGAACGTCGAGCTTCCTCTGCTGCTGACCAACCTGTCGAAGAAGAAGCGCCGCGAGCACGTGATGACCGCGCTCTCGGTTGTTGGCCTCGAAGACCGCGAGCATCACTATCCTCGCCAGCTCTCCGGCGGACAGGAGCAACGCGTCGCCATCGCGCGGGCCATCGTGACGGATCCGAGTCTGCTGGTCGCCGACGAGCCCACCGGCGATCTCGACGCAAAGTCCGCTGAAGAGATCCTCGATTTGATCAAGCGTCTCAACGAGGAGTTTCATAAGACGATCATCCTGGTCACGCACGATCCGCGCGCGGCCAGTCGCGCGCACGCGGTGCTGCATCTGGAGAAGGGTCTGCTCAGCAAGTCAGGAGGCGTCTATGAAGTACCTGCGGCTCATCATTAAGAACGTCGGGCGAAACAAGCGGCGCACGGTGCTGACGGTGCTCAGCGTCGCGGTGTCGGTGTTCCTGCTGGCGACGATGCAAGCGGTGATCGCCGCGCTTGGCGGAATCTCGCAGTTGACCGGCGGCGAGTACCGGGTTGTAGTCAGACGCAACACTTCGATTGCGGACTCGATGCCCGAAGCATACCGCCAGAAGATCGAGCAGGTGCCTGGCGTGGTCGGCGTCTGCCCTTCGAACTGGTTTGGCGGCGTTTACAAAGAAGACAAGCCACAGTATACGTTCGCGCAGTTTTTCGTCGACCCGAAGACTCTTTTCGACGTTCAATTTGAACTTCAAATCTCACCCGAAGAGAAGGCCGCCTTTCAGCAGGAGCGAACCGCCGCGGTGGTAGGGAAGAAACTCGCCGACAAGTATGGGTGGAAGGTTGGCGATGTGGTTGAGTTGCAGCGCGCGATATACCCTTTGGACGCGCGGCTCACGATTCGTGGCATCTACACCGGACCTCAGGAAACGATCTTCTATTTTCATCGCGACTTTGTTGAGGAGGCCTTTGGAAGACCCGGCCGGGTCGGTCAGTACCGCGTGAGGCTCGATTCGCCCAGCAGCGCGGCGCGGGTGATGGAAGAGATCGACAGTATGTTTAAGAACTCGGCCGCGCCTACCAAGACCGAAACCGAAGCGGCGTTCGCAGCGAGTTTTATTTCAATGCTCGGAAACGTGAAGGGCTTGATAACCGGCGTTGGCCTTATCGTCGTGTTCACAATAACTCTGATAGGGGCGAACACGATGGCGATGTCGGCGCGCGAGCGATTCACTGAGGTCGCGGTGATGAAGGCGCTCGGGTTCAGACCGGCGATGATCCTGACCCTGATGCTTTCGGAGGCGGTTTTGATTGCGTTGTTGGGAGGCGTGCTGGCGGCGGTCGCGGCCAAGGTGATCTTTCAGTTCGTTGGGCTGGGCGATATGCTCGCGCTGTTCCTTCAGAACTTCAAGATCAGCACGGGAACGATTGCGCTTGCGCTGGGAGCATCGGCTTTGATTGGCTTGGTCAGCGGTGGCATTCCAGCGTGGAACGCGTCGCGGATAGGAATAGTTGATGGCTTACGCCGAGTAGCGTGAATAGGAGGTTCGGGGTTCCGGGTTCAGAGTTTCAGCCTTCAGAGTTTCTGGTTTGTGGTTTCTGGTTCTGATTTTGCGGTTACCACGACCTTAACCAGAAACTACAAACCAGAAACCAGAACCCAGAAACCCGAACTCTGAACTCTGAACCCTGAACCTGTAACTCTTATGGCAATACCTCTCAAATACAACCTCCGCAACCTGATCGTCAGACGCGTCAGCACGCTGATGACCATCGGAACAATCGCGCTCGTAGTTGCCGTGTTCGTCGCTCTGTTCGCCCTTGCCAATGGGCTTAACAGCGCGCTGATCGCGACTGGCTCGCCCGAGAACGTGATCATTATACGCCAGGGGTCTCAGACCGAAATGCAGAGCGGCGTCAGCAAGGAAGCTTTCCAGGTCATCCAAACGCTCCCCGGAATAGCTCGCGATCAAGAGGGCAAGCCGAAGGCTTCAGCCGAAATCGCTGTAATCGTGAACCTGCCGCGCCGCGAAACCGGCCAGTCGTCAAACGTCACTCTTCGCGGACTTTCCGACATTGGGTTTTCAATGCGGCCGCAGATCAAGCTGGTCGAGGGCAGGATGTTCCATCCTGATGTCGGCGAAGCGATAGTCAGCCGCAAGATAGCCGACCGGTTTAGCGGCACGGGGCTCGGCCAAACACTTCAACTTGGCCGGCGCGGGCTGGCAATTGTTGGCGTGTTTGACGCGGGTGGGACTTCCTTCGACTCGGAGATATGGTCGAGCGTAAATGACGTTGCCGACGCGTTCGATCGTGCCGGCTACTCTTCGGCGCTTGTTCGAGCTGAAAGCGTCGCAACTCGCGATCAGCTTGTCGGTCGCATAGAGGCCGAACAACGATTGAGGCTCGAAGCAAAACCTGAGGTGAAATACTACGAAGAGCAAACGACCGCGTCGGGTCCGATCCGCCGGCTTGGCATTTTCGTCGCGATCATCATGGGAATCGGCGCTTGCTTTGGCGGGATGAACACGATGTACGCGTCGGTCGCTCACCGAACGCGCGAGATCGGCACGCTGCGCGCGCTGGGCTTTTCGAAGGCGGCGGTAATGACCAGCTTCGTGATTGAGTCGATGATGCTGGCGCTGATCGGCGGAGTTGTCGGGTGTCTGCTCGCGTTGCCGGTGAACGGAATCGCGACGGGCACAATGAACTTCAGAACCTTCAGCGAGCTTGCCTTTAGCTTCCGCATAACGCCGGACCTGTTGGTCTCCGCGTTGATCTTCTCGCTGGTGCTCGGATTGGTCGGAGGTTTGTTGCCTTCGCGGCTTGCGGCGCGCATGCCGATCACCAAAGCGCTGCGCGAGATTTGATCCATTCGGTAGACAAGGGCCTGGTACTCGCCGTTGGCCGATCGAGAAAGCATGAACGTTTCAACGCGCTCGCTGCTCGAGACGGTGGGCGTGATCATCACAGGCATTCTTCACTTGATATTCGTGGAAGCCTTGAACGCGAAGGCTGTCTTCATCGCGTCCGCGCTTATTGGCTGGACCGGCTACATCGCAATGCGTGTCGGCAAGGACAGGCATCTGCTTAGACTCTGGGGATTTCGCCGCGACAACATTCGAAGTACATTCATCGTCTCAAGCTTCATAAGCGCGATAGGAATGTTGGTGATGGCCGTGATTGCGATGTCTCGCGGATCGCTTGCCGTTCACTGGCATATGCTAGTCCTTCTGCTGCTTTATCCGATCTGGGGAGTGATTCAGCAATTCCTCGTTCAAGCTCTGGTGGCTGGGAATCTGTCCGGAGCTTCGGGCTTCATTGGCTCTCGCTGGTTTGTAACAGTTGTTTGCGCTGTGCTGTTCGCCCTGGTTCATCTGCCGGATCTGACGCTCGCGATCGGCACGTTCCTTCTGGGGCTGGCATTCACGCCAATATACTTGAAGTGGCGAAATCTGTGGCCATTGGGACTCTATCACGGTTGGCTTGCAGTGTTCGTTTATTTCTGGGTTCTCAACCGCGATCCGTGGATCGAGGTGTTCGGGCGCTTGTAAGGCGGTCGAATTGATTAAGCTCGCGTGGGAGTTGTCGTCATCCAGCGGGGATTCTTCTTTGCCACGCGCTCATACACCGAACACTCAGGCACGTGAGCGCCCTCAAGATAACCGGTGCTGATCAGGAACTCGCCGGTGATTTCTCCGCCCGTGAACAGAAACGTTTTCTTGAAAAGCTTAACCCACTCGTCCTTCGTCAGCGGATGATGAGCATCGAGCCACCGAGCGAACGAGCGGTGACTCTCGCGCAGGGTCACGATACGGCGAGCATTCTCGATCGCCGCGTTGATCTTCAGTTCATTGCGGATGATGCCGGCATCGCGCAAGAGCCTCGATCGATCGCGGCGTCCGTAAGCCGCCACTCGATCGATATCAAACCCGTCGAAAGCCGCTCGGAAGTTCTCTCGCTTCATTAGAATCGTCAACCATGATAAGCCCGCTTGATTGATCTCGAGCACGAGCCGCTCGAATAGCTTTGAGTCATGGCGAATCGGAAAACCATACTCCTTCGCATGATACGGACCGTGATAGGGATGCCCCGGTGCAATATCGCAGTAGCTGCCCATTTCGTCTCCTTCTCGTCAGTTGAAACAATGTATCGTGCGGCCGGGCTCTCGATCAAATCTCGGCGGTGTTTTGATTGTCCGACAAACTTCAGTTTGTCGAGATGATCCGGCCGCAACGACAAAATGAAGTTTGTCGGACGTTCAAATCAAAGCGCCGCCAAAACCTCTTCCAGCTTGCGCCTGAATACGCTTGCGCGGTAGAAACATGCGCTGTGCCCGACACTCTGAAAGAGGACGAGCTATCATGAGTCTTGATCTTGAAAACCAAATCGTCGACACGTGGAACATCAACAACCGAATCAACCTCTACCTGCTCGAAGCGATTCCTCCCGGCGCCTTGAATGACGTCTCGGCTTCCAAAGGGCGAACCGTAGCCCAGCAGGTAGCTCACCTTCACAACGTTCGGTTGATGTGGCTGAAGGTCTCCGGTCCGGGGTTGATGGAAGGCCTTGAAAAGATCGAAAAGGAAACGGCCGCGGACAAGAAGCTCCTTGCGCGCAGTCTCAAGGAGTCCGGCAAGGCGATGGAAACCCTGCTCAAGAAGTCGCTCGAAAGCGGGGGCAGAATCAAAGGCTTCAAGCCGCACATCACCGCGTTCCTTGGCTACGTCGTTGCGCACGAGTCGCGTCATCGCGGCGAGATCGCTCTCTCGCTGAAGCAGTCAGGTCACACACTCGACAAGAAAGTTGCGTACGGAATCTGGGAATGGGGTGTGCGATAGAACATGGCGCGGGCCGGCCCAATTAACAGCGTTGCGGAGGAGATTTCGTCGCGAGTCTTCTTGCTTGAAAGCTTCACGACGGAGAGCATCAGAGCGCTTCGCCGCGAGTTCTCGAAGCGGCTCGCCAAATCGGCGCCGCGTTTTGTCGTCGAAGTGGCGTTGCTGCTTCTGGACAAGCACACGATCGAGCATCGCTTCGTGGCTTATGAGCTTGTATGTCATCACCGCGCGGCGCTCGCGAGCCTTACCGAAAAAGATATAAGACTGTTTGGAAAGGGAATCGACAGTTGGGGCTCGGTTGATATGTTTGCGTGCTACCTCTCGGGTCCCGCGTGGCGCGAGCGTCAAGTTCCCGACAAGCTCATTCATACGTGGGTGCATTCAAAGAACCGATGGTGGCGTCGCGCTGCGCTGGTCAGCACCGTACCGTTGAACAACAAAGCTCGCGGTGGCAGCGGTGATACGCCGCGCACCCTTGAAGTTTGCGGCTCGCTGGTTGCCGATCGAGACGATATGGTTGTGAAGGCGATGTCGTGGGCGCTACGCGAACTCTCGAAACGCGACCCCGAAGCCGTGGGTCTGTTTTTGGATGAGCATCAGAACGTCCTCGCTGCGCGTGTAGTTCGAGAAGTAAGAAACAAGCTTTCAACCGGACTGAAGAATCCGGCGGCTCAGAAACGCATGTAGTGTTCGCTAAGAGGAGGGAAACATGGCAAAGCGATATTGGCTGATCAAATCCGAACCGACCGCGTATTCGATCGATGATTTGAAAAGAGAGAAATCGACGCTGTGGGAAGGCGTAAGAAACTACCAGGCCCGAAACTTCATGATGCAAGAGATGAAAGTCGGCGACGAAGCACTGTTTTATCACTCAAGCGCCGAGCCCCCAGGGGCGGTGGGCATCGCTGAAGTCAGCGGCGCCGCCGAACCGGACCCGACGCAGTTTGACGCCAGCGACAGCCACTACGATCCGAAGGCGACGCTGGCCAATCCGATCTGGTACTGCGTGCGAGTGAAGTTCAAACAGAAATTCGCCCGCCAGGTTTCGCTTCCAGAATTGAGAGAGCGGAAAGAGCTGCAGAACATGGTGCTGTTGAGGAAGGGAAGCCGCCTTTCAATCCAACCGGTCACCGAAAAGGAATTCAAGCTTGTGAGCAAGCTAGGATCAAGCAAGGCCGCCGCGAAATGAAAGGCCAGGGGATGACGCGGGGGCTCATGTCATCCCCTGGGGTTGAAGAGAGTGGGAGCTAATCCTGCAACTGCAATTTGAGGTGGCTGTCTAAGTTTGGGCTTCGTATCCGCGACCGGCAGGACTTGCTCGTTAGCAAGCCTCAAGATCGCCGGTCAAGCTCGCGCAGTTCTCGAAGCGCCTTCATCATCAGCTGTTCTGTTACGTACCTCGGATCGGCAAGCCAGCGCTCGACTGCCGAGGCGACAGCTTCGAGCCTGGCGATTCGCGCTTCCGTATCTTGATTGCTTGTTCGCAACACGGGCTATCATTTTGCACAGGGAGTTTCATCCTGCGATTCGCCCTCACCCTGCGTTTCGCCGCAAGAACACAAACCGGCGATCCATCATCGAGCGCGATCTGTCGACTCTGCTCACCGCCGAGCCGCGCGGAAGCGCGCGCGCTTGCAAAACCAGCCAGTCAACATTGTGACCTGGAACGAAGCCGCTCGCGGCGATCGTCAGGATTTCGGTGCGGCTAGGCGCGCGCCTGGTTTGAATCTTTCCAATTTCGTATCCGTCCAACAACACCCTGTCACGCCGGCACCATCCCCCAAACGTTCTGACCTTTCGGCCCGGCTCTATTCTCAACCTCGCCCGTATTGCTTGCTGTATAGTCATAGCGATCACCTTTGAAATCATTTCCTGCTTAGAGGGTGCTCGAAAATATACGAAAATCTGTGAAGGTTGTCAAGAACTATTTTCGAGAACGTCCGCACTTTTTTCTTGACAATGGAGCTGTTCTGTTCGAGAATCTTCGATGGATTTTCAGATGCAGAGCGAAAGCGGCATAGGCTTTAGCCTGTAGGCTTCGGCGTGAATGCGGGCCGACAGTCTAAGTCAGAGCGCCAGCAACCACGTGGTGGTTGCATGTTTATAGACAGCGAGTGCGGAAGCGCCCTCACCCCGCAGGGGTGAAATGACATCGGGTTGTAAAGCGACGGAACGTTCAACTCCTACTGGCTGGGGTTTGGACAATTCTGGCGGCGGAAGTGGGTTGGGAGTTCAATTTGATAGTCGGAGGTGAGGATTGGAAACCTCCGTTAGGAGTTCAATGTTACGCTTATTCGTCCAACACATTTCACTCCTAAAGGAGTGAGCATCCACGCCCGCTCCGTGACTATAAACATGCAACCACTACGTGGTTGAAAATGGTTCAAGGAGATAGAGATGGTCACACCGAGACAGCGACAGATCTACGATTACCTTTGCCGCTACATCGATGCCCACGGCTACGCGCCCACGATGGCGGAGATAGGCAAACAGTTCAAGCTCAGCTCGCCCGCAAGCGTTCACCACATTCTCTCTGGCCTCGAACGCGAGGGCTTGATACGCCGCATTCCGAACGTCAGCCGCGGCATTGAGGTCGTGAGAGACGAAGCTTCCGAGCAGGAGAACGAGATACCGCTTCTCGGAGTGGTCGCTGCGGGTCAACCGATCGAAGCCATCCTGAGTCACGAGACAGTGTGCGTGCCGCGGGATTTCATGGGCCGCGAGCGGCTGTTTGCGCTTCGCGTGCGAGGAGACTCGATGATCGGCGAGCAGATTCGAGACGGCGATTGCATTATCGTCGAGTCACGCCAGACCGCTAACAACGGCGATATGGTGGTGGCGTTGGTCAACGGCAGCGACGCAACGGTGAAGACGTTTTTTAAGGAGCGCGATCAGATCAGGCTTGAACCGGCGAACCCGCGCTACAAACCGATCATTGTGAATCCGCCCGATCGCGTGACGATTCAGGGCGTGGTGAAGGGCCTCATCCGGAAATACAAGCGCTAGTTCGTTTTGGTGCCTCTCGGTAGCGTCCCAATCTTGTGTTGGCCTGCCTGAGAAAGTCTGTGCGGCTCCGCGATATCGTGATACGGGGTGTGTATTCGCTCTACTTCGTGCGCAGTATTTTGGACGCGTTCATTCGCCGCTGAGGTAACAGCGGAAATAAAAGCGGGTACCGCGACAACACCTCGGCTGACCGACTTGCAGGGTGAACAAACTTAGATTGAAAACAGCAGGGAGAATACTTATGATCCACAACATGCAGAATGGCCCCTGGCCAACCACGATCACGATACATCCTGGGGATGCTCGTGACCTTGATTGGTTGCCCTCTGATTCCCTCCACCTTGTACTGACTTCACCGCCATACTGGACGCTGAAAGAATACCCGTCGAACGACGATCAGCTCGGCAGTATTGCCGCTTATGAACAGTTTCACGACGAGCTGGATAAAGTCTGGCGGCACTGCTATCGCGCTCTCGTACCTGGCGGTCGTTTAGTCTGTGTCGTAGGTGATGTTTGTTTATCTCGGAGAAGGCACGGGAAGCATTCAGTGATACCGCTTCATGCTGACATCGTGATCCGCGCACGTAAGATCGGATTTGACAATCTCACACCGATCTTCTGGTACAAGATCGCTAATGCGAACTATGAAGTCGAGAACGGTTCGTCCTTCCTGGGGAAGCCTTACGAGCCGAATGCCATCATAAAGAACGATGTTGAGTTTATCTTGATGCTGCGCAAACCAGGCGGATACCGACAGCCTACGAACGAGCAAAGGGACGCCTCGCGGCTCACAAAAGAAGAGTATCAAGCATGGTTTCAGCAAATCTGGAATAACGTGCCTGGCGAGACGACTCGCGACCATCCCGCACCGTATCCAGAAGAACTGGCCTACAGGCTCGTGCGGATGTTCTCATTCATTGGCGATACCGTGCTCGATCCGTTTATGGGAACTGGCACAACCTTAGTCGCGGCTGCGAGGTGTGAGAGGAACGCTATCGGAGTGGAGATCGAGTCTTCATATATCGAGTACGCCAAGCAACGACTTGAGAGAAAGACGACAAGCCTGTTCGCGGATCGGCCAGCAATTGTCATCTCTGCCGCTGCTCATAAAGCGCGCAAAGCCGGTTAAGAAAGCTACCATAGTAAATTGCATCCTGCGGTTGTGGGGCTCGTTCATCAATGACCAGCTTGCCCGGATTGATCCCGTCATAATCGACTACGATTATCGCCAGAGCCTCTGGAAGCTCCGTTGGCTCGTCCGGCGTGTCTCGCAACGGAATCTTCGCGAAGATTTCAATCGTCTCCCTCACAACTAGATTCATGTCACGCTTTGGCCGCTTCACGTCTTTGGCGAACGAATCAGGATTCAGATATTCCTTAGAAACGTTAACGACCACAATAGCGCCCGCCACGCACTCGCGCCGGTGGTTATGCATGTGGTTGCAATACGCGATGATGTCTCCGTAGCGATTCTTCCGTGCCTTACCGTGTGCCGCCATGATCGTCTTGTTTCTACCGCGACCTGAACCGATGCGAGCGGATTGCCGGCCTCATCGAATACAAGATCGATGTTTCGCGTGGCGAAACTCGCCTTGACGTTGGCATTCCTTCTAGGGGTGAGAGTCTGATTCGTGATCGACTTGCCCAGCAGGGAGTCCATGTGAGCTAGATCAAGAGTCACAAGCTCAGACAAAGCATCGGAGTTCTCAGCGGCACGCGGGTTGAAGCCCAAATGCGCATTTATCCAATCAATATAAACCCCAGGTGCCGACACTGCGGCGCATAGTAACAAAGCGCCCGGATGCCATCAACAAAAGAATAGGACAATACCGTCGAGTGGAGCCTTGGGTCTTCGCTGTTCGAGCAGCCAGAAGGCAACACAGACTTCCTAGAAGACGCGCTCGGATCCCCTCCAAGCTTTCGTCTGAGTGACTTCGAGGGCACAACGAGGGTCGACTACCGCAGTGACTTGATAGCCTCGATGACTTCCTCGCTGTGGCTGGCGGGTTTTACCTTTTCATAGACCTTCGCGATCTTGCCGTTCGCGTCGATGATGTAAGTGATCCGAGCGATTCCCCAGTACTTCCTTCCGTACATGCTCTTCTCTTGCCACGCCCCGTATTTCTCACACACTTCGTGGTTCACATCGGCAAGCAGCGGGAAGTTCAGGTCGTGCTTTGCGGTGAACTTCTGATGTGTCTTCTCGGTATCGGCTGAGACGCCCAGCACGACCGCGCCGAGCTTTTTCAGCGCGCCTATGTCGTCGCGAAACGCACAAGCCTCAACTGTGCAGCCCGGCGTCAGGTCCTTCGGGTAAAAATACAGAACGACCTTCTTGCCTTTGAAGTCCGACAGCTTGACCTTGTTCCCGTCGCCGTCGTTGAGCGCGAACTGTGGAGCCTTGTCTCCAACTGAAAGCATCATCGATTCCTCCCTTAAGAAGTCATCGCGGATTATAGCGAGCGCCCGACGGGGCGTCCAAGGTCGCTTCTTTCTCACATACGGGAGAGGTGGTTCGCGCAAAGTCGCAGAGAGGCGCAAAGTCGCAAAGAGCGCAGACTCACGAACCAATCGATCGCCGGCCCTGCGCGCCGCCGCCGCGCTTGTCGAGAATTGAAAACCATTCATCCCAGCTCTTGCCGTAGCCAACTTGACTATGGTCAGTGCGTGTTCTGCTTTGAGATTAACTTGCATGCATCTCCTGTGGGTCGTCAAAAATCTGGACTCGGTGCTATTTCTTTCTCTTGAAGTGGCTCTCTGTGTACACCTCGAACTCTTTCCCGGGCGCGGCCAGCTCGAAGGTCTCGGTGAACTCGTCTGCGTTGGCGATCCTGTAAGTCTCCCTCGCTCTCCACCCGGCGCCGATGTTCTCGATGCTCTCGGAAACAAACCGAAACGTCTTGCCGTCCGAAGGCTCGCGATCAGAGGCGTAGTGGGTAACGAACCCTTCGACGTGAAACTGACGCAGCACGAACAGCCCTCTGGTGCGATCGTAGCTAAACAGCCCCCAATCCTCGTGCACTTCGCCTTTTGGGTTTGCCTTCTGCGGCGGATAAACCGACTTGTTCCGCGCCTGAAGAAACTTTCTGTTGAGCACGTACTGATACTCGCGTTCGATCTTAGAGTTGCCGGGCTGCCCCTTGCCGGTTCCTTCCCAGGTACCGACAAAAAAGTTGAGCGGTTTCCAGACATCCGGCAATTTGTCTCCCTGAGTGGAGCTTACCGCCGACAGCAAAAGAGCGAGGAGAAGCGGTACAAGCATAGTGAATCTCCGACCGAGAACGCTCACGGCTAACGGCTAGCGTTCGCTGCCTGCGCGCTGGCTCTGCCGTACTTCTGAGTCGCAAAGCCGACGACGATTCCAAGGATGCTGCCGGGCAACATGATCTGGAAGTAGTAGTGCTGTCCGTTTTCGTCCGGCATCGCCGCCACCGCGAACGCAAGCAGCAACCCGACCGCAAGCCCGAACACGATTCCGAGCGGCAGCGAGTTGAACTTCTTCGCAAACACGCCGATTAGAATGCCGGCGATCAGGCCTTTGACCGTGGACGAAACGACTATGATCGCCAACTGCGCTCTCACCGCTGGCTCGAACCACGCGGTCAGTCCATCGAATATCCCTAACACTCCTCCAAGCGCTAAACCAAGCATCGGTTTCGACATTGTTGATTCTCTCCTTTATCAAAAAGTTTGTAGTACGGCCTTTAGGCGGAAGTTTGTAACTGCTACACGACCCGTCAATGTCTTACAAACTTCCGCCTAAAGGCCGTACTACGAACTGACGACTGGTCATTCTCTCGCTCTCATAGTTTCTATTAAACAGTCACGGCGAGTTCGTTAACGCCCGACTGAGAAGAATACTATTAGCCGCATAATCAGGTAAGCCACGATCAGCAGAACGATGAACCGATTCTTGTTCAGCCAACGGCCCGCCTTCTCGAATACGTTCTCGCGATAAGCCGAAACCGGGTTGCCATCGAGGAAACTCACCACGTCGCCGGCTAATCCTTCGGCGCTTGCGTACCGGTCTTCGCGCCCTGCGGACATCGCTATCAAACAGATGGCTTCGATCGCCCGCGGGATCTTCTGGTCAATCTGCCGAGGGCGCGTCGGCCGCCTGTCGCCGGCTTCCTCGCCCGCGTGGGTCGCACCGCCGGACTCATACGGCGGACTGCCTGTGAGAAGAAAGTAGAGGATCGCTCCGAGAGCATAGATGTCCGAGCGCTCATCAAGCAGTTCATTTTCTCCCCTCGCCTGCTCCGGCGCCATGTATGCGGGAGTGCCGATGACCGTCCCGCCGCTGGTTTCGCCCGGCGAGCCGGCGGCGAGCGGAAGCGTCTCGATAAGGTCCGCGTCTTCAAGGGCCCGAAGCTCGGCGCGCGAGTCCTCCGAGATTGAAGTAGCTTCTTCTGTGCGACCCGCGCTCAACACCTTTGCCACGCCCCAGTCCATCACCAGCACTTCGCCGAACGGACCGACCATGATGTTCTCCGGCTTGAGGTCGCGATGGATCACCCCGCGGGCGTGTGCGAAGGCGACGGCTTCGCACACCTTCTGAAAGATGCGCAGCATATCGTACAGAGAGGCCGCGCCGCCGGCGGACTGATCGAGCCGCGCACCCTGCACAAGCTTCATCGCGTAGAAGACGCGGCCGTCATCAAGCGCGCCGACGTCGTGTATCGGAACGATGCTTGGGTGTTCGAGCAGCGCGACGATTCGAGCTTCGCGCATCATTCGAGTTGCGAGCGCCCCGGTCGAGTCGGCCACATTCATTACCTTCACCGCGACCTTGCGGCCGAGGTCCACGTCCTGCGCAAGGTAAACCGTGCCCATCCCGCCCGAGCCCAGCTTGTGAAGCACGAGGTACTTCGATCCGCCAAGGTCCGGCAAGTCGGCCTCCTCGCGAAGCCGATCGACAGCGTTGTCCGAAAGCCATCTCATTGCGGGTCTACTCCAAGCAGCGCGCGGGCTTCGCGGCGATACTCTTCGTCGGTGGCGGTCAGCTCGCGAAGCTCCTCCAGAACGATCCGCCGGAACTCACGCCGCGCGAGAGCAAGATAGTTTGTGACATCGGTAGTTGAGAGATTGAACTCTGCGGCGAGCGCTTTGTAGCTTGTCTTCGGGGCGTCATCTTCCGCGTCGAGCACGTATCGCTCGAAGAGTCTGAGGTGAGTCTCTTTGCCGGCGTCGAGCATATGAGCGCGAAAGCTCTCGAGCGCCAGGCTGAAGACGCTACGCGCCCACTCCTTGTCAAAGTACTCATCGATCCCTCCGGCTGCGGGCGGCGCTGCGATCCTCAACTGTTCTTCCGCGCCGTCGAAATCGAGAGAGAGAATCGTCGCGTCGCCTCCGCGTTTGATTCGGCTCGCCGCTTTGTTCTCGTTGGCGACAAAGCCGTCCAGACATGTGCGAAGGAACGTCCTGAACTTCGCCTTCGACGGATCGAAACGCGCGAAGAAGTTCTTCTCGATTGCTTCGGCAAAGAAGCCCTGGGTCAGATCGCGAGCGTCTTCGCCTGGTTTGTTCCACTTGATGCGGACGTACTTGTAGACCGGCATCCAATACGCGGAGACCAGCGTTTCAAATGCGCGTGTGCGTTCTTCGGGATTGGAGCTTGAAGTGCCGACGATTGCTGATAATCTTGTGACGGGGAATCTGTCGCTTCCCATAGTTTTACCGGCCGTCCTCGGCGTCCCCCGCGTCCTCTGCGGTTTGATTCTCTCAGCCCCCAAACAAACTCATCTGTGCGCTGCTTGCTCGGCGAAACGCCCTGGTCGATAACTCATGCGCGCCGAACTCCACGCCGGATCTGCGGCACGCGAGTGTGAACATCGACTTGATCTGCTCAGCGAACACGCCTTCGCCTCTCATCCTCGTGCCGAAGTTCGGGTCGTTCAGCTTTCCACCGCGCATCTCGCGAATTCGATTCAGCACTTTCTTCTTTCGATCGGGGAAGTGCTCCTCCAGCCATCCTTCGAACAGCTCTCCAACTCCGTGCGGCAAACGCACCACCACGTAGCCGGCGTGTCGGGCACCCGCGTCGGCGGCAGCCTTAATGATCGACGGGATTTCGTGATCCGTTAAGCCTGGAATGATCGGCGCCACGAGCACACGAACCGGCACGCCGGCTTCCGCCAGAGCGTGAATCGCTTCAAGCCGGTTAGCCGGTGTTGACGTTCGCGGTTCCATCACTCGCACAAGCTCCGCATCGAGAGTCGTGACCGACACACACACCGCTGCTGCATTGAAGCTCGCCAGCTCCTTCAGCACGTCGATGTCGCGGGTGACGAGATGGTTCTTGGTGACGATGACGACCGGGTTGCGAAACTCGGCCAACACTTCGAGACACCGCCGCGTGAGCTGAAGCTTCCGTTCGATAGGCTGATAAGCGTCGGTCACTCCGCTGATCGCGACGACTTTTGGCTGCCACTTCGGCGAAGCAAGTTCCTTGCGAAGCAACTCAGGCGCGTCCTCCTTGACGAGTATCTTTGTTTCGAAGTCGAGCCCCGCGGAAAAACCGAGGTACTCGTGATAGGGCCGCGCGTAGCAGTAGATGCAGCCGTGCTCGCAGCCTCGATAGGGATTGATGCTGGCGTCGAAGCTGAGATCCGGGCTGTCGTTGAAAGTCAGAAGCGAGCGCGAAGCGTCTTTCAAGTATTGAGTCTTGACCGCGCGCTCTTGATCATCGGGCGACTCGATGATCGGAAGATAAGCAAGCCGCTCGAATCGATTCGGCGGATTCTCGGGCGTCCCTCGCCCGCGCGGTGTGTTGTGCTTAGATTCCGATTGCACGAGCTAAGCAAAGCTTGAATCAACTCGTGATGTCAACCTCAGCTTGCTGTGCTTAGCGGCTCTTTGCGATCATGGGTCTTCATTGATACTTGGACGACTAGCGATGAAGACGCGAAAGAAAAACGAAATCAAGTTTGCCGTTTGCATCAATGGCTCTGAGCTGGACCTTGAGTTACGCAAGATTTACAAGGTTCTGCCTGATGAAGCGGCAGCCAAGGACCATCACCTAAGAATCATCGATGAATCCGGCGAAGACTACTTGTACCCTGCAAGCTTCTTTGTGTTCGTAGAAGACCGGCTAGGCCGGCCCGCTGTGGGCTCCCAAGACCAAATGTCTCAAGTGCACTGATGGACGTCGGCATTCTCCTCACCTTGGTCGGCATAGTGTTCGCCGCAGCGGTGGCCTATCATTTGGCTCACCTTCAAGGGGCTCTCCGTCGGCCGAGGCTTCGAATTCATATTGGTGCCAGTCCTGCGAAGCATCGGTGGTTTCATAAAGCGACGTGGGCCGTCTTGTATGGCGTGCCGAGAAGGTCCGCGAAATTCTACAGTTTTCCATTCCCTCTGCTATTCGAGAACACTGGCGGTGCACCGTTAAAGAATGTTTGGATCCAGATCTCGTACCCAACTGGTCGCGATGCTTCACGAGTGTGGGATTCGGCTGGCGCCCCCCGCGATAACGGCTTGGGCCGGCGGCGTACAACGACACCGGCCAATGAACGGGTCTTCGTCGAGTACGAGATCCCGTTGATCAGACCCGGTCACGGAGAGGGCCTAGTCGATCCGGTTGTGTATCAGGATATCGAGTTGGGCCAGGCAAGCTCCAGCGGACGAAACGATGTCTGCCAAGGGGAGCCTTCAGAGCTATCCGTGGTAATTGACGAGATTCGGTTCTATGTGAGTGCCGAAAACTATAGGCCTGTTAGTGGTCGCGTGTGGTTGCTGGCGACGCATGCCAAGAATATTGACGAATTGGAAGCTCTCACGCCCAAAGCCGCTGAGATGCTATCTATCCGTGCAAGATGGCGAGTCATCACGAGAAGCCCAGGGTCATGGTACTGGCTTCCGCCTCCACTTTGGCTGTGGACACGTCGCATCTTACTCCACCAGATCGAGTGCGACGTTCTGCAAGAAGGTGTGGCGATTCACATACCGGGTCAGAGTGCACCAGGTGTACAGCAGACGGCAGATGTCCTGCCTATCGTTGTGAAAACTCAGCCGAAATGTTGAGTACGCCGTCTAACCCCGCGCTGGAGCCGTCGGCGCGGCTGCGATTTTAGTCGCCGCGGCTCAGCGCGAAACGTTAGGTTCTGGTTTTCAGGTAGAGACTCGCCGCAGGCATTTCCAAAAGGCAACTCCTAAGTTCGTGCGAAAGCATTACTAAAACAGTTCTTCGCTGGCTGCGCTCAAGCAGTAGGTAGTGGTTACGCCTGTTGACCCAGAATTCGCGCCACCTGCCGAACTCTGGCCAGACTCGCCGAAGCATAATTCGTCGCTTCGTAGCGCTGGATCTGCTGCTCCTTTATTCCAATCCGCGTAGCCAATTCCTTCTGAGTTAGACCAGCCGCGATGCGCGCGCGAATCAGACTTTGTGGAAGCTTCTCGATGCTGGTCACATCGAGCGACTTTCCACCACGGCGGCGCAATCTTTCATAATCGTTGATTTGTTTGCGAAGACTTTGCAATTGGCTCTGCAAGGCGTCCTTCTGTGCCTTTGCCAAACGCGGATGCACGCCTTTCTCTTTCGAGCGCTCCTTCGGGAGCTGCGCAATTGCCTGCTCGAACTTCTTTGCCTGAGCCTTAGTGATTCGATGTTCGCGCTCGTTGTTTATCATTGGACACAAGCATATTCTTGCGTTGCGGCGGCGGTCAATCGCCATTGTGCTTCGCTGGATAAAGCGGTCGACAGGGTTGTTGCGGCCGCCTCTGGCGCCGGCCTGGAGGCGAACTCCGTAGGAGTTGCCTGTCAATAGAGGCCGGCACATTGCATCGTCCTGACTCCGTAGGAGTCACCTGTGTGTTGGCTTCGATAGCGTTTCCGGGACAGACGAATTGGGTCGCATCGTGCCCGCCCTCCTACGAAAAGGTCACTCCTACGGAGTGAGCGTGCCAAACCCGGCGTCGCTGCTATAGACATGTCACTCCTACGGAGTGAGCGTGCCAAACCCGGCGTCGCTGCTATAGACATGTCACTCCTACGGAGTGAGCGTGACAAACTCGTCGTCGCTGCTATAGACATGTCACTCCTACGGAGTTATTTCTTGGAGTTGCGTGCGGCTCCGGCGTCGGTTCTTTTCCAATAAGAGCCGCTGGTATAATACCGCGCTATGAGCCTCAACCTCTTTCACCCCGCAGTCGCCAACTGGTTCTCGAAGCAATTTGCCGCGCCCACTGCGCCGCAGGAGCAAGCGTGGCCTTCGATCAAAGCTCGCCGGCACACGCTGATCGCCGCGCCTACCGGTTCGGGCAAAACGCTGTCGGCTTTTCTCGCAGCCATCGACGATCTCGTCAGGCTCGCGCTCGCAGGCTCGCTTGAAGACAACACGCACGTCGTCTATGTCTCGCCGCTCAAGGCGCTCTCGAACGACATTCAGAAGAACCTGCAGGAGCCACTCGCAGGCATAAAAGAAGAACTAAAAGCGCTCGGGCTGGACGAGATCAACATCCGCACGATGGTTCGCACCGGCGACACGCCCGCCCGCGAGCGCGCAGCGATGATCAAGCGCCCTCCGCACATCATCGTCACCACGCCTGAGTCGCTGTACATCCTGCTGACCAGCGAAGGCGGACGGCGGATGCTTCAAACCGCGCGCACGTTGATCGTAGATGAAATCCACGCTATGGTCGGCGACAAACGAGGCTCGCATCTCGCGCTCTCGATCGAGAGGCTGCGGGCGCTTGTAGGAGAAGACCTTGTTCGCATCGGGCTTTCAGCTACGCAGAAACCCATTGAAGAAGTCGCGCGATTCCTGGTTGGAACACGAAACATCGACGAAGACGGAACGCCGAATTGCAGGATCATCGACTCGGGTCACAGGCGCGAAATCGACTTGGCGGTTGAAGTGCCCGGCTCGCCGCTCGGCGCGGTGATGTCCGGCGAGGTCTTCGATGAAGTCTACGACCGTCTCGCTCAGTTGATCGCCACTCATCGAACGACGCTTGTGTTCGTCAACACGCGAAGGATGGCCGAGCGAGTCGCGCGTTATCTGGGCGAACGAATCGGCGACGAGAACGTGACCTCGCATCACGGCAGTCTGGCGAGAGAACAACGACTAGTTGCCGAACAGCGCTTGAAAGCAGGCGAGTTGAAAGCGCTTGTTGCGACGGCCTCGCTCGAGCTCGGCATCGACATAGGCGACATCGATCTCGTATGCCAGCTTGGTTCGACTCGCGCAATTTCGACTCTGCTTCAGCGCGTCGGAAGATCTGGTCACAGCGTGACCGGTTTTCCAAAAGGAAGAATCTTCCCGACCACTCGCGACGAGTTGATCGAGTGCGCGGCGCTGCTTGATTCGATTCGCAGAGGCGAGCTTGATCAACTGCGTATTCCAGAAAAGCCGCTCGACATTCTGGCTCAACAAATCGTTGCGTCAGTCGCAAGCGACGAATGGACCGAAGACGAATTGTTCGAGACGATCCGCCGCGCGTATCCGTATCGCACCCTCGAGCGAAGCGAGTTCGACGTGATTGTGGGAATGCTGCGCGACGGGTTCGCGACGCGCCGAGGACGGCGCGGAGCTTACCTGCATCACGATATGATCAACCACCGGCTGCGCGGTCGAAAAGGCGCGCGGCTGACGGCGATCACTTCGGGTGGCGCGATCCCCGACACAGCCGACTACACTGTGGTGCTCGAACCGACCGACACCGTCGTCGGAACCGTGAACGAAGACTGGGCGATCGAGAGCATGCAAGGTGACATCTTTCAGCTCGGCAACACCTCTTGGGAGATTTTGAGAGTCGAGAACGGAAGAGTTCGAGTCGCTGACGCCCACGGCAAGCCGCCCTCGATTCCGTTCTGGCTCGGCGAAGCTCCCTCTCGAACACACGAACTCTCGGCGTCGGTCTCGCGGTTTCGCACCGAGCTGACCGAGCGATTCGCGGGTGAGGATCACCCCGAAGCGGCGGGTTCCGCGCTCGCGTGGCTGACTGATGAGATCGGTCTCTCATCGCCGGCCGCCGAACAGATAGTCGAATACCTGGTGACAGCGAAAGTCGCGCTGGGAGTGATGCCTTCGCAAGAGACGCTGGTGATCGAACGCTTTTTTGACGAGAGCGGCTCACAGCAGATGGTGATTCACTCGCCGTTTGGAAGCCGGTTGAATCGCGCGTGGGGACTGGCGCTTCGCAAGCGGTTCTGCCGCAAGTTCAACTTCGAGCTGCAAGCAGCCGCCACCGAAGACGCGATCGTGTTGTCGCTCGGCGCGACTCACAGCTTCGCTCTCGATGAGGTGTTCCGGTATCTGCGTTCGTCGTCTGTTCGCGGGTTGTTGACTCAAGCTCTGCTGGCCGCGCCGATGTGGGATATACGCTGGCGATGGAACACGACTCGCGCGCTTGCGGTCGCCAGAAGGCGAGGCGGCAAGAAGATTCCCGCGCAGCTTCAGCGAATGGATGCGGACGATTTGCTATCGGCCGTTTTCCCCGATCAAGTCGCCTGCGCCGAGAACCTGCCCGGCGGCGACATCGAGATTCCAGACCACCCGCTGGTGAACCAAACGGTCCGCGACTGTCTCGAAGAAGCGATGGACATCGAAGGTCTCGAAGCGTTGCTTGCATCGATCGAGCGCGGCGAGAAGACCTTGATTGCTCGCGACGTAGTCGAAGCTTCGCCCCTCGCGCAGGAGATTCTGAACGCGAGACCGTATGCGTTTCTCGACGACGCGCCGCTCGAAGAGCGGCGGACGCGCGCGGTGTCCGGACGGCGGTGGCTCGATCCGGAGACTGCTTCGGATCTCGGCGCGCTTGACCTTGCGGCGATCGAGCGAGTTCGCGAAGAAGTGTGGCCGCAGGTTGATCGAGCCGACGAGCTTCATGATGCGCTGGTCGAGCTTGGTTTCATCACCCCGAATGAAGGTCAGGGCTGGGAGCATTTCCTCGACGAGCTTTCAGCAGATCGGCGCGCGGCGATTTATCATACGAGCGCCGGCGGACGCGATCTGTGGGTAGCAGCCGAACGGCTTCCGCAGCTCACGTTGGTCTTCCCAAACGCGTGGACCGATCCCCCGATCGTCGCGCCCACAGCGTTAGCCGAAACCATCTGGAGCTCAGAGCCGGCGCTGGTCGAAATCGTCCGAGGACGGCTCGAAGGACTCGGCCCGGTGACTGCTCAAGGATTGGCCGATTCGCTCGGATTGAAGGTCGCTTTGATTGAAGAGGCGCTGGTGAATCTCGAAGTCGAAGGCTTCGTGTTTCGCGGCCGCTTCACGCCGGGACTTCAGGAGACCGAGTGGTGCGCGAGGAGATTGCTGGCGAGGATTCACAGCTACACGCTGAACCGATTGCGCCAGGAAATCGAGCCGGTGTCGAGCGCCGATTTCATTCGCTTCCTGCTGGCGTGGCAAAAGCTCGCGCCAGATCACCAGGTCGAAGGCCCCGACGCAGTCGCGGCGTTGATCGATCAACTCGAAGGCTTCGAGGCGCCGGCCGCGGCGTGGGAAGGCGAGATATTTCCATCGCGCGTGAGTGATTACGATCCGGTCGCGCTCGATTCGCTGTGCTTGTCCGGGCGAGTGATGTGGGCGCGGCTTACGACTCCGAAACCCGGTCCCGAGCGGTTGAAATCGTCGGGCCCTGTACGGACCACGCCGATTGCTTTGCTGAATAGGAAGAGTCTCTCGCTGTGGGCGCCGCTGTTCCCGCAGCCCAATATCGACGAGATCAATCTCACCTCGGCTGGCGCCTCGGTCTATGAGTATCTTGTGAAGCGCGGCGCGTCTTTCTTCACCGATCTGGTCGATGGGGTTTCGCTGCTGGGAACACAGATCGAAGAGGCGCTGGGCGAGCTGGTCGCGTGCGGACTGGTGACTGCCGATAGTTTCACCGGGCTGCGCGCGCTGCTCACTCCGTCGAACAAGCGGACCAACTCAGCGATGAAGCGAAAGCGCCGCGAGGCAGTTTACGAAATGGCGAACGCGGGCCGTTGGTCGCTCCTCTCACGCGAAGCGAGGTCTTCGAATGGCCGCGTGTCATACGATCGCGAAGCGGTCGAGAAGATCGCTCGAATCCTGCTCCGCAGATACGGAGTTGTTTTCAAGCGCGTCCTGGAACGCGAAGATGTGGCGCTGCCGTGGCGCGAGTTGTTGAGGACCTATCACCGTCTGGAAGCGCGAGGCGAGATTCGCGGCGGCCGCTTCATATCGGGCTTCTCCGGCGAGCAGTTCGCGCTTCCTGAAGCAGTTGGGATGCTGCGCGCGATACGCCGCACGCCGGGAGAGGGGACGCTCGTGAGTGTAAGCGCCGCAGATCCTCTGAACCTTGTTGGCATCATCACGCCGGGGGATCGAGTTTCTGCGTTCGCAGCCAATCGCATTCTTTATCGCGACGGAGTTCCGATCGCGACGCTGGAATCAGGCGGAGTTCGATTTCTGGTCGAGATGGATTCAGCTTCAGAATGGAAAGCGAAGAACGCGCTGGTTCGAAGAGCAATCGCGCCCCCGCTTCGTTCGTATCTCAGCCGCCCGGCGTGATGCGTCGGCGCCAAGCGTGAACGGCCTTGCAGCACATCACGCGTCGCTGACGTTACCTATGTGTTAAAATCTGGCCATAACGCTAAGCCTTAACTCAGGTCTGAGTTCTCGTGCGGAGGACAAGATGGTTGCGATTCCGAAAGAGCGATTCACCTTGGGAGAGTACATCGAATTCGATAAGAACTCCGAGGAGCGTTGGGAGTATTTCGATGGTGTCGTCGTCTCGATGAGCGGCGGCACTCTCACCCACAATCGCATCGCGGCAAACATCCTCACATCGTTGCGAAGCAAGGGGCTAGCGCACGGATGCGAAGTATTGCCGGCGGACATGCGAATCAAAGTGCCGAAGGCGCCGCCCTATCGTTACGCCGACGTCGTCGTGGTCTGCGGAGAGCCCGTGATCGAGAGCATCCAGGGACTCGACGTTCTAGTCAATCCGCGTCTAATCATCGAGATACTCTCCGATTCAACCGAAGCCTACGATAGGGGGAAAAAGTTTGTCTCTTATCAATCGATTGAAACCTTCGAGGAGTATCTGCTCGTGGCGCATGACAAGCCGTACGTCACTCATTACGTGCGGCAGGCTGATGGCAATTGGTTGCGCTCTGACATTGAAGGCATTGAGAGTGAGATTGATCTTGTGACCATCCCATGCAAGATCAAGCTGAGCGAAATCTACGCCTTCGTGGAGTTTTCGGCTGCAAAAGAGTAAGCAACCTCCAACCGTTCCCTCCTGCGTACGGCTTGACTCCCGCGAAGCGCGCAATGCTGCGGCCACGCCGAAGTGACAGTCGCAGTCAAACAGGCCGGTCACCAAGACCCGGGTTACTTTTTTGAATCCACCGGGACTTTAGCTTCAGCGTTGTTCTTTGCAGCATAGTAGCCTCGACGCGTCAGCACGGCGAGCTTGCCTTCTCGGGCCTCAACCGCAGCAGAGACCGTCACCTTCACTTTTCTGAATCTACCGTCGTGTTTGCTGTTTGACGGCGTGTACCCAATCGCGTAGCGAGTGCGAAGATGCTCGATCAACTCGACCAGCCGCGTTTCGATCTCGTCGCTTGAGGCTCGCATCACTTCTCCGCCCGTTCTGTCGGCGAACGTGTCGATATCGGCAGGATCACCGAACAGAAGGAAGGGTGGCGCATACCTCATAACTTTTCGGGCGCCGCTTGCTTGTTTGACCAGGCCGTCTCCGATGAGCAGCCCACACACTACGCCTCCGGTTTCGTAAAGTTCCTGAACCGCGTCACCACCGGAGTGGCGCATGAATCTCTGCTGAGTCGACATGTTGTCGGTGATTGCGATGATGACGCGCCGGCTTCCCGGGTTGGACGCCTGCTTCAAGTGAACCGCCGCCTGATAGACGCCTTCGGGCAAGAAGGTGGACCGACCGACGTTCGCGGTTTCGTAGACGTCTTCTATTCGGTCGGTGATAAGACGGCGGTCTTTCGTAAAGCTCTGTACGACCCGGGTGCTAGTGGCGAATGCGGCCAGCGCCACCTCGTCTTCGGGCTTCAGGCGCTGAAGGGCTTGAAGCGCCCCATCGCGAATCTCTCTTTTGAAGGGTCCGACGCTTCGGCTCACGTCCAGAAGCAGCACAACAGACAACGGCAGCTTGTCCCGGCTGAAGTTGGTGATTTGCTGTTTGACTCCGTCTTCGAACACGGCGAAGTCGCTGATATTCAAGCCCCCGATCGGCCGCCCGCTCGATTTGTGCAACACCTGAACGTCAAGTACGACAAGCTCAACGCCTAGCTTCACTGATTCGTCTGGCGGATTCTGTTGTTGAGCCTTTCGAGGCGAGCCGGCTGATATCGAGAGCGATAAGACAATTGGCAAGATGAGCGTCATGACCTTTGAAGCTTGAATGTCCCGTCGGCAAGAAATTGCCATCCTTCTTAATCTAGTATGTCGGTCCGGTTTTGCACCTCGTGGCGGTCCTTACGAGAAATACCAACGGGTTCGCGCAAAATCGCGAAAGCCTCCCAAAAGCTCGCGGGCGCGTAGTCGCTTGACTCTCCGCCCACTTACGCAATATTGTGACCTCGCCGCAGTGGAAACCGAGGGCACTCACTCATCGCTATCAGAAGACTCCTCCCAGGCATCCACGAAGGAGTCTCGTTGGAGGTACCACCATGACGACAAAGCTTCTTCGCATAACATTGCCAGCGCTGGTGCTGTTCTTATTGTGTCTGGGCGCTTTTGCCCAATCCAAGAAAGGCGCGCCCGGAACGCTCGACAAAGAGACTTACATGAACATGGAGAGCGTTTCGAATCCGGCGATCTCTCCCGACGGCAAGCAGATCGTCTTCACTCGCTCGTGGGTCGACAAGGTCAAGGACGAACGGGCGAGCAACCTCTGGATCGTAGATGTCGACGGCAATCGCCCGCGCGAGCTCACCAGTGGCACATGGCGAGACAGTCAGCCTGTCTGGTCACCCGACGGAAAACGCATAGCCTTTTTGTCGGACCGCGACGGGACGAATCAGCTTCACGTGCTGTGGGTCGATACGCGCGAGGTCGCTCAGCTCACCCATCTCGAACAGGCGCCGTCCTCGATCAACTGGTCGCCCGATAGCAAGTTGATCGCTTTCAACGCCTTCGAGCCCGACAACGACCCGATCCTCGCAGTCAAGCTGCCTGAGCGCCCGCGCAACGCGCAATGGGCGAAACCCGCCGTGATAGTCAATCGCCTGGCGTGGGCGGCCGACGGACGAGGCCCGCTGCCGATGGGCAACACCCAGGTGTACACGATCGACTCGGTGCTCGGAGGTACGCCTCGCCAAATCACCTCGGGCAAATACAATCACAACAATCCCGAATGGTCCGCTGATGGAAAGACGATCTATGTCTCGGCGATCCGAAAGCCCGACGCCGAATACTTGCGGGGCGACAGCGAAATCTACGCGGTCGATCTGAAGACTCTCGAAGTCAAACCGCTAACCGATCGCAAGGGTCCCGACGGCGGCCCGCAGGTTTCGCCCGATGGCCGATGGATCGCGTACACCGGCTATGATGAGAAGAACTACACAAACCACTTGGCTAGCCTCTGCCTGATGGACAACACAGGCGGAAGCAAGAAGCTGTGGGTGGGCGGGCTTCCGAGTTCCCCACGCGGCATTCGATGGGCGCCGGATGGATCGGGTGTGTACTACGACATGGAAGAGGCAGGGTCCTCGCACCTCTACTTCGCGACAGTTAGCGGGAAGATCCGGAAAATTACCGACGGCGTTCACGTCCTCGAAGGCTACACGATGGCCAACAATGGACAGGTCGCTGCGGTCCGATCGAGTTTCAAGGAGCCCGGCACGCTGATGACATTCAACGTGAAGGACGCGGGGAATATGAAGAAGCTGGTAGACGTCAACGAAGACGTGCTCGCCGGTCTGAAGCTGGGCGATGCGGAAGAGCTTTGGTTCAGCTCCAAGGATGCTTTGAAGGTGCAAGGCTGGCTGATCAAGCCCGCCGATTTCGATCCGGCTAAGAAGTATCCGATGGTGTTGTGGATTCACGGCGGACCGTGGTCGATGTACTCAGTTGCCTTCAGTTGGGCGTTCCAGAACTTCTCAGCTAATGGCTACGGGGTGCTGTTCCTTAATCCGCGAGGCTCGACCGGCTACGGTCAGGACTTCGTCAACGGCATTCAGTATTCGTATCCGGGCAAGGACTATGACGATCTGATGGCTGGCGTCGACGCTGCAATCGCGAAAGGCTGGATCGACGACAAGAACCTCTTCGTTTGCGGCGGGAGCGGCGGCGGTGTGTTGACCGCGTGGATAGTCGGCCACACGGATCGGTTTGCGGCGGCTGTGTCGATGAGACCGGTGATCAATTGGCATTCATTCGTCGGGACTACGGACGGCCCGAGCTGGTACAACCAGTTCGAAAAGTATCCTTGGGAAGATCCGATGATCTACGCGGTGCGTTCGCCGCTGCATTACGTGGCTAACGTAAAGACGCCGACGATGGTGATGACCGGAGAGGCTGACTTGCGAACACCGATCCGTCAGAGCGAAGAGTTCTATCGCGCGTTGAAGATTCTGAAGAAGGACACACTGCTCATACGAATGCCCGATGAGTATCACGGCTGGCGACGGCCTTCGCATCAGTTGCTACAGCAGCTTTATCTGATGGCATGGTTCGACAAACACAGCCGGAAAGCCAAGGGTGGTCCGGTGGACGCGGCGAGTTCGCAGAAGTGATTTGACCGGGGCGAGTCCCATTTGCCGTAGTGGGTGGACTGGTCACACGGTACCTTTGCATGCTCGTGGTCGGGAAGGGTGGCTTGCCCCCGCCTGCTTGTTGGCCCTTGTTATTAGAGCGGGGGCAAGCCACCCTTCCCGACCACGAGCAATGCCACAGGGCTCTGGTCCTACACTTCTAAGCCTTCGAGACTCCGGCAGTGGTGTGCGGCCAGGACGCAGGGCGGCCCCGGAAGACCGCCCCTTCAGTACTTCGAGGTCCTTAGGCGTGGCCCGTTAGCTTGATGATCGCGAACATCGCGCCTTGCGGGTCGGCAATCACCGCAAACCGTCCGACATTCGGAATGTCGGTCGGCGGCACAGTTAGCTTACCGCCTGACGCCGTAGCCTTGTCTGCGGTGGCATTGCAGTCCTCGACCATGAAATATGGAAGCCAGTTTGGCGGAACTGGCCCCATCTCCGGGGCGATCTCCATCATTCCGCCGATCGACTGGCCGCTATTCTGCCATTCAGTGTAGCCTCCGGGCGCTCCCGCCGAACTGTCCTTGGCGCCCCAACCGAAGAGCCCAGTGTAGAACTCGGCGGCCTTCTTGCGATCGGTCGTCCAAAGCTCGTCCCATCCAAACGTGCCGTTGTCGCCGACGAGCCTGAAGCCGATATGAGCCTTCGCTTGCCACACGCAGAACATAGCCCCTTGCGGGTCTTGAATGATCGCCATTCGTCCAACATCCATCACGTCGAACGCGCCGCCCATCACAGTGCCACCAAGTGACGCTGCCTTCGCTGCCGCGTCGTCGGCGCTCTCGACTGCAACATAAGACATCCAGTGCGGCGGTACGCCGTGCGCCTTCTGTTCCGGCTGCAACCCGCACATCGCTCCGATTTCGAGGCCTCCAATCCTCAGCATCGTGTAGACCATATCCGGACCTGCCGGCGTGTCCTCCGCCTGCCAATCAAACAAACCGCTGTAGAACGTTTTTGCCGCAGCAGGATCGCTGGTGTTCAGTTCGATCCAACAAAAGTTTCCCGGCGCGTGACCTGTTACCTCTGGCATTGCTTTTCCTCCAAGTTAGATGTAGCCCCGACACGCGACGCGCAAACAGGCAGGTTCGCGTGAGTCAGTGGCGTTCGTAGATTCAAGAGTTCCTCACAAGCTTAATTAAACGTCTGTCAGAGTTTCTTTAACGTTGTGATGACCCTTCGCCGCCTCAAATCGTCAACCGGAGATTCAACCACATTCGGAGCGCTTTTGCATGTCGATTCGTCCCGGCCGTGAAATCAACTTTGGGCTTTGCTCCTGAGTAGGGGCAGTCGACAAAACCAGGGGAGTTCAAGCTTATCGGTTGCGTCGCAGAAATGGCTCCTCCGGTGGCTTCGGGCCGCGCCCCAGGATTCCGTGCCAAACACTGCCGATTCTCGGCGACCCGAGCTTAACTCAGTATCCGAGTGTTGTATTGGAAGAAAGAGACACTCGTTGAGAAGATACGGCGTCGCAAGGCGCAGTAATAAGCTACGCCTCAGGAAACCCAAGAATTGAAGTCGACCGCTCCGCGGCCCAAACCACTACCAACTGGAAAGAATCGCTCATTGATGATAGAACTCAGCGCACGTTCGCGCGGCGCATAAGAGCTGCGGCCGCGTTCTTGAGAAGGAGACTCCTAAGATGAATGCTCACTCTACTCACTCGCGATGGTTATCGATTCTCTCCGTTCTCGCTTTGCTGGTTTCGGCTGTGTCGGCTCAGCAGTCGAAATCACAGCAGCAAGACGAAGACTTCGCCCGTTCCGTCAAAGAATGGACCACCAAACCGGAATTCATCAGCCCGCTGGTTGATCACCTGCCCAAGGTTCCGGGGATTCCTTCGCCAAAAGACGTGCTCGGCCATCACATCGGTGCGCCCGGTAAGCTCACCTATCACGCGGAAGCGGTTCGCTACTACCGCGCGCTCGCGGCCAAGACGCCGCGGGTGAAGGTCTTCTCGATCGGCATAACAGACGAAGGACGTGAGTGCGTCGTAGTAGCCGTCGGTTCCGAAGAGTCAATCAAGAACATCGATCAGTATCGCGCATATCTCGCCCAGCTTGCGGACCCGCGCAAACTCACCGACGATCAGGCGCGTGAAATCATCGCCAAAGCGAAGCCGATCTATCACGTGATGGGCGGGCTTCACAGCGCAGAGACCGGGCCCACCGAGATGCTCATGGAACTTGCATATCGAATCGCTACCGAAGACTCGCCGGTGATCAATCAGATTCGCGACAACGTGATCGTCACCATCACGCCGGTGGCCGAACCCGATGGCCGCGACCGCTACGTCGATTGGTACTACCGTTACAAGATCGACGAGAAGACCGAAGAAGACAGCCTCGGTGGGCCGCCCTACTGGGGCAAATACATCTTTCACGACAACAACCGCGACATAAACTACTCGCAGGTGACGATGCGAACGCTGCTCGACTGGTATCTTCAATGGCATCCGCCGATCATGCACGAGCTGCACGAGTCGGTGCCGTTTATGTACACCTTTAGCGGGCAAGCGCCGCAGAACCCGACGCTCGATCCGATCCTGTACGGAGAGCTGCCGTGGTTCTCGAACTTCGAGATGACCCAGATGATCAAGTACGGAATGCCCGGCGTTTGGACGCACGCATTCGTGGATATGTGGTCGCCGGGTTATCTCGGATTCATGTCGTCGAACCACAACGGCATGCTGCGAATGTACGAGACATTCGGCAACGCCGGCGCGAACACGATGAAGCGCAAAGTGGATACGGGCGAGGCGACCGGCGGCGGCCGCGTGAGCCCTACGAGCCGCGAATGGTACCGGCCGGTGCCGCCCTACAAAGAAGTAGTCTGGTCGATGCGCAACAACACAAACTACATGCAGACCGGCGTGCTGTCGGCGCTTCAGCTCACTGCGTCGTTTCCGAAAGTGATCCTCGAGAACTTCTATCGCAAGAGCCGCAACTCGATCGAGTCGGGAAAGAACGATGCGCCGTTCGGTTACGTGATTCCGGCGGGTCAGCGCGATATGACCCGCGTGGCCTTGATCGTCAACACCCTTCGCATGCAAGGCATCGAGGTCGGACGAGCGGCCGGAGAGATCAAAGTAAAAGAAGGAACCTTCGCGGCCGGGTCGCTGGTGATCAAACGCGATCAACCTTATGGCAGGCTGGCGAAGATCCTTCTCGAAAAGCAGGACTTCCCCGATCAAAACCTTAGAACCTATGACGACACCGGATGGACAATGGGCTTGATGAGTCACGCCGAGGTGAAGGAGATCGCCGACAAATCGATTCTCGACATAGCCGTTCAACCTGTCGACAATCTCGAGATCAAAGGAACCGTTGCGGGCGGCCAGGCTCCGGCGTCATATGCGATCGCCCACTACGGCTCGAACAACATGATCACGCTGCGCTACAGGCTCAAAGACCTGAAGGTTCAAGCCGCCGAACAGTCATTCAAAGAGGGCGCTACCGAATTCCCGCCGGGGTCGTTCATCGTGCCCGCGAATCAGAGCGGCAAAGATGTTCAGGCGCGCGTCAAAGCGGCGGTCGAGCCGCTTGGATTGACGGCGGCAGCGCTCGCGAAAACGCCAGACGTAGCGATGCACGAATTGGATCTCCCGCGGCTGGCGGTTTACAGCACGTGGGGCAACACCCAGGAAGTCGGTTGGGTGCGTTACGCGCTGGACAAATTCGAAGTGCCTTTCGATCTGATCTACAAGGAGCGCGTCAAGAAAGGCGACTTGCGGGTTTCGTATGACGTGATCGTTGTGCCCAATCAAGGACGCGGCGGGAAAGGACTCGTGTTTGACGTCGAGCCAAAGAGCAAACCAATCGCGTACACCAAGACCGAGCGGTTCAAGAACCTCGGGATGTACGGCGAGTCCGAAGACATCACAGGAGGCATGGGGATCGCCGGTGTCGCTGAGTTTGAGAAGTTCATTAACGCCGGAGGCTTGCTCGTCACGCTTGGGAGCGCGAGTTTCTTCCCGGCGGAGTTTGGGCTTACGCGAACAATCGACGCCGGGAGGACCTCTGCGCAGTTTTACGGACCGGGACCAATCGTTGAAGCCGAGATTCTTCAGGCGGCGCATCCGCTTTTCTACGGCTATTCGCAGAGGACCGTTCCGGTGCGTTACGCTAACGGACCTTTGCTTCAAGTGCCCGAGCGTGATCGCGGGAGTCAGATATTGATGCGGTTTCCGGGAGGCGATAGATCGGTGCTGAGCGGGTTGATGAGGGGCGCAGCCGAGATTCGCAACCGCCCCGCGATTGTCGATGTGCCGGCAGGCCGCGGCCGCGTGCTGCTGTTCTCAACAAACCCCTGTTATCGATGGCAGAACTTCGGCGAGTTCAACATGCTGTTCAACGCGGTGTTGAATTTCAACGACATCAAGACCATACAGAAGAAACCTGATCAACTACCGGACGGGCAAGACAAGTAGACGATGACCAGAGTGACTCATAGCGTTCTTCGCGGACCTTTGCGTCTTTGCGCGAAACTTGTTTTCGTATAGGGCTGTTTCGCGCAAAGACGCAAAGGTCCGCAAAGACGCAAAGGCTCATCTAGAAATCCGCCGCAAGAGATTCCTAACCTGCCGTTCTACTATCGCGGTTCAGTAATTGCCGAGCAGCCCGTAAAAAGAAGTCCCCAAAACAAGAGCGTCACAAGAATACGTGCGCTGGCGAAAGTCCAAGCGCACGAATATCAAGATCGTGAGCGGAGGTGTGCCCAATGAGAGTCCTGAAACAGAACATATGGTCGAGAACTGCCCTCGTGTTGATGAGCGTCGCGATTGCTACTTTGCTGTTTTCACTCGCGCCGCGTAATGAAGTGTTCGCCGACGACAACGAGCTTGCAGCCGTTTATCGCAACGGCTCGCTCGAAGTCAACGTGCCTGCCGAACCAAGTACGGCTAACAGCCGCACGCTTAGCCTCGAAATCCTTGACCCAAACGATAAGCTAGTGGCGAAGGCCGTGCGATTCGTTTCGCCCTCAGACAACCGCGCCGTACGAGTCACGGTTCCGCTTGATAAGAGCGTGGCTCTCGAAGACCTGGCGTGGGATCGCTTGAAGGTCAACATCGGCGATTCGTCAAAGATCGTTTCGCTTTCAGAGATACTGCGGGTGCCGATTGTGCGCATCTTCGCGCAGCGGGCGTATGCCGCCGGCTCGCCCGCCGCAGTTCGAATCATCACCGCCGATTCCAAGGCCGGCAATCCACTACGTGACAGCCGTGTGAAGCTCGAGCTTGTAAACGGTGACCACTCGACTACGTTGTTCGCCGGCCGAACCGACTCGTTTGGCACGGCGCAGGTAGCCTTCACTCTGCCCGCTGAAAGCTACGGCTCGCGCCAGTTACGGGTGACGGCGGACACCTCGATTGGCACAGTCACTGCCAATCAACCGATCCAGCTCGAACGCCGGGACCGAATACTGCTTACGACCGACAAGCCGCTCTATCAACCCGGTCA
The DNA here is from genome assembly GCA_964548075.1 of uncultured Clostridia bacterium. Classification (GTDB taxonomy): domain Bacteria; phylum Acidobacteriota; class Blastocatellia; order UBA7656; family UBA7656; genus Onstottus_A. The sequence goes on along the minus strand of CAZJQQ010000018.1, from coordinate 29,554 downwards.
GACGATTCATCTGCGAGCGCTCGCACTCGACGGCCCGAGTCGCGCGGCGATTGCGGATCAACCGATCACTCTGGAGGTCGAGGATGGCAAGGGCAACAAGGTCTTCAAGAAGCGTGATCGCACCGATCGCTTCGGCATCGCGTCTGCGGATTTCGAACTCGCGGACGAGGTCAACTTCGGGCCTTACCACATCCGCGCGATATTAGGCGATGCAGACTCGCCATCCACTCAGGAAAAGACCGTCACCGTAGACCGCTACACGCTTCCGAAGTTCAAAGTAGAAGTTGAATTGTCGGGCGACGCCGCGAAGCAACAGTCGAGCTACTATTCGCCGGGCGAGACCGTGTCTGGAAAGATCACGGCTCGTTATTTGTTTGGCAAACCGCTCACGAATGCAGAAGTGACCGTGGTTCTCACAACGTTCGACGTTCAAGCAGTCGAGCTTGGACGTCTGAGCGGAAAGACAGATGCTGAAGGTCATTTTCCGTTCTCGTCGAAGCTGCCCGATTTCTTTGCGGGCCGCTCCACTCAGCAAGGCAGCGCTCCGGTCTCAATCGGCGTCGAGGTCAAAGACACCGCTCAGCACATCGAGACCAAGTCGCGCAATGTACTGGTATCCAAGACGCCTATACTGATCATGGCCGTTCCCGAAAGCGGGCGTCTGTTGCCCGGACTTGAGAACCGCGTTTACATTTTGACCTCTTACCCCGATGGAACGCCGGCCGAGACTACGATCACCGGCAACATCACACCGGCTCGCATCAAAACCGACGCGAGCGGAGTTGCTACCGTTTCGCTTCGCCCGGGGAGCGGCCAAGTCGTGTTGACCCTCAAAGCCGCCGACGCGCGGGGCCGCTCCGCCCAGGCAGACGTGAAGCTCGAGAGCGACGCCGGGTCCCAGAGCTTGATGCTTCGAACCAATCAAGCAGTCTACAAAGTCGGCGACGCAATTCGCCTCGAGACGTTCTCAACGAAGCAGCGCGGCGCCGTCTACATCGACGTAGTGAAAGATGGTCAGACTTTGATCACTCGCGCGATTGAAACCTCAAACGGCCGCGGAGGTCTCTCGCTGGATCTCACACCCTCGATGTTCGGAACTCTTGAGGTTCGCGCCTATCAAATCACATCGGATGCCGATCCAATCTCGGACCGCCGGCTCGTCTACGTTGACCCCGCAGACGATTTGAAAGTCGAAGTGTCAGCCGAGCAGGACAGCTACAAGCCCGGCGACGAAGCATGTGTCCACTTTCGTGTGACCGACCGATTCGGCCGCCCAGTGTCCGCTGCGCTCGGCGTCGAGGTCGTCGATGAAGCTGTGTTCGCGCTCTCGGAGAAACAGCCGGGCTTTGAAAAGGTTTTCATGTATCTCGAAAAAGAACTGCTGACGCCTCGTTACGAAGTGCATCAGTTCTCTTTCGAGAAAGTTCTGCTCGACGATTTCGAGGGAGAGAAACCTGTCGCACAACGCGAGCGCGCCGCACGGGTGCTTCTTGCAGCCGCGGGCGCGGTGCGTGACAAGGACGTGCGCGCGGAGTTTGGGCGCGAAGCTCTCCAGGCGAAGCGTGGACAGTATCTCGCGCTTTATGCCGGACGGCTCAACGAAAAGGCACAAGCGATAGCTCGCGCGATGACTGGTTACTACGAGCATCAGGAGGCTGCGTCGGCAGACTTCAACCGCGATCTGCAGTTATTCGCCGCGGAAGGGAACGCGCAGAGCAAGATTCTGGAAGACCCCTGGGGCAATCCGCTTGTCGGCGAGGGGAGCATCACTACAAATGCGAACTCGTATTTGACTCTTCGCTCGATGGGGCCTGACCGCAGCAGGGGGACTGCCGATGACATCATGTTTCAGGTATACGCGCAGCGCAAACCGCAGACTAATGCAAATCGCTTTGGGCAGTTCAAGGGCCGAGCGACTGTGCACGACGACGCGATCGCGGGAGGACGCGTTGCAGTCGAAGGTACAGTCAAAGACAAAGACGCTAACGCGATTGCCGGCGTGAAGGTGTCGTCGCGGCGAGTCGCAAACGGCATGACCATTTCGGTGTATACGGACGCGAGCGGACGTTTCACGATACCGAACCTCTCGCCGGGTAGTTACCACCTAGTCTACGAGAGCGGATCATATCAACCCACCGTTTACCGGACGCTGACGCTCAATGCCGGCGCACGTGGAGTCGTTGAAGCTGTTCTTGGATCGTCCGGCATCACGCCTGTTACTCTGACCGCTTATTTGGATTACAACGGTCAATTCGGACAGTTAATCGAACGAGCGGAAGGCAGGTTTCGAATGATGGGGGACCGTCAAGCAGTGCTAAAAGACGTCGCGCGGTTACCTGCAGCTCAGATGGCGGACGGCGCGGTTCCGCCTCCGAAGGCTCAACCAAAATCTGCCAACGCAGCCGAACCCGCCGACGATCGAGATAAGAAGGAAGAGGCCGGCGGCGGGCCGCGCGTCCGGAGCTTCTTCCCCGAAACGCTCTACACAAACCCGTCGCTGATCACCGACGGACAGGGCCGCGCTACGATTCACGTTCCGATGGCCGATTCGATCACGACCTGGCGAGTCACTTCGCTTGCGTCGACGACGCGCGGCGCGCTTGGGTCATCGACGACTCCCATTCGCGTGTTTCAGGATTTCTTTGTCGATTTGGATCTGCCCCTGTCGCTCACCGAAGGCGACGTGGTGTCCGTGCCGGTTGCAGTCTACAACTATCTGCCGAAGGCGCAAACTGTGTCGCTCGAGTTGAGACAAGACCCGTGGTTCGCGCTCGACGCAGACAATGCAGTCAAGCAGGTCGAGGTCAAAGCAGGCGAGGTAACGTCGGCTTCCTTCCGCGTTAGAGCCTCCAAGATCGGCGAGCAGCAATTCCAGGTTACCGCTCGCCTCATCGGCGCGCCGGCCAATCAACCCGGCGATGCCGTAGCGCGCTCGGTCAACGTGCTGCCCAACGGCGAAGAGCACGCGGTTGTCGTCAACGAACGACTCGAAGGCTCGGTGACCAAAGACGTAGTGATTCCCGCAGGCGCGATCGCCGATGCGTCGAAGATTTTTGTGAAGCTTTATCCCGGCGCGTTGTCGCAAGTAGTCGAGGGGCTCGATTCGATTTTGCGAATGCCGGGTGGGTGCTTCGAACAGACCTCGTCTTCGACTTATCCGAACATCCTCGTGATGGACTACCTGAAGACGAGCAAGAAGATCACGCCCGAGACTCAAGCGAAAGCTGAAGGTTTCATCTCCTTAGGCTATCAGCGGCTGGTGACGTTTGAAGTGCCGGGCGGCGGGTTCTCGTGGTTTGGCCAGGCTCCAGCAAACAAGATCCTCACGGCCTACGGTTTGATGGAGTTCTCCGACATGTCGCGCGTTCACGAAGTCGATCAGAGATTGATCGACCGCACGCAGAACTGGCTGGCCTCGCAGCAGCAGCAAGACGGCAGTTTCAAGCCGGACACTTACTTCATCAATGAAGGCGCGACAAATCGTTACAACAGCGACGTCGTTCGAATCACCGCGTACCTCGGGTGGGCGCTTGCGTCGACGGGTTACAAGGGCGAAGCGGTCGAGAAGGCGAAGCAGTACGTCGCCTCGCACGTCACCGGGAAAGAGGACGTCTACACGCTTGCGGTGATCGCGAACTTCGCGGCGGACTACGGCAAGGACAAAGCGTGGACCGAAGCCGCGATCAACACTCTTGCGACGCGTGCGACCGAGGGACCGAAGACCGCTTTCTGGAAACAGGAAGGCGAGACTCCTACATCCGCTCGCAACGACTCGGCTGATCTGGAGACAACCGCGCTTGCCGCGCAGGCGCTGCTCAAGAGCGGCCAGAAGGGCGGGCTTGCGAAGAAGGCGCTCGACTACCTGACCGAAAAGAAAGACGCGTTCGGGAACTGGCAGACGACGCAGGCGACGATCCTCTCACTCAAAGCGTTCTTGTTGTCATTCACAAAAGGAACGAACGCGGACACTGCCGGGACGGTTGAAGTGTCGATCGATGGCAAGCCCGTTGACCGCGTTCAGATCACCAAAGACAACAACGACCTGCTGCACATGGTTGATCTGAAGGCTTACACGCACGAAGGCGCGCATCGGGTGAGCCTCTCGTTTGCGGGGAAGGGAAGCATGCAGTACCAGATCATCGGGCGCTACTACATTTCGTGGGGTCGGCGAGTGGACGCCGGCCCACGCGAACCTCTCACGATCGACGTGAGCTATGATCGCACGCGGCTCGCGCAAGACGAAACGGCAACCGCGAAGGTGAAAGTGCAGAACAACACTCCGGCGAAAGCAAAGATGATCATGGTTGACCTGGGGATTCCTCCGGGCTTTGAACCTTCGGGCGAAGACTTCGCGGCGTTGGTGGATTCATCGCGCGATAAAAACGGAGGCAAGCTCGAGAAGTACACGATCACCGCCAAGCAGGTGATCCTGTACTTCGACGGCCTGAACGCCCGTCAGCGAATCGAGTTCACGTACAAGCTGCGAGCCAAGTTCCCTGTGCGGGCGCAAACGTTTTCGTCGCGAGTGTACGAATACTACAATCCTACGGTGGAGGATAAGACTAAGCCTGTGGAGATGACGGTCGTCGCGAAGTAGGGAAGCGCGGACGACGGGAGTTCGTTCGTAGTACGGCCTTTAGGCGGAAGTTCGTAGCGCGTTGATCATACCGCGCCGAGCTACCAACTTCCGCCTAAAGGCCGTACTACTAACTAACAGTCACCGCTACCTCGAAGCTACGTCCGGTTTGTCGGCGGGATTCAGATAACGAACGGTCGTATACCATCCGATCATCATCTCTTCCCAGGTCTGAGGTCCCCATCTTACTTCCTTCGTTGGGTCCGGATTGAACTTGTTCCTGGTCGAATTGTCGAAGTGGGCGACACAGTCCAGGCGAGAACCCTTCGGAAGCAACAGCGGCTTCTTCAACTCGTAAGTCAACTGCCAGTTGAAGTCATACTTCGGCACGTTGAGGACAACCTCGGACTTGCCATCCGGGTAGACGACCGTATAGACGAAGTCTTTGCCGCGCACGTGCATGTGAGGCATCATCGCCGTCAGGTACGTATCCTCTTTGAAGGTTGTCGACGATTTCACCTCGTAGTTCGAGTCTCCGGGCGGAATCACAAACCGCGCGTTCAATGCGTTGCCGCCGCCCATTGATCGTCTCGGCGCTTGCTTTGCGAAGATCAGACCGACCGTGGTTCGATCCTTTGCCGGCTCGCCGACAGTCGTATAGTGCATCTGTAAAACGATGTTTGATCCTGCCTTAATGAGCCGAGCGGTCCCCGGTGGCAGGATGACGCCGGTCTTGTTTGGCGTTATTCCGCCGAGCCCGACCCCACGTTGTCCCTGCGCGTTTTTGACGGGCGCCTTGCCGTCCTCGAGTGAGGCGATAACGTGGTGAACAACCCGCCGGTCTCCAGGCTTGATCTCGAAGGCTTGAATCCATTTGTCTTCGGTGAAGTTTGTCGGGATCGTGAAATAGAGATAAGGGATCACGCCGTCGGCAGGAACCGAGTACTCTTCTTTCATACTCAGGACCACATCCGGCTGTCCGATGGTCCAGCCTTCGACGAACTGAGGCGCCGACGGCAGGTCTTTGTCGTCTCCTTTCGGAGCACCGCCGTCGACCCACCCGACGATCGTATCGACATCCTTTTGAGAGAGACTTGGGTTGTTGGCGAACTCTCCGTGATTAGGATCGGCGAACCACGGCGGCATCGAGCGGTCGGCGACGCGTTGCTTTACGGATTTCGCCCAGGGCCTCACATCCTTATAAGTAATCAACGCCATCGGCGCGATGCCGGTTGGCCGGTGACACTCGGCGCAGTTGCTGTAGAGGAGAGGCGCCACGTCTTTGGTGAAGGTCACGCCTGCTCGCTTCGAATCATTTGCTCCCGCAGTCAAGCTCATCGCCGCGAGAAGGACAGTCAAAGAGATAGCAGGAATCAGCAGCGGCTTTCGCATGGGTCAGCTCCTTTCTCAAGCCCTGGATGGATGTTGTCGGATGTTGTCCGATGGCGCTCATAGTATCGGAACAGGCAGGCAATATCAATGACCTTCGGACTGCGTGGGGAGCATCGAGCAGTCTGGTAGCTTAAGTAGGATAGGCCGTTTAAGAGCCTGAATTGACTAACCGGGCGGCTGTTGGGCTTGTAAGAGATCGTTAGGCTCTGTGACAGTAATGATGCCTTGAAAGCGTTTGAAGTCGTCGCCGTTGAAGGTGAGTAAGTCAGAGACGTTATGGACCTTCATTGCGGCCACGATTCGAGCATCGTGCGCTTTCTTGCCCATGACGGCGTGCTGCGTGACCAAGCTTCTCCATTCCGCATAGATTGCTGGAACATCCAGCTTCAGAGTAAAGATTCTTTCGAACTCTGCGCATTGAATCTCCGCTTCAGCGGCGCTCATGCCTAAGCCATTCTGCTCACGCGGGCGCGTAGCAATCACCCAAAACTCGTAAAGGGTTTGAGGGAAAATGCAAACAACGTCCCCGCGATTCACCAGAGTTTCGACGGCCTCACTGGCGGCTTGGTGCATCGGGTGAGATTCTTCAATGCTACGGGCAAGGACATTCGTATCGATCACGTAGCTCATAGGGCTTCATCTTCTCTTGTATAAATGCTCTCGCGGCTATCGTCAGCAATGACGCCTTTGATCAAATGGCTCGCGATGCACTCACGCCAGAGCTTCGCTTTCTCCTCAGGGCTGAGTATCTTCTCTTCTGGTCGATCGTATTCCTCCGGGAGGAGACTTCTGAGATATTCATCGACCGAGAGCCCTCGCGTTTTGGCTTGGGCGGCAATCTTCGCGGCTGTCTCCGGTGTTACATCTTCAAGGATCGCGCTCATTGTGCACCTCTTATGGGCTTGTGTACTTGCCTTCGATGCTATCACCAAGGGAAGTCGGCGACAAATGGTGATCATCGTGCTATGCAGGCCTTAAACAGGCGCCCGTTGACACATCACTTCTATATGATATTCTCTAACTGAAAGCTTAACCTCTTGCGAGAAATAACATGTCACTCGTCAAAGTCAGACCCAATGGACAAGTCACCCTGCCGTCATCGCTCCGCGAGGGGGCGAAGTTGAACGTGGGTGATTTGCTGGAAGCTAAGCTAGAGAAGGGAAAGATAACACTGACACCCGCGAGTCTCATCGACCGTCACATTGCCGAAAGCCAAGAGCAGATCAAGAAGGGCCAGTTCTACGGACCATTCGATACCGCCGAAGAGATGATCGAATCACTGCACGGCAAGAGAAACAAGAGGCCCGTCAAACGCTCGTCGCGCAAATGAAGCTCCTTTTCTCCCCCCGCTTTCGGAAGCAGTATCGCGACGCACCGCTACAGGTGCAAAAGGCCTTTGACAAGCAGACCAAGCTCCTCGTTCAGGATCTCAGACATCCCAGTTTGCGTGCCAAGAAGTACAACGAGGCGCGAGACAGGTGGCAGCCTCGAGTAACTCGCGATTGGCGGTTCTACTTCACCATTGAAGCGGACACCTACCATCTCCACACAAGAATTCCGCAGCCGAAGTAATCAATGACCACCTTTCGCGCGATCATCCCTGTCTGTCGCGATAGATCGGAAATAGGCCGATGCTTCGGAGATCACTTGTAGATTTCATTGATTAGGCTTTGAGCCAAGGGCTCTGCTTTGAGGCGTGTCAGCGATTTGTAGGCTTCTAACGCCGTGACTTTATCTCCGATTTCAAGAGACAGCCTCCCCAGAGCATAGTGCGCGAAAGCGTCATCAGGTCTTCGGCCGCCCGCTGCGCGTTCTTCATCGCCTCATCGCGTGAAGCGCCTTCGACGCTGAGATCAGCAAGCGCCGGAATGACCGCTCGCCAGATGCCGTTCTTCTGTTCGACGATGACAGGATATTCCATGAACCATGCCTCCTTGTTCCGGGCACCACATTATAACCTGGCTTGCTGCTAGCATCACGGGATGTTGGGGACAATGAGAGGTATATGCAAGTAAGGCGCAGCCGTTGACACGTCATTTCGATATGCTATTCTCCAAGCGAAAGCTCAACTGCTTGCCCGAGAATTTCATGTCACTCGTCAAGGTCAGAGCCAATGGACAAGTCACCTTCCCGTCAACACTGCGTGAGCGGGCGAGATTGAACGTGGGCGATCTGCTCGAAGCAAAAGTAGAGAAGGGGAAAATCACGCTTACACCCGCGAGTCTCATCGACCGCCACATCGCCGAAAGCCAAGAGCAGATCAAGAAGGGGCAGTTCTACGGACCATTTGATACCGCCGAAGAGATGATCGAATCACTGCATCGAAACGGCAAGAGAAGCAAGGGGTCCGTCAAACGCTTGGCGCGCAGATGAAACTCCTTTACTCCCCGCGCTTCCGGAGGCAGTATCGCGACGCACCGCTACAGGTGCAAAAGGCCTTTGACAAGCAGGCAATCCCCTTGGGTAGTTGGGGGAATAGTTCCCACACTACCTCCCTTTGCTGTTGATTGAACTGCATTCGCACATGTGATATACGAATGATATACGAAGCGCGCAGTGCGGGTGAATTTTGAGCTGACCTGTGCACCACCTCATCAGAGAACTCATTCCAGTGGAGCTACCAGACAAGACTCAACTTGTCGCATCGAGAGGCACGTATGAAAAGACTACTGCTTATTCTGGTGATCGCGGCGATGACGCCCATGGCGGTTCGAAGCGCGGCGCCTGAACCTAACGAAGCTGCGTTCCTCGCGAATCTCAAGTGGCGCTCCATTGGACCCGCTAACATGGGCGGGCGAGTCACCGCTATCGAAGGTGTCGCGGGAGATCCTTACACCTTTTACGTCGGCGGCGCCGACGGCGGCATATTCAAAACCACAAACGGCGGCACGACTTTCAAACCTATCTTCGACAATCAAGCCGTGCTCTCGATCGGAGCGATCACCGTCGCGCCCTCTGATCCAAACGTCATCTGGGTGGGCACCGGTGAAGGCGATCCACGAAACACCGCTTCGTTCGGCGATGGGGTCTATCGATCGACTGACGCCGGCGATACCTGGAAGCACCTCGGCCTCAATGAAACCGAACGCATCAAGCGAATCAAGGTCGATCCGCGTGATCCCGACATCGCTTACGTTGGGGCGGTCGGGCGCGCGTGGGGGCCTAACGACGAGCGCGGCGTGTTCAAGACAACTGACGGCGGCAAGACCTGGGTGAAGACATTGTTCATCGACAAGGACACCGGTTGCTCGGACATCGACATCGATCCGCAGAATCCGCGAATACTCTATGCCGGGATGTACACCTATCGCCGCAAGCCGTGGCGTTTCGACTCGGGCGGCGGCCAGACCGCGCTCTACAAATCAATCGACAGCGGGACAACATGGAAGAAACTAACCAACGGCCTTCCGAAGACGCCCATGGATAGAATCGGAATCGCTATCGCTCGCAGCAATCCGATGACTGTTTACATGATCACCGAGACCAAGACTGAAGGAAATCTGTTTCGCTCAGACGATCGAGGCGAGACCTGGCGGATGGTGCACAACGATCCGAACATCAACTTTAGACCGTTCTACTACAGCGACATTCGAGTTGACCCGAATGATCCCGAACGGATTTATTCACTTGGCGGCGGGTTGTCAGTGTCGCGCGACGGCGGGAGGACCTTTGCTCGCATAGCCAACGGCGTGCACGGCGATCATCAAGCGCTGTGGATCGATCCGATGAACTCGAACCGCGTGCTGAACGGCAGCGACGGCGGGTTCCAGGTGTCGAATGACAAAGCCGCGACTTTCGACGTCATCAACAACGTCGTGCTGTCGCAGTACTATCACATCAGCTACGATATGCGTCAGCCCTACTACGTGTACGGAGGCTTGCAGGACAACGGCAACTGGGTGGGGCCAAGCGCGACTCTCTACCGCGAAGGCATTCGCAAAGACGATTGGTACACCGTGAGCGGCGGCGACGGCTTCTTTGTCGTGCCCGACATAAGCTCGCCGAACATCGTCTACTCCGATTCGCAAGGCGGGACCATCAGCGTCACCGACACCAACAGCGGCAACACGCGCAGCATTCATCCTTATCCGAAAGAGACGGGCTCGAGCGGCAATGCGATCGCCGGTTACAAGTATCGCTTCAACTGGAATCCTCCGATCGTGGCCTCGCCGCACGATCCGAAGACGGTGTATTACGGCGGCAACGTGTTGTTCAAGACCACAAACTACGGGCACTCGTGGCAGGAGATCAGTCCCGACCTCACGACTAATGACAAGAGCAAGCAGCAGTCATCGGGCGGGCCTGTCGTGGTCGACAACACTGCCGCTGAGTTTCACTGCACGATTCTCGCGATAGCCGAATCTCCGGTTAAGGCCGGGGTGATATGGGTTGGAACCGACGACGGCAACGTTCAGGTCACACAGGACGGCGGCAAGACCTGGAAGAACGTTGTCGCCAACATCAAAGCCCTGCCCGCGAATTCGTGGGTCCCGAACATCGACGCTTCGCACTTCGACGCCGGGACGGCTTACGTTGCGTTCGACCGTCATCAGGATGACGACTTCGCTCCGTGGGCGTTCAAGACAACCGACTACGGCCAGACCTGGAGTTCGATCAAGAGCGATCTCCCCGCGAAGGGTTATGTCCATGTTGTCCGCGAAGACCCGAGGGTGAAGACCTTGCTTTACTGCGGCACCGAGCTTGGAGTTTTCGCATCGTGGGACGGCGGCGGCCATTGGGTGTCGATTCGCAACAACGTACCTCCGGTAGCAGTGCGCGACATAGCCGTGCACCCGCGCGACAACGATCTGATCATCGCAACACACGGACGCGGCGTCTTCATACTTGATAGCGCCACAGCGCTTCAGGAGATCGCAACGGCGAAGGCGAATGATGTTTTTCTGTTCGACGTCGGTCAGGCGACTCGATATCAGATGTGGGGCAAGGATTCGAACCTCGGCCAGAGGACTTTCGCGGCGCAGAATCCTCCCGGCGGAGCGTTGATAGATTACTACTTGAAGGCTGACGCGACTGGTGGGGTGATGATCACGGTCGCGGAGAAGAGCGGCAAGACGATCCGCACGATTCGCAGCCTGGCCGGCAAGGCTGGAGTGAATCGAGTGGTGTGGGATCTTCGGTATGATCCTCCGACTCCTACACCGGGCGCGGGGCCGGGAGCAGGCGGAGGTTTCGGACGAGGGGGAGGCGGCGGCCAGGGAGCAGGCGGCGGTGGCCAGGGAGCAGGCGGCGGTGGCCAGGGCCGTGGCGCGGCACCAGTTCAAGCGGGAGCGCCGACCGCTGCGCCTCCCGCGCAAGGCTCGGCCGACCAGCCGCCGGCGGAAGGCTTCGGGGGCGGGCGTTTCGGAGGCGGCGGTGGCCCTGCGGTTGTGCCAGGGGATTACACCATCACGTTGAGGGCGGCCGGGAAACAATTGAGCAAGACCGTCCGTGTAGGGCTCGATCCGCGCGTGAAGGTAAGCGATGCGGATTTGAACGCTCAGTTGGACGCTGGGTTGAAGTTGCGCGATCTGAGCTCGACGCTTAACAGCGTGGTCGCTCGTGTTGACGATCTCACGCGGCAACTGACGACGCTCAGCGAGACGCTGCGAAGAGTTCCAGATGCGGCGGCTACTGCCGCAGTTCGGGCAGGAGACGGGGACGGCGGCGGACCGGCCGCAAGAAACGTTGGCCAGACCGACGACGCGACCGCAGACATCAACGCTGCGCTCGATGAGTTGAAGAAGCTGCGGGCGACGCTGGTTCGCGAAGCGTCGTTCGGCTATCGCTATCCGCCGAAGCTGCGCGAGGAGGTTCAATCGCTGAGTGGCTCGATCTCGTCGGCGATCGCACCTCCGACCGAGCCGCAGATGCTGCGTTTGCGCGAGGTGACCGAAGAGACACAGAAGGCGGTTGCGGATTTGAATGCGATAATCTCCGGCTCGATTCGCAGGATCAACGAGAAGTTGAGCAGTCAGCCTCACGTCGTCACCGGCTCGGCTGTAAGGTGAGCCGGGACTTCAACACAAAGGCACAAAGTCACGAAGAAAAGTAGACCCGACCTGATCTTTGTGGCTTTGTGCCTTTGTGTTTGCCCGGTTGCCACATCGGCTCACGGTGTTTATTCTCCATTGACGGGTGAGCAATGGACAAAGTCATCGTCGTCGAAAACCTCCAAAAAACCTACAAACCCAAAGGCCGCAAGCAGACGCTCGAGGTGAAAGCCGTCGACGGCATCTCGTTCGAGATTGAGCGCGGCGAGTTCTTCGGATTGCTCGGACCCAACGGCGCGGGTAAGACGACTACCATCGGCATTTTGACGACGCGAGTTATTCCGACTGGAGGCCGGGCGCTAGTGGACGGCATCGATGTCCGTCGCGATCCCGTTGCGGTCAAGCGCCGCATAGGCGTCTGCCCTCAAGTGAACAATCTCGATCGTAGCCTGACCGGACGCGAGAACCTTGTGTTTCACGCCGAGTACTTCGGCATCCCGAAGCGGGTGCGGGAGCAGCGCGCGCAGGAATTATTGGATCGCTTTCAACTGGCGGAACGCGGCGACGAGAAGCCCACGGTTTATTCGGGCGGCATGGCTCAGCGGCTAAAGATCGCTCGGGCGCTGATGCACGATCCGGCGATTCTCTTTCTCGACGAGCCAACGACGGGTCTCGACCCGCAAGCTCGCCGCGCGATTTGGGACTTGTTGAGTGAGTTGAACGCCAAAGGTCAGACAATCTTTTTGACGACGCACTACATGGATGAGGCGGACCAGCTTTGCCAGCGGATCGCAATCATGGACAAAGGAAAGGTTCTCGAAATGGGCACGCCGGCGAAGCTCAAAGCTGGAGTGCCGGGCGGCTACTTGATCGAGCTTCAGGTTCAAAGCGCGGACGGCGCGATCGAGTCTCTCGCGTCGGCGTTGCCCGCGCTTGCAGGCGTAGTCGAGGTGAAGGTGCAGAACAATACTATTCGGGTTTACGCGGACAAGGCCGAGGGTCTCCTGGCCAACGCGATGCGGGTCGCCGGGGAGCGAGGCGCCGTTGTGACCGATGCGCACGTCTCCGAGCCTAGTCTCGAGAATCTCTTCTTGCATCTGACCGGCAGGAGCCTGAGGGACTGAAGATATGTCGACAATGGTAGCGCTGCTGCATCGCGATATGCGCGTCGCGCGCCGCGAGCTGAAGTTCTTTTTCCTGCGCGTCGGGATACAGCCGATTTTGTTCACGTTCATCTTCGGTTACGTGATGCCGCGCCTGCAATTGGTTCAGACTGGCTACGCCAACCTGCTGTTGCCGGGCATACTCGCGCTGAGCATGACGCTTTCAGGAATGCAGTCGGTCGCGCTCCCGCTGGTGGTCGAGTTCGGATGGACGAAAGAGATTGAAGACCGATTGCTCGCTCCGATCAGCATCATGGGAGTCGCCGTCGAGAAGATACTCGTCGGGATCATTCAAGCAGTTATCGCCGGACTCTTCGTCATGCCGGTTGCGTGGTTGATGATGGGCGCGCACCTGAGTCTGCAGCTTGAAAACTTTTTTCTGCTGATCTCAGTGGCGCTGATAACGAGCTGGGTTTTTGCGGCGCTGGGGATGGTGATGGGCACGATGGTCGAGCCGCAGCAGATCGGATTGATGTTCAACGTGCTGCTTGGGCCGATGATTTTCTTCGGCTGCGCTTATTACCCGTGGGCCTCGCTTCAAGTGCTGCCGTGGTTCCAGAAGTTCGTGCTGATCAATCCGCTGGTCTACGCGAGCGAAGGCTTCCGTGCGGCGTTGACGCCTCAACTGCCACATATGCCGTTGTGGTTGATCTTCGGAGGGCTGGTGGGTTATTGCGCGCTGTTCACCTATCTCGGGTTGCGCCAGTTTGAACGCCGCTCGCTGGATTGAAGGATCGGAATACGGTCTAGCGTGCTTGTAGTTTCTGGTTTCTGGTTTGTGGTTTCTGGTTTCTGGTTTGTAGTTTCTGGTTTCTGGTTCGAAAACTAACAGTGCACTAGACACCACAAATCACAAACCAGAAACCAGAAACCAGAAACCACTAACCAGCCATTAAAGGAGCCGCCGATGCGAACCGTTCTTCTGATCTCTGTTCTCTTCCTCCTGCCTTCCGGCGCCAATGCCGCCGGCTCGGGGTACCTGTACAACGCGAAGTTCGTTCAAGCCGCGCCGGGCAAACTGTTAGCCTTGATTGATCATTACAAGGCGCGAATGTCCGGCTATTCGACGGCCGGAGACGAGCCGCCGATGTGGATTCGTCACAGCCAGGGTGATAAGTGGGATTTGATGCTTCTGTTTCCGATGGGAAGCTATGGTGAGTACTATCAAGCGGATCGCGTGGCGAGGAGACAAAAGGCGGAGCGAGGCTTTGACGAGAAGTACCGAGAATTGGTCGCGTGGCAGGAAGACTTGATCGTGTACGGCCCGCCGCTGGGCGATCTGCGGGCTGCGTTTGCGAAGGCGGCGTTCTTCCACCTCGAGATCTTTCAGTCGCTTCCCGGGAAGCAAGCCGATCTCTACAAGGAACGAGAGATGGAGAACGCTTATCAGAAGGCGCTGGGCCGGCCTGAGAATATCATATTCGTCAGAGATCAGGGTGCGAACTGGGACTTGTTTACGCTTGGGCTGTATCGCAATCTGAAACACTACGCGGAGAGCGCTGACATTCCCGAGAAGGACCAGGAGTCTGCCGCGAAGTCAGCGGGCTTCGAAGCTTCAAATCGGATTGGACCTTATCTGCGAACGCTGATAGCCGCGCATCACGACACGCTCGCGGTGGCGGTGAAGTGAGCGGTGCCTCGAATAAATCGTAGCGGAGCAGAAGAGAAGAGGGGCAGAGGAGCAGAGGAGCAGAGGAGCAGAGGAGCAGAGGAGCAGAGGGGCGGAGTGACATTTCGCTCCTGTGCCCCTCTTCTCCTCTGCCCCTCTTCTCCTTACTCTTTGCTCAAACTTCGGCTCGCCTGTCCGGCATGACGCTTACTATAGCCGGGTTGTCCGCCGATTGCTTTACGGACGCTGACCTCCGAGCCGCGTTGTCAATCGCTCGCTCAAGCGCAGCGGCCAGAGCGACGTTGAATCCGGCAATCAAAAGATTGACGTCGACCAGGAGCGCGGAACCGCTGCATCCTCGATAGAGCGAAAAACTCCCGAGCCTCTGACCGGCTGGCGTTTTCAGGTCGAGAGTCAGGGTCCATACGCCGCCGGCTGCGTCTTTCTCGCCGCCGTCTGGTTTCCGCCATTTGAGTTGCAAGCCGTTGTTGCGCTCGCCGGCGCGTCGCGCTCGGTCAGCGGGCGCAAGGTGTAGCTCAAAGCCGTCGAAGTCGTTCGCCTCAAACGCCTCTCGAAGCACGCGCCCGACATCGTCCATATCCTCCGATGCCGACAGCGCCTCGGTCGCACGGCGGATCGCCAGGTTGTTGACGATGATCCTCTTCTGTTCCATCGTGCGGTGAGCCACGCGGCCCAGCTCAATGAACTCGTGATAGCCGAGGTGCTGCACGCCCACCCAGATCCCCGCGCCTATGACGAAGAGCACGATGCCTACCATCGGTCCGGACGGATATAACAGGAACAGGCTCAGCAGCCCACAGATGGCGGAGACCGCATAGAGAATAAACACGACTTGCTGGTGTGAGAAACCGCGCTCGAGGAGTTTGTGGTGTATGTGCTGGCGATCGGCGGCAAACAGCGGCTGGCCGCTCAAGAATCGGCGAAGCACCGAGAGCACTGTTTCAAGGACCGGAAGACCGAAAGAGACTACCGGGATGGCTACGGCGACAATCGTTGGAGTCTTCCCGGCGCCGGCGAGCGCAAGCGCGCTCAGCATGAAGCCAATGAACAAACTCCCGCAATCGCCCAGGAAGATCGTGGCCGGATTGAAGTTGAAGCGAAGGAATCCCAGAATGGCGCCCCCCAAAACAAGGGTAAGCGATGACACCAGAGAGTTGCTGCCGATCAGCGAAACCACGAACACGGTGAGAGTCGAAAACAACGCCGACCCCGCAGCAAGCCCATCCATTCCATCAAGCAGATTGAATGCGTTTGTGATCCACAGGACCCACAACATCGTCAAAGGCAGCGCGAGCCATCCGAATGTGTACGAGCCAAACAGAAGCGGCAAACGAAAGACCCCGAACCCGCCGAGAAATAGCAACGCTCCCGCCGCCGCTTGCACGGCAAACTTAACCTGTGGCTTCACCGGGCGGAAATCGTCGTACAGCCCCAGCAGAAACACGATCGCGGCCGGCCCCAGCATATAGAGAACCGTTCGCCGCGAACCGTCGACACCCGGCAAGCCCGGCACGGCTACCAATACGAGGGCGAAGACCGCAAACGCGATGAAAATAGCTATTCCACCTAAGCGCGGAATCAAGTCTTTGTGAATGTGCCTCGACGAGGCCGGTGCGTATACCCAGCCTCGCGAGTTTGCCAGGTTTCGAACCGTTCGCGTCAGCAAGAATGAGAGCAGGGCCGACCCGACAAAAACGGTGATGTATGTAATCGTCATAGAAGTCACCTTCCTGACCCGTTACTGCTCCTTTGCATTTCTCCTGCTATCCACTCGTATGTGGCTTTGAGCCCGTCTTCAAGCGAGACCGATGGCTCCCACCCCAGCACCTGCCGCAGACGTGAGTTGTCGCTGTTTCGCCCACGGACGCCTTGAGGCTTGCTCAAGTCGTACTTCTTCCTGATGGTCTTGTTAGACAGGCTCGCCACGATGTCAACCAACTCGTTGATCGAGATCATCCGGTCCTGACCGATGTTGAGCGGCTCCCGATGATCGCTTCTCATCAGCCGATGGAGACCTTCGACGCAATCGTCAATGTAACAATAGGAGCGTGTCTGTTCGCCGTCGCCCCAAACTTCAATGGCGTCGCCGTCGTTCGCGAGCGCAACCTTACGGCAAATAGCCGCGGGAGACTTCTCGCGCCCTCCGTCGTAGGTGCCCAGCGGTCCGAATATGTTATGGAACCTCGTTACTCTGGTTTCGAGGCCGAAGTCCTCACGGTAATGCCTGCAGACTCGCTCCATATAGAGCTTCTCCCATCCATAGCCATCCTCTGCATCAGCCGGATACGCGTCCTCTTCTTTCAGCGGAGAAAGATCCGTCTGCTTTTGAAGATAGCCCGGATAGATGCACGCACTGGAGGTGTACAGGTACCTCTTGACGCCATTCAGCCGCGCGGCTTCTATGGACTGCAGGTTGATCAGCGTGTTGTCTCGCACGATGACCGCTTTGTTGCTCTCGATGAAGCCGATGCCGCCCATGTTCGCCGCCAGCCCGTATACTTCATCGACGTCCGCCGTAGCGCGCACGCAGTGTTCGCGTTCTCGCAGATCGAGAATCTCAAACTCGTGAGCCGACGTCGCTTCATACTCGGGCTGCTTTATATCAACTCCGCGAACCCAGTACCCGCGATTTGTGAGATACTTCGCCAGGTGATGACCGATGAACCCTCCCGCCCCGGTCACCAGCACTCTTGTTTGATCTGACATTGCTAATGTCTCTCCTCGAGAAGTGAACTTGTTCCTACAAGCTATGAGCCTTTGAGTCGGCGACTGCCGAATCGTAGAGGGCTGACGAATCACGGACTGGCTGCAAAGCTTCAATCAAGCGAGGCAATACCGCCTGCTTTGAGAAGGCAAGCGCCGCCGGATCATTCGCCCTGCCGTTCGACACGCGGTCAGAACTGGCCGCGCCATCAAGAATGTGCCGGGTCACCGCTTCCACCGCTCCGTGCGCGGCGCTGCGCGCAAAACTGGCTTCGCTCATTTGCGAGAAGATATCCGTGATATGACTTTTCGCAGGGCCGATGTAGAGGGCCGGCGCGCCGATCGATAAGATGTTGTAGATCTTACAAGGATGAACGATGCCCACAAAAGGGTCTCCCATCACGACGACGTGCATGTCCGCGGCCGAGAGCGAACCGGCCAGCTCGGCCATCGGCTGATATGGAAGGCAAAGGATGTTTTGCAGGTTGTGACCCGCGGCGAATGATCTGACTTTCCCGAGCTCGCTCCCCCCGCCGACAAAACAGAACACAATCTCGGGATGGCTCGAGAGCGCTCGGGCCGCCTCGAGCAACGTGTCGAGCGGGTGGCACGGGCTGTGATTGCCGGAGTACATCACCACATACTTGTCAGTCAAATTATGAGTAGCGCGAAACTTCATGCGGCCAGGCTGATCGTATTGAATCGCGTCATCGTGAGACCAGGGCGGGATCACCAGAATCTTCCCGTCGGCGATGCCCTTTGCAGCGATTCGCTGCTTAACAAAGGCGTCCAGGACGATCACCCTTTCTGCGCGTTTCAGGCTGTACAACAGAAGCGCGTCAAGGACCTTTGCCGTAGCCGATTGTTTGCGCAGCCAGCCGGCGGCGATTGCTTCGTCGGGATTCAGGTCCATCACCCAGAAAACAAACCTCCCGCCTTTTAGCTGGACTAGCACAGCCGCCAGAAACGAAATCAGCGGCGGCGACGTCATCGCCACAACCAGATCAGACCGGGGCCGCAAGATCACGCGGACCGCGCAGCTAACAAGAAAGCTTGCAAAATCGATCGCCCGTCTCCACCGGGATTTCTTGCCAAGACCGGTGCAGGGAATTCGGCGCACGTTCACGCCGTTCCACACTTCGTGTCCTGCAAAGCGCTTGCCCGGATCGTCGTAACCCCGGCTGCTCGCCACGACTGTCACCTGGTGACCATCCCGGGCCAGCTCGAGCGCAAGATCAGTCAGATGTTGGGCTGTTGAAACGACGTCGGGATAAAAGCATTGATTCAACAGAAGCACTTTCATGATTTGAAGGTTAGCCCGGGTCATTTGCCATTTGTCATTTGCCATTTGTCATTTGTCATTGGTTTATCGCACTGAAGGTTCCGATCAATGACAAATGACAAATGGAAAATGGAAAATGACCAATGACCAATGACAAATGACCAATGACAAATGACAGATGGAAAATGACAAATGGAGAATAAAGTCACTCCATCGAGGTGCCTAGCGACTGTTCGCTTGCAGATCCGCTTTGACCATTTCCCGTACCAGTTCTCCGAAGCTGTACCGAGGAGTCCATCCCAACGCTTTTCGAGCCTTCGAGGAATCGCCCACCAGCAGGTCCACTTCAGCCGGGCGATAGAATTTCTCATCGGTCTTGACGTACTTCTGGAAATCAAGCCCCGCTTCGGCAAAAGCCAGCTCGCAAAACTCACGAACGGAGTGCGTTTCTCCGGTCGCTACCACGTAATCGTCCGGCTCGGGCTGTTGCAGCATCAGGTGCATGGCGCGCACATAATCAGCGGCGTGTCCCCAGTCGCGTTTCGCATCCAGGTTCCCCAGCCGCAGTTCCGAGGCGGCTCCCGACTTGATCTGAGCGACGGTGCTGGTGATCTTGCGAGTCACGAATTCGAACCCGCGGCGAGGACTCTCGTGATTGAACAGAATTCCGCCGACACAATACATCCCGTAAGCCTCGCGATAGTTCCTGGTCAGATCGAACCCCGCCACTTTGCTGATTCCGTACGGACTGCGAGGATGAAACGGGGTGTTCTCGTTTTGTGGCGTTTCTCTCACCTTTCCGAACATCTCGCTCGAACCCGCGAAATAGAACCGGCACTTCGGACGCAGCTCTCGCAGCGCCGCGAGCATATAATGCGTGCCGTTTATGTTTGTGTTCATGGTCGAGAAGCCGTCGGTAAAGCTCTCGGCGACGAAGCTCTGCGCGGCGAGATGATAGCACTCGTCGAAGTCGTATTGGCTCACTACGTGAAAGATGCTCGGATAACTTTCGAGGCTTGCGGGATGCAGAACGATCTTGTCCTGCAGGTGAGTGATTCGTCCGATTCTGCGCCCGGGATCCTCGAGCGCGACGCGCCGCACGATCCCGTGAACCTCGTAGTCAAGATCGATGAGATGTTCGGCAAGGTAGCTCCCCGCCTGACCGGTGATCCCGGTTATCAACGCCTTTCTGCCCACTATGAACCCCCTCCTAAAATCCCTTGACCCGCGCGAGTTGCGTCAGTCGGCGCCTCCCAGAATACGCTTGTTGGCCGGGCAGGACTACTTCGATGCTAGACCCTCGGTCGCAGATCCGGAGGAGACACGCCTCGAAGTGAAGTGACCGCCTCATTCGTCGGATCGTTCACTTTCCGCTTGTTTGTGTCTCTTGGCATCTGATCCAGGTTTACGTCTACAAGCAACCGATACCAGAAACCCTGGAGGAAATGAAATATGAATCCCTGCTTTCCATCTAGAAACCCGAGTCGCAGGAAGTAACGATAGGCGAAGTAAAGAGCCGGGCGTATGTATAGGGGCAGCCTGCACCATAACCTCTTTAGCCATTCCGTTCGCTCGTCAGGCGATCCCCAAAGCACTGCGCGGACATTGGCGACGTGGCTGTTGGTGTAACGTCTGTTGAACTCCTCGGTCGCCTGCCGCATCGCATACCGATTGTGTTTGTCGATCCACACCGAAATGTCGGCTTCATTTTGATTGTCTTCTATGATGTCGTCCTCAAGTCTGATGGTGCGGCCGCGGACTCGAAAGTGGTGATCGACCAGATCGCTTTCGTCGATCGACACACTGTTTAGCCGGAAGAGCTTGAGCAAGTACTTCGGATAATAGCCGCCGTGTCGGATCCACTTACCCCGAAACACCTGCCGTCTTCGTACGTAGCAACCCTCGAGGTCCGAGTCTGCTCCGTCACTTTTTGCGACCAATTCCTGAATTCGCTTCCTGAGTTCCGGAGTCAGGCGCTGGTCGGCATCCAGAGCCAGCACCCAATCTGTCTTGATCGGCAGGTTCGCAAGGGCCCACTGCCATTGTTTGGAGTGGCTCTCGAACGAGTGGTTTACAACCACCGCACCAAAGTGCTCCGCGATCGCGATCGTGGAGTCCCGGCTCCCGGAGTCGACAACATAGACTTCCCTCGCCAGGGCCTCAACCGAACTTAGCAGCGCGCCCAGGTTGCGTTCCTCATCGCGTGTCAGCACCACAAGTGTTACACCAGTCTGTCCGTCAATCATTACTGATTTGCCCTACAACCAAGCCTAGCGCGGTTTCTCGGGACCGCCAACTCTCTGCGTGAGCCGGCGGCGCTGACTTGCCGCTCAGCGCAGGAAGCGCACCTTGGAGCGTAGAATCGGCTTTTCGAACCAACGATTCGACACGAAAGAAAGAAGTAGCGTTAGCCCGCACGCAATGCTGTAATAGCACGCAATATAAGCGATGCGATTGGCCTGCCACCAGGTGGTTGATTTGAAGTACCACGAGGTCGTGTACACGGCGATCATGTGGTACATGTAAATCCCGTAGGAGATTCCCCCGAGCCATTCAGTAACCCGCGCCTTGATCCTGACCAGTCGCCGAGGGTTCGCGGCGACCTCTACAATCAGCCATGCGTAAAGAAGAACTTGCAGGCTCTCCTCTATGATCCAGTGTCTCGCGGTGCCAACAAACAGGTATTCCAGAAGAAGCAGCGCAAAGAGCCATTGGAGGAGACGGTAGCGAAACACGGGTAAGCCAAGAAGCCGGCTGGGACGGTTGTAAAGCATCCACGCGCAGATTCCTCCCGCCGCCATAAAGTGAAATTTCAGCTGCGAGAAAAAACCCTGCAGTCCTTTCAGCCCGAATGGATTGATTTGATTCAGCGCAAACGCGGCCAGCGACAATAACAGGACCGCGGAACAAATCTGCGGCACTCTGCCGCTCCACTTCTTTACCACAGGCGCCCACACCAGGTAAAACTGCTCCTCGACGCCTATCGACCACGTCGGATTCAAGATACCGCCCACAGTGTAGAGGTTGTTCATCAGGTTCGGCAAAAAGAGAACGTACAAGATCACCGCAGTCCAAACGCTGTACTCCGCAACGTGGAATACCCCGAGGCGAGGCAGAATGACTTTGTAGAAGGTCAGGCCGAACCCGATAACCAGGAAATAGAGCGGCCAGATGCGAAGCATACGGCGCACGTAAAAGTCCCGTATGCTAATCGTGCCGGTGCGCCGATTTTCGTCGAGCAACAAATAAGTGATGAGAAAACCGCTGAGAGTGAAAAAGAACGAAACCGCCGGCGCGCCTCGGTAAAAGATCGCTCCGTAATTGGGACTAGGCAAGCCAACGCTTCCCTGGTTCAAAGGGATATGACCAATAACAACCAGAAACGCAGCGTAGAACCGAAGGCTGTCCAACCCGGCGAAGTGCGTTCGCGGAGGGACACTACTCAGCGAATGATCCGGTGCTGTGTCTGGTTCGGCAATACCTATATTCTGAATATTCGCACCTTGCATCTTGAAATCGCTCGATAGGAAGAGACTAATCGAATTGAAATCAACTAGGAAAGACTATACTCGCCTTGGAGTTTTGCCGTATTTGTCTCAACCGCTCCATAGAGCTTTATCAACTCGGTTGACACCTGCGGCCAGGAAAACTCTTGGTTCGCCAGATGCCTTCCGGCGCGACCTCGTCGCTCGCGTTCTTCAGCGTCCCGTATCGCCTCGGCAAGCGCGCGAGCAAACTCAGCCGGTTCCAAAGAAGTCACCCAACCCGCTTTCACTCGCTCGATCTCTGGCGCGAGATTCACGTGTTCACTCACCAGCACTGGCACGCCGCACGCCAACGCTTCGGCGGCGGCTATGCCAAAGTTCTCCTGACGTGAGGGCAACGCAAACAACGACGCGCCCTGCAGCGCCGATACCTTCGCTGCGCCCTCAAGCCACCCCGCAAAGATCACTTTGTCGCTTCCGGCCAGGGCTTGAAGCGACGCCAGATAGTTGGCGTCTCCGTCGCCCGCGATGACCAGGCGCCAGCTTTCCATCTCCGGCTGCCTCGAGAGGGACATAAAAGTCTCCACCAGCAACTCGAAGTTTTTCTTCGGATGAATCCGGCTGAGCGCCAGAACATACGGCCTGTCGCCAAGCGACGGATGATCGCGTCGAAAGAAGCCGACTGCGGTCGTGTCTTGAATAACCCCAAGATCGATTCCGAGCGGGATGACAACGCCGCGATCGAGTCCCAGCGAGTCCTCCGCCTGCTTTCTTTCTTCGTTCGTCGTGTAATGGATCGACGCTGCTTCTTTCAGCATGCGGCAGGCGGCTATCCGCCACATCAGCCGTTTGCGCAGCGGCTTCTGCTGCATGCTCCACGGGTCCAGACTCCCGAGCGGACGGACGATGTAAGGAACGTTGTGCTTGCGGCAAGCTCTGGCCGCCGCAAGACAAGGATGCGAAAACACCGCGTGTATGTGCACCACGTCAAAATGGCTCACATTGCGATCAACCCAGACTGCGAGAGTTCTGGAATACGCGAACCGCTGGCTCCAATGTCTCCGAAAAAAAATCGTTCGAACACCGCAATAATCAACCGACTTGTTCAATGTTACTGCAAGGTGCTCTGGTCCATCTGCATCAGTAGCCGCAACCAACACCTCAACGCCTTCCTTTTGCAGGGCGCGGCACATCTCAAAGATAGCCTGGCTCGGTCCGCCGTATCGCGGGGCGACCGCTGGAATCACGTGCAGGATTCTCAATGCAGTTCTTATCTCGCTCACTCGGAGATGCTCACTTTATTCCGCCGGCTCCAATCGACCAGCACCGCAAGGCCCCAGACTCTCGACCATGACGTCGAACGCGAGCCCCTTGCAAACCGGTCAACGACATTCACAACCGCCGCGGGATTCAAGCCCGCGCTGAGCACTGCTTCTGTGTCATTCAACGCATCTGAAACGAACGGCTTCAGCGATGTGCGGATCCAGCGCTCGAACGGAAGCGCGAACCCAGTCTTCTTGCGATTGGCGATCTCCGCAGGTAACTCGGCCCCCATCGCTTCGATCAATAACTGTTTTGGGTGACGGCCGGTTTTCATTGCGCCCGGCAGCGAGTAAACCCACTCGACCAACTTGTGATCGAGCAGCGGCACTCGCACCTCGAGCGCGCTGGACATGCTCATAGCGTCGGTGTCGCGCAAAAGCATGTTCGCCATGTACAAGCTCATCTCGTATCGCGAGATCCGGTTGAACACGTCGCCGTTAGCTTCGCCGTCGCCAACCAACTCGAGCGATTCAGGCGGAAGCTCGTAGTCGCTTGCCGGCTGCGCGGCGCCTCGAACACGCGCATTGATCAAACTGTCGCGCGACGTTCTCGAAAACAATCCCCTCATGCTTGCATAAGCCGCGAGCGAATCGGCTCCCGCCGAAATCACCGAAGCGGCCTTCTGGCTTGGCACCGAATCGCCAAGCACCCCCGCGGCGATGCGCGCGAGTCTTCGCCGAGAAGCCGGGTTCAGCCAGCCCACCGGCGCGCCGTATTGCTCTAGCTTTCTCGCGCGGCGAAAACTCGGGTAGCCTCCGAACAGCTCATCACCGCCCAGACCCGACAGCGCAACGGTCATGCCGGCCCGCCTGGCCGCGCGCGAGATCACCCACGTGTTGATGCCGTCGATGGTCGGCTGATCGATCGCGGAGATTGCGTCGGGGAGAGACGCAAGCATCTCGGCGTCGGACAAGACGATTTCTCTGTGCTCGGTGTGATGTGTCTCGGCGACCTTGCGCGCCAGACGATCCTCGCTGAACTCCGGCTCTTCAAAACAAACAGTGAAGGTCTTGACCCTGCCGCTCGCGTGTTTGCTCATCAGGGCGACGATCGAGGCCGAATCTACACCGCTCGATAAGAAAGCCCCCAACGGCACGTCTGCTACCAGGTGCAGCCTCACGCTCTCTTCGAGCAGCGAACGTGTGGTCGCAATGGCCTCGTCTCTTGCGATGTCGTGCCGGGCCGCAGGCAGTCGCCAGTAGCACTGCGTCTCTCGGACTACCCCGCCGGCGCCGACAACCATGAAGTGCGCGGGCGGCAAACTGCGAACGCCCTCGATGATCGTGCGAGGTTCCTGCACGGCGCCGAAACTGAGATAAGAATTCAGAGACACAGCATCAAGGACTCGCGGCGCCAACCCCGAAGCCAACAGTCCGAGAAGCTCCGAGCAAAACAGAAATCTCCCGCCTTCGGAGTAGTAGTACAGCGGCTTGATGCCGAGGCGATCTCTGGCTACGAATACATCACCGCTCTCATTGTCGCGCAGCGCAAACGCGAACATGCCGCGCAGCCGGTCGAGACACGCCGTACCGTGTGCGCGGTAAAGCTCGAGCAGGACCTCGGTGTCGGTGTTGGTCCTGAACGCTACGCCGCTTTGTTCGAGCGCGTGTCGAAGATCGAGGTAGTTGTAGATCTCTCCGTTATAGACGATCGAAAACCGTCCGTCGGAAGTAGTCATCGGCTGGCGCCCAGCCGCGCTCAGATCGATTATCGACAGCCGCCGGTGAGCAAACCCGGTCTGAATCGAATCGCGCGCGGGCCACATCTGGCAATCCTGGTCATCGGGGCCGCGATGCGCGATGGCTTCGCTCATCCGTCGCAGGCGTTCCTCGATGTCAGTCGCGTTGGCGATTATTCCGGCTATTCCACACATAATGTCAAAACACCGACGTCAAGAAAGCACCCACGTCAGCTTCGAATCTCTGAAAAGTAAACACGCTCAAGAGCCGCTCGTGGCCGCTTCGTCCGAGCCGCGTTCGAAGTCCGTCGTCTTCTAATACTCTCACGATGGCGTCCGCGATTCCTCCGATATCAGCGCGTTCGACAAGTAGTCCAGTCTCCCCGTCCTGAATGACCGAGGGGGTTCCGCCGTGAGCGCCGCCGATGACCGCCTTTCCGTATGCCATAGCCTCCAGAAAGACGATACCAAAGCCTTCCCGTTCGCTGGGCATCACAAACAGAGAGCAGTTGCGATACTGCTCTCGCAACGCATCCGCCGATAGCTCTCCCGCAAACGTGACGTACCGAGAGACGCCCATCTCTTGCGCGAGCGCTTTCAGTCGCGGAACGTCATCTCCGCGGCCCACGATTCTGTAGTCTACGGCGCCGAGCTGATTCACGACGGCGGGCAGGCTCCGGATAACGCTGTCCACGCCTTTGTAATCTTCATCCTTGGCCATTCGGGTCACCGTCAGGATCACCGGCGAGATGGACGTCGCGGGCGGCCGAGAGTCGGCAAGCCAGTAGGGATCGAGCGAAGGGGGAATCAGCCTGATCTTCTCGGGAGGCAGCGTGTTTCGCTTGAGTATTTCGCTCCGGGTGTATTCGCTGATCGCGAGCACGGCGTCGGCGCGATGGAGGGCTTTACGCTCGGTCATTGTGAGCTGCCGCCAGACTTCAATGCCGTAGGTCAGTATGCACAGCTTCCGCAATCGGACTCCCGGCAACACGGCGAGTTTCGCAAGCGAAATGTGCCCGAACACAACGAGGTCGGGCGGATCGGGCACGACCTGTTTTAGATAGCTCGCCAGAAGTCTCGGCTTGCTCTTCGCGGCTGAGAAGAAGTGACGGAATCCTCCGTTGACATAGCGCGAGTCCGGAGCCTCGGCATCGTTGAGCACCAGCGCGTCGACCGAGGCGTCGTTCTGCTGGGCCCACCGCCCGGTAGCCAGACACAATGAGCGGCAGAACATCTGTATTCCGCCCGTCGCGCCAAAGACCTCGGGCAGCACGAGAAGGATTCGTTTGTTGGACTTCATGGTCGTTTTACGACGCCAGCCTAGCCAGACAGCCTTAGCGTCTTTGCGGACCTTTGCGGCTTTGCGCGAAACGTCTCTCTGAGAATGAGTTCGCGCAAAGACGCAAAGATCCGCAAAGACGCTAAGGCACGCTTTGTCCCAAGTGCGGCGTAAGCTCGGCGATCAGCTTGCGCCGGTAATCCGCCCAGGTCCACTGCTCCGCTCTCTGCCTTGCAAGTTGGCTCATCCTGTAAAGCTCGTCCCTATGCTGATGCGCCCACTCGATTCTCTCGATCAGCGGCGCGACCTCGTGAGCTTGCACGCACCAGCCTTCGACTCCGTTGGTGATCAACTCCGGTCCGCCGGTGT
This sequence comes from uncultured Clostridia bacterium, assembly GCA_964548075.1. Classification (GTDB taxonomy): domain Bacteria; phylum Acidobacteriota; class Blastocatellia; order UBA7656; family UBA7656; genus Onstottus_A. The sequence continues at coordinate 2,684 of CAZJQQ010000018.1, read as the reverse complement.
TGTTGGTTGTGAGCACCGGCACACCGGCGGCCATCGCCTCGCCAATCACCAGACCAAAGCCGTCGGCCAGTGACGGGAACACAAACAGATCAACCTTCTTCATCACCTCGATCAGCTCGGCTCGAGGCAACGCGCCAAGGTGTTCGAAGCTCGCGGCGTGTTCGCTTCTGTATTCGCGCGGCAGATCGACCGAGCCGGCCATCCACAGCCGGGCGTCGCGGAGCTTCAACGTCTCCCAGGCTTCGATCAGGTGCGGGACGCCTTTTCGCAGTCCGATCTGGCCGGCGAACAGGATTGTGAAAGGTCCGTCCGGCGCTTTTGACCTCGGGAGTATTTCGTCCACCGGTGTCCCGTATGGCACCGCGATCACGGGCGTGCCGGCCGCGGCGTCACTGAGTCGAAGGCTTTTTCTAGCCCACTCGCTCGCGACTACTATCACATCCGCCAGAGCGAGCTCGGCATCTTTGCGCGTCTGCTTCCAATTAGGCTCTGCATAGGGCTCGGACTGCAATTGAGGCCAGTCTCTTCGTGCGCGGTTGATCTCGTGGGCGACGCCTTTGTAATACCCGAGCGGAAGTTCGTATATCGCGGTTGTGCCGCTCTTTGTTGCCGCTTCGAATGTAAGCTTCGCCGCGTCCTCATACGCGTACACCGCATCCAGGCCGTCAGCGAGCGAGCGGGACACCTGGAAGTCATGCCCGCAGAACAGCACGTCATACCAGTTGACTCGCGAAGTGACGCCGCCGGGTTTTACCTTTCCGCCAATGCGCGAAACAGCTTCAACGATGCGATGAGACCTCTTCCGGGATTCAGGGATTTCTTCGAAGTTTCTGTTACGAGCTCGCCGCCCGACATCCCGCGGAAGATGGCGCATCACGCTCGAAGCAGCTGAGCCCTTGAGGATTCCCGTTTCAAAGTGTTCGAGCCACCCGGTCTCAGAGAACGCCAACGCCGCGTGATAGCTGTTCGCGTTGCCGTGCGGATGCGACACGGCAACCCTCAATGTGTGCGCTTCTGCGTTGGGCAATTCTTGAACTGCTTCTTGTGCAATGCTCATACTGAGATTGAGGGCTTTCTGAAATCCCCCAACCGGAAGGTTGGGGATTGTTCAATTACAACCTACAGCGGCGGCGGCACGAGGTTGTTCCCCCGGGTTCATCACGCGCGCGCCTCGCGCCGCGAGGCGCGCGCGTGATGAACCAAACAAAGAGATGGAGCGGCCCGCTCTCTTGTAGGCTGGACTTGAAGCATCCCCAACCTTCCGGTTGGGGGATTCACCAAGATTCAATTGATCGATTCCGCCTCGCGTCCCGATGGCTGAGCAGCGGAGTCTCCGCTTCTCGGCTGCTCGCGCTTGCCGAGTACGCAATCAAACAAATCTATGTACCGCCGGACGAGTCGTTCGGGATCGAATCGCTTCACCTGGGTCTTCGCGTTCTCCCTCAATGTCGCTCTCAGCTTCTCGTCTCTGAGCAGCCGCGTCATGCGATCGGCGAGCATCGTGTGATCCCCGTTGTCGAACAAAAGCGCGGCGTCGCCGACGCACTCCGCAATCCCTCCGTTCCTGGAGACAATCATGGGCTTAGCCGCAGCCAGTAATTCCAATGCGACTCCTCCCATCGGCTCTTCCCACTCGGACGGCACAACCGCGATTTCGCATTGCTGGATCAGGGCTTGCAACTCTCTGCCCGTCTTGCGTCCCGCAAAGACGATATTGTTTTCGGCCCCCACTTCTCTCGCCAGAGACTCAAGCTGGCCGCGCCAGCCCCCCTCGCCGATGATAAGCAATTCCAGGCGCTCTTCTGGGCTCTGTTGCAGCATCAGTCCAAGCGCCTTGATGAGCGTGCCTACTCCTTTCTCACTGACCAGCCTTCCCAGATACAGGAACTGATAGGTTGGCCCGGGCGCCGGCGGGCCGTCGTTGGCAAAGCGGTAGATGGGAAATGGGTTGTGGATTCGAATCTGCCTTTTGAACGGCTGGCGCATCGCCACCCAATCGCTGACGGCTACATTCATCTCCACGATGTGTTTGCACGCGAAACGCCTGACGTACAACTTAAACGCGGCCTGCGCGGCGTAGAGCAATCCGCTTCGTCTGTAATGGAACGCAAGGGAAGCTCCGGGGGTGAGAGGCGACGGCTCTCCGTCCACCCAGCCGAGGCCGTCAACACAACTAGCCTGGTAACCCGAATGTATCCAGATAAACGGTTTCGCCAGGAGCATGCAATAGGGAACCATAGCCAGAGATGCGCCTTTCGATATGACAAGGTCAGAATTGAACACAAGCTTGATCGTTTTTAGAAAGCCTGGCTTCCGATGGACCTTATACGTGAAGGTGTCCGGCTCCGGGTTTTCAACCGGAGTGAGTACTTCGCAGTTCTGACCGAGCTTGTTGAGAAGCTCCGCCAGCGTGGCGGTGACGGTCTCTATGCCTCCCACCATGGGATGAAAGGCCTTTGTGTAGAGGAGGATTTTCATGGGGATTGGCGATTGGCGATTTGTCATTTGTCATTTGCCATTTGCCATTTGTCATTTGTCATTTGTCATTTGCCATTTCTTATTTGCGATTCTCGATATTCTCGATTGTGAATTGCGAAGAACAACCTCGGATCTTGGATTCCAAATGGCAAATGACAAATGACAAATCACTACTGTCCGGTTAGATCTCCCATAGATTCAACTGG
>CAZJQQ010000017.1:0-135539 GCA_964548075.1 uncultured Clostridia bacterium | reverse complement strand
TCGCGAACGACAAGAAGTCTCGGATCGCATACGGAGTGTTCTGCCCGAAGCTGAATTCATCGTACACGTCTTCAACATCCACCACCGACACCGACAGACCTTGACTCTGTCTCAGCGCCCGAAGCGGTTCGAGGCTTCCCTCAAGCTCGCGCCGCGTGATGATTAGCATGTCCGCTCCGTTGCTCGCACTTCGCCAATTCGATGGAACATTGAGAGTGATCGACGCAGGTCTTTTGATCTGAGCATCAGTGAACGCCAAAAGCGCGCGTGCGTCCCTGCCTCGCACGTCAACCGTCACCGCAAAGCCCGCGCCTTTGTGTTCTTCGATCTGGCCTGCGAGTTCTTCAACCGTCGTGGGATCGGTCACATCTATTACCCGGATAAGCGGAGTTGTGAATCCTTCGATCGTCTGTGAAGCAGCGTTGGCCGCACTCGCACTCAACTTCAATGCGTCGTTGTCGGCGGCATACGTGTGGCTGTAGCTGATGCGAACGTAGTCTACGAGGCTCACATCGCTTCCGCCTTGCCCGATGAACGTGACCGTGTTCTCCCCTTCTCTCAACTGGGTCGCGTACACCGGGAACCCCTCAATTTTATGTTCGCGGCCGTCGAACACCACCCGGCCGATGAATGAGCCGTTGAGCGCGACTGACACTTGATGATCCAGCGAACCAGACAGGTCGGTCACGCCTTGCAGTCCGACTTCAACTTCTGCCGCCGATGTCGTGGGGTCGAGGTGCTGCAATGCGAGCGATTGATCGACGGGCTGTGAGGCGACTACCCTGCCGAAAAAGTTCTCAGCGTCTCCGTTCAGCAAACCCGAAAAGTAGATGCTCCGCTCTTTCCGCTCGACTGTGTATGCAAAGCTGCGCGCTCCACCAGGCCTGCCGTTGCTCGGGATGATGTTGACTCGCTTGCCGGGTTGCTTACCCACTGCGAGCCAGTACACACGCCTGTCGGTCGATGGTGTGTCGAGCCCTTTGCCGTAGAACTCGATCGCATCCGCCGGATCAAAACGGCCGTCGCCCTCACCCGCGACCAGCAACGGCTGCTCGACACCCTCGACGAATAACTGCAGGTAGCGAGGATCAACTTTCGAATCGAGTCCCGCGGCGATCAACTCAGGTTGGGTGACTCGATACCAACCCTCTTCACGAACGCTGAGCTTAACTGCCGGGCCCGACGCAAGAGACGATTGAACCTGAGCCGCATCCGAAGCAGGCTTCGCCGGCGAATTCTGTGTGAATGTTGACGCCGGGCGCGCAGTGATGATGGGTCGGCCATCGCCGATCTGGCTCAACATCGCGGCGTTGCTCTGGGCGGGCGGCGCTCCACCGATTGACTTCACCGTGAACGGTCCGTGCAGCGTGCTCTTCCCATTTGTGTCAACATCCTCGATCCAATACCTGGCGTCTTGCGGGCCCTTCGCCAGCTTGTCGAACCAGGCGTAGGACCGCCCCGCTCGCATCACAACCCCGGACCCGGCTACCAGAGCCGATCCTGCGATCATCTGCTGATTGACCAGCTCTCGCCTCCCCGACGCCTCGCGATACACATTGAAGCCCAGGTTGCTTGCTTCAAGTCCCGTCTGCCACTGCAAGTACACGCCGCCGTCATAGCCCGTAGCCTCAAACGATGCCAGATCGATCGCCGTCGGTGGCGCCGGCTCACCCACCGTCCAATCAGAAAACGTGCTGACGCCGGTGATGCTCGCTGTGTTATTGGCTGTGTCGACGCACGGACTCGCCGGACAATTGTTAAAGTAGTTGACCGAGCTGCCGCCGGTCACTCTGATGATGCGATAGACCGCCTCATTCCCCATCACATCGCTTTGAAGATAGTTGAAGGTCAAATCCGCAGTAAGGGATCCGGTGGCTGTGAGCGTCCAGTACTCCTGCAGTGATTTTGTCGGATTGAGAACGGGTTGAGCCGTCGCCACAGTCGTGACACTCAGGTTCCCCCCGCCGGTTGCATTAGCGATGCCGAGCGGGGTGTAGCCGTTCGCCGTTCCAACCGTGAACGTGAATGTCGCCGGCACCGCCGTCTTCGCCAGCACTCCGATGATGTGACCCGACGTTCTATTGATCGAGCCCGCGCTGGCAATCGTCAGCGGGGCTGCCACAGAAGAAGTGATGTTGCCGCTGGTCAGCGTCAGCATCCCGTTGACATCAAGAGCGCCACCTAGCGTGATGCCAGTCGCTCGATTCATCGTTAGATTGTTCAGCAGCATCGCCGGCAGCGTTGCGCTTGCGCCCGAGCCTCCAATCACCAGGTTTGAAGTAGCTCCGCCATTGAGTCCCGTGGTCGCGTTGATTGCGCCGTTGAGCGTCAACGTGTTCGCTCCGATCGACAGCGAGCCGGTTGTTCGAGTGAACGCGCCGCCGACGGTTGCGCTCGCGCCCAGACTGACTCCGGCGGCGTTGTTGATTGTGAGGTTGTTGTACACTCCAAAAGAAGCGGGCGCTGTCTGCGCGGATGACCCGTTGTACTCAATCGTGCTACCGGTGATCGTATGACCAGCGGATGTCCCGCCGTTGAAGACACCTGCGATCTTGACTGTCCCGGTTGAAGGAAGCGTCTTGTTGAAGTTGCTGAAGGTTAGGTTGCCGTAGTCTCCTGCCAGGACATTCTGACCGTTCGAGGATTGATTGTAGTTGAGAGTACCAGTTGCTCCGCTTGTGAAAGAGCCGCTGGTAGCGGTAGTCGCGCCGTTGAGTGTCAGCGTGTTTGTGCCGACACCTAGTACGCCGCTCGTCAGAGTGAGCGCACCGTTGACCGCTATGCTCCCACCCAGGGTCACGCCGGCCGGGTTGTTGATTACAAGATTGTTGTAAGTCGCGAAAGAAGCCGGCACGGATTGAGCCGCGCCGCCGTTGAAGCTCACGGTGCTGCCGGTGATGATGTGGCCCGCGCCGGACCCCGGCGTAAACGTTGATGCGATCGCGATGGTCCCGCTTGCAGCAAGCGTCTTGTCGAAATTGCTGAAAGTGAGATTGCCATAGTTTCCGCTCAATACATTCTGCCCGTTGGAGGATTGATTGTAGTTGACAGTACCAGTTGCTCCGCTTGTGAAAGAGCCACTTGTAGCGGTAGTCGCGCCGTTGAGCGTCAGCGTGTTTGTGCCGACACTTAATACGCCGCTCGTCAGAGTGAGCGCTGCGTTGACGGCTATGCTCCCACCCAACATCACACCGGCCGGATTGTTGATTACAAGATTGTTGTAAGTTGCGAAGGAAGCCGGCGCGGATTGAGGCGCGCTGCCGTTGAAGCTCACCGTACTGCCGGTAGTGGTGTGCCCCGCGGCAGAGCCGGTTGTGAATGTTGAAGCGATGGCGATTGTACCGCTCGAAGCAAGCACTTTGTTGAAATTGCTGAATGTGAGATTGCCATAGTTTGCGCTCAATACATTCTGCCCGCTGGAGGATTGATTGTAGGTGACCGTGCCAGTTGGTCCGCTCGTGAGCGTTCCGCCGATCGCCGTGCTCGAACCGTTCAGCGTGAGGGTCCGTACTCCTACGCCGAACGCGCCGGTTGTCAAAGTCAATGCCGACCCAACAGTGGCGTCGGCGCTGAGATTCACGCCGGCCGCGTTGTTGATCGTCAGGTTGTTGAACGTCGTCGCGGACGAGCCACCGATGCTCTGCGCAGCCGAGCCGTTGTAGTTGACCGTGCCGTTGTTTGCCGTGAACGACCCGTTGTTGGTCCAGTTGCCACCTACGTTGATCGTACTCGCTGTGGCTGCGGCTAGCGTCGCGCCCACATCGATTTGAACGTTGTTATATGTGCTACTGCTAGTGAAGGTGCCCGCTTGCACCCTCAGCAAGCCATTCACCGTCAGCCCCGCGAAGCCGGTCGTTCCGGCCGCGTTGTTCAGCGTCAGATTGCTGTAAGCCACAAACCCGGAGGGCAGCGTCTGCCCAGAGCCAGAGCCGTTGTACTCGACCGTGCTGCCCGTGATCGTGTGCCCGCTACCAGTTCCCGCATTGAATGTTCCTGCAATCCTGACTGTGCCGCTTGATGGAAGCGTCTTGTTGAAGTTGCTGAAAGTGAGATTGCCGTAGTCGCCCGCGAGCACGGCCTGCCCATTCGATTGCTGATTGTAGTTGACGGTCCCCGTCGCCGCGCTCGTTAGTGAACCGGTCGCGAGTGAAGTTCCGTTGTTGATCGTAAGCGTGTTGGCGCCTACCGCAAGCGTGCCACTATTGAGCGCGAGCGTTCCGTTAACCGTCGCGTTAGAACCGAGCGTCACGGTTCCTGCCTTGTTATCAGTGAGATTGTTGAGAACGGTTGCGCTAGCGGGAATCTCCGGTCCGGTCGTGACCGCGACCGTGCCGAGATACTCGGCGTTGACCGACGCGCCGAATGTCGGAACCCCAGTAAGACTCCCAGCGTCGCGTTTGATATTCGCACCGTTACCCATCGTCAGGTTCGCGCCGTTTGTGAAAGCGCCAGCCGTCAGGATAAGCGTGCCGTTCACAGTTGATGCTGAACTCAGCGTGACACCGGCAGCGTTGTTGATCGTCAGATTGTTGAACGCCGTCGCTGAAGAACCGTTGATCACTTGCCCGGCTGATCCGTTCAAATTGATTGTGCCCGTGCTTGCAGTAAACGAGCCGTTGTTCGTCCAGTTGCCGGACACATTGATTGTGCTGCCTGCCGTCGCCGCCAGAGTGGCCCCGCTGTCGATCTGGACGATGTTGTAGGTGCTTGCGCTTGTGAACGTGCCCGATTGCACCCGCAGCAGACCATTCACAGTCAGACCTGCAACGCCGCTCCCGTTTACACCCGGCGCGTTGTTGATCGTCAGGTTGTTGTAAGTCGTAAAGCTTGTGGGCAAGACTTGCGCGACCGAGCCGTTGTATTCAACCGTGCTGCCGGTAACCGTGTAGGAATTAGTCCCTGGCGTGAAGACGCTTGCAACGCGAACGGTTCCGCTTGATTGTAGCGTGCGCGCGCCGCTGTTGCTGCTCGTCAGGTTGTTGTAGCTGAACGCCGGGATTGTCTGCGAGCCGCCACCGTTGAAGTTGATCGTGTTCCCAGTGATCGTGTGCCCGACGGCAAACCCGGTGGTGAACGTCCCGGCGATGTTGAAGGTGGCAGCGGGCAAAACCTTGTCGAAGTTACTGAAGATCAGATTGCCGTAGCTGCCCACCAAAACGCTCTGCCCGTTCGCGCCTCGATTGTAGTTGACCGTGCCTGTGACTCCGCTCGTCAGGCTTCCACCGGTCACTGAAGTACCGTTGTTGACCACCAGGATGTTCGAGCCGACATCTAACACACCTGTTGCGAGCGCCAAGGTCCCAGCGACCGTAGCATTACTGCCGAGGCTCACACCGGCCGGGTTATTGATGGTCAGATTGTTATAGCTTGCATTGGTCAGCGTCTGAGGCGTCGAGCCGTTCGCAACTATGGTGCTTCCGCTCACGGTCAGCGTGCCGCTGTTGGTCAGTGAGCCTGAAAGCTGCAACGTTTGCGACGTCATATCCATCGTCGCGCCGCTCTGTATAATCAGCCCGCTCATCTGATGGGGGCTTGAAAGCGTTAGCGTCGTACCTGACATCACTGTAGCGGTGTTAGATGAGAAGCTGCCTGGGCCGGTGAGTGCCTGCGCTCCGGTGCGATTGAAGTTGAAGTTAGCAACTGAGATCACGCCGACGTTTGTCAGCGTGCTGCCTTGCAATACAACCGCGCCTGCGCCTGTAAGCATGCTGCCGTTGGTCAGGCTGCCGTTGAGGGCCAGAGTTCTGCCGCTGTTAACGGTAAGCGTTCGACCTGATGCGATGGTCAGATTGTTGATGGCGACATCGCTGCTGCCGATCGCGGGCTCGTTGGTTACCCCAGTGGCGGGCAAGCTGATATCGGAATTGAGAACCGGGATGTTTCCGCTGCTCCAATTGCCTGCCGTGTGCCAGTCAGAACTTACTGCACCCGTCCAGCTTCCTCCGGAGCACTTGCCAGTGTTGTGCGTGCCAAAGAGTGACTGCACTTCCAGGCCGGAAAGAGCGCGACTGTAGAGTGTGATCTCATCCAACCGCCCCTGAAAGTGAGCGCTCTCAGGCGTCACGGTGTAACCGAACCGCAACGCGTTGTTAAATGTCTCGCTGTGATTGGCGCTTGTTCCTGCCAGAGTACCGTTGAGGTAGAGCCGGTCAAAATTGCCGTCATAGGTCAGCCCCACGTGCGTCCAGGTATTCAAAGCTATCCCCGAAGCTGAGATGACGCGGTCAGTTCCGCTCTGCCAATACTGCACACTACTGCCGACAAAATAAATTGCGCCAAAGTTCGCGCTGTTAACTCCGTTCGAGACCATGTGCTGAAAAGCACCGTTGCTCGTGGGGAACATCCAGAACTCAACCGTAAACGCCGAGCCGATGTTGATCGTTGGAGTCAGCACCGAGTCGTCCACGCCATCAAAACTGAATGACTGGCCAACCTCACCAGCGGCGAAAGTCGCACCATTTTCCAATACGCCGTTGTTGCCGCCTTGAATGTCGTTGGCGTTGTTCTGGGCGGGCCACCAGGAAACCATATTCGCGGGCGGTGAGAAGCAGTCATCATTGATAATCGTGCCAATCCCCTGGGCATCCACGATGGCTGCGTTAGTCGCATTAGTGAGATTTACAAAGAACATCTCATCCAGCTCGAAGGTTGTATCGCCGTTGACCGGAACGGTTATGGTGCCCGATGGACTGTTTGCTGGAATCGTTAGCGTGCCTGACTGACTTTGATAATCGCTCGGCGACGTCGCTATTCCATCCACGGTTTGGTAGTTGACCGTTACGGCTGAGCTGACCGGAAAAGACAGGCTTACCGTAAACACTGCGTTGGTCGTGCCCGAATTGCCTTCAGTTACCACGACATCATTGATGAACATATTCGCCGATATCGGGCACTTGCCAGTGTTACGCGTGCTGTATAGCGATTGCACTTCCAGCGCGGAAAGCGCGCGACTGTAGAGTGTGATCTCATCCAGCCTTCCCTGAAAGTGAGCGTTGTTAGGCGTCACGGTGAAACCGAAGCGCAAGGCGTTGTTAAATGTCTCGCTGTGATTGGCGCTTGTTCCTGACAGAGTACCGTTGAGGTAGAGCCGGTCAACCATGCCGTCATAGGTCAGCCCCACGTGCGTCCAGGTATTCAAAGCTATCCCCGAAGCTGAGATGACGACTGGAGTTCCGCCCTGCCAATACTGCACACTACTGCCGTTTAAAACAATTGCGCCAAAGTTCGCGCTGCTAAGATCGTTCGAGACCATGTGCCGAAAACCACTGTTGCTGGTGGGGAACATCCAGAACTCAACCGTAAACGCCGAGCCGATGCTGAGCGTTGGAGTCAGCACCGAGTCGTCCACGCCATCAAAACTGAATGCCTGGCCAACCTCGCCGACGGCGAAAGTCGCGCCGTTTTCGAGCACGCCGTTCTTAGCGCCCTGAATGTCGTTGGCATTTCCTTCGGCGGGCCACCAGGCCACCATCCCTGCAGGCGCAGGGAAGCAATCATCATTGATAATCGTGCCAATGCCCTGGGCATCCAAGATGGCTGCGTTAGTCGCATTAGTGAGATTTACAAAGAACATTTCATCCAGCTCGAAGGTTGTGTCGCCGTTGACCGGAACTGTGATAGTTGCTGAGGCGCTGTTGGGGGGGAACGTCAAAGTGCCCGCTGTCATTTGATAATCGCTCGGAGTGGTAGCCGTGCCATCGGCCGTCGCATAGTCAACCGTCACAGTGTTGGCATGGCGAACCGCGCTCACGCTAAACGTGGCTGACACCGTACCAGAGTTGCCCTCCACGACTGGCACATCGTTGACGAGCACGCCTGGCGCTATGCACTTGCCTGCGATTCCTGCATTAAAGATGGACTGGATGCCTGCGGCGGAAAGAGCTTGATTGTAGAGCGAGACTTCATCCAGCAGCCCTTTGAAACGGCTGTCTGTGCCGCTAACTGAAAAACCGAATTTCAGCGCGTTGTTAAATGTCTCCGTGTGATCGGCACTCGTTGCGGACAAGACCCCGTTAATATAGATCTTGGCAAACCGATTACCCGCACCGGCGTTACCGTCGTAAGTCAGCGCTAGGTGCGTCCAGGTATTCTGAGGAACGCTTCCCGCTGCCGTGCCTATCGCGCCCAGATTCCCCTGGAAATACTGGATCGAGCTGCCGCGAAAGTAAATCGCGCCATAGTTTGTGCTTCCGAAATCGTTTGACACCAAATGATCGAAGTTGGTGAAACCGGTGGGATAGACCCAGAACTCAACAGTGAACGCCGAGCCTGCGTTGATCGAGGGGATTGAAACGTCGCTAGCGCCGCCATCGAAGCTGAAAGCGGGACCTACCATACCCGCAGCAAAAGTTGCGTTGCCTTCGAGCGTGCCATGATTTGTGCTTTGAAAATCGTTGGCGGTGTTGTCCCCCGGCCAGAAGCTCACCAGCCCCGCAGGCTGTGGCGCACAGATCGGGCTCAACGGACTCTTTTGAACCGATGCGCTCTGGTGAGACGCGAAGATGATGCTGAGTACGAATAGGATGATGAAGGTGGCACGAAATCTAATTGCTGAAGACATAGTAGACCTCTTTGAGCGGAGTCGGAGAGAACTCGCGGATCGATGAGACGCTACTGCTCCTTCGGAATAAGGTACCGGCGCTGCTTCAACTCGCTGCCGCTTGAGTTGCCGCATTCCTTCCGGGATGCGAGCCCATTCGACGCCTTTTTCTTCAAGTTCATTGAACACCTCGGGATGCTATGACGCTTTATGCCTTCTTTCAGCAGCGATCTTGCGTTCGCTGGTTTGGGCGTCACCGGTTCGCAAGCATCGGGTTCAGGTTTAACCCGAATGGAGGCCGGAAGTCACTAGGAAGGTCTTTAGGTTTGTGGTGCGGTCAGCGGTGAGTAACAAGCTGTGGCCTGCCAGTCTTCATTTTATGAGTCGGTTGCGAAGCGCCTTCGCCACAGCCTCTGTCTTGGAATGAACATGCAGCTTCTCGTAGATTCGCTGCAGGTGAAATGAAATGGTGTGGGTCGTGACACCTAGCTCAGCCGCCGCGGTCTCGTAGTTGTGGCCTTCTGACAGCATCTCAAGCAGTCTTATCTCGTGCGGGGTCAACTGCTCGTCGGGTTTTTCGGGCGGCCGAATCTCACGAAAGAGCTTGATGACCTGATGTGCAACCTCTGGCGTCATAGGCGCGCCTCCGGCTAGTGCTTCTCTCAAGCTCTCAAGCAAGCGCGCCGGCGAAGTCTTCTTCAGCAAATATCCGTTCGCTCCTGCGCACAGCGCGTCGAATATGCGCTCGTCGCCATCGTAGACCGTATGCATCAGCAGTATCAGCTTAGGAAGGCGTTCTTTCAGTATCCGGATGCCTTCAATCCCGTCCATTCCAGGCAGGCCAATGTCGACGAGCACAACGTCGGGCAGTTCAAAGCCTATGCGAATGCGGTCGAGCGCCTCTTCCATCGAGCGGAAACTGCCGGCGCAACGAAAGCCCTCGCTTCCGTCTATCAGCGCCGCCAGGTATTCGCGGAACTTGCGCTGGTCCTCGATGATCGCCACCTTGATCTCGACCGGCGACGAGGGAGGCGAAGGCCCTGGTGCTTTTGTATCAGCCTGTGTGGTCATGTCCAAAGAATACGTACACCAAAACAACCGGCAAGTCGCTAGGTAGGTTCCTAGTGTTGATTCTATTTGAGAGGCGTTTTCAGTGTCACCGTTGTGCCTTCACCGTTGCGCGAGAGCACTTCCAACCTGCCGCCCATCCTTTCCGCTCGCTGGCGCATGCTCGCCAGCCCATTGCCATCAAATGAGCGGGTCGCATCGAAGCCTTTGCCGTTGTCGCTTAGCGTAACCTCCAGCCACCCTGCCTGGGCCCTTGACTCTATGCCGGCCTCGGTGCATTTGGAGTGCCGGGCTATGTTGCTGACGGCTTCCTTAAAAATCAAGAGCACCTCCCGGCGTGTTTCAGTCCCCAACCTGATGTCCCGGTCGTCGGACGGACCCTCGAAGTGAAAAACGATGCCGCGAGCCGAAAACACATCGCTTGCGAAGCGCCGCATTCTCTTAGTCAGATCAACGAGATGATCTCTCTTAGGGTTGACCGCCCAGACGATGTCGCTCATCGAGTCAACCAGCTCGCGCGAAGTGCCCGAAATCAGAGAGAGAGCCTCCGCCATCTGCGGGTCATTCTCGTGCGACCGCCGGCCCGCGACTTCGCTGGCCATTGCGATCAACGACAGGTTTGTACCGATGTCGTCGTGCAGGTCTGTTGCAATACGCGTGCGGACTCGTTCGACTTTGAGCTTCTGCGCCAATTGATAACGATACATCGAATAGATCGCAAGCCCCATCAAGACTGCGGCTAACGTGAGAAACCACCATCGCTGCCACACCGGCCGCAAGATCGTGAACGAGAAGGATGCCGGAGTTTCGCTCAACGTGCCGCCGGCATTGACCGCACGCACCAGGAAGTGATATGCGCCCGCTGCGAGATTAGCAAAATTGACGGTGCGGTGATCTGTAAGCTGGCTCCATTCGTCGCTTGCGCCTTCGAGCTTGTACTGATAAAGCAGCCCTTCGCCGGGGCTGAAGCCGAGGGCCACGAAGTCAATCTGAAGCTGATTCTTATTCGCGCCAAGCTCAATCGCCGCAACTTCCGTTTCGCCCAGCGCAGAAATCGGGTGCGGGTCCCCGGCAATGCGCAAGCCGGTAATCAGAATCGGAGGGGCCATAGGGGGTGAGTCAGGTTCAGGAACAAGCCGTACAAGTCCCGTTGCGAAGCTGAACCAGAGCGCGCCCCGATTGTCACGCAAGGCAGCCTCCATTTGGCCGAGCGGCAAACCGTCGGCGATAGTGTAGTGCGTGATGTGGCCCGTCGCCGGATGGACCCTGTCAATGCCTCTTCCGGTGCCGATGTAGATGCGCCCCCACTGGTCTTCGCTCACGGCGGTGATCTCATTGCTTGAAAGGCCATTGGCCGTCGTGTAGGTGGAAAGTGTTGGATACTCTGCCGCCGGATCGTCAACTCGGCTCAGCCCGCCTCGATAGGTCGTCACCCATAGCCGGCCTCTTGAATCAACAAGCAGGTTGCGAATCTGGCCAGAGGGCACGCCATCACCTGCTGTGAAGAGCGTGAAGCGCCCGTCGCGGTAACGGGCCAGCCCGCCGTCTCCGCTGAAGCCGATCCAAAGATTGCCCGCGCGGTCCTCGGCAAAGGATGAAACATAGAATGAGTCGAAGCGCGGAAGATTCTCTTTTTCGGTGTAGTAGTGGTGAAAAGCGCCGGTGCTCCGCTCCCAGCGCGACAGCCCGTTCAATGTTATGCCTTGGCCGACCGAGCCGATCCATATGTCGCCGCGTGAGTCCTCAAACAGACGCAGGGTCAGATCGGCGGAGAGTCCGTCGCGTGTGGTGTATATGGCCTTCGGCGGCGTATTGGCGAGTTGCTCCGGTCTGCTTACTTTCGGAAATCGCAACAGCCCGCTATTCGCGCCTACCCACCACTCGCCTGTGTGATCTTCAAGCACGGTCTGGTTCCATCCCCAGGTCAGAAGAGCCTTGGGGAACCGGGGTCGAATCGGGATGAACTTTTCTCCGTCGAACCGATTGATAGACCACCCTTGCGCGCTGGGTGCGCCGGCCACAAGAAGGTCTCCGGCTCTGGTTTCAAGAATCGAAGTGGCCCAGAAAAAACCATCCGCCTTGCCGAAGGTCGTGAATCCGCTGCTCACTACTTTGGCAGCGCCACCCTGTTGCATTGCCATCCACAGGTTCCCGTTGCGGTCTTCGGCAAGCGACGCTACTTCGTGAAAACTCAAGCCGTGAGGCTCTGCGTATGCGCGGAATCTAAAATCACGGCCATCGGCTGTCGGGATAAACTGGATCAGTCCGACGTTGCTCCCAGCCCACAAACTACCGCCGGAGGCTTGAAACAACTTGTTGATCCACCTGGTTGGCAAACCGTCTCCGTCTGAGTAGATACGGGCCACCACATTCCGCCCTGGAGCCGGATCAGACACAAGCCGACACAGCCCGCCGAGCGCTGTGCCAACCCAAATGCGCCCCTCGCGATCCTGAAGTAACGAGCGAATCAGGTTGTCCGGCAATCCGTCGCGAGTTGTGTAAGCCTCAACTCGCCCATCGGGCCATCGCCGATAGAGTCCGCTCCGTGAGCCCACCCACAATGCACCCGTGCGGTCTTCGAGCAGGCATTCGATAAATCTGGATTCAAGATAGTCCGGGATGCTGAGATCAACAGGTGCGATATTGACGTCATCGGCGGCGGCCTCCAGACGGTAAAGACCATTGCGTGTGCCGCACCAGAGCGCGCCCGTGCGATCCTGCAAAAGTGATAAGACGTACTTCGATCTTGCGTCTTCACCTGGAGAGTAGACAGTGAACATCGCATTGGCCGCCCCATTCTGTCTTGCCCATGCGTTGCTGATGCCTGCCTGTGGTCTTCCCAGCGGATCGAAACGGCACAGGCCGCCAGCAGTCGCCACCCAGTAAACACCGTCGCGGGTCTCCAGCATGTCCTCGACAATGGCGGCAGGCAGTCCCTGCTCGATGCCATAGTTTGTGAAGCCGTAACCATCGAAGCGCGACAGACCTTCGCGGGTGCAGAACCACAAGAACCCCCGCGAGTCGCGCATCACTCGATTGACCACGTTATGGGCGAGACCGTCGGCGGTGGTGTAGGTTTTGATCGGAAGCCGTTCTGCCTTGATCGGCTGACACACTATCAGCAATAGGCTGACGCCCACCAGGATTCGATCAACAGGCGCACATTCCCTCATGCCGATCATTGCAACCTTAACTTCTGGGAACCTCTAACCAGACTCCGCATTATCCACCAATCGAGCGGTTGGCAAAAGAGGGGCGGGCTGTCAATGGGTACGGCGCCACGACGAAGCAGCGCGCTCTCCGCTGCCGGAGTTAGGCCCAAAGCAAAGCAAAAGAAAGGCGCGGCTGTTGAAGTGGATGGGCTTAGCAAAAACTGCCGTCATCGTCTGATCGCGTCAGTTTCTTGAGAGGAAGGAATCGTGAGCAGCAGAAACGTCTATCAACCGGGAGGCCATGCGAGGTGACGGCCGCCGAGCACGTGGACGTGCAGATGTGGAACGCTCTGACCGGCCGCCTCGGCGTTGTTGATCACGACTCGATAGCCGCTTTCGGCGATGTCCATCTGGTTCGCAACCTTCGCCGCGGTATATAGCAGGTGTCCCAACAGGGACGCATCTAACCTTGAGGCGTCGTTGAGAGACTCGAGATTGTGTTCGCGCGGAATCAACAGCACGTGCACAGGTGCTTGTGGGTTTGCATCTTTGATGGCGACAACTTGTTCGTCGTGATAGACAACTTCGGCCGGAAGGTCTCCGGCGACGATGCTACAGAAGATGCAGCTTTGTTCAATGTTTTCCATAGGTCTTAATCTTCACGCCAATTATCAACCAAGGCTGCAATCGAGTCAAACATAATCGCAAGGAAGCAGTAGTCCGTAGTCAGTAGTCCGTAGTCAGTAGTAGTCCGTAGTCAGTAGTAGTCCGTAGTCAGTAGTCCGTAGTCCGTCGATGAACTATGACTACACGCTACGGACTACACGCTACGGACTACGGACTACTGACTACGGACTATTCCCTTACCCTCTCAATATCGGCGCCGACCGAGCGCAGCTTCTCTTCGATCTTTTCGTACCCGCGATCGATGTGATAAACGCGATCGATAATCGTCTCGCCTCGCGCCGCCAACCCTGCCAGCACCAATGAAGCCGAAGCTCGCAAGTCCGACGCTTGAACTCGCGCACCTTTCAATCCGCTGTCGCCTTCGACGACCGCCTGTCGGCCGCTCAATCGTATGCGCGCTCCCATTCGAAGGAGCTCAGCAGCGTGCATGAAGCGGTTCTCGAATATCGTTTCGGTGATTACTGACGTGCCGGCGGCAAGCGTCATCAGCGCCATGTACTGCGCTTGCATATCCGTCGGGAACCCGGGATGAGGAAGCGTGGTGACGTCAGAAGCTTTCACGTGATCGCCGGCGCTCACCCGAAGGGAGAAGGCATTTGGCCGTTCGATGCGCACCCCGGTCTCTTCGAGTTTATCCAGAGCCGCCGTGATGTGCTGCGGATTGCAGTTCACAATGTCGAGCTGGCCTCCGGTAATGGCCGCGGCCACAACAAACGTGCCGGTCTCGATGCGATCGGGGATGATTGTGTGTTCCGCGCCGCCGAGTTCGTCTACTCCTTCGATGCGAATCGCACTGTGGCCCGCGCCTTCGATGCGCGCGCCCATTTTGTTGAGCAGCTCCGCCAGGTCGACGATCTCAGGCTCTCTTGCCGCGTTGTTAAGCACCGTCACGCCATCGGCAAGCGCGGCCGCCATCATCAGGTTCTCAGTTCCCGTTACCGTGACCTTATCGAAGTAAATCTCGCGGCCCTGAAGTCGCTTCGCTCGCGCAACCACGTCGCCGTCTTCGATTGAGACAGTCGCGCCGAGCTTTTCAAAGCCCATCAGGTGAAGGTCGATTGGCCGTTGCCCGATCGCGCACCCGCCCGGCAGTGATACTCGCGCCTCGCCGAACCGCGCGAGAAGCGGTCCCAGCGCCAGCACCGAAGCGCGCATCGTTTTGACCAGGTCGTAAGGAGCTTCAAAGACTTCGACCTTCGCCGCCGAGATCTTGAGCGTCCTCAGCTCCGGCATTAGTATCTGGCAGCCAAGATCCTCGAGCAATCGGCGCATCGTGATGATGTCACGCGCGTAAGGCAGGTTGTGAAGAGTGATCGTCTCCGCCGTCAGCAGCGCAGCAGCCATGCACGGCAGCGCGGAGTTTTTTGCCCCGCTTATTTGAACGCGACCTTCAAGAGGCCGCCCGCCGATGATTCGAAATTTATCCATCCCCTCGTCCAACCGAATCATGTAGGGGCTGCCCTCCGTGGCCGCCCCAGCGTGGTCAGCGATTCTAATCAGGGGCGGCCACGGAGGGCCGCCCCTACATGATTGCTCACGTTGAGAGGATGTTAGCACAGAGCAAAGAAGCGGTGACAGAACAGACTCGCGGCGCAATTGGCCGGACACGTATCAAGGTTGGCTAGCTAAGCGTTCACCGAGGTTTCAAGAGCAGACGAATCGATGATCTCCCACGCCGAGTCATCGCGGAGCACGCGTCCTACAAGCGCGGTGTGCACGCCGTGACCGGAGCGCTCAGCTTCTACGTGGCCGAGCACCGGCATCCCAAGCAGCGCGAGATCGCCGATGATGTCTATGATCTTGTGACGAACAAATTCGTCGGCGTAGCGGAGCCCTTCGCGATTCAGGATGCCCCCCTCCGGCGTAAGCACGATAGCGTTGTCGAGCGAGCCTCCGCGCGCCAACCCCATGTTCCTCAGCGACTCGATCTCATCCAAAAATCCAAACGTGCGCGCGGAAGCCAACTGCTGCGAGAAGTGCCCGTCGGCTATCTCGATTTCGTAGCGCTGAGTTCCGATCATCGGATGAGGAAACTCGATCAGGCACGAGACCGAGAACACTGATGCCGGGCTTATGCTCATCCTTCGATTTCCCTCGGTGACCTCGACGCGCTTTAGAACCCGAAGAAACTGACGCGGCGCTTCGAGCGTCGTGACGCCGGCGTGTTCGATCATCTCGATGAACGGTTCAGCGCTGCCGTCGACTATCGGCACCTCGAGCGAATCGACGTCGATGATGCAGTTGTCGACCTGGCTTCCTGAAAGCGCGGCCAGCAGATGCTCGACCGTTGCGATCATGACGCCTTGCCGCATCAACGTCGTCGCGTAGCTGACGCGCGCGATGTACTGAGGGGCCGCGGGGATCTCGAAGCCGTTGAGATCAGTGCGCCGAAAAACATATCCAGTGTAGGCGGGAGCGGGGTTGAGCGTGATGCGTGAAGGCTCGCCGGTGTGAAGTCCGTGGCCGCTGGTTGAAACTGCTCGCCCGAGCGTCGTTTGTCGGCTCAAATGAAAGTCCGCCTTTATCAGAATAGATAAAACAAAGTAAGGGCAACGAGCGTGCCAGCAAAACGGAGATTCAACAGCCGAGAATTTGAAAGAAACGGGTGATCCTATCAACGCCCAAGCGCGTGCGTGTTGCACTCAAGCCACAGAGGTGTTGCTTGTGGACACGTGGTCTTTCGAATTCGATCCGGCTAGAATGAGGCTCTTTGGTTTTCAAACCCATCAGCGAGGTGAACGGATGAAGGCAACGGCGAGCATACCGGTCGGAGCCGTCGCGACCCAGGAGATCACGGTGACCCGAGATATGACTGTCGCACACTTCCACGAACACATGCCCGAAGTGTACGGCACGCCAATCATGATTTATCACCTGGAGGTGACGGCTGAGGCGGCAATAAGAGAGTACCTGCCAGAGGGTTGGATTACGGTTGGAGTCGTGGTGAATGTGAAGCACCTCGCGGCTACACCAGTGGGCGCAAAGGTCACCACGCGAGCAGAGGTCATAGACGTGGGCGATCACACGATCACGTTTGCGGTCGAAGCGCACGATAATTTCGAGAAGATCGGGGAGGGCACTCACGTTCGGGCTCCGGTTGAGATGGAACGGTTCCTTCGGAAGGTGCAGGCGAAGATGGGCCGTTAGTCGCTGGTATTTCCATTTTCCATTTGCCATTTTCCATTTGTCATTTGTCATTTTCCGTTTGTCCTTAGATCCGATGCTTCTCCAAATGACAAATGACAAATGGCAAATGGAAAATGGCAAATGATCTCTCCTTGCAGAATCCTCGATTGCCTTGCTAGTTTCACTGACGGCGGGAGGCGCAGGGGGCCTGGTGGTTCTCGCGGGCTTCAAACCCGTTGCGGGTCGCCGAGAGGCGGCCTGGGTGGGTTCGATTCCCACACGCCTCCGCCAGAACAGAAAGCAGAAGGCAGAAGGCGGAAAGCAGTAGGCACTAGGGGCGACGATTCAGACCTTGTGCTACATATCCGATCCGAAGTGCCGAAGCGAAGGAGCTATGGGAAAGACAAAGATCGCTTGTGTGCAGATGGATGTTGCGATCGGTGACGTCGAAACTAATAGACGCAAGATCGTTGAGCGACTGCGGACCGCTGCCGACGGCGGCGCCGAGTTGGTGATCTTCCCCGAATGCGCGGTGACCGGTTACTGCTTTGACTCGCTTGAAGAAGCCGCGCCGTTCGCTGAGCCCATCGACGGGCCATCATCGGAAGCAATCGCACAAGCCTGTCGCGAGACCGGTACGCACGCAGTTGTCGGTTTCATCGAAAAGGACGGATCGAACTTCTACAACGCGGCGATGCTTGTCGGACCGGGCGGAGGCGGAATCATCGGCAACTATCGCAAGGTTCATCTTCCGTTTCTTGGAGTGGATCGGTTTCTGACGCCGGGAGACACGCCGTTCCGCATCTTCGACCTACCTTTCGGGCGCATCGGAGTCAACATCTGCTACGACGCGAGCTTTCCCGAAGCCGCGCGCGCGCTGAAGCTGCTCGGCGCGGAGCTGATCCTCCTTCCGACCAACTGGCCTACGGGTGCGTGGCGCACTGCCGAGTTCATCATCAACTCGCGGGCTTGCGAAAATCACGTGAACTTCGCGGCGGTGAATCGGTGTGGCGTCGAGCGCGGCTGGGAGTTCATCGGCAGAAGCAAAGTTGTGGACTACAACGGCGACACGCTCGGTGAGGCTTCGCGTGAAGGCGAAGAGATGCTCATCATCGAGGTTGATCTTCAGGAAGCAAACAAGAACAAGATAGTGAACGTCGCGGGCTCTTATGAGATAGACAGGCTCGCAGACAGAAGGCCCGAGTTCTACGAGATCATCAGCGCGTCGACGAAGTCCCATTCTGGCATAGCATAGACTTTCAGCCCGTGCAGTTCGCTCATAAGTCGCCATTCTTGCACACGGGACACAGACTGAAGTCTATGCTACGGCTTCGGGCGAAGCGCTGACAGGTTCCCTGAGACAATCTCCAGGAGCATCTGCGTGAACGCGGAACGCGGCAGCACGTAATCACAACCAGCAGCCTGAGCCGCCCTGATAAGATCGGTCTGAACGTGCGATACGAAACTCACAATCGGTATCGCACTCAGCTCCGCGCTCGATTTGAAGAACCCGATCGTCTCCAGTGGATCCAACCGATCCGAGTTGAGATCGATGATCACCAGTGACGGCGGGTTTTTCACAAGCCCTTCGAGTTGCTCGCGCGATTTGACTCGCTCAATCTGACGCCCGCACTCCGCGGCCGCACCGTTGATCTTCGCAGTGAAGAACATGTCGTCGACGAGTATCGCTACTCTCTCTGTCTCTGTTGTCATGAGCGACATTCTAACGGAATGGACCGCGGATGACACTGATTGGACGGATTCGCACGGATCAGATCCGCGCAAACCCGTCAAATCCGCCTAATCCGTGGTCTATTCCCCTCCCTGCTTGATCGTATCGCGAGCGGGACGGTATCATACCGGACTCGAATTACAGTTGATAACCCACGGAGGATTCTGATGAAACTCAAAGCAGCACTTGTTCTTTTGGTTGTTCTTGTCTCGGCGGTCAACGTATTGGCGGCCGATCCGAAGCTCGAAGGTGCGTACAAATTCGTTGGCCTGAAGTTCCAGGGAGGCGGCCAGACCGACGCTGAAGCAAAGGGCATGATAGTTGTTCACGGTAGGTACATGGCGTTCGTCAAGGCGGGCGTCGGACGAAAAACCTGGGAGCAGAGCGAACCTGAGGACGAGCGCGCGAAGAAGATCGTCGCCGCGTATCAAGGTCTAGCCGCGACCTGCGGCACATTCGAGGTGCAGGGCAACATCATCAGCCTTCAACAACTCGCGCAGGCGAGCCCCGGGTCGATGGGCACCACAACCAAGTGGGAGTACAAGCTCGAGGGCAAGTCGCTCACGCTCAAGCCGGTCGCAAATCCGGGCGTCGAGTTCAGTTTCGAGCGGCTGCCTTAGCACACCCGAAGTTAGTAGTTCGGCCTTCGGAAAGTAGCAGCACATTTTCCATTTGTCATTTGTTATTTGCTATTGAAGAGAATCAGGCAATGGCAAATAACAAATGACAAATGGAAAATGGAAAATGGAAAATGAACTGCCCCTTTCCGCCTAAAGGCCAGACTACGAACATTCTTCATCGGAGGACTGCTGTGAGAATCACTCGTATTCTGCTGATCGTTTGTTTGATCGCCGCTCTGGTGCCCGCACCGTTATCCGCGTTCACCCGACAGGAAAAACCTGAAAGCACGCGCCAAGACGAAGCCAACAAGCCTCAAGACAAGAGCGCACAAGAGCCTGCCGCCAAGCCCAAAGAAGAACCCAAGAAGGATGAGCCGCGACGGCCGCCTGATCCGATGTCGGCCCCGACTTTCGCAGGTCTGAGGCTTCGCTCGATCGGGCCTGCGTTCACTTCGGGCCGCGTTTGCAGCATCGCAGTCGATCCAACCGATCACAGCCGCTACCTCGTCGGCGCTGCGTCAGGCGGCGTGTGGAAGACGACGAACGCGGGGACGACCTGGGTTCCGGTCTTCGACACCGAAGGCTCGTATTTCGATCGGCACGATTGTGCTCGATCCAAAGAACCCGCTCACCGTATGGGTGGGAACCGGTGAGAACAACAGCCAGCGCAGCGTGTCCTATGGCGACGGCGTTTATCGGTCAGACGACGGCGGCAAGACTTGGAAGAACGTCGGTTTGAAAGCTTCGGAGCGCATCGGCCGAATAGCCATCGATCCTCGCAACTCGGACGCCGTTTACATCGCGGCTCAAGGTCCGCTATGGGGACCCGGCGGTGATCGTGGACTCTTCAAAACGACCGACGGCGGCAAGACCTGGAAGACCATACTCTCGATCAGCGAGAACACGGGCGTGACCGACGTCGTGATCGATCCGAACAATCCCGACACGGTGTACGCGGCGTCGTATCAGCGGCGGCGGCATGTGTGGACCTTGATCAACGGCGGCCCCGAGAGCGCGATCCACAAATCGACAGACGCGGGCGCGACCTGGAACAAGCTTCGAGCCGGGCTTCCGAACGTCGAGATGGGACGGATCGGATTGGCGATTTCGCCAGTCGATACCAACGTCGTGTATGCGACGATTGAAGCCGCCGATGGAAAAGGCGGCATCTTCCGCTCATCGGATCGCGGCGGCAGTTGGGAGAGACGCAATCCTTTCGACGCCGGCGCGATGTACTACGGTCAGATTACCGCAGACCCGAAAGAGGTGGATCGAATCTACGTGATGAACGTGTTCCTGATGGTCTCCGACGACGGCGGCCGCACGCTTAGAAGGCTCGGCGAGAAGTCCAAACACGTCGACAATCACGTGATATGGATCGATCCCGATAACACCAGGCATTATCTGGTAGGCTGCGACGGCGGCGTCTATGAGAGTTACGATCGAGGGGCCAACTGGCAGTTCAAATCCAATATGCCGATCGGCCAGTTCTACGACGTAACCGTCGATAACGCGACGCCCTTCTACAACGTGTACGGCGGAATGCAGGACAACTACAGCGTGGGCGGGCCGTCGCGCACCCGCAGCGCGTCGGGGATCGTGAACTCGGACTGGTTCGTAACGCAAGGCGGCGACGGGTTTCGGACGCAGGTCGATCCGGAGGACCCGAACATTATCTACGCGGAGCTGCAGTACGGCGCGCTCGTGAGATTCGACAAACGCACCGGCGAGCGCATGGGAATCCAACCGGGAGAGGGTAAGGGCGACCCGGGACTCCGCTTCAACTGGGACTCACCGTTTATCATCAGCCCGCACTCCCACACGCGGCTCTATTTTGCGGCTGACAAGCTTTTTCGCAGCGATGACCGCGGAGACACTTGGAAACTCATCAGCGGGCAGCTGTCGCGCGGGCTCGATCGAAACAAGCTGCCGGTGATGGGAAAGATCTGGGGACCGGACGCCGTAGCAAAGCACACTTCGACCGATCCGTTCGGCAACTCATCCGCGCTTGCAGAATCGCCGAAGAAAGAGGGCCTGATTTACGTCGGGACTGACGACGGATTGATTCAAGTCACCGAAGACGGCGGAAAGAACTGGCGCAAGATTGAGAGCTTTCCCGGCGTGCCCGATATGACTTACGTGAGCCGGATAGCTGCTTCGCAGCACGACGCCGACACGGTCTACGCGGCGTTCGAGAATCATAAGCGAAGCGACTTCGCGCCGTATTTGCTGAAGAGCACCGATCGCGGCAAGTCGTGGGCTTCGATCAAGAGCAACCTTCCGGCTAACGGACCAGTGCTGGCGATCGCGGAAGATCACGTCAATCCCAACTTGCTTTTCATCGGCACTGAGTTCGGGTTGTTTTTCACCATCGATGGTGGGCAGAAGTGGATTCAACTCAAGGGTGGGATGCCGATCATATCGGTTCGCGATCTCGCCATTCAAAAGCGCGAGAACGACCTGGTAGTCGGCACGTTCGGGCGCAGCATTTACATTCTGGACAACTACACGCCACTTCGTGTGCTCAAGCCCGAACTGCTGAATCAGGAAGCCTCGCTGTTCCCAGTCAAGGACGCGATTATGTACATCCAGTCTCAGCCGCTTGGCGGGCGCGGAAAGTCATTCCAGGGAGAAGCGTTTTTCACCGCTGACAATCCGCCGTTCGGCGCGACGTTTACTTATTATCTGAAAGAGGCGCCGAAGACTAAGAAGCAGAAACGTCAGGAGGCCGAGAAAGAAGCTGAACGCAAAGGCGCGCCGCTTCCCTACCCCGCGCTTGCCGATTTGAGCGCCGAAGAGGAAGAGGAAGCGCCGGGGATGATCTTCACCATTTCTGACGCAACGGGTCGAGTCGTGCGACGGCTGAATGCGCCGTTAACACCGGGGATTAATCGGGTGAGCTGGGATCTTCGCTATCCGGCTCCGACGCTCGCGCCGCCGCGGCCCCCGGACGGCGAGGACGATCCCTTTGCCGAGCCACCGGGCGGACCGTTGGTTATGCCCGGCAAGTATTCGGTTACGCTCGCGAAACGTGTGAACGGCGTGACCAGCCAGCTTTCGACGCCGCAAGAGTTCACAGTGTTTGTCGAAGGTCAGGCTTCCATGTCGCCGCCGGATCGCGCCGCGCTCGTGGAATTCCAGCAGAAGGTCGCGCGCTTGCAGCGCGCTGTGTCCGGCACAGTCGAAACCGCGAACCAGTTGAGAACCCGGCTGGGCCAGATCAAGCGGGCGCTGCACGAGACTCCCGCCGCCGAAGCAAAGCTATCGGACGACGCGGCATCGATTGAGAAGCGAAACAACGAGATTCTGCGCGCCTTGCGAGGCGATACGGCGCTTCGCCAACGTCAGGAGATCCTTCCGCCGTCGATCGTCGAACGGGTCGGCACAATCGTCTCCGATCAGCGAATGTCAACGTCGGCTCCGACACAAACGCAGAAGGACCACTACGCCGCCGCCGCGCAAGAGTTCGAGCAGGTCCTCAGCCGACTGCGCCCGCTCATTGAAAGCGACCTTGCCAAACTTGAAAAGGCAATGGAGGCAGCGGGCGCGCCCTGGACCCCGGGACGCATACCGGAGTGGAAGGACAACTGAAGCTCGGACCGCCCGGATTGAGCCGAACGCGTACCTGTTGGGCCCGATGTTAGGCTCAATCCGGCTGGCAGTGCGCCCACCATCAACCTCAGGCGAGGACGTCTCACCTGAACCAATTCAAGAAACTCCCGCCGCCGATTCTTGTCCTCGCCCGAACGAAAGAAGGACAGGAGAAAGTGTTTAGAACGGCCATTTCTCACCACCAGAAATCACTCTAACCTCATATCGGGCGTCGCTCCCATTCGGGCAAATCTTTTTCCTAAATCTTTTTTGCAAAATACGAAACACTCTTTGCGTCTTGTTCATGTAGAGGGGAAGACAATATTTCAGGCAACGAATCAGGGCTAAGGAGGGGAACGAACATCTGGATTCATATACGGCGGTTCCTTCCGCGCAAGCAAACAACCGCCGGTTTTTGGTCGGCTTCCTTCTGGCCGGCCAGTGAGTACCCCTTAATGCGGAGACCTAATCCCTTTCCGCGTTTTGGGAATTGAGCCTCAGTCCTGCCAAAAGACTTTCGCCTGAGAGTCGAGAGGCTCAAATGGGGGCGCGAGAAGCTGTCCCTTCTCGCGTCCTCCTCCTCATTAGATAACAATCCGATTTAGGGCTCGACAACGTAATCAGATCTGGTGCGGTGCGATGTCCGACAAACTTCAGTTTGTCGCTGGCTACCGCCATTGGCTCAACCCACAACCCCGCGACAAACTGAAGAGTTTGCCGGACTTTTCATAGGAGGAGACTGTGAAGAAGAATCACCTGTTAGGCCTTTCGATTGCGGTCGCTGTTTTGCTGTCGTGCGTTGGACCCGCCCGGAGTGTTTCGGCTCAAGGCGGCGACTCACTCTACAAGCGGCTTGGCGGATACGATGCGCTTGCGGCGGTAACCGATGATTTCATCGGCCGCCTGGCAACCGATAAGACGCTCGGCCGGTTCTTTGTAGGGGCCAGCGACAATTCGAAGACAAGAATCCGCCAGTTAGTACTCGATCAATTGTGCGCGGCGACGGGCGGGCCTTGCGTGTATATCGGGCGCGATATGAAGACGGCGCACAAGGGGCTCGGCATCACCGAAGAGGATTGGAACATCGCCGTCAAACATCTTGTGGCGACGATGACGAAGTTCAAAGTGCCCGAGAAACTGCAGAAGGAAGTAGCAGGCGCGATCTCGACTCTGAAGGCGGACATCGTCGAGAAGCCGTAAGGGACGGCGTTGTTAAGTCGGAGTTTCGTGGCGCGAAGAGGCTCTTTTGGAGTCTCTTCCCGCCTTCTTCTTTCTTGTGGCTGCAAGTGTCTCAGTTTCCTAAACCCAAATCCTCCGTAACCACACAAAGCTCGCAAGCTCCTAACCGACACGCGATCTTATGGTGAACGCTCCGCTTCCAGCACACAGAACACACCTTGAACTTCGCCACCTGCTCTGGGTTCTTTGATCGAGGAGGTGATTGTATGCGATTCCTAACCGGCTTCTCGCTAGCTTTGACTCTGCTGTTCTTCGTGGCCTGCGATTCACGCTCTAAGGAGAGCCCTAAGGCTGTCTCCGATCCTGCTGCCGCTGCCGAGCCGGCATCAGCGGAGGGACAGGGAGGCGGCGGCGGGGGCCGGACGTCACGGACGATGAATTTCCAGCCGCAGATTGCAGCAAGAGGCGCAATTCCCGGCGGCGGCGGCGGTGGCGGTGGCCAACACAGGGGCGACCAGGCTGACTCCATAACCGACGACGCTAGCGCGGTGTCACTGGCTTCCATCGCCACAGTCTATGCAGCGACAGAACCGATTGACCGCAAGATCATTCGCAACGGCGAGCTGACTCTCGAAACTGAATCGCCAACTGAAGGGCTGCGCAAGATCACCGCTGCCGCCGAGTCTCACGGTGGATTCGTGGTCACGTCGGAGTTCAAACAGAACCCGGTAGCTGCGGGCGCAAAGCCAAGCCAAAGCGTCACCGTGGTTGCTCGAGTACCGGCCTCTCAGTTTGCGTCGGCGCTGGATCAAATTCGAAACGCGGGCGAGCGTGTCATTCAAGAGAAGGTCAGCGGTCAAGATGTCTCCGAAGAATACCTCGACATTGAAGCGCGGCTGCGAAACAAGAAGGCTCTGGAAGGCCAGTTTCTCGAAATAATGAAGCAAGCGCGCAAGGTGGAGGACGCGCTGGCTGTGCAAAGCCAGCTCGCCGATGTTCGAACCGAGATCGAACGCCTGGAAGGCCGGCGCCGTTTCCTTGAAAACCAGGCGGCCCTGTCGACGATCACCACCACCCTTCAAATGCCGCAGCCGATCATTGCGGCTACGACCACCGGTTTTGGCACTACCATAAAGCACGCGTGCGGTGATGCGGTTGATACGGCGGCTTCAATAGTTCTGTTCGTTATCCAGGCGGTGATAGTGCTGGTTCCGATCACGTTCCTCTTCGGCTTGCCAGTTTGGGTCGTCTGGCGCGCGCTTCGTCGAAGAGTGGTGTTATTCAGAAAGCCGGAGCCGTCGCCGATTCCGAATGAATAACGATTCAGTTGTGATACTTATTCGTGATCGGCATTCGCCGGTCGCGGCCGAATGCCCGTGAAGTTATCTTGATGCCCGGAGGTGACTGGCGTCTTTTGTACTCGGCCGAGTCGACTCGATTCACTACCCACCGAACCGTATCGGCCGGAAACCCCGATTCCGTGATCGCTTCGGCGCTCATGTCTTTTTCAATGTATGCCTCGAGAATATCATCCAGCATTGAATACGGCGGCAACGTGTCCTGGTCCGTTTGGTTCGGGCGCAACTCGGCCGAAGGCGGGCGAGTGATTATGTACTCCGGAATCACCGGGCGATCGCCGCGAGCGTTCACGAACTCAACCAGCTCGTAAACAAGCGTCTTGGGGACATCCTTCAACAGCGAGAACCCGCCGACCATATCCCCGTACAGCGTTGAGTAACCCACGCTCATCTCGCTCTTGTTGCCGGTTGACAGCACTAATCCGTGAAACTTATTCGACAGCGCCATCAGGATGTTGCCGCGGATGCGCGCCTGGAGGTTCTCCTCGGTCGTGTCTTCGGGGAGTCCGTTGAACGAAGGCGCCATCATCCTCAGGTAGTCCTTGAATGTCTCTTCGATCTCGACCACCTGAAAGTGTATGCCGAGGTTTTCAGCCAGTTGGCGAGCGTCGCGCCCGGACTCCGACGCCGAGTAGCGTGTCGGCATGTAAACGGCGTTAACCCCATCGGCGCCGATTGCGGAGGCGGCGATCACCGCCGTCAGCGCTGAATCAATACCACCCGACAACCCGAGGTAGACCTTATCGAAGCCGTTCTTCCGTACATAGTCCCGCGTGCCCGTGACCAGAGCTGTGTATATCTCCGCGATGTCTTCGAGCGGTTCTTCAACCCGCGCAGAAATTGGAGGCCTGTCTCGCGAATTGTGCACGGCGTCTTTGATGTCGATCGAATAGAGCGAGCCTGCGGCGGCGGCCTGCAGCTTCTCGCGGCGCCGGCGCGGATCGTGCAAACGCTCGGAGAAGACTCGCTCGATGTTGATGTCCGCAACGATCAGATCTTCGGCAAATGCGCGGCCGCGTGCGACGATGCTGCCCTCTTCATTGATGATCACGCTGTTCCCGTCAAAGACTAATTCGTCCTGCCCTCCGAACATATTGCAGTAGGCGAGAGCGACCGCGTTGTCTTCAGCCCGCGTGCACAGCATTCTCTCGCGGTCGAGGATCTTGCGCGCGTGATAAGGCGAAGAAGAAATGTTTACGATGAGGTGCGCGTCGCCTACAAGCGCCTGCAGCTTGGTCGGCCCGCCCGGGTACCAAATATCTTCGCAGATGTTCAGCCCAATCCGCGCCTTTCCAAAAGAGAACACCGGGCAGCGAGCGCCCCTTTGAAAGTACCGCTCTTCGTCGAACACACCGTAGTTGGGCAAGAAATTTTTGTGATAGGAATCCACGAGCTTTCCGCTCGCGATCACCGCCGCGGCGTTGTAGATGTCCGAGCCGTCTGTATCGACGAATCCAACGATGACTATCACATCCCGCGTTGCAGCAATGACTCTATCGAGAGCCTCGAGATTGTCGCGCACGAAGTGGGGCTTGAGGAGCAGGTCTTCGGGAGGGTAACCGGTGAGCGCCAGCTCAGGGAAGGCAACGAGGTCCGCGCCAACCGTTCGCGCGCGGGCGATGTAGTCGATCACCAGATCGGTGTTGCCCGCAAGGTCGCCGACCGTTGGATTGATCTGGGCCAGTGCTACTCGGATGGTGTTCATGGCTAGAGGCCAGAAGTCAGAGGTCAGAAGTCAGAAGTCAGAGGTTAGAAGTCAGAGGTTAGAAGTCAGAGGTCGGCTCTCTGACCTCTGACTTCTGACCTCTGTTTTCTACGGACTACTGACTTCGACGGTATCAACTATGCCGACAACCGCGGCGTCGATCGGACACTCTTTGCAGCCGAAGGCCATTCGCGCGGAGCTGCCTTGCACGATCAAGACCACCTCGTGGACACCGGCGCCAACGGTGTCGACGGCGATGATGTGGCCTTTTTCATCCGTGCCATCCACGTCCACCAGCCGCGCGACAAGCAGCTTGCGCCCGTGTAGGCGTTCGTCCTTGCGCGTGGCCACTACGGTTCCAACTATTCGAGCAAGAATCATAATCAGTGGTCAGTGATCAGTGGTCAAGGCAGTAGTCCGAACAATCTGGACTACTGACTACGGACTACTGACCACGGACGTCTTCCTTACTTTTCGCGCGATTCGTGGGTTACAGGCATGTTCTCGTCTACCGCTGAGTGCGGGCGCGGGATAACGTGAACGCTGACAAGCTCGCCGACTCGCCTGGCCGCCGCTGCGCCAGCGTCGGTCGCCGCTTTGACCGCCGCAACATCACCGCGCACGATGGCTGTAACCAGCCCCGCGCCGATCTTCTCATAACCGATCAGCGTGACGTTTGCGGCCTTGACCATCGCGTCAGCCGCTTCGATCATCGCGACCAGCCCCTTCGTCTCGATCATTCCAAGAGCTTCCATAGAATCTCCTCATTTTTCGTTTGTCATTGGTCATTGGTCATTGGTCATGAGTCATTGGCGGAGAATGGTCACCGCCCGCAAGCCGAAATGACAAATGACAAATGGCAAATGACAAATGACAAATATTTCATTGCTTCATCTCTCGCGCGACCAGCCGCGCTGCTTCGGTTATCAGCGCTGTCAACTCTCTTCGAGTCAGCGTAACCGTGTCATCTCCATTCGTGCCGTACGAGCGAGTCGCGCTCCCTACCGCGCACGTCGAAGCGTGTCCCTGCGTGAACCCACAAGCCTGACAGCCTCGCGCTCCGGGAGGCATGTACCCAGCCCGCTCGCGCACGTCCAACAACTTTTCAATCGCCTCAGGCGGCAGTTCGTGTGGACGCCCGACCAATCGAGCGACCAGCGTAATCTTCGCGAAGTGCTCAAGCGTCTCCATGCGCGCAAACGCCATTTCGAGGTCCGGGCCGTACGCAACCGCCCCGTGATTCGCAAGCAGCAGCGCGTCGTGGTGCGGTATGAACGGCGCAAGCGACTGAGGCAACTCCTCCGTCGAAGGCGTGCCGTAGCCGGTGAGCGGCACGCATCCGAGCGTCAGTATCACCTCGGACAGGAGCGGCTTGTCCAGCGGAACATTCGCTACCGCAAAGCCTGTCCCGAACGGCGGGTGTGCGTGAACCACTGCGTGAACATCGGGCCGCAGTTGATAAATCATCTTGTGCATCGAGAACTCGGACGAAGGATTGCGCTCGTCGCGGCGGCGTTTGTTGCCGTCGATATCCACCAGCACGATCATGTCTTCACTCATACGCCCTTTGCACACCATTGTGGGCGTAGTGAGAATCGTCCCGTCCCCAAGCCTGGCGCTGACGTTGCCGTCTGACGCGGCGACGAAGCCGTGCTCATAGATGCGGCGGCCTATCTCGACGATCTGTTGTCTAAGTTCGCGTTCGGTCTGCATTGTTGGCGCTAACCTGCGGGGAACGGCTTGCCACTCTCCTTCTCGATTGTAGCAATCCCGATTAGCGCCTCAAAGTGTCACGTGCTATCCGAGTTGCTGTCAAGCGCAGAAGTCTCCTGTGTGCCAGCAGCGTGTAAGTCGTATTGGGCTCCGCTTCGGAGTTTCTTGATTAACACCTCACTTCAGTGAGGTGACGACGCTGCTTCGATTCGCCGCAACTGTTTCAACAGTTTTGTGAGGGTTGGGTGGAGCAACAAAACCGTTGAAACGGTTCGCTGCGAAGCACGACTGACCAGAGGTTCGTCAGCAACCGTGTTGGTTTCAAGTCCCTTTGGAATTACACCCGTGCTAACATAACGCGCCGGAACAGCGTGATGCCTTGCAAAAAGATCGAACGTGTTAGCGCGCGACGGGGATACGACCTGTGGTCCGAAACTTACGACTCGACTCCCAATCCGGTCGTGGCGATGGACTCGCGTCACACGATGAAGCTGCTCGCGCCCGACAGCGGCGAGTTGATCCTGGATGCTGGCTGCGGCACCGGGCGGAACTTGAGACCACTTCTTCTCGCTGGAAGCTCAGCGGTCGGCATCGACTTTTCTTACGCGATGCTGCAGATCGCGCGACGCCAACTAGAGAATGCTCCGGTGGCGCTTGCCGATCTTGAAGCGAGTCTCCCATTCGGCAACCGCGCTTTCGATGCGGTGCTGTGCGCGCTGATCGGCGAACATCTAACCGACCTTCGTGCAGTGTTCGACGAGTTCTATCGCGTCTTGAAACACGGCGGGCGGCTGGTCTTTTCGGTCTATCACCCCGAGATGTCAGCGGCGGGCATCGAGGCGAACTTTGAACGCGAAGGGATTGAGTATCGGCTCGGCGCGATTCACTACTCCATGGCGCAGCACGTCTGCCTTTTGGAAGGAGCGGGCTTCGAGGGAATTCAGGTACACGAGTTTTGCGGCGATGAAGAGATGGTCAAGGCAGTCCCCTCAGCGGCGAAATATCTGGATCGTCCGGTGCTGCTTGTCTTAACAGCACACAGAGATTATCGGCCAACGATTTAGCAAGGACCTCTTTGAGGTTTCGAGGCGAACTCGCGCTATCGCTTGACCGGCTTCTTAGAGTCGTCACTCTGGCTTGTCACCATCATCTCCAGCTCAAGCGCATCCAGACGCTTGTTAAGGTCCGATAGATTCGCCCGCTCTGCTTCCAACTGCGCCACCACCTGAATCTCTCGCTCGCTCAGGACTTGCTCCTGACGTTTGAGCTCTTCCAGCATGGCTCGGCCCCGGCGCACAACATTTTCAGACAATGTTCCCTTGTCCTGTTGCTTCGCGGCCTCATCAAGCTCTTCCTTGGCGTGCCCTTGTTCGGCCTTCAATTGCCCGATTTGATTCCTGGTCGAGGTGAGCTCCTGCGAGAGCCGGTTCACTTGCTCCTGTGTCAGTCGCATCCTCTCGACCATAACCTGGCCGCGGTAAGCATTGACACTGATATGTTGGAGCGCGATTCGCAGTTGCCGCACTTCGCCGAGCAGCTCTTGAATCACCGGGTCTTGTTTTGATCCTGCCGCGCTGGGAGGCGCGTTCTGCGCGTGAGACCCGCGCGGCGCAAACAAAACGAGAAGCACGATGCCAAACAAGCTGGATAAGATTGACCTTTTCATCTGAATCTCCTTACGAAGAGTTCGTAGTTCGGCCTTTAGGCGGAAGTTTGTAGCATAGACTTTAGTCTGTGTCCGGCGGATATCTCATTTATCGGGGTTGCTGACACAAACTAAAGTCTATGCTACAAACTTCCGCCTGAAGGCCGTACTACGAACTCTTCCGGGTTTCCTATCAAAGAGAAGTTGCAAATCTGATGCGCTCGCACATAATACTACAACTCGGCTGAGGAGGATCGAATGAAAACAGCGGGACACTTCTTAATATCAGCGCGGCTGCTTGCGATGGTTAGCGCGTTTGGGCTTCTGGCGATGAACATCCCGGCGCCGGCCCAATCACAAACAGTCAAGGCGCTAGTCGGCGGCACTCTCATCGACGGCTTCGGCAGCAAACCCATTCGCAACAGCGTCGTCATCATCGAAGGCGAGCGCATAAAGGCTGTCGGGCAAGTAGGCTCGCTTGCGATTCCGAATGGCGCCGAAGTCATCTCGACCGAAGGCATGTCCGTACTGCCAGGGCTCTGGGACATGCACGTTCATCTGATGATCAACGGTCATAGCGACTACGCGCATTGGGACAAAACATATCCGCCGCTGCAGGAGTCGGTAATCATGCCGGCTTCGGCAAAGCAACTGTTGATGGCCGGTGTGACCAGCGCTCGCGATCTGGGCGGCCCCTTGAAAGAGAGTATTTCGATTCGCGATCGAGTCAACGCCGGCAAGCTTCCCGGCCCGACACTTTATGTCTCGGGCCCGTTCATTCAGCACGAGCCCTATCCCGGCACCGAGTATTTTCGTTGGGGAACGAACGGCGCGGAGGACGCTCGCGCGAAGGTGCGAAAGTTGGCCGAAGCCGGAGTCAACTGCATCAAGCTGATCGATCAAGACCAGATGACGATGGAAGAAGTGCAAGCCGTCGTCGATGAAGCTCACAAACATCGGCTGACGGTCGTCGCTCATTCTCATCGCCCGGAGGAGATTCGCCGGGGACTTCAAGCCGGAGTTGATTGCTTCGAGCACACCGGACTTGCCGCGGCGCCCGAATATCCGGCGGACATCGTTGTTATGCTGCGCGAGCGAACCGCGAAGATGAGCCTGGGTCCGTTGTTCTGGACGCCGACAATCGAAGGTTTGTTCAACTACGAGTATCTGCGCGACAACCCTGAGTCGCTGGATGATCCGTCGTGGCAGGTTGGTTTGACCGATTCGATAATCGCGGACATCAAGCAATCTCTTGCACACCCCGACCGGCTTTCATACTTTCAGATCACACCAAATCGAAGGCCCACGCTGAAGCGAAAGTTTCAGCAACTCAGCGAGTCGGGTGTCGTGCTGTTGATCGGAACGGACAGCGGCATCCCTATGAAGTTTCACAGCCAGAGCACATGGCACGAGCTTGATGCGTGGGTGAATCAGTTGGGAGTTGATCCGATGACCGCGATTCGAGCGGCGACCTACTGGCCTTCGGTGCTGATGAAAGTCGACAATCAAGTTGGGACGATCAGCGAAGGAAAGTACGCGGACATCATTGCCGTGCGCGGCGATGTGCTTCGCTACATCGATCTGCTCCAGAATGTCGGGATGGTGATCAAGCACGGGACTCGCTATAAATGATTCAACATGCAAAGACCTCCCAACAGAAGGAGTCCTCCAGTGCTATTCACCCGAGGCACCTCGGAGTGGATAAGCCGCGTCAATCAGAAACACAAACAGCTCGTCGAGCTTCGCCTTTCGGCGCAGCAGAAAGAGGGGCTCGACCGATGGGCCGAGACCGAGTTTGTTTATTCGACGCTCAAGCTGGAAGGCGCAGACGTCAAGCGAGACCAGGTAGCACAAGTCGCGTCGCACATTCCCGACCCTGGGGCGGTTGGCGAGAACGAGCGTGCGATGACGACCCTGCTCGTCTCGCTGCGAAGGGTCACTTCGCTGGCACGCGCGAACGGCAAAGCCGCTGAGCTCACCGGGGAGGTTCTTCTCAAACTTCATAGCGTGTCCGGCGCCGGGTTTCGCACTAGCGCGGGTGACACTTCACGCGAGCCGAAGCCGCCAGCACCGGAGCATCTGCCCGCGCTCATCGAAAGCGCTTGCCGGTGGTACACGGCAGAATCGTTTGCTGAGCTTAATCCGGTCGAACAGGCGTCAATTGTCCTTCTTCGGTTGATTGA
This sequence comes from uncultured Clostridia bacterium, assembly GCA_964548075.1. Classification (GTDB taxonomy): domain Bacteria; phylum Acidobacteriota; class Blastocatellia; order UBA7656; family UBA7656; genus Onstottus_A. Next base: position 103,241 of record CAZJQQ010000017.1, on the reverse strand, counting down.
TATGCAGCCGTTCGAGCAGGCAAACGAGCGGAACGCGTTGGTGGCTGCAAGTTTATTCACGCTGCGGAGCGAGCTTCCACCGATAATCATCAAGCCTGAGATGAACTCCGCCTATCGCAATGCTCTCGATGAAGGAGCTCGAATGAACACAAAGCCAATGGTGGAGACGGTAGCGGAAGCTGTCGAGCGATCTATGAGCGAAATGATCGAGCAGGCAAGAAAGTAACTGAAGTGAGGCCTGTTTCTTCTAACTCTTACTTCTTTCCCTGTGCCTTACTCTTACCCGGTTGTTTCTTGTATACGATCTTCGGCGAGAGGCGCTTCACGCGCAGATGAGACGCATCAGTCCTTGTCGCCTCGTATTCAACGGCAACCGGTTTCCCGTTTTCGTCGACCTCGTGAATGGTGAACCCGCGGTGGTCGGGGTGAATGCTCACCGGCAGCACGCCATGTAAGCCGTCTTCGATGTATGGGCCGACGTAGCGCCCCTGTTCAGGCGCGTAAATCAGCACCCACAGACGGGTGAAATCGAACGGGCCTTGCGTGCTGAGGTTTTTCATCAGAGCGATGTAGTTGTCTTTCGGGTCTCCCTTTTTTGGCTTCGTTTGATCGAAAACCACCCAGCCTGTGAATCGGCGGCCCTCGCCTTCGAGGTAGAGGATCTCGTCCGGGGTGTCGAGCTGCACCTGTTGCGCGCCCACCCACCCGGCGCGCAGAACCTCCGATTCGGGCAGCCGGATTTGATACCAGATCACGGTGCGCGTCTCGGGCTCATCGGTGTCTTCGCTCTCGTCGCTGTCCTGTTGTTTTTCAGGCTTGACGGTCGTGCGAGCTTTGCCGACTATATCGACCATCATTCCGCGGCTCAGATAGGTGATAACGTCGCCGCCGGCTTCGACACGCAGTTTGGTTTGAACCTTCAAGCGGCCCGTGCCTTGTGAAGATATTGCTTTGGATTTCTCGAAGAGTTCCTGGGTTTTGTCGACGATCGATTTGTTGATGACGTAGCGTGCTTCGACCCAGCCTTCGGTCGCGTCTTTGGTTTTCGTTCGGACCTTGTACCACTCGTTGGTGCGCGTAGGCGTTTTGACCTGGGCTTGCTCGAGTATCTCGAGCCGGTCGCCGCGTTTCACTTCAGCAAGATCCAGCGCAGCCAAAGCAGTCGACGAACGTATCTTCAGCTTAGGGGCATTTACTATCCCCTCATCGATCTTTGAGTCCGAAGCCATCCAGCCGCAACCAGCGAGCAACACGCTGGCTAGCGCCACAGCACAGCCGACAGTAGCCCGCTTGATCGATGTTGTTGCTTGTTGCATGCGATGGTTCGGCTTGATTGAAACTATCCGAGCGGCTCTCGGCGTGTCAAGCAATGAGGACGGGTGCGGTGTGCGGTGTCTCAATCTGATTGCCCGAAAAACTTCAGTTCTGTCGACATAAGCCGACTACCCGACGACAAACCAGAGTTTGTCGACAATCAAATTCATGACACCACCTGGCTGTAAGCAGGGCAAGAGGAAGTGAGGGCATTGCTCCGGGCAGCAACGCGAGCCAACAGCTCGCGCCACCACCCGGAACAGAAACGTTGTGTGTCGCTGAAGGCCCCGCTGTTACTTGGCGAGTTCCTGCAGCAGCGAGCGCACCTGCGAGGCGTCCTTACGGCGCCACGCACCGGCCAGCTCGATTGCCTTCTTCTTCATCGCTTCGTCGCCGGCAACCGAGCATTGTGACTTGGGGTCGTTCCACAGCAGCCCGCCGTTGATGATCTCCGACGGATGCCCGTCGTAGTCGATCAGGGGATCCTTTGCGGCCATCTCCGTCAGGTGCTTGATGCAAGCAGGCACGCCCTTCGGGACGCCGGCCATAACCGCAGGAGCCTTCTTCTTCTTCGGTTTCGGCTTGGGCTTGGCAGCCATCGTTCCCTGTGCCGCGTCGGTGGGGGCGGGAGGAGCGGGTTTAGCCTGGGCCGGCTTAGGAGGCGGCGGGGGCGGCGCCTTCTTCTTCGCAGCAGCCGGTTTGTTGGCATTTCCTTGCGCGATAGCCTGCGATGAAGCCTGAACGACTAGCGCTAGAGTTGCAACTGCGGTGATTCCAAACGTCACGAGTTTCGCTCTCATTTTTAGAAACCTCCGTTGATGTGCGTTCGTCGCGCAAGCCTCGCGCGATCTCATTAGGCAAGGCAAACAATTAGGAAGGACTAGTCTGATAGTCTCCCGAATGGCAGCCCGCGCGCGAGGATTATACGACTAAATATGCCCGATGTCAGGGAAGTTTTCGGGTCACTCCGGATCGCGGCGCGGTTCCGCATGCCATCCCGATTTCCGGGTCTGGTCACTCGGGCCTGGAGCCAGATGGATAGACAAGCTACAATGCACGAAATGTTAGTTTGGACCGAGTCATATCTAACCGGAGGGTGAAATGGCCAAAGGCACAGTTGTAATAGACCCCGGTCACGGTGGGACCGCCAAGGTGGGCGGTTCCTCGCCAAATAATGCGACGAGTCCCAGCGGCGTCCTGGAAAAAAACATAACCTTGCGCCTGGCGTTTCTTGTTCGCGACGCGATCGCTGAAGCCGCAACTTTGGGCAATCACGACGTCAAGGTGATCTTGACGCGTGAGACCGACAAGAATCTTGGGCTCGACGACAGGGCAAAGGTAGCCAAGACAAACAATGCAGACGTCTTCCTGAGCATCCACTGCAACGCCTCTGATCAGCACAACGCCAGGGGGGTGGAGACATTGATAAGCCCTCAGGCGGTGAACACGAACTTCGCCGCAGACAAGGCATTCGCTCAGCGAATCCAGACGGCAGTCCTGGGCGCGATCAAAGCGCATGACCCAAATACCAAAGACAGGAAAGTGAAGGAGCAGAGCCTGGGGGTGTTGAGAGATGCCAGCCTTGGGAGCAGTGCGCGAGGCTGCCTGGTCGAGCTTGAGTTCATAGACGTAGAGGCAGTGGACGTGCTTTTGAACATCGGCCCAAGCGCTCCGCAGGTTCGCAGCGACATAGCCAAAGCGATTTCTGCTGCGATCATTGACGAGCTTGTTGGCGCATAAGGTACGGTTGGACTGAGACCCAGCCGCTGCATACCTGAGGCGTACTGCGCCAATTTGAAAAGGGGAGAGCATGAGCGGATCAAACCACCCGGTCACTTCACGAGAATACAAACTGATGCTCAACACCGACCGGTTTAAGGACCGGGACCAGGGGTCACAGGTATTCTTCAGCCTCATTGATTTCCTCATCAAGAAAGAAGGGGGAACGATCGAGAAACAGAATAAGGAAGAGAGGCGCCGAACATCCTACCTGGACACGCCCGAACTCGCTTTGCGTCAGCAAGGATTCGCCTTGCGCCTCAGAGAAGAAGAACACGGCTTTCAGATCAACTTGAAGTATCGAGCTGCGGATCGTTACGTTTCAGCCGCGCAGGATTTATCGAGTCCCCAACAAGCGAAAACCAAGTTCGAAGAAGACGTCCTGCCGCCATTCACCAGCAAGTTCTCTCACTCAAGCACAATCGAAACCAACACGGCGCCCGATTTGAGCAGCATGGAAAAAGTGACCGTCCTGTTCCCAGGATTGAAGAAGCTCGATATTGACGGGGATACCGACGTGACAACGATCAACGACTTCAAAGCCTTTGAAGTGGTGCGCAAACTCTGCAAGATTCAATATGGTGAGCCTCCGACACTCAAGGCCAGCTTGAGTTTCTGGTACTTAACCGAGGATCCGAACGAGTGGCCGCTGGTCGGGGAGTTTTCCTTCGACTATGACGAGCTGGACGCCGCCTCGAGTGGAGATCGACTGGAGACCTATCCAACCAAAGTCGTAGAACGGGCCGCGCGATTCTTTGGCGCATTGCAAAGCCAGCCGGGTTGGTTGAATCCAAACGGAACCACGAAGACAGCCTTCGCGCTCGAAGTCTTATGACGATCCAGTGAACGGGCGATGCGGTGACGCAGTGCTTCAGAGGATTGCCCAATAGAGGAGAACGATATGGACAACGAAGGTTTTTTTGAGCTTGGGTTGCTTGACGCGAGGAACCAGCCTGCTCGTGATCCAAGCACGAGAGTTCGTTTCTTTCGCACAAGCGACAACAAAGTCATCTCGCAGGCCGACGATCTTGCGTTCCCTCCGGTCCATCGATTCAAGCTTCCAGCTTTCCCCCAGGAAAAGAACCTGTTTTGTGAGACAACTCCTTCCAGATTTCGCCAGGTAAACACCGGGGTTTTCACACTCACCGACGGCAAGGTCACAGCGAGGAATCCTATAGCGCTTCGCTTGCCGGGCGAGTGGACACCTCAGTTTGTTCCCTGGAACCTATTGTCGAGCGAGTTTCTGGCGTTGAAAGACGTTCTCGATGTCTCGCCCGACATACGGGTCAACAAGGGCGTACGCTTCGATAAGCTGGTGCGAGACACGTATGACGGCGTCACCGATCAGAAAGCCGTTCTTGCGAAGATGGCCTTGCTCAACTTGTGCGCCGCGCTGACGATGACAAACGAGCCGACAACAGGGACAGCTCCCTGGTTCTCGTTTGTCAAACAGATTTTCCTGATCGATCGCGAAAGGTTCATGGCGTTTGTGGATCCGAAGATGGGCAAGATCGTCCGCGCGATCAAAGATGACATAAGCAGGTTTCCCGACTACAAGCACACGCCTTCAGACAATCACTTTGAGGGCGTCCAGGCGGCGGTGCCTGAAGGATTCAAAGTGCTCAGGTCGAAAATGTTCAGCATCAAGACCAAAGAGGACCATGCAAATATGCAATTGACCATAGCGCCCACCAAAGATTCAAACGGCAATGAAGTCGTGGTCCTGGACGCGGATATAGATGAAAATGGCCGGCTGCTGACTCATCTGGCTGACGTCATCAAACACAAGATCACCGGGGGCACGCACCCAATCGATATTCACGAGTTTCTGGTGCTCGCGAACCGAAACATTGAGCTGGGTTACGACTTGATCTGACGCTGCGGTTCAAGGATTGACGCCGGGAGACTAAATCCGTCAGCCCCTCAACGCGCGGGATGTTGGAACCGACTTTGGCACGGAGGATAGTAACTGGGCAGAGAGCGATTCCTCTTATCGTTTTCGTATTCTCTCGATCGCTTGCCGGAAGCTCTCGCGCATTTGATCGAGTTGCTCAGCCAATTGATTGATCTCGTCGCGCAGGAACTCGGCGGGAATCCATCTCGCAAGGAATGGTTCGCGATCCCTTGCCGGTGTACTTAACTCGCCCAGGCTCCAGCGGCCTGCGGCGCCACTTAGATCGTCGAGCCTGGCTCCCAGTCCGCGGCCGAACAGGAATCCCGCGCCGCCTGCCAGAAACGATGCGATAGCGCCGGCCAGAATAATTGTCGCACGGCCTGCTTCAGCCGCGCCTGCCAGTTCTCTAGCCGGGCGCGCTACGCCGATCGCTCCAATCGCAGTTCCGTCAATCGCCTTCAAAGGCTGCCATGCGACGCTATAGCCCCGAGTCCCGTTCTGAAAAGCCTCTTCGGTTGTAGCAGTATCGTGGAGCGTCCCGACCAGCGCGGGACCGCTCGTCGATTCACCACTGCTATCAGGCGGCACGCTCGAAGCGACGATTGTCTTATCTAATGCGATGACCGCTCCGGCATCCTCCTCGCCGCTGCGATAGAGCGTCTGCCTTGCTTCCGCCACCAACGGGGTCTGGAGCGAGCTCGAACCCGCGCGGGCTTTGTAATAGGTGTTGAGCATCTGGCCGATCAATACTACTCCGACGAATCGTCCACCGCTGAAGATCGGCGCGCCCGCTTCGATCATCAGAGCTGCATCGATCGTCGAGCCGTCTGACAAACGGACTTGCGCAACGCGATCCAATCCTAATCGAGCATAGCGTTCACCGCTCTCGATCACGCAGGAAGCCGCAGGCAGGTTGCCACCGGCGATGACTTTCTCCGCTATCGGGTTCTTGTCGCCCGCTCCAAGCAGCGTCTCCCCCGGCTGGGGTTTGTCGTTGTGCCGAGCGATCACGCGGCCGAGCGGATCGGTGACGATTACAAAATCAAGTGAAGCTTCGTTCTGAGCGCGAGGAAGCAGATCTTGCAGGCGGGCCCACGCGGCGGGGTTGTTGCGGTCTAGATTATCGCTGCTCACCAGCGCGCGATTTGCGATCTCATCAGCGAACGCTTGAGCCGCAGCGCGCAATTCAATCAGCCGCTTGTCACAAAGCGAGGCAGCCACCCGCGCATCGCTGCGCAAATGCTCGAGCGCTTGCTGGCGGGAGTGTGCGGAAGCCTGAGACAGGATGAGAAGTGAAATGATGACAAGCGGAATGAACGCCGCAGCCGCGCATAGTGCTCCAAGCTTCAAGCTCAATCGCATAAGGAGTCCAGAATCAGAGGTCAGAGGTCAGACGTCAGACGTGACTTCTGACTTCTGACCTCTGACTTCTGACCTCTGACCTCTGACTATTTCACGTCCTTCGCGCAACGGAATCCAACCTTCGGGTACGGCAGGTTCCCGTCGAGATACCCGCGGTAGGTCGCGTCGTTAACCTTGCTCCCGTCATATGCGCCACCGCGAATCACCCGATGCGTTACGCCCGGTTCGAGATCAAGCTTGCTCTCTGTGTTCCCGGGATAAACCTTGATTTCATCCGCAACCCACTCCCACGCGTTGCCGATCATGTCGACCGCGCCTGCCGGACTCGTTCCCTCGGGGTATCGGCCGCTTGCTTTGATCCCTGCCGGATATTGTTCTGGCGTAGCCTTATCCGGCTTCGAGCCGATGTTAGCTACCCCTGATCGAAAACCATTCCCCCACGGATAGATTCGACCCTCCGCGCCGCGCGCGGTTGCCTCCCATTCAACTTCAGTAGGCAATCGCTTGCCGGCCCACGCTGCGTAGTCTGCCGCGTCTTGCCAGGTCACACCGGTAACGGGAAAGTCATCGCGACCCTCGGGAAAGCTTGTACCGGTCCAGTTAGAAGGAGGCTTATGACCCGTGGCGTCGACGAACATTTTGTAAGCAGCATTAGTGACTTCGGCGCGATCAATGAAGAACCCGGGCAAATCGACTTTATGCTCTGGCTGCTCGAGCGGGTCAGCGCCATCTCTGCCGATCGTGTAAGCGCCAGCCGTAATCGCCACCATTCCTTCGGGCACGACCGGTGCGGGCGGCGTCTCAGGAACGACGGGCGGGGGAGTGACTGGAGGTTGCTCAACCGCGACCGGCGGCACGATTGGCGGCGCAGGTTTCCCGCGGCCGAACAGAAGCCATGCAACATACCCAGCCGCCCCGAGCAGAATCAGCACGACTACCACCGACGCGATTACCATACCGGTCCGCTTTTTTGGAGGAGGCTGCGAAGCGGCCTGGGAGAAAGGTTCGGATTGTAATCGTTCGGAGGCGGCCGTGGGTGCGATCGCTTCGGTGCTCGCCGATTGTGGCGTGCTCGTCATCTGGCCCGTCGGTGCAACGTGATCCGCAGTCACCCGTCTGGCCGGTTGCTGAATCTCTCGAGTGGGCTCGAGCCCCGCCGGTGGCTGCACCGGAGCGAATGGCCGGGTCCCAATATCGTCTCGTGAAACTTGTTGGTGCGAGGCAGGCGGTGCTTCCTGCGGGCGAGAGACAAAGACCGCGGTCTTGTTCTCAGACCCAGCGGGCGCGCTCTCCGATTCCGATTCAGAGCCCAATCCCAAAGTTGTAGGACCTTTCGCCGCTGGCGGCTGCGAGACTGGCGCGAACTCAACCCTTGGCTCGCTGGCCACGACTCGCTGGTCTTTGATCGAAGGCGGCTCGGAGTCGATACCCGGCGCCGATGAGCTGGGGAGCTCCCCGGATGGTTTCGGAGCTTCCTGGGCTTCGTCAGGGTCGACCGGACCCGTGATCCGGCCCATCTGCATGACCTGGGTTGGTGTCTGTTGCTCCGACCTCGCGCCCGCGGTTCCGGGCAGCATGTTAGTCTCGACGGTTCCTTGGGGAAGCGAGGCGCCGGTTTGCGGCCCAGGTCCGGTGAAGGTCAGTGTATTCGCGCTGGCATCCTGCTCGGGCTTGGAGGGTGGCCTTTGCCCACGGATTTGCTCGTCCAGATCCGGCAGAGTTGGCGCTTTCTGCTGGACGGTGGTCAGGCCCGACGGAAAATCGACGACTGTCCGTGCACCCTGAACTAGAGGAGTTCCACACACACGGCATACGCTCGAGCCGAGCGGACTGAAGCTGTTACATGCTCCGCACAGCAACGCCGATCCGCCAAACGGTGTTTGTTCGGTGTAAACCGCCGAGCCGCATTCTTTGCAATACAGCGAGCCCGTGTCCAACCGCTCGCCACACGACGAGCACGATGCGATGACCGATGTGTCTGCCAGGTCCGGTGCGACCGTGACAGCGGCTGCGCCAGTCAAGTCTTCACCGCAGCGCAAGCATTTCGGCGCGCCGGCTTCGTTCTCGGCGCCACATCCGGGACACACAGCGCCGGCCGGCGGGCGAGCAGCCCCTTGAAGGCGCTCCCCGCAGCCCTTGCAGAAAGTCCAGCCCGGTTGAATCGCAGCCGAGCAACTCGGGCAGGAGTGCAGCTCGCTGGTGACGCGCGGTCGATCGACCAGCGCTTCGCCACACCACTTGCAGTAGCGCAGCCCTTCGGGAAAATCTACGTTGCATCTATCACAGTGCATAAATCAGTAGGCAGAAGGCAGAAGGCGGGAGGCAGGATCAGTAGGCAGAAGGCGGTAGGCAGTAGGCAGGAGATCTCGCTGCTCGCTGCCTACTGCCTACTGCCTTCTGCTTACTGCCTTCTGCTTACTGCCTTCTGAATTAATATCACATCTCGCGCTCGACGATGAAGCGAGGCACGCTCAACAGGGCCTGGCGATACAGGGATGGTGGAAAGACGCTCAGGGATTCGATGGCTTCACCAGCGTAACGCTCGGCCTCGGCCCTCGCGCGTTTTAGCGTTCCCTTCTCGTGGATCAACCGAAGGACATCTTCCCGCCGCACCGACTCGAACCCGCGCTCTTGCATAACCGTTTCGATCATACGCCGGTGCTCGTCGTTACCCTCTTCCATCAAGTAGATCAGCGGAAGCGTCAGCTTCCCCTCGCGAATGTCATTGGCTACTGGCTTCCCAAGCTTCGCCTCGGTTGATACGAAATCCAGCACGTCGTCGATCAACTGAAAAGCAACGCCAACCGATAGTCCGTAGCGTGCAAGCGCCCTACGCTCTTCGGGTGTGGCCCCTGCGACGATCCCGCCTGCCTCCGCGCACACGCTGAACATATAAGCCGTTTTGCGGCGGACTATCTCGAGGTGCTCGTCTTCAGTGATATGACTGTTTCCAACCAGCGAGAGTTGAATTATCTCGCCTTCAACCATCCAGCGCGTCATTGTGGTCAAGGCGTCAAGGATGTCAAAGCTGCGCTCGCGCAGGCTCATGTCAAACGCAGTCATATAGAGCCAGTCGCCGATCAGCACCGTGCGATCGTTTCCCCATTGCACGTTGGCCGATGCGCGGCCGCGGCGAACTCGCGCTTCATCTATGATGTCGTCATGAACCAGAGTGGCAGTGTGGAGCATCTCCATAACCGCACCCATCCGAATGGCCGACGGGGAAGCTTCGCCGCTGACAAGCCTGGAAGCGAGCAGCACCAGCGCGGGTCGCACGCGCTTACCGCCGCCTTCGTGCAGGTAGCGAGCGATCGACGACACCAGCGTGGAGACATCGGAGACGTTACGGTCGAATTCTTCCTCCACCAGTGCAAGGTCGTGGTGCACCAGAGAAAATATCTCTTCCGGTGTCATTAGCGAGTGTTCGGCTTCGGGCACTTGCAAGCGGCTCTGCATCAGATCTGGAACTCCATCTCGCATTGAGCAGCGCCTGGGTTTGATTCAACATTGCTCAACGCGACGGCAATCATAACAAACCAATCGGTGCGAGGCAAAAGTAGAATAGACTCGAGTCGGTTCCTTCCTTTCTCGTTATAACGACCCGCATTCACCGGTGCAACTTGCTACTGTCAGAACCGAAAGGACAGAAAGGACGGAAAGGACGCCAACTACTTATCTGTCGCTTCGGTCGCTTCGGTCGCTTCGGTCCCTTCAGTCCGGCAAACTTCCGCCGAAGGGCAGGACTACAAACTTTGGACCCAGTTTAAATTTTTCGCCCGTGTTTTGTTATGGTAGACTAGTGACGAATTTCAATATGCCTCGCCCCGCGCGCCTTGTTTTACCGAAGTCTGAGCCCGCCTGTTTGTCGAGTGGGCCGCAAGCGTGGAACCGAGGCCGCCGGTTTAGGAGGGGAAATGTGGGCTAGACTCAAGAGGCTGTTCCGTTCCATTTTCGGGGGGCTCATCGAGAGCGCCGAAGACCCCGAGCTGATCCTGCAACAGACCATCCGCGATATGCGCGAGAAGGTCCCACAGATGCAGAACAACGTCGTGCAGGTGATGGCTACAGAGAAGCTTCTGCAGAAGGAAGTCGTCATCCTCGAGCGCGAGATAAAAGACTACGACGCCAAGGTCAAGGCTTCCATCTCTACGAACCGCGACGACATCGCGCGGACGTACATCACCGCGCTTCAGGAAAAGCAGACGGCGCTCGAGCGCGCGCGGCAGCAGCTTGAGACCTCGCACGCGGCGTCCGAGCAAGCGAAGAAGTTTCTGGACAACTACATCCTTCAAGTCAAGAAACGCACCGCCGAGGCTCAACAACTGGTCAACGAGGCGCGCGGCGCGAAGATGCAGGAGCAGCTCTCGCAAGCGATGGCTTCATTCCAGATCGGTGATGACGCGGGCACCTTCCAGGAGATGCGCGAGCGAATTCAGCGGCGGTCCGCGGCCGCCGAAGCCCGGATGGACCTGGCTACCGGAGGAGTCGAATCGCAAATTCAGGACATCGAACGCGAATCGCTCAACATTCAGGTTGAAGACACGTTGACCGCTTACAAGCGGCAAATGGGCCTTGCGCCTGAGGCGTCCGCTTCAACCCCCGCGCCGCCATCGATCCACAGCGATTCGTCCGCGGAGAAAACGCTCGGGCCGTCGGACAGGGCAAAGACTTTGGAGTAAGGTAGCCGGCGCGGATTGGAGACAATCATGAGCGACGATCCAACGAAGAGGCTTTCGAATTCGGATAAGAAGCTGGATCAGATTCTGAGCATCGTCCAGGACCTGCAACCACAGCTTGATGCGGTGAACGCGAGGTTGGACCACTTCGGCGAGCGGCAGAAAGAACTCGAAGCAAAAGTGGACGCGAGACTCCACGAGACGCGACCGATTTGGGAGCAGGTCCTGTCCCGATTGACAGGTATCGACGAACGACAGCAGCAAATGGAGCAGCGGCTGGAGAGCATGGACCGGAGGATTCGTTGGATCTACGACGAGTTCAAGGATCTGAAAGCCAGATTTCGGACGGTGTTCAATGACGTCGGAAAACTGCTCAACGATCGTGACGACTTCGAGGAACGCATCCTCAAGCTCGAAACGGAACGCTCGAGATGATAGACACTCTGCAGGCGATGGGGTCGGACAATTCGAGACTATGGCAGAACAAGTCAGCTACCTTAAGGAAGCGGTAAAGGAACCGCTCAACATCTGGGCGATAGTGTTATATTCGTGGCGCTTGCGGTCGTAGCGGTTACCGTCGCTCCGGATTTTGCCTTCTTGCAATGGCTTGATTGGTGGGGGCCGCTAGTAGCCGGGGGCGCCGCTGAAGCTCTCTACCTCTCGACCGTGCCGAAGACGCCGGGGTATCGGAGCCGAGTTGATCTATAGGGTTGCATGAGGTGAGCGGTTAGGTTGGCTCAACAATCTGGCGGATCTATAGCTCACACCCAGCGTGCTAGAAAGAGCGTTATGCAAGAAAGTACCAGCTATGTTAAGGAGGCAATCAAAGAGCCTCTCAACATTTGGGCTATGGTCATATTCGTAGCCCTTGCCGTCTTCGCTGCAACCGCCGCCTCCGAATTCCCCGCCTTCCTGACTTGGCTCGCCTGGTGGGGGCCGCTGGTGGCTGGCGGCGCCGCCGAAGCACTGTACCTTTCTACCGTGCCTAACACGCCGGGTTATCGCAGACTGGTCGATCAACGAATGAGGCGGCGAGCACTGGCAGAGCGGAATCGCAGACGTGAAGACCTCGTCAAGTCGTTTGACCCGCGCGAGCGCGAAGCTGTCGAATACCTTCGTTGGATGAAGAACGAGATTTACAAAAACTACAAGAAATTCACGGGGGTCTCGGAAGTGCCGGAACGGATAGAAACCCTCGACGTCTACTGGGAGTCGTATGTCGATCTGCTGGACACCTACCGGCGGCGCAAGAACCATATGCGCTCGATCAATCGCCAGACGATTCAGAACCAGATTCAGCAAGCGGAGCGCGCCATCGCGACGGCGCCCGATGACGACACGCGGCGGCTCTACCAAACTAACCTGGAGTTCCTTCAGAAGCGGATGAAGACCTATGACGACATCGAGCGCTCGATGAAGCGTGTGGAAGCGCAGCTTCAATCGATCGAGAGCTTCTTCGGTCTGGTGAACGATCAGGTGATAACGATGCCGACTCCTGAGCACATCTCGTCGCTCGATTTCGAGTCGTTGCTGTCTTCGATCGAATTGACAAAGGAAATACTCGACGAGACGGCCCCGATCATGAACCAGTTGGACCTCTCCGAGCGCTCGTCGTCGCAACACGGGCGTCCCCCGCTAGCGCAGGGACAATAGTTCAGGGTTTCTAGTTTCTGGTTTCTAGTTTCTGGTTTCTGGTTTGGTCGAACCGACTTATCTTGTTAACAGAGGACGAAACAACCCAAAAACCAAACCAGAAACTAGAAACCAGAAACCCGGAACCCTAAACAGCTATGTCATCATCACGAACACGACTCCTAATAGACGAGATCGAGCAACTCCCTTCGTGGGCGGCGCGGATGGCTCGCAAGTACTACGCGGGCGAAGCCAGTCATTTCCTTCTCTACAACAACATCTACGACCTGGTGCGTTCGGGCGCTGAGTACATCAGCCTGCTCAACTACCTTCAGCGAGAATTGGTCGGGACCAAGCATCTGCTGACTTACAATCGCAGCGAAGGGATCAAGTTCGGTTCTCCGGAAGCTGAGCGCCAGTTCGGTGCGTTGCTGCGCGTGTCCGACCCGCTGATGAATCGGGACGCGCTGCGGCAGCTTCCAAAAGAGCCTGGCCGCGCGCTGCCTCTGATCGAACACTTCCTGCTCTACGGCGATCAGGTAGCTGTAATCATCAATTTCCTCGACACGATTATCCCGGCGGGCGACGTGAGCTATATGTCCGGCGACGATCGCACCAACCTCGTAGCCTTTCAGCGTTGGATCACAAGCTCGCGCCTGCTGAAGAAGGACAACATCGTCATACTGGTCGCGGAGAGCGTGGCCGAGGTTCATCCGCGCATACGGCAGAACTCGCGGCTGTCGGCGATCGATATTCCCTACCCCGACGATCGGGAGCGGCTCGAGTTCATCGGGCACCTGCGCACTCAGTTGCCGCAGCTCTTGAGCGAGGTCACCGATGAACAATTGGCGCTGACCACTTCAGGGCTCAATCGCGTTCACCTGAACTCGTTGTTGCGGAGCGCCGCGACTGAGAACAACGCGCTCACGCTTGATAGCATTCGCCAAAAAAAGAAAGAGCTGATCGAAGCCGAATGCGTCGGCCTGGTGGAATTCGTTCACCCGCGATTCGGGTTGGACTCGGTTGGCGGGATGGCTAAAGCGAAGAGTTTCATGCGTTCGATCGCCGACACGATCCGCGCCGGCAACACTGAAGAAGCGCCGATGGGCATTCTGATCTCCGGTCCAATTGGAACAGGCAAGACGTTTCTGGCGGAGTGCTTCGCGCACGATTGCGGTTTGAACGTCGTCGCGTTCAAGAATTTTCGCGAGCGATGGGTCGGATCGAGCGAAGCGAATCTCGAAAAGATATTGAACCTGCTTCAGACGCTTGCTCCGATCGTAGTGCTGGTCGACGAAGCGGACGCGACGCTCGGCTCGCGCGAGAGCGGCGGAGATTCAGGCGTTGACGCGCGGATTTTCTCGAAGCTTGCGGCAGCGATGGGTGACACGCGAAACCGCGGACGCATATTGTGGATACTGATGACCAGCCGTCCTGACTTATTGCCCATCGACTTGAAGCGACAGGGCCGCGCTGAGGAGCACATATCGTTGTTCTATCCCGACTCGGAAGAAGATCGCCTGGCAGTCATCGAGGCGATGGTTCACAAACACAAGATCGCACACGAGGTGACTGACTGGTCGCCAATCACCAGGAACAAGCTGACGCTGTCGGGCGCTGATATCGAGTCGATGCTGATCCGCGCGCGACGCACGGGCCGAATGGCTGGGCGCGATAAGACCGGTCAGCAAGACGTCGAACAGGTAGCCAACGAGTTCAGCCCGGCTCGCGACGAGATGGCGGTCGAGTATCAGATTCTAGTTGCGGCTCGCGAGGCTACGTCGCGAGAGATGGTCCCGGAACAGTATCGGCATTTATCACCGGTTGAATTGAGCCAGCGGATCGAAGCGCTGCGAGCGTTTATCAGGTAGTTCGTGAGCGGCCTTCTCCTGTTAAGGAACATAAGCCGCATTCCCCAACACAAAGCGCGGGACTAGACTCTTTCCGTTGAGCGCCGTACCACTACTCCGACGCGCTCATTTGCAAGACGACGCTCGCTGGGGCATAACGCCCATGCGCCGTTAGTGCGGCGCACTCGCCCATCGAACGAGCGTGAAGAGAATTGCTGCGACGTAGAGTACCCCGAAGATGAGCTTGTTGTGCCGGGCGAGCGATTCGGGAAGGTAGATGTCGAAGTTGTCGCGCCTATCGTTTGTGTAGCGTGCGGCAACCGGGGTGAGCGGACAGCGCCAACCGTTGAAGACGAGTACGAGAACCTCCATGAAGACTATTCCGATCAATAGTAAAGCGAGGCGGTAGTTTCCATGCCAGGCGAAGGGCGCAATCGTCAGGACGCAAAACGCAAAGAAGGCCCATGTGGCCGTGTGGACCAGTTTGATCGCTCTGAGAGCGTTCGGTTGGGAGGTCGTCAACATCGGCTTTCGCATATCAGAACCATCGGCAGCGTAACGCCCGAGCGTAACCAGGCCGCCGCCTGGCACTAGAGTGGAACATTGATAGACTCGCTTCGTCGGTTCCCGTTCACGCCAGCGCTAGGCCGCGCTCTCACCAAAGACCCTTCCCTGAGAAATCAGTTATTCGGGGTCACCGTATGTTATCCCTTCAAGGGGTTTACTCATCTCGCCCAGGCCAAACACCACTCTCTTCGATCCCTATTCTCATTCCGCCCAACGTCAGACTGCAGACGGGGGGCCGAACGATCTTCAATCGTCGGGCCCCCATCTGCAACTCTGAAAGAGCACGGGCTGTCGTACGCTTACGGGAAAATCCCGCGAATCCTCGTGGCATCCGCCACTCGGCTTACCGCCAGGCAATAAGCTCCAGTGCGCAGGTGAACCTTGTATTGCTTTGCCTTCTCGTTGACCTCGTGGAAAGCCTTCACCATTATCTTCTCCAGGTAGCGGTTCACTTCCTCATCCGACCAGAAGAACCCGTAAGAATCTTGCACCCACTCGAAGTAAGACACCGTTACGCCGCCCGCGTTCGCGAGAATGTCCGGTATGTCGAAGATGCCTTTGTCAAACAGCACTCGATCCGCTCCGGGCGTGACCGGTCCGTTGGCCGCCTCGGCGACGATGCGCGCTTTGATCAGGTGAGCGTTATCGAGATTGATCTGATTCTCGAGCGCCGCCGGCACCAGTATCTCGCAGTCGAGAGTCAGCAAGTCAGCGTTGGTGATCGGGTCGGTGTCTTTGAACCCGACGACCGAGCCGGTCTTCTCTTTGTACTTCAGGACGGCGACTGGATCGATCCCCTTCGGGTTGAAGATTGCGCCCTTGGTATCGCTGACTGCGATGATCTTCGCTCCGTCCTCGTGTAGCAGCCGTGCGGAGATTGAGCCGGCATTGCCGAAGCCCTGGACCGCCACTCGCGCGCCTTGCAGATTGATCCCGAGCAGCTTGCATGCCTCGCGAATCGTGAACTGGCAGCCTCGTGCGGTCGCTTCAGCGCGGCCAAGCGAACCGCCGAGCGAAATCGGCTTGCCGGTGACGATCCCAAGCTGCGTTCCGCCGGTCATCATCGAAATCGTGTCCATGATCCACGCCATCGTTTGCTCGTTGGTATAGACATCGGGCGCGGGTATGTCGATGTGGGCGCCGATGATCGGAGAGATCTCCACCGCATAGCGCCGCGTCATTCGCTCGAGCTCGCCTTGCGAGAGCTTGTGCGGGTCAACGCGAATGCCGCCTTTGCCGCCGCCGTAAGGGATGCCGACCGTTGCGCACTTCCAGGTCATCCACGCGGCGAGCGCCTTAACTTCGTCGAGCGTCACGTCGGGATGGTACCGGATGCCGCCTTTCGCCGGGCCGCGAGCAACGTTGTACTGGACGCGAAAGCCTTCAAACACCTTGATCGTTCCATCATCCATCTTAACCGGAACGGACACGAGCAACTGGCGTTTGGGAACGCTGAGCACAGCGCGCATGCTCTCATCGAGCTGGAGCAGATCAGCCGCTATGTTGAACTGCTCTCTTGCAATGTCGGAAGGATTCAGGTTCTCCTGAGGTCTCGGACTTGTCATAGATTAGCCTCCATCGCGCGGGTGCGCGGTTGTGTAGATTTCGTTCAATTCAGCTTCAATGCACTCAAATCAACTCACATCCCAGCGTGCGTTTCTAACGCGCGCCTGCTTTTGTGACGCGCCATCTTGAATCGGCGCACTGGAGGCGCCCCGAAGGAGCATCGCTCCGCAGCCGCCCGTATTGCTCAAAGGACGCCGCGGAACAGCGAGGGGCGGCCACGGGGGGCCGCCCCTACATTGCTACGCGACTTTGATGCAGAACCTCACCATGGCCTTGCCGCAACAGTAAAGTCGAGGGTGATCGTTACCCGAGATCTGGCCGGGAGCGTTCGAGCCAGGTCCGTTCTCTCTGGGAGCCTCGAAGTCCAGCGACCGCGTGTCAGAGCTTCTAGTCACAGCAACCTGCGCATTACAATCCTCGCAGCGGAACTTCTCGCCTTCATGCAAATTCATCCTGCAACTCCTATCTCACCGAGATTCGCGGCAGGCGCCGTCCGTTCCGGCTACGAATTCATCATTAACATACCACATGCCTGGAGACGGACCTTCTGCCTTTGCCGACTGAGATTGTATTGAAGAAAAAGGCATAATGCTGTGACAATAGGCACGGGAAGACGTGACTGCGGTCACAACCCCTGTCGTTGGGACGACAAGTCCAAGAGCAGAAGGACCCGTAGCGGCGATATTTGGCGCACTTTCCTTCTCTTACAAGCCTCGGTATATTTGAAGCGAACGGTCCGTTGAAACGTGGAATTATGAGCGAGATCGAGGACGAGAGCCTCATCGAAGAACTGGCGAATGGCATTACTCACGGCATCGGGCTCGCTCTGAGTGTCGTGGGTCTTGTGGCGCTGGTGGTTCTTTCGGTGATGCGCGGAAACGCCTGGCACATTGCAGGGTGCACGACGTTCGGCGTTACGCTGGTGCTTCTTTACGCCGCCTCAACGCTGTACCACAGCTTCCACACGCCTCGTCTGAAGCGCATTCTCAAGATACTCGATCACACTGCGATCTACTTGCTGATCGCAGGAACGTACACGCCTTTCACTTTGGTCACCCTTCGCGGGTTCTGGGGATGGACCCTGTTCTCACTCGTGTGGGGTATGTCGGCCTTCGGGATTCTCTGGAAGCTGTTCCACGTTGAAAGGTTCCAGATCGTCTCGACCCTGGTGTACATAGCGATGGGTTGGCTGGTGCTTATCGCGATCAAGCCGGTGATGTCGGCGGTTCCGCTGTCGGGCATAGTCTGGCTGGTTGCCGGCGGTTTGTTCTATACGGTCGGCGTCCTGTTCTTCGCGCTGAAGAGAGTTCCGTACAATCACGCCATCTGGCACGTGTTTGTTATGGCCGGAAGCATCTGCCACTACTTCGCCGTCATGTTGTACGTTCTGCCTCGAAGTAGTCAGTAGTCAGTAGTCCGTAGTCCGTAGGGTGATGTTTTTAAGAAGGTTGCAGAGACCACTGATTACGGACCCCGGACCCCGGACCACGGACCACGGACTACGGACTACGGACTACGGACCACGGACCACGGACCACGGACTACTGACTCCCCCTCGACTTTATAGTAACCGTTCACGTACCCACATCGTCTTATACGCTGTTGACCCCATTAGCGCGGGGCCATCAATAGTTCTTTGCAAACAAACCTGGCGGGGCGGCAGGCTGCGGGTTGATGAAAAAGGCGAACCAAGCTAGCGTTATTACGTTAGTTAGGTTTAGCCCAAGTGAATCAACCTCGATCGCGCCAGCGGCTGAGGGCGCGAATAAGAACTAAGAGAAACCGATAGGTTGTTCGCAGTATCATCCGGGGCGGTACCCCCAACTCAGTGGAGCGTGGATTGAAGCAGGCCGATAACCGCAACGCGCAAAGCACGGCTCGTCAGGCCATCGTCCCCGAAGTAGGTCGAGTCAAACTAGATCACGAGGCCGATGAACCTAAGAGCCATAGCGGCGACGTGCGCCCAGCTTCCGTCTCGGAAGAGCAAGTGATCGCGACCGGCGCGGGCAACTCGAACGGCGAAGACGAGTTGATCACACGCAGCCGTGCCGGTGACGAGGACAGTTTTGAAACGCTGGTGCGCCGTCACAGCTCGCGAGTTTTCAGCATCATCGGCAGCTTCTTTCGCCGCCGGGACATGATCGAGGACATCGCGCAAGAAGTATTCGCCAAAGCGTACTTCTCGCTCGGCACGTTCACGCTGGGCCGCTCGTTCGAGGCGTGGGTCGCAAAGATCGCAGTGAACGCCTGCTACGATCACCTCCGCGCCGGACGTCGCCGCATCGAGCAGCAGTTGCCGCACGAGACGCAGCGGGAGGACGAGTGGTTCGAGCTTCAAATGCTGGAAGTCGCGCGCGATCGTCACGCCAGCTCCGAGCGCCAGCGCGACGCTGCCGAGATTGCTGAGCGGCTGCTGTCAAAGCTCGAGCCGGAGGACAGGCTGGTCGTCGTGCTGATTGACAGGGATGGGTTCTCGGTCAAGGAAGTTTCCGAGATGACCGGGTGGGGCCAGTCGAAAGTTAAAGTGCGAGCTTTCCGCGCGCGCCGCGTTCTAAGGGCGGCGATGAAGCGATTGGTGCTGAGCGGAGAGCGAATGCAGAGGAGCAAGAAGAAATGAAGGACAAGGTGGTTAGAGAACCGAATATCGTATGCCGGCAGGCGCGAAAGCGATTTGCGGCACTCGACGAGCGCGCCGCAGCAACTCATATGAGCGTCACCGAGCGAGCGGCCACGAACCTTCACGTTCAGGCCTGCTCGCGATGCGCGCTCGAGTATAGGCTGTTCGTATTACAGCGGGCGGCTCTCGACGCGGCCGCCGCAGAACCCATCACGCCCGATGAGGATTTTTTCAGAGCGCTGCGTGCGCGGATCGCCCGCGGCCCAGCACTCTCCCTGTCGCGCGCGCCCGATGAATCGTGGGCGGCTGCTCTGCTGGTGACTGCACGCCAGCTTGTTCCAGCAATGGCAGTTCTGCTGCTTCTGATGGTCGGGGCTACGCTGTTGTGGAATCCTCCGACGCCTGAGACGAGCCAGGTAACAAACCAGGCAGCCGTTCGCCCGAGAGAGCGGGTCGTGTTCCCTGATATGTACGATTATCCCGAGCCTACGCGCGACGACGTGCTAGAGACCTTAGTAGCAGCCGAGGAGAAGGAAAATGGAAAGTAGCACCAACGGCCGATCAAAGGCGCGCCTCATTGTGGTCTCGGTATTCGTGTTCGGGTTCGCGGCGGGAGCGCTCTCACTGAATCTGTATCAACAACTGACCAGCTCCAGCAACAGGGGGCCGCGTGGCGGCGCCGAATTCCTCATAAAAAGGATGAATGAGGAGGTCGGCCTTGCCTCGGATCAACAGGAGCAGATCAAGAAGATTCTTGACGAGACAGGCGAGAAGTACAGAGAGATAAGGAAGGAAATGGATCCCGCGATCAAGAACTTCGAGCCTCGATTCAATGCGGTCCGGGAGGAGTCGCGCGACCGCATTCGCGCGTTGTTGACTCCCGAGCAGCTTCCCAAGTACGAGGAAATGGTTAAGAAGCACGACGAGATGCGCAAACAGGAGAGAGAGCGATCCAAGAAGTAGTGATCGCGCGAATCGACAGTTGCTCGGCGATTCGCCGGCCAGCCCCTTTTCGAAGTATCAGCAGCCCGAGCTCAAATCAGTGGAACTTGGACGCTGCGCCGGGTGAATAGAAGAGAAGAATCAAAATAATGAAAAGAACAATTGCGATTTCCCTCAGCTCACTCCTATTAATGGTGAATCTTTTAGGTCTCGTTGGGCCCGGGGCGGCATATGCCCAGGGTCTGATCGAACTCCGCGGCACGGTGATTGACGAAACCAATGCCTACATCGCCGCGGCACCACTCACGCTACAATCTGAAAACGGTCAGAAGTACAACGCGGTGGCCGATGATCACGGCCGTTATCGCTTCACCGTTAAGCCGGGCGCTTACACGCTGACTGTTGAAGTCGAAGGCTTCGGCAAATTCACAGAGCAGATCGACCTTACTTCAAAACCAAGCGGCTCATTTGATGTGAAGCTGAAGGTCATGCTCGCCGAGCAGGTCGAAGTGAAAGACAACGCCGCGGCGATTTCTACGGATCCGGATAAGAATCTGTCTGCGATTACCTTGACCGAGAAAGACCTCGAAGCGCTACCCGACGACCCGGATGAGTTGCTTGAAACGCTCAAGCAGATGGCGGGGGCGGCCGGCGCCGATGCGAGCGTTTTTGTCGGAGGCTTCCGCGAGCGAGGCCAGATTCCGCCCAAGGAAGCTATTCTTAGAATCAACATCAACATGAATCCGTTCTCGGCTGAGCATGCCGAAACAGGGTTTGGGCGCATTGAGATCATCACCAAGCCGGGCGTGGATACGTTTCATGGCGGCTTCAATTTGAACTTCAACGACGAGTCGCTCAACGCCCGCAACCCGTACGCTTCATTTAGGGCTCCGCTGCAAACTCGCAGGTACGGCGGCTATTTCAGTGGGCCTATCATGCGCAATCGTGCGGGATTCTTTTTCGACTTTTCCCGGAATGAGCTTGATGAGAATGAAGTAGTCAACGCGGTCGTCCTCAACCCAACGACGTTTCAGCCCGAACCGTTTGTTACAACGGTGCTGACGCCGCGGCGAGGCTATAACTTTTCCGTGCGCACGGATGTTCTTCTGACCAAAAAACACTCAATCGGATTTCAGTACCGGCATTCGGAGAATGAGTCGCCGCTTGGGGGCGTGGGCGGCTTCACCCTGCCAGAGCGTGCCACAGCGTCCAACTCCAGCGACGACACACTGCGATTCTCACTAACTACGATCGCCAGCGAACATGCCGTTAATGAGTTGCGTCTTCAGTTGGGCCGCCGATCAAACCAGTCTCGCGGACAATCAACCGAGGTAGCTGTCAATGTGCTGGATTCGTTCAACGGTGGCGGCGGCCAAAGTCTTACGGACAATCTGAACCGAAACCTGGACTTCGCCAACATACTGACCTACACCCACAAGAAGCACACGTTCAAGACAGGCTTCACCGCTGAAGCAGAACAGTTCAAGAACCTCAATCGGTCAAACTTCACCGGCACATTCACCTTCAGTTCGCTCACTCAGTACTCGGCTGCGCTGCAAGGAACGCCGGGGATCCGTCCGTCCCAATTCTCTACCAATCGGGGCGATCCGTTTATAGGATTCTCGCAGTGGGAGTACGGATGGTTTGTGCAGGACGACTGGAGAGTATCGCCAAAGCTAACGCTCTCGGCCGGGCTCAGACATGATTTCCAGACGCATCTCCAGGATAAGGTTAACTTCTCACCTCGCTTTGGTGTCGTCTGGGCCGTCGACAAGAAGACCAACATTCGCGGTGGCGGCGGCGTCTTTTATAGCAGGATCGATACGAGCATCACATCGGATACAATCAGGTTCGACGGCCAGCACCAGCAACAATTCGTAGTCCAGCAGCCCACCTTCTTCCCGGATATCCCAAGCAGCGTTGATCTGGCTGCGCGGGTTCTGCCGACTACCCGGAACGAGGCTAAGGACTTGAACGCGCCGTACACGATACAAGGAAGCGTCAGCTATGAACGCCAGTTGCCGAAGAACATGTTTGCTTCGGCTACCTACAACTATTTCAGAGGCGTGCATCTCTTGCGCATGCGAAACATCAACGCTCCGATTGGTTTTGAAAACGGGCAGCCGATACGTCCCTTCCCTGATGACGGACCCATCCTTCAATACGAGTCTACCGGCTTCTCGAGGCGGCAAGAGCTGCGAGTCGGCTTGCGCGCAAACATCAACCAGAAGATCTCGATGTTCAGCTTCTACACGCTCGGGTCGGCGCACAGCGACACGGATCGAGCGACCACGATGCCGGCAAATCCGTATGACCTTACAACCGAGTACGGACGAGCATCTTCTGATGCACGGCACCAGTTCAGCATCGTTGGGAATTTCACGCTGCCTTGGGAATTGCGGCTTACACCCAACATCAACTTGAGGAGCGGCGGCCCGTTCAATATCACCACAGGGCGGGATAATAATGGCGACAATCAGTTCACCGATCGGCCGGCATTCGCAAAGCCCGGCGATCCTGTGACTATCGTAACCCGCTTCGGCACATTCAATCCCTTCCCGCTGACGGGGGATGAGATCATTCCTCGCAATTTCGGGCAAGGGCCAGGGTCGATCACGGTGAATGTGGGCATATCCAAGAGCTTCGGCTTTGGTCCGCCGCCTAACAACTTTCCCGGCATGTCCGCCGCAAATCGCGGGCAACAGGGCGGGCAGCAAGCCCAGGGTCAGCGAGGAGCAGGCGGTCGTGGCGCACAAGGTGGCGGGGCGCAAGGTGGCGGCACCCAGGGTGCCCGCGGCGCCACAAATACCGGAGGTCAGGCTCGAGGCGGGCAAGCCGGCGGTGGCCCTACGATGGTGATGACCGGAGGCGGAGGCGGAGGTGGAGGCGCGATGATGATGATGGGCGGCCCCGGCGGTTTCGGCGGCAACCGCCACAAGTACAATCTGACCTTCAGCATTAACGCCATTAACGTGCTCAATCACCAAAACGAAGGACAGTTCAACGGCACGCTGACTTCGCCGTTCTTTGGGAGATCCAATAGCAGCGGCGGTGGCGGCGGTGGCGGTGGATTTGGGGGCTTCAATTTCAACGGCGCGAGGCGCATTGACCTTAGCATGAGGTTTAATTTTTAGTCGGATTGCAGATAGCAGAGGAGTACGAAGTAAATGAACAAAGTTCTCGGACTAATGTTTTCATTTGCGGTGATAGCCGGCGGCGCCACGGCCGCTTCCGCACAGGATCAACCGCCACCCGGCTTCGGCGGCGGTCAGCGGACGATGCAGTTTCAAATGCCGACCTTTGCCGACCTCGACAAGAACAAAGATAAGAAGATCAGCAAGGATGAGTTCCCTGGCCAGTTTCCACCTCAGATGTTCGACCGGATGGACGGGAACCACGACGGCTCCATCGATGAGGAGGAGTGGAAGGCCGTAACCTCGCAATTCACCGGAGGCGGCCGCGGCGGCGGTGGAGAGCGGATGATGGTAGCTGGCCCTCGAACCGGCGAAAGCTTGTCCAAGATCCTTGACGGAAACGCTGACAGCAAAGTGACGCGCGAGGAGTTTGCCAAGATCGTCTCGCTGTTCGACGCCCTCGACAAGGACCACAACGGCGAGCTTACGACCGAAGAGCTGAACGGTTTCTTCCGCGCTGTTAACGAGGTTCAGACGGAGGCGACTGGCGGCGTCGAGGTCAACAACCTGTTCGAGAAGTACGACAAGAACAAAGACGGCAAGATAACCGCCGAAGAATTTGGCAACGAACGACTGTTCAAGTCGATGGACCTCAACAAGGACGGCGAGGTCAATCGTTCGGAGGCCGATACCGCGCTCAAGCAAATCAAGAAGGCCAGCGACGCGAAGAAAGCCCAGCAACCGAACAACTAGAGTTCTGAGTTCAACCTTCAGGTTGCGTGTTGGCGCCGGCAAGCTAAAGCTTGAACTCTGAACATTCAGACGCGATGAGGAGTGACGAGCTTCACTAGCTTTTCACTCCTCAATTGTTTGGGGCGGCGCACACTCGCCTGTCAACACACGATGCTCAAAGCCATCATCCTCGACTGCGACGGCGTGATCGCCGACACCGAGCCGATTCACCTGGCGGCGTTCGGACGCGTGCTCGCCCAAGAAGGCATCACGCTCACCGAAGAAGACTACTTCGCGCACTATCTGGCGCTTGATGATCGAGGCTGTTTCACCAGGGTTTTTGCTGAGCAGGGATCTGCGCCCACGCAGGATCAACTGAGCGAGTTGATCAGACGCAAGGCAGGATACGTCGAGCGAGCTATGCAAACGGGTCTGGCACTCTTGCCGGGCGCGGCGAAGTTCATTCGCCGAGCCGCTGAATGCTATCCGCTCGCGATCGCTTCGGGCGCGCTTCGAGCGGAGATCGAGATGGTCGTGAATCACGGCGGCTTGCGTGATTGCTTTCGCGCGATCGTCAGCGCCGAAGACGTCGCGCGCAGTAAGCCTCACCCCGATCCATTCATCAAAGCCCTTGAACTGCTCAACCTCTCAATCACCCATCGCATCGAGCCTCGCGAGTGTCTGGTGATCGAGGACTCCATCCACGGCATTCGCGCGGCGCATCAGGCGGCGATGCGATGCCTGGCGGTAACGAACTCTTATCCCAAAGAACAGCTCTCAGAGGCCCAGCTTGTCGTTTGCAGCCTCCTTGGCTTGTCGTTGAAAGACGTCGAGAGTCTGTTTGACGCCTAAGGCGATCAATCCCGCTTCGTGGACATTCCATGCGCAGCATCGTAATATACTCGCTCACTGACTGAACAATCACAGCGAATCGAGGAGCCGTAAGGATGTCGGAGCCCGTGATCGAAAGCATCGTGCCAAACGCGGGAGTGGAAGGCGGCGAAGTCATAATCACCTGCAAGGATTTCCTCTTCTCCTCCTACGACGACGCGCGGGTACGGTTCAGCGGAGCGGAAACAAGACCGATCAGCGCCTCATCGACTCGTGTCATTGCGCCCGTGCCTTCCGACATGTTTGTCGACGGCGGCGAAGTCTACATAACCCTGGAGTCAAACGGCTCGGTGAGCGAAGGCGTGCCGTTCATCGTGGGAGTGAAGCTGGCGGAGAACCTGCATCCGGTAGCAAATCCCGCATACGATCGCGATAACGGCGCAGTCTACACAACGCTTTCGGGCACGCGCGGACAAAAGGTCCCGGTCTCCGTTTACAAGATCACCCCCGACGGCGAAAGCGAGCCGTTCCTCACCGACATGATCAATCCGACTGGTCTCGCCTTCAGCCCTGGCGGGGAGATGTTCATCACCAGCCGCTATGACGGAACAGTCTATCGCGTAACCCCGTTCAAGGAAGCCGAGGAATTCGCGCGCAATCTCGGCATTGCAACCGGCATCGCGTTCGATTCAGAAGGGCGGATGTTCGTGGGCGACCGCAGCGGCACCATCTATCGGGTGAACGACATCGGCGAAGGGACAAGCTTTGCGACGCTCGAGCCGAGCATGGCCGCATACCATCTGGCGTTCGGGCCGGACGGTCATCTGTACGTGACCGGGCCGACGCTTTCCAGTTTCGATTCGGTGATGCGGATCAGCCCAGACGGCGAAGTGACAAGATTCTTCTCAGGCCTTGGGCGGCCTCAAGGCCTGGCGTTTGACCGCAACGGCAATGTCTACGTGGCAGCGAGCCGCCGAGGTCATCGCGGCATCGTGAAGATCACGCCCGACGCCGAGGCTGAGATGGCAGTCGCTGGCATAGGAGTCGTCGGCCTGTGCTTTGACGATCAAGGCAACATGATCGTGGCGACCAACCGCGAAATCTTCCGTGTGCACCTCGGGATAGAAGGCTATTGGCCATTTTGACCTGCTTCCCGTTCCTTTCCCTTCTGCGCTTTACTTTCGCCCTCCCTACTTTTCGTCGGTTCAGCCCATTCTTTGACAGCCATCCAAGCGCGTGTTAGTTTGAGCTTGTGCTGCCTTTGACGTTTAGCCCCCCTGCTGGAGCGTGCGCGCTTGCGTAAAGATATTGATATCGGCTTCGTAATCATCTGGTTTGTTGTGCTCTTATTCTCTCTTTCATTCCACGAAGCCGCCCACGCGTGGACCTCTGAGAAGTTCGGCGATGACACTGGGAGACTCCAGGGACGAATCACCCTCAACCCCATCGCCCATATCGATCCGATAGGAACGATCCTGTTTCCGCTGATTAGCATATTCACGACGGTTCCGCTGCTCGGATGGGCGAAGCCGGTTCAGACAAACCCCCTCTTGTGGCGAGATAAGACAAGAGCGAATATCTCGGTCTCGGCTGCGGGGCCGATCAGCAACTTTATCCTCATGGCGGTCGCGTTTATCGTTTTGAAAGTGCTTCTCCTGTCCGGCATTGTGGCATTCAACCCGGAGCTTCGGAACTTCTACGAAGTGATCAAGCCCTCAGCCGGCCAGCCAGCGTTCATGCAGCCACTGGCGATGTTTTTTGGCATTATGCTCATCTTGAACCTGGCGCTTGGCATTTTCAACTTAATACCCATTCCGCCACTGGACGGAAGTCACGTACTTGAGGAACTGCTCCCGTACTCGATGGCACAGGGATACGCGCAACTCCGTCCCTACGGGTTCTTGCTTCTGATGGGGTTACTTTATCTAGGAGTTCTTAATGTTATTTTTCAGCCCATCTCCATCTTCGTATTGAGATTGCTTCTCGCGTGAATCGTGCGCGATTCGAGGGTTACTAATTGGCCTCCTCTAACAGCAAAGGCGAGAAGAAAAGGATCGTAAGCGGTATGCGCCCGACCGGGAACCTGCATCTCGGCAACTACGAAGGCGCGCTCAAGAACTGGGTCCGCTTGCAAGATTCGGGTGAATACGAGTGCTACTACTTCATCGCGGACCTGCACGCGCTCACGAGCGACTACGCAGACACGAGCGCGATCAAGCAGAACACCATCGACATGGTCAGCGACTGGTTGGCGGCGGGGCTCGATCCAGAGCGCTCGACGATCTTTGTTCAGTCGATGATACCCGAGCACTCGGAGCTTCACGTGATCCTCTCGGCTGTCACTCCGCTCGGGTGGCTCGAACGAGTCCCGACCTACAAAGAGCAGCGCGAGAACATCAGCGAGAAAGACATCGGCAACTACGCGTTCCTCGGCTATCCGGTACTCCAAGCCGCGGACATCATCATGTACAAAGCCGACTTCGTGCCGGTCGGCAAAGATCAGGCCTCACACGTCGAACTGACTCGCGAGATTGTGCGGCGCTTCAACAATATTTTCGGCGATGTGTTCCCTGAGCCCAAGGAGCTCCACACCGAAGTGCCGGTGCTGCCGGGGACCGACGGCCGAAAGATGTCCAAGAGCTACCGCAACGCGATCTATCTGGTGGATTCCGCCGAGGTGGTACGCGAGAAGGCCCGGATGATGATCACCGATCGCACGCGCATCAAGAGGACCGATCCGGGTCACCCCGAAAACTGCGACGTTTGTCAGATGCACCGGTTCTTCCTGAACTCATCCGACGCTGACCGTCTCGATGACGATTGCCGCGGCGCCCGCATCGGTTGCGTAGATCGCAAGCGCGCGCTGGCCGATTCGATAATCGAGCGCTACGGGGCGATCGCCGAGCGGAGCCGTCAGCTTCGTGATGAGCCTGAGCAAGTGGTGGCGTTGATGAAGGAAGGCTCGCGCCGTGCAAGACTCGAGGCGCAGAAGACGATGGCCGAGGTGCGCCGCGCGATCAAGATGGATTGGGAATGAGAGAATGGCCGATTGCAGATTGTGGATTGAAAGATGAAAGAAGCGCTGAGCCAAGAGACTGAGCAAAGCGGGGCTGCGGAAACTCAGACTGAATTCGCCGAGAGCACGGACCAGTACAAGGTCAAGCTCTCGATGTTCGAAGGGCCGCTGGACCTGTTGCTCTTTCTAATCCGCAAGGAAGAAGTCTCGATCTACGACATCCCCATCGCGCGGATCAGCGAGCAGTACCTCGAATACCTGCGCGCGATGCAGGAACTGGACATTGGAGTAGCCGGTGAGTTCCTGGTAATGGCCGCGACGCTCATTCACATCAAGACTCAGATGTTGCTGCCGCGCGATCCGGACGCGCCCGAGGAAGCGATCGAGGACCCGCGCAACGAGCTTGTGTACCAGTTGCTCGAACATCAGAAGTTCAAAGGCGCCGCCAACGTGCTTCATCAGCGCGCGATGATGGAGGCGGCCGCCTTCACACGCGCTTCGATGGAAGAGGATAGGGACAATCCTGAAGTCGCCGCGACCGTCTTTCAGTTATTCGAGGTCTTTAAAGAAGTGATGGATCGGCGGCAAGCGATCAGTGAGATAGAGATCGCGCGCGATGAAATGACAATGGCCGAGAAGATCGCAGAGATAACCTTGATGCTTAATGAATCGGCTGAGGTGAGCGCGCGCACGTTGTTCGAGCGCGCTCGATCGCGTCGGGAGATGGTACTGATTTTTCTGGCTGTCCTTGAGCTGGTAAAGGGGCTGGTTATCCGCCTGACCCAGTCCGAAGTATTCGGAGACATTGTGATAGTGAAGCGTGAAGTAGCATAGACTTTAGTCTGTGTTGTTCTCACACAAAACGAATCGCCGGACACAGACTAAAGTCTATGCTACATCCCAACGCCTCACTCTTTTGATCTATGACCGTTGACGAACTAAAGCCAATTCTCGAATCGCTGATCTACGTCTCGGAAGAGCCTATCAGCGTGAAGCATCTCGCCGCGATCCTCGAAGGCGAATCGGCCGAAGCCATCCAAGCCGCCGCGGACCAACTTGCTGAAGAGTTCAACGCGCGCGGCGGCGGGCTTGAGGTTCGGCAACTCGCGGGTGGCTATCGCATCACGACGCGGCTGGAGTTCAGCGAATATGTGCGGCGCTATTTGAAGTCACAGCCGTCGGCGCGCTTGTCGCTCGCCGCGCTTGAGACGCTTGCGGTGATCGCTTACAAGCAGCCGATCACCATTCCTGAGATTCTCGAGATTCGAGGCGTGACTTCGACATCGGCGATAAAGACGCTCCTCGACCGGCGGCTGATCGTTGCAAAGGGCCACAAGCAGGTCGTCGGGCGGCCGATGTTGTACGGGACCTCGAAGGACTTCTTAATCCACTTCGGGCTCAACGATCTGTCGGAGCTTCCGAATCTCGAAGACTTCGAGGACTTGATGACTAGCTGAGTAGCATAGACTTTAGTCTGTGTCAGAGTCAGTGTTAGCCACTTCAAGGGAAAACGAATCGACCGGACGCAGACTAAAGTCTATGCTACTTCCTTCGTTATGTTAGAACGCCTCCAAAAAATAATCGCAAACGCAGGCATCACCTCGAGGCGCGCGGCCGAGCAGATGATGGTGCGAGGTGAAGTCACCGTCAACGGCAAGCGCGTCAGCGAGCCTGGCTCGAAAGCCGATCCCGAACACGACCACATCAAAGTGCGCGGCAAGCTGATAACGTCGTTGCGCGCGCAAGAAAAGCGTTACATCCTGATCAACAAAATGCGAGGTTATCTGTCGTCAGCCTCTGACCCTAAGAACCGACCGCTCGTCGCTCACCTGCTGCCGCCTTCCGCGCGTCGCGGGCTTCATCCTGTCGGCAGACTCGACTTCAACACCGAAGGATTGATCATTCTGACAAACGACGGGGAGTTGACTAACCTCCTCACCACAGGCGGCCGCGTCGAAAAGGTCTATCACGTTAAAGTGAAGGGTGCACCCGGCGACGCTCAAATCGAGCGGTTGCGTCGAGGGATCGCGATCGGCAGATCTCGCACTGCGCCGGCGGAGATCCACTTGATCGACCGCACCAGGGAAGCCGGCAACAACTGGTACGAAGTCACACTCCGTGAAGGCAAGAACCAACAGATCCGCAAGATGTTCGATTCGATCGGGCACTCAGTCGTAAAGCTTCGCCGCGTTAAGATCGGCCACATCGCTGACGCGGGCCTCGCGCCGGGTCAGCATCGCGAACTCACGAGCAGCGAAGTGAAACGATTCTTTCAAGCTCCTCCCGCGAGGACACATCGAAAGCCGAAAGAGGCGAAGCCGCGCCGCACAAACACCAAGCCACTCCCACGAGGCAGAAGTAGCAAGAGAGTCAGATGATTCTCTCAAATTAGGGGGACTTGACTAGCCTCGGGGTCCGAGAGCGAGCTAAGAAACTCTCTAAGACACGAAAGGTTGCGTGATCCGATCAGTTGCTTGACTTTATTCGATTGAGCAGCCTCTTAGCGTTTGTCTCGCAGACTTTTTCTTCGCTTTCGCTCACAGCCCTACGAGCCGCAATCTCTTGCCTCAAGGCTCCTACGTCAAATGGGTTCTGCCAGTCCGCTGGCATAGTTACCATCGGTACGGCTGGTGCCGACGAAAATGGTTCGATCTGCTCGCCAAAAGTCAGATTAACAATTTCGATTTGGAGGTTGTATTCTAGCTTATGCGCCTTCATTTCTGCGCCGATCTCGTCGGTCCGTTGCGTGTCGCTCTTAAATACGCGGAACGATAGGGATTAAGCAAGACGGGGCAGCGGGGACAGTCAAATGCTCCTCACTGCCCCGCTCTCCTTTAGCGCGGCTACTCAACTAAATAATTCCCCAAACTAGTTGTGGTTTGATATGTGCCGCTCCACAGTTAAGAGCAACACATTAAGGTTCTCCTCGGTCGTACGCTGACGCTCGGCTAGCCGGGTCATCGCTTCTTCGGTGGCGAGTCTTGCTTCTTCGTAGGCGACTTGCCGGTCCGCGAGCGTTGCGAGAATCTCGTTTGTACGTTCCTGAGCATTCGCGACGTCCACCAGCGTTTGCCCCACCTCCAGAATTATCTGCTGGGTCATGCTCTGACGCTCGGCAAAACTCTCTGTGGCTTCCTCCGTTGTTGTTTGACGCTCCGCCAGATTCACGAGAATCTCATTCGCTCGGTCCTGAGAGTTAGCCAGGTTTCGTGTGGTTTCATCCGTTGTTGTCTGTCGCTCCGCCAGGCTCACGAGAATCTCATTCGCTCGTTCCTGAGAGGTTGCTAAACTCCGTGTGTTTTCCTCGGTTGTTGTTTGACGCTCGGCCAGTTTCGCGAGAATCTCATTCGCTCGTTCCTGAGAGGTTGCTAAACTCCGTGTGGTTTCATCCGTTGTTGTCTGACGCTCCGCCAGGTTCTGAGTGGTTTCTTCGGTTGTTGTCTGACGCTCCGCCAGTTTCGCGAGAATCTCATTCGCTCGTTCCTGAGAGGTTGCTAAACTCCGTGTGGTTTCATCCGTTGTTGTCTGACGCTCCGCCAGGTTCTGAGTGGTTTCTTCGGTTGTTGTCTGACGCTCCGCCAGTTTCGCGAGAACCTCACTGGTTCGTTCAAGAACCGAGTTTATTCGAGCTATATCACTCGAGAATTGAGCCTGCTGGTCGAGAATGAACTGCATAGTTCCTTCGATATCCATTCGCCCTCCATGACTTCGAGATCATGATAGGAAGTAAGCTCGCCCAGGCCGGATCGCTTCCAGGCCTTAAGGATTGTCAGTTTGCCGCAGGCTGTCAAGCATGATTTTTCTCTCCCGCCCGTGTAGAATGTTCAGTTCGCACCAGCCCCCGGTCGTTGACAGACGAGCGTCAGGCGCGGGTTCGCGTCGAGTCGTGGAGGCAAGATGGAGTTCGAGCTGAACGAAGACCAGCAGCAGATCAAGCGAACAATTCGCGAGTTCGCGGAAGCCGAGCTTAAGCCGCATGTCCTTGAATGGGACGAAGCAGCACACTTTCCTGTCGAGCTGCGGTCCAAGTTCGCAGAACTTGGAATCATGGGCGTTCTCTTTCCCGAAGAATACGGCGGCGCGGGGATGGGCTACGTCGAATACGCCGCCATCATCGAAGAACTTGCGCGAGTCGACCCCTCGATCGGGCTGGCGATAGCCGCGCACAACTCGCTTGGGGCGGGGCACATCTTCATCGCGGGAAGCGAAGCCCAGAAGCAAAAGTACCTGGTGCCGCTTGCGAAGGGAGAATGCTTCGCCGCTTGGGGTCTGACCGAGCCAAGCTCCGGCTCAGACGCCAGCTCGATGCGTACTACGGCAGTGCGGCGAACCGGCGGGTGGGTGCTGAACGGCTCGAAGAACTTCATCACTAACGCGACGTTCGCCGAGACGACGGTCGTGCTGGCGATCACGGATCGGGCGGCCGGATCGCATGGGATCTCGGCCTTTATCATCGAGCGCGGAACGAATGGCTTCTCAGTCGCCAAGAAGGAGAACAAGCTCGGCATGCGCGCGAGCGACACCGCGGCGCTGGTCTTCGACGACTGCTTCCTACCCAACCCGAACCTGATAGGCGAGCCCGGTCAGGGTTTCATTCAGGCTATGAAGGTGCTCGACGGCGGAAGAATATCGATTGCCGCGCTGGCGGTTGGGATCGCGCAGGGCGCATTCGAAGCGGCCGTGAAGTA
The DNA here is from genome assembly GCA_964548075.1 of uncultured Clostridia bacterium. GTDB lineage: Bacteria > Acidobacteriota > Blastocatellia > UBA7656 > UBA7656 > Onstottus_A. The sequence goes on along the minus strand of CAZJQQ010000017.1, from coordinate 70,641 downwards.
TGCAAAGGAACGGCACCAGTTTGGACGATCCATCGCCGAGTTCCAGGCTATTCAGTTCAAGCTGGCCGATATGGCTACGCAGATCGACGCGGCGCGACTGCTGACATATCGCGCGGCGGCGATGAAGAACGCCGGCAAGCCTACGACAAAGGAATCATCGATGGCGAAGCTGTACGCAAGCGAAGTCGCCGTGCGCGTCTCTGAAGAGTCCGTGCAGATACACGGCGGATACGGCTACATCAAAGACTATCCAGCCGAAAAATATTGGCGCGATTCGAAGCTCTGCACGATCGGCGAGGGGACAAGCGAGATACAGCGGACGGTAATCGCCCGCCAGATTTTGAAAGCGTGAAGTAGCATAGACTTTAGTCTGTGTGTCCGGTCATTCCTGTTGTACGGGAATCTCCAGACACAGACTCAAGTCTATGCTACGTCTTCAAGCAATGAACTCACTGTCACAGAAGATTCTTGCCGGGGACAAGCGCTCGATCGGCCGCGCGATCAGCGCAGTTGAAGACGCTAGCACGGACGCGGCCGCGCTACTCAAGGAGATCTTTCCTCACACCGGCAAAGCGCTGGTCATCGGGATCACCGGAGCGCCGGGCGCTGGCAAGAGCACTCTGGTCGATCGCCTTGCTGCGCAGTATCGAGGCGGCGGCGAGCAAGTTGGAATCATCGCGGTCGACCCTTCGAGTCCCTTCACCGGCGGAGCATTGCTTGGCGATCGCATACGCATGCAGAACATGGCGACCGACCCGGGAATCTTCATCCGCAGTATGGCCTCGCGCGGACACCTCGGCGGCCTGGCGCGGGCGACAGTCGATGCGGTAGCGATACTGGATGCAGCCGGTTATAATAAAGTCATCATTGAAACAGTAGGCGTCGGCCAGGATGAAGTTGATGTGGTAAAGGCCGCAGATGTTACCGTCGTCGTGCTTGTGCCGGGGATGGGAGACGGGGTGCAGGCGATGAAGGCGGGAATAATGGAAATCGGCGACATCTTCGCCATAAACAAGGCCGACCGCGATGGCGTTTTGAGAACCGAGCGAGAGCTTGAAATGTTGCTCTCGATCTCGGAGCGGCCCGATGGCTGGACGCCGCCAATAATCAAGACCGTAGCGACTGAAAACAGTGGGATAGATGCCCTGGCTGCGGCGATCGCGGGCTATGAAGGATTTGCCGGCGCCCATAGTGAACAGTCAGAGGAGAGGCGGGCACAAACGGCCGAGCACAGGATAATCGAGTTGTTGCGCGACAGACTGCTCAAGGTTGCAATGAACAAGGTCGTAACCGAAAACGAGTTGCGCGAAATGTCGAGAGCAGTCGCCGACCGCCGCCGCGACCCGTATTCGGTTGTTGATGAAATAATGGCAAGGCTGGGGATATGACTGGTTTCTAGTTTCTGGTTTGTGGTTTCTGGTTAAGAACCAACCGCAAAGCACGGGACCAGAAACCAGAAACCAGAAACCAGATACTAGAAACGAGGAACCAGAAACCGGTAACTATGAAGATCGATCATCTAGGCATAGCTGTTCGCTCAATCTCGGACTCGCTGGCTTTCTATCGCGAGGCGCTCGGGCTAGAAGCGGCGGGGCGCGAGACCATTGAGGACCAGGGCGTACACGTGGCGCTGTTGGCTGTCGGCGAGTCGCGAATCGAGCTTCTGGAGCCGTTTTCAGAGGAGACGCCGGTTGGCCGCTTCATCGCTCGTCGCGGCGAGGGACTGCATCACATTTGTTATGAGGTTGACGACCTCGATTCTAAGATAGACGAACTCAGGTCGGGCGGCGTGCGGTTGCTGGATGGTTATCCGCGGCGCGGCGCTGAGGGAAAACTTGTTGCCTTTCTGCATCCGGCGAGCGCTCACGGCGTTCTCGTCGAACTAGTCGAGAAGGCGAGAACATCACGAGGAGAATGAATGAAACTACCAACAAAGGTCATCGCTATGATGCTCCTTCTGGGTGTGCTTGTGTCGGGTCTTGTGTTCGTCCAATGGAACTCTTCGACCCCGAAGACAGTCAAGCTCACCGCGAACGATATGCAAATCATCTTTCAGGAGCTGCTGGCGCCTCAGCAGCAGCAACAGATCGCGTCCGACCCAGAGGGAAAGAAGCAACTCATCGACAACGTAAAGAAACTGCTGGCGGTTGCTCAGTTGGCGGAGCAAGAGGGCTACGCCGAGCATCCCGATCTAAAAACGCAGCTTTCTTTTCAACTGGATCGCCTATTGAACGACGCGTACCGGAAGAAGAACCCCGAAGCGAAGGTGCTCGACGATGAGATAAACGCTTACCACGCGAGTCATCCGAAGGAATTTGACGACTTTCTTCAGAACAATCCCCGCGCCGCGCAACAGGCACAGGGACCACAGCGGGATGAGATGAAGAAACAACTCGGTGAGTTCAAGGTGATTGCCGAGCGTGCGCGCAAAGAGGGAGTGGACCGTGAAGACCTCACCAGATTGCAGATACTGTTCACTCGAAGCCAGGCGCTCTTTGGCGCGTATTTTGCCGACCTTCAGAAGAACGCGGACAAGATGGTCGCTGAAGGCGAGGTCGAGCAGTATTACAAAGATCACACCGCCGACTTCGATGAAATCCGGGTGCGTCACATCCTTGTCAGCACCCAGCCCAAGGCGGAAGCTGAGGACGCAAGCGATGCGAAGGACAGCAAAGCCGGCAAGGACAAGAAGGCGCCAGAGAAGCCAAAGACACTAACCAAAGACGACGCGCGCAAGAAGTCCGAAGGTCTGTTGGAGCGCGCGCGCAAGGGTGAGGACTTCGCCAAGCTCGCAACCGAGAACACGGACGACGAGGACTCGAAAGATAAGGGCGGCGAATACGATTTCTTTGGTCACGGCAAAATGGTCCCTGAGTTTGATAAGGCTGCGTTCGCGCTCAAGCCCGGCGAGATCAGCGATCCTGTCGAGACGCAGTACGGGTTCCACATCATCAAGCTCGAAGAGCGCCGCGCGGGTCCGTCTCCCGATGCCGATGAGAAGGTGCGGCAGCAGATAGTCGAAAAGCTGAAGCAAGAGAAGCTTGAGGCCCGAATCGACGAGATCGCCGCGTCGAGCGACGTCGTAGTTCCCGAGGACTTCGACATGACCCCCAAAGTTGCCGGGCAGCCTCAGAATTCAAGCGCGGCGCCGGCCAGTCAGACCGGCAAGCCTGAGGAGAATTAGAAACCCAAACAGGGATGAGCCGGACAAACAGGATCAATCGCACGCCATTCACAGATCCTGTTTATCCTGTCCATCCCTGTTCATTTGAGGAGCCGAATGCCACAGGCAAAGATTGGAGTGATCGGAGGAAGCGGGCTCTACCAGATGGCAGGGCTCACCGAGGTTGAAGAGGTCAGCCTGCCGACGCCATTCGGTGACCCGTCGGATGCATTCTTCATCGGCACACTCGCCGGAGTGAGGGTCGCGTTCCTGCCGCGTCACGGACGCGGTCATACGCTGTTGCCGACCGAGATACCATTCCGCGCGAACATCTACGCTATGAAGATGCTCGGCGTCGAACGTATCATATCGGCCAGCGCAGTTGGATCCCTACGCGAAGAACTAAAGCCCACGGATATCGTCTTTCCCGATCAGTTCTTTGACCGCACCCGGCAGCGAGCTTCGACGTTCTTCGGCGGGGGCATAGCAGCCCACGTGAGCTTCGCCGATCCCGTGTGCAATGATCTGGTCGGCACCCTGGAACAGGCTGCCAGAGCCGAGCTCAGGGACGTCGATGTTCATCGGGGAGGCACGTACATCTGCATGGAAGGCCCCGCGTTTTCAACCAAGGCTGAGTCCGAAGCCTATCGCTCGATGGGGATGTCGGTCATCGGTATGACCAATCTTCAGGAAGCGAAGCTCGCGCGGGAAGCAGAAATCTGTTACGCGACGATGGCGCTGGTGACCGATTATGACTGCTGGCATCCGGGTCACGATTCGGTGACGGTTGAAATGATCCTGGAGTATTTGAATCGCAACGCCGAGAACGCGCAGAAGTTGATCGCGGGCGCAGTCGCTCAGCTCGCGAACAAGCAGCGCACTTGCAAATGCGGCGACTCCCTTCGACATGCTATCATTACTGCGCCTGAGAGAATCGCGCCCGAAGCGAAACAGCGACTGAAGGCAATCATTGGAAAGTACGTTGGTTGAACGAGAGGTGTTAGCGATGTTCGGCATCAAGCTCTTTGCCACAACGTTCATATTCGCGGTGCTGGTTGCGGCCTTCTGTGGTTCCACGAGTCTCGCACAAGGACCAGGCAAACCAATAGAAGCGCCGCGCGACGCCGCGATGGAAGTCGCAGCCAAACACAACCTCGACGTCGCGCGATGGAACGTGACTAAACGAAAAGCCTACGAAGGCGCTCGCGACCGGCTTCAGGAAATCATCGACACCTATCCCGAATTCTCCCGGATGGACGAGGTCGTCTTTTTGATGGGCGAGATTCACCTGAAGCTTGAAAAGACCAAAACAGCTGTCGACTATTACAACAAGTTACTGAAGGATTATCCCGCGAGCGACTTCGCGAAGAAGGCCCGCGCGCGGCTCGATGAACTGAAGTTGGCGCCCGAGAAGAAGTGACGGGCGAGGGGAAAAAACGAGGGGGCGACAAGGCGAGTGGGCGAGTGGGAGAGGGGGAGACCGGGAGACGCGGCGAGGGGCGAATAGGACAGACATGACGGTGAGACACAGAGACGCGGCGAGTGGGCGACGAAAAAAAGGGACGTGTCTCTTTCTCTCTCCCCTTCTCCCCTTCTCCCCTTATCCCCTTCTCCCCTTCTCCCCTCTCCCCTTCTCCCCTCTCCCCTTCTCCCCCTCGCCTCTTCATCGCTCCTTTTCCCATCGGAGAAAGGTAAGGTTTAGTGTCAATCCTCGTTGTGGGCTCCGTGGCGTTTGACTCAGTCAAGACGCCCTTCGGAGAAAGAGATCGAATACTGGGCGGTTCGGCGACGTACTTCAGCGTCGCCGCTTCTTTTTTCACCGACGTGCGAGTCGTTGCCGTGGTCGGAGACGATTTTGGACCGGCGGACGAGGCCGTGTTCCTGGAACGCGAGATCGACACATCCGACCTCGAGCGCGTGCCGGGCCGCAGCTTTCATTGGAGCGGCGAGTACGGCTACGACCTCAACGTCGCGCACACGCGTGACACGCAATTGAACGTGTTCGCCGATTTCAAGCCCAAGCTGTCGGATGCTGCAAGAGAGACGCCTTATTTGTTCCTCGGCAACATCCAGCCCCAGCTTCAGGTCGAGGTGCGCGAGCAGGTCAGCGCGAGGCTGGTGGCAGCCGACACGATGAACTACTGGATCAATAACACGGCCGACGATCTGCGCGAGATGCTTGGGCGCATCGACGTGCTGGTCATCAATGACGCCGAGGCGCGAGAGATTGCCAGGGAAGCCAATCTAGTTCGAGCCGCGCGCCGCATACTCTCGATGGGTCCGAAAAGGCTGGTAGTGAAACGAGGCGAATATGGCGCGGCGATGTTCACCGAGCATTCTTACTTTGCGACGCCGGCTTATCCGCTTGAAGAGGTGTTCGATCCGACAGGCGCGGGGGACAGCTTCGCCGGCGGTTTCATGGGATACCTGGCGGCTACCAATGCAATCGATGAAGCCGCGTTCCGGCGCGGTATCATTTATGGCTCGGTGATGGCATCTTTCAATGTTGAGGAGTTCGGGTGCGAGCGCCTGCGCCGTCTGACTTACGCGGAGATCAACGCGCGATTCCGCGAACTGCGCGCGTTCTCGAATTTTGAGGAAGCTGAAATGCCGCCGTTCTGATTTCGAATTGCGAATGTCGAATCTCGAATTGAACGGGCATTAGCAACGCCAAATTCGCAATCCGAGATTCGCAATTCGAAATTCAGCGCGTCACTCAGGAAAGCAAATGCTGCAGCGTTTCAGCCCTCGTTGACCGGCTGCTTCTTCGCTAAGCGCCGTGCGCTCGCAACGGGCCGGCAAGTGCGTCGAGGCGTGATAGTAGTCTTTGTCCGCGGCGCACGAATAGACCAGTCGGGCTGGCGCCACCAGTGGCTTGACCTCGGGCGAACTGGTTTCTCGGACGGGCACCGTGGCGCTCTTTGACGCGGATACAGTATCGGAGGAGCCGCTTCGCCAGCGGTCAAACGTGTCACTTTTCAGGAAACTGACTACCACCCATCCCACGCAGAGCAACACAATGAATGCAGTAAGAGATAAGAGTTTGTTAACAAAGAACAGCGGGTGGGCACTGCGTAACGGGCTTCGAGCTTGGAGGCTTGCCACGATTTACGCTCCTTTCAATTATCAACCGCTAGACTGCTTGGGGAAGTCGGAAGGTACCATGCCTGTTAGGGGCAGTCAAGCATCGATCGGCCAGGGGCTGCGCGGGACGTCGAGAGGGGCCACATGAAATTCACAAAGGCCCAGGGAATGGGCAACGACTTCTTGATCATCGAGGTGGAAAACATCGCCACCCTGCGGACGGCGAGCGAGCTTGCACGTGAAATGTGCCAGCGTAACTACGGCGCGGGAGCGGATGGCATCGTATTCGTCACTCGCGCTCGTCACGAGGACGCGGACTTCGCGTCACGGATCTTCAATGCCGATGGGAGCGAAGCCGGCGTTTCGGGCAACGGCACCCGCTGCGTCGCGGCTTATCTTTATCACGCAGGATCGTGGAGCGAACCTCAGGTCAGAATCGCCACGGCCGCCGGTGTGAAGCACGGCAACCTAGTAGGACGCGAGGGCGCGCGCTTCGAGTTCGAGTTTGATATGGGCAAACCGAGCCTCTCGAGCGAAGCGGTGCCGATGTCTATCACTCCCCCAGTCGAACACGTGCTGGGGTACCCGCTGCACCTGGGCGGAGACGTGCTCGAAGTGACCTGCATGTCGATGGGCAATCCACAATGCATCATCTTCGTGACTGACTTGAATGCGGTAAACCTGGAAGAGATCGGCCCGCTCATTGAAGACCATCCGATCTTCCCGGATCGCGCAAACGTCGAGTTCGCGCGCGTGATCTCACGTGACGAGATCGAGATTCGAATCTGGGAGCGAGGCGCCGGGCACACGCTCTCATCCGGGACTGGCTCGTGCGCTTCGGCGGTGGCGGCGGCGTTGAATGGTCTGACGGAGCGCAGTGTCCGGGTGCGCACCGAAGGCGGCGTGCTTCGAGTACACTGGCGGGATGACGATCGAGTGATGCTCACCGCTACAGCGGAAGTCGTTTACGAAGGCCGGTGGCTGCGCGACAATTAGGGACATAATTTCGGGCGGACGCAGATGAATACGCTAAAGCAAGGAGAAGCATGAAACCATCCAAGGATCTAACACCAAGAGAACAGATTCTGAGAATGCGGGAATTCGAATTCGCAACCACGTTGAGGGTGCTGAAAGCCTACCCTGAAGACAAGCTCGAAATGAGACCCGCCGAAAAGTCGCGCAGCGCTAGAGAATTAATCAACACTCTCATCGGCGAAGAAAACGTTTGCGGAGCAGCGGTGCGCGGTGAGCCACTCAATGCGGACGTAGGTCAGGGCCTCCCGGATAACTTGCAGAGCCTGCTTGAGACCCTTAGTCGACGCCACAATGAAGTTCAGACCGCAATTGCTCAGGCCACCGATGAGACGATGGATGGGACCATCGATTTCTATGGCCATCAGTTGAGTGTGCTCCAAGTCCTGTGGGCGGAACTGCACGATCAAATACATCATCGCGGCCAATTCTCTGTGTACCTTCGATTGGTGGGAGCGAGAGTCCCGTCAATCTATGGACCGACCGCTGATGAGCCGGCGGGTATGTAAAGTTAATCCTGAAGATCCGAGGCGGCACCGTGAATCCCTACAAGGCAAGCCGGTGGCATCTATTGGACCTGTACCGGGCCTTTCGCTAGCGATCAAGTCGGTCCAAGAAATCCGTGCAAATCCGTCGGATCAGTGTCATCCGTGGCCTATGCGGACTGATCCGACGGATTTGCGCGGATACCACATCTTCACTTCTGTTGCACGCACTAGGTTATTCGAGGAACGCGACAGGAACGGCGGCTACCACTCAGCTTCGGTCGCGGCCTCCAAAGCTACGCGGTAGTCTCTGAACTGAATTTCGTAGAGCCTCTTGTAGAGCCCACCGCCAGCCAACAGCTCGTCGTGCGTGCCTTCTTCGACAATCCGTCCATCATCAAGCACGATGATCCGGTCGGCGCGTCGCACCGTCGAGAGCCGATGAGCTATCACGAACGTCGTGCGGCCTTGCATCAACGTTTCGAGCGCGTCTTGCACCAATCGCTCCGATTCAGAATCGAGCGAGCTTGTCGCTTCGTCGAGTATCAGGATTGCCGGGTCCTTCAGCAGCGCGCGCGCTATGGCGATTCGTTGTCGCTGGCCGCCTGAAAGCTTTACTCCTCGCTCGCCAACGATTGTGTCGTAGCCGTCCGGACACTCAGCGATGAACTCGTGTGCATGAGCCGCGCGAGCAACGGCCTCAATCTCGTCATCGGCCGCGCCCAGCTTGCCATAAGCTATGTTCTCGCGAATCGCCCCGCCGAACAGCGTCGTCTCTTGAGGCACCATTCCGATTGCCCCTCTCAGGTCCGCAAGTCGCACTGACCTGATGTCGTGGCCGTCAATCAGAATTGCGCCAAAGCTCACATCGTAGAAGCGCGGGATCAGCGCGACCAGAGTCGACTTGCCTGCCCCGCTCGGACCGACCAACGCGATGATCTCGCCGGGTTTGGCCTCGATGGTCACGCCTTTCAATACCGGCAACGCCCGCTCGTCCGGATAGGTGAACTGAACGTCGATCAGCTCAACGTGCCCTTGGACCTTTTCGAGCGTCTCAGGTTTCTCTGGATCCTTGATCTCCGGTTTGGTGTCGAGCAGCTCGAACACTCGCCGGGTCGCGCCTATCGCCTGATTGAATTGGCCGTACAGCTCGGTCATCCCGCCGACGGCGCCGCCGACGAAGAACGTATAGAGCACGAACTCTATCAAATCGCCGGGGCTCATCGTTCCCGCGGCAACCATACGGCTCCCGAACCACAGAACCACCGCGATGCCGCTGTAGAGAACCAGAATGATAAACGCGATGAAGCCGCCGCTGGCGACCGCGCGCTTCACGGCCAGCTTCAACGAATCCTGAATCCTGTCGCGATAGCGCGCGCGTTCATACTGCTCGCGGACGAACGATTGAACGATGCGAATCGCGGACAGCGTCTCTTCGAGGACCGAGCTCGCTTCGGCAAGGCGGTCCTGGACCTGGGTGCTCAAGCGGCGAATGTAGCGGCCATACAAGTGCGCCGCAACGATCACGACGGGTACTATCGCAAGCATCAGAAGCGAGAGCCGCGTGTTTCTGACAAAGATGATCGTTACGCCGCCCACCAGCATCAGGCCCAATCGCAGAAGCTCAGTGATGCTCCCGGTAGTGACGGTTTGGACTACGGTCACGTCCGACGCCAGCCGAGATGTCAGTTCGCCAACGCGGCGGTTCGCGAAGAATGCTACAGGAAGAGCCGTCAGATGGTTGTAGAGCTGGGTGCGGACATCGGCGACTATTCGTTCGCCGGTATACGAGAGCAGGTATGTTCGCAGGAAACTAAAGCCTGCCTGGCAGGCAAACACCCCAACGAGGACTAACGCGAAAGTGTTTAGCTTGTGCGAGTCGTGCTCGACGACGGCTGCGTCTATGAGCATCCGCACAACCACAGGAACCGTCAGCACGATGCCGCCGGCAATCAACAGCGAGAGCAAAGCAATTGCGAGCCTGACGCGATATGGCTTGGCGTAGGACAGCAGCCGCAGCAGGTCTCGCGGTGAGACTCTTGGCTTTTCTTTCCCGTCAGTGGCTGCTTTTGCGGAGCTTTGGTCGGGTCGTCGCACAGGCATTGGTTTCACAGTGACTAATAGCTTCAACCACAGCGCTCGCTCAGGTCAAGCGTTTGGACCGGGCCGCCCGTGGCCATGAGAATGCGCGATCTCGCCTTGGCTGCGCTTTGGCTTCCCGCAGCAAGAAATGTCCCATCGATCCCTCGGAACACTTTGCGACATCCTAGCGTTCTGCAAACAGGGAGCACCGCTATCAAGAATCCCGCTTAACGACTTTGAGTCAGGTGAGCCGTTAGCGTTGTTGATCTCGGGTCTCCCGGCTGCTAGACTCGACGACAATTCAGGAACTTCAACTCAGGAGGTGCAAGCTTGTTTCGTATCATTAAAACTCTTCTCGTAGTCGCATTCGTGACTGTGGCTGCGGCTCAGTCGCCCCAATCATCGCTCTCAGACTCTCGACTTACTGTTCACACTCTTGTTCGCGAGGATATCTTCGCCGGCTGGATGACGGACGACATGGGACGTTTCGAACGGGGCGAAAAGAACATCGAGTTGCTGCTCGAACAACGCCCCGGCCAAAAAGGCAACCTGTTGTCCTGGAAAGGCGGCGCACTTCTCTATCGCGCCGTTCTCGCCCATGAAAGCAACCGCGCCGATGAGTTTAAACGGTATTATCAACAGGCGCTCGATGCGTTCTCTGAGGCTGCCAAGACAACCTCCGGGAATGAAGCAGTCGCGGCCGTTACCGGAGGCACCTTCGCAATCTTCGGAGACCGGCTTCCGAAAGAGTATCGCGCGGCGGCGTGGTCCGCGGCCTATGACAACTACCTGGCGCTCTACAAACAGCAGGGCGCTTTTATCGACAGGCTGCCGGTGCATCTACGCGGCGAGGTGCTCGGCGGGCTCGCCCAGTCCGCTCAGCGCACCGGCCGCAAGGAAGAGACCGCTCAGTACGTCGACAAGATCCTTGCGGTGCTTGGCGGCACTCCTTACGAACCTGTTGCCAGGAAGTGGAAAGCGAATCCTGAGTCTGCGGCCAACACAAGCATCACCTGCATGAGTTGTCACGATGCCGGGCGCCTCGCGGTCCGCCTGTCAGATCTCAAACAGTAGTAAGAGTCCAGGCGAAGCGCAAAAACTATTTGTGTCATACGGCCGAAACGTCGGGAGAAAGACGTCGTTTCGGCCGTTTGATGTATAACTATGAAGATCGAAGTAATAGCCAAATTCGTCTACGGTTTCTTTGGGGCGGTCTTCCTGATCGTTGGGGCTACAGTCATGCTGCTCCATACTGGCCTGCTACCTGAAAACATTAAGAACATTGTTATCGACTTCGCTCGCGGCGATTCGAATTCGCTGCACCTCATTCAGGAGCTGAGTTCAATCCTCGTATTCTCCGGCTTGATCACGTTCTGGTTCATCCGGCACTACGAGCACAGCAAAGCCTATCATTGGGCGATGACCACATTCTGGGCTCTGTTTGCTCTCGCGCACTGGTTCGATGGAAGCGAGGGTCCTCGATCAGTCGCCGGCCCGCTGATTAACACAATCCCTTTCACCGTATTCCTGTTGATTGGCCTGTTTCGTAGAAATTCTGATGCACGCAACGCTGATGCGCAAAAGCGAACAGAATCCTCCGTCGCAAGGTCGACCTGAGTTCTTTAGGTTCAGACAGGCCGATCAGGCGAAAGTGCGCCGCGCATTGACGTGGCTGCAAGCGTTGCGATATGAGTAGGGTTCTGGCGGGTTGGAGCTCGGACCTGCTTTCCACAGCCCGCAATTCCAAGTTCCGCAGTCCAAATGAGTGGAGGCGACTATGCCAAGAAGTATCAGGTTGAATCCGAAGACCTCACGTGTGGTTTGTCTTGCCTTGTCGGTGTGGATCTCGCTGGGCGCTTTCGGAAGCGTGGGGGCGGCAGCCGTGCGTGTAGGGGATCAGGATTCGCCGCGCGCCCAAGCGTCAAAGCGAGCGCTGGAGCTAAAAGACTACTGCCGCGTTGAGAGCATCGGCAGCCCGGCTCTCTCACCTGACGGGAAACTAGTGGCATTTGTGCGGACTTACATCGTTGAAGCCGACAACCGCCGCAATAGCGAAATCTGGCTCGCGCCTGGCGATGGCTCATCAGCGCCAAAGCGAATCACCGATCCAGCGATCAATTCTTCCGGCCCACGCTGGAGCCCTGATGGAAAGCTGCTCGCTTTTTCCGCCGCGCGGCGGCGGGGAGCCAGTGCCGGCGAAGAAGAGTCGAGTCCCATCTGGTTTCTGCGAATGGATCAACCCGCCAGTGAGCCGTTCCAGATTCAAGGTCTGGGCGGCACGCCTATCTTCAGCCCCGACAATCAGTGGATCGCGTTCACCAAACGAACTCCTCCGCCAGCGAAGGCTCCGAAACAATACGCGTCAGACTTCGAGAAGAAGATCGATGAACGTTTCAAGGGGCGGATGTTCGATTGGATGGGATACCGATTCGATCAACGCGGCTACTTGCCCGATCCGCGCGATCCGATGGCGACACCGCCTGAAGAGCTCTACATCGTGGCGCGAACGGGCGGAACACCGAAGCAGATCACGCATCTCGGCGTGAATGTTCAGTCCGCGTCCTGGCGTCCTGACAGCGGCGCGTTGGTGATCGAAGCCAACTCTCACCAGCGAGATGAATACACATACGAGCGATCTGATTTGTGGATCGTGAGCGTTGACGGTCAAATCAAGCGGCTGACCGACGATGGCTTCAATCACAGCGCGCCTTCGTTTTCACCCGATGGGCGCGACATCGTTTTCCGCCGCCAGCAAAACTTGAACGCCGTGATTGCGGCAAAACAGAATCACGGCGGCGCCGTTGACGTGTACCGAATCTCAGCCGAGGGTGGTGCGATTGAAAACCTGACCGCGAGCTGGGATCTGCTGCCCGGCAACACCGCGTGGAGCTCGGATGGGCGCTTTATCTATTTTAACGGAGGCGTCGGTGGAAGCAATCATCTGTTTCGCGTCGCGGCGGGCGGCGGCGCAGTGGAACAAGTCACTAAGGGCGAGCGCGGCCTGAATGGCTTCAGCATGTCGGCCGCGTTTGATCGCATCGCGTATGCAGCGACCGATTCAACGCATCCTTCTGAAGTCTTTGCCGCGCGCGTTGACGGTGCGGATGAAAAGAAACTCTCAGGCTTCAACGACACGATGATAAGCGAACTGAACCTGAGCCCTGCAGAGCGCATTCTCTATCCAAGCAAAGACGGCACTCAGATCGAAGGATGGGTGATCAAGCCGCGGGGTTACGATCCGGCAAAGGGAAAGTATCCGCTGATTCTGAACACTCACGGGGGACCGCACGGCGCGTACGGCAACGACTTCGCGTTCCAGTTTCAGTTGCTCGCTGCAGGCGGCTACCTGGTGCTGTACACAAACCCGCGCGGCTCGACCGGCTACGGCGAGAAGTTCTTGTGGGGCACGTGGGGCGGTTGGGGCGTCCTCGATTATCAGGATGTGATGGCGGGGGTTGACTACGCAGTGAAGCGATATGCCGTTGACGAGAAGCGGATGGGCGTCACTGGGTATTCATACGGCGGGTTCTTGACCGACTGGATCATCACTCAAACAACGCGGTTTTCGGCGGCGATTGCGGGTGCGGGTATTTCCAACTGGATCAGCGACTACGGCACGGCCGACATCCCTCGCACTAAGGAGAGCGAGTTCTACGGGCCACCTTGGGAACCGAAGAGCAGAGACTTGCTGGTCAAGCTTTCACCCATCACGCATGTTGCGAACGTCACCACTCCGACGATGTTCGTTCACGGCGAGTCGGATCTGCGGGTGCCGATCGAGCAAGCCGAGCAGATGTACACAGCTCTGAAGAAGCGCCGGGTTCCAGCCATGTTCATCCGTTATCCCGAGTCGTATCACGGGGGTTGGACCCCGTGGAATACAGTGCATCGGTTCTATCAAGAGTTGAAGTGGTGGGACTCGCATCTGTCCGGAAGCGCAGATGCGGGTCGTGCGGCTTCTCTCCCGAATAAGTAAATGATTCGCTGCCGTTCACCGCTGAGGCCCAGAGATCGCAGAGACTGACGCAGAGAACGAACGAGCCAACTCTGCGCCCAACTCTGCGATCTCTGCGGCTCCGCGGTGAGCGCGAGTTAGACATCCAACCAAATCAGGAATCCTCATGATCCATCTTCGGCGTCCTTGCCTCTTACTTTTATTGCTCGCTTCGACCGTCAGTGCGCAATCGCACATCACCACTCCCAAAGAAGAATTCGGCTTCAACTTCGGCGACGATTATCAGCTTGCCAACTACAAGCAAATCTCCGCTTACTGGCACAAGCTCGCGCGCCAGTCGAATCGCATCGTCGTGCAGGAGATCGGGAAGACCGCTGAAGGACGTCCCCACCTGATGGCGATCGTCACGTCGCCGGAGAATCACAAGAACCTCGCTCGATACAAAGACATCTCACGGCGGCTGGCGCTTGCGGAAGGTCTCACCGACGAGCAGGCTCGCGCGCTGGCCAAGGAAGGCAAGGCCGTGGTGTGGATCGACGGCGGCTTGCACGCGAGCGAGGTGCTCGGCGCGCAGCAGCTCGGCGAGATGGTTTATCAGATGGTCAGCCGCACCGATGAAGAGACGATCCGCTTTCTCAACGATGTCATCATCCTCTTCGTCCACGCCAACCCGGACGGCAACGATCTGGTCGCCGATTGGTACAACCGTAATCCGGTGCCCGAACAGCGGAGCATGAGCGGGTTGCCGAGGCTCTATCAGAAGTACATCGGCCACGACAACAACCGTGATTTCTTCGCCTCGACGCAGCCCGAAACAGAAAACATCAACCGAGTGTTGTACCATGAATGGTTCCCGCAGGTTCTCTACAACCATCATCAGACCGGCCCGGCAGGAACGGTCGTCTATTCTCCGCCGCTGCGTGATCCGTTCAACTACAACCAGGACCCGCTGCTGGTGCTTGGCATTCAAACGGTCGGCACAGCGATGCACACGCGGCTGGCGGCTGAAGGCAAGCCGGGCGCGACGATGCGTTCGGGCGGGTCTTACGATGGCTGGTGGAACGGTGGCATTCGCAACACAGCCGCCTTTCATAACATCATCGCGCTGCTGACGGAGATGATCGGCAACCCGACGCCGATGCGCATTCCGCTTGTGATGCAGCGGCAGTTGCCCACAAGCGATCTCGCTTATCCGATCGCCCCGCAGGAATGGCATTTCCGGCAATCGATCGAGTACTCGATCACGATGAATCGAGCGGTGCTCGATATCGCTTCGCGGATGAAAGAGAACTTTCTCTTCAACATCTACCGTATGGGCAAGAACTCGATCGAGCGCGGTAGCCGCGACACGTGGACTGCCGCGCCGCACCGTTACGCAGCAGCGAGCGCAAAGATGGGCGCGGACGCCGGCGCTAGCGGACGTGGTGGCGCAGGCGCTCCGGCCGCAAACCCTGAACGCGATGCCGCGCTTTGGGCGGAACTGCACAAACCGGAATCGCGCGATCCGCGCGGCTTCATCATTCCGGCGGATCAGGCTGACTTCCCAACCGCGACGAAGTTCATCAACGCGCTGCTGGAAACCGGCATAACAGTGCATCGCGCCACCCGCGATTTTGAAGTGTCGGGCAAGAAGTACCCGGCCGGGTCTTACGTCGTGCTCACCGCGCAAGCGTTCCGTCCGCACGTGATGGACATGTTCGAGCCGCAAGATCACCCCGACAACATTCCGTATCCGGGCGCGCCTCCCACGCCGCCTTACGATCACGCGGGTTGGACGCTGGCGTTTCAGATGGGGGTCGAGTTCGATCGCATTCTCGAAGGCTTCAACGGGCCGTTCGAGAAGATCAATGCGTGGAATGTCAAACCACCGGCCGGCAAGGTCATGGCAGCGAATGGCGCGGTGGGTTATCTCACCAGCCATCGCGTCAACGATGCGTTCATTGCTCTCAATCGGCTGCTGGCGGCGAATGAAGAAGCATATTGGCTTCAGAGTTCGATGACTGCGAACGGCCGCACCTATCCGGCAGGCACGCTGTACATCACGGCAAAGAGTTCGACCTTGCCGCGGTTGCAGAAAGCCTCCGCTGATCTCGGGGTTAGCTTCGATGCGACATCGGAGAAACCACCGGCAGAGGCGGTGAAGCTCAGACGGCCACGCATTGGTTTATGGGATCAATACGGCGGCTCGATGGACTCCGGATGGACTCGTTGGATTCTCGAGCAATTTGAATTCGGCTTCGACCGAGTCTTTCCGCCGACGTTCGATGCCGGCAATCTCAACGACAAGTACGATGTGCTGATCTTTGTCGAAGGCGCCATTCCCGGCGCGACTGGCGGCGGACGCGGCGGAGGCGGCGGCGCGGCAGCAGCGCCGATCGGCAACCTTCCGCCGGAGTATCAAGCTCAGCAAGGTCGCGTGACCACCGAGCGAACTCTGCCGCAGATCAAGAGCTTCATCGAGAATGGCGGCACGGTCATCGCGCTCGGCTCGTCGGCTGCGAACCTCGCAGCTTACTTGCAACTGCCGATTGAAAACCATCTGGTCGAAAACGGAGCGCCTTTGCCGCGGACCAGGTTCTATGTGCCCGGCTCGGTGCTCTCAGCGCGCGTGGACATCACACATCCGCTCGCGCACGGGATGACCGAACACACGGACATCTTTTTCGACAACAGCCCGGTCTTCAGGCTCGGCGAGAAGGCTCAAGCGTCGGGCGTCAAAGCCATCGCCTGGTTCGACAGCAAGACTCCGCTTCGAAGCGGTTGGGCCTGGGGACAGCAATATCTCGATGGCGGCGTCGCGGCGATTGAAGCTCCGCTCGGCAAAGGCAAAGTCTTGCTGTTCGGTCCTGAGATATTGAAGCGCGCCCAACCGCACGGCACTTTCAAGTTCTTGTTCAATGGCATCTACTGCTGCCGCGATGCGGGTAGGTAGTCAAAAACTGCCCAGAATGAAACTCAACCGAGACATCTATTGGGAGCTCAGCCCGGTGCCGATGGAACAGCCGAGGAGTTGGCTCCCTGTGAGCAATTGATCAATCGCTCCAATCCTCAAGGCAAGATAAGTGTTCTTATCGTGCATACTATGAAGGAGTCGGCCAGGACGGTTGACGTCGCCAGACCTCGTGACTGCCAGTTTCACGCAGATGCTCCATCCTTGGGTTGTCCGCGCCATCGTAAACCTCCGTCGCCGGCAAGGGCTCGGTTCTTCTCAACGAGATAATAATCAAAACTGGATCGAAGGTGATACTAACCGCGGGGAACTACTCGTCCTACTGAGGTCAAAACCCGGCTCACCAGGCTTCAACCGAATATGAGGTTCCCGCTAAATGTGATAATGTGAGCCCGACAATGTTTAACTACTTACGGCACATAAGACCTCTTTACGTGAGGTGCACCTGTGAGATTCGGGTTGTATTAAGCGTCGCGGCGTGTTCATGCGTGCTCGCGGCAGCGAGTACTCTCGGAAGTTTGTTCTCTTTACGCGTCTGCGCTCAGCAGGCTGCACCAGCGACACCGGTCGTGGTCCAACCGGGTGCGCCGGGGAAACCAACGCGGACTCTTCCCCCGACGATGAGGGCTAAACACCCGCCAACCTCCCCAGCAGATGTGCAGTTCATGCAAGGTATGATTATGCATCATGCTCAGGCGGTTGAGATGACTGCGCTGATCGAATCGCATACTGAGAACCGGGATCTGAGATCGCTGGGTGCGCGAATCAGCAGGTCGCAGTCGGACGAGATAAAGTTCATGAAACGGTGGCTGGCGGCCCGTGTACAGCCAATATCGCAGGCGATGCCTGACATGGCGCACATGAATATGTCGCACGAGTCGATGGCGCTTATGCCTGGGATGCTTACCCCGGAGCAGATGGAGGCACTCAGGAAGGCAAGAGGCGAGGAGTTCGACCATCTGTTTCTGACACGTATGATTCAGCACCACGACGGCGCTTTGACCATGGTGAAAGATTTGTTCGACACTGCGGGCGCAGGACAGGACGCTGAATTGTTCAACTTCGCAACGGATGTAGACAGCGGGCAGCGCGCCGAAATCCGGATCATGCAAAGCATGCTGGAGAAAAAACCTTTAGAGGATAAAAGATGAATCGAGTACAAACCATGGCTTTCCGTCTAATCGTAGCCTCCCTTGTTTTGTTGTGTTTTGCCGGCGAGATGCAGGCCCAAACGCCTTCGTCTCAGGAGTCAAAGAAGCCGGCAGACACTAAACCCGACCAAAAGAAAGCAGAAGAGGATCCGTTTGCGCCTGAGCAGTCGCCGCCGCTCCCCGCCGGAATGACCGGCTCAAATGCCAACGACCCGCGAGCCAAACTGACACCGGGAATGTACGACGCAGGCGAAGTATCGATGGGCATGAAGCACCTCCTGCTCCTCAAGAAACCTGGTCCGTTTCAACTCGACTCGGCTGATCCTAATAATTCGAAAGTGCAGAAGACCTTAGGTATGCTCGGCGTTGGCGACGCCTCAAAGATGCCTAAGCCGATGCAATTAGTTATCGCTCAACTGGCGTTTGCAAACTCGGACCTTGCGTTCCAGGGCAACCACCTGTTTCAGGGTAATTTTTATGGCGTCAATATCTATGACATCTCCAATCCAGCTAACGCCAAGTTGTTAACGTCGATGATTTGTCCGGGTGGACAAGGGGATGTGTCGGTTTACAAGAACTTAATGTTTATGTCGGTCGAGATGCCAAATGGCCGCCTCGATTGCGGCACCCAGGGATTTCCACCGGGACCTCCGCCACCCGCCGGCGAAGAGAAAAAGCCCTCTCCGCCTGCGCCGCAAAAAGATCGGTTCCGCGGCGTAAGGATTTTCGACATATCCGACATTAGGACTCCCAGGCAGGTAGCAGCAGTGCAAACTTGCCGCGGCTCTCACACGCATACGCTTGTAGTCGATCCGAAGGATAAGAACAACGTCTATATCTACGTATCCGGCACATCATTCGTGCGTCAAGGTGAAGAGTTGGCCGGGTGTTCAGGTGAAGCACCGGATAAAAATCCGAAAACCGCGCTGTTTCGCATTGATGTGATCAAAGTGCCGCTGGCTGCGCCGCAGGATGCACAGGTGGTGTCCAGTCCTCGCTTGTTTGTCGATGCCCGTACGGGCGCACTCAACGGCTTGAACAGCGGAGGCACCCATGGCAAAGACGGCCCGGAGAAGGCAACCGACAGCGACCAGTGCCACGATATTACAGTGTACTCGGCGATTGGGTTGGCCGCAGGTGCCTGCTCCGGAAATGGAATCGTCCTGGACATAAAAGATCCCGTGCATCCGAAGCGTCTGGACGCAGTAAACGATCAGAACTATTCATACTGGCACTCGGCCTCGTTTTCGAACGATGGGACAAAGATCGTGTTCACCGATGAGTGGGGAGGCGGACTGGGTGCGCGTTGCCGTAAAAACGATCCGAACAAATGGGGCGCCAATGCGGTGTTTCGTTTGAAGGATAACAAGCTGAGTTTCGCGAGTTACTACAAGATGCCAGCAGCACAGGGCGACACCGAGAACTGTGTGGCACACAACGGTTCGCTCATTCCAGTTCCCGGCCGGGACATAGAAGTGCAAGCCTGGTACCAGGGTGGCATCTCTGTTATGGACTTTACCGACGCGGACCATCCGGTTGAAATTGCCTATTTCGATCGTGGGCCAATTGATCCACATATGCTCGTTCTGGGTGGCGACTGGTCCGCCTACTGGTACAACGGTCACATCTACGCTTCGGAGATCGCCCGCGGGCTGGACACCTTTGAACTAAGCCCAACCGAGTTTCTGACCCAGAATGAGATCGATGCGGCGAAAACGGTGCGAGTGGCTGAGCTCAATGTACAGAACCAGCAAAAGATCGAGTGGCCAACTCAGTTGGTAGTAGCCAAGGCGTATCTGGATCAGTTGGAGCGATCGCAGGCTCTGCCAGCGGACCAAATCGCTGCCGCACGGAAGGCGATTCAAAGCGCAGAGAGTTCACATCTGAATCGAGGAGGGCTCGCAAAGCTCCAGAGCTTCGCGCGGTCGCTGAAAGAAAGCGCCGGTAAGACCAAGAGTGCAGTAGACGCGAAGCGATTGCAGGCCCTGGCGGAAATCCTACAGCGACCCTCAAAGTGAGCCGTCGGCAAAATCTGTCGCGCCAGAATGACTTCATGGTGTTGTGCGTGTTCGGAGTAATCCTTCGTAAATTTAGATCCCATACAATCCGCATTGTACAACTGAGCCTCAAATGACTTACGGCTAAAGCGACCTAAAGGTAATTCAGCGTTCGCGCAATCTGTGGAGAACTTGCGACCGTTGACCCGTAAGCTCGGGAATCAACGCTGCCGGCGGTACTCGCTTGGCGTCAAGCCAGTTTCTCTGCCGAAGAGATGTGCAAATTGGCTTGGTTTGAGAAACATTTCGTGTCAATGCGATTGTCGGTTATGGTCATAATGCCTCAGTGATGGAGGCGAGTGTTAGTCGGCCACGTGAAAGGTGGACCTTTATTGAAACACCGTATTTCAACATAATCCCACAACCTCCCCTGTTTTGACCGAGACTTCGGCAAACTACTGACACGACGCCTACTAATCGACCGCCTCGAAACTCCCTCCTTGAATTATCTTTAGTTTTCGAAGACAATGCGCCATCATAACGGCGAACTCGAAGCAAGGACTCTTGTGCAATTCTGCTCTTCTTTTTCTTTCCGCGCTTGACGGGAGCCAATAGCGGAGCGAGTGCCCAGCATAAGCATTCTCAGAAGGTATTCGAAACGATGACCGATGCCTGGCTCTCCGCAAATCCGAGGCCGCGAGAAGACTCAGCAAGGAGGAACGCGATCATGACGAGAAGACCAATCGAGCGAAGAGAGTTTATCAAGCAGGCAACTACGGCTGCGGCAATCGGGCTCGCATATCGCAGCACCCGCGTGATGGGCGCAAACGATCGCGTGCGGCTGGGCATCATCGGGCCTGGCGCACGCGGCCAGGAACTGATGCGCGAGTTTCTCAGCGTGCCTAACGTCGAATTCGTTGCCGCTGCCGATGTGTACACGCGCCGCCAGGAAGAGGCAGGCCGTCTCGCGAGTGGGATCAAAACCGTGGCGGACCACCGACGGTTGCTCGATATGAAAGACCTGGACGCGGTCATCGTCGCGAGCCCCCTGCATTGTCACGCGCGTCATTTTCTCGACACACTCGCCGCAGGCAAAGATCTGTACTGCGAGAAGACCATGACCTGGTCCATCGTCGAAGCCGAGGCCTGCCTCGACGCCGCCAGGAAATCGAACCGGGTTGTGGGAATCGGCCTGCAACATCAAAGCTCGGGCAACCTGAAAGACGCCAGGCAATGGATCAAGGATGGACTCGTCGGCAAAGTCACACACATCGAATCGTGGATGAGCCGCAATACCCCTCGAGGCAAGGGTCAATGGGTGCGGCAGATTCCCTCCGATTGCACGGCGGCGAACGTGCAGTGGGACGCCTTTCTCAACGGGCGGCCGCGACGTTCGTTCGATGCGAACCAGTTCATCAACTGGCGGTTGTTCTGGGATTTCTCGGGCGGCAACGTCACTGAAAACATGGTTCACCAGATCGCGTTCGTCATGCGCGCGCTCGATTTGCCGCTTCCGTCGTCAGCTAACATGTCTGGCGGGGTCTTCTCCGAGAAAGACGGGCGCGAGGTGCCGGACACGATCGCGGTGACGCTCGATTTTCCTGGCGACCTCGTGCTTACCTGGCAATCGACTTTCAGCAACAGCCGCTACGGGATCGGGGATCGGATTCTCGGTTCGCACGGGACTATCGAGCGCTTGATGGGCTCGACGGATATGGTCACCGGAAAGTCGCAGAGCGGTCTCCGCTACTACCCTGAGAAGGCTAATCGCGCTGATGAGGGGGCTCTCGCCGGCCAGAGCACAGACGAGAACCACTTTGCGAACTTCGTCGAGTGTGTGCGCTCACGTAAGGCGCCTAACGCTCACGTGGAGATCGGGTATCGTTCCGCTGTCGCCGGGCACATGGCCAATATGTCGTACCGGAAGAAGCAGCGCGTCGCGTTGGAATCTGTCGGTCTCACGGCACGCAAATGAGTGCACGGCGACTAGTAGTCTGTGAGAGTGATTGTGGTGAACAGCGTTGGCTTCGGAATCCTACCGCGGTTTTTCTCGACGCCCGTTCACAGGTCGGGAAGGTGGGCTTGCCCCCGCTCGATCGCTTGGACTGAGGCATCGAGAAGAGCGGGGGCAAGCCCACCTTCCCGACCTGTGACCGGGCGTCGAGAGTGGCGTGCCTTCTGAGGCAGAGTCTCAAATGGCTTCATAACCCCCTGGAGGCGAGAAAATGCGAATCAGTTTCCCGAGAGTACTAGTCCTGGCGGCGTTCTTCGCGTGCTCAGGAGCAGACGCGCGCGGCCAGGATAAGAAAGGTTGGATTCCTCTGCTCAACGGAAAGGACCTGACAGGATGGCACCTTCGCAATGCGCAGGCACCGAATGGCTGGAAGGTGATCGATCACGTTACTGCCAACACGCCGCCAAGCACTGACCTCCAGACTGACGCGGAGTACTATGACTTTCAACTCCACGTCGAGTTCAAAGTCACCGCGGGAGACGGCAACTCCGGCGTCTATATGCGCGACAAATACGAAGTGCAAATCTTCAACAGCTTTGGCAAGCCGGCGCAGGACACCGGGTGCGGAGCGCTCTACAAAAAGATCGCTCCAGCGGTAAATGCGTCAAAGCGCGACGGCGAGTGGCAAACCTACGACATAACCTTCATAGGGAGGCGCCTGACTCTGATTCACAATGGTCAGAAGGTGCTGGACAATGTTGATGTCGGCCCGATGGGCACAGGCGCTGCAAGCAATCGCGCTGATGGCCCGGGGCCTCTGCGATTGCAAGGCGATCACGAGGCTGTGTCATTTCGCAATATCCGTATTCGGCGGTTATCGAAAGAAGAAGCGGAGAAACTGCAGAAAGAGATCGATTCGCGCAGTACGAAGATGTAACGTCCGCTCGTCGAGTCGGCTCGAGGCAATCGGGGCCTTCAGGACATGGTTGAATGATGAGCGAGGGGAAACGCCTTTCGCCTCAAGGCCGGGACAAGCCCCATAAATGGGGCTAGACGGGAGGCGCTCCGTGATCCCAGGCGTAAACGCCTGGGCTAGTGAAAAAAGAATGCGCAGGCCCCTTGATCCCAGGCGTAAACGCCTGGGCTAGTGAAAGAAAACGGGGCGCCCTGGCGCCCCGTTTTTTGTGCGATGTTTGAGTTGCCGTTAATCTCGGCGCTCGCGGAGTCTTATTCGAATCTGTTCTGCGTCACCAAAGTCCTGTTCTGCGTCACTGCTTAGTCCTGCTCTACATCACCGCAAAATCGAACTGCTCCTGATGCAGGTTCGGATCGGGCTCGATCGTTACCGGGTTCCCGAAGTGCGCTTCGACCTCTTCCATCACTTCGCGCTCAGTCGTGCGCAAAGACTCCGCCACGTGCGGTGAGACCCTCAACATCACGTCGCTCGCACCGGCCAACTGCTTGCTCATCGCTTTGGCTTGCTCGAGTATCTCGAAGCACATCGTCTGGGCTGATTTCACCATCCCCGCGCCCTGGCAATACGGGCACGGCGTGCACAGCGTTCGTTCGAGCGACTGCTTGACGCGCTTGCGAGTGATCGCGACCAGGCCGAAGTCATTGATCGAGAGAATCTTCGACGGCGAGCGGTCGTGCGAAAGCTCCTGTTGCAACGCCATCATCACCTTCTGACGGTTCTTGCGCTCCTCCATATCAATCAGGTCCAGCACGATGATCCCGCCCAGATCGCGAAGCCTTACCTGACGCACGATTTCTTTGGCCGCTTCGAGGTTAGTTCGCGTGATGGTGTCTTCGAGCTTGTCGGACTTGCCGACGAACTTGCCGGTGTTGACATCGATGGCGACCAGCGCTTCAGTCTGATTGATCACGATGTAGCCGCCCGACTTCAACCAGACGCGCGGGCGGACGGCTTTGTCGATTTCCGCCTGCACTCCGAACTTCTCGAGGATCGGCTGGTCGGCTGTATAGAGCTTGACGCGTTTGACCAGCTTGGGCTGCACTCGATTCACGAACTCGACTATTCTCGCGTACTCGACTTCGTTGTCGATGCGAATAGCGGTGAACTCTTCTGACATCTGATCACGGAGGATTCGCTGCACCAGATCGAGGTCGCGATGCGTCAGCGCCGGAGCCTTGACGCGTTCGGCCTTCTTTCGGACATCTGCCCAGGTGCGCAGCAGGTAGCGCATGTCATCCGCCAGCTCCTGCTCGGATGCCCCCGCGCACGCCGTCCGCGCGATGAAGCCGCCGCTTGCGCCTTCGCGATCCCGGAGCGCGGTCACGATTCGCTTCAGCCTGATGCGCTCCATTTCGTTTGGTATCTTACGCGACACGCCGATGTGGTTGACCGTCGGCATGTAAACGATGAATCGCCCGGGCAGCGCTATGTGAGACGTGATGCGCGCGCCTTTTTTGGCGATAGGTTCTTTGGCAATCTGAACGAGAATCTCTTGCCCCTCGTGCAGCAGTTCGCTGATCGTCGGAGCACCGGTTCGATCGGGACGGCGCGAAGGCCCAAGTTCCGGCCTGCGCTGTTCGGGGCCGCGAGGTTCAGGTCTGCGGGGATCAGGTCTGCGTGCGTCGGGCCGGCGCTGTGGGCGAGGGCTTGGGGGCCGAGCCGCAGCCTGCCGGGTGTCAACTGGCCGCGCCTCAGCCGGTCGAGCCTCAACTGGTCGAGCCTCAGCTTGGCGGGCTTCAATTGGCTGGCTCTCCGCTGGGCGGGCACTCTCTTCTTGCTCTGGAGCGTCTTCGATTTTGACGGCTCCCTCTTCGGGCGCGGCAGCGGCAATAGCGGCTCCCTCCTCGCCGGGAGCTGGTGTCCCTGGCGGTGCCGCCGGAGGTTCGCGGCGGCCTCCGCGGCCTCGCCGTCCTCGTCCGCCGCGGCGCACGGCAAACTCACCGCGAGGGCCGCAGTCGCGCACCTCAGCGTCGCGATCTTCTTCGAGAGACGGTTCTAAGTGACGCTCCGCACTTTCGCTCAAGGTGCGGTTCACCATCGACAATGGGTCTTCATTCGCGTCGCTCTCGGGGGATTCGAGTGAACTGGTTCTTTCGCTCGACTCGCTTGCTTCGCCCGAAGCCCCGGACTGAATGCGTCCGTAGAGCCCGCGCACTACATCGGATATGTGCCGGAAGGGTGATGCCTTCGTCTCTTCGGGCTGCCCGGTGATTGTGTATTCCTGCGCAGTCTCGTTGTTGGAGCGCGACGCCTCTTCACGCGCGGCAGCTTCGGCATTCTCATCCACAACGCGCTGGAATCCTGAGCCGCTTTCCGCTAAAGACCGAAGGCTGCCCACTCGCCACTCAGGCTCGGGCTCGGGTTTGAAAATGCCTGTTTGAAACTCAGCAGTGTGGACTTGCTCGATGATCTTCTCTTGAACCATCGCATCCTTCAGAAGCTCGCCGGCCTCCTGACGCATGTCTTCATCGGTGACTCGTTGAAACTGCGCCGCGCTCTCGCGCTCCGTTGGTTCTTCTTCCTCGCCCCGGCGGCGAGGTCGTTTTGCGGAGGTCTTTGGCGCCTTTCGCGCAGTCGCCTTAGCCGGCTTTTCTTCGGGCTTGGTTACTTTCCTTCTGGGCTCAATTGG
The DNA here is from genome assembly GCA_964548075.1 of uncultured Clostridia bacterium. Classification (GTDB taxonomy): domain Bacteria; phylum Acidobacteriota; class Blastocatellia; order UBA7656; family UBA7656; genus Onstottus_A. Next base: position 45,183 of record CAZJQQ010000017.1, on the reverse strand, counting down.
TTTCCTGCCGCGTCCGCGCTTTGGCGTCTCCCCCGGCTCCGCCGGTTCAAGGTCGGCGGATTTGTCGAGTTGCCGAGAGTTAGTTTCGAACTGCGCATATTCATCGTCGGTGACGCGTTCGATTGGAAACGCCTCGACGGGAGCCGCCAGCGCGTCGCCCGGCTCAAGCTCTGGAAGATCCTCCTCAGGCGGGGGCGGTGGGATCATGCTCTCATCGGCAATCTCAGCCAATTGCTCCACCGCATCTTCCATGCGCACCGGTCTCTCGGCTGGCGCTTCCTCTTCGCGCGCTGGTTCGGCAGCCGGGGCGGGCCTGGTGGCCGCCGACACGGGTTCTGGTCTGGCCCGGTCGCCTCGCCGTGAACGGTCGTCGACGCGAGGAGGAACACGCGGCTCGTCGGTCACTTCGCGAAAGTCGATCTCTTCCTCCTCCTCCATGAACTCGGTGAAATCCGATACATAAAGGAAAGCGTCGCGTTCGAGTCCGATGTCCACGAAGGCCGACTGCATTCCCGGCAGCACCTTCATCACCCGGCCTTTGTAAAGGTTGCCGACAACGCCTTGATTCTCGTCTCTGCGTTCTACGTAGAACTCGGTCACTACGCCATCTTCCAGCATAGCGACTTTTTTCTCGTGCACGTTTGCACTAATGATCAGCTCTTTTGCCATGAATTCTCCTGATGTTGGCTGTGCCGCGAAGGTGGGTAAGTTGGAACGCCGCCCTGGGAGACGACCGGCCATCCGGTCCTCAGATCGCAGAATAGCTTCGAGCAGATGAACTGAGTTTCAGGTCCCTGAGCCTGCAAAGCCTTTTGGGCGCCAGGCTCAAAGTCGTTTAGCGAATGTCGCTGACAAGCGTTAGCGCTCGCGTCGCAATTCGATTACTCTGCGCTAGAATTCCTGCTGATCCGTTCTCAAACGGCCGCGGCCGCCTCACTCGTGCTAATCCACATCGGCGAGGGTCTCGCCGCACGCGAGGAGGCAAATGTCAAAACTTACTGTGCAGCTTAACGGCACAAACCTATTAAGATATCTATGAGTGACTGCTTGTCACTCGCAACTTGTCTCCTTGCTCGCTCATCCGAGCGGCGGCGACCCCGTGAATCCACCCCGCAGGGTCGGTTGTTTGATCTTCCGAATACAACCGCAGCCGCCGCACACGGGAACTGAGGGAAGTCGTCTCAGTCTCGGTCAAGCCGTAAACAGCGGCCATGACCTCGATCGGCTTTACGCCACCGTTTGGCGACACTTCGGTCACTATGCTGAGACTGCTCTGGTCGTCAACCAGACTCAAACCCTTCGTGTAGCGCCGCACATCGACGAGCTGACGCTTGTCTTTGCGCACCCGCTCGATGATGCACTTCTCTCGCGCAATGAATGCTTCGAACAATCTGCGATGAATCCCTTCCGCGTCCATCGACGCGAACTCGGCGCGTTCGGCCCGGATTCTCCCAACCGCTGCTTCGATCTCCGGCGTGTCGAGCAGTATCAAATACTCAGCGCGGTTGACTTCCTTGATCAGCGACTGCGTGCCGGCCGGCAAGCTCCGGAGCGACTTGAACCGCAAACCCGGAGGTACGACAGCATTGATACGATCAAGAAACTCGCGCTCCTCAAACTCTTCGGGTGAATCGAAGTCGATCAACTCGTTTTGGCCCACAGTGCCAACGCCGAGCGCCGGTCCGTACTGAATCAAAGGCATCGGGTGGTACCCCTGACTGTAGCCAAGCCTGATCTTCGCACGTCTGAACGCGCGAGGCAACGCTCGCGTCAGGTCGAGGTGGGATAGGTACTTCACTTCCTCGCCTTTTTCGAAGGTCGCCCGATACCGGAAAACGGGCGCAGAGGGGCCGAGGTGTAGAGGGGCAGAGGCGATCTCCCCTGCCCCTCGGCTCCTCTGCTCCTCTGCTCCTCTGCTCTGCAACTGTACTAGCGGCTGCTCGATCACTTCCTTCACCGTTGCTATGCGCTCTTCGTAGGTTCGAACTTTCTCGTGCAGCGCATAGGCCTTGGCGAGGTGCTCGCGAGACTGAGCAAGATCGCACTCGAGCCCGCACGCGTAACACAGCAATGGTTGCGACGCCACTCGCTCGAATTCTTCGTGCGACGGAGCGATCGCGGTCGGGCGTCCGTCGATGATCTTCACCGGCAACTCACACGGCGGGGAGATCTTCGCCTTGATGCCCTTCATGTACTCTTTCGCGTTGAACTCGCGTTTAACGAGCGTGTCGATGTGATCCCATGGAAGCTGGACCAGCGGTGCGCCGGGTTTGTCAAACTCGCGAACCGGAAACTCCTGCAGATAAGGCTTAGTGTCTACGCCCTCGAGTCTGAACGCCTCCATCCACTTCTGGAAGTCGAAATGATCGGTCCAGCCGTCGAACCGGCAGCCCATCCGCCACGCTCGCTCGATCACCTTGCATAGCGCGCGATCGCCGCGGGAGATGATGCCTTCGAGCACCGATGTCTCCGCGTGATGCACCTTCACGTCGATGCGGTAACGGCGGCCAAGCTCCTTCAGCATTCGCTGCTTGCGTTTGATCGATTCGATGTCCTCTTGCCTGCACCACTGGAACGGCGTGTGCGGCTTTGGCACGAAGTAGGAAGCCGAACAGGTCGCCTTTACGTTCTTGTTGTATTTGTTCCTGCCAAGCTCACGCACCTTTCGGCCAAGCTCGGCGATCCCGGTCACGTCGTCATCTGTTTCAGTCGGCAGCCCGATCATGAAGTACATCTTCATCGCGGACCAGCCTGCCTCGAAGGCAACGGAGCAGGAGTTCATCACGTCCTGCTCGGTTATGTTCTTGTTGATCACGTCGCGCATTCGCTGGGTGCCCGCTTCGGGCGCGATCGTGAAGCCCGTCTTGCGGACGCGAGCGATCTCGCGAGCCAGCGACTCGGTGACGCCCGATGCGCGCAGCGATGAAACTGAGAGGCTGACGTTGCGCCGCTCGAGCTCGGTTCCAAGCATCTTGACCAGCGGTTCGAGGCACGTGTAGTCGGCAGTCGACAGCGAAGTCAGGCTCGTTTCGTCGTAGCCGCCCTTTTCGATGCCGTCGATGATCGTATCGACGATCTGCTTCGGATCCCGCTCACGAACCGGGCGATAGATCGTGCCGGCCTGGCAGAACCTGCAACCATCGACGCAGCCACGAGCGATCTCGATCGCGACGCGGTCGTGCACCGCTTCGATTGCGGGGACGGGCGAGTCCGAAGGGAAGGGATACTGGTTGATGTCTTTGACAACGCGGCGGCGAATCGGGAACGGCAGGTCTGGGTCGTCGGGCTTATCGACGATCAGCAGGCCGTGATGCGCACTGACTGAAGTAGGGTAGAGCGAGGGCACGTACATCCCTTCGATGCGAGCGACCTCTTTCAGCACCTGCTCGCGTGTCAGGTCCATGTCGGAATCTCGCAGTTCGATGTAGCGGGAGACCAACTCGGGGAAAGCTTCTTCCCCGTCGCCGATCACGAACACATCGATGAAGTCAGCTACCGGCTCGCAGGAATAGACGGTCGGACCGCCGGCGATCACCAGCGGGGCATCAAGGCCGCGATCTTGCGTATGGATCGGAATGCCGCCGAGGTCGAGCATCGTCAGCACGTTCGTGTACGTCATCTCGTACTGGAGCGAGAAGCCGACGACGTCGAAATTGTGAAGCGGCGTGTAGCTCTCAAGCGAGAGCAGCGGAATGCCTCGCTCGCGAAGCTTGGCTTCCATATCGGGCCACGGCGCGTAGACGCGTTCGGCAGCCCACCGTTCGTGCTTGTTGAGAAGGCTGTAGAGTATCTTGAGCCCGAGGTGGCTCATCCCAATCTCGTAGGTGTCCGGGAAGCAAAGCGCAATACGACAATCAACCTCGGCCGCCGGTTTGTGGACTGCGTTCCATTCACCGCCCACATAGCGAGCCGGCTTTTCAACAAGTGGGAGAATCGAATCGAGTTCTGCTCGGTAATTGATGTTTCGGTTCATCACCAAATGTCCTTCAAGTCTAAAACAAAACCGGGTAGTACCGGGTCGCCAGACACGGTTCGCGCGTTGTCCAGGGATTCTACAGGCTGACCCGGCCGATAGACATAGGCTCGTTTGGCTTTCGGATCCAGCAAGAAACCCAACCCCGCGCCGTTCGAGATGTACTCGTCCATCTTGTCCTGGAGGAACGAAAGACTGTCGGAAGCGGAACGCAACTCCAAAACGAAGTCAGGACAGAGTGGAACAAACTTGTCGCGCTCCTCCTGGGAGAGAGCATCCCATCTTTCGCGGCTGACCCAGGAACCATCCGGGGAGCGCTTGGTGCCGTTGGGCAAAATGAACATTGTTGATGAATCGAAGCTCAGCCCAGTGCCATCCTTAATCGCCCAACTAGTGATCTGATAGGTGATCGTCGCATTTCGCGATCCTGTTGTTCCGCCCGTTGGAGCCATAATGATCAGCTCTCCTTCCGCGGTGAGCTCAAGGCGCAAATCTTCGTTGTCCTGACAAAGCTGATAGAATTGCTCGTCAGTTAGGCCCACAGAATGGAGATCCAGAGCCACACCAAACGGCTTGTCTTGTTCTACAATCTCTGCTGTCACAATACCTCCTTCGGACTAACGGTCTACGGGAGACAGCTAGTTCACAAATCTCCTCATCCTAACGCTCAGCGCCAGACCGACACCCATGAACATCGCCATCACGGCTGTCCCTCCGTAACTCATCAGCGGCAGCGGAATTCCCATGATCGGCATCAGCGCCACGACCATCCCAAGATTGCACAGAATGTGAAACGTTATCAATCCGACGAAGCCCATTACCAGTAGCGAGCCTGCCCGCTCGCGCGATGCTTTCGCCACCGCGATCAACCGCCAGATCAGCAATAGGTAAAGCACCATCATGAGCAGCACACCGGCCAGTCCGGTCTCTTCGGCAATCACCGCGGCAATAAAGTCAGTCCAAGCGAACGGCAGAAACCCGAGTCTGCCCTGAGTCCCGTGCCCGATTCCCTTCCCCAATACGCCGCCAGAGCCGACGGCGATCACCGATTGAATCGTCTGATAGCCGTATCCCTTCGGGTCAGCTTCCTCGGGACGCAGGATGACATTGATGCGCTCGATTTGATATGGCTTCAGGAGATGCGCTTGATAAACGGCAACAAGCCCCACCATGACTGCGACCAGACCTGCCGCCAACAGAGTCTTGCGCATACCACCAAGAAAGTAAAAAGTCCCCAGGATTGCGCCGAAGGTGAGCATCGTGCCGGTATCGTGCTCCTTGTAGATCAGGATGACCGGCGGCAGAACTATCGCGGCCATGATGAGAATATCTCTTATCGAAAGCGTCGCCTGACGCAGTGGAGCCAGATGCCGGGCGAGCATCAAGATCGTCGCGGCCTTCGCGAACTCGCTTGGCTGCAAGCTAAAACCAGCCACTCGCAGCCAGGCTTTGTTTCCGTTGATCTCGGTTCCAACTACCAGCACAAGAACCAGGAGCACCAGGACCGCGGCGTAGAAGAACGGCGCTATGTTGAAGACGATCTTGCGATAGTCGGTGAACATGATCGCGATTGCGATCACGAGGCCAATCCCGAGCGAGATGATTTGCTTCTTAACATAGCCGCCCTCGGGTGGCGCGCTGCTGCTGATAGCGACGCAGCCGAATGCTGTTAGAGCGATGGGCGCCACCAGCAGCAGCCAGTCTACGTCTTTCAGTTTCTTTTGACTGATATCAACCATCAAGCCTTACCACGCCGTGGCGCAGGAATGGGATCTGGTGTCGAGTTCTTTGCATCGCCTGCACCTTACCGCTCGACACTTGAAACTCACTGAGTAACAGGCCGGCGCTTACGATCGGGATCCGGCACTGCGCGCGCAGCCGCAGCAGGACGGCCCGCTTCTAGTTTCGGCTGCGTGTTGAGCGCCACCAGCTCAGGAAGAATCGGGCGGCCGAGTTTCTTCGAAAAGTAGGCCGCTTCGATTATTTTCACCTTTGGTGCTGACGCTGAAGCTCCCCAGCCTCCGTTTTCAGTTATGCACACGACTCCGATCTCCGGTTTCTGATCGGTATGCATGGGCGCGAAGCTAATGAACCACGAATGGTCCTTGTGTTCTTTGGTCCGGACCTTCTCTCGGGCAATTACTTGCGCGGTGCCGGTCTTGCCGCCGATGTTCAACTCGCGTGGAAAGCCAACCCCTCCAGCGGTTCCGCCTTCGTTCACCACGCCCCACAACGCGTAATCGATAATATCAACAGTGACCGGCGACAGCTTCAATTCGGTTGGCTGGTTGTCGTAGTACTTCACTTCGGCGAGTTGTGTCGCTTTCGCCTCTTTGAACACGTGAGGCTTATGAGACTCGCCGCCCATGACTATGCCTGCTTGGGCGCGAAGCAATTGCAGCGGCGGAACGGCGACCGAGCCCTGGCCGATTGAAGCGATTGCGGTGTCGAAGTCCTTCCATACGGGATCGCGCGGGTTTACGCGCTTCTTCCACTCACGGCTTGGTATGATGCCCTTTTGTTCGGCGGGAAGATCGATGCCGGTCTTTTGTCCCATCCCGAAGCGCGAGACCCAATCATGGATCATATCCACGCCCATCTTCAGCCCAAGCCGATAAAAATAGCCGTCGCACGAATGCACGATCGCCCCGTGGATGTCGGGCATTCCGTGATTTCCGCCGCTGTCGTTGAGAAATCGGTTGCCAAGCTGCAGACCACCGCCACAGATGATCTTGGAATTCTTGGGCGTAATAACTCCTTCTTCCAGCGCCGCAGTCGCCATGAGTATCTTCCAGGTCGAACCAGTCGGATAGATGCTCTGAATGGCCTTGTTGAACAGCGGGTGCGCCGGGTCGTTGACGATGGCGCGAACTTCCTTTCTGTTCTCGGTCGAGACAACGTTGCGCGCGAACACATTCGGATCGAAGCTGGGCACCGACACCATCGCCAGTATTTCGCCGTCCTGAGGATTCAACGCGACTAACGCTCCGGTTTCGTTCTTCGAGGTAAACAGGTTTTCCGCCAGCATCTGCAGGTCAAGATCGAGCGTGGTTATTACATCCTGACCTTTGACCGGCTCGATCCTGGCAAGCTCAGCCTTTGGGACACCTCGACTATCAACGATCACCCGCCGCATTCCGTCGGTACCGCGGAGCACCTTGTCATACACCGCTTCGATCCCACCCTGCCCGATAATATCGCCGGCCTTGTAACCGGCTTCTTTGAACGCCGGGATATCGAGCTGCTTCGGGTTGACCTGGCCGATATAGCCGAGGAGGTGCGCGGCCAGCTTGCCATACTTGTAGACCCGCTGTGGCTGCTCGTCGATCGATATCTCAGGATGCTCGAGTTCATGAGCGGCGACCCACGCCATGTCGGCGCGCGATGCGTTTTGCTTCACCAGTATCGGCCGCGACTTCACGCGCTTCTCATCATTCAGCTCAGCCAGCAATTCACCGCGATCGACATCCAGATTCTCAACAAGCGCGTTGATTGTGTATTCCCTGTCGGTTATGTCCTCGGGAAAAACAACCACGTTAAAGGCAGGCGTGTTACTTACTATCAGTTTGTCATTGCGGTCAAATATCGCCCCTCGGGGAGCGGGAATCGGAATCTCGCGGATTCTATTGTTCTCCGCGCGCGCCTGATAGTCTTCGTGCCGGGCGACCTGAAGCACGTAGAAGCGAATCCCGAGTGCGATAAACACTGCCAGCACCAGGTACTGGATGAAGTACACTCGCAGCTCTAAATTAAAGCCTTCCTCTCTTGGGTTCGTGCTACTCATAGAACCTCTTCTTTATGGCCATTCGCCGTGCGGTCGCCTGCTCAGAAAAGATCCGGTCGAGCACCACAAAGAGAATGACTGACGTCGCTGTATCGCCAAGCACCTTCCAGCCGATCGTCTTGCCGAACTCTGCCCAAGTGGAGACAAAAGGCAGAGTTTGTTCAAGCATCTGGTGGAGGCCGACAAACAAAACTGTGTTTCCGGCAGAGGCGACGGCAACGACAGACAGCCTCGCCAGTGGATTCTCGAGCGAAAGCCGCACGCTTGCGGCCCCTACCAGATAGCCTATCAGCGTCTTCGAGAATCCTCCAACGCCGAGGATGCCTCCTCCCACTGCGTCTCCACCTAGCCCGGCAATCATCCCCGTGACCATTCCAAGCACGGGCGCGCGCTGCAGACCGAAGTACACGGTCACCAGCAGGGGCAGATCGATGTACCGAAAGAATCCCAAATGATTGGGAAGGAGCATTTGTAGCAAGAGCGCAACTACTATGGTCAGCGCGATTTTGAAGGTCTGCACTCTTTAGGCTACCTCGCGGAATTGCGGATTGCGGATTGAGGAGCAGATCAACGCTGTTTCTCAAATCCGCAATTCGAAATCCGCAATCCGCAATTCATTTCCCTTCATCAATTCTCAAATCCTTCGGCTCAACCAAGAGCACCAGCACGTGCTCGACCCGATCGACGGGCGCTGCCGGTTTGACGACGATCTTGTGCCAGGGCGCGTTTGGGTCAGCTTCAATGCTCTCGACGGTGCCAACCAGCAGACCTTTTGGGTAAATCCTATCGAGACCGGTCGTCACCACCGATTCGCCGACTTCCACTCTCTCGCTGGTTGAGATGTTCTTCAGTTCAGAGCGATCGTTGTCCAGCCCGCGAATCTCTCCCATCGCGCGCGAAGCCTGAAGCATTGCGCCCACACCCGCGTGCTTGTCGGTAATCACTTGCACCATCGCGAAATTGGGTCCTACTGAGATGATTCGACCAACGATACCACCGGCTGTAATCACAGGCATGTCGCGCTTGACTCCGTTGAGCGTTCCGCGATCGATAGTCAAGCGGCGAAACCATAGGCTTGCGTCGCGCGAGATCACATTAGCGGCAAGCTCGCGATACTGAGCGCGTGTTGGCAGAGCGAGCTGGGTGCGAAGCAAATCAAGCTCGGCGGCCCGCTCGAGCGCGTTGTTCCGCTCGGCCGTCAACTGGTCAACTTTCTCCCGGAGTTCTATGTTCTCTTCACGGGCATGTCTGACATCGATGTAGCTGGCGCCGGCGCCCTTGACCGAGGAAAGCATAGAATCACCCATGCGCACGACCGGTGCTAAAGCCGTGACCATCCAAACGCGCAGGACCGATTGCTCGCTATCGGGGTGCCGAGCGTTTGTTGACATCAGCACTACTTGCGAGAGCAACAGTGCGGCTAGTATCCAGGGTGCTTTCTGCTGTGCGGTGTTGGCACTCATAGGAATAGGGGTTGGGGGTCAGGGGTTAGGGGGGGACCAACCCCCAACGCCTAAGCCCTATCCCCCCATCTCACAGTCCGCGGTGCAGCATAGTGTTTTCCCAGCTTACGCGGCTGAGCAAGTCGAAGTCGTTGAGCATCTTCCCGGTCCCGAGCGCGACCGAGGATAGGGGGTTCTCGGCCAACGATACGGGCACTCCTGTCTCGTGCATTAATCGCTTGTCTATTCCCTTGAGCAGCGCGCCGCCGCCGGTGAGCACGATGCCACGCTCCGCGATGTCCGCCGACAGCTCAGGAGGAGTTCGCTCGAGAGCCACTCTCACCGCGTTGACGATAGTTGAAATCGGGTCCGCCAACGCTTCGCGCACTTCTTCGTCGGTGATCGTTAACGTGCGAGGGACGCCCTCGATCAGGTTGCGCCCCTTGATCTCCATCTGAATCGGCTCTTCACATGGCCAGGCCGAGCCGAGCTCGATCTTAATGGACTCCGCAGTGCGCTCCCCGATCAGAAGATTGTACTTTCGCTTTATGTACTGGATGATCGCTTCGTCGAGCTCGTTACCAGCGACGCGAACTGCGCGCGAGTACACGATCCCGGACAGCGATATGACAGCGATGTCGGTAGTACCGCCGCCGATATCTACTATCATGTTGCCGTAGGGCTCGGTGATCGGGAGTCCGGCGCCGATCGCCGCCGCCATCGCTTCGGCCACCAGGTAGACCTTCGACGCTTTCGCGCGATAAGCCGCGTCCTCAACCGCGCGGCGCTCCACCTGTGTGATCTCGCCAGGCACGCCTATGACGACGCGCGGCGAAACCCACGAGCGGCCGTTGTGCGCCTTGCGGATGAAGTGCAGGAGCATCTTCTCGGTCACTTCGAAATCGGCAATCACCCCATCCTTCATAGGCCGGATGGCGACGATGTTGCCGGGCGTTCGGCCAAGCATCTCCTTGGCTTCTTTGCCGACGGCTTCTACTTTATTGGTTATCTTGTTGATGGCTACGATTGAAGGTTCGCTGACTACGATGCCGCGTCCTTTGGCAAACACGAGAGTGTTCGCGGTTCCCAGATCTATAGCGAGATCGCTGGAAAAAGGGTTAAATAGGTTTCTCAACCTCATTAATTATCTTCGCTTTTGGAGCCGGAATGTCCTGGACCATTGCCTGCCAACTCACGCTCCTGCAATACCTTAGGATGCAGCGAGCTTTACGTTGTTCTTGTCTCGCTGCTTGGCTTCGTACATGGCCGCATCGGCCAGCTCGATCAACTTCTCAGCCTGCGTGGCATGCTCGGGAAAGCTTGCAACGCCGAAACTCGCCGTCAAATAAATGTCCGCTCCCACGCCGCCTCTGAACGGGTGAGCCGAAAGCCGCACCCGTACCCGTTCGGCCATTTGAAGCGCGCGTTTGGCCGTGGTCTCAGGCAGCATCAATACGAACTCGTCGCCGCCGTACCGGGCTACAAAGTCGGAATCCCGAACCGACCTGGTTATGACCTGGGCGACTTCAGTCAGAGTCGCGCTCCCCGCGCGGTGACCATAAGCGTCGTTGACCAGCTTGAATCCGTCCAGGTCCATAAACACGACTGAAACCGCCGACCCGTAGCGGCGCGCTCGGCGGATTTCGCCCTCGAGCGTCTGGTAAAGATAGCGAACGTTGTATAAACGAGTCAGATCGTCTATCAGCGTCTGGCGGGTAGCGTCGTGGTAGTCGATTGCGTTCGCAAGCGCCGTCGCCAGCGACGCGCACACCAACTCGACCATTCGCGCTTCCTCTTGTGTGAAGGCGTCGGCCCCGCCGCTCTTGCGAGTCGCTTGTACCGCACCAACCAGACGGCCGTTCGCTATCAACGGAACGCACAATGCCGCCAGCTCACTGTCAGCGGATGATGAGCCGGACGGCGCTTGCTCGCCGAGGCTGCCGGCAATGATCGTCCGCTGTTCGTTAACCGCTCGGGCTATCGGGAGAGGGGCCTGTTCGATTTCGACAAACGGGCCGACAGGCAGCTCCGTTGCGTTGATCGCTCTGACCAGTTCCAACCGATTGGTTTGCTCCGTCTTGATAAAAACCGCCCACGACTGGGCATCAACCAGGTCCGGAAGAAACTCCAACGCCCGGGCCACGACTTCGCTCGCGTCCAGTGATTCGTGCAGCCTCATGGCAGCTTCAAAGATCGATGGTCTTACTGCTTCGTCTTGCATCTGCCCTAACGTCCCCAGAAGAATCCTCACCAGCGAGATCAACGAGCACACATACTCATTGAAAGCGTTCGTCCACAGTTCCCACAAGGCCACTAAGGGCACTACCGACAGAGCAAGAGGATTCTTTTTGCAAAGGGAGAAAGACGCACTTGGCGTAAAGCCGAGGCGGTGGATGATTCAGCAACGCACTGTAAGGCTTATCAAATGACGGCCGGTGTCCCTTACGAAACCTCCAACCCCGGTCGCGGTCAAAATCTGGTGCTCGCTTAGCGCCCGTTCAGTCAGCTCCCGTTCTAGTAAATCTTTTGAACACTTAATCTAACATGGCAGCATGACCCACGCAAGAAGGTTTTTCAGAAAGTGCCTAAAAAATGAAAGAAAAACTGATGCTGACCTCTAGGCAATCGACAGGCCGCCGGCCTCCAGGACCCAGGAGTTGACCGACTCAGCCCCTGCCCATCATTGATGCCGGCCTCCCGACGTGTTAAGATTTGAGCACTCGAAAAGGGAGGTGACGAAAGTGAGATACACAATCATATGCGCCCCCCGCACGACACGCAGAAACCTCTTTGCGGACTGACCAGCCCTTCATCAACCAAGCACGATGAGCAGGCAATCAACCTGCGATGAATGTCTCACTCCGTTCAACTGTTCGTGGAGGTTTTATGCAAACGATTACGAAGACTACTCTGCCTGAAATAAAGACCACTCTCCCGGGACCGAAAGCCAAAGAAATCCTTGCCCGTGACGCGAAGTACATTTCGCCAAGCTACACGCGAAGCTACCCGCTCGTGGTGCAGCGCGGTTACGGCGCGATCCTGGAAGACGTCGACGGAAATACTTTCCTTGACTTCAACGCGGGCGTTGCAGTCGCTGCGCTCGGGTACGCTCACCCTGAAATTGCTGAAGTGATCGCGCGGCAGGCGCGTGAATTCGTTCACATATCCGGCACCGATTACTACTATCCTCATCAGACCGCGCTCGCCGAGAAACTCGTGCAGGTAACTCCCGGCAGCTTTGCGAAAAAAGTCCACTACAGCAACTCCGGAGCGGAAGCGATGGAAGCTGCGCTGAAGGCTGCGATCTATTCAACAGGCCGCGATAAGTTCATCGCATTTCGCGGCGCCTTTCACGGGCGCACCTTTGGCACGTTGTCCTTGACCGCATCGCGAGCCACACAGCGGAGAGGTTTCGGTCCACAGGCGCTTGACGTAACGCACGTACCCTTTGCAAACCCGATTCGCTTTCCACTCGAGCGCCGTTCGGGCGAGAGCGTGGGCCGTCGCGTCGCTCGGTACATCGAACAAACGATCTTCAAGACCACCGTCGCGCCCGAAGACTGCGCAGCCATCGTCGTCGAGCCGGTCCAGGGCGAAGGCGGCTACGTTGTTCCGTCGCCTGACTTCCTGCCCGAGCTTCGACGCATCTGCGACGAGCACGGTATTGTGCTTATCGTCGACGAAGTGCAATCGGGGATGGGCCGCACTGGGAAGCTCTGGGCGATCGAGCACTTCGGCGTCGTGCCCGACATCATGTGCATGGCGAAGGCTATCGGAGGCGGGCTTCCGCTTGGCGTCACCCTTGCGAAAGAGGACCTGATGCGATGGCACGTCGGCGCGCACGCTTCGACGTTCGGCGGCAATCCGGTCGCAATCGCAGCCTCGCTGAAAACCTTCGAGATACTCGAGAAGGGCGTGATGAAGAACGCCGCCGATATGGGCGCTTACATGATGGACCGACTACGCGAGCTTCAAGACAAGCACGCAGCAATCGCCCAGGTTCGAGGTCTGGGTCTGATGATCGGAGTCGAGATCGCCCGCGACCTCGAAGCGATGGAACCGTGGCCGGAGTTGAGAGACAAGATCGTGGTCGAATGCTTCAATCGCGGGCTTGTGATCCAGGGCGCGGGAGAGTCAGCAGTCCGCTTCTCGCCACCGTTGATAGTGGACCGGGAGCAAGTGGACTTTGCTGTGAACACGCTCGACGGTGTTCTCGCGAGTTCGGCGAGGTAGGCCCAGTATGAGAATGACAAAGCGTAAGGCCCATCGCACCAACGAGGCGCTGATGGTGCTGGCAGTCTGTCTAGGGGCTGCAGTCCTCGGGTTTACCCTGGGAAGCAGCCAGACGGTTATTGCCAAAAACCCTCGGCCGCTACCGCAGAAATCAGACGAAAAGATTATTCAAAGGAAGAACTTCTCTAACGAGCCCTTTGGCTTTGACGGTCTAAGTGTCAAGAAGGTGAAGATTGCGCCTGGCGTGAAATTCAACGCCAGATTAACAGCCGAAAGCGGTGGTGGACAAGTTGAGGATTGGGTTGAGAATCTCAGTTTCACTATCAAGAATACATCGAATAAGCGAATGATTTACATTAACGTGGAATTGGATTTCCCCGAAACTACCGTCAACGGCCGTCCGCTGATGGTTTATGACCAATTGTCGATAGGGATACACCCAAAAGCGTTTGGAGATGCCTTAACGTACGGCAAGCCTTTGGCTCTGGAACCTGGGGACACAACTACCGCTTCGCTTTCCAGTGACCGCTTGCGACTCCTTAAGGAGTTCTTGGCATTAGCAAAGTTCCAACTTGCCGATCTAAATCAAGTCAATATCAGAATAGACCACATCGTCTTTGATGATGGAACCAAGTGGTCACAAGGGTACCAGTACAAGCCGAATCGCGCCGTCCGCGGCGGTTATGAGCTTATCAATCCACGCATTCAATAGCCCACTCCAAGGCTGGGTTGGATTCTCTCGGTAGGATTTGGATTAGACTTGTCGCGTCTATCGTGGTAGATGGTTTGAATGGAGATTCAGAAGACCGAATGAAGGGTGATCATGGTAATGAGGATCCGATTTAGTAGCGGATCGCTGATTCTAGCGCTGCTCATCGGCATCGCAGCCGCTCATGTCTATGCTGCTCAAAGCGAAGGGAACGGACAGGATCTTGCTCCCCGGACTCTAGAGGTGTTGGACGTCGGTTACAAACTCCCTATAGAGATAGTGGCCGTTAGGAATCTCCAAAAGAGGGAGCACTGGATTCGAGACTTGGAACTTGAGATCAAGAATGTTTCCGCAAAGCCCATCTACGAGATCTACTTCACGCTTTTCATGCCAGATGATAAGGGTAAAGGTGGCGCTCCCGTTGCCGTAAGCCTCGAATATGGCCGATTGGATCTCATCCATCCCAGGCAGCGCCCATCAGCCGAAGACAAGTCCTTTGGACCAGGAGAGACAGTCCTACTGAAAGTCAGCGAAGGACTCTGGAGAGGATACGAATACCATCTTGCGAGTGAGAACGTACCGGAACAGGTAACCTATAGGGTACGCCTCACGATACTTGCAATAAATTTCGGTGACGGGACAGGGTTCATTAACGGAGGAGTGCCTTTCCCCCGGGAACCTTGGATGAACTCTAGACCGCAGCGATACGTGAGAATACCAGTCGATTCTAAGTAGACTGGTTTTCCCACCTTCCAGTTCACCTGAGACTTATAGGAGAGTTGCTGGCGGGTTTGGTTTTCTGAAGCGGCCAAAGAACTCCTGCCGCCTTATCAACCAGCGCTGTGCAAACTACTCTTTGACCTGGAGCCTCAAAATACTAACGGACTTCCGAGTTCGCTCGTCGATCTCGACGACCACGCCGTGCAATTGAGGGTTCTCGGTTGCCGTCTGGTAACGAATCGGCAAGCCTCGCACGAAACGCGTGATCACCAATTGCGACTCGACGCCGATTATGCTGTCGTAAGGTCCGGTCATTCCAAGATCAGTTATGTAGCCCGTGCCGCCCGGCAGTATCTGCTCGTCCGCCGTCTGAACGTGAGTGTGTGTGCCGACGACTACCGAGACTCGCCCATCAAGATAGCGCCCCATAGCCAGTTTTTCGGAAGTCGCCTCGGCGTGATGATCCACGATGATGACCGATGCGCGATTGCCGATCTCAGTCAACAAGCGGTCGGCGGTTCTGAACGGACAATCGGTCGGCGGCATGAATATGCGGCCTTGGATGTTGATGACCGCTACCTGAGTGCCTGATGCGGTCGAGCCCAGCCATAGCCCGCGCCCGGGAGCATCCGGCGCATAGTTCGCTGGACGGAGCAGACGCGGTTGATTCTCGATGTACTGGATGACTTCTTTCTTGTCGAAGATGTGATTGCCGGAACTCATCACATCGACTCCGGCGTTCAGGATCTCGTCTCCCACCTTCGGGATTACACCAGCACCCTCCGCAGCGTTCTCGACATTGGCCACCACAAACTCGGCTTCGTGTTGCTCTTTCAATCTCTTCAAGGTCGCGGCGAGGATTTTGCGGCCAGGCTTGCCAACCACGTCCCCTATTATGATGACCTTCATCTCTCCTCCAGTCGTGAGTCCTCTAATTAAAGCATGAAAGCGCTCGATAGGACTAACTAACTAGCGGACCTTGATAGCTTCGAGAGTAGTGATATAATCCTCCACCGGGCTCGCCCCAGCCTTTCAGTGCACCAGGAATTCTCCCGCAGTTGTTTCAAAAGAAGAGGACGCTCCATGCGGCGAAGTTGGGTCTTCATTCTAACGCTGGCGTTGTTGATGACGCTTGTAAGCGCCGACCTCGCCTCTGCCAAGAAGTCCCGCTCAAAGGGCGCAACTTCTCGTAGCCGCGTTAAGCGAGACGCGCGTCGTGGCCGCCCGAGCCGAGCACTCTCGCGCCGCGAGAAGCGCCCGCGCAAGACGTACGCAGTTCGCGGGAGGCGCGGTCGTCGCCTCGCTCGCTCTCGCGGACGCAGCCGGACTCGATACGAGCCTCAGGCAATAATAGCTTCCGCAGCTCCCCGGCCCGCGCCGGGCATTCCGGTCGAACGCGTCACCGAAATACAAAACGCCCTGATTAAGGCTGGCTACATGGACGGCCCTGCTTCCGGGCTATACGACGACGCCACCATCGACGCGATGAAGGAGTTTCAAGCTAAGAACGGGCTGTCGCAAACCGGGTTGCCTTCGGCCCCCTTGCTTAAGAAGTTGGGCGTTCCCAAGCGCAGCAACGATGGTTACGCAGTGCCGGTCAACAGCGTGAGCGAGACCGACAAGAAGCGGCCCAGCAATGAGAAACCCGAGTTTTGATAACGCTGATTGACGTTTTCATACAGGAGTCCGTTAGGTATGATAACGGCTGAGAAAAGTCGCCCCAAAACAGTGGACGATAGAAGTTGGAACTGGTTGGCCTCACCCCTCAGTTCAAAAAGAACCGACTGATTAGGTTGTATCGGGTATGCCCGAAGAGTACTTCATAGAGCGACTGCGAGCGCAAGAGGACGACATCAAGTCTCTACGCGCGGCGTTCGAAGCTGCCCGTCAGCGAGGCAACAAGAAACTGATGGGCCTCTCGCGCAAGCGGCTGGAACTGGCCCTCCGCCTGCGCGAGATGTATCAGCGAATGCTCAAGCGCGAAGGCGCTCGAAGTCAAACCGCCTAGTCGCCCTCTGCCACGAGCCTGCGTATGACTCTGAAGTCGGCGAGGCTGATGGGCTCAGAGTTGAGTTGCGTCTCGTCACCTCCGTCCTCCGACTCTAATTCGCAGACCGGCGCTGAAGTTCAAGCGGTAGGCGGGAAAGCCGAGCACCTCTTGATAGTCCTGATTCAACAGGTTCTCAACGCGAGCGAAAAGGCTCACCGAGTTATTCAGGTGATATGACCCGGCTGCATTGAGCTTGGCATACCCATCGCTAAAAATCGGTTTGCCGGACGGATCGAACTTCGCAAACGGGAAAGGAGTGAAGTCTCGCCGCTGGCCGACGATCGACCCATCAATGGTTGCATCGAATCGCTGATCAACCCAACCCGCCTCGAATGCGCCCGAATGCCTCGGCCTGCGCAATAGCGGAAGCCCAAGCTCAGGGTTGGGCACGAACACGCCAGCGAAGGTCGGCGGAAGAAACGTGAGCACATCAGCCGCACGATCGAGCTGCGAGCGCAGGTAAGTGTAGCTAAACGACAAGCGCAACCGCGACAATGCCCCGCCGGGCCGCGCGTTTGCAGTAAGCTCAACACCACGGCCCGAAGCCCGATCGGCGTTGATGAAGTTCGTCAACGTTCCATCTGGCAGCCGTATTGGCTCGGATGCAGCGGTTGACTCGAAGATGATCAGGTCGCGAAATCGATTGTCGAAGTAAGTGAGGTCCACGCTGAGCCGGCGGCCAAAAAACTCCTGCACAATGCCCGCATCGAAGCCGATGGTGCGCTCCGGATCAAGACCGGGATTGCCGAGAGCGAATATGCTGGGGCCGAACGCTTCGTCAAGCGTTGGTTCTTTGATGCCCGTTCCGAAACTAGCTTTGAATCTGGTCGCCCCGGCCGCCGCATTCTCACGATGCCTGCGCGCGAGAAACGATACGGCAATCTTTGGATTGGCGGCAAATCCGAATCCGACATCGCCCGATGGTGCGCTCGATCCCAGGGACAGGAGCACGTTTCTTAAATCATCAGGCACCTTGCCTGAGTTGTTCTCGATGCGCACTCCCGCTGTCAGAAAGAGCCGCTCTCCCCACGCCGCCTGGTCCTGAACGTAGAACCCCAGATTGTTTCTCGCGGGCGATACGCGAGCGCTCGAGAAATCATTGCTGCTGTCAATTACTGCCGACTCGTGCTCGAAATCAAGTCCGGCAGTCAGCAAGTTAGAGTTGTTGATCGCGGCGACGGCCTGGTAATGAATGCCTCTGCGCTTTTGATGGTCCTTGAAGGCGGACGCGAAGTCCGCGCCGAACGAGAAGGGCGGAAGCGGCGGCGTCCCCGGCACGGTCAGATCCTGCGCGACCGGGTCGAAATTGTCGGTATCGAACTCCGAGTAGATGAATCGCGCAAATTGGTGGAACCGGCTGGTCGTCCTGATGTTCAGCGTTGCCGCGAGCGCGAGGTCGCGATGCTTTTGCCGCGCATCGGGGTCCGGAAACAATATCGCGGTCGGGCCTGGAACTCCCAGTGTGTTGTCATTCCAGCGCGACGTGATTCTCAGTTCAACCGCCGGAGTGAAACGAAAGCCCAGGTTCGCAGACGCCGAGCGGTTGATGTAATCACTATTGGGGACTCGACCGTCGGTCGCGCTATAGCCGAAACTCGCGGAGTAATCGAACCATCGAACCAGCCCCGAAAGCCGCGCAGTTTCGCGGTGAGAATCGAAGCTTCCTCCTTCGCCAGAGATTTCAAACTCCGGTATGGAAGTCGAGCCGCGCCTGGTGATCAGTTGAATTGCGCTGGTCACCGCGTCCGAGCCAAACGGCGCGGTCTGCGGTCCGCGCGCGATTTCGATACGTTCGATATTCTCCGAAGTTAGAAACGCAAAATCAAACCCACCGCCCGCGCGATTCACCGGCACGCCGTCGATCAAGACCTTGTTGTAATCCGACTCGCCGCCGCGCGTGAAGATGGAAGTAAGGCCGCCGCGCCCCCCCGTCTGCACGACGGCAAGGCCGGGCACCGAACGTAACGCCTCCGAGACCAGTGACTGGTTGCTACGCTTCAGGTCATCACTTGAGATCACCGAAACGGAACCGCCCAACTCGCTGCTGGCAGTTTGCGTCCGCGTCGCCGTTATCACCAATTGATCGGAGATCGCCGCAACATCGAGCCGCACTTCCACTGTCCTCGCTATACCTCCACTAACTTCAACACGGATCTCGCGCGTTTGTGTAAAGCCCGGCGATTCAACCGACACCCTATAACTACCGTCGGCAACATTCGACAGTGAGAAATGCCCGTCCTCGTCCGTGCGAGTCTCATACTGAATCACACCGGCGGCGTCGCGAAGCATAACGCGCGCCCTGCCGACTTTGGCGTTTGACTGGTCACTCACGTTACCTTCAACGCGGCTGAGATCAGACGCGCCGCTCGCGCTTACAGCGACTGCGAGGATCGAGGCAACCACTTGAAGTGAAATCAAACGCGACCAACGCGCCCGTGATGAAGCGAGGCAAGTCTTCCTCTGCCGCTTCATCCGCTGACTAGTGACAAGTTGGAAGGGTGACTTGAGAGTTTTTGCAAAAGCTACAGCGAATCGTTTAAGCATGGAATTGCTCCTTTCCGCGAAAGAGTTATCTCCGCAGATCGCCGGCCGGGTCTCCTGACTTAGCGCCGAGTCATTTACCATTTTCCATTTTCTATTTGTCATTTGGAGAACGAATGACCAATGACAAATGACCAATGACAAATGGTAAATGACAAATGGAAAATGACCATCTTCCTACGCCGCCGCCTTCCCGCCTCGCTTGAGGCAGTGGCACGATGCCGGCTTCGTTGCGCATCACAGTTGCGGGACAGTGGCGGCTTCTCACCGCCTTCCCCGCACGACGATCCAGATTGGCAAACAACAAACTTGTTCTACATTCCAATTCTCAACTTATTTTGAGAATTCAGATTCTCAAATCGGAGATCTCGGATTTCCTTCGGATAAGCGTTACCCTGGGAGACCCGCTTGCGGGATTCTCATCAACCATAAGGTCCGTCTCAAACACGCTCCGCAGCAGCGACTCGGTCATGATGTCCTGAGGCTTCCCAACCGCAATCATCTCGCCTGACTTCAATAGCAACGCGCTCGTTGCGAAATCCGCCGCCAGATTCAATTCGTGGGTTACGACGATTGCCGACATCTCGCTTTCGCTGGTAAGCCTTCGCACCAGATCAAGCATCTTTACTTGATGCGAGACGTCCAGATTCGCAACCGGTTCATCGAGCACCAGCAGCCTCGGCCTAACGGCGAGTGCCCGAGCCAGCATCACGCGCTGCCGCTCACCGCCCGATAATTCGGTGACAGGACTCGCGGCGAACTCCGTCGTTTCAGTCACTCGCATTGCCCACTCGGCTTCGCTGACGTCGCGCTCGCTCTCGAATCCGATGAGCCCTCCTTGCGCGAACCTCCCTTGCAGGACCAGTTCCATAGCGGTCAGCGGAAATCGCACCGCTGATTCCTGGGCGACATAGCCAATGAGCCGCGCCGCATCCCGCCGTGACATTGAAGCCGGGTTCTGCCCGTCGATTGATACGGAACCGCCTTCGGGCTTGAGCATTCCGACAATAATCTTGATTAGCGTGCTCTTACCCGAACCGTTGGGGCCAAGCACCGCGAGCAACTCACCACCGGCGACGGCGAATGACACACCCTTCAGCACCGGCTTCGTGTAGCTGAATTCTATGTCGCGTACTTGAAGCATGCCTATATGACCTATATGGCCTATATGACCTATATGGCCATTGACCAATCAGTTCGTCCTTCGCAGCAGATAGACAAAAACCGGCGCGCCGACAAGCGATGTGATCACTCCGATGTTCAACTCGCGCGGCGCGACAGCCGTTCGAGCAATAGTGTCGGCAAGCATCAGAAATACGCCGCCGACTAGCGCCGATGCAGGCACTACCAGCCGATTGTCGCTTCCGCCGACAAGCCTCACCGCGTGCGGGATGATCAAGCCGACAAATCCTATGGCTCCACTTACCGCAACCGCCGCGCCCGTCAACAGCGACGCCGCCAGATAAACCGCGATCTTGACTCGCCTTGCCTCAACTCCGAGCGCGAGCGCGTCTTGCTCGCCAATCATCATCAAGTTCAAACTTCGCGCGTTCACATACACGGCGCCGATGCCGATCAAGACGAACACCGCAACCGGCAACAGGAGTCTGGATTCGCCGCTCAGATCGCCAATTAACCACGAGAGCACGTTTCGTTGACGAGCACCCGAGGCGCTGGTGACGAGGAAGATTACAACCGACGAAAGCAGCGCGTTGATGATCACGCCCGCCAGTATCAGTCTCTCCGTTCCGCTGCCGCGACGTCCCTGCCCCAACGCATATACGACTGCGATCGTGATAACCGCGCCGGCAAACGCCGATACCGGCCGGCTGATCGGAAGCGATTCCGCAAAGATTGTCGCGCTGATCGCACCCAGCGCCGCGCCGCTTGAAATGCCGAGTATTCCGGGATCGGCAAGCGGGTTCCTCAACAACGCCTGATAAGCCGAACCCGCCACCGCCAGCGCCGCGCCGACCACGATCGCCATCAGCACCCGCGGCAAACGAATATCGGCGATGATGATTCTCTGCTCCGGCGACACCTCCGCGACTCGTCCGGTTATCTCTGCTGCAATGACTCGAATGACGTTTGTAAATCCGACGTGTTCGCTTCCTACTGCAATCGACAACACGCCGACCGCGATAAGCAGGATCACAAGCGCCGCGAGAGTAATAGCCAGCCGCTGCACTGTCAGCCGCTCCCGCATGAAACTCTTGTGTGTCAGTTCCTTCACGCTCATCGTTTAGTTCTTCGCGCCGCCTGGTTCGACCAGCTCTGGATGGAACCTCGCGGCAAGCTGCTCGAGGCCGTCAACGATGCGAGGCCCAGGCCGCAGCAGAAGGTCGTCGTCGATGCGATACACGCGGTTCGAGCGCGCGGCTGGCGTTTGCCGCAGCCGCGCGCTCAACTCACTCCCGCCCGATTGCAGAAGAATGATTTCCGGCTGTCTCGCGATAACGGTCTCGATGCTGTACTGCGGGTAATCCGCTTTTTCCTCGGCGGAAATCGAACGCGCACCGGCGCGATTTATCAGATCGTTGATGAAGCTCCCTCCACCGACAGTTATCAGCGGCTCGGTTCCTAAGATCACCAGAACAGAAGGGCGAGTGCCTTCCGCGACTCGCGCTTCAACAGTTGTGATCCTGCGACGCAACTCATCCGTCAACTGATGAGCTCGCTCGCCAGCGTCGATGAGCTCGCCCAGCTTGTCGATCGATTCGATCACTCCGTCGATTGTGCGCGGATTGCTGACGTAAACCGGGATGCCCAATTCTTCGAGCTTTCGAAACGAAGCTTCGACCTGGCTGGCGGTTGAGATGATGACAAGATCGGCTTTGAGCGCGACTATTTTTTCCACGCTTGGCTTCAGCGTATCGCCCACGGGCGTCTTCTGCCGCGCTTCCGGCGGATAATCGCAATACGAAGTGACCCCAACGATGCGGTCGCCGGCGCCGAGGGCAAACAAGACCTCCGTTATCGAAGGCGCAAGCGACACGATTCGTTGAGGCTGCGCCGGAACTTGAACGCTGCGATCCCGTTCATCGGTGACGGTTCTCGCGGGAGAAGGTGACGTTTTGCTGGAAGAGCAGGATGAAGCGGAAACCGCCAGCGTGACCAGAAGAACGGAGTGCAATAGCAGGCTTACGAACGATCGAAGCCGAGTCGATGATTCACAATCCGCGGTGTTGAATCTGAGTGCGCGCAAAAGAAAAGCTCCTGCCGACCCTTCCGCGTAGCGGGTCGAGCAGGAGCTGATTCGAAGGTGCTCCTGCGCGCCTCGCTCTCTCTCGCGGAGAACAGTTGGCTCGCAAAGGCTTCGGGCAGGTCTCCTGACTTAGTCTCGCAGACGCGGGTCAAGGTTGACCGCACATCTTTGCCGCCGGCAGCCTTCCCGATCTGGATCAGTGGCCTGGTAGCCGGCAGCTTCGAGAGCATCACAGTGGCGGGACCGCGCGGGAATCTCACCCGCTTCCCTATTCTCCCCGATTTGATTCGGGGCACCCGAAGCTCGTGAATAAGATTTAAAGAACTGAGTTGCGAAACAGCAACCTAACACCGCGGAGCGGCGGAGTCAAACGCAGCTGCGTTGCCAGAAAGGTTGTCATTTCGCTCGCCGTCTGAGACAATCGCCACTGATTATATTGCGGATCCCGGTTAATTAATAACTTACAGCAGCCAGGGATAAGGTAATGGCCAAGAGCCACCAGAAGCGCAAAGTCAGGACCAGGCCTTACCTGGTATTCATCAGCCACTCTTCAACTGATATCTGGATAGCGGAACAGATGGAAAAGCAGATAAAGGCGCTCGGCGCCGAAACCTGGCTAGACAAGAAACATCTCAAAGGGGGCGACATATTGTTCGACGAGATCATCCGGGGAATTGATGCCTGCGACGAGGCGCTTGTCCTCGTGTCGCCGAAGAGCGTCAAGTCACAATGGGTGATTTACGAGATGGGAGCTGTCTCTGGTCAACACAAACGTGTCACGCCTGTACTGAATCAAGTCAACTACGATGCAATCGCTCCAATAAAGGGCGTAAAATCAATTGACCTTAACCAGTTCGATGAATTCCTGATACAATTGGCCAGGCGAATGAGTGAACGGTCAAAGACCAGACGCTAGCTAGGGGGACTTATGCCGTACAAGGTATTCATTAGTTCAACCCACAGAGACATTGATGTTGCCCGGGACCTCGCACGCCGGATCGAGGAGGCTGGCGTTAGAGTCTTCCCGGTCGAGGAGACATCGGTTCCGGAAGAGTCTAGTGCAGCCGCGTCAGTCACACGTTCGTTAAGGGAAGCCGATGAAGTGATCGTCATTCTCACAGACAACTCGATCCACAATCCATGGGTCTTATTTGAAACGGGAGCAGCTTTCGGACTGCATAAGCGAGTAACGCCGCTCGTGGTGAATGTCCAGGACTCGGAGATTCAATCCTTTGGAAGAAAGTACGTCAGATTCGCAGAGCTGCCCTCTTACATCGCCGAACTGGCTAAGCGTGCAGGTGGATTGAAGCCCCAACCCGCATGATGTTTGGGCCTACGGGCTGCAGATCATCTCACCTGAGCTCGCGCTTCTTGAACAAGCTCCCCAAAAGCCCGCGGCGAAGCTATGTATCCTCGGGCGATATTCAGCACTTTGCCTTGTCCGTCGAGGATTATCGTCGTCGGGTAGCCCTTGACCCCCATCTGCTCGGCGAAGTTCTGACCTTGACCCCCGTCCTCTGCGTTTACTTTGACGAAGACCTGTTGCCTGCTCAGCGCGATTATCGCGGGATCCGAGTAGATATTCTGGTCCATCTTCTTGCACCAGCCGCACCAGTCGGTGTAAACGTCCGCAACTATCAGCTTGCCTTCGGTTCTTGCAACCTCGAGCGCTCGCCGCAGATCACGATGCCAGGCGATCGTACCGCGAACGACTTCGGGGTCTCTGCTTGCCGAAGGTTGCACCTCGCTCTCCGCGGACGGACGGACGACCTCGCGCGCCGAACCGAGATCGTCGTTAGTTAGAGCGGGAGTGCGTCGCTTCGGGCTCGACTGCGCGCTGGTAAGAGCACAAATAGCGATCGAGGCGATCACGGTCCCGAGGATGAAAACAGAAGTCTTTCTCATTGAGTGTCCTTTACGGGAGCGAGGCAATGTCACGGTCGATTATCGGGGGACCAAACCAACTCCACAATAGTTTTCATCGAGCGGCCATAACGCCGCAGCGAGAAGCGCTGGTCCTTTCCGTAGAATTGACAGTGTCTCGGGCCTCAGGCTATCCTCAGTCTTGCTCTCAGAAAAGAACCCCGCGGGGACGGCCGTTCCCTGGTGTAAACATACTTGAAAGGAACCTGAGTTGAGCGAATACAGGCCGATCATCGGCATACCTTGCCGGTATAACTGGAACACTTTCTACTACGAGCTGCGCGAGACTTACGCCGAAGCGATCTATGCTTCGGGAGGCACGCCGCTGCTCCTGCCGTTGATTGCGGAAACCGATTACATCGAATCGGTCATGGCGCATGTCGACGCAATTGCTCTTTCGGGCGCGGTGAACGACGTCGATCCTCTTCGTTACGGGCAGGAGCCGAGACCGAAACTCGGACCCGTTGTCCCCCGTCGAGACGAAACTGACATGATGTTGCTGGCGGCGGCCGAAGCGAGACAACTGCCGGTGCTCGCGATCTGTTTCGGCATTCAATCACTCAACGTTTATCGCGGCGGTACGCTCATTCAGGACATAGACAGCGAAGTCAAAGAGCCGCTCAAGCACATGCAAGGCGATCTGTTCTGGCGGCGTTCGCACTCGATTAACATCACCGAAGACTCGCTTATCGCCAGGCTCGCCGATTCGACTCACACGACCGTCAACAGCCATCATCATCAGGCCATCGACATCGTGGGCCGCGACCTGGAACCCATAGCCTGGGCGCCCGACGGGGTCATCGAAGCGGTCATCAACACCCGGCCCGATCAGTTCGTCCTCGGCGTGCAATGGCACCCCGAGGTCGGCTGGCAGGATGACTTGCTGTCTCAGGCGCTGTTCAACCACTTCACCGCTGTGGCGCGCGAGAAGGTAGCGTCCCGCGCTCGGGAGGCGGTGGCTGTCAAGACGTAGCGGCGGCGCCTATTCAACTGTCCTCGTGCCATCATGAGCAGAAGAGATAAGCTGACACTCGCGGCCTTGTGCGCAGGGCACTTCGTCAATGACTCTTATTCGAGCATCATCTATCCGCTCCTGCCTCTGATCAAACTCAAGCTCGGTCTCACCGCAGCCCAAGTCTTCTGGCTCGCGCCGCTCTACGCGATCTCGTCGTCGCTGATGCAGCCGGTGTACGGGTTCATCTCGGACCGCTATTTCAGGCGGTTCTTCGCGGTGTTTGGCCCGGCGATCACCGGCGTCTTCGTGTCGATGATCGGGCTCGCGCCGTCTTATGGAATTCTGATCGTTCTGTTGGTAGCCGGCGGCATCGGCATCGGTTCGTTCCACCCACAAGGCGCCGCGATGGCTGCCACTGCGGCGAGTGATCGCCGCCGAGTCGGTATGGCGCTGTTCTCGGCGGTGGGCACGCTCGGGTTTGCAGTCGGCCCGCTGGTGATAACGCGAGTCGTCTCCGCGTACGGCCTTGAGCACTCGTATTACATAATCGGAACCGGGCTGGTGATGTCAGCCATCCTTTACCGCGTATGTCCGCCGCTTCCGGCGCACACATCATCGGCGCCGGGCGTCGAGAAGATCAAGTGGCAATTGCTCGCCGCGCTGCGCACTGCCTGGAAGCCGCTCACTCTGCTTTACCTGATCACGGTCATCCGATCAGGCTTGCAGATGACGACCAATAACTACCTGCCCTTCATGCTCGAGGACCGTGGCTATGCGTTGACGGAGACCGGCAACGTTATGACAGTGTTTCTACTGCTGGGAGGAATCGGAGGAGTTGCGGGCGGCTTCACCGCCGAGCGGTTCTCCGGCCGCGCGGTCACCCTGTATTCAGGCTTGCTGGCAGGGCCGTTGATGATGGGCGCGTTCGCGACGACTGGCCCGTTGAGCATCGTTTGTTTGGGGCTTGGCGGATTCATGTTGCTGTCGACGATTCCGGTAATCGTGGCGATGGCTCAAGAGCTGGTGCCCGGCCAGACCAGCACCGTCTCAGCATTGATGATGGGAGCCGCCTGGGGAGTGGGCGCACTTGCACCTCAGGCGCTTTCGAATTTCGTGCCGGCGTTCGGCTTTCGAAATGTGTTGATCGTCGCTTCGGCAGTTACGATGGTCACTGCCGTGCTGGCTTACTTTCTTCCTCGTGAAGAGCCGATCCATCGCGCAGTGGTTGAGTCGGATCTGGCGACCGCCGTCGGCGATTGATGATCGGGTCAGTACGCCCGGTCAGACTTTATCGCTACTGCTCGCGGTACTGACTCGAACATGCCTTCCGGCTCACCCGTGACCAATGATCACTCTCACAGGTAAAGTCGCGATCATCACCGGCGCGTCGCGAGGTATCGGCGCGGCGACCGCGATCAAGTTCGCTCAGGCGGGCGTACGCGGACTGGTGATCAACTACAACCACGATCGCAAGGCAGCCCAACAAGTCGCAGCCCAATGTGAGACGCTTGGCGCAGAAGCGAGGGCGGTTCGCGCGGATGTCTCGCGGGTCGCGGCGGTCGACCGCATGGTCCAAACAACCATCGCTCGTTTCGGCTCAGTAGATATTCTCGTAGCTAACGCCGGAATCTGGAAAGAAGCCGCGATCGAGAAAATGACCGAGCGCGAATGGAACGAGACTATCGATGTGAACCTCAAGTCGATCTACGCGTGCTGCCGCGCGGCGGCTCGGGTGATGATCGAAAAGCGGCGAGGGACGATGATCCTGGTTTCCTCAACCGCAGGCCAGCGAGGCGAGCCGTTTCATTCGCACTACGCCGCGACGAAAGGCGCGATCATCTCGATGACCAAGTCGCTGGCGGCTGAGCTCGGCCCTCGCGGGATCACGGTCAACTGTGTAGCACCGGGGTGGGTAGCGACTGATATGACTGAGGATGCGATGAACGATCCGAAACAACGCCGCAAGATTCGCGAATTGATCCCGCTCGGCCGGGTCGCAACGCCTGAGGAGATTGCCGGGCCGATTCTCTTCCTCGCGTCTGACCTCGCAAGCCACGTCACCGGTGAAGTGCTCAATGTGAACGGCGGTTCGGTGCTGTGTGGGTAGCCTATACCCGAGAAAGGATTGCCACGAAGACACCAAGACCCGAAGCCGCACCAAGACCCTTTGTGATTCTTCGTGTCTTGGTGACTTCGTGGCCGCTTCTCGCGCAGATGCTTGTAGACCTTTAATGGTTAAGACAGGACTCGAAATACTCCTCGAATCAAAGGTTGGCCTGCTCGAGGGCTCGCGAGTTGGGCTGATCGTCAATCCGGCTTCCATCAACTCGCGCTTCGAACACGCCGCCGATCTTTTTCATCAGCACCCTCAAATCAAGCTCACTGGTCTGTTCGGTCCGCAACACGGCATTCGCGGCGAAACCCAGGACAACATGATTGAGTGGCAGACGTTTCGCGATCCCCGAACCGCGCTGCCTGCTTATTCTCTCTACGGTGAAGAACGCAAGCCCACTCCCGAGATGCTCGCCGATGTTGACGTTCTTGTTTTCGATATCCAAGACGTCGGCACCCGAGTCTACACGTTCATCTACACCATGGCGTTCGCTATGGAGGCGGCGCGCGAATGCCGCAAGCGATTCATCGTGCTCGACCGGCCCAACCCGATAGGCGGTATTCAGATCGAAGGCAACATCCTCGAACCTGAGTTTCAATCGTTCGTCGGGATGTTCCCGATTGCGATGCGTCACGGGATGACCATCGGCGAGCTGGCGCTGATGTTCAATCGCGAGTTCGGGATCGATTCCGAGCTTGAGGTCGTCAAGATGGAAGGCTGGCGCCGGTCGATGTGGTACGAAGACACGCGCCTGCCATGGGTGATGCCTTCGCCGAATATGCCGACAGTAGACACGGCGGTCGTCTATCCGGGCAGCGTTATGTTCGAAGGCACGAACGTGTCCGAAGGCCGCGGCACGACTCGTCCGTTTGAGATCATCGGCGCGCCTTACATCGAGCCTGACGAGTTGAGCGAGGTATTGATAAAAGACAAACTGCCCGGCGTCGTCTTTCGTCCGCTTCATTTCCAACCGGCGTTTCACAAATTCGCCGGTGAGCTTTGCGGTGGAATTCAGATTCACATCACCGATCGCGGTTCATTCAAAGCTGTCATCACGGGCGTGGCGATCATCAGCGCGATCCGTCGCCTCTATCCCGATGGCTTCCAGTGGAAGCAGCCGCCTTACGAATACGTTTACGACAAGCTGCCGTTTGATGTGATCAACGGAGGCTCACGGCTTCGTGAGCAGATCGAAGCCGGAACGAATGTGGCTCAGATCGAAGAAGGCTGGCGAGAGGGTCTGAAGAATTTCAATGAGCGACGCGAGCCTTATCTTCTTTACGACTAGACTCAATAGACCATCACGGATGACGCGGATTCGACGGATATGTGCTGATCCGCGCAGAATCCGTCGAATCCGCGCCATCTGTGGTCTATACTCTCGCATATGGAAACGCTCGACGAACTTCTCGACCGCGCCGAACAATCTCACGGGCACATGTGCGCGGGCCAAGTGCTCGGCGTGCGAATGGCGATGCTCGGTTGCCGAGCTGTCGGCGTCGAAGATCCACGGGGAGCGGATCGCAAGAGCCTGATCGTGTTCGTTGAGATCGACCGATGCGCCGCCGATGCAGTCAACACCGTGACTGGCTGCAGGCTGGGCAAGCGCACCTTGAAGTTCCTCGACTACGGCAAGCTCGCTGCAACCTTCCTCAACGTGAAAACCGGCGAAGCTGTCCGCGTAGTCGCGCTCGACTCGTCACGCGAAGCGGCCAACTGCGCGTTCCCCGAAATCGAGAACAAATACGAACGGCAGCTTCGCGCCTACAAGCTGCTGCCCGAAGAAGAGCTATTCAAAGTCGAACGAGTTCGCGTGGACGTGCCGCCTCAGGATCAGCCTGGGAGGCCGGTTTCAAGGGTGCAATGCGATGAATGCGGCGAAGGAGTCAACGACCACCGCGAAGTCTTACGGGACGGTCGCACCCTCTGTCGCGCCTGCGCGGGGGAAGCTTACTATTCAAGGCTGTAACGCTTTTCCGCCTTCGGGTCAATCGAGCTTTTCTGAAAGCACCGCCGTTGGGCCCGAACTACTCTGGAATTCGACATCCTGATAGACATCGCTGAGCCTCAAAGTCACACCCAACGACGGTAGGTAAAGACTCGCGTCAAGGCCATTCACCTCCGAGTAGCTCCAGGTGCCATCATCGTTCCTCACGAAATGCGTGATGTGTGGCCGGTGCTGAGCAATAAGCAGGTATTCGCGAAGACTTGCGATCGATTTGTAGTGCGTGAACTTGTCGCCGCGATCATACGCTTCAGTGCTCGCCGAGAGGACTTCATAGATCAGGACTGGATTCAGTAGCAGATCGTTCCCGTTGAATCTTTCGACTTCAACTTTCCCGCACGTTACGCTGCCGTCGGCATAGCGGTAGGGCGGCGCTGTCGGCACCTTGATCTGCATGTTACTACCAAAGACTGTGCACTCACTGCCGCGTAGTTGAATGCGAAACAGATCGAACGCATTCCCCATGGCCCGCTCGTGACCGAGCGTGCCGCCGCTCATCACGAACACCTCACCGTCCCAGAACTCGAGCCTCGCGTCAGACTCGCGTTCTAGAGCCAGGTATTCGTCAAGAGTGTAGCGCCGTTTTGTTTTAGCCGACATGTAGTCCTCGCTCGTCCTAATCAGATGTGTGACTTCATTCTCGCCCTGACAGGTCAGCAAGACAAGACCAATCACACCAAACATTCAAATTGAGATCCTCACCATCACTTCACAGCATTCGGCGGACTCAAATACTTAGCCAGAAATCGATACACCTCCGCGCGCGACTCCTTCGCCAGCTTCGTGTCCAGCCGATTGAATGCGTGCCCGCCCGGAGCGTTCTGATAGATCTTGTGCTCGAACTGCTTCCCCGCCGCTTTCAAAGCCGCGATCAAGTGCTCGACCTCCAGCACGTTAACGTCTTCGTCGTTGGTGTTGGTGTGAATCAACAGCGGCGTCTGGAGCTTCTCGGCGTTCCACGCAGGCGAGCGCTTGCGGTATTCGGCGACGTTCTCGTCGGCCGTCTTGCCGATGTGATACGGCGCGGAGAACAAGTCGCGATAGCTCTGATTCTTGTATCCCATCCGCGCGATCAGATCGCTCACCGGCACAGCCGCGTATGCGACCTTGTAGTCCTTCGGGTGATCGAAGATGTTCATCAGCGTGATCATTCCGCCGTGGCTCCATCCGATTATGCCGACTCGCTCGGGATCGATGTTCGCGTGGTTCTCAACCATCCACTGCTTCCCCGCAAGCACGTCGTCGTTCTCCAGTCCACCGTAGTCGATCAACCGCCAGAACTGTTGCCCGTAGCCGGTGCTCCCGCGATAGTCGGGCGCGATCACGGCGTAACCTTGCTCGACCATCTCTCGCACTATGTGAACCGCGCTCGATTCGAAATTGCCGTGCACGCCTCCGTGGGCGTAGACGAGAAGAGGCAGCTTTGCGGCGGACGCATACTTCTTCGGTATGAACGTGTAAGCGGTGATGATAACCGGATTGCCCGCGCCCTGACCTGTCGGATTGGGAATCACCCGCGGAGGCGGCCCGGTGTAGCGGACTTTATCGACCACCGCAACATCATCCAACGCACGCATCCACATCAAGTCGTCGATGTCTTTAGACAACGCCTGCTGAAGGAAGCCGAGCGCTTCTTCGAGTGCGCGCAACCGCTCTTGAACCGGGTCAGCCGGAGGCGCGGGTTGCCGCTGCTGTGAAAACGCAGCGGGCTTGATTAGGGCGAAAGACACAAGCAACAGTAGGAATGCTCTCGTCGCAACTTTCAGAAGCATAGCGGCTCCTTTTTAGTGAAGCTCTTGGCGCCTTCGCGACTTCACTCAAAGGCGCAGGCCGAAGAGAACGATCGGTCGTCTTCACGGGTGGTTTGATTCGCCGAGTCTCTTGGTCGGCGAGGCAGGAGTTTACTAGAGGAATCACCTCTGCGGCAAAGCTTTACTTCTCTTCTTCTCCTCTGCGTCCTCGGCGTCCTCTGCGGTTAAGAAGCAGTTCAACCGCAGAGGACGCCGAGGACGCGGAGGAGAAGTAGGACGAATTGCGGAGTGCTCATGGCCAATCAGGAAACAGAAGCTCGATCAAGTCGGGCGAGTCGAACCAGTAATCGTAGAAGGCTTCATCGCATTTCTTGACTCGCTTGCCGTACTGCTCCTCGAAGTGGTTCGACCACATCGGGTGTTGTCCATCGATGTCCGTGAAGCCGTACTCCTGAGCGAGGTCCCACGAGCTAAACACTCGGCCTGACTTATCGAACACATTCGGATCCGCGGCGAGCGCAGCGACGGCGCGGCCTACATAGAACGGCGTTTCAGACGCGCGAAAGTTCGGGTCTTTCTTCGCGCCGTCTCGCCAGTTAGCTTCGGCGACGCCGAAGTGATCGAGCATCGCTTCAGAACGCAGAAAGCCCGGCGTTACCGCGACCGATGTGATCTTGCGCTTGCGGAGTTCTCTCGCCATCGCGAACGCGAGCCGAATGACAGAAGTCTTCACCAAGTCATAAAAGATGTTGCCGCGATAGGTGAACGAGTCACCGTCGGTGATCTCGACGATCAAGCCCGGACCGGTCTCGATCAGAAGCGGGGCTGCGTAATGACTGGTGATGATGTGCGAGAACACCGCTTGTTCCAGCATCTGCCGTCCCTTGTCGAGCGACACCTGCCAGAACGTCTTTCCGAATTCGGTCAAGGCGTCCCCGCCCCAGACATCATTAACCAGAATGTCGAGACGGCCTTGTTCTTTCTTGACGCGCTCGAACAGCAACCGAACCTCGCCCTCTACGGTGTGGTCGGTTTGGGCGTGGATGCCGATGCCTCCGCGCGCCGAGACCATCTCCGCGGTCTCTTCGATTGTTTCGGGCCGATTATCAGTAGCCGGGTTTCCTCGCACGCTGCGCCCGCTGCAGTAGACTGTCGCTCCCGCTTCGCCAAGCGCGCAGGCGATGCCTCGGCCCGCGCCGCGTGTTGCCCCGGCGACGACTGCGATCTTACCTTCCAGTGGTTTCATACGCTCCTCTCCTTTGCGTCCTTTCTTTGCGGATCTTGGCGTCTTTGCGCGAACCAAAGGTCTTTCTCGCAAAGACGCTAAGGACCGCAAAGCCAGGATACGCCATTTAGTTGACATCCCCTGTCATATTTCTCTGCTAGAGTTATCATCCGTCCGAACATCTGGTTCTCTGGGAGGCTCATATGCGGGCTGATCGGTTGTTATCAATTCTGTTGCTGCTGCAAGTTCACCGCCGTCAGACAGCGCGCGAGCTTGCGCGACGCCTGGAAGTCTCGGACCGCACCATCCATCGCGATATGGAAGCACTAAGCGCGGCCGGTTTTCCCGTCTTCGCCGAGCGCGGAAGCGGCGGCGGCTGGAGGCTGGTCGAAGGCTATAAGACCAATCTGACCGGGCTCAACAAAGACGAGATTCAAGCGCTGTTTCTCACCAAGCCCCTGCGATTGCTTGCAGACCTCGGCCTGGCCAAAGCTTCCGACGCGGCGATGATCAAGCTCGAGGCCGCGCTGCCTTCCGCGCATCGCGACAACGCCGAGCATGCACGTCAGCGCATCCACATCGACATCACAGGTTGGAACCGCAGCGACGAAGCTGTGCGGCTGTTGCCCGTGCTTCAACAAGCGGTGTGGCAAGAGCGCAAACTCAAGTTCACCTACGAGCGCGCCGGCGGCTGTGATCCGGTCGAGCGTTTGGCGGACCCGCTCGGACTCGTGGCAAAAGGCAGTGTGTGGTATCTGGTCGGCGTAGTCGACGGCGACATGCGAACCTATCGAGTATCGAGAGTCCTGAGCGCAGAGGTGATCGACGAACCTTGCGTTCGTCCCAAAGGATTCGACCTCGCCGAGCATTGGGAGCAGTCAACCGTCAGCTTTAAGGCTCAGCTCCCTCGCTATCAGGCTACGGTGCGAGCACATCCAGAGGTCTTCCCTCGAATGAGTTTCGCCGGAAGGTTCGCACGTATCGAGCAGGCGGACCCGCCGGACTCGGATGGATGGATCAGAGTATCGATGCGATTTGATGTCGAAGAAATGGCGATCGAGTACGCATTGAGCTTCGGATCGAAGATGGAGGTCTTGGAACCCGCGACACTGCGCGAGAAAGTCATCAACGCAGCGACGAGTGTTATTGCCTTCTACGCCGGGATTAACTACAGAAGCGCATTGTAAAGACGTGGTACGCAGGGCTGCGCGATATTGCGCGGCGGCAACTCAGTCAGCGCGGAGGTTAGACACCTTGCGGGGCCGGGGCCAAGCCGTCATATACGATGACCTGAGTGCCGATAGGCGTCATCTTGCTGAACTCTTCGGCGGCGAACATTGGGATTCGAATACAGCCGTGGCTCGCTGGTTGAGCGGGCACCGACGGATTGCCATGAATCGCAATGCCCCCGACGATGTAGCTCGGGTAATATAACAACCCGAGCGGGCTCTTTCTCCAACCCTCGATTTTTCGATACACCCGGAAGCGCCCCGGAGGAGTGACAGCCGTGTCAGTCTCGCCTTCAATCTCAAACTGCTTTCCGTTGCCGGTTGAAACCGGAAGAATGTTCGACACTGTTCCTTCAGCGTCGACCACGAACAGAACCTGGCGCTGGAGGTCGACTTCGACGTGAATGAACCCGCGCTCGCGAGGAGTTGGCCGGGCGGCGCTTCTCAGCGCTTGCAGCTCGTCGATGGTGAGCCTGCCTCTGCGCTTTCGGCACTCGACCTTTTGAAAAGCAATCAGTCCGTGCCGCGACGCTTCACCCCATTTGTCGTTGGCTTCTCCGATCCAATAGCCGAGATCGATCAAGCGCTGCTGAGCCTCGTTGATCATCTCCGGCGTAACTGGGATCTTTTTCGGCGGCGGCTTGCGTTGTGATGCGCGCCGAGCAGGGTGGACGGCGGCGGCGGCCTCCGTGGAACAGTTCGCGGCGGTCATCACAACACATATGCTGATAAGCACGCTTGCGCGAATCGCAATGGCTATTCGTTCTTGAAGAGGACGCCTCATACTCGAAGTATAACGGCTCGCAAATGCAGAGCCACCAAGCACTGGGCGTGCTGGAAGGTAAGCGGGGTGGTTGTTCAGGTGCAGCCTACAAACGATGGTGGCTCGACGCCTTCTTGGAATACCACCCACGGCAGTGAGCGGATGGTTCAAGTCCAGCCTACCTAGGGGCGCCCCCCGAGATTCCCGTTTTGCCCTCTCTCCCCTCGCGGCGCGAGGGGAGAGATAACCAACACCGAGGGGCGGCCCGCCGTCTTGTAGGCTGCACCTGAACCATCCACCCACTGCCGTGGGTGGTATTCCTGGAGGTTTCAAAGAGTCTCGGCCATTGCTTGCGTAGCTAGCTTCGGAATCGGCTCGCGGGCGTGCTATCATAGCTCGTATTGAGAATGATGTGTTGGCTAAGGCAACCCGGCATGTCTGATACCAGATGGCCCAACCCAGGAAATGGATTTGCACAAACGCGGTGGTTGCAGGCAGTGACTTCTCCTCATCACCCGACAACCGATCACCAGACCAAGGCGAGGACTCATCATGGCACGCGGGAGAAAGTTCAGATCGACGCGGCGAATCCCCGACACCGAGCGCTCTCTGTTCGAGCAAAAACTAACCGGGCGCTACTCGCGCACGCTGGATCGAACTGATCTGCTCGGCTTGATTCGCGGCGGAGAAGACACTCATCTCGAGTTCAAAATCAGGCTTGTCAATACGGACAAAGTCGTAGCCGAAATAGTCGCGCTGGCAAACGCCGGAGGCGGCGCCATTATCTTCGGCGTCAACGATCAGCGCCGGGTCGAAGGGCTGGACAACCCCGAACAGGTCGAAGAACAGCTTATCGACATTTGCCGCAATCAGATCAAGCCGCCGCTTTTCCCCCGTATCGACAAAGTCTCATTCGACAACGGCACTCGCATAGTCGTGCTGCAGGTCGACGACCGGCGCGCGCCGCATCAAACGCCCGACCATCGCTACTTCATCCGAATCGGATCCACCAAACGCGAGGCTGAAGGCAGCGAGATAGCCGCTTTGTTTGCCCGGTCGCGCGTCGCGTCGCTTGAAGACATGCCACTGGTCACCGCCGCCGTCGAAGACGTGGACGAGGCGCTTGTGTGGAGCTATATCCGAGATCTTGAAGGCGAAACGTTTCGCGAACCCGACGGATTTCCAACCGCGCTGGCAATGCGTGACTTGAGGCTTGCGGCGGACTACGGCGGGAGCATAGCGCCTAGCCTGGCCGGCTTTCTTCTCTTTGGCCGAAGCGCGGCGGTAAAGCAAATCGTCCCTCAGAGCCAGATCGCTCTCACGAGATTCTCCGGCGCCGACACGGCCTCGCCGGTTGTCGAACGCGCGGAGTTCTGCGGCAATGTAACGCGGCTCTTCGATAGCGCGCTTTTCTTCCTCAAGCGCTACGTCGATCTGTGGGACACTCGCCCGCCACGAGCTGCGGCAAACGGCGCAGAAGACAAGCAAGCGCCAATCCCCGCGCGCGCGAACTACTCGCGCGCTGCGGTTATCGAGGGTCTGACGAATCTGCTGGTGCATCGCGACTACTCGATCGCGGGATCAAGCGCCCGAGTGTTGATATTCGACGACCGGCTCGAGTTCATCAATCCAAGCCGCACTAACGGAACGACTCGCAAGTCGATCGAGCTGGGCGCTACCCAACACACAAACCCGCGGCTGCATCATGTCTTCACGAGC
Organism: uncultured Clostridia bacterium; assembly: GCA_964548075.1. Taxonomy (GTDB): domain Bacteria; phylum Acidobacteriota; class Blastocatellia; order UBA7656; family UBA7656; genus Onstottus_A. The sequence continues at coordinate 8,843 of CAZJQQ010000017.1, read as the reverse complement.
GAGGAATATGGCATCGAGCGAGCCGAGCGCGGAATACCGGCTCTAAGACGCGCGCATCACGCGATCGCCCGCCGCGAACCGCGAATCTCGCTGCTTGGTGATGAGTTTCGCCTGGAGCTGTACGGCGTTTGATTCGATTGGTGAGACTCGTTTATCATTCTCGCGCGGGCGCGCACAGCGGTGCTGATGTTGAAGAGGAGTCCGAATCATGGCAGCACATCCAAAGCGCAAATACACTCTCGAAGAATACTTCGACCTCGAGCTCTCTACGAATGAGAGGTTCGAGTATTGGAACGGCGAGGTGTTCTCGATGAGCCGCGGGAGCGATCAACACGATCAGATCGAAAGCAATACTCATCTTTCGCTTCGTGTCGCGCTGCGTGAGCGCGAATGCCGTGTCTTCACGGGCAATATGCGCATCAAGGTGCCGAGCCTTCCGCCTTATCGATACGGCGATGTGTCAGCGCTCTGCGGGCAACCAATCTTCGAGAAGATCGGCGGAGTCGACGCGTTGACAAACCCGGTGCTGATCATCGAAGTGTTGTCTGACTCAACGGAAGCGTACGACCGTGGAGACAAATTCACGCACTACAAATCTATCCCGAGCTTAAGAGAATATTTGCTGATAGCTCAGCACCGTCCGCATATCACGCAGTACGTCAAGCAGGAGGACGGCTCGTGGAGCTACCTCGAAGTGAATGACCGTTCGGCAAGCGTGCACTTACCTTCACTGGATTGCGTGCTCGAATTGAGTGAACTCTACCAGGATGTTGTTTTCCCGGCCGTACCCTCGGCTAACGTCAAGGGGCAATCGGATTCTACTGTCTGAATTCTCGTCCAATGCAGGCTGTCGAGATAACTTCCAAGTGAGACTTCTTATTCTCTCCCTAGCTCTCCTTGCAATCTCATCCTGCAAGCCAGGCGAAAGCGCCACAGACAACAACGCCGACGCCCCATCAGCAAGCCGAGGCCACGAGACACCCGGCGCACCGACCAAACCGAATGAGCCTTGCCTGAATCTGAACATCGCCACTGCTGAAGAGCTGATCAAGCTTCCGGTGATCGGCGAGGTGATGGCGAAAAAAATCATCGACTACCGCGAGCGCCACGGACGATTTCGTCGCCCTGAAGAGATAATCATCATCGAAGGCTTCAGCGAGAAAAAGTACCGAGCGATCGCAGAGATGATTTGCGTGGAGTAACGGGCGCGAGAATCGCCTGCGCCTCACTGCCGCGGCGGTATGGCTCACCGGGGCCGTTGAGGAAACGCTTCGATTCTCGATCTCAACTGAATAGACCTCTAAGATTGTCGTTTGCAATATCGTGCGCTAAAGTAAGCTTCTTTCGTCGGATGAGATAGAATGCAAGACGAGCGTCCGATACTGGTAGAAGTCAGGCGAGGCGCGATAGTCGAATCGTGGCATCGCGGCGCGATAGTAATTGCCGAACCTGACGGGCATGTCATCACGCGGCTGGGCGACGATGGTCTCATCACTTCGACGCGCTCGACTATAAAACCGCTTCAAGCGATCCCGTTCATCACAAGCGGCGCGGCTGATCATTTCAGCGTCGACGAGCGCGAGCTTGCCGTCGTGTGCGCGTCGCACGAAGGGGAACCGATTCACACCGAAACAGTCGCCGGGATGCTCGCGCGGGCCGGCCTCGATGAGAGCGCGCTGCGATGCGGCGCACACGCTCCGTACAACGCGGAGATCGCAAGGAAGCTCGAGACCTCCGGCCAGCCGTTCACTCAGCTTCATAACAACTGCTCGGGAAAGCACACCGGCATGCTCATGACGGCGGTCTTTCGCGGGCTGCCGCTGGACGATTACGTTTTGGCTGAGCATCCGGTGCAGCGTGAGATCGTCTCGGCGTTCGCGCGTATGGCTGACATTGACCCGAATCTTCCGACTGCGATCGACGGCTGCGCAGCTCCGACCTTTGGCGTTCCGCTTCGCTCGCTTGCCGTCGCATTTGCTCGCCTGGTCAATCCACCGGATGCAGACTCTCCAGCTACTGGGGCGGCTCATCGTATCGTGGCGGCTATGATCAATCACCCTGAGATGGTGGGTGGAACGAAAGGAAGATTCGACACCGAGCTTCTCCGGGCTGGCCACGGCAAGCTGATTTGCAAGGTTGGCGCGGAGGCTGCGTACTCCGTTGGGGTGCTTCCGTGCGAGCGATTTCCTCGCGGGGCCGGTATCGCAATCAAGATGGAGGACGGCTCATACCGCGGCCTCGGCCCGACAGTTGTGGAGACCCTGGCCCAGCTTGGCGTTCTCAACGAGGAAGAGGCAGGACAGCTAGCGACGCATCACCGGCCGCTGGTTGAGAATCGGCGCGGCGAGAACGTCGGCGAAGTGCGCGCGGTCTTTAAGCTATGAACCAGACGATTCGTGCTCTCTTTCCGGTTACTGAAGAATACATCTACCTGAACCACTCGGCGGTGTGTCCGCTTTCGACTCGAGTGCGCGATGCAATGAACGCGCTTGTTGAGGACGTAACTCGCAACGGCGCAGTCAACTACAACGACTGGCTCCAAACGTACGAAGAAGCCCGCGCATCGGCTGCGCGCTTAGTCAACGCTCGCGCTCACGAAATCGCCTTCATGCGAAACACTTCGGACGCGATTTCCGCGGTCGCTAACGGCATCGAGTGGCTGGAGGGCGATAACGTCGTCACTTGCAATGTCGAGTTCCCGGCGAATGTTTATCCGTGGATGCGCCTCTGCCAGGAGCGGGGCATTCAACTGAAGCTCGCCGAAGAGCGTGAGGGACGCATCGACCCCGGCGAGCTGCTATCCAAGGTCGATGATCGCACTCGCGTCGTGACGATAAGTTGGGTCCAGTTCGCAAGCGGGCTTTCGCTCTGACCTCGCCCGCATCGGCAGGTTCTGCCGGGAGCGCGACATCATCTTCGTTGTGGATGTGATTCAAGGCCTCGGCGGTTTGAAGCTGGACGTTGAACGCGACTACGTCGACGCGTTCGCCGCCGATGCTCACAAGTAACCTGCTGGGGCCCGAGGGCATCGCCTTGCTGTTCGTCTCTGACCGAGTGATCGACCGGATCAAGCCAACGGTCGTAGGATGGACGTCGGTCAAGAACTACGAGCAGCATCTCGACTACGATTTGAACTACCGCGACGGCGCGTTGCGATTCGAGTGCGGGACTTTGAACACTGCCGGCGTATATGGCCTCGGCGCGGCGTTGGACCTTTTCCTGGAAATCGGTCCCGAAGAAATCGAGACGTATCTCCTCGGCTTAAGCGATTATCTTGCCGAACGGTTGACTGCGAGAGGCTACAACGTAGTCAGCTCGCGGCTACCCGGTGAGACATCCGGCGTTGTCACCTGCACCCACGAACATCATCCGCCGCGCGAGCTGCATCGCCTCCTCCGCGCTAAAAACATAGTCACCGCCTCGCGCGCTAACAGGTTGAGGATCTCGCCTCATTTCTACAACACCAGCGAAGAAGTTGACTCGCTTATCGAAGCGCTGCCGGATTGACCTGCCGTGCAGACTATGAAGACTCTGGGAAAATACCACCCACGGCAGTGGGTGGATTGTTCAGGCCCGGCCTACATAGGGAGCACGCGAGATTCCCGTTTTTCCTCTCTCCCCACGCAGCGTGAGGGAGAGAAGGAGGAGAGGAAAACGTGAATCCCGGGCTCGCTCCTGTGTAGGCGGGGCTTGAACAATCCACCCACTGCCGTGGGTGGTATTTTCCCGAAGTCTTCATAGACTCTGTCAGAGGCGCGTCGGCGCGAAAATCTGACGCATCGGCTCTGCGGCGGCGGGTTGAAGTTTCATACCCACCAGAATATATTTGATTCTCGATTAGTTATCCCGGCACGCGCCGAGGCATTGCCGTTGATTCAAGAAAGAGAGGACCACAGATCATGTCAATTCGATTAGGAGACACAGCACCAGACTTCACGGCGGAAACAACCGAAGGCTCGATCCGATTCCACGATTGGATCGGTGACAAATGGGCCGTCCTGTTTTCCCATCCAAAAGACTTTACACCCGTATGCACAACCGAGCTGGGAGAAGCCGCCCGGCTGAAACCCGAATTCGAAAAACGAAACTGCAAGATCATCGGCTTGAGCGTGGATCCAGCCCACTCACACGCGAAGTGGGCAGAGGACATCGAAGAAACGCAGGGTCAGAAGCTGAACTTCCCGGTAATCGCCGATGCCGACCGAAAGGTCTCCGACCTGTACGAGATGATCCACCCGAACGCCAGCGATACGTTCACTGTGCGCTCGGTTTTCGTGATTGGCCCGGACAAGAAGGTAAAGCTGACGATCACCTATCCGGCGAGCACCGGGCGGAACTTCGACGAAGTCTTGCGAGTGATCGATTCACTGCAGCTCACTGCGAAGTACAGCGTGGCGACTCCGGTGAACTGGAAGGATGGCGACGATGTGATCATCGTGCCGTCCGTCTCGGACGAAGACGCCAGGCAGAAGTTCCCTGGCGGATGGAAGACGCTGAAGCCTTACCTGCGAATCGTTCCCCAGCCCGGCAAAGAGAAGAGCGCAAGCGGCGATTAGGAAATACAACTGCAGAATCGACCTTTTTAAGGGGCGCCTCTCCAGGGGCGCCCCTTTTTCGTCAATGCGTAAAAGGCACCCACAGCGGAACGCCCCTACAAGTTCTCTCCGTACTTTGCCGGATCAATCGCCGCCGTCAGGAGCTTCCTTCAACTTGCGCTTGACGAACTGCTGCTTCACCCCTTGCGTATACAGCTTCACGAACTCGAGTATCGACAGCGTCTGAGGCGCGCCTTCGTAAGAAAACGTGCAGGCGTTGCCGACCTCGCGCTGCAGCAATCTCAAATCCATTGGGTCGAGCGGGAACTTCAAACAGGCTTGCGGCGCGTAAGGGGTGGTGTAGATTGAACATCGCGTATTGTTAGGCCCCTCATCGACGAAAAATGGACACTGGAATTGAATCTTGCAGCAGAGGCCGCAGCGATTGCACTCGCCCCGTTGGTACGCTTTATACCGGTAGAGAATGTTGTCGGGCAGCACGTTCGAGAGAACGGTCCGCCGCATCGCGCCATAAGTGTGAATTGAAAACGGCGCGCGCACGACCTTTTTCGTCACGGCTAGAGTCATTTGCCAGTACATCCATCGGCGCGACGGTATCTCGGGGGGCAGGCTAACAACTTCGGGCTGGTCGGGAATGATGTTACTAAAGACGTGAAGGACTCGGCTGCCCGGCTGCTTCTCTTGGGTCACTATTATTCCTCTTTATTCAACAAAAACGATCAGAACGCTCGTGAAGTAGCTAAGATCAACCGTTCAGAGTATCTCGTCCAACCAGCGAAGCCGCAGAGTAATGCTCAAGCGAAACGTATCGTATCACAAGGAAAAGGCAAAAGGAAAAAGGCAAAAGGCGGCGGGTTGCACTTCACTCATTTGGTTCTCCCGTCGCTCTATTTGATTTATACTGCTGAACGACCATGCTGTAGCCGAAATCCCTCGCGCGAACGACGCCGGGACGGCGTATGCAGGAGTTCCATCGATGACGGCAGCTAGATTCTGCCCCGAATGTGGTGAGCGGCTAAAGGTAAAGCACCCTGGTATTCTGCACTTTCGTTCGTTCTGCCCAAACTGCTCGGCACGTTTCAGGCGCTTTCGCCCGATGTTGATTGCAGTTCCCGTCTTGTGCGGTGCAATCGGATTCGCCCTCGGACATTACACCAGCGCGCGTGAGCCCTTCTATTTCATCGGCACTCCGGTAGATCTGACGGCTAACCGCGTCACACCCTCGGCAGACAACAACAGCGATCATTCGCCTCGTGGAAACGCTACGCTCACGCCGCCGGAACAACTTGTGATCGCACCGAGCGAGGCAGACACCATCTGTGGAGCGCGAACGAAGTCAGGCAAGCCATGCCGGCGAAAGGTCAAGGGCGGCGGCTACTGCTGGCAACACCGCGACCCGCTAACGCCGAGAAAGGAGAGATCCGCTCGACAATGAGAGGCGAGTAGTCTGACTCATCGAGTTAACCGGAAAGAGAGGCGACCAATCTCTCCAGTTCCCTGGTAATGCCAGCCGGATCATCGCCGTGTGGGAAGCTCACCGGCTCGCCGATTGTGACCGTTATTTGACCGCTTCGAGCGAATCTCTTGCGTGCCTTCTTAAGCTCGTACAATCCGTCTATCCTCGCCGGTACGATCGGGACGCTGACCTCCTTAGCCAGCAGGCCGATGCCTTCCATGAACGGCTTCATCTCTCCGTCCTGAGTCCGCGCTCCTTCGGGAAACACAAGCACGCTGTAGCCCCGGTCCATCGTCTCGCCGGCGAACGCAAAGCTCCTTCGAAAACCGCTCTTCTGCGGAAGCGGGAAAACATTGAACAACGCCACCACCAGCACATAGTTCGCCAGCCATATCAACCGCTGGAACCATCCCGTTCCTGCCGGAGGATGACGCCAGCCGCGCAAGACCTCGCCTTCCATCGCGATCGCGAGCTTCCTTTGAAACCTCGCCGGCAGCGCCAAAAGTATCAACGCCGCGTCCGTCATCGTGATGTGATTTGCGATGACAAGCACCGGGCCGCCTACGTCACCCAGTCGCTCTTTGCCAATCACGGTCGCGCGGCTCATCCATCGTGTGAGCGGAAGAAGGATGAGATAAAAGACCACCAGCCGAATCCACGTCGCCGGAAACCGCTGCGCCCAGCCGGGATATTCGTACTGGACCGCTGTCTCTCGCGAGCCTTCGCGAATCATCTTCTCGATGTCGCCCACCGTAGTAGCAGCAGTGAAAGCCGCCTCGTCTATGTCAACCTGATAATGGTCCTCGAGCGCTCCGAGCAACTCGACGCGGCCAAGCGAGTCGAGCTTCAGGTCCATCTCAAGATTCGCCGACGGGTCCACCTGAGCAAGCGATTCGCCACTGACACGAGCGATCTGCTGAAGGACGAACGACGCAGAGGAGCGAAGGGGCAGAGGGGCAGAGGCGCGAAAAGAACCCTCGGGCCCCTCCTCTCCCCTGCTCCGCTGCTCCTCCGTCTTCATTCTCTCCATCACAACAGGCTTGCGAATCTTCTGGGTCGGGGTTCGCGGGAAATCCTCTTCAGGCCAGACGGTCCATCGTCGAATCTGCTGATAAGGGCTCAGCGCCTCGTTGGCCTTCTTCACAACAGCCGTGGCATCCTCGCGCTCGTCTCTCAGCAGTAACACGGCCAGCGGCTCAGTTCCGTGCGCCGTGTCCACGCCGATGACCGCGCTGTCGCGAATCTCAGGTTGACTGTTCAACGCGGCTTCAAGATCGTCGGGGTAAATGTTCAAACCGGCCGCCGTTACGATCACGTCCTTCTTGCGGCTCTTGAAGTAGAGATTCCCTTGCGCGTCCAACTCCCCCACGTCGCCCGTTCGCAGCCAGCCTTCTTCGTTTGTTATTGGCCGCAGCCCGCCGCCCCAATAACCGGGCGAAACGTTCTCGCCGCGCATTAAGATCTCGCCGCGCTCATCGAGCTTCACTTCGTGTCCCGGAAGCGTCTTGCCTATAGACCTGCGGCTCAGATTGAACGGATGATTGACGGTGATCAACCCCGCCGCCTCAGTCATCCCGTAGCCCTGCACGACCGCGAACCCCATCCTTCGCCAGAACGCTTCGGTTTCAGGCGACAACGCGGCGGCGCCTGAAAGCAATGACCAGAACTTCCAGCCGAACTGTCGATGAACTCTGCGAAAGGTCCACCATCGTTTGAGAAAGTGCTGATCCTCGGCCGCGAGCAGCTTCCGTCTGAACGAATCGCTTTCGCCTCGCGCCTCATAGTCGCGTTCGATCTTGTTGCGCAGAGTGTCGAGGACCCGAGGCACGCTTACGATCACTGAGATGCGATGCTTCCTAACGGTATCGATGATCTCCGAAGGATTCAGAGAGTCTTGAAAGAATACCTCGCCAGCGAGTAACTGCGGGACGAAGATGCCCATGAACTGACCGAAGACGTGACTGAGAGGAAGCAGGTTCAGAAATCGCAAGGGGTGAACCAGGCGTTCGTATTTGAGGTACTTTTGAATCTCGGGTTCGAGCGGGGTGATGTTCGCAAGCACGTTTCGATGCGTGAGGCACACGCCTTTCGGCTCGGCTGTGGTGCCAGAAGTGAAGATGATCTCCGCAATGTCGCTGGCGGCGATTTCTTCCGCAGCATACGGCTCACTCGAGTGAAGGGATACAACGTCCGAGAGGTCTTCAAGCAACAAGCCCGGGAGGCCCAGATTTGAATCGCGCATTCTGTCACCGCTGTAGACAATCAGCTTCGCCTCGACCTGCTGTTGTACCCGGCTCGCGAACTCGGGCGAGCTTTCAAAATCGAGCGGCACAACAATGACGCCTCGCAACTGACACCCAAAGAAAGCAGCCACCCACTCGGGGCTGCTCTCCGCCCAGAACAGGACCCGGTCGCCCTTCGATATTTTGCGACCTTCGAGCTCGCGCGCGAACTGAAAGGCCGTAGCTCGAAGACGCGCGTAGGACCAGCGCGAGACTCTGAGCCCGCGTCGATGAGCGAGCGCGGTTTGTGAGCCGTGCTTCTGGGAGTCGTCGAGAAAAGTCAACAGGTTCTTGCGCATGTTCCCCGAGCGAAAGCTCGCAGCCACCCCAACGGTGCGTTCGTCAATGTCTATCATAAGCTCCGCCGAACAGCGTTTTCCAGCGAGCCGCTTTTGTGGGGTGCGCTTCAGATTTTCGCGAGCACCCTCTGTCAACGCCTGAGGTCGAGTCTTCACTAGCCCAGGCGTTCACGCCTGGGTTGCGGTGGGGATGAACCGCTTAGCCCCGTTCACGGGGCTTTCCACGCATTTTTCACTAGCCCAGGCGTTC